>JAJPHD010000026.1 GCA_021325455.1 Actinomycetota bacterium
CTGGCCTCCGTGGTCTTGGACCGTCAAGAAGCCCAGAACCGTAGGAGCCATGCGGGGTGTCACCGCGGATGGCCGCTCAACCCACCCACGACAACGTCAGTAGACCCTAAAAGTCGAGGATCTGGGTCTCCTCGTCGAAGACGGCGGAGGCCGCCTCGCTGGGCTCCTCAGCGATCTCACCTTCCGACTCCTCGTCGAGTTCGTCGGTGAGCGCCTCCTCGTCCTCGCCATCAGGGGTTTCGGCGAGCTCCAATCCGTGTGTCTCGCGAGCTAGATCCATCGCCGTTCGCAGCCTCGCCTCGGGTACTTCAGACTCGGCCAGCCATGGCACTCGCACCTTCAGCCGCTGGCAAACCTCCCGGAGCATCTCAAGGAGCGTCCACTGGCTGGGGTCTTGGCCCTCGATGACGAGGTGCCCGAAGCCACCGTTCCCGGCTGGTTCGAAGCGGACGCTGGGGCCGTCTTGCACCGCTCCGAGGAGAGGGTTCTGCACGACGTTGCGCCCGTCGCTGAAAAAGCGGGTCAGCTCGCGCAGCCGGTCGGGGTTCTCTTCGCGCTGCCAGCCGACGGTCTCTTCTCCAGATAGTCGGCGCCGCTGGGGCACGCCGGCCCATTGCTCGATCTCGGTAGCCGAGGCTGCAAACAGCACGAGAGGCCGCGACTCTTCGGTCTGTCGGAGGCTCAGCGCCGGATACCGGAAGGTGACCATGGGGTGAGACGCTAGCGTCCCCCTGCAGTCGGACCGATCCAGCCCTGCTGCAGGAAGTCCTGACAAAGGTGTTGCAAGAGGTACGCCTCGGCGGAGTTGGATTGCGACCAGCGAACCTGGTCCCGGAGAGCGACAGGCCGCCGACCATCGATTGGCGGGTCGGCGGCCTGCGCGTCGGCGGTCGTTGGAGGCGGAACTCGGCTGTGCGAGGTGACGTAGCGCCCTTTGCGTCACGCCTTCCGATCATGCGTCGCGGCGGTGGACGATGACCAGGCCGGCGGCGAGGATGGCAGCGGTGTAGAACGTCAGGACGGTTAGGCCGGTCCAGGGCGAGAGGCTCGTCGTCGTGGCGGCGGTGTGGGTGATGGCTTGGCCGGCGGTGCTGGGCAGGAACTTGGCGATGTTGTGCAGCGAGGGCAGGGCCGTGAGGATCTGCGGGAGCACGAAGAGCAGCGCGAAGAGGATGGCGATGGAGCCGACGCTGCTGCGGACGATCGTTCCCAGCCCTACAGCGAAGATGGCGACGAGGGCGAGGTAGATGCCTACCCCGATCACCGATCGGAGCGCACCGGGGGCGGTGATGCTGACGCCGTGGTGGCCGAGGATGGCTTGGCCGGCCAAAAACGTGCCGAGACTGGCGATGGTGCCGGCGACGAAGGCGATGCTGGCGACGACGGCCGCCTTGGTGGCGATCACCCAGCGCCGTTGGGGGGCGGCGACGAAGGTGGAGCGGATCATGCCGGTGGAGTACTCGCTGGTAACCACCAGGACGGCGAGAACACCGATCGCCAGTTGCGCGAAGAGCACGCCGCCCAGCGTGAGGCCGACAGGGTCGACGATGGGCTTGTTGCTTTTGGCCTGGATGGCGGCGATGACGGTGCCGAGGCCCATCGCGACGGCGGCGAGGAGCACGCTCCAGTAGGTGGAGCGCACGGTCTTGGTCTTGGCCCACTCGGAGCGAAACAGCATCGGTAGCAGTGGGAGCCGGGCCTGGACGGCGGTGGGGCCGGCGTCCTCACCGGTGGCAATGGTCGAAGGATCGAGGGGGGTGTTGGGGATGGTGGTGGCGGTCATGGTTCAGGCTGCGCTTTCTTGCGTGGTGTGGGCAGGGGCAGTGGCGCGGTACTCGACGCTGTCGTGGGTGAGCTGCATGAACGCTTCTTCGAGCGAAGCGTGCTGAGTGGCTAGCTGGTGGAGGGTGATCCCATTGGCGGAGGCGAGGTCGCCGATCTGTTCGGCCGGCATGCCGGTGACGGTCATCTCACCGTCGGCGCCGATGGTGGTCGCCGCTCCCACCTCGTCGAGGAGCGCCTTGAGGGCGTCGGCTTGCGGTGATCGAACCTGGACGATGTTGCGGCTGCTGGCTGAGACGATGCTGTCGACGCTGTCGTCGGCCACGAGCCGGCCCTGTCCGATCACGACGACGTGATCGGCGGTGAGGGCCATCTCGGCCATGAGGTGCGACGACACCAGCACGGTCCGGCCTTGCTCGGCGAGGGAGCGCATCAGCGTCCGGATCCACAGGATCCCTTCGGGATCGAGACCGTTGACCGGCTCGTCGAGGATCAAGGTGTGCGGGTCGCCCAGCATCGCCGCCGCGATCCCGAGCCGCTGGTCCATTCCGAGGGAGAACCCGCCGACCCGGTTGGCGGCGACGGCGGTCAACCCGACGAGGTCGAGGACCTCGTCGACGCGCCGCCGGTCGATCCCGTTGGCCAGCGCCAGGCAGCACAGATGGTTCAGCGCGCTGCGGCCGGGATGGAAGGCCTTGGCGTCGAGGAGGGCCCCGACCTCGAACAGCGGCTGGCGGTGCTCCTTGAACGGACGGCCGTTGACCAAGGCCACACCCGAGGAGGGAGTGTCAAGGCCGAGGATCATCCGAAGCGTGGTCGACTTACCTGCACCGTTGGGGCCGAGGAACCCCGTGACCCGGCCGGGGTGCACCTCGAAGCTGAGATGGTCGACTGCGAGGGTCTGCCCGTAAGACTTGGTCAGTCCTCGCACCTCGATAGTCGGGGAGTGCTTGCGCTTGGTGGTCATGAGCCGATCATGAGGTACCGCCACCCCCCATGTCGTCGGCCTCAGGTGCCGATGAAGCTCATCCTCAGGTAGGACCAGCGGCGAACCGACGGCGGCGCGACATCGCGGGCCGTGAGCCGAAAGGACTTTCGCTCTCACCGGCTTGCCTTGCGCTGCGACAGGACCGATCGCGCCTGGTATCAAGCCAGCGGTCTCGGGACCTTTCCACGGGTGCATCGAGCTGGCGCCGCCGAAGCGTGACGCGGCGCTACCGGATGACGACGTCTGCGGGCCGTGAGATGGCCGAGCATTGACGGTTGGAGCCCGCGATGACAGGGCCCAGCCGGCAGCGACGCCTAACCGTCGGCGCTCCTGTGGTGTTTCCGAACGATCCGTCCTCGACCGGCCAGTCCATTTGAGGAGCCGGTTCACACCGCTCGTGGAGGGGCGGGAGCGAGGCTCAGCCTGCCGGCGACCGGGAGCCGGGTCGCGGTCCCACTCCGGTCATCCGGCTCGCTCGCCGGGTCGCACGAGCCCCGTTTCGTAGGCAAGGACGACGGCTTGGACGCGGTCGCGTAGCTGGAGTTTCATGAGGATCCGACCGACGTGGGTCTTGATGGTCGTCTCCGAGAGGTACAACCGGCGGCCGATCTCGGCGTTGGAGAGCCCTTGGGCGATGAGGAGCAGCACTTCGTTCTCCCGGGCGGTGAGATCTTGGAGGCCGGGAGGCGGAGCTGGCGGTGTCGCCGTCGCGACGGCGGCGAAGCGCTCGAGGAGCCGGCGGGTGACCGACGGCGCCAAGAGGGCGTCGCCCGCCGCGACGACCCGGATGGCGCCGACGATGTCGTCGGGCGGGGCGTCTTTGAGCAGGAACCCGCTGGCGCCGGCTCGGAGTGCCTCGACGATGTATTCGTCCAGGTCGAAGGTGGTCAGCATGATCACCTTGGGAGCTGCCTGCGGGGTGCAGCCGGTGATTTGCCGGGTGGCTTCCACCCCGTCGGTTCCCGGCATGCGAACATCCATCATGACGACGTCGGGACCGGTCCGGGCGACGAGGTCTACGGCTGCCGCCCCGTCACCTGCCTCACCCACGACCACCAGGTCTGCTTCGGCGTCGATCATCATCCGCAGACCACGACGTAGCAGCGCTTGGTCGTCGACCACGGCGACCTTGACGGGGTTCACGGCGCCGCCAGTGGGGCGCCGGCGGGTTGCTCAGTGTTGCTCGGCAGCGGCATCCGGGCATGCACGCAGAAGCCACCGCCTGCGGTGGGGCCGACGCACAGTTCGCCCCGGAACAGGCTCACACGTTCCCGCATGCCGACCAGCCCGTGACCGCCGCTGTCGGGAGCGGGAGCGGCGCCACCGGGACGGGGCGTGGGGTTGGTGACCTCGACGTGCAGGTCTCGTGACGTCCAGGCGAGCTTGACCCGAGCGGGCACTTCGCCGGCGTGCTTGAGCGTGTTGGTGAGGGCTTCTTGGACGATCCGATAGACCGACAGCTCGATCCCTGCTCCCACCTCCACCGGGTCGCCTTCGACCTCGAGGCTGACTGTCAGGCCTGCGTCGTTGAAGCCGGCGACCAGGCCGGCCAGGTCTGCGATGGTCGGCTGCGGTGCGAGCTGGGCCGGGCACTGGTCGTCGCGCAGCACGTCGAGGAGCCGGCGCATCTCGGCGAAAGCCTGCCGGCCGGACTGCTCGATCGACGCCAGGACGTCCTGGGCGACGGAGCGGTCGAGCTCGGCGACCCGGGCGGCGCCTCCCGCTTGCATGACGATCACCCCCAAAGCGTGGGCGACCACGTCATGAAGCTCCCGGGCGATGCGGGCCCGCTCGTCGGCGACCGCCTGGCGGGCACGGGCTTCCCGTTCTTCCTCGGCTCGCTCGGCCCGCTGCGAGAGGCGGGCGGCCTCCGCCCGTCGGGACCGCAGAACCTCGCCGGCCGCCCAGGCCGCCACGAACGCCACACACGCTCCCAGCGACACGCCCGCGACGCCCAGGCCGGCCGGCCGATGGGGGCGGACGGCGAAGCTGGCCGCCACCTCGACCGCGACAGCCCCGATCGCCCACAGGTCAGCCCAACCCCGCCGGTGGGCGGCGAAAGAGTAGAACGCGACCACCAAGGCAGCCCAGGCCGGCTGGGAGCCGTAGCCGGCGGCGAAATAGGCGACGGTGGCAGCACCGACGGCGACCAGCACCACATCCGGGCGCGAACGGCGCCACACCAGCGGCACCGTCTCGGCCAGCACCAGCGCCACCGCCAAGGCGTCAGCGGGCCGGGAGCCGCCCCCGGCCAAAAACGGGCTCGGCACGGCGAGCCCGGCCAACACCGCGGCCAGGACGGCGTCAGCGCCGACCGGGTGTCCCCGCACCCACCCCGCTGGCCGGCTGGCGACCATGGGTTCAACATAGCGCCCCGACAATCGCCCCACCCAGGAGAAACGCCCCGAACGGCCGGTCATGGCCGCCCGTCCCGGCACCCCGCCAGAATGTCCGGTGCCCCGCTGAGGACATCCTTCGCGTCTCGGACCGGCAGGCAGTCGGTCGGGCGAGCCGACCAGGCTCGGGCGGCCAGCGCCGCCCAATCCCCGCAGGCGCCGAGCCGCCCGAGGAGTGCCACGAGCCCCAGGTTCACTCGCTGGAGCACGACGAACGGCGCCGGCAACCTCGCGTCCCGAAGCACCGGGGACTGGTCGCCGCCGGTGGCGAAGGTAGCCGCCACGAGAGCAGACGCCCGCCGGGCGGTCACCTCGGACCGGCCCGGCAGGTTCAGCAGAGGGCACAGCCCGCCGAAGGCGAGGGCGACTTCGGCGTCGCTGAAGCCTGCCCCGGCAGGCAGGAGGCCAGCCTCCTCGACGTGGCGGCGCAGCCCCCGGGGGTCCCCGGTGGCGACCGCCCGCATGATCGCCGCGAACCCGGCTACGTCGGGGTCGCTGAAGCGGCGGACCATCCCGAAGTCCAACACCGTGAGCGTGCCATCCGGCCCGACGAGGAGGTTGCCCGGGTGAAGGTCGCCATGGCAGGCGCCGAGGACGAAGAGGCTCTCGAAGACGAACCGGAACAGTGCCTCCCCGATGCGGTCCTTGCCGTCCTGCGGCCACGACATTGCCTCGTCGAAGCGGGCACCAGCAGCCCACTCGGTGGTCAGCACCCGGCGGGCGGACAGCTCAGGCACAACGGCAGGGATCCGTACGCACTGATCGTTCTGGAAGAACCGGGCGAACAGGACCTGGTTGGCTGCCTCCCGCCGGTAGTCGAGCTCCTCCTCCAGCCGTTCGCGCAGCTCCGCCGCCACCACCTTGGTGTCCAGCCCCGGCCAGAAATGGCGCAACCCGTGGAGCAGCAGCGGAGCACACTCGAGGTCGGCACGCAAGGTTGCGTCCACCCCCGGGTATTGCACCTTGACGGCCACCTGCCTGCCGTCATGAGTCACGGCCCGATGTACCTGGCCGATCGACGCGGCGGCCACCGGTACCGGGTCCCAACTACCGAAGAGCACCTCCGGCGGGTGGCCCAGTTCGGCCGTGACTGCCTCACGAGCCAGCTGCGAGCTCATCGGAGGAGCGTCCGCGCACAGGCCGGCCAACGCCACTCGCAGAGGCTCGGGAACCCCCTCCGAGCAGAAGCTCAGCAGCTGGCCAAGCTTCATGGCAGCTCCCCGCATGTTCCCCAACGTGGCCGCCACGTCCTCGGCGCTCCGCAACTGATGGGCGCTGTCAAGCTGCTCGCGTTCTACGGCCGGAGCCACCGCCCGGCGCACCCGGTGAGCCACGCTCGCGCTCCCTCGGCGGACGCCCAGCCGGCCCAGATCGGCGAAACGGCCGAGGCGCACCGGAAGAGGAACAGCAACAGAACTCGGCGGCAACGCGCAGGTGGTCATGCACCAAGTGTTTCGCCCACGGCCGCACATGTCGTCGCCCCTGGGTGCCATCGACAGTCATCCGAAGGTAGGAAGGCATGCATCCAGACTCCGCCGCGCGGACCCGACACAAGCGTCGACTGCGTGCCCAATGCTCGCAGCAGCCACCTCGTGAAGCCCCATCGCGAGCTGGTCGAGCAACCCGAGCTCGCTCCGAGGCGAACGGCCGCCGACGATCCGATAGGGGCACCGCATACACCGAACCCCGTGCCCCCCTGTTTCGACTGCGCAATATCAACCACCAGGCACGGCACAGTGACAGGTGGGAACGCCGGACCCCAAAAGAGGTCGACGTGGTGGCCTTCGTCGAGCCGCAGTGGGCGGTGAACCCCCGGCTGAGCTCCCTCCTAACTCTCAGTGCCACGGCCGTGCATTGGAATAGCACCCTCTCGGTGAAGCGTTCGGCGCTCCATCTCGCCGCGGCGGGCGCGTTCCTCCATGTGCAGGACAGCCTGTTGCGGCACGCGACGCGGCTGCACCGCCGAGACCGCCTCGATCGGCGCGGCGCCAGTCAAACAGGGCGCCCGGTGAAGGATGCGATGAATCGGCGCGGCGCTGTCGGTTCACCCGGGCACGGCAGCGCCCGGGCCGGCGGCCGGCTTTGGCTTCCTGCGCCGAGCGGAGGCCAGCGCGACACACTCGACGGATCCTCGCGTCGCAGGATCGGTCACGCCGTCTGCGTGGCGACGCTCCGCTTTGGCTCGCGAGCGTACGGCGGTACGGCGGTCATCGCTGGCGGTGCTCCACGCGATAGGGTGGTGGGCCCTCGTCGGCGTCAGCGTGCTCGTAGAGCCGTTGCCAGACGCTGACGACCCCGAAAGGGGTGGTCAGACCTGGTTGGACCGACCCGGTTGGACCCCAGCAGGTGGCCCTTGGCTGCGACCGACTCGCCGCTGGATGACGTTATTCGGCATCCCGCTGGAGCCTGGTAAACAGCTCATCAGTGAGCTGCTCATAACGGAGTTGCACGTCCGGCCACGACAGGCGAGTTGCCGAACCGTTGAACCGAACCCACTGCCCGGCCACCATGACGTGGCGCACGAGACTGGCGCCACCACGCGAGACCAGCGCCGCTGCCATGGTGGAAACCTCGCTTGACTGCAGGTAGGGCCGGAGCGCGCCCGCGTCCACGAAGACGAGATCGGCGGGTGCTCCGACCGTGATGCCCCCGACGGCCGGGCGGTAGCAGGACCGCCCTCCTTCGGTTGCCATCGTCAGGACGTCGGCGGCCGAGCGAGGGCGACGATCTCCCTGCGCCGTCAAGATCGCCCAAGCCGCACGCAGGCAGCCCCACATGTCGGTGTCCGCCCAGTCAGTGCCTAGTCCGACGTTCACGCCGGCCTCCAGCCAGCGCCGCAGCGGCGCCACCCGACCGCTGGTCATCACGTTGGACATCGGGCAGTTCACGACGGACGCCCCACGGGCGGCCACCAGCTCGATGTCTGTATCGTCCATGAGACAGCCGTGAAAGAGCACCGTCGACGGTCCGAGCAGGTCTGCTGCGTCCAAGACGCCGACCGTGGAGGTCCCGAAGCGACGCCCGACCTTCTCCCGGCGCAGCGCCGTCTCTAGGCAGTGCCCCGTCAGCGGGACAGATCCGGCCGCCCAAGCATCGGAAGTCGCCGCGACGCTGTCTTCGTCGAGATCCTCCTCTTCGGGGAAGTGCAGGCTCACGCCCACGTCGCCCCGCCCGCCCGATGTGGCGAGGGCGCCGTAGCACTCGATGCTGCCGACCATGCCGATCTCCGACATCACCTCCGCGGCCACGCCCTCGGCCCGTTCGGACACCCCGGAGTCGGCGATGAACGTCACGCCTTGCCCGAGCAGGTCTAGAAACTCCTTGCGGTACAGGGCTACCAGATCAGCGCGGGTGGCTTCCTCGTCCAGCCACCGGAACAGACGTGCCTGTGCGCGGCCTCGGGGACTGGCGTCGCCCCAGTCGTCAATCTCCATTCCGCTCGTCAACCCGGTGAACAGCGACGAGCAGCCGTGGTAGTGCGCGTTGCAGAGCCCGGGCAGGACGACCAGAGCGGAGGCATCCACAGCATCGGCCCGGCGCGCGCCGGGACTGAGCAACGCGCTGACATGTCCGTCGCTCACCTCGATGTCGACCACCCGGTATCGATCGCCCCCGTTGTCCAGGAGGATCGCCGACGTTAACCACATCCCCGAACTATGGCAGTCGACCGAACGGGGCGTCAGCTTGGACAAGGGGCTTCCGCCGGTAGGCGCTCGTTTGAGCCATTACGCGGCATCGACACCGCGCCCAACTCCGCGCGGTTCGATCGATCCGGGCCGCCCAGCGGTCATCGGCCACCGCCACGCGTCCCGCCGGCGGCCTCCGCTGCGGCGGCGGCACGCCCATTCTCAACCACGACGACACCGTCGCCGGGTGCTTGTGCACTCCCTGGGCGATCTGGGTGATCGTCCAGCCCTTGTCGAAGGCGCCTGGACAGGCCCCTGTGCAAGCCAGCTATCCATCGGCCGGTTCCGAAGCGGAGGCGGGCGAAGCTACGTCCGCCGTTGATCAGTGCACTGCGTACGCATGCCCTGTGCTGCCCTACGCACCAGCGACGCTGCCAGGAAGCCCGCCGCAAACCCGCTGCTCAGCGGCCGCACGCGCCGCGCCACCCTGCCACGACGTGCCCTATGCAGCCTTGAGAAGGCCCCGAGAAAAACACCCGAGAAACCCGCCCCTCCGACGACCGCCGGAACGAGAAACCGCTGGTCAGGCGCCTGCACCCCTGCACGAGGTTCGCGCTCGACCAGCGGTCGTAGTGGCGGGGGCAGGATTTGAACCTGCGACCTTCGGGTTATGAGCCCGACGAGCTACCAGACTGCTCCACCCCGCGTCGTTGCCCCTATCATAGCAGGTGTCCCGCCCCGGCTCACATCGCCTCGGTCCCGACCTGGCACCGGGCCCTCGGACCCCCGACTAGCCCGCCCGTCTGCCAACGAGGCTAGGCCGCCGCCGTGGTCGAGGTGGTCCCACTGCCGCCCGTGGAGCCGGAACCGGACGGCCGCTGGCTGGTCCCCGACGCCTGGTTCTCCAGCTTCTGGGCCTGCTCGAGCAGCTGCTGGGCCACGTTCACCTCGTGCTGGTAGCCCGACAGGTCCCGCTGGCCCAGGTCCGCCTGTGCTTGGGCAAGGGCCGTGTCTGCTTGCTGGATGAGCGAAGCCACCGCCGGCGAAAGGGCTCCTGCCCCCGGCGACCCTCCCGGTGAGGTCACACCGCTCGTGTAACCGAGGCCGGGCACAGGCCGGCCCAGCAGCTCGGCCATCGCCTCGGCCAGGGTCGGGGCCATGACGTAGCGGTCGCCGTAGCCGACTATCACCCTTTGCACCTGGGGGAGCAGGGGACCCTGGCCCGAATAGACGTAGACCGGCCTCACATAGACCAGGGACTGACCCACGGGCACCATGAGGACCGTGCCCAGCAGGACCTGTGACCCGTGGCGGCCCAGAGCAGTGATGGCCGAGGCGATCTTGGGGTTCTGCATGGCCTCGGTGTCCATGAGCCCAGGCGCGGCGTGCTGTGCCCCACCCGGAACCTGGTACAGCTCGAGCTGCCCGTTGCCGTAGCTCCCCGGCGTGGACCGGGCCACGACGAAGCCCGTCAGGTCCTCCCGGCTGGCCCCTGAGGGCCCGTCCACGTAGGCCTCGGTCAGGTTGAAGGTCAGAGAGGAATCGTCGGGGAGCCGGCTCACCTGGTAGATGGGCGGCATGGGACGAAGGCTGCGGGTGCCCCCCGCCAGCATCCCCGTGTCGGCCAGGGTGGACGAGGACCCGGAGGCCGCCGCTCCCACGGCCTCCTGCCCCGAGGACGCCGTCCCCCCGCTGCCAGCTGCCTGCCCGCCCCCCGACCCCAGCCCCGACGCCGCCGCCGACCCCGAGCTGCTGCCATTCGCCGGCGCCACCGGACCCTCACCCGGGTCTGGTGCCAGGCTCCACGCCCCGCTGCCGGCGTAGAAGGCGTCAGGGCTGGTCACGTGGTAGCGCCCCAGCATGGCTACCTGCACGGCGAAGAGGTCGTAGGGGTAGCGGAGCTGGGCCTTGAGGGCCACCGGCATCCTGGACGCCGGCGTGAACAGGTGGGGGAAGGCGCGCTCCCACGCCCGGATGACCGGGTCGTGCGGGTTCACGACGTAGAAGGTCATGGCCCCGGAGTAGGCGTCGATCACCACCTTCACCGAGTCCCGCACGTAGTTGAAGGACCGGTCCAGCCCGCTCCCCGCTGGCAGTGCCTGGGTGTCCCCCTCCGCCGCGTACGGGTAGTAGTCGGTGGTGGTGTACGCGTCCATGACGTAGAGGATCCGGCCATTCGCAATGACCGGGTACGGGCTCGAGTCGTAGGCGAGGAAGGGAGCCGCCATCTCCGCCCGCTGGCGGATGTCCCGGACGAAGAGCACCCGTGAGTGCCGGGTCAGCAGAGGTGAGATGAGCGGGTTCAGGGTCCCGAAGCGGAGGGCGAAGGCGGCGCGCCGCCAGAAGCCCCCGAGGGCCACTCCCCCGCCACCGTGGTAATGCCCCTCAACCGCCGTCCCGCCCCCGGACTGGTATTCCAGCTCGGGCTGCTTGGAGTCGGCGATCACATATCCGGACAGCCCGGTCCCGAAATAGACAGCTGGCTGTCGTATCACCGGCGCGCCCCGAGAGGAAACAGGGGGCACGTCCCTCACGACAAAGAAGGGGTTTCCTTGCGCCGTTGCCTGGTTGGCAGGAGAGAGCACGGCGCCGTTCCCATGGGTGTACTGCAGGTGCTCGTTGACCCAGGTGCGCAGGGAGGAGGGCAGGTCCGCTATCTGGCGGACCGACAGGATCGTCGGGGTGAGGGCCCCGTCTAGGTTGTAACGGTCCAGGCCGGTGATGCCGAACTGGTAGTAGGGCCGGAGGCTCTCCAGCGTGTCGTAGGAGGTCTGGGCGAAGGCCGGGTCCCAGAGGCGCACGTCCCGCAAAGTGGCCATGTCGTTGGACGCCTGCTTGAGCGTCAGCTGCGAGGAGTCGGCGAAGTGCTGCACCTTCACGCCGTCAAGGCCCATGGCCACCCGTGTGGCGCTGATGTTCCTGGCCAGGTAGGGCCTCTCCTTGGCCAGCTGTGCCGGCTGGACGGTGAAACCCTGGACCGCAGCCGGATAGATGGCTCCCAAGACCAGGGAGACCAGGCCCCACAGCCCCACGGCGATGGCGGGGAGTACCCAGCCCGGACGCCTCATGTTGGCCAGGAGGACCGCCGCGCACACCAGGGCCACGAAGACCAGCAGGTCCAGGCCGGGCAGGCGGGCGTGAACATCGGTGTAGAAGGCGCCCTTCTGCAACCCATGGGTGGATAGGTCGAGCTGGTAGCGCGCCAACCAGTAGCCGGCCGCCTTGACCACCGCCAGCACGGCCAGCAGTGCTGACAAATGGGCCTTGGCCCCCGAGCTCACCCGCTGGCCCGGTCCCTGGAGCCGGATGCTCCCGGTGAGGTAGTGGGCCAGGGCCACGGCCACGGTGATGACGGTGGCGGCCACGAAGGCCCAACCCACGAGGAAGGAGAGGAACGGCAGGCGGAACACGAAGAAGCCGATGTCCTGGTGGAACAGCGGGTCACGGACGCCGAAGGGGACGCCGTAGGAGAAGAGGAGCCAGCTCTGCCACTCAGCCGAAGCCCCGGAGCCAGCCGCCAGGCCCAGGATCGCTGATGCCACGGTCCGGATCAGGACGGGACGGCGGGCGGTGAAGATCCGGTACCGCTGGACCACCTCGTCATCCGACCGGAGCGCGGCGAGGGGGGGCGCCAGGCGGTCGACCAGGGCCAGATTGGCCCAGATGCCCACGAAGAAGGCGGCCGAGAAGGCCAGGGCCAAGGCGACCTTGGTCTCCACCATCCGGGCCCAGACCTGGGTGATGTGGAGGGAGGAGAACCACAGGCCGTCGGTGAGGAGATCGGCGATGCCCCGCAGCGAGAGCAGGAGCGCCACCAGGATCCCGATGCTGACGGCCACCCCCACCCGGCCCCCGGGGTAGCGCCAGTGCCGGCGCCTCACGTCCATGGGCCGTACCCGCACGCTGGGCCAGCTTACGCCCGACCCCTACCCTCGAGGCAGCGCCCGACAGCTCTACTCGGCGACCGCTCTTGGCCCCCCCGCCACAGGGCACCCTTGGCCATCTGCCACCAGGGAGGTGGGGTGGCCCACACGGCCCGTCGCTAGTCCCAGATGGCCGCCCCGCTGTCCAGGTCGAAGAAGTGCAGCCGCTCGGTGTCCACCTGGAAGGTGACCCGCTCCCCTGCCTTTATCCCCGAACGCGGGTCCACCCGAGCCACGCCTTCGGCCAGCGCCTCACGCCCCACCGGGCCCGACGCCCCCAGGGTCTCGAGACCCTCGTCCTCGGTGGCCGAGATGGCGTCCTCGGAGCGCACCCTGGTGGCGTCCAGGCCGAAATGGACCTGCAGCTCGTTGCCGAGCGCCTCCACGAGCTCCACGTCCCCCACCAGAGTGGAGCCCGATGGGGCTCCCGCGCCGGGGGCCGACAGGTGCTCGGGCCGTATGCCCACCACCACCTTGCGGTCCTGGTAGCGGGACAGCCCCGGGCGGGCCGTCAGCACCACCTCGGGGAGCGCCAGCGACTGGTTGCCCAGGCGCACCGCCGACCGGTCGGCCGCCAGCACCCCTTCATAGAGGTTCATGGCGGGCGAGCCGATGAAAGCTGCCACAAAGAGGTTGGCCGGGTGGTCGTAGAGCCGCTGGGGAGGTTCGCACTGCTGCAGGTGGCCGAGGCGCAGCACGGCCACCCGGTCCCCCATGGTCATGGCCTCGGTCTGGTCGTGGGTGACGTAGAAGGTGGCCACCCCGAGCCGGCGCTGGACCCGGGAGATCTCGGCTCGCATCTGGACCCGCAGCTTGGCGTCCAGGTTCGACAGCGGCTCGTCCATCAGGAAGACCGAGGGCTCTCGGACTATGGCCCTTCCCATGGCCACCCGCTGGCGCTGGCCCCCCGAGAGCTGCCCCGGCTTGCGGGACAGGTGCTCGGACAGGCCCAGGATCTGGGCCGCCTCGGCCACCCGGGCCTTGATCTGGGACTTGGGCATCTTGCGCAGCTTCAGGGCGAAGCCGATGTTCTCCGCCACCGTCATGTGCGGATAGAGGGCGTAGTTCTGGAACACCATGGCCACGTCCCGGTCCTTGGGCGACAGGTCGTTCACCACCCGTCCCCCCACTCTCACCGTGCCCGAGGTGATCTCCTCCAGCCCCGCCACCATGCGCAGAGCCGTGGTCTTGCCGCACCCCGACGGGCCCACCAGGACCATGAACTCACCCTCGGCCACCTCGAGGTCGAGACCGGCCACCGCCGTGGTCCCGTTGGGGTAGACCTTGGACACCTGCTCCAGGCTCACCTGGGCCATCTCGCCCTCCCTTCTCGGCCTAGCAAGATCGTGCCTCGTCCCACTGGCTCTCCGCATCCACTCACGACGGCCTTCCCACGACCACCGCCCCCCATGGCCCCAGCACCCCGTCCTCCAGCGCCCCAGGGCTGCTGGACACGAGCAGCGGGCCGTCCGGCAGCTCTACCGGTGCCCCTTCGTCGGACAGGTTGACCGCCACCGTGGCCTCCCCCACGCCGTAGACCCAGAGCCGGTCTCCCACCGCCACCTCCTCATACCTGCCCCCGGTGGGGATCATGCCGTCACGGCGCAAGGAGAGCAGCCGGCGGGTGAGGGAGAGGAGCGAACCGGGGTCCTCCCGCTGGTCGGCCACGTTCACCTGAAGGCAGTCGCCCACGGGCAGCCAGGGCCGTGGGGCCGAGGTGAACCCGCACCCGGGGCCGGCCTCCCACTGCATCGGCGTACGGGCCCGGTCGCGGGGGGGCTGGCCCTCCGGGTCGCCCAGGCCCATCCGGTCACGCGCCTCGGCGACCGGCACGTCCACGTCGGCCATGCCGATCTCGTCCCCGTAGTAGAGGACGACAGTGCCCGGCAAGGTGCACAGGAGGACCAGAGCAGCCCCGGCCCGGCTGCGCTCGCCGGCACACCACCGGCTCACCAGGCGGGAGACGTCGTGGTTGGACCCCGTCCACACGGGGCAGGCCCCCTCGGGGAGAGCGCCCATGGTCTCCCTCACCACCCGGGCCAGGCAGGGGGCGTTGAAATCGGAGAAGAGGAAGGAGAAGTTGAAGGCCAGGTGCAGCTCGTCGCCGTCGCCGTAGAAGGCGGCCAGCTGGTGGGGGTCGAACACCCAGGTCTCGCCCAGGAGGACCCGGGCAGGGTCGTAGCTGTCGGCTATGCGCCGCCATCGCCGGTAGATGTCGTGCACCTCGGGGCGGTTGGCGCTGTACACCCTGCGCAGCCCGTGGCGCCCCGCCATGGGGTGGTCGTCCTCGGAGGCGGGGGGGTCGTCGCGCAGCAGGGCGTCCTTCACCAGCCCGTGGGCCACGTCGATGCGGAACCCCGCCACGCCACGGTCGAACCACCAGCGCAGTATGTCGTCAAAGCGTTCCCCCACCTCGGGGTTCCACCAGTTGAGGTCGGGCTGGGCAGGGAGGAACTGGTGCAGGTAGTACTGGCCGCTGGATGGGTCGAGGGTCCAGGCCGGCCCGCCCCCGGCCGCCAGCCAGTTGTTCGGCGGGCCACCCCCGGGACCAGGAGGTGCCCACACGTACAGGTCGCGGTGAGGGTCGTCCGGGCCCCGCAGGGCGGCCTGGAACCAGGGATGCTCCCTGCTGGTGTGGTTGGGCACCAGGTCCAGCAACACGGCCATCCCCCTCGGGCGGGCCTCGGCGATGAGGTCCTCCAGGTCCCCCATGGTGCCCAGGGCGGGGTCCACCCCCAGGTAGTCCGAGACGTCGTACCCCCAGTCCTCGTTGGGCGAGGGCATGGTGGGTGAGAGCCAGATGCCGTCGATGCCCAGCCAGGACAGGTAGTCCAGGCGCTGCGTGATGCCGGCCAGGTCGCCCACCCCGTCCCCGTCGGAGTCCATGAAGGACCGGACGTACACCTGGTAGATGGCTCCCCCCTGCCACCACTGCCCCACTACTTGAGGGCTCCTGCCGTGAGGCCGGTCACGATGCGGCGCTGGGCCAGGAGCACGAGGCCTGCCACCGGGAGGGTGACGATGACCACGGCGGCGTCGATCAGGTTGTAGAAGATCTGGAACTGGCTCTGGCCGTAGTTGACGATGGCCAGCGGGGCGGTGAAGTGGGGGGAGCTCGTGATGAAGGACACGGCAAAGGTGAAGTCGTTCCAGGCCAGGATGAACGAGAGGATGGCCGCCGTGAACACCCCCGGCACGGCCACCGGGATGACCACCCGCCACAGGGCCTGCAGGCGCGTGGCTCCGTCGACCATGGCCGCCTCCTCCAGGTCCTTGGGGATCTGGGCGAAGAAGTTCTTGAGCAGCCAGGTGGCGATGGGGAGGGTGTAAACGAAGTAGACGATGATGAGGGGGTAGATCGAGTCGATGAAGCCGAAGTCCCGGTACACGAGGAAGAGCGGGCCCACCATGGCCAGGGGAGGGAAGAAGCCGGCCAGCAGTATGAAGCCGAGGATCGCCCCGCCACCCCGGACCGGGAGGCGGGCCAGGGCGTAGCCGGCCAGGGACGAGAACACGATCGTCACGAAGGTGGTCGCCAGCGAGACGATGGCGCTGTTGAGCAGAGGCCTCCCGAAGTGCTCCTGCTTGAACACGTTCACGAAGTTCTGGAAGGTGAGGTGCGGCGGCAGCAGGCTGGAGACGCCCTGGGAGAACTCTGCCGTGGTCTCGAGCGAGGTGCGCACGATCCAGTAGAAGGGAAAGAGGGCCACCCCCAGCACGACGAGGACAGCCAGGTACAGCAGCGCCTGGCGCCACACCAGTCGCGGCCAGCGCCTGGCCGGCGCCCTGGGCCTCACGGCGACAGCTGTCATGTGCTGGGCCTCAGCACCTTCACGTAGATGCCGGCGATGATGAGCGAGAGCACTACCAGCATGATGGCGATGGCCCCCCCGTAGCCGAAGTTGAACTGGTTGATGAAGGCCTGGTAGTCGAGGAAGGACAGGGTCTCTGTGCTGGTCCCCGGCCCCCCGCCGGTCATGATGTAGATCACGTCGAAGATGAGGAAGGCCTGCAGGGTGCGGAACACCAGGGCCACCAGCAGGGCCGGCTTGAGCAGGGGCAGGGTCATGCGCCGGAAGGACTGCCAGGCACTGGCCCCGTCGATCCTGGCTGCCTCGTAGACCTCGTCGGGTATCACCTGGAGCCCCGCCAGCAGGATGATGGCGATGAACGGCACGTTCTTCCAGGCGTCAGCCACGAACACCGCCGTCCAGGACGTCCACTGCCCTGTGAGCCAGCTGATGTTCGACCCGGGAAGGTGAAGCTGGCCGAGCAGGTAGTCGACGAACCCGCTGCGGGGGTCGAACATCGTCTTCCACAGCATGGCCGAGACCACGGTGGGGACGGCCCAGGGGACCAGGATGGCCGCCCGTACCAGGCCCCGGCCCGGGAAGGCCTTGTTGATCAGCACGGCCAGGCCCAGGCCCACCACCATCTCGAAGGCCACGGACACCGCCGTGAAGCCGAGGGTGCGCACCAGGGACCCGAGGAAACCCTGCTGGGTGAACAGGTCGGCGTAGTTCTTGAGCCCCGAGAAGCCGTGGGGCCCAGGCTGGTTCAAGATGACGTTGTGGAAGGAGTTCCAGAAGTTGTAGACGAGCGGGAAGGCCGTCACGAACAGCAGGACGATCACCGTGGGAGCCACCATCAGGTAGCCCAAGCGCCTTTCCCGCCTCACCAGAGCGGTGGTCCTGCCCCGTCCCCCCTCCTGGGGTGACGGCGTCCCGGGCTCCGCCCGGGGCACCGCCACCGTCTGAGCCATTCCCTAGATCCTCCGGCCCTGCCCGCCCGTGGGGGCCCGGTCCGGCCCGGCCATCATCCGCCAGCCAGGGACTTGACCTGCGAGGCCGCCTTGGCCAGCGCCTTCTGGGGGGTGGTGAGGTTGGCGAAGACCGAGGACAGCATGTCCTGCAGGTCGGAGGAGATCTGGGGGTACTTGGGGCTGACGGGCCGGGGCTGGGCGTCGGCGGCCAGCACCTTCACCTCCCTGAAGTACGGGGCCTTGGAGTAGAGGGCCGACGTATAGGCAGAGGGCCGGGACGGCGGGTCCCCGGTGGCCAGCGCCCTGGTGATCTCGGTCTTGGGGCTGGTCAGGTACTGGATGAGCTTCCAGGCTGCCGCCTTGTGCGTGCTCTTGGCGTTGATGGCGAGCATCTCACCGCCCAGGGCCGACCCCTTGGTGGGGAAGGGGATGAAGCCCGTGTGGCCCTCCGCCGGCCCGCCCTTGAGGGTGGAGAAGACGAAGGGGTAGTTGATGGCGAAGGCGGTGTGGCCCGAGGAGAACTCAGCCTGGACCTGGCCCTCCTGCCACCCCGTGACCGCCTGGGGCGACACGTGGGTCGTGTAGATGGCGTCGTGCAGGAACTCCAGTGCCTTCAAGTTGGCCGGCGTGTCCAGGTTCGAGGGGTTGAGCTTGCCCCCGAAGCCTGACAGGACAGTCAGGTAGGCGGTAACCGCTCCCTCGTACTTGGCCCCCTCGAAGGCCAGTCCCTCCTTCAGCGAATGGTCCTTCTTCATGGCCGCCAGGGCGTCGGCCATCAGCTGGGCCGCGCTCTTGGGCGGGGTCTTGACCAGGTCGGTGCGGTAGAAGACCCCCTCGGGGTTGTCGAACCAGGGGATGGCATAGGTCTTGCCCTTGTACTGGCCCGCCTTGACCTCGCCCTGGAAGTACTGGCTCACGTTGGGGTGGTAGCTGTCCAGGGCCTGCACCCAGCCGGCCTGGGCGAAGGCGGCAGGGTAGGTGACGTCCGACTCGAAGACGTCCGGCGTGGACGACCCGGCGATGAAGTCGTGCTCGAGCTGGGAGAGGTAGGTCGTGGAGTTGGGGGACAGCACCTGGATCTTGACGGTGATGTTGGGGTTGGCCTTCATGAAGGCGTTCACCGCTGCCTGCGTGGCCTTTCCCTCGGGCCCGAGCCCGGACTCGGCGAACACGATGGTCTGCTTGCCAAGGGCCGCCGCGCTGCTGCTGGGCGAGCTCGACGGCGTGCTGCTCGGGGGCGTGCTGCTGGACGTCGTCGTCTTGGACGTCCCGCCACAGGCCGCTGCCACGAGCGCCACCCCTGCCAGCCCGGCTACCACCCGCCGGTGGCCCCTCATCCACTTGCGAACCGCAGCCACGTTTCCTCTCTCCCCGGCCCGCAGGCCGCACTTGCCTCTACGCAACGGGGGCCGCCTGATGCGGCCCTGAAGGGATACTACGCAGATCTCCCCCGGGGGGAGACGTCACCCGCAACCGGGAGCCGCTCAGCAGGCACCGGTGGCAAGTGGGCGGGTGCCCCCAGGGCCCGCAGGACGATGGTGAACCGGGAGCCCACCCCGGGGCGCGACTGCCAGGTCAACCGCCCGCCGTGGGCTGCCGTGACCCGCTCCACCAGGGCCAGGCCCAGCCCCAGGCCCCCGTAGCGCCGGGTGTCGGACGAGTCGCCCTGGCGGAAGCGGGAGAAGGCCCTCTCCCCCTCATCGGCGGTCATGCCCTTCCCCCTGTCGCTCACCGAGAGCTCCACGGTGCGGGGGCGCTCACCTGCCTCGGCTCGCACGCTCACACGGCTGCCGGCGGGCGAGAACTTGACGGCGTTGTCCACCAGCTCGTCCAGGGCCATCCCGAGCAGCCGCCGATCGCCCTCGACCAGCGGCAACCCATGAGCCACCCGGCAGCTGAGGACGTGGGAGCCCTCCAGGCGGTGTGACCACCTGCTCACGACATCCTGCACCAGCTGCCCCGGCTCCAGGCGCTCCCGGCGAAGGGGCGGCTCCCCCACTCCCGACGCGGCGAAGAACTCCAGCAGCTCGACCGTGCGCAGCAGGCGGCGGGACTGCTCCTGGATCTCCTCCCGCCACCCTCTCGCCCGGTCCGGGCCGGCATCGGCCCGGCCCAGCAGGTCGGCGAAGCCCATGATCCCGGTGAGGGGGGTGCGCAGCTCGTGGCCGACCCGGGAGAGGAACTCGGCCTGCATCTGCTCGGCCGCCCGCTCCTGGCGGAGGTCCCTCAGGAGATAGACGCCTCCGGCCAGGTGCCTGTCATCTTCCCTCACTGCCCCCGCCGAGATGGCCACGGGCACCCGCTCCCCCTTCCCCGGTGCCAGCCAGCCCAGGCCAGCCCAGCGCTGGGTGGGAGGCCGGCGCAGCCGTCCTGAGAGGCTGGACCCAGCGTCGTCCTCGAGGGCCACCACCTGGTCCACGGGTTGGCCCACGGCTGCCGAGGCACTGATACCGAGGAGCTCCTCGGCGGCCTGGTTGCAGGCCGTGACACGGCCCTCCCGGTCCACCGCCACCAGGGCCTCCCCCATGCCGGCCACCACCGCTTCCAGGCGGTCGCGCAGACGGGCCTCCTCCTCTGCCACGCGGCGCAGGGCCGCCTCCTTCTGCTCGACGGACCCCGCCATGGTGTCGAAGGCCGAGCCCAGCACACCCACCTCATCGGCGCCGCCGAGGCCGGCCCTGGCCCCGCTCTCGCCCCTGCGAATGGCCTCGGCCGCCGCCGTGAGCCGGCGCAGGCGGCTCCCCACCCGGTCACCCACGGCCGCTGCCATCAGCAGGGCGAGGAGGGTCCCGCCCAGGGCGATGAGGAAGAGGGTCCGGGACACCTGGTCGCGGGCCTGGTCCACCGCCGTCGTCGTGGCGCTGGCCACCAACACCGCTGCGGGGTGTCCGCCGGCCCCCGGGACGAGCTGCACGGCCCAGAAGCGCCCGCCGGTCTCGATGTTGGCCGTCAGCCCCGAGGCGAGGGCCCTTCCGGCCACCGCCCGTACGCCGGCGGGGTTGAGGGCAGGGCTGGACGCCACCGCGCCCCTTCCCGCCACCAGGGCCAGGCTCACGGTCGGGTCCAGCTGGCGCTGCTGACCCAGGAACCCCTCCCCCAGTGGGTAGGCAACCACCGCCACGCCCACCAGCCGGGTGGGTGAGGCGGGAGCCGACCCCAGCCTCACCACGTCCGGGGCGGCGGCCAGCGCCACCACCCGCCCCGAGACCACGACCAGCGAGGCCGTCGAGCGCTTCGCTCGTACCGCCTTGGCCACCGGCGCCAGATGGGCCAACCCGAGAACACGACCGCTCAGGGGCCCCAGGTGGGGGGAGTGAGCCACGACGACCGGTGCCGGCGAACCGGGCTGGCGGCCGACCCAGAGGGCCACGGCACCAGGTAGGTAGCGGGAGGCCGCCCCCCCCAGGTAGGCCCGCACGCAGGCCTCCGAGGTGGGTTGGCACCCCGGCGTACTGTCCAGATGGGCCTGCACCAGGCGGGCCAGCAGGAGAGCCTCCGGGGGAAGCGAGCTGTAGGCGACGTGCTCGATCTGGGCCACCCCGGCCGAGGCCCGGCTGTCCAGGCGGCGGAGGGCGTCAGATCGCAAGGTGGACGACAGGACCGCCGAAAGAGCCACCGAGAGCACCAGCACCAGGGCGAGGAGGGTCCCTCCCGCGGTGGCGGCCATGGTGGCTGCCACCGAGAACCGGCTGGCCAGGGCCAGGCCCAGGCCCAGGAACAGCGCGCCCGCCCCGAGCAGCCCCGGGCCGGCCAGCACGGCAGGCCCCGGCCCCGCACCGGGCGCCGCCCCCCCGGGCGCCACCAAGAGGGCCCACTCGGCGATGGCAGCCCCTTGGAGGACAATGCCCACCCAGAGGAAGTACCACCATCCCCGGGGCCCGCCGCCTCGATCGTTGCCGGGGAAGGCACAGGCCAGCACCGACCCGAGCAGGAGGAGGGCCAGCCCCCCGGCCCCGAGCCCCAGCACCCAGGGGGCGGTGAAGCTCGGGACCAGGAGCGAGCCGTGCAGGAAGGCAGCCGCCGCCACCCCACCAAATCCCAGGGCCAGGGCCGCCGACTGGCCCTGGCGCCACCCCAGGGCGTCGGTCCGCAACAGCACCAGGGCGAAGCCGGCCGCGGCCACCAGGAACGAGGCCAGCTCCACGGCGAATACCAGCTCGACGGGCGGTGCCCCGGGGGACAACGATCCTCCCGAGATCAGGTCGGCCCCATCACCGGCGGGAGCCCAGTGCAGGATGGCGGGGTGCCCTGCCTCCCAGCCGGCGGAGGGCGGCGATGGCCTGGTTCAGCGTCGAGACCGGGATCACCCGCAGGTGGGGACCGGCCTTGGACAGGGCATCGTGGTAGTTGCCCTTGGGGACCAGGAAGACGGTGGCACCGGCCCGCTGGACGGCGACGGTCTTCTGCGGAACTCCTCCCACCAGTCCCACCCGGCCGTGCAGGTCTATGGTCCCCGTAGCGGCCACCCTGTGCCCACCGGTCAGGTGCCCTCCGGTCAGCTGGTTGATGATCCCCAGGGTGAAGGCCAGCCCCGCCGAGGGTCCCCCGATGCCGTCGGAGTTGATGTCAACCCGGATTGGCAGGGCGAACCACGGCCCGGTCTGTATGCCCACTCCGATGAAGGCCTCGGAGCGGTGGCCGGGGCGGTGGCCGAGCACGACCAGGGCTCGGCGGTGCACCCCGTCCACGGTCTGGAACGAGATGCTCACCCGCTCCCCGGGACGCTCGCCCTTGAGGGCCCGGGCCACCGCCTTGGTGGAGGTGGTGGCCCGCCCGCCGATGGCGGTTATGGCATCACCCAGCCCCAGCCCCTTGATCCGCGCCGCTGGCGAGTGGGGCAGGATCTGGAGCACCAGGGCGCCCTGGTGCTCCGGGACGTGGTAGCCGAGGTAGCGAAGGGCCTCCACCCTGGCCTCCTCGCTGGAGAACACCATCTCGAGGGCCTGCTCCTGGGCGATCTTGGCCGGCTTGGTGACCGGCCCGAAGAGAGCCTTGGCGGGGTAGATGGCGTCGTTCGAGTTGAGGGCATAGAGCGGCCACTGGAGGGCGCTGACCCGGTTCAGGTAGACATCGGTGAGGTAGATGTCCCGGCGGCGGGGCGACCGGGACGAGGGGATCGTGATGAGGGGCCCGACGGGCTGGGCCAGCCCCGGAGAAAGGACGTAGTCGTCCAGCTGGATGGAGTTGGCCACGAACCCGGCGACCACCAGGGCCACCACCAGCACGGCGACCGCGACCGCCCAGCGGCGCCGTCGGCGCCGCTGGCTGGCGGAGGGTGGTGTACCTGGTTGTACCATGTGTCGAATAGTGCGCACGCCGGTCAGGGAGCCCTTCGCGCTGACCGCCTTCTCGAGGTCCTGCGACCACTGGCGGTCCCCCCAGCCTGCCATGTCGCCACGCCCCATCCACGCCAGCAGGAGCGAGGAGCGGTGACCCACCCCTTCGACCAGGACCACCCCGAGGAGCCGCTGGGAGCCGGCACGCCCCCCGCCTCGAACGGGGACCGGCCCCTTTCCAGCACCAACGGTGATGGTGAGGCTCCCTCAGGCGACGCAGAGGCGACACCTCTGACCAGCCACGGCCGTCGCCAAGCGGTGGCCCGGGCCTTCCTGCCGGTCCCATCGCTGGACCGCCGCAGCGTGCTTGCTCCCCCCACCTTCCCCACCTTGGTGCCGCCGGCCGCCGCTGCCCCCATTCCCGCCCGCTTGGCGGTCCGCACCACCTTCCTGGCCGACCCGTCGCCGGGTGCCGCTGGCGCCCCTGCGCCAGCAGGTGGTCCAAGCCCCCGCGCCACCCTCCCCCCGTCATCGCCCCCTACGGCCCGGGTCGCCCCGACCCGCCCGGGGGCGGCGTCAGTCCCGGCGTCCACCCTGGTCCCCACCGGCAGCTCCCCGAGTGGCCGCCGCTCCCGCCCCAGCCCCCGGCTGCACCCCATATGGCACCGGATCGGCTCGGCGGTCGGATTGCTGGTGCTCACGGTCCTGGTGGGGGCGGCAGCAGCAGCAGGAGTGCTGGCGGTGATCTACGCCCTGCTCCATGCCCTCATCCATCACGGAGGCTAGGCAGATCGCCGGCGGGCAACTGCGCCGGCGGGAGATGGCCATCGCCGGGCACCGGGGTGACCGGGCCAGGGCCCGGGCCGGGCTGCAAGATCCCCACGCTGACGTGCGGGCCACCGCCCTGGGGGCCCTGGGCCGGATGGGAGCCCTCGGGGAGCGCGACCTGGAAAGGGGTCTGGCCGACCCTGACCCGGGAGTGAGGCGCCGGTCGGCCACCCTGGCCGCCAAGGCCCCGGGTGCCCGCCCGGAACCGCTCCTGGAGGCCCTCGCCGACCCGGAGCCCGGCGTGGCGGAGGCCGCGGCGTGGGCTCTCGGAGAGCTCCGGGAGACCCGAGCCCTTTCAGAGCTTTCTCTCATGGCCACCAGCCACCCTGACCCCCTGTGCCGGGAAGCGGCCGTCGCCGCACTGGGTTGCATCGGGCACCCGGCGGGCCTCGAGGCCATCCTGACCACCCTTTCCGACCGCCCTCCGGTCCGTAGGCGGGCCGTGCTGGCCCTGGCGCCCTTCGATGGCCCCGAGGTGGAGGGGGCCCTCCGCCGGGCGCTCGAGGACCGGGACTGGCAGGTCCGCCAGGCAGCGGAGGACCTCATGGGGGCGGAGGACCTCAGCGGGGCGGAAGCCCCGCCCTTTGCGGACGAGCCCGGGGCCAAGGACCTCAGCGCACCGGACCCCTCAGCATCTCCCTCACTTCCTCGAAGGACTCGAGGCAGCGGGCCGCCCCCAGCACCACGCACTCCAGGGGGGCGTCCACCACCTTGACCGGGAGCGAGGTCTCCTCCGATAGGCGCCGGTCCATACCCTTGAGCAGCGAACCGCCCCCCGCCAGGTGGATGCCCTGGACTATCAGGTCCTGGGCCAGCTCGGGAGGAGCCTGACCCAGGCAGCTCACGACGGAGTCCACGATGGCCCCCACCGGCTCGGCCATGGCCTCCCTGATCTCGGCGGGGGAAAGGATGACGGTCTTGGGCAGGCCTGACATGAGCTCCCGGCCCCTCACCTCGGCCTTGATGTCGTCGTCCACCGGGTAGGCCGAGCCGATGGCGAGCTTGATCTCCTCGGCCGTGCGTTCCCCGATGGCTATGCCGTACTCCCGCCGCACGTAGGTCTGGATGGCGGCGTCCAGGTCGAAGCTGCCGACGCGGATGGCCTGGCTGGCCACCACGGACCCCAGGGCGATGACCGCCGTCTCCGCCGTGCCCCCTCCTATGTCCACGATCATGTTGCCCACCGCCTGGTTGATAGGCAGCCCAGCCCCCAGGGCCGCCGCCAAGGGCTGGTCGATGAGGTAGGCCGCGGTGGTGCCAGCCCGCTTGGCCGCCTCCTCCATCGCCCGCCTCTCCACCTCGGTTATGGCCGAGGGCACGCAGATCACCACCCGGGGGCGGTACAACCGGGACACGCCGGCCCGCTGGAGGAGCAGGCGGATCATGCGCTGAGTGATGTCGAAGTCCGTTATGGCCCCCTGGCGGAGGGGCCTCACGGCAACTATGTAGCCCGGAGTCCGCCCGATCATCCTCCAGGCATCCTGGCCCATGGCCAGGACCTCCTGGGTCTGGGAGTTGAGGGCGATGACGGTGGGCTCATTGAGGACGATGCCCCGCCGGCGGGTGTAGACGAGGGTGTTGGCGGTCCCGATGTCGATGGCGAGGTCCCTAGCCAGCGGGCTCCTCCTTCGGCTCTGCCGGTGGTGGGAGACCCCCCACCATCGCCACGGGTTGGGCCCCTGTCCCCCAACCGGTCCCCTCGTCCCAGGTCTCCTTCTTCCAGATGGGGACGGTGGCCTTCAGGGTGTCGATGCAGTAGCGGGCCGCCTCGAAGGCGCTCGCCCGGTGAGGGGCCGAGGCCACCACGACCACGGAGGGCTCTCCGACCTCGAGCAGCCCCACCCGGTGCAACAGGGCCAGGCGGCCCAGCTCGGGCCAGCGCCGGCGGGCCGCCTCGGCCACCTTCTGCAGGCGGGGCACGGCCTGCTCCAGGTAGGCCTCGTACTCGAGGCTCACCACCCCTGCCCGCCCCTCGGCGTGGTCACGCACCGTGCCCACGAAAGTGACCACGGCTCCGCAGGAGGGCAGGCAAGCCCACGTCGTGGCCGACGCGACGGGCAACGCAGCCTCGGTGATCTCCACCCAGTCGTCTGCCGCCGGAGCGGTGCCCACGCCAGCATGGTAGTGAGCGCCGGGCAAAGTGGGACCCCGGGGCGCGACCAGCCCGCAGGAGCGCGGCCGTAATCTCAGGGGGTGGTAGCGGGCGAGGGACCGGAGTTCGACGACCCCGGCGACGAGGCCGGTGGCCCTCCCCCCGACCCCGACGACCGCCTCTGGCGCCATCCTTCCGAGATAGCCAAGGCGTGGGCTGGAGGCACCAGGCACCGGCCGGCCCCGCGGGGACCCGGCCTGCAACTGGGCCGCCTGGCCGGCGTGGCACTTGTTGCCGCAGTGGCCGGGGCCCTGCTCTCGGCGGCCATCCTCTACGCCATGGACCGGGGGCCGCTGACGACAGCCACGACCGGGTCCCAGGCCCCGTTGGCCGACCCGCCTCCGGGGTCGGCCCAGGCCCAGGGGGCGCCCCCTGCCGTCCAGGTGGGTCGGGCCGTCAAGTCCGGCCTGAGCCAGGACCTACGCGGCGTGGTCGCTATCGACGTCACCGCCGCGGTGGGGGACCGGCGGGGCACAGGGTTCGTGTACCAGGCCAACGGGATGATCCTCACCTCGGCCCGGCTGGTCTCGGGAGCGACAACCATCACCGTGACCGGCCAGGGAGGGGCCGAGTGGAGCGCCACCGTCCTCGGGTCGGACCCCAGCACCGACCTGGCCATGATCCAGGTCCCCGCCAAGGGCCTGCATGCCCTGCCCATAGCCGCCTCGGACCCGCCCAGGGCGGGGGACCTGCTCGTGTCGGTGGCGGTCGGCGGCCAGGACGACACCCCGGCCCGCGTCTCCGTCGTGCAGGTGAAGGGGGTGGGACAGCGGGTCACCCTGGACCACCGCCCCTTCTCGGACGCCATGGAGACCGACTCACCTCCGCCCGATCCCCTCGGAGGTGTGCTCCTGGACGGCGACGGGGAGGTGGTGGGCCTGATCCAGGCTGCCCTTCCCTCCGGTGACTCACGCTCGATGGCGGTGGCCACCCCGGCCGAGGACTTGCAGCTGGCCGCCACCCAGCTGGCGGCGGGCGGCCCCCTCGTCCACGGCTGGCTGGGAGTGAGCGGCACCAACCTCAGCCCTGGGCGAGCCCGTGCCCTGGGCATCCGGGGGGGCGCCCTCATAACGAAGGTCGTGCCGGACAGCCCCGCGGCCCAAGCCGGGTTGGTGGTTGGCGACGTGATCACCAAGGTGGACCACCACCCCGTCACCTCCATGACGGCCCTGTCCGAGGCCGTCGCCCTCCTCAGGCCGGGCACTGTCGTCCCGGTCGAGGTGGACCACCGGCACCATCGCCTGACCGTGAAGGTGACGTTGGCCGGCCAGCCCAGCTGAGCACGCTCGGTTGACAGGCGCCCCCTACGATGGGCCCGTGAGCTCTTCGTCACCGTTCGGGGGTAGCAATCCCTTTGAGCACCTGCTGGGTGACCTGATCAAGCTCATCTCCAACGCCGGGCCTATGCAGTGGGACCTGGCCCGCCAGCTGGCCCACGCCGTGGCCACCGATGGGCAGCCGGAGACCAACGTGGAGCCGGTGGACCGCATCCGCCTGGAGGAGCTCATCCGGGTGGCGGACCTCCATGTCTCCACTCTCACCGGGTTGCCCACCTCCACCACCGGTCATCTCGTCACCGTGCGACCAGTGACTCGCTCCGAGTGGGCCTGGCGGGCCTTGGAGGCCTGGCGGCCGCTCATAGAGTCGCTGGCCACGTCGATCACCCGTCCCCCCGGGGGCCGGGCCCCTGGAGGGGGTCAGGGCGGCCAGGAGCCCCCGGGCGGGCCCCTCCCCGGCAGCGAGCACCCCACGGCGGGGCCGGCGGGGCTGGATGAGCAGAAGTGGCCCGGTGAGTTCCTTCCCGAGCCGGGTGAGGCCGGCGACTCGGGAGGCGATGCCGGCCTCATGGGGCTTCTCGGGAACCTCGGCCAGGCCATAGGCCCGGCCATGTTGGGGCTCCAGGTGGGCTCCGCCATCGGCCACCTGGCCCGCCGGGCCATGGGGCCCTACGTCCTTCCGGTGCCCTGGCCTCCGGGGGACGAGCTGCTGCTGGTGCCGGCCAACATCTCCTCCTTCACCACGGACTGGAGCCTGCCAGGGGACGAGGTGCGGCTCTGGGTGTGCCTGAGCGAGCTGACCCACCATGCCGTGATCGGCCGCCCCCACGTCCGCCACCGGCTCAACCAGCTCATCAACGACTACGTGGGGGGGTTCCGTATCGACCCCTCCGCCCTGGAATCCCGCCTGTCAGGGGTGGACCCGACCGACCCCGCCTCCCTGCAGGCCGCCCTCGGTGACCCCACCGCCCTCCTCGGGGAGCTCCAGACACCCGAGCAGCGCCGCGTGCTGGGCCAGCTGGGAGCGGTGGTGATGGCCCTCGAGGGCTACGTGGACCACGTCATGGACTCGGTGGGCCACCAGCTCATCGGCTCCTACCCCGCCCTCACCGAGGCTCTCCGCCGGCGCCGGGTCGAGCGTGACGGGGGCGAGCGCATGGTGGAGCAGCTCTTTGGCCTCGAGCTGAGCCAAGCCCGCTTCGACCGGGGCACGGCCTTCATCCGGGGCGTCGTGGAGCGGGCAGGGGAGGATGCCCTGGCCCGACTGTGGCAGTCAGACGCCACGCTGCCCACCCCTGCCGAGATCGACGCCCCCGGCCTCTGGCTCGCCCGGATTGAGCTCCTCGACCAGCCCGACCCCGAGGGCTGAGGCCTAGGAGACCTCCACAGGTTCCTCCCCCTCGGGCAACCCCAGGTCCCACTCGAGGATCAGGTTCTCCCGCTCGGCATCGCGAGCCACCCGCTCACGGTTACGGCGGAACTGGGGGTCGTGGGGGGGCAGGAGGAGCAGACGGGCCAGGGCCCGCTGGCGGAACTCCTCGATCAAGCTCCGGTCCCCGAAGACCCCCTGAACCTCCCAGTGGGGAGCCACCGGCCCCAGGTACACCACGCGCGCGTGGCCGCGGGGGGGCTGGGGCTCTTGATCGCTGGACACCAAGGACACGGGCGGAGCCTACCCACCGGGCGGCTGGCGCCCCAACGGGCACATAGGCTGCCCGGTCGGGCCATAAAGCTTACGGTGAGTCACCAGAGCCATTAGGCTTCGTTGCATGGCTGCCGATCCCCCTCGGGAGAGGGCGATCCGGTGAGCGGTGCCGGACGTAACCACCGATGCTCGTGGGAACCACAGCGGGGGGCTACGGGGTCCAACTGGGTCAGGGGACCCATGGAGGTGTGATGGACACAGCTTGGATGGCCGAGGGGAAGTGCCGGGACTTGCCCCCGTCCATGTTCTTCCCGAGCGATGGGGTGGGGGTGGAGGTGGCCCGGCGGATCTGCGCCGACTGCCCGGTGAAGGAGCCGTGCCTGGAGTACGCCCTCTACAACCGCATCGACCACGGCGTCTGGGGTGGAGCGTCGGAGCGGGAGCGCCGCCGCATCGCCCGGCGGCGCCGGATCGCGGCTGCCACCAGCTCCCGCTGACCGGCTGCTCCCGGGCGGGGAGCCTCGGCCCGGGGAACGGGTTGGCAGCGGTCGCCAGGAGATGACACCTCGGCCGCTGCTCGAATGCGTGGTCAACGTGAGTGAGGGTCGCTCCACGGCCACCTTGGAGCGCCTCGCCGAGGAGGTCTCCGCATCCCTCATGGACCTGCACTTGGATCCCCACCACCACCGGTCGGTCTTCACCCTGGGCGGCCCGGCGGTGGAGGAGGCCGCCCGGGCGCTCACCAGCCAGGCCGTTGCCCTTGTCGACCTGCGCACCCACTCCGGTGCTCATCCCCGCCTGGGCGTGGTGGACGTGGTCCCCTTCGTCCCCCTCGAGGGCTCCACCCCCGCCGACGCCGTGGCTGCCCGGGACCGGTTCGCGGCCTGGGCCGCCACCACCCTCGATCTGCCCTGCTTCCTCTACGGCCCCGAACGCCCCCTCCCCGAGGTACGCCGCCGGGCCTGGCTCGACCTGGCACCTGACCGGGGGCCTGCCCGTCCCCACCCCACTGCCGGGGCGGTGTGCGTAGGTGCCCGTCCGCTCCTGGTCGCTTACAACCTCTGGCTCGAGGACGCTGACCTGGCCCTGGCCCGGGAGCTGGCCCGGGAGCTGCGGGGGCCGGCAGTAAGGGCTCTGGGCCTGGACCTGGGTGGTAGGGCCCAGGTGTCCTGTAACCTCGTCGCCCCCAGCGTCGTCGGTCCCGACCGGGTCTACGACGCCGTGGCCGGACGGGCCCGCATATCTCGTGCCGAGCTGGTGGGCCTGGTCCCGAGGGCCACGCTGGAGGCCATACCCCCCGAGCGCTGGGCACAACTCGACCTCAGCAGAGACCGCACCATCGAGGCCCGGTTGGCCGCCCTCCCCCACCGGGTGGGCTCGCCCACGGCAAGGGACCCTGCCGGTGACGACGATGCTGCTTCAGGCTCTGGCCAGGGCTAGGAGGCCGAGGCAGCCTGCTGGGCCTGCCTGGCCATCAGGTTGCGGTGCCGGCGGACCCGGCGGCGCTCCCTCTCGGACAATCCGCCCCAGATCCCGAACTTCTCGCCATTGGCAATGGCGTACTCCAGGCAGTCCTCCCTCACGACACAGCCCCGGCAGACGGCCTTGGCCTCCCGCGTCGAGGCCCCGCGCTGGGGGAAGAACAGCTCCGGGTCCACTCCCATGCAGTTGGCCCGCTGCTGCCAGCTGCGGTCCCCGCCCAGGATCTCCTCCAACAGTTGCTCCATCGGCCTTGCCTTCCCTCAGGTGCGTGGCACCGATGTAATTACACTCCTGTTATCTTGCTCCAGCCGGGCCCGGGTTGCAAGGGGGAATCATGAGGATCGAGCCCATCCAGGCCGACATCACCACGCTCGACGTGGACATGGTCGTGAATGCCGCCAACACGTCCCTCCTGGGAGGGGGCGGGGTGGACGGCGCCATCCACCGGGCCGCCGGGCCGGAGCTGCTCGAAGCCTGCCGCGCCCACGGAGGTTGCCCGACCGGCGAGGCCCGTCTGACCCCGGGCTTCGGGCTTCCGGCCCGCTGGGTGGCCCATGCCGTCGGCCCCCGCTGGAGAGGAGGGGACCGGGGGGAAGCTGAGGCCCTGGCCTCCTGCTATCGGGCCGCCCTGGCCCTGGCCGACCAGGTGGGCGCCTCCTCCATCGCCTTCCCCGCCATCTCGACGGGCATCTACGGCTACCCCCCGGAGAAGGCTGCCCAGGTGGCGGTGGAGGCCCTGCGCCAGGCGAAGACCAAGGTCGAGGTCGCCTACCTGGTGGCCTTCGACCGCCCCATGCTCGACACCTACCGGCGGCTGCTGGGGGCGCCCGGAGCGCAATAGGTCTTCCTCCGGTCGGTCGCGTCCCCTTCGTTCTCCATCCGCGCTCGGCCGGGGGAATCATCGCCCAGCGCCCCCTGTTGCTCAGCTAGGGTCGGTGGAGGAAGAGAGAGGACGACGAGCGTGATGGTCATTGCCTTGGCCGTAGGGGCGGCGCTGTGCAATGCCGTGTCCTCCGTCCTCCAACGCCTGGCGGCGCGCAACGCCCCGGACGAGAACTCCTTCCACCTCCGGCTCCTCACCTACCTGCTGCGCAGGCCCCTGTGGGTGGCGGGGATCCTGGCCATGATGGGGGCTTTCGTGCTTCAGGCCGCCGCCCTCACCAGGGGCAGCCTCTCGGTCGTGCAGCCCCTGCTCGTGAGCGAGCTGCTGTTCGTGCTGGGCATCCTCGCCTTGTGCCTGCACGTCCGGGTGACCCGCCGGGACTGGCTCGGAGCCGCCATGGTGGTGGTGGGCCTGGGCGGGTTCCTGGCCGTGGCGAGCCCGGTGCCCGGTGGCCAGACCCCCGGCCTTCTGCCCCTGATCGGCACCGGAATAGCCACCCTGGCGGTGGTGGTGGCGGCCATAGGCCTTTCCCAGCACGGCAGCGGCGCCAGGAGAGCCGCTCTTCTCGGGGCAGCGGCCGGGACCACCTTCGGTCTCACCGCCGCCCTGACCAAGATCTTCACGGTCTCCATCGTGAGCTCGGGCTTCGCCGGCGCCTTCGCCAGCTGGGCCCCCTATGCCCTGGCCGCCACCGGCCTCAGTGCCGTCTTCCTGGCCCAGAACGCCTACCAGGCCGGACCCCTGGCCGCCTCCCAGCCCGCCTTCACCATCGTCGATCCACTGGTCAGCGTGTCCATCGGCGTGGCCCTGTTCGGGGACCGTCTGCGCACCACGGGCTGGGATGTCCTCCTCGAGCTGCTCACGTTCGGTCTCATGGCCGTGGGGGTGGTCGTGCTCAGCCGGTCACCGCGCCTGCACGGGGACGTGAGCCCGGCACCGGTCCCAGCACGAATACCCGCAGATTCCAGGCATTGACCTCGATCTACCTCGCTTCTGCCCCCCAGTTCTGAGCTATATCTCGAAATAGCGGGCTAGCATGGCGGAATGACCAGCCTGCGCATGAACCAGGCCGCCCAGCTGCTCGGGGTGAGCACGGACACCCTGAGGCGCTGGGCGGACAGCGGGCGCCTGCCCTCCACCCGGACCTCCTCAGGGCGCCGGGTGATCGACGGTGCTGATCTGGCCCGCCTCGCCACCTCGCTGGCGGAGCCATCCTCGCCTCCAGCCGTCGTTTCGGAGTCGGCCCGCAACCGCTTCACGGGCATAGTGACCAGGGTCCTGCGGGACACCGTCATGGCCCAGGTGGAGATCCAGGCCGGGCCCCACCGGCTGGTCTCCCTGCTCAGCCGGGAGGCCGCTGACGAGCTGGGCCTGGCCCCGGGGGTCATCGCCGTGGCCGCCGTGAAGGCCACGAACGTCATCGTGGAGCTTCCCGAGCAATGAAGAGCGACCGTCTGGTCCGGGCCGTCCTGGCCCTGTCCCTGGTCACGCTGCTCGCCGCCTGCGGCGCCGCCCGGGGGGGGAGGGAGCAGACCTCGGCAGCTTGCGCCGGGGGCCAGCGCATCGAGGTCCTGTACGCCGGCTCCCTGGTGCGGCTCATGGAGCAGGGCCTGGCCCCGGCCTTCCGCTCCGCCACCGGCTGCCGAGGCTTCCAGGGATTCCCCGGCGGCTCGAAGGAGCTGGCCAACGAGATCAAGGGCCGCGTCCGCCAGGCGGACGTGTTCGTGAGCGCCGACCCGGGGCCGGATCGCCTCCTCATGGGCAAGGCCAACGGGCAATGGGTCTCGTGGTACGCCGTCTTTGCCCGCTCCCCGCTTCTCCTCGCCTACAACCCCAAGAGCAGCTTCGCTCACCAGCTGCGCACCAAGCCGTGGTGGAAGGTGGTCACCGAGCCCGGCTTCCGCCTGGGGCGGACCGACCCCCGCCTCGACCCCAAGGGGAAGCTGACCGTGGAGGCCCTCGAGGAGGCGGCCCGGGCCCACCACGATCCCGCCCTGACCGCCCTCATTCGCACCCAGGCCGGGGTCTTCCCTGAGGAGGACCTGGTCAGCCGGCTCCAGTCCGGTCAGCTGGATGCCGGCTTCTTCTACCGGGTCGAGGCGGAGTCCGCCCACCTGCCCACGGTGGGCCTGGGTGGGCTGCACCTGGCGGCGAGCTTCACCGTCACCATCCCCAACCGGGCCCCTGACCGCCGGGGTGCGGAGGCCTTCACCCGCTTCCTGCTGGGGCGCAGGGCCCGGAGCATCCTGGCCAGCCACGGGCTCACCCCCGTTTCCCCCAAGCTGTCAGGTGACGTCAGGGCGGTACCGGCCACTCTGCGTTCCGTGCTGGAGGGCTGAGGCAGGGCGGCCGTGCTGGCACGCCAGAGGTCGGCGGAAGAGATGCCGGCGCCCAACCGCCCGAGGGCGGCCAAAGCCCGGGGCAGGGGCCCCCTCCCCTGGCTCGGGGGCCTCCTGGCCCTCTATCTCCTCGGGCCCATAGCCGCCCTCATCGGGCGCCTGGGCCCAGCGGCCTGGGCCGGGATCCCCACCTCCGGCCTCGCTGCCGCCCTCGGCGTCTCAGCCCTCACGGCCACGGTCTCCTCGGCCGTCATAGCCCTTCTCGGCATACCCCTGGCCTGGCTGCTGGCCCAGGGCCGGGGCCGGGCCTGGGACCTCCTGGGCTTGGCCGTACAGCTGCCCTTGGCCCTCCCTCCCCTCATGAGCGGCATCCTCCTCCTCGAGGTGGTGGGGCCGGCCACCCCCCTGGGGAGCATCTTCGGGGGCCGCCTCACGGACACCCTGGCCGGCATTGTCTTGGCCCAGACCTTCGTGGCCTCCCCCTTCCTCATCGTGGCGGCCCGGTCAGCCTTCGCTGCCATCGATCCCGGGCTGGACGACGTGGCCGCCACGCTCGGGCACCGGGGCTGGTCACGCTTCTGGCGGGTGGGGCTCCCCTTGGCAGGACCGGGCATCCGGGCCGGCCTGCTGCTGGCCTGGTTGCGGGCATTCGGCGAGTTCGGGGCCACCATCATCCTCGCCTACCATCCCTACTCCCTCCCGGTGTTCACCTTCGTGCAGTTCACCGGCACCGGCCTGCCCGCCACCCTGGCCCCCACGGGGAGCGCCCTCGGGGCCGCCTTCGCGGTCCTCGCCGTAGCCCACTGGCGGCCGGGCCGGTGGCTGTGGTCGAAGGCCCGACCCGATGGCTCCGCCCCCATCGCCGTGCCCGGTCCCAGCCCTACCGCCCGGAGCCAGGCTCCTCCCCCGGGACCGCTTGCCATGGATCTCGACATCACGGTGGGCAGCTTCCACCTGAGGGTCGCCCATAAGGCCCAGGCCGCCCACCTGGCCCTGCTCGGGCCATCCGGGGCTGGTAAGTCTCTCACCCTGCGGAGCCTGGCCGGCCTCCTCGGGCCGGGGGTGGGGGAGGTTCGGCTGGGTCCCCGCCGGCTGGGGCGGCTTCTCCCCGAGGGCCGGCGGATTGGCTGGGTCCCCCAGGACGCCGGCCTCTTCCCCCACCTCTCCGTCTGGGAGCAGCTGACCTTCGGGAAGGAGGCCGACCCGGGTCTGGCGGCCCAGTGGCTGGCCCGGCTGGGCCTGACCGGGCTGGAGCGGCGCCGCCCCCACCAGCTGTCCGGAGGGCAGCGCCAGCGCGTGGCCCTGGCCCGGGCCTTGGCCCGCTCACCCGATCTGGTCCTCTTGGACGAGCCGTTCTCCTCCCTGGATTCGCCCGTGCGCAGCGAGCTTCGCCACGAGCTGCGCAGCCTCCAGCGCGAGGCCGGAGTCGCCACCGTCCTGGTCACCCATGACCCCGAGGAGGCGGCCCTGCTGGCCGATGAGATCCTGGTCCTGGCAGACGGCAGGGTGCTGCAGGCCGGTCCCCGCCGCTCCGTCTTTGCCCGCCCTAGCTCAGCCCGCGTCGCCCGACTCCTCGGGGTGGACAACCTGAGAAGCGGCACCTGGATCGGGCCGGGCCGGATGCTCGCCGAGGGCACGGAGCTGGCCTGCCCGGACCTGGGGCTCCCCCCCGGAGCTTCCGTCACTTGGTGCATCCGGGCCGAGCACGTCGTGGTGGACGGGGCGGTGCCCCCCGGCCGGAGCGAAGGAGGCAGCGTGGGGGTGGTGCTGGACGCCGCCGACCTCGGGGCCTGGCACGAGGTGGTGGTGGTCCTGGATGGGGGGCTCCAGCTGACGGCCCGGACCCCTACTCCACCCCGCCTGGCTCCGGGCGACCGGTGCCGCGTCGCCGTCCCGCCCGAAGCCCTGACCCTGTGGTCAGGCGAGGAGGCAACCGAGGCCGCCCGCAGCGCCCAACAGGCCTAATCGGTGGGAGGGCCGGCCCGGAGGGGTCGATTGGCGCGCAGGGGGCGGTTGGCACGGAGGGGGCGGTTAGCGCGCGGGGAGCGGCCTGGGGGCAGGGAGCGGGTGACCGGCTCCATCACCTCCTCACCCTGGCAGAGGACTGGTCCCTCACCTTCCGCCGGCTGGTCGGCGGAAGGGATGCCGGACCGGGACGGCCCTGCCAACGACGGGCCAGCCAGGGCCTGGCTGTGGGCTGCCACCCGCCGGCGCAGCAAAGCCACCTCCCGGGACAGCTCGCCCAACCGGCTGGCCTGCTCGGAGAACCGCTCTGCCCAGCGGGCCTCGGATTCCTCCACCAGGCTCCTGAGGCGCTCAACCTCGCCCCCGATCCCTGAGCCCGCGTCCTCCCCCCTGGCCAGCTCCATGGTCGAGAGCAGTTGCTTGGCTGCTGCGCTTCCCAACTCCTCGCCCAGCTCGGTCATGGCAGAGCGCAGCTTGGTGACCACTGACGAGGCCATCTGATCTCCCACCTTGGCCATGCTCTTCTCCCGGCGGCTAACTCCCCGGGCTATGGTAGCTGACCCAGGTTAACTAGTAAATCTCAACCGGGAGGCCAACCCATGGGGCGACCTCCCAGCACGTGGATGTGCAGGTGGGGGACGGAGTTGAGGGCGTCGGGGCCGACGTTCAGCACCAGCCGGTAGCCCCGCTCGGCTATCCCCTCCGAGCTGGCCACTTCCTGGGCCACCTGGAACATGTCGGCCAGCACCTCTCCGTGCTCGCTCCTCAGGTAGTGGGCGTTCTCGATGTGCTGTCTCGGCACCACCAGGACGTGGGTGGGCATCACAGGGTTGATGTCCCGGAAGGCGTAGGTGGTGTCGGTGCTGGCCACGGCCTCCGAAGGGAGCTCCCCGGCCAGTATCCGGCAGAAGAGGCAGTCGCTCACCGCCGCCGACCCTAGTCCTTCCGGGCAATAGCGTCCGAGCCGTGGAGGGCGAGGGGGACCGGTCCTGGGAGCGTTTCGCCGCCGAACTGGCCCGCATGGCCCGTGCCGCTGAAGGGGAGGAGGTTCTCCGGTCCCGGATCCGCCGGGCTTGGCTGGGACGCCAAGCCGCCGAGGACCTGGCCTGGGAAGAGCTGGCGCTGGGGTGGGTGGAACGGGGAACGGAGGTGGGACTGGTCACGACGGCCGGCAGGCGCCGGGGCCGGCTGGCCGGGGTGGGGCAGGACTTCGTGATCCTGGTCGAGGCGGGGCCCGACAAGGGCCGGGACGAGCTTCCCTCGAGCCATGCGGTCCTCATTGCCAGTGCCGCCATCTGCCAGATGGTCCCGGAGCGGGGTGAGGTGCAGCCCGGACCTGGTCATGGAGTCCCAGGGGAGCTCATGGCGATGGTCGATGCCCTGGACGCCCTTGCTGCCGCCCGAACCAGGGTCAGGATCGTGGCACCTCCGTCCCCCCCGCTGGAGGGGGACCTCAGGTGGGTGGGTCGGGACCTGGTGTGCCTGCTGGCCCGACCGGACCGCCGAGCTGTCTACGTGCCCCTGGCTGCCATCGCTGAGCTCGGGATCCGTTCACTCCCTTGAACGGCCGGCCCACTTCGGATAGCAGTGGGCGATGGGGAGGGAGCACTCCCTGCGCTTGCTCCCTTTAGGGTCGGCCTACCCCGAGGACTCCGACTTGGGCTCGGGGTACAGGTGCTTGAGCGTGCCGGGCGTGATGCGAGAGGCCTCGATGAACCGGACGACGTCGGCAGCCTTGAGCCTGATGACGCGGCCGAACTGGTAGGCGGGGATCTGTCCCTCGTCGATGAAGCGGTAGAGAGTGCGCAAAGTCACTCCCAGTCGCTCCGATGCCTGACGCGTGCTCAGCCACTGGATGTGCTCGTCAGTGGTCGGTGTAGCGTCCTCCATGTTGCCATCGTACCCTATCGTGATCCATTACGGCCTATCTCATGGGCTTCTGCCCGAAGCTCCATGTGGCGCCCTCAAAGACTCTGAGTGAGCGGGAGGTGGCTCCCGAGGGGGCCACCCAGGCCGGCCAGCAGGGCCACCGCCGCCAGACCCGCCAGCACCACGATCACGGCCAGCCATACCAGCTGGAGGACCGTCCAGGAGGGCCTGGCGGCCGGGCACGGGGGCGGCTCCTCCTCGGGACCCTCTGCCCCTGCCTCCGGGACCAGCCCTCCGGGCAGGTTGGCTCCTGGAGCCGCCCGCAGGCCGGAGGGAACACGACCTGTTCCCCCTGAGCCGCCGGCCAGCAGGGCCAGAAGTTCCGCTCCGTGGCTCGGGCGGTCCGCTGGTCGGCCGGCCATGGCCTGTCCGACCACCCGGGCCAGCCAGGGGGGCACCCCCGGGGCTGCCGCGGTCAGTGGCGGGAAGTCAGCCCGGGCCGCAGCCAGCAGGGTCTGCTGGCTGGTGGCCCGACGGTAGGGATGGCAGCCAGCCAGGAGCTCCCACAGGATCACCCCCAGGGCGTACACGTCGCTCTCCGGCCCCGGGGGCTCGCTCCTCACCACTTCGGGGGCCAGGTACTCGATGGCACCAGCCAGGGCCGGGCCCCAGCCAGAGGTGGCAGCCACCCACCCCACCAGGCCGGCATCAGTGACAGCAGGCCGGCCTCCTCGAGGCACCCCTTCCTCCCGGCACGAGAAGATGTTGGTGGGCTTCAAGCCGCCGTGCACCAGGCCGACCCGATGGAGTGCCCCCAAGACCCCGGCCAGCGCCACGCCGAGCCCCAGGGCCTCCTCGACGGGAATGCCTGGTCCGGCCCCCCGCCGGACGGAGACCGCCAGCGAGGGGCCGGACAAGAGAGGGGACACCAGGGCCACGGCTTCTCGCCCCGCGGGTACGACGGCCTCTACCGGGACCAGCCCAGGGTGGCCGACACGCCTGAGGGCGGCCACCGACCGGCCAATTGCATCCCTGCCCCGGGCCCCCTCCCCTGGAGTGAGGACCTTCACGGCAACGGTCCGGCCGCTCGGGTCCTCACCCCGGTAGGTCGCTCCCGAAGGGCCCCAACCCAGGACCGGTCCCAACCGGAAGCCATCGAGGATCTCGGGATCGATTGACACCGATTGACATCATAGTTCATGTTGCCGGGCCACCGGTGGGCGGACTAGCTTCGCCCCTGCCCTCGGTGCCCAGGGCCGCTGCACGGGACGCCCACCCTCGAGCTCCTCACCCTTGCGTCCGCGGATGTGCAGCCGGCTGCCACACCGGACGCCCACCCACCCCGGCTGACGGCCCGGTTCCCAGGGAGGTGCCTGTGCTCGGTGACCGCTACGTCGTGTTGGCCCTGGTACCTCCCGAGCGCCGGTGGCTCAGGGAGCTGCTCGCCCTGGAGCCCCCGGGGCCGGACGGGGAGGCCCTCCAGGTGGTCGTGGCAGGCTCGGCCGAGGAGCTGGGCCTGCGGCTGGCCTCGGGACGGGCCTTCTCCGCCGTGGTAGTGGACGGTCACCATGACGCCCTGAGCCAAGACCTGGTGGCGTCGTGCCACCGGGCCCGCTGCCCGGTCATCGTGGTCTCCCCCTCTCCCTGGGCCAGCGGGATGGACCTGGGGGCCCAGGCCATGGTGGCAGGAGGGTCCCTGCGACACGAACTCCCGCCCGTCCTGCGCCGTTGTGCCCTGCCCGTTCCCGCCGCCGGCATCTGCTGCCCGGAGGACCTGCACCGAGCGCTCCGGGGCGTGCCACCGCCTGGTCGGGGGGTCGCCGTGGCCGTGTGCGGCTCCGGGGGGACGGGCGCCTCCACGGTGGCCATGGCCACGGCGCAGGGCCTGGCAACCGGCGGGCTGGCCACCGGTGGACCCGTCGTCCTAGCCGACCTGGCCCGGCGGGCCGACCAGGCTGTCCTCCATGGGGCCGGCCAACCCGAGCGAGGACTGGGCGACCTCCTCATGTACCGGCCCCCGGGCCCGGGGGGCCCCGGCTCCGTCCTCGACTCGTGCCTGAGGATGCCCGAACGGGGCTACTGGCTCCTGCCCGGCCTGCCCGAGCGCTCCGCCTGGGCCGCCGTCCGACCCCAGGCCGTGGGCCGGGTGCTGGCCCTCCTCGCCTCGATCAGCGCGGGTTTGGTGCTCGACATCCATCCCGACTGGGACGGGGAGAAGGAGACGGGCTTCTTGGAGGTGGAGGAGCGCAATGCCTTCTCCCGCGCCGCCCTGGCGAGCGCCGACGTGATCGTGGCGGTGGGGCTACCGGGGATGAAGGGGGCCCACGCCCTGGCCTGCCTGGCCCAGGACCTGGAGGCCGGTGGGGTCCCTCCGTCACGCACCCTGCTGGTCATGAACCGCGGGGACGGGATAGCCGCCGGTCCCGACCAGGTCCAGCTCCCCGACCTGCCCGAGGCGGACCTCGTGGGCCACGGGCGGTCCCTGCCCACCGCCCTGGTGGCACCGCTCACTGCAGCCGTGGGCCGGGTGCTGGCCCGCTCCGGGCGCCGGGAGGCGCCCGGAGCGAGCATCCGACTCGTCGCCCGCGGCACCTTGGGCCATTTCCTCGAGGACGAGCCGACCCGCAGGCCCTAGAGCCCGGCCCGGCCGTCCCGGGAGTGGGCGGGCCCTATGCCTTGGCGCGGGCGTAGCCGGCGACGATCGTGTCGCCCGCCAGCTCCGGGGATGAAGCCGTGACCTGCAGGTCGATCATCTCGACGGTGATGCTGTTGGCGGTCTTGATCACCTTGTTCAGGTAGAGGGTGCCCACACCGGGAATCTGGATCTTGGTGTTGGGTGATGGCAACCCGCTCTCGGAGGAGTGCCCAAGGATGGTGAGGCCGAGGATGCCCGAACCATTCTCGCTCAGCACTGTCCTGCCATCCTTCACGTAGGCGCTGGCCACCGACTTGATCGAGGTGGCACCCAGAGCATCGGCGAGTGAGCCGGGGCCGAGGTCCAGATGCAGGTCCGCCACCGAGGAGGTGACGTAGGCCGCCAGGGCACTGGCAGTGTCGGTCCCCTTGACCGTGTCGGTGGTGGCCCCGGTCTTGAGACCGCGATAGCTCGACCCTGAACCGGCGTCCTCCCTGGTGTGCCCGGCCGTCCCGTAACAGGCCATCGGCTCGCTGTAGGTGGGGCCGGACTCGATGAGCCCGGATCCGCTGGTCACCTCCGTGCCGTAGGAGAGGCCCCCCAGCACGCCGGACACCGGGCCGTGCAGCGAGGCGGTCGCCGCCGAAACAACGATCCTCGTCCCATAGAGCGAACTGGACGTACTGGTGACGTGGATGTCGAGCCCGACGACATAGCCACTCACTCCGGTGCTGGTGATCCGCTGGCCCTGCTCGTTCAAGACGGCGTAGCCGATGTCGGGTATGACGACCTTGGTATTGGCCGGTTCTGCGCTCTTCAGGGCCTTGTCGTCGATGGTGAGCCCCGCGAAGGACGCGCTGGCATGCGATGCCGCCGCGCCTGCGGCCGTCTCGCTGGACAGGGTGCTCACCGACACAGCACTGGCTCTCACCCGACCGCCCAGCAGGTTCACGTCAGCCGTACTGGCCGACGACTTGGCCTCCTGAGTGCCGCTGGAGGTCGCCTCGGTCGAGGCATGGCTGTCCACCGAGCCCACCGTCCCAGCAGGAGCCAGGCTCACCCCCGCCACGGTGTTGTACCGGGAGAGCCCGGCGTTGGTCGTGCACCCCACCCAGGCCAAGGCCGAGTAGCCCGATTCGACGATCGTGGGGTTCTTCATCTCGGTTCCATAGGCGAAGGCGGTGAAGCCCAGCTTCGGAGCCGATGCCGCGCCGGCCGGTGGGGCCAGCGCCATTGGGGTCATGGTCACCCCGCCGGTGACGAGGGCGGCGGCGGTCAAGGCCAGAAGCCGCCGGCAGGGACGGGGACGAGGCCGAGAGCGGCTCGACGGCTCCCCAGCGATACGCACTCTCATAGGAACCCCCCTTGTGGTGCGCAGGTTACTGATTGAGATGTGTACCCCAGCCGGTGGCCTGTGTCAAGGGGTAGTGCATGAACCACTGCTTGTCCTACTCGACCCCATGCCGAGCACAGAGGGTGGTGTCCATGGGGGGACCACTTCGACAAGTGGCTACCGTCACACCGTGTTGCTGTAGCGCGATACCATGGCCCTGCGGCCGCACCGGACGAGACAGAGACAATCCAGCATCACAAAGGGGAGACGATGGCTGAACTTTCCGAGCAAACCATCGAGGCCCTCTTCGACGAGAGTCGCACGTTCCCGCCGCCGGAGGAGTTTCGGGCCGGGGCCACGGTGACCTCCGACGAGATCCTGCGGCGGGCAGAGGAGGACCCGGAAGGGTTCTGGGCCGAGGAGGCCGGCCGCCTGGCCTGGAGGCGCAAATGGGACCAGGTGCTCGACTGGTCCAACCCTCCGTTCGCCAAATGGTTCGTGGGCGGGAAGCTGAATGTCACGGAGAGCTGCCTGGACCGTCACCTCGAGTCCAACGGCGACAAGGTCGCCTACTACTTCGAGGGCGAGGAGGGCGACACCCGCACCATCACCTACCGGGAGCTGCACGCCGAGGTCTGCAGGCTGGGCAACGGACTCAGGTCCCTCGGTGTGAAAAAGGGCGACCGGGTGGCCATCTACATGGGGATGGTGCCGGAGCTGCCCGTGGCCCTGCTCGCCTGTGCCCGCCTGGGAGCGCCCCACTCGGTGGTGTTCGGGGGCTTCTCCGCCGACTCCTTGAGGGACCGCATCAACGACTGCGACGCAAAGGTGCTCATCACCTGCGACGGCTCCCGGCGCAACGGCTCCGTGGTCAACCTCAAGGCCTTCGCCGACCAGGCCCTGGCCGATACCCCTTCCATCGAGTCGGTGGTGGTCCTGCGTCGCACCGGCCACGACGTCCCCATGGTCGAGGGCAGGGACCGCTGGTACCACGAGCTGGTGTCGGACCAGAGCACCGAATGCCCTGCCGAGGAGATGGACTCCGAGGACATCCTCTACCTCCTTTACAGCTCGGGCACCACCGGCAAGCCCAAGGGCGTCGTGCACACCTGCGGTGGCTACCTGACGGGGTGCGCCACCACCCACCGGCTGGTCTTCGACCTGAAGCCCGAGGCCGACGTCTACTGGTGCGGGGCCGACATCGGCTGGGTCACCGGCCACAGCTACATCGTCTACGGGCCTCTCGCCAACGGCTGCACGAGCGTGCTGTTCGAGGGAGTCCCCCAGTACCCGGACAAGGACCGGTTCTGGGACATCGTCGAGAAGTACAAGGTCACCCAGCTGTATATCGCCCCCACCACCATCCGGACCATGATGAAGTGGGGGACGGAGTACCCGGCCAAGCACGACCTCTCGTCGCTGCGGGTCATCGGGACCGTCGGTGAGCCCATCAACCCCGAGGCCTGGATCTGGTATCACCACAACATCGGCGGGGACCGCTGCCCCGTGGTGGACACCTGGTGGCAGACCGAGACCGGGGCCATGATGATCTCGCCCCTGCCCGGTGTGACGACCCTCAAGCCAGGCTCGGCCACCTTCCCCCTCCCTGGCGTGTTCGCCGACGTGGTGGACGAGTCCGGCAACAGTGTCCCCCTCGGCGGGGGTGGGTACCTGGTCCTGACCAGGCCCTGGCCGTCCATGCTCCGCACGCTCTGGGGCGACGACGAGCGCTTCATCGAGACCTACTGGACCCGGTTCTCGGACCCGTCGTCAGGCAAGTGGGTGTATTTCGCCGGTGACGGCGCCAAGCGGGACAAGGAGGGGTACTACTGGCTGCTGGGCCGGGTGGACGACGTGATGAACGTGTCCGGCCACCGCATCTCGACCCTCGAGGTCGAATCGGCCCTGGTGGACCATCCTGCCGTGGCCGAGGCGGCCGTGGTCGGCCGGGCCGACCCCACCACGGGACAGGCCATAGCCGCCTTCGTCACCTTGCGGGGCACGGCCACAGGCGACGACGCCCTCCTGGCAGAGCTGCGCCAGCACGTGGCGGACAAGATCGGCAAGATCGCCAGGCCCGCCTCGATCGTGTTCACCCCCGAGCTGCCCAAGACCCGGTCAGGCAAGATCATGCGGCGCCTGCTCAAGGACGTCTCCGAGCAACGCCAGCTCGGCGACGTCACCACCCTGGCCAACGCTGATGTCGTCCAGGACATCGCCGAGCGAGCAAAGGGGGTGCGGGCCGCAGAGGACTGAGAGAAGACCAGCGGCCCCCTCTTCCGGCGCGCCAAGGCGCGGGGGCCCGCTCCATAGCAGGCGGCTACAACCCGTCGGCGGCGAACGCTGGCGGCTCCACAAGGAGGGATCTAGGCGGATGGCACAGACTCCCACGAACGTTGAGGACGGCAGGCCCATCTCCCGGGTGGCGCTCACGGAGATGCCTGCCACCCACCCGTTCATCACGAACCCGGTCCCAGTCGGCGTAGGGGGTTTCGCCCTCACCACCTTCACCCTGGGGCTCATGACCAGTGGGTTCTTCCCGTCAGCGGAGGCCCTGCTCGTGATTCCCCTGGCCGGCTTCTACGGAGGCCTGGTGCAGATGGTGGCGGGCTTCTTCGCCCTTCGGCGCGGAGACCTGTTCCCGGCGGCCTTCATGACGACCTACGGGGCCTTCTGGTGGAGCTACGACGTGCTGATCCTCTACGTCGTCCCCGGCGTGGCCAAGGCAGGTGGTGCCGCCGGGGCCCACGACGCCGCCCAGGCGGTGACGATCTTCCTCGTCATGTGGTCGGTGATCACGTTCATCTTCCTCGTGGCCACGCTCGGGACGAACTGGATGGTGTTCCTCACCTTCTGCGAGTTCCTGGCCACCCTGATCGTGGCCGACATCGGGGCCTGGACCGGCATCTCACAGGCCTCCGGCCTGGGGACCGGCATAGGAGAGATGCTGTTGGCCGCCATGGCCTGGTACATCGTGGGGGCTGAGGTCGTGAACGAGACTGTGAAGCGGCCCGTCTTCCCTCTGTTCCCCTTCAAGAAGCCCTTCTTCACCCCCCTGACCCCCCCGGTGCACTACCCCGAGCACGTACAGCCCTAGGTCGAGGGCAGCTCGGCCCCCAGTGGGCCCGGGGGGTCATCGGCACCCCCTGGGCCCGGCTCCTGTGCCACTGGGCCCGGGAGCTCCGGGCTCGTCCGGGCGCTGCGGGCAGCGGCGGGCCGTTGCCCGCCCCGGTTCAGCCCTTGACGCGGCTGGCATAGCCCGCCCATTCACGCTCGCGCAGCTCGAACTTCTGGATCTTCCCGGTGGATGTCTTGGGCAGGGCTTCCATGAACTCGACATCACGGGGCGCCTTGTAATGGGCGAGGCGCTGCCGAACATGGTCGATGAGGTCCTGAGAAGAGACCTCGACTCCGGCCTTGCGGACCACGAAGGCCTTGGGACGCTCTCCCCACTTGTCATCGGGGGCCCCGATGACCGCTGCCTCCAGCACCGCCGGGTGGGACAGGAGGGCTTGCTCCACCTCGATGGTGGAGATGTTCTCCCCTCCTGAGACAACGATGTCCTTGGCCCGGTCGCGCAGCTCGACATAACCATCAGGGTGCATGACCCCGAGGTCTCCTGAGTGGAACCAGCCGCCGGCAAAGGCCTTCGCCGTGGCCTCCTCGTCGCGGAAGTAGCCGGTCATGACGTTGTTCCCCCGCATGACGATCTCGCCCATGGTCGTGCCATCCGCCGGGACGTCCCGCATCTGCTTGTCCACCACCCGCAACCGGTCTGCGCAGAGCATCCCCACGCCTTGCCGGGCCAGCAGCCGGGACCGCTCTCCCACCTCGAGCAGATCCCAACCCGGCTGCCACTCGCAAAGCGAGTAGGGGCCGTAGGTCTCGGTCAGGCCGTAGACGTGCACGATGGTCGCGCCCAGCCCCTCCATCTGCTCGATGACCGTCGGGCTGGGAGCGGCACCGGCCGTGGTGACCAGCAATGGACGCTCGAGGCGGTGGGCCTGGGGGTGGTTGGCGATCATGGTCATCACGACGGGCGCCCCGTTGAGGTGGGTGACCCCCTCGGTGTCCAGCAGGCGCCAGATCTCCTCGGGATCCACCGTCCGCAGGCAGACGTGCCTCCCGCCTGCGCCGGTCACACCCCACGTCGTGCACCAGCCATTGCAGTGGAACATGGGCAGGGTCCACAGGTAGACGCTGCCCGGACTGTGGCGAGAGTGGATGATCTCGCCCAGGGCGTTGAGGTAGGCACCCCGGTGGTGGTACATGACGCCCTTTGGCCGGCCGGTGGTGCCCGACGTGTAGTTGATAGAGATGGTGGCCCTCTCGTCCTCGACCGACCAAGGGAGCGGTTCCTCCGAGCCGCGGGCCAGCAGCTCCTCATAGCTGGGGCCCTCCAGCACCGCCTCAGCCGGGTCGGCAGCGTCGACCAGGGTGACCGTCTCCTTGACCCGGTTCGAATCCTTGAGGCCTAGGGCCAGCTGGGCGTCGACAACGAGCATCTTGGCCCCCGAGTGCTCGAGGATGTAGCTGACCTCGGGGGGTGACAGACGGGTGTTGATAGCCACCAGGACTGCTCCCGCCAGCGGCACTCCGAAGTGGGCCACCAGCATCTCGGGCAGGTTGGGCATCAGGTAGGCCACCCTGTCCCCCGGGCCTATGCCCGAGGCCTGCAGAGCTCGCGCCAGCCGGGTGGCCTCGGCAGCGAACCGGCGGTAGGTGATACGACGGTCACGGTAGACAATGGCCTCCTTGTCCGGGAAGACAGCGGCCGAGCGCTCCAGGAGCACGAGCGGCGTCAGCTCGGTGCGGAAGACGGGCGGAGCAAGGGGATCCATCGGTGCACCTCCTGGAGCGCTGATGGGGGGTGGCCTCGGGCGAGGCCCGAAGCCTGGCGTCACCCTCCCGGCTGCCATCTTCTCATCCGGGCTGGGGGGCAACAAGGGCCTGCCGTCGCCGGCGGGGAGTGCAGGACAGCTCGACCCCGGGGATCGGGGAAGGATCGCCCAGGGTCAGCGAAGGATAGCCCCCGGCACCTTGACGGCTCACACTCCGGGGGGGATGATCGGGGCAGGCCGGTCGAGCAAACGCCGGGTGCTCCATCGATTGGGCGCTGTGGCCCCTTGCAGCGAGACCCGCCCAGTTGGAACCTCCCAAGGAGCCACCATGGACGTGATCAGCCCCATCGTCAAGCGCTGGGTCCACGAGGCCGAGTCCGATCACGAGGGGTTCTGGGCCCGGGCCGCCTCCGACCTCCCCTGGTTCAGGGGATGGGACCACACCTTCGAGCCTGACCCCCCCAGCTTCCGGTGGTTCACGGGCGGCCTGACCAACATCAGCTACAACGCCATCGACCGCCACGTGGCTGGTGGGAGGGCGGGGCACACAGCGCTCATAGCCGAAGACGAGGCGGGCGGGCGGCGGTGCTACACCTACGCCCAGCTCCTCACGGAGGTGAAGCGCATTGCCGCCGGCCTGCGGGGGCTGGGTGTGGGCAAGGGGGACAGGGTGGCGATCTACATGCCCACCATCCCCGAGGCCATCGCCGCCATGCTGGCCACCACCCGGATCGGCGCCATCCACCTCGTGGTCTTCGCCGGGTTCGGGTCCGGGGCGCTATCCGAGCGGATCCGCCTGGCGGGCGCCAAGGTCCTGCTGGCCTCGGACCTGACCCTGCGCAAGGGGAACAAGGTGTCCCTCAGCCCCATCGTCTCGGACGCGTTGGCCGACCCGGGGTCACCCATAGAGCACGTCGTGGTGATGGGCCGGGGGGGCGAGCCGGTCCGCTGGGAGAAGGCCAAGCCCCTCACGTGGGAGGAGTTCCTTGCCGGTGGTGCCGGGCAGCCCACCAGCCACGAGGTGATGGAGGCCAACGAGCCGGCCTACATACTGGCCACCTCGGGCACCACGGCCAAGCCCAAGCTGGCGGTGCACACCCACGGGGCCTACCAGGTGGGCATCCACAGCACGGCGAAGTGGTGCTTCGGCCTCCGGCCCGACGACGTCTGGTGGTCGACCTCCGACATCGGCTGGGTGGTCGGTCACAGCTACATCGTCTACGCGCCCCTTCTCGCCGGCTGCACCACCATCGCCTACGAGGGGGCGCTCGACCATCCCGGGCCTGAGCACTTCTACCAGCTCATAGAGGACAACCACGTCACGGGGGTCTTCACGGCACCAACGGCGGTGCGGATGCTCATGCGCTACGGCACCGGGCCGGCTGAGTCTGCGGACCTCTCCAGCCTGGAGCGTGTGTTCTGCGCCGGCGAGGTGCTGAACGCCCCGGCCTGGGAGTGGCTCCAGCGTCAGGTGCTCCATGACCGGGTCCCGGTCATCGACCACATGTGGCAGACCGAGACCGGGGGCCCGGTGTTCGGGAACCCCTACGGCATCGGGATGCTGCCCATCAAGCCGGGCTCGGCGGGAATCCCGCTGCCCGGCTTCTCGGCGGAGGTTCGCAACCTGGACGGCAGCCGCTGCTCCCCAGGAGAGAAGGGGATCGTCGTGCTCACCAAGCCCTTCCCGGGGCTCACCCCCACCATCTGGGGTGATCCCGAGCGGTATGGGCGCGATTACTGGGGGATCATCCCGGGCGTGTATTTCACAGGGGATGCCGCCGAGGAGGATGAGGACGGGTACTTCTGGTTCTCGGGCCGCGCTGACGAGATCATCAAGATCGCCGGCCACCGCGTCGGCACCATCGAGGTGGAGACCGCCTTCCTGCGCCACCCGGCCGTAGCCGAGGCAGGCGTGACGGGGCGACCTGATGAGGTGAGGGGGGAGGTCATCTCGGCCTTCATCGTCCTGCGGGCGGGCCACACCCCCTCCCCCGGGCTGATCAAGGAGCTCACCGACACCGTTCGCCAGGAGCTCGGGCCCGTGGCCGTCATCGGGGAGGTGAACGTGGTCGACAGCCTGCCCAAGACCCGCAGCGGCAAGATCATGCGCCGGGTGCTGAAGGCGGTGACCCTGGACAAGGACCCCGGGGACGTCTCCACCATCGAGGACGAGGGGTCCGTGGAGGAGGCACGGGAGGCCTGGCGGCACATGAAGGAGTCGCTGGCGGGATAGGGGCCGGCGGGGGGGTGGCCTTTCGGCCGGCGGGGGGTGGCCTTTCGGCCGGCGGGGGGCCAGCCGGCGGGCCGGCGGGGGGCGAGGCGCCCCGCTTGGGGTGACCTGGGCAGATTCGTGCGTGTCACACCACCCATGGTGCCGACCTCGGCAACTGTCATCCTCTCCTGATGTACTTGGTACCATGACGTGTAAAAAAGAACCGTCACGGTACCAAGTACGCATTGACGAGTTGAAGCAGCGCCAGTACGGGTTGGTGACCTACGAGCAGGCCCGCGCCCTCGGTGCCCCCGAACAGCATCTTCGGCGGGGACCTGGCACCAAGTGGGTCCGCGTCAAGCAAGGCATCTACCGCGATCCCTCCTTCCCCCGGTCCTGGCACCAGAAGGTCATGGCTGCGGTACTCGCCGGGGGGCCGGGCGCCCTGGCCTCCCATCGGTCAGCTGCCACCCTGCACGGTCTGCACGAGGCAGCTCGCTGCCCGGTGGAGATCACTGTCGATCGGAGCCGCCACCCCACGTGCTACCCCGGTGCCATCGTCCACAGGAGGGCCCGGATCGAGCGCATCGACCGAGACAGGATCGACCGCATCCCCACCACCACTGTGACCCGGACCGTGATCGACCTCTCAGCCGTGGCCAGTGCCGATCGGTTGGAAGCGGCACTCGAGGCCGCCTTGCGCTCGGGGCGTACCTCGGTGCGGTTCCTGGAGGAACGGCTGGCAGTCCTGGGGGGCCGGGGTTGCACCGGGACCGCAGTCCTGCGCGAGGTGCTCCGCAGGCACGGGCAACAGCCACCCACCGAGAGCGATCTCGAGACGAAGTTCCTCCAGCTGCTCAGGAACGCCAACCTTCCTCTGGGGGTGGCTCAATGGCCCGTGTACATCGCAGGCCGCCTGGTAGCCAGGGTCGACCGTGCCTTCCCGGAGCAGCGGGTCCTTGTCGAGCTGGATGGTCGGGGCTCGCACGGCACGTGGAGTGACTGGCAAAGGGACCTGAGGCGCCAGGACGAGCTGGTATTGGCCCTGCCCGGATGGCTGCTCCTCCGCTTCACCTGGAACGACGTGACCGGTCGCCCAGGGTGGGTCTTGGCCACCGTCGAGAGGGCCCTGAGCAGCGCGAACGTCCCAGGGACCCCAGCCGGCACCGGGAAGGGCAGTGCTTGAGCTGGGCCGGCCCTGCCGTGAGCCAGGCCGGGGCTCTCTATAGGCACATCGGCACGATGAGTGGGCTGGCGCCCACGGGAGGTGGCCCTTCCGGGGCCGGGCCAGGAATTAGCGGGGCAGGGAGCTACCGGTCGCAGGGCGCTCTTGGCCAGGAGGGACACGCAGGCGTGCTGTCACCTCGTTGGCGAGAAGGCGCCCCCGAAGGGTGAGTACCAGGTTCCCCTCCTCCGCGGAGCCGCCGGCCAGCGCGGGCTCCACCAGCCCCGCTACCGCCTCATCCAGGTGACCGCCGGAAGCCGCATCGCCGGAAGCCGCAAGGGCCCCTGCCGGAACACCCCACCGGGTCCGGAGGGCCAGCACGAGCCTCTCCATGGCCCGCTCCTCCTCCGACAGGACCTCAGAGGCAGCCACCGGCGAGGCGCCACCCATAATGGCCCCTATGTACCTCTCGGGCGTGCGTATGTTCCACCAGCGCCGGCCGTCCACATGGGAGTGGGCGGCGCACCCGATGCCGCGGTAGTTGCCCTGGGACCAGTAGAGCTGGTTGTGCCGGCACTCCTCGCCGGGGAGGGCCCAGTTGGACACCTCGTACCAGGCCAGGCCGGCGCCGCCGAGGACCGCGTCAGCCAGTTCGTAGCGGCCCGCTTGGACGTCATCGTCAGGATGGCGGGCGGGGTCAGCGGCGAGAGGCGTGCCCGGCTCGACCGTGAGGGCGTAGGCGCTCACATGCCCAGGGCGGGGTGACAGGCCGAGGACGCCTTCGAGCGTGCCCACCCAGTCGGCATCGGTCTCGCCGGCACCCCCGTAGATGAGGTCGACGTTGATCCGCTCGAAGCCCACCGCCCCCGCCAGGGTGACGGCCCTCTTGGCCGTGGCCGGGTCATGCTGTCGCCCCAGCCCGCTCAGCACCTTGGGGGACAACGACTGGACCCCGAAGGACAGCCGGTTCACCCCTCCCTCTCGGTACGCCTCGAGGAGCGGTGCGTCCACCGTCTCCGGGTTGCACTCCACGGTCACCTCGGCATCGGGGGTCCTCGGGATGGCCGCCAGGATGGCCAAGAGGGACTCAGCGGGGAGGAGTGACGGCGTCCCCCCGCCGAAGAACACCGAGGTCGCCTCGGGCATCCCCTCCGCCACGGCAGCCTCGATCTCCCTTGTGCAGGCCGCCGTGTAGTCGGCCATCAGGTGGTGGCGGTCGGTCCAGGTTGCGAAGTCGCAGTAGTCGCAGCGGGCCGAGCAGAAGGGCACGTGCACGTACACGCCGTATGGCTGGTCCTGCCTCATCCGGCGCTCACCACGCCGGCCCGCAAGGCGCACAGCAGCGTCCCGGCCACCACGGCTGCCGTCTCTGCTCTCAGCACCGTCGGCCCCAGTCCCACCACCGGGAGGCCCTCCGCTAGCTCGGGAGGGGCCCACCCTCCCTCAGGCCCCACCAGCACGATGGGGTGGTCCAGCGACAGCGGCCTCCCCCCCATGTCCGCCAGGGCAGCGCCGCCGCCCTGGCCCAGCTCAGCCAGCACACCGCACGACGGGGCGGGTGGCTCCACCACCGGGAGCCACACCCGCCGGGACTGCATGGCCGCCGCCCGGGCCACCCGCTTCAGGCGCTGCATGTGCTGCTCCCCCCGCTGTCCCTCCCATCGCACCACCGAGCGCTCCGCCACCAAGAGGAGGATGCGGTCCACCCCCACCTCGGTCAGGCGCTGGACGGCCCACTCGGGACGCTGCCCCTTCACGAGGGAGAAGCCGACGGCTACGGGCGGGGTTGGCCGGTCCTCCGCCATGATGGGCCCGTCAGGGTGCAGGCGGTTGCTCCCGTCCCACCGGCAGGGCCGCCAGCGGCCCGCCCCATCGGAGATGGTGACGGCCTCCCCCCGGCGCAGGCGGAGAACCCTCGCCAGGTGGTGGCGTTCCTCGGCGCCAAGCGCCGGCTCTTCCAGGTCGTCCACCAGGAGATGGGCGGCGGCCTCGACCAGCTCGGGGGCCGGCCGTCGCGCCCCCCCGGACCCGGGCCCCCGGCCCGCTCCAGGCACCGGGCCGCCCCTACCGGAAGGCAGAACGGATCCGGTGCAGCAGCCCGCTCTCTGGTGGAGCCACCTCCTCCCCTCGCAGGGCGGCCAGCTGTCGCAGCAGCTCCTCCTGCTCCGGGGTCAGGTCGGTGGGCGTGTCCACGACCACTTCCACGATGAGGTCGCCCCGGCCCCGGGCGTTGACATGGGGGACCCCCCGGCCCCGCAGCCGGAAGGTGCGGCCGCCCTGGGTCCCGGCCGGGATGACCAGCTCCTCCTCGCCGTCCAGGGTGGGGAGGGCCAACTCGGCGCCCAGAGCGGCCTGGGTCATCGACAGGTGCAGGACCTGGACCAGGTCGTAGCCTTCCCGGCGGAGATAGGGGTGTGGCCGGACCCGCAGCTGCACGTACAGGTCCCCGGCCTGTCCGCCCCGCGGCCCGGCCGGCCCCCGTCCCGGGAGGCGGAGGACGGAGCCGTCGTCCACTCCGGCGGGGACGTCCACCGTCCAGGTCCGCTCCTCGGTCCGCCGGCCCTCGCCCCGGCAGTCCGGGCAGGGGGACGAGATGATCTCGCCCATCCCATGGCACCGGCCGCAGACCGTGGCCGTCACCATCCGCCCCAGGATCGACTGTCGCACCCGGTGAATTTCGCCGGTGCCGTTGCAGGCCGGGCAGGTGGTGGGAGAGGTCCCGGGGGCGGCTCCCGTCCCCCCGCAGGTGGAGCACACGACCGGCAGGCGGGACCGCACCTCCTTCTCGGCGCCGAACACCGCCTCCTCGAAGGTCAGCTCCACCGACAGCCGCGCATCCCCACCGGCCGTGGGCCCGGCTGGGCCCGTCCGCCCCCCGGTGGTCCCGAACGGCGACCCCTGGCCGAAGAAGGCATCGAACAGGTCGCCCAGTCCCCCACCGAAGATGTCGCCGGGCCCTGGTCCGGTGGTGCCCGCCGCCCCGGAGCCCCGGACAGCCTCGGGGCCGAAGAGGTCGTAGCGCCGGCGCCGCTCGGGGTCCCGGAGCGTCTCGTAGGCCAGCGTGACCTCCTTGAACCGCTCCGCCGTCTCGGGGTCCCCGCCGGTGGCGTCGGGGTGGAGCTCCCGGGCCAGCTTCCGGTAGGCCCGCTTGATCTCGTCCTCGGTGGCGTTGCGGTCGACCCCGAGGAGGGCGTAGAAGTCGGTAGGCAAGGCCTGGCTCATCCCTCGCTCAGGTAGTTGCCGAGGCGTTCGCTCACGAGAGCCACGGCCGCCATGGCGTGGGGGTAGTTCATGCGGGTCGGCCCGAGGATGCCGACCGTGCCCGCCTCCGAGCCCTCCACCTGGTACCGGGACACCACCACGGCACAGTCGGCCAGGGGGACAACACCGTGCTCGGCCCCGATGGCCACGGACAGGCCCCTGTCGATCACGTCGCGCAGCAGGCTCACGACCACGTACTGCTCCTCCAGGGTGGCCAGCACCGCCCGCACCGTCTCCACGGCATTGAAGGCCCGTGCCATGCGGGAGGCTCCCCCGACGAAGACGTGCTCGGGCTCCCCCGCCACCATGTCCGCCAGGGCGGAGAGAGCCGAGGAGGTCACCGCGTCGACCACCGGGTCCCCCACCGAGGGCACGCCACCGACGTCGGTGAGGTGGCGTCCCTTGAGGTGGGCCATCAGGTGGGCCGAGGCAGCCGCCAGCCGCTCCTCCCCGGTCTCCTGGCCGAGCTCGAGGGTTCGCTTCTCCACGGTGCCGTCCGACAGCACCACCACGAGCAGGGCCGTGCGCCGGTTCATGCCGACCAGCTGCACGGAACGGACGGTCGCCGCATCCTGGTGGGCAGCCACCACCACCGCGGCCTGGTCGGTGAGGTGCGAGAGCAGGTTCGAGGTGTCGGCCAGCATCTGCTCCAGCTGGCCGTGGGCCTTGGCGAAGAACTGCTTCACCTGCTGGTACTGGCTGGGCTTCAGGGAGAGGGGCCCGGCCAGCTGGTCCACGAAGAAGCGGTAGCCCTTGTTGGTGGGCACGCGTCCGGCGCTGGTGTGGGGGTGGGTCAGGTAGCCCTCGTGCTCCAGGGCCACCATCTCGTTGCGAACCGTTGCCGCCGACACCGAGACCCCGGGCGCGTTGACCACATGGCCCGAGCCCACCGGCTGGGCCGTCTCGATGTACTCCGTGACCACTGCACGCAGGATGGCAGCCTGACGCTCGTCCATCAGCCTCTCTCGCTGGTCCCGTTCACCCGGACTCGGCACTGGATTCTACCGAGCGCCGTGGTTCCTCCTGGCTTGCCGGGCGCCCGACACTTCGCCCCGCCCCGGGAGCGCCGTAGGAGCCGAGCACCTGCAGCCGCCACCAGATGGCGAGGGTGTCCATGAAGATGCGGGCCACAGCGGGGAGCGAGATGGTGGAGGAGAACCTCTCGTGGATCCGTACCGGGGCCTCGAAGAAGGCCTGGTAGCCCAGATGGCGGGCCACCACGAACAGCTCCAGGTCGAAGGCGAACCTCCTCTCCACCATGAGGGGGAGCACGTCGGCCAGGACCTCCCGGCGCACCAGCTTGATGCCGGTCTGGGTGTCACGCACCTTGAGGTGGAACAGGGCCCGGATCAGCTGCTGGTATCCCCACGAGTACGCCCGGCGGGCCGGGGGGTAGACGACCTCGGACATGGGGTGGCGCTTGGAGCCGAGGATGATGTCGGGCTTGTAAAGCCGCATGAGGGTCACGAACGGCCCCAGCAGCTCGGGTGAGAGGTCGCCGTCGGCGTCGATGAACCCGAGGTAGGCCCCCCTCCCCATGGCCAGCCCGATCCGGAGGGCCTGCCCCTTGCCGCCATTGCGGTCCAGGCGCACCAGGCGCAGGGACTGGCCAGCCAGCCCTTCCAGGCCCTCCAGGGCCTCCGGGCTCCCGTCGGTGGACCCGTCGGAGACCGCGATCACCTCGAAGCTCACGGAGGCCTCCTCGAGGGTGGCAAGGAGGCGCTCCATGGTGGCTCGCAAGCGGGCCCCCGGGTTGTAGTAGGGCACGACCACGCTCAGCTCCAGGCTGGGCGTGGGCTGGACCCATAGATCCCCGGCGGTGGTGCCTGCCCGGCGACGGAGGACAGCCATGACCGCCCCGATGGTACCCGAGGATCGGCGAAATGAGACCGGCGCCCGGCCCGCCCCCCTGGCCACTCACGGGGGGCCGGCCGGGCGGCTCAGGTCACTATGCCGAGCAGGCCTTGGCGATAGCCTTGGCGTCCGCCGTCATCTTGGGGATGTTGACCTTCCCGTGGGCGGCGGCCTCCAGCTGGGCGGCAAAGGCGTTGACCTTGCTCTTGACCGCCGGCGAGGCACTGGCTGACTCGGTCTTGAGCTGGGCCACGTCGGTCGCGATGGCCTTGGCCAGCTGGGAGGGCTTGGACTCCAGCTTGGTGAGCTGCGGCTGCAGTTTGCCCACCGTCTTCTCGATCTTGGTGCACGCCGACGACGCCGCGGCTGCCGGAGCGGACGACGAAGTCACCGACGACGGCGTGGACGAGGGCACCGAGCTGGTCGAGGGCTTGCTGGACCCGCCACACGCCGTGAGGCCGAGCCCGAGCGCCCCCAACAGGACGACGCCACCAATGGTCCTGCGCAATGTAGTGACTCCTTTCGTCTTCCGATCACTCCCGTACCTTCGAGCGCACGGGAATTGCCCCAACGGGCAAGCTACTTTCCCTTTCGGGCCCGCACCCTAACACCGAGAGGCCGGGATCCTGCTTCAGGGGGCGGTCATTCCTCCAGGCGCAGGGCGGAGATGAAGGCCTCCTGGGGCACCTCGACCCGCCCGATGGACTTCATCCGCTTCTTGCCCTCTCGCTGGCGCTCGAGCAGCTTGCGCTTCCGGGTGATGTCCCCCCCGTAGCACTTGGCCAGGACGTCCTTGCGCTTGGCCTTGACCGTCTCCCGGGAGATGATCCGGCTCCCGATGGCGGCCTGGATGGGCACGTCGAACAGCTGGCGGGGTATCAGCTCCCGCAGCTTGGCAGTCATGCGCCGGCCGTAATCCTCGGCCTTGGCCCGGTGCAGGATGGTGCTGAAGGCATCCACCGGCTGGCCGTTCAGCAGGACGTCCACCTTGACCAGGTCGGAGGGAGCGTACCCCGCCGGCTCGTAGTCCAGGCTGGCGTAGCCCCGGGTGCGGCTCTTCAGGGCATCGAAGAAGTCGGTGATCACCTCGGCCAGCGGGATGCGGTACACCAGCTCCACCCGCTCGGGCGACAGGTACTCCATCCTTTCCATCTCCCCCCGGCGGGACTGGCACAGCTCCATCACCGCCCCGGTGTGCTCGGCGGGCGTGAGGATGGTGGCCTTGAGCCAGGGCTCCTCGATCCGGTCCACGGCGTTGGGAGCGGGCATGGCGCTCGGGTTGTCCACCACCACGGTCTCACCACCCTTGGCCAGGTGGGCCCGGTACTCGACCGAAGGAGCCGTGGCGATGAGGGAGAGGCCGAACTCCCGCTCCAGGCGCTCCCTCACGATGTCCATGTGCAGGAGGCCCAGGAAGCCGCAGCGGAACCCGAAGCCGAGGGCCCCCGAGCTCTCGGGCTCGTAGGTGAAGCTGGCGTCGTTGAGGCGGAGCCGCTCCAGGGCCTCCCTCAGGTCGGAGAACTGGTCACCGTCCACGGGGTAGAGCCCGCAGAAGACCATGGGCTTTGGGTCCCGGTACCCCGGCAGGGGGTGGGGGGCCGGCCGGCCGGCCTCGGTGACCGTCTCGCCGCTGCGGGCCTCCCCCACGTCCTTGATCCCGGCTATGAGGTACCCCACCTCACCGGGGCCCAGCTGGTCGACAGGAACGATGGCGGGGGTCCGGATGCCGATCTCCTCCACCTCGTGGGTGCGCCCGGCCTGCATGAAGGCCAGCTTGGCGCCCGCCCGCAAGCAGCCGTCGATGACCCTGACCGAGCTCACCACCCCCCGGTACTGGTCGTAGTACGAATCGAAGATCAGGGCCCGCAGCGGAGCCTCGGGGTCCCCTGCCGGAGGGGGGATGCGCTCCACCACGGCGTCCAGCAGCTCGGGAACCCCTTCGCCGGTCTTGGCCGACAGCCGCAGGATCTGGCCGGCATCGAGGCCGAGCACCCTCTCGATCTCGGCGGCATAGCGGTCGGGCTCCGCCGCCGGCAGGTCGATCTTGTTGAGGGCGGCCACTATCTCGAGGTCGTGCTCCAGGGCGAGGTAGCAGTTGGCGAGGGTCTGGGCCTCGATCCCCTGGGAGGCGTCCACCAGCAGGACGACGCCCTCGCACGCAGCCAGGCTCCGGCTCACCTCGTAGGCGAAGTCGACATGGCCCGGGGTGTCGATCAGGTGCAGCACGTGCCCCCGCCAGGAGACCCTCACGTTCTGGGCCTTGATCGTGATCCCCCGCTCCCGCTCGATCTCCATGGTGTCGAGGTACTGGTCCCGCATCTCCCGGGGGTCAACGGCGTGGGTGAGCTCGAGTATGCGGTCCGAGAGGGTCGACTTGCCGTGGTCGATGTGGGCGATGATGGACAGGTTGCGGATTCGCTCGGTGGAGGTCACGGTGGTCCCATTGTGGCGGGAGAAGGGGGCCGGGACAGCCGATGCCGGGGCCCACCCCTGGTAGAGTCGCCACTTCGTGGCCAACATCAAGAGCCAGATCAAGCGCAATCGCCAGAACGAGCGCAGGCGCCTGCGCAACAAGGGCGTCCGGTCGGAGGTCAAGACTAGGATCAAGCACGCCGTGGCGAGCGCTGAGGCTGGGACGCCCGACCGGGCGGAGGCGGCACGGCTGGCCGTCAAGCGCCTGGACATGGCCGCGGCCAAGGGCATCATCCACCCCAACCAGGCCGCCAACCGCAAGTCCCGGCTCATGCGCCGACTGGCCCGTCTGGAGCAGGCCGAGGCCTAGGGGCGCCGGGCGGCCGTCCTCCCCCCGGACCGCCGGCTCTCCCGGGACAGCCGGCACAGCCTGGCCACCAGCACCTCCAGCACCGGCTCAGGAGGCAGAGCGCTGGCCCCCCTGAGGTCGAGATCGGCAGCGGCGAGCAGCTGCACCGCCTGGGAGATGCGGCCCGAGCCCAGCTGGCGGGCCTGCCTCCGCACCTTGCCGCCCCGCCAGGCAGAGCCCGTCCCCACGGTCCGAGCCGCTTCCTCGTCGCTTGTCACCTGGGCCCCGTCCAGGCGCAGGAGGCCCTCGTAGTGCCGGTGCAGGACGGCCATGATCGCCAGAGGATGGCGCTGGCCCGCTCCGAGCAGCCGATGGAGGGCGGCCAGTGCCGGCTCCGTCTCGCCCCGGTCCAGGGCGTCGGTGAGGTCCCAGGGGGGCACGGCTCCCGATTCGCCGAGGAACGGCTCCACCTGCTCGAGATGCAGCTTGGCGCCCTCGCCGTAGGTGGCAGCCAGTATGTCGAGGAGGCCGGACAAGCGGGCCAGGTCCTCCCCCAAGTGCTCCTCGACCAGGTTCAAGGCGCCCCGGTCCAGCCGCACGGGCCCGCGGGCAGCCTGTTCCGCTATCCAGGACCCCCGCCCCTTGCCTTGAGGAGGGCTGGCGTCCACCACATGGCCCACCTTGCGCACCCCCGCCACCAGCTTCGGGGATAGGGCCCCTCCCCCGGCCACCAGCACCAGCGAGGTCGTCCCCAGCGGGTCCTCCAGGTAGGAGAGCACGGCTGCAATGTCGCTCGACCCCAGGCGGCCCACGTCGCGTGCCACCACCACCCTGCGCCCGCCGAGGAACGGTGGGGTGGCGCACGCCTCCAGGGCAGCGGCGATGCCCCCCTCCTCGGGGCCGTGGTCCTCGACCACGAGGGAGGGGTCCTCGCCCCCCACCAGGCTGTTCACCAGCTCGCTGGCAGCCTGGCCCACCAGTGAGGGGTCCGAGCCCCGGACCAGGTAGGCGGGGGCGGGCGGAGACCCGACCCCGGTCACTCCGCCTCCTGCACGGCGGCCAGGGTGGCGCACACCCTGCGGGCGCCCATCACGTCGTGGACCCTGACCACCCGGCACCCCCTGGCCACCCCGATCGCTGTCGCCCCCAGCGTGGCGTACCGCCTGTCCATGACGTCGAGGCCCAGCAGCCTCCCCAGGAAGGTCTTGTTGGAGGCCGAGAGCAGGAGCGGGTGGCCGAGCCGGGCCAGCCGGTCGGAGGCCCGCAGGAGGGCCAAGGACTGCTCCCAGGTCTTGCCCAGGTCCAGCCCGGCGTCGAGCACCACCCGGTCCGGGCCGAGGCCGGCCCCGGCGGCCTGCCGGGCCAGCTGGCGAAGGCGCGCTTCCACCTCGCCGAGGAGATCCCCATAGGTGGGCTCGGGGTCGGGGACCCGAGGGGCGAGGCGGATGTGGGTGGCCACCACGCTGGCGCCCGCAGAGGCGGCCGCGGGCAGGTAGCCGGGGTCGGAGAAGCCGCTTATGTCGTTGCCCAGGACCGCCCCGGCGGCGAACGCCTGAGTGGCCACCGCTGCCCGCCAGGTGTCCACCGACACCGGCACGTCGAAGCGGTCCACCAGGGCCTCGACGGCGGGCAGCACCCTCTCCAGCTCCTCCTGCTCCCCCACCTCGGGGCCGGGCCCGGCCTTGACCCCTCCCACGTCCAGGATGTCGGCGCCCTCCGCCACCAGCTGCTCGGCCCGGCGCAGGAGGGCGTCCAGGGCGAAGTGGGAGCCCCGGTCGTAGAACGAGTCGGGGGTCCGGTTGAGGATCCCCATGACGAGGGCCCTGGCCTCCAGGTCGTAGCGGCGCTGCCCGAGGGTCAGGTGCACGGGCCGGGGCGCCGGGAGGGCTAGAAGAGCCGGGCCGCCAACGCCCGGCGGTAGTGCCCGGTACGGGGGTCCTCGGGGCCCATGGTCTCGAGGAGGTCCACGAACTCCTGGCGGGCCTCGTCGTCCTCCTTCACCCGCTCCAGGAGGCCGTCCAGCCGGCCCTCCAGGTCCGTTCCCTCGGGTAGGCCGGCGCCATCGCCCTCACCGGCGCGGAGCCGGGCCAGGGCAGCCACGCGCCGCGTCTCGGGTGACTCGGGTATGCGCCCCAGCAGGCTCAGGGCCTCCTCGTTGTCTCCCCTGTCGACCAGCAGCTGGGCCAGGGCGACCACCGCCCCGGCGTGGTCGGGGTCGATCTCGAGAGCCCGCCGCAGGCTGGCCTCGTCCCCCGCCGCCACCAGCCGGTCGGCCTCCGACGGAGGGGCCGGGGCCAGGCGGGCCACGAACTCCCTCACCGACTGCTCGGGCAAGGCCCCGATGAAGCTGTCCACCACCTGCTGGCCCCGCACGGCGAAGACAGCCGGGATGGACTGCACCCGGAAGGCCGTGGCCACCCCCGGGTTCTCGTCCACATTCACCTTGGCCAGCTCGACCGCCCCCCCGGTCTCGTCCACGACCTTCTCGAGGATGGGCCCGAGGGTCCGACAGGGCCCGCACCACGGTGCCCACAGGTCGACCACGACCGGGACCTCGTCGGAGCGCTGCAGTACGTCGGTGGCGAAGGTGGAGTCGGTTACGTCCTTCATGGCACATCCGACGTTATCTTCCCCGCCCATGGAGGCGATCCACGAGGAGCGGGTGACGGCCTGGTTCACCGAGAACATCGAGGGCGTTCGGCCTCCCCTGCGCTTCGAGCTCATAGCCGGCGGCCGCTCCAACCTCACCTTCCGGGTGACCGACGCCTCCGGGCAGCGCTTCGCCCTCCGCCGGCCACCGCTTTCCCACGTCCTGCCCACGGCCCATGACATGGCCCGGGAGCACCGGGTCATCGCCGCTCTCGGGCCCACCTCCGTGCCGGTGCCCCCGGCCCTCGGCTACTGCGGCGACGAAGCGGTGAACGGGCAGCCCTTCTACGTGATGGGCTTCGTGGAGGGCCGGGTCATCCGCGATGCGGCGGCCGCCCGGTCTCTCGACCCGGCCAGCCGGCGCCGGGCCGGTCTGGCCCTGGCCGACGTGCTGGTCGAGATCCACGCCGTCGACCCCGACGCAGTGGGCCTCGGGGACCTGGGGCGGCGAGAGGGCTACATCCAGCGCCAGCTGAGGCGCTGGCAGGAGCAGTTCACCCGGTCCCAGATGCTCACCCGCCGGCCCGTCCCGGCCATGGCAGAGGTCCACGCCCGGCTGGGCCGCCGAGTCCCTCCCCAGGGGCCCCCGGCCATAGTGCATGGGGACTACCGGCTGGACAACGCCCTGCTTGACGACACGGGCGAGGTGCTGGCCGTGCTGGACTGGGAGATCTGCACCCTGGGCGACCCGCTCGCCGACGTGGGCCTCCTCAACGTCTACTGGACCGAGGAGGGCGAGGACGACCTGCTGCTGGTCGAGCCCCCCACGCAGGTCCCCGGCTTCCCGAGCAGGGAGGAGATCATGGCCCGCTACGCCTCGGGCTCGGGCCGGGACCTCGGGCAACTGGACTTCTATGTGGCCTTCGGCTACTGGAAGCTGGCCTGCATCCTGGAGGGCGTCTATGCCCGCTACCTGGGGGGTGCCGGGGGTGGAGACCAGAGCGACTTCGCCGGCTACGCCGACAAGGTGGTCACCCTGGCCGAGCGGGCCCTGGCCGTGACCGAGGGTCTGTAGGCACCGCCCCCTGTCACCCCCTCCCCGGTCGCCAGCCACGCCCTTTCGGGCTTACGCTCCTCCCGTGCGAGTGGACGGCGGCATGGGGTTCGGTACCGGCTTCGACCTCTCCCAGGCGGCGGAGGCGGCCAGGGAGGCGGAGGAAGTCGGCTACGACGGCCTCTGGTCGCCGGAGACGGGCCATGACCCCTTCCTCCCCCTCGTGGTGGCAGCCGAGCACACCTCGACGCTCGAGCTCGGCACAGGCATCGCCGTGGCCTTCGCCCGCAACCCCATGAACCTGGCCATGCTGGCCAACGACCTGCAGATCTTCTCCCGGGGCCGCTTCCTGCTCGGGCTCGGGTCCCAGATCAAGCCCCACATCGAGAAGCGCTTCTCCATGCCCTGGTCCCATCCCGCCCCCCGCATGCGGGAGCTGATCCTTGCCATGCGGGCCATCTGGGCCTGCTGGAACGACGGCACCAAGCTCGAATTCAGGGGCGACTTCTACACCCACACGCTGATGACGCCCTTCTTCAGCCCGGGGCCCAATCCCTATGGGCCCCCGGCAGTGTTCCTGGCTGCGGTGGGACCCCACATGGCCGAGGTCGCCGGCGAGGTGGCGGACGGTGTCCTCGTCCACGGGTTCACCACCGAGCGCTATCTCCGGGAGGTGACGCTGCCCGCCGTCCAGAGAGGCCTGGACAGGGCGGGCAAGTCCCGTCAGGCCTTCCAGGTGTCGTATCCGGGGTTCGTCGTCACGGGCAAGGACGAGGCCGAGATGCAAGAGGCTGCCCGGGCCGTCAAGAGCCAGATCGCCTTCTACGGGTCCACCCCCGCCTACCGCCCGGTCCTCGACCTCCACGGATGGGGGGACCTGCAGACCGAGCTCAATCGCCTCTCCAAGCAGGGGGAGTGGGCGGCCATGGGAGACCTCGTAGACGACGAGGTGCTGGAGGCCTTCGCCGTGGTGGGCGCCCCCGCCGACATCCCCCGTCTGGTCCACGAGAGGTTCGGCGGAGCCGTGGACCGGTTCAGCTTCTACGCCCCCTACCGGTCCGAGCCCGAGCGCTGGCGCCCCATCCTGGCCGGGCTCAAGGAGGCCTAGGGCTACATCTCGTCGGCTTCGTACACCCGGGCGGCGAAGCCCTCCAGGGCCTCGGCGCAGGTGGCCAGGGCGGCCTCGGCCTCCTTGGCGCCGGCCGCCCCCAGGGCGTCCCTGCCCCGCACCGTCTGGAACCACCCCTGCAGCTTGGCCAGGTCCTCCTCGTTCTCCTCCAGCTCCCCGTAGGTGAAGTGGCGGGCGGCGATCTCCTTCTCTATCTCCGCCAGGAAGTCGCGGCAGCGGTCCACGATCTCGGCGTACTCGTCGTCCCGGGCCGCGTTGACGGCTGCCACCATGTCGGTCTGGCCGGCCAGCGCCGTTGCCGCCAGGAGCAGGCAGGAACCCCCGAGCTGCTCGATGATCTCCTTGCGCAGGGCACGCAGAGCCCTCTCGGCGGCGGGGCTGGCCGGCAGGGCGGCCACCGAGCTCTGTAGGTACACGGCCCCGAGACGCTTGAGCCGCCGCCACACGGCCGCTCGCAACCGGGTGGGCTCCGACGGCACCCGGTACACCAACACCAGCCAGCGGACACGCTCGGGCATGGGAGCCAGTCTGCCCTGCCGTCGAGCGCACCGGGTGGGTGGACAGGGAGGGGGCGGGGCCGAGGACCGGTTTCGCCCTCCTATGCGGGCTGGAGGTCGGCCTCGAGGTAGCGCTGGCGGCAGAGCGAGCGTTGCAGCTTGCCCGACGAGGTCTTGGGCAGGCTGCCCGGGCCGACCAGGACCACGTCCCGGGGCGGCAGGCCCACGCTGTGCCGGACCCGCTCGGCCACCGCCCGCCGCAGGGAGTCGGCGTCGGCCTGGCGGGTCTCGGCCACCACCACGAGACCCTCACGTCCCCGGGTCCCCTCTATCCCGAAGGCGATGACGTTGCCCGCCCTCACGCCCGCCACCCCGGCCACGGCCCGCTCCACGTCCTCGGGGTAGATGTTGCGGCCCCCCACGATGATCACATCCTTGGACCGACCGCACACCACGAGGTCCCCCTCGGCCATGTAGGCCAGGTCGCCGGTCCGCAGCCAACCGTCGGGCGTGAAGGCCCTGGCCGTGGCTTCCGGGTTGGCGTAGTAGCCGGGGGTAACCGAGCTCCCCCTTATCTGGAGCTCGCCCACCTCCCGCTCGCCGCGCACCCTCCCCTCGGGGTCCACGATGCGGACCTCCAGGTCCCCGATGGGCCGGCCCAGGCGGGCCAGGCGCCTGGCGACCGCCGCCCTCGGGTCGGCTGGCACCGCCAATCCCTCTTGCTCCAGGGTGGCCCGGTCCACGGCGTCGGTGGTGAGCCCGGTCCACAGCTCCGGGAAGGTGACGGCCAGGGTGGCCTCGGCCATCCCGAAGCCGCACAGGACCGAGCGGGGATCGAGGCCGTGGCGCTCGCCGGCGGCACAGAAGGCCTCGACGGCCCCCGGGTCGATGGGCTCGGCCCCGTTGAACGCCAGCCGCCAGGAGGAGAGGTCGAGGCGGTCCATGCGGGCCAGAGCCCGGGCCGCCAAGGCGTAGCCGAAGTTGGGGCCCGCCGTGCAGGTGCCCCGGTAGGCGCTCATCCACTCCACCCAGCGGGACGGGGAGGACATGAACTCCTGGGGGGTGGCCAGCACCGCCTGCCCGCCCGTGACCATCGGCACCGTGAGGCAGCCGATCAGGCCCATGTCGTGGTAGAGGGGCAGCCACGACACGGTGACGTCGTCAGGCGTCATCTTGAGGCCTTCGGCCATGGCCTCCACGTTGGCCCCGACCTGGGCGTGGGGGAGCATGACACCCTTGGGCTCGGCGGTGGACCCGCTCGTGAACTGGATGATGGCGAGGGAGCTCGCGTCGGCGGGTGGGGCCTCGAACCTCCCCGCCTGGCCTCCCGCCACGTCCTCGAAGGGGACGAGGGGCGGGTCGCCCGGGGCTGGCTCCACCACGCCGGCCAGGGCCGGGTCGACCAGGCACAGGCTGGCGTCAGAGGCCCGGAGGCGCCCGCGGGTCTGGGCCACGAACTCCTCCACTGACCCCAGCCTCATCGGAAGGGGGAGCATGACCGTGGCCGCCCCTGACAGCCAGACAGCCTGGATGGCCGTCACCAGCAAGCGCGAGGTGGGGCCCAGCAGGGCCACGCGCTCGCCCGGCCCCACCCCCCTTGCCTGCAGCCCAGCCGCCATGGCCCGCGCCTCCTCGTGGAGCTGGGCCCAGGAGAGGCTCTCCGACCTGTCGCCGGCGATGAACGTCACCCCTCCGGTCCCGCTGGCCGCCTCGATGCGCTGGGGGAGGGTCAGGCTCATGCCCGTTGGACCGGGCGGGGAGGGCGGCCGTTACCGGGCCGGGACTGTCGCCCCTGTTAGGGGACGTTAAGCTGCCCGCCCGTGGTGGGCGGGCTGGGCGAGGGCCCCGGACCGGCGCCCGGGGGCCCCGGCTCCGGGCGGGTCCTGGTGACGGTGGTGTCCCCGGTGGGGCGGTTCGACCTGGCCCTGCCCCCCGACCAGGCGGTGGGGGAGATGCTGCCCGACATCGTCCGGGCCGCAGCCGGGCCCTCCCACAGGACCAGCTGGGAGCTGAGGTCAACCGATGGGACTCCCCTCGACGCCTCGAGGTGCCTCCAGGACCATGGGGTGGGTGACGGAGCGGTGTTGTGCCTGGCGGCGACGGGAACCCCCACCTCGGCTCGCCCCGGGGTGGTCCCCGGGACGCCTGGGGGAGGGCCGGCCTCCGGGGGCGATGCCCCCCCGCCACTCGCTCCGGTGGAGTGGCCTGCGGGTCTCACGCCCCCCGGCCGAGACGTACCTGCGGTCTCCGGCGTCACCGGTATCGCCGTCCCTCGGCGAGGACCCCCTCCCGAAGGGACCCCGCCCCTCCTCCTGGAGCGGACCCTCCTGGACCGGAGCCGTGCCCTCCTGCCACCCTCCCACGGTCCCCTTCGTCGCCTGGCCATGGCCGTCGGGGCCGCCATACGGCGCCCCCCCTCAGCGGACACCCGGCCGCCGCCCGTCCCGGGATCGGCCCCCAGCCCCGCCTCGCTGACGGTCGCCAAGCCGCCTTCGGCCCTGGCCCGGGCCCGCTTGGCCTGGAGGGCCTCGGACTACCTGGAGGAGCTCGATGCCGCCATCGCCGCCCCGCGACTGCGCCGGTGCGTGACCATCGCCGTCGTCTCGCCCAAGGGCGGGGTGGGCAAGACCACCATCACCTCCCTCCTCGGCACCCTGCTGGCTCTCCAGCGGCGGGACCGGATCGTCGCCGTGGACACCAATCCCGACTTCGGTTCCCTGGGCCGGGTGCTCACACCCGACCACCAGCTGTTCGTGGACGACCTCCTGGTCCGGGTGGGCCAGCCGGGCCTCACCCTCACCGACCTGGACAGCCAGTTGGGCCGGGCCGTGCACGGCCTGATGGTGCTGCCCGCCCCCACCGACCCGGCCCGCATGGCCCGCCTGGACGAGGGGGCCTACAGGGCCGTGATCGACAGGCTCAAGGGCTTCGTGGGCATGGTCATCCTCGACTGCGGCACGGGCCTGCAGGAGCCGGCCGCCCGGGCCGCCCTGGCTACCTGCGACCAGATCCTCCTCGTCACCGATGCCGAGCCGGCCACGGCCAGCCTGGTGGCCGAGGCCGGGGCCCTGGTGGCCGCCAGCGGCCGGCCTATCATCGTCGTGGTGAACAAGCTGCCCACCGGGCGGTTGGGGCTGGACCTCGGAAGGCTGGGGGCCTATCTGCCCCAGGCCAGTGCCATGGTCACCCTGCCGAGCCAGCCCGAGGCGGCGGGGCGCCTGTCGGGGGGCAGCTTCGACTGGAGGGACGCCCCCGAGCCCTGGCAGAGGGCGTGCCGGGAGCTGGCGGTGATCATCACCTCGGCGTGGACGGAGCTGGGGGTCACCCTGTAGCGCTCGTGGCCCCAAGTCCCCGTACTCCGGTTTGAGCGCCATGCCGGCCAGGGCCGGCGTGGGGCCCCCGGTCACCCGTCCCGCTCAGGCTACGCCCGGGAGCGGAGACCAGCACGCCCGGCATCAACAGGCCCTGGCGGTGCCGGGCCTACCCGGGCCCGCCGGGCCGGGTTCAGGCCACCACGTTCACAAGGGTGGGCGGCCGGGCTACGACCCGGCGTGGCTCCCGCCCCCCGAGGTGGTGGGCCACCCGGGGCGAGGACAGGGCCAGGCGGACCACCTCCTCCTCGCCGGCACCGGCCGGCACCTCCAGGCGGTCCCGGACCTTGCCGTTCACCTGCACGACCAGGGTCACCGAGGACGGACGGACCAGGTCGGGATCGGCCATCGGCCAGGGCTGGCGGTAGACGGGGCCGGCCGAGGAGCCGTGGCGGCGCTCCCAGATCTCGGCGGCCAGGTGGGGCGCCATGGGCGAGAGGAGCAGGCACAAGGTGTCCACAGCCTCAGAGAGGGTCGCCGCCCGGGGGCCACCCTCGACGCCCAGGTAGCGGTACAAGGTATTGGTGAGCTCCATGAGGTGGGCCACGGCGGTGTTGTACGACCATCGCTCGAAGTCCGCTGTCACCGAGGCGATGGCCCGGTGCACGGCCCGCACCACCTCCTGGTCGGCGGCCCGGGCGGCCCGGTCGGAGCCCGGCACCCCCGCCTCCCCGGTGCCCAGCCGCCAGACTCGCCCCAGCCATCGGGCGCAGCTCTCGATGATCTCGTCGGACTGCTCGTTCCAGTCCAGGTCGTCGGCCGGGGGGCCAGCGAAGAGGTGGAACAGCCTCAAGGCGTCCGCCCCGACGGTGTCGAAGTACCTCTGCGGGCCGACGAGGTTCCCCCGCGACTTGGACATGGCCCTGCCTTCCAGGCGGATCATGCCCTGGTTGAACAGGCGCTGGAAGGGCTCGCGCAGGAAGGACGGTGCGAAGCCCAGGTCGGCCAGGGCCCGGGTGAAGAACCGGGCGTACAGCAGGTGCAGGATGGCATGGGTGATGCCGCCGATGTACTGGTCGACGGGCATCCAGTGCTCGACCGCCACCCTCCCGAAGGGCTCGCTTTCCGCCCACGGGTCGCAGAAGCGCAGGAAGTACCAGGAGGAGTCGAAGAAGGTGTCGAGGGTGTCAGTCTCCCGCCGGGCCGGCCCGCCGCAGCGGGGGCAGCTCACGGACATGAACCCCTCGTGCCGGCCCAAGGGTGACTCCCCCGTGGGGCGGAACTCCACGTCGTCGGGCAGCAGGACGGGCAGCTGGTCCTCGGGCACGGGCACCATCCCGCAGTCCCGGCACCAGATCACCGGGATGGGGCAGCCCCAGTAGCGCTGGCGGCTCACCAGCCAATCCCTCAACCTGTAGTTCACCTTTCGCCGGCCGATCCCCTCCTGCTCCAGCCACACGCTGGCGGCTTCCTTGGCCTCCGCCACCGACAGGCCATCCATCCAGGCGCTGTTCACCTTGAGGCCCTCGCCGGAATAGGCCTCCCCCGTCCAGCCCTCGGGGGGCTCCACCGTCCGCACTATGGGCAGGCCATTGGCGGTGGCGAAGTCCCAGTCCCGCTGGTCCTCGGCCGGCACGGCCATGATGGCACCCGTGCCGTAGCCCATGAGCACGTAGTCGGCCAGGTAGACGGGCACCGGCTGGCCGGTGAGGGGGTTCACCACGTAGCTGCCGGTGAACGCGCCCCGCTTCTCGGGAGCCTCCCCCGCCTCCAGCGTGGCCTGGCGCTCGATCTCCGACCGCCGGGCCACCATCTCCACCAGCTGGCCCACCTCCCTCTCCTGCTCGGGCAGGGTCAGCTCGCCCACCAGGGGATGCTCGGGGGCCAGCACGGCGTAGGTCATCCCCCCGATGGTGTCGGGCCGGGTGGTGAACACCGTGACCCGCAGGTCGGGCCTTCCGTCCACGGCCAGGTCGATCTCCACCCCCTCGGAGCGCCCGATCCAGTTGCGCTGCATGGTCTTCACGCGCTCGGGCCATTCCAGGCCGTCCAGGGCGTCCAGCAGCTCCTGGGCGTAGGCCGTTATGCGCAGGAACCACTGCTCCAGCTCCCGGCGCACCACCAGGTCACCCGAGCGCTCGCAGGTCCCATCGGCCAGCACCTGCTCGTTGGCCAGCACGGTCTGGCAACCGGGGCACCAGTTCACGGGGGCCGAAGCCCGGTAGGCAAGGCCCGCCTCCAGCATGCGCAGGAAGAAGACCTGGTTCCAGCGGATGTACTCGGGGTCGTGGCTGCGGACCACCCGCCGCCAGTCGTAGGCAGCCCCCAGGGACCGGAGGCTGGCCGTCAGCTCCCCGATCCGGGCCTCGGTGTAGACCCGGGGGTGGACCCCCGTCCTGATGGCCGAGTTCTCCGCCGGCAACCCGAAGGAGTCGAAGCCGATGGGGGACAGCACGGCGTACCCCAGCATTGTCCTCCACCTGACATTGAGGTCACCGAAGGTGTAGTTGCGGATGTGGCCCTGGGGGCCGCCCCGCTCGGGTAGGGGTACATGCACAGCACGTAGTAGGGCGGCCGGGGGTCGTCGGCCTCCACCTCCCAGGTGCCGTCCGAAGCCCACCTCTCCTGCCACTTCTTCTCTATGCCCCGTACGTCATAGGCCTCGGCCATGCCCGGATGCTAGGCGGAATCGCATCTGCCCCTCCTCCTCCCCTCCCCTCACGGGGCGGCCCGGCTGCTTGAAAACCCCGGGCCCGATCGGGGAGGCTGGGACGGATGAGCGATAGCCCCTGGCACCCGGCCAGCTGGCGGGATCGCCCTGTGAGCCAGCAGCCCGAGTGGCCGGACCCGGGGGCGCTGGAAGCCGCCCTCAAGACCCTCTCGGGCCTGCCGCCGCTGGTGTTCGCCGGCGAGGCTCGCCGGCTGCGGTCCTCCCTGGCCGAGGTGGCCGCTGGACGAGCCTTCCTCCTCCAGGCCGGCGACTGCGCCGAGTCCTTCTCGGACTGGAGCGCGGACATCATCCGGGACAAGCTCAAGGTGATCCTGCAGATGGCGGTCATCCTCACCTACGGGGGCGGGGTGCCGGTCGTCAAGGTGGGCCGCATCGCCGGCCAGTTCGCCAAGCCGCGCACCGCCGCCACCGAGAAGGCCGGAGGGGTGGAGATCCCGGCCTTCCGGGGCCACATCGTCCACGACGACGCCCCCACGGCCGAGGCCCGGGTGCCCGACCCCACCCGGATGCTCACTGCCTACCACCAGTCGGCCTCGACCCTGAACCTCCTGCGAGCCTTCACCAAGGGCGGCTTCGCCGACCTCTCCCAGGTCCACGTGTGGAACCAGGAGTTCGTGGCCCGGAGCCCCGCCGGGCGCCACTACGAGGCCCTGGCCGGGGAGATAGAGCGGGCCCTGCGCTTCATGTCCGCCTGTGGGGTCGACCTCTCGAGCGAGGGGAAGCTGCACCAGGTGGACTTCTGGACCAGCCACGAGGCCCTGCTCCTTCCCTGGGAGGAAGCCCTCACCCGCCGGGACTCCCTCACCGGGGACTGGTACGACTGCTCGGCCCATCTGCTCTGGGTAGGTGAGAGGACGAGGGGGCTGGACGGCGCCCACGTGGAGTTCCTGCGCGGCGTCCACAACCCGGTGGCTGCCAAGGTGGGGCCGGGGGCCACCCCCGCCGACGTGCTCGGCCTGTGCGAGGCCCTGAACCCCGAGCGCGTGCCCGGTCGGCTCACGCTCATCGCCCGCATGGGGGCGATGAAGGTGGGGACCGCCCTGCCTCCGCTCCTGTCGGCGGTGGCTGACGCCGGCCATCCGGTGGTGTGGGCCTGCGACCCCATGCACGGCAACACCTTTTCCTCCGACGGCGGGCGCAAGACCCGCCGCTTCGACGACGTGATCGAGGAGATCCGGGGGTTCTTCGCCGCCCATGCCCAGGTCGGGACCTGGCCCGGGGGGGTCCATGTGGAGCTGACCGGGGACGACGTCACAGAATGCCTGGGCGGTGGGTCCGAGGTCCTGGAGGACGACCTGCCCCTCCGGTACACCACCACCTGCGATCCCCGCCTCAACGCCGGGCAGTCCCTGGATCTGGCCTTCCGGGTGGCGGAGCTGCTAAGGGCCTGAACGGGCCGGGCGGGCCCGGTCGACTATCGCCCTGGTGTCCGTCCCGGGAGGCAGGGTGCCGAGGGCCCGGCCCCAGTCCCCGGCCAGCCGGGTAGCACAGAAGGCTCCCGCCACCGGGTCGGGGGCGTGGCGGACCAGCAGCGAGCCCTGGAGGCAGAGGGCCATGGCCTCCACCAGGCGCCGGGCCATGCCCACCCGGCCGGCGGCGCCGGGCAGCTCCCTCTCGAGGGAGGCGATGGCGGCGTCCAGGCACCTGTCGGCTCCGGACCCCAAGTGCACCTCGGCCAGGAAGGCGTCCAGGGTCTCCGGCTCCCGGGAGATGGCCCGGAGCACGTCCAGGCAGATCACGTTGCCCGACCCCTCCCAGATGCCGTTGAGCGGGCTCTCGCGAAAGAGCCTGGGCATCCCGGACTCCTCTATGTACCCGTTGCCTCCCAGGCACTCCAGGGCCTCGGCCACCACCGTGGGCTGGCGCTTGCAGACCCAGTACTTGGCGACCGCCGTGGCCAGGCGGCCCAGGGAGGCCTCTTGGGCGTCGCCAGCGGCGGCCCCGTCATAGCTGCGGGCCAGGCGGGCCATGAGCACGGTGGCGGCCTCGGACTCCACGGCCAGGTCGGCTAGGACGGCCGCCATGAGGGGCTGGTCCACGAGGAGCCGGCCGAAGGCCCGACGGTGGTCGGCATGGTGTATGGCCTGGACCACGGCCTGGCGCAACCCGGCCACGGTGCCCACCACGCAGTCCAGACGGGTGTAGTTGACCATCTCGATGATGGTGGGCACCCCCCGGCCCTCCTCGCCCACCAGGCGGGCCAGGGCTCCATGCAGCTCGATCTCGCAGGAGGCGTTGGAGCGGTTGCCCAGCTTGTCCTTGATGCGCTGGAGGGCAATTCCGTTGCGGGAGCCGTCAGGAAGGACCCGGGGCAAGAGGAAGCACGAGAGGCCGCCAGGGGCCTGGGCCAGCACCAGGAAGGCGTCGCACATGGGGGCGGAGCAGAACCACTTGTGCCCGACGAGCCGGTACTCCTGGGCGCGCCCCCCGCCCGCCAAGGGCTGGGCCTGGGTGGTGTTGGCCCTCAAGTCCGATCCTCCCTGCTTCTCCGTCATGGCCATACCGCAGAGAAGGCCGGCCTTGTCGCCGGGCGGGCGCAGGGCGGGGTCGTACACGAGGGAGGTGAGACCCGGCTCCCAGGCCGCTGCCACCTCGGGCTCGGACCTGAGCGCCGGTATGGCCGAGTAGGTCATCGAGACCGGGCACCCGTGGCCCGCCTCCACCTGGCTCCACACCGCGAACTTGGCTGCCCGGGCCAGATGGGCCCCGGGGCGGGGGTGGGCCCAGGGACCGGCATGCAGGCCGTGGGACACCGCCGTCTCCATCAGCCGGTGATAGCTCGGGTGGTACTCCACCTCGTCGATGCGGTGACCGTAACGGTCGTGGGTGCGCAGCACCGGGGGGTGGGCGTTGGCCTCGTGGCCCCAGGCCATGACCTCCGCCTTCCCCGCCAGGGTCCCGAGGGCGGCGATCTCGGCGTCGGCCCAGCCGGCCCCCTCCCTGTGGACGGCCTCGACCAGGGCCCGGTCGGAGCGGTATACGTCGTAGCCGGCCAGCGGCGGTGGCTGGTTCAGGACCTCGTGGGTCGACCAGCCCGGGGCAGGGGCGGTTGGCGGGGGCACGGAGCCATCCTCCCACTGGGCACCGACCTGTCGTGCGGTCCCACCCGGTCGGGCTGATAAGGTCACTACGGCTCGGGGGCGTAGCTCAGTTGGTAGAGCGCTTGACTGGCAGTCAAGAGGTTCGTGGGTTCGAGTCCCATCGCCTCCACGACCACGGGCCGCAGCTCGGGGCGGATGGTCATGCCATCCGTGCCGGGAGCAGGGCGGTTGCAGAGGGTCCCCGCTGGGCCACCGGCCCCCTCGAGAGTCACCGGGCCCCTTGTCCGCCCCCGGCACGCCGGCGAGTGGCGCTCCGGGGCCGGGAAGGGGCACGTGCAAGGCACAAGCAGAGAGGATCCCGATGCTCGACCTGGGCCAACTCGAGCTGGTCGACCACCATTGCCACGGTGTCGTCCGGCGTGAGCTCGGGCCGGCCGAGTTCGAGACCTACCTGAGCGAGTCCGGAGCCCCCCCGCCCGGCCTGAGCAACTTCGACACCCAGCTGGGCTTCAGCCTCCGGCGGTGGTGTGCTCCGGTCCTCGGGCTGGAGGCGCACGCCTCACCGGAGGCTTACCTTCGCCGTCGTGGCGAGCTCGGGACCGGCGAGGTGACCCGGCTCCTCCTCGGGGCATCCGGGATCACCACCTTCCTGGTGGACACCGGCTATCGGTCGCAGGAGTTGCTGAGCCCTCAGGAGCTGGCCGGGCTGGCAGGAGGATGGGCTGGAGAGGTGGTGCGCCTGGAGGCCCTGGCGGAGGAAGTGGCCGCCGCCGGCACCAGCGCCACGGGGTTCTCAGCCGCCTTCGACGATGCCCTGGACCTGGCCTGTGCCACCGCCGTGGGGCTCAAGTCGGTCGTGGCCTACCGCTACGGGCTCGATTTCGACCCCCATCCCCCCGCCCCGGTGGAGGTCGCCGCCGCCGCTGGAGAATGGCTCCGGCGGGGCGAGGGGGCCTCGGCCTTCCGCCTCGACCACCCCGTGCTGCTCCGCCACGTAATCTGGGCGGGCGCCAACCGGGGCCTGCCGCTGCAGTTCCACGTCGGCTACGGGGACCCCGACCTGCGGCTCCATCGCTCGGACCCGGCCCTGCTCACCGATTTCCTGGTGGCGAGCCAGCCCCTGGGCACGCCGGTCATGCTCTTGCACTGCTACCCGTACCATCGGCAGGCGGGGTACCTCGCTGCCGTATTCCCCCACGTCTACATGGATCTGGGCTTGGCCCTCAACTACGTGGGCCCTCGCGCCTCCGCCCTGTTGGCCGAGGCCCTCGAGCTGACGCCCTTCGACAAGATGCTCTTCTCCTCGGACGCCTTCGGCCTCCCCGAGCTCTACTACCTGGGGGCCACCTCGTTCCGCCAGGGGCTGGCCGAGGTGCTCGGCTCCTGGGTGGCCGAGGGACGCTGGTCCGCAGCTGATGCCGAGCGGGTGGCGGCAACCATCGGCAGCGGGACCGCCCGGCGGCTCTATGCCACCGGGCCCCACGGGCGCTGACCGCCGCCGCTGCCCGGCTCCCGCTCGGCCCGGCTTCAATGCCGGAGCTGCGATGGTGGCTACATTCGTCCTCCTATGGGAACCGGTCCTTACATCTTCGACGGGCACAACGACCTGCCCTGGGCCATGCGGAACCTGTGCGACTACGACCTCGACCAGGTGGAGCTGGACGGGAACGTGCCGGACCTGCAGACCGACCTCCCCCGATTGCGCGCAGGAGGTGTCGGGGCCCAGTTCTGGTCGCTCTACGTCCCCTGCTCGCTGGCCGACGACAAGGCGGTGACGGCGACCCTGGAGCAGGTCGACTTCGTCCGGCGTTTCGCGGCCCGCTATCCCGAGCACCTGGGCCTCGCAGCCACCGCCGACGAAGTGGAGCAGGTCGCCGCCTCGGGGCGTATCGCTTGCCTCATGGGCATCGAGGGAGGCCATTCGATCGCGGGGTCTCTCGGAGCGCTACGGGCCCTTCACCACCTCGGGGCGCGCTACATGACCCTCACTCACAATGCCAACGTCCCCTGGGCAGACTCCGCGACCGACACGCCGGCCATCGGGGGCCTCAACCACTTCGGGCTCGAGGTCGTGGCCGAGATGAACCGGATGGGGATGTTCGTGGACCTGAGCCATGTCTCGCCCGGTGTCATGCGCGATGCCCTGGACGCCAGCCGGGCCCCGGTCATCTTCAGCCACAGCAGCGCCCGGGAGCTCTGTGACAACCCACGGAACGTCCCCGACGACGTGCTGGCCCGGCTGCCTGCCAACGGCGGGGTGTGCATGGTGACGTTCGTGCCCGCCTTCGTCTCCCAGGGGGTGTCGACCTGGATGGCGGAGTGCAAGCAGGCGGTGCAGGAGGCGGGCGGCGATCCACGCAACGTCGACGAGGTGCAAGCGGTGATGAAGGAGCGTCAGGCCACCGACCCGCCGCCCCGTTGCACGGTCCAGGACGTGGCCGACCACGTCGACCATGTGCGTGCAGTGGCTGGCGTGGACCATGTGGGCCTGGGCGGGGACTACGACGGTTCGTCGAAGTTCCCCGAGGGAATGCCGGACGTCTCCTCCTATCCCCTTCTCCTCGATGTGCTGGCTGAAAGAGGCTGGTCCGCCACCGACCTCACCAAGCTGGCCCACGCCAATGTGCTGCGGGCCATGAGGGACATGGAGGCCGTGGCCAGGAGCTAGCCGAGGTCGGCGCCTTCGGATCGGGTCGTCCGGGGCAGCGACCATCACGCTCTGGCACACGCACTCCGGCGAGCAGATCGAGGTCACGGTCGGCGCCGCCTCGTGCTCGACCTCTGCCTAGCGTCTCCCGGGAGCTCGGCCGCTGCTCTTGCGGCCGACGAGGTGAAAGGCTCGGCTGAGCTGGCGGTAGGGGTCCCGGCGGCTCGCTTCGAGCTCCACCGCTGCCGCCCCCTCCCATTCCGCCAGAGCCACCTTGGCACCGCTGAGCTCCAGCCAGTCGACGAAAAGCCAGACCCCGTACCACTCCAGCGGCTCTACACCCGATCTGCGCATCAGGTCGCTCAGCTCGTCCACGGTGTCGGCCCGCCCTGGAACCCCCAGCACCCCGATCTCGCTCCGGGCATCGAACGAGGCCAGGGCGTCAGCCCACCGCCGCTCCATGGCTGGCCGCACCGCCATGGCTCTGGCGTTGCCCGTCATCACCGACACCACCCCTCCGCCATCGGCGCAACGGCACAGCTGGTCGAGGAGGGGCCCCGACTGGGCCAGGTAGCCGAGCACGCCGTGGCACAGCACACCGGCATAGCGCCGGCCGCCCACTGCCTCCTCGGCGTGGAGCCCGTCCGCCTCCAGCAGGCGCACCCGGCGCCGGGCCTCGGCGCTCAGCCCCTGCAGCCGCTGGCGCGCCTTGCCCAGCATCGCCGGGGAGGGATCGAGCAGGGTGACGTCGTAGCCGGCCTGGGCCAGGGGGAACGACTGGTGGCCCGCTCCACCCCCGACATCCAGCACGGACGCCGGGGGTGGCACCAGGTGCTCCATGAGCTGATGGTGGACCACGTAGGTGCGCACATAGCCCTTGACGGACGCATACGCCTCGTCGGCGAACTTGTCGGCCAGGCCGGCCCAAGCATCCCCGGGCACGAGCGCAATGTAACTGCCGACCGCAGACCGCGCTGGCAAGGCGGGCCTAGGCTCACGCCAGAGGGTCGTCCGGCCCTCCTGCCGGGGCGTTCCGGTGTGCCCCTCCAGGCCGGCCGGACAGACGAAAGGAGGAGGAGCACGTGAGCCGTACGGTCCTTTCGAACGCCGTCCTGGTGGACGGGACAGGCGGCGAGCCGGTCGAAGGTGCCCACCTGGTCGTGGAGGACGGGCGTATCGCCGACATATCCCGCCGCCAGGTGGGCGAAGCGGACCGCTCCATCGACTGCGCGGGGCGGACCGTGCTGCCGGGGCTGATCGATTGCCATGTGCACATCGGCGCCGTGGAGGAGAACATCACCGAGCAGCAGCGGCGCTATTTCGCCTCCGAGCTGGCCCTCCGGATGGGGTCCGTCCTCACCCAGATCCTCCACCAGGGGTTCACCACGGTCAGGGACGCCGGGGGCGCCGACGCCGGGTTCCGCCGGGCGATCGAAGGGGGCGTGGTGGCTGGCCCCAGGCTCCTGGTGTCGGGCCGGCCCCTGTCCCAGACCGGCGGCCACGGGGACAGCAGGCTGGCGACCGAGCCAGGCGGGGCCCCTTCTCCGAGTTGGCCCCAGGTCGGCATGGTGAAGTGGATCGCCGACGGCCCCGACGAGGTGCGCAAGGCGGTGAGGGAGAACCTCCGCCAGGGTGTCGACCAGATCAAGGTGATGGCCAGCGGGGGGGTCATGTCGCCCACCGACAAGCTCACCTCGGTCCAGTACTCCCTCGAGGAGCTGCAGGTGGCGGTGGAGACAGCGGCTGCCGCCGGGACCTACGTCCTTGCTCACGCCTACACGCCAGCGGCCATCCGCAACTGCGTGCAGGCAGGAGTACGGTCCATCGAGCACGGCAACTTCCTGGACGCCGGCACCGCCGCCCTCATGGCCGAGCGGGGGACGTTCCTGGTGCCCACTCTGGTCACCTACGAGAAGCTGTACGAGGAAGGGGAGCGTCGCGGGTTGCCCAGGGAGAGCCTGGAGAAGGCCGCCCAGGTCTACGATGCCGGCCTGGAAGGTCTCCGCCGGGCCGAGGAAGCCGGTGTCAGGATCGCCTCCGGCTCTGACCTTCTCGGCGGTTGGGCCGTGCACAAGGCCAGGGAGCTGCAGATAAAGGCCCAGGTGCTGGGCCCGATGGGGGCGATCGTGGCCGCCACCAGGAGCTCAGCCGAGCTGCTGGGCCTGGATGGGGAGGTGGGAACCCTGGAGGTGGGCAAGCAGGCCGACCTGCTGGTGGTGGACGGGGACCCGCTGGAGGACCTCTCCTTGCTGGCGAAGCCCAAGTGCCTGGCCGTCATCATGAAGGGCGGGGTCACCTATCGAGATGACCTGGGCAGCTGAGGAGCGCAGCACGGACCCGCGACGGTGGGGCCGGCCCGACTCGCAGGAGCGCGCATGAAGGTGCACATATCGATGGACATGGAGGGCGTGGCCGGGGTGGCAGCTGGTGCCGACACCACCCTCGGCGCCCCCCACTACGAGTACTGCCGCCGTCTCATGACCGGTGAGTGCAACGCCGCCATCGCCGGTTGCTTCGATGCGGGGGCTGCCGAGGTGGTGGTGAACGACTCCCACGGCACCATGCTCAACCTCTTGCAGGAGGAGCTCGACGAGCGGGCCAGGGTCGTCCGGGGCAGGCCCAAGCCCCTCGGGATGATGCAGGCGCTGGACCGGGGCATGGATGCCACCTTGTTCATCGGCTACCACGCTGCTGCCGGCCATGGTGACGGGGTGCTCAACCACACGATGAGGGGGCGCGACCTCCTGAGGGTCTCCCTGAACGGCGAGATGGCCGGAGAGCTGAGGCTGAACGCCGCCATGGCAGGCTGGCACGGGGTCCCCGTGGCCCTGGTCTCGGGGGACGACGTGGTTTGCCGAGAAGCCCGTGAGACCCTGCCCGGCACCGGAGTCGTGGAGGTGAAGGAGGCCATCGACAAGTACACCGCCTTGTCCCTCCATCCCGGCAGAGCCAGGCAAGCCATACGTCAGGGAGCGGCCTCCGCCCTCGAGCGCCTCGCCGAGATCCGGCCCTACCGGGTGGACCCTCCCTTCGCCCTCAGGATCGAGTGGAGCTCCACCAGCATTGCCTCTTGGTGTGAAGGTGTCCCCGGAGTGAAGCGGGTCTCCCCCCGGGAGGTCGAGTACGTCTCCAGCGACTATCCGGAGGTCTACCGCCTGCTCAGGGTCCTCCTGATGGTGGCCAGCGCCTCCACCGGGACGCCTCACTCCTACGACTGAGTGGGGGATCCATGCCCCGCCACGTCTAGGAAGGGCCGACGGCGGGAGGGGGGAAGGCCGGGGTCCCGGCGGGAGGGCCCCGGTGGCCGGAGCCGGTGGCGAACCCCTTGTGCTCGAAGAGGTCGATGACCTCGTCCACCGGCAGGCCCTTGGTCTCGGGCAGGAACAGGGCCACGAAGACCAGGGCTGCGACCGACAGGGCGGCGAAGCACACCATGACCCAGGCCAACCCGATCGTCTTCTGCCAGGCCGGGAAGACCTCGATGATGACGAAGTTGGCCACCCAGTCGGCTATGGCCCCTATGGCCGCGGCCCGGCCCCGGACGGCGGTGGGGAAGACTTCGCCCTGGATCAGCCAACCGGTGCCGCCGACCCCGATGGCGAAGGAGGCGATGAACAGGTCGAGCCCGATCATGAGCACGATGATCTTGGGCAGCCCGGCCGCGAAGGCAAGCCCCCCTGCGCCCATCAGCATGAAGGCCGTCATGCCCAGGTAGCCGCCGAGGGCCAGCGGCCTCCGTCCCCGGCCGTCGATGAGTCGGAAGGCGAAATAGGTGGCCACCACGTTCACCGCACCCATGATCGCCGTCACCTCCACGCCGGCAATGGCAGCTGACACGGCGCTCGCCCCGGGCCCGTGGAAGTAGGGAGAGAGGATGTGCGGTCCGTAGTAGAAGGGGATGTTGATGCCGGTGATCTGCTGGAATATGAAGAAGACGCAGACCACGACCAAGGCTCGCTTGACCCCGTAGGTCCACGAGGTCTGCTGCTTCTCGGAGCGTTGGCTCTCCTGGCGCACGAGCTGGTCGGCAGTCTGGCGCACCTGCTCCTCGGTGACGTCCAGCTCGAGCATGGCCAGGGACCTGCGAGCCTTGTCGAACTGCCCCTGGCGCATCAGCCACCTGGGGGACTCGGGCATCTTGGTCCGCAGCGCCAGCCCGATGACTGCCGGGATGGCCCCGAGGCCCAGCATGAGCCTCCAGTCTGCACCGGTGGCCGAGTGGGGAGCGGCCGAGAGGATGATGATGGCGACGATGTAGGAGGCGAGGATCCCGATCGTGATCATCCACTGCTGGATGATGCTCAGGGCTCCCCGCCTGCCCCGGGGGGCGAACTCGGCTATGTAGGCGGTGGCGATGGCCGAGTCGGCCCCGACGGCCAGGCCGATGAGGGTGCGGGAGGCGAGGAGCATGTCGGCGTTGACCGTGAGCGCGGACAGGATGGCCCCGACGGCGTAGATGAGGGCGTCGGCGATCAGCAGCGACTTGCGCCCGAACCTGTCGGTCAGGGGCCCGGCGATGAGGGCGCCCACCGCGGCCCCGATGGATGCCCCGGCCACCAGGTAACCCGTGGCGAAGCTGGACAGGTGGTAGGGGATGAAGCCCAGGGCCGAGCCGATGTCGGAGGTGTCGTAGCCGAACAGGAAACCCCCGATGCAGGCCAGAAGGGCGAGGTACCAGTAGAAGGAAGTCGGGGGGCGGCTGTCGAGGTTCTCGAGTACCCCCGGTGCGACCTCGCTCATGACTCGGCCTCCTCTCACGCTGGGGTGCTCATCACAGCGCGCCCGGCCCCCCGTGTCAATCCGTGCCCCGGCCAAGTCAGTGCCGAGGGAGCTAGCCGATCGTGCGCTCAAGAGTCAGCGTCGTGGCCGAGCTCCTGCCTCTCCCCCCGCCTTTCGACAGCTGCTCAGCCGGCCCTCCACAGCTCGGGGTAGATGTTGAGCGAGGGGTCCTGGGGCAGCACCCCTGAGATCCCGGTCTTGTAGGCCGTGATCTGGTAGGCGGGTGTGGGGAGGTAGAGGACCGGGAGGTCCTTCTCAAGATAGGTCTCGTATTGCCGCATGGGCCCCAGCCCCGGCTGGGTCAAGGTGGCCTGGATGAGGCGGTCGGCCCGGGGGTTGCTGTAGCCACCGGCGTTGCCCGACCCGCCAGTCTTGAACAGCTCCTCCCCCGACGGGTACGGGTAGTACTCCCAGCCGGAATCGGCCACGAGCTGCCACCCGCAGGTGCCCGGCTTGGCCGGGTTGCAGCCGTAGACCGTGCTCGTCACGTCGGTGAAGGGGGCCTGGCGCAGGCCGACCTGGATCCCGGCCGAAGCAAAGGACGACTTGATGGCTTGCATCTCGTCGTTCACGTCCACGTTGCCCGTGTAGTAGAGCAGGGTGAGGGAAAGGCGGGCGCCAGCCCTGATCCCCGGTCCGCACTTCCCCGCTCCGGTCCCAGGGCGCGCGCACGTCGTCACCCCGCTCGGCCGCACCGTCCATCCATGGCTGGCAAGGAGCCGGCGGGCCCGTCCCACACTGTAGGGGTAAGGGTTGGCCCTCTCCTGGGGGGCTATGAAGGGGTTGGCCACCGTTGTCGGGATGGGCCCATAGGTCGGCTTGGCGTAGCCCTTGTAGACCTGGCGGATGTAGGCGGACTGGTCTATGAGGCTCTGCATGGCCTGGCGCACGTACAGCTGCTTGAAGATGGGGCCCGCCGTAGGGTTCCGGAAGTTGATGAACAAGAAGTTCACGTTCCACTGCCACCAGGGGGCGATCTTGTAGCCCTGTGCCTCCAGGGCCGGGATGGCCGACATGTCGGAGGGCGGGACGTACCCCACGTCCAGGCTCCCCGCCTTGAGGGCGGTGAACTCGGCGGAATTGCTGGTGTAGGGCATCTCCACGACCCGCTTCACCTGTCCGCTCCGAGGACCCGGGTAGCGCGGGTTGCGGACCAGGGTGGTCTGACCCGTCCCGGTGTTGTAGGACTGGAGGATCCAAGGCCCGTCGTCCACCTTCCACAGGGGGTTCGAGCCGTAGGTGGAGGTGTCCCGGGACTGGGCATTGAGGAACTTGTAGACGCGCCTGGCCCCGGCAGGCGTCATGTCGTAGTTGCCCACCGGGGAGGAGGTGGACACCTTGTCCCAGACATGCTGGGGCAGGGGGAAGATCTGGGCCATCTCGTCCTGCAGCAGCCAGTTCAGGTTGTAGCGGCGCTTGAAGACGATCGTGAAGCTGGTCTTGCTCGTGTACGCGATCGACTTGATGATGTCGGGCCAGGCTCCGGGGACATAGACCCCCCAGTCCTGCTTGTTCGCCTCCAGGAGGTTCATCCAGAACTCGACGTCCCGGGTGGTGACCGGCTTGCCGTCCGACCACACCCAGGGCTTGAGCCGTACCTTGGCCACGGTGTCGCCGGCGGGGTTCACCGAGAACCGGGGCTTGTAGGCCAGGCTCTGCTGGGGGTTGAAGTTGGTGGTGGTGCCCACCCGCCCGAACCAGAAGAGCGGCCGGTAGGTGATCCACTCGAACTCGTCCTCGTTGACCAGCGTGAAGTAGGCCGCGCTCACCAGGGGCAGGATGTAGGTGGGGGTGTTGCCCGGCTGGAGGGCAAAGGTGGCCGTCCCCCCCTTGAAGACGCTCGCCGCTTCGGCCCTGGTGGATGCCGTGTGCCCGGACTTGGCGCCCCCGCAAGCCGACAGGGCCACCAGTGCGGCGGCCGCCGGCACCATCGTCAGCCTCCGCCACCACCTCGATCTGGTCATGGTCTGCCTCCGTCCTCTCCTAGAGCCCTCCGAGCGAGCCTGCGGCCTTGACCCGGATGCGTACCGCCTGGGTGGTCAGGTAGGCGAGGGGAACCTCCTCCATCTCGACCACGCTCACGGTGTCGAGCTCCGCCCCGGCGGCCACCGCCCGCTCCGTAGCGTCCTCACAGGCCTCTCTCAGAGCCGCCTCCCTGCCCCCCGCGCCCAGGTGGAAGATCCGGTCCACCTGCCCGCTCACCGAGGCGATGGCGGCCCCGATGGCATTGGCCACGTCGAAGTCGTGGGGACGGGTGATCGCGCTCACACCCGGTATCTGCTCGGGGATCAGTACGCTCCCTCCCCCCACCGCTATCAGGGGACGATCGCCCTTGGACGTCTTGATCCTGTCGACAGCATCGGCCAGCATGAAGTCCACCCGCTGCAGGGCCTCAGTCAGGACCCGCCGTCGGTTCTCGGGCAACGGCTTGCTGCCCAGCCGCACCCGCCCCCCGGCCACGGCAGCGTCTGTGAGGGTGGGGGTGCGCCCCCCGAAGACCAGGGCCTCCTCCTGCAGGCGGTACCCGACGCTCTGCGGGCCCACCTGGACCCGGCCGTCAGGCCCGGCGGCCACGACCGTTCCTCCGCCGAGGGCCAAGGTGATGAGGTCGGGCATACGGAAGTTGGTCCGGATCCCCCCTATCTCCACGCCCTGGGAGGACTCCCGGGGAAAGCCGTTGGCGACCACCCCCACATCGGTAGACGTCCCGCCCACGTCCACCACGAGGGCGTCGTCCACCCCCGCCAGGAAGGCCGCCCCCCGGATGCTGTTGGCCGGCCCGCTGCCGATCGTGAACACGGGGTACTGCAGGGCATAGTCCAAGGCCATGAGCGTTCCGTCGTTCTGGGCGAAGTAGGTGACGGGATTGAGTCCGTGGGCCGAGAGCGAGCGCTCGAGGGCGGCGATGACGTCCCTCGCCACCCGGCCCAGGGCGGCGTTGAGCACGGTGGCGTTCTCCCGCTCCAGCAGGCCGATGGACCCCACCCGGTGGCTGAGGGACACGGGCACATCCCCCAGCTCCTTGCGGACGACCTCCTCAGCCATGAGCTCATGGTCGGGGAGGACGGGGGCGAACACGCTGGCGATCGCCACCCCTTCCGCCCGCTCGCCCACCCGGGCGAGGAACCGGGCCACCCCATCGTGGTCGAAGGGGGCCAGCTCCCGGCCATCCAGCTCGATACCCCCTCCCACGATGGCCTCCCCCACCGAGACCGCCTGGCGCAGGTCGGCGGGCCAGCCGAACAGCGGGCGCACGGCATGGGTGGCCGGGCTCCCGATCCGGATGACGGCCACGCGCTGGAGATTGCGCCGCTCCAGGACGGCATTGGTGGCATGAGTCGTCCCGAGCATCAGGTGGGTCACCCGGCTCCGGTCGATCCCCGACTCACCGAGGGCTACTCCGATCGCCCTGCCTATGCCATCGGCCACCTCCGGGCTGGTGGGCACCTTGGCCTTGGCCACCAGGGTGTCGTCTCGGTCCAGGACCACGGCATCGGTGTTGGTCCCTCCGACATCCACCCCGATCCGGTGATCAAGCGGTGGCATCGGCCAGCTCCTCCACGGGCACGTAGTCGATGTCATAGCCAAAGGCTCGGGGCCCCACCATCTCCAAGCCCGACGGGCTCCGCCAGATCGGGTCGCAGGGGAAGGCGACCACCGTGACCCGCTGGCCGTAGCGGACCCTCTCGGTGGCTATGGCATCGGCCGTCTCGCTGTCGACCACCGATATGAGGTCGGGTACCGAGGCCAGCATCCGTCCTGCCTCCAGGGCGATCAGGTTCTCGTTCTGGATCTCCAGGCGCAGGAGCCGGCCGGTATCCCCGGCCAGTCCCTCGATGACCACCGACCCCCGCACGAATCCTCTGGTGGTCCTGCGCTCCACGTCGGAGACCTTGCCCTCGATCAGGCGGAAGGCTCCCACCGCACCCACCAGCGCCTCGACGGGGTCGTGCTCGGCCTCCCGGACCGCCCTTCCCACCTCGATGGCCCGGGAGAGGGAACCCTGCACCGTGGCCCCGGCTGCCTCGGCCACCGTCAGGCAGTACTCGGCCGAGGCGGCCGAGCCGCCCAGCTCCACCGCCGCTGCCCGGGCCAGGCGCTCCATCCAGCGCCCGTCGAGGGGTCGGAACACGATCAGGTTGCCCCTCTCATCGGTCATCACCCCCGGGCTGGGCGAGATGCCGGCCAGGTGCATGGTGACCTGGGGCACCTCGGGGAAAGCCCGCCCCATGCCGTCAGCGTCCACCAGAGGCAGTCCCATCCGGGCACTCCAGGCGATGGGCAGCAGCCCGTTTGAGCCCCCCAGCTCGGCGCACATGAGGGCCACCACAGGGCGGCCCCACAGCCTCTCCACCTCGTCCCGCAGGCGACGGCCCTCCTCCCCGTTCTCGAACTTCTCGATGTGGACGGTGGGCGCCCCGATCATGCCGCACGGCATGAGCAGGCCTTCGGCGGGAAGCTCGTCAAGTCCCATGAGCGGCACCGGGCCGAAGTCCTCCACCGCCTGAAGAGCCATCAAAAGCCCGATGGCCGGGTCCCCACCCCCACCGGTGCCGAACACCGAGCATCCGAGGGCCAGAGCCGGAAGCGTGGATGCGTCCAGCGAGAGCCTCATCCGTCCCACCCGTACACGTGACGAGCCTCCTCCTCGGTGACGAGGCCATCGGCCAGGTCTTCGGCAACAAGGGACCGCGGGCGGCTCAAGGGATCCCCGTAACCCCCTCCCGTCCCGGTCACCAGGCGCACCAGGTCCCCCCGGCGGAGGGCCATGCGGGCCACCTTCCCGAAGCGCCTTGGCTCCGATCCGTCGGCCGGCACCACCTCCACGTAGTTGCAGGAGCCGGCCCGCCCGCCGGCCACCCCCCAGGGGGGGAACCGGTGGCGGCCGAAGGCAACCGTGAGCAAGGCCTGGTCAGAGAGGACCCGGTACTCGCGCCGGAGGCCCCGTCCGCCCCGGTGGTGCCCCGCCCCCGCCCCCTCCACCACGTCCAGGCCGAACCGCTCGACCAGTATCCCGTAGCGCTGCTCGGCCACCTCCACCGGGATCACATACGTCTCCCCGTCCCCCACCGATACGAGGCCATGCTGGCCGTCAGCCGTTCCTGTTGCCCCCCAACCACCCGCCTGGGGCTCGACCAGCAAGGCGGGCTCCCCGGTGTCGGGATGCTCGAGGGCCACGCTGGTAGAGCAGACCGAGAGGAAGCTGCCGGCCGGCAGGAGGTCGGGGTAGGCGGGGGCCAAGGCCTTCCAGACCAGGTCGGTCGCCATCTCCGTGGCCTCGAAGTAGGCGGCCACGGCGGCAGGGCGCTCGGCAGTGAACACCGTGCCCGACGGGCAGACCACGCTGAGGGGCCGGAACCAGCCGTCGTTGGCCGGCTCTTGCGGGTCGGTCAGCGCCTTGTAGACCGTTCGCACCCCCGATACGAGGCCACTTCTCGAGCAGTTGACCGGTCCTGGGACCTGGGGATGGCTGCCTGAGAAGTCGCAGCGGACGCCTGACCCGTCCACCTCGACGCGGACCCGGACCGGGAAGGGGCCGTGGCCGAGGCCGTCGTCGTCGATCCCGTCCTCGGCCTCGAACACGCCCGGGCGCAACCGGCCAAGGGCCACCCGGGCCAGGTGCTCCCCGCGGTCCAGGGCCTGGCCCATGGCCCCCGTCACCACCTCGGTGCCGTAGCGCCGGCACAGCTCCAGGAGGCGGCGCTCGGCGACCTCCAGGCAGGCGACGTGGGCCCGCAGGTCACCTTCGACCATGTCGGGCAGTCGGCTGTTGGCCCTGATCACTGCCAACAGGTCCCGGTCCCATTCACCCCCCCTCACCACCCGGACGAAGGGGAGTTGCAATCCCTCTTGGAACACCTCGGTTGAATCAGCGGTCCACGAGCCCGGGTCCTTGCCGCCCACCTCCGTGAAATGCCCCTTGGCGGCGGCCAGGCCCACCAGGTGGTCTCCGAAGAACACGGGGCGCACCACGGCCACGTCGGACAGGTGGGTCCCCCCACCCGTATAGGGGTCGTTGGCTGCCACGACGTCACCGGGCCGGAGGTCGGGGGACCGTTGCAGGGCCTCTCTCACCACCTCGCCGAGGGGGCCGAGGAACCCAGCCACCCCGTTCCCCTGGCAGACAAGCTCGCCGCGGGCGTCCGTGAGGCCCACGGCGAAGTCGAGCACCTCGTAGACGACCGGGCTCTGCGAGGTTCGCTGCAGGGACACGAACATCTCGTCGGCGATCGCAAGGAAAGCCTCCCGGAGCACGTCGGCCGTGAACCGGTCCGGGGAGGGGGCTTCCCATGCCATCCTCACGCCTCCTCCAGGATGAGGTTGCCGTCGGGGTCAGCCCAGGCCCGCTGCCCCGGAAGGACAAGGGTGGTAGCGGCCGGCTCCTCCACGATGCACGGCCCCTGCAGCTCCCTCCCGGGCTCCAGCCCTGATCTCCCCAGCACGGCCACCTCGACCACGCCGCCTTGCTGGTCGAGGTCCACCACCCGCCTGTCCTCGGCCGGCTCACCGACCCCTTCCTGGAGCGCCTGTCGCGAGGCGCCCCAAGGCACGGGATCGGCGGGCGCGGTCGCCGACACCCGCGCTCCCACCATCTCCAGGGGGACTCCGGGGAGCTCGAGGGCATAAGCCTGGCGGGAGGTGCGGTCGAAGTCCTCCCGCAGGCCGCTGACCAGAGCCTCCCCCTCGACCCCCGGACGGAGCGGGATCTCCAACGTGTGCTCCTGGCCCAGGTAGCGCAGCTCGACGTGGCGCTCCAGCGAGGCACCCGTGCCGGCGGCTCCCAGCTCCTCCAGGGCCTCCGTGTCCAGGGAGGCCATCAGGTCCTGGAGGGGCCCCGGCGCCAGCCGCCCCACCCGGGTCCGCACGGCGTCAGCTCGCAGCCCTCCGGCCAGCATGCCGAAGGCCGAGAAGTGGCCCGGGCCGGGAGGGACCGCCACCCGGGGGATCCCGAGATCCCGGGCGAGCAGGGCAGCGTGGAGCGGGCCGGCACCCCCGTGGGCGACCAGGGTGAAGCGCCGGGGGTCATGCCCCCGCCGGAGGGTCACGAGGCGGAGGGCCCGGGTCATCTGGGCCACCGCCACCCTGAGCACCCCCCGGGCCGCCTCGCCGGCCCCGACCCCCATCTGCTGACCCAGACGGGCCAGGGCCTCCTCAGCCGCCTGCAGGTCCAGGCCCATGGCACCGCCCAGGAAGTAGAGGGGATCGAGCCGGCCGGTCAGCAGGTTGGCGTCGGTGAGGGTTGGGGCGGTCCCACCCCGCCCATAGCAAGCCGGGCCAGGGTCGGCCCCGGCGCTGGAAGGGCCGACGTGCAGCCCAGCGGCGGGGTCCACCCAGGCCACCGAGCCTCCCCCCGCCCCGATCTCGACTATGTCCACGATCGGGGCCTGCACCGGGTAGCCGGCGCTGAGCGGGCTGGCCTCGATCCGGTATCCGCGCTCCACCCGCACCCCGCCGCCCAGGACGGCCGAGGTCTTGGCCGTCGTGCCGCCGATGTCGAGGGACAGGATGTCCCCTGCGCCCATCCGTTTCCCCAGCTGTGCGGAGGCCACCACGCCCGCCACCGGTCCCGACTCGAGCAGACGGATGGGGTTGGCCCTCGCCCTGTCGAACGAGCACACCCCTCCGTTGGAGCTCATGGCATAGCTGGGGGCCGCCACTCCCTCGGCCCGCAGGCGCCTGGCCAGGGAGCCCAGGTACGTCGAGACCACGGGTTGGGCGTAGGCGGAGAGCACGGTGGTGCTGGCCCTCTCGTACTCCCGCCACTGCCCGCTCACCTGGTGGGACGCCAGGACGGGGACATCGAGGCGCTCCCGGAGAAGGGCCGCGGCCCGGGCCTCGTGCCGGGGATTGGCCCAGGAGTGGAGGAAGCACACCGCCACCGCCTCGACGCCCGCTGCCCGGATGGGCTCCACCAGCTCCTCCACCGCCCGGTCCTCCAGGGGCTGGAGGACCCGGCCCCGGTAGGAGATCCGCTCGGCCACCTCGTAGCAGAGACGGCGGGGGACCAGAGGCCGGGGCTTGCGATAGGCCAGGTTGTACAGGTCGGGGCGGTTGGCTCGCCCGATCTCCAGCAGGTCACGGAAGCCCTCGGTGGTGACAAGGGCTGTCCGGGCCCCCCGGCGCTCCGTGATGGCGTTGATCACGACCGTGGTCCCGTGCACGAAGACCGAGACCGTGCTGGCCGGAAGGCCGGCCACCTTCAACGCCGCCATGACGCCGTCCTCCAAGCCCCCCGGGGTGGTGTCGGCCTTGGAGCGGGCCACGCGGGCAGAGCGCCCCTCTCCTACCACGGCGACGAGGTCGGTGAAGGTCCCCCCGATGTCGACCGCCAGCCGGCACCGCTCTCCTCTGGGCCCGGCGGCAGTGTCCTTCACCCCATGATCATCTTCCCTCCTGCCCCAGACGGGAATGGGCGGATCATACGAAGGTTGGCCCTCTCATGTGCAGATGGCACACTGCAGGGGTGGCCACAGTCGACGAGCTCGTGGGGGCGGCTTCCCTGGCCGGCCTGGCCCGGGTCACCCCCTGGGGCGGCGGCCGGGAGGTCACCAGGGTGAGCCTGGCCGAGAGCTTTGACGAGCTGGCCGGCTGCGAGGCCTCCTCCCTGGTGCTCCTGACCCGAACCTGCTCGACCCAGGCCACCGACTACCGGATCGACATGGCCCTGCGGAGCGCCGGGGCGAGAGGAGCCAGCGCCGTGGCCGCCGTCCTGCCCTCTCGCTGGCGGCCACCCACGACGGCCTCGGACATCGCCCGGCGCTGCGACCTGGCCCTCGTATGGGTTCCCCAGGGGACGGACCTCGCTTGGCTCATCCAGGCCATGGCGAAGGAGCTGGCCGGCGGCCCGGGGGCGGCGTTGGAGCGGGCCCGGGCCGCCCTGGCCGCCCTGGAGAGCGCCGAGGCGGAAGGGGCAGGGCCCGGGGACCTGGCTCGTGTGGCCGGGCTGGCGCTGGGCGTGAGGATCGAGTGGCCCGGCGACGGGGAGCTGGCGGTGCCAGTCATGGCCGGAGGTCACCCTCAGGGTTACCTCGCCGCCACCGGCGTGGGTGGTGACCTGGCCACGGCCACCATGCTTGTGCTCCACGCCGCGGCGGGAGCGGCCTCGCGCCGGCTCGCCGCCATCCAGCGGGAGCGGGAGATCCCCACCCGCTCCCGAGGCGAGCTGGTGAGCGCCCTCCTCGTCTCCGACCCGACCAGGCGGGAGGAGATGCTCGCCGAGGCCCGCCGCCTGGGCATCCCGGTGGACGGCTGGCACGTTGCCGTGCACCTGGAGCTGTCAGCTGGTGCCACCGAGGACGAGATCGGGCGGTTCGAGCTGGTGGAGGCGGCCGGCCAGGTGGCCCTCCAGGCCTGCCAGGCAAGCGGAGGCAACTGGTTCCTCACCCGCTCGGGCCCGGATGTGGTGCTGGTGCGGATGGCCTTGGGCGCCCCCGATCCGCAAACCGCCACCCGGGTGATGCGCAGCGTAGGCCTGGCGCTGCAGCGCATCGAGGAGCGCTTCCCCCAGGCAGGGGCCCGGGCCGGCGTCGGCGGAGCTCACGATGGGGCGCTCGGGCTAAGGGCTTCGGTCACCGAGGCCAGGGCGGTGCTGGCCGCAGCCCGGGCGGCGGGACGGGCTGCCCCGGTGGTGGCCTTCGATGCCTTCGGGATAGAGCGCACCCTCGTCGAGTGGTACGCATCGGACACAGCTCGCCGGGCGGTGCGGGACCAGCTCGGGCCCCTCGAGGCCCTGGGGGGAGCCAGGGCGGAGTCAGCCATACTCACCCTCAAGACCTACCTGGACGAGCAGGGCTCGACAGTCCGCACGGCAAGGGCCCTCCACCTGCACCGCAACGCCGTCACCCGCCGCCTGGCCCGGATCACTGCCCTGCTCGGGACCGACCTCTCCGACCCCGACCAGCGCCTGGCCCTGCAGCTGGCCTGCCGGGCCCGCCTGTTGGGCCAGGCCTAGGCGGGCCGTCCTGGGCCCCTCCCGAACGGCACCCACCTCAATCCCCCTGGACTTGCCCCTGGCCGAGACCCTTGAGCTATGCTCCCCCCGCCTGTCCCGGGCCTGGGAACCGGGAGGCGAAAAAGCAGGGGGTCTCAAGATGCGCATCACGCTGCGGCGCAGGCTGACAGGGGCGTGGGTGATGGCCTTGGGGGTGGGGCTGGTGGCCGCCGTGCCTGCCCAGCTGGGGTCACCGAGAGCCTCCGCCGCCCCCCGGCCGTCGACCTCTCTAGCGGCCACCTCCACCACCACCTCGTCCCCCAGCCCCCCGGTCTTCGGCCACGAGACCGTCGTCGACGCCCAGCGCATTACGGGGGAGCCCAGCCTCTCCATCTCCCCCACCCTCAACGCGCAGGGCTACCACGAGATCTACGTGAGCACGCCCAACGGCTTCCTCACCACCGAGAGCTTCGTGTGGCGCTCGGACGACGGGGGCCAGAGCTTCCACCTGGTGCCCGGGAACCAGCCCCCCGCCGGCAAGCCGCTCGTCACCTGTCCCGGCGGGGGCGACAGCAACATCGTGAACGACACCGCCGGCAACCTCTACTTCAGTGACCTCCAGGGCCTCACGGACGTGAGCGACTCGGTGTCCACCAACGAAGGCAAGACCTGGGTCACCACCTGCAACCAGGCCAACTCGACGGTCACCGACCGGCCCTGGCTGTCCACCTACAAGGACCCTCTCACCACGGGGAGGGAGTACATGACGGTGGACAACGTGGCCCAGTGCACGGTGAACTGCGGCCTGGGCCAGGCCGGCTCCAACATCGTGGGCCTCACCTGGGCCGGGGGCGCGGCGGCCCAGGCCCAGGTCTTCGAGCCCCTCCCCGACCAGCAGGTCGAGCCGGACGGGATCATCGGGGGGACCGTGGTCAACCAGAGCAACGGCGACCTCTACCTGGTCCACAGCGGCTACACCAACGACAAGGGCCAGATCATCGGCGGCTCGGACGCCAACGGCAACGACAACGCCGTCATCGTGGACCGCTTCCCGGGCGGCTACGACCAGGCCACCCCCACCCCGATCCCGCCCACCAGCATCTCGCTGTGCAAGCCCTACAACTCCACCGGCCCCTGCTACAGCGAGACGGCGTTCCACGCCCCCATCACCTCCTCGGGGCTGAGCACGGTCACGGTGGGCCAGGACTTCACCCCCATGGCCATCGACAAGGCGGGCAACATCTATGTGACCTGGGCCCAGGCCCCGGTCAACTCGTCGGGGATCATCGACGGGCCCAGCACCATCTACCTCGCCGTGTCCTCTAACGGCGGGGCCACGTGGAGCAAGCCCATCGACGTGAGCGGCCACGTGTCGGGCCTCGAGACCAACGTGTTCCCCTGGGTGGCGGCAGGCAAGGACGGAGCCGTGGACGTGGCCTGGTACGGGACCAAGACCCTGGGGGACTGCTCCTCCACGGCCGGGTGCGGCTCGGGCAGCATCACCGCCAGCTGGAACGTCTACCTGGCCGAGTCGCTGAACGCAGTGGTGAACGGGAAGCCGAACAGCTCCCCCGCCTTTGCCACCACCAAGGTCACCGAGTACCCCAACCATTACGGCTCCATCTGCACTTTCGGGATCTCCTGCTCGACCGGTGGTGACCGGGGCCTGCTGGACTTCATCCAGGTCCAGGTGGAGCCCAGCGGCGCCGCCGCCGTGGTCTGGGCCGACTCGGCCAACCAGGACGGGGTGGGGGGCACCTCCTCGGCCACCATCGGCTTCGCCCAGCAGGTGGGCGGGACGGGCCTGTACGGCACCACCGTCTCGGGGCCCAAGCCCCAGGCCCAGTGCGGCAAGGGGTCGCCCGACGCCTACTTCTCCGGCGACAGCTTGCAGAACCCGGCCCCTGCCCAGTTCAAGATCCAGTACGTCTGCGTGTCGGGGCCCAATGCCAACGACGACTACATCTTCCACATCAAGGTGGACAGCCTGTCGAGCCTCAGCGTGCCGCCCACCCTCACCACCGACGGCGACACGGATGCGGTGTGGCTGGTCCGCTGGGAATGGCCGACGCGCCCTGCCTACCTCAGCTTCTCGGACCAGGGCCAGGTGCCCTACGTGGCCATGGAGAAGGACGCCACGAGCACCACGCCCATCTTCTATGCCGGCAAGAGCTCGACTATCTCGGGCGGGCCGCTGGGCAAGCAGGGGTTCTTCCTCACCTACCCCTCCCCGGGGCCGAACAGCCCGCCCCCGCCCAACGGGCCCCACTACGTGAAGGGCACGTATACCGCCAAGGGCCTCATAACCCTGACGGTGCCGGCCGCCTACGTTGGCAACTGGACCAAGCCTCCCCAGTACCGGCCCTTCTACAGCGTGACGGGCATCACCGCCGCCCAGAACCAACCCTCCTCGACCGGCAACGCCGTCTTCGACCAGATAGACGCCACGGCCCCCTTCGACTACACGCCCTGAGCGCCGGCGAGGCTGGGACGCCCCCTCAGGGAGGCGTCCAGCACCTCCACGGGATGGAAGACGGGCACCCCGGGGCCGAGGAACCTCCTGAGCTGCAGGTTGCAGCCCGGGTTGGCTGTGACCACCGCCTCCACCCCGGCGGCTCGGACCAGGTCGGCCTTGTGCCGCCCCAGCTCCTCACCGGCCTCCGGCTGCACCAGGTTGTAGATCCCTGCCGAGCCGCAGCACTGGTCGTCCCCCAGCTCCACCACCTCCAGCCCCGGGACCGAGGCCAGAACCTGGCGGGGCTGGGACCGGACCCCCTGGGCATGGGAGAGGTGGCAGGCATCGTGGTAGGCGACCCGGGCCCGCACGGGATGGCGCCGGGCCCTCGGTTCCAAGCCGGCCAGCACCTCGGTCACGTCGCGGGCCTTCCCGGCCAGCCCTGACGCCCGCCCCGCATACCCGGGGTCATCGGCCAGCAGCCGCCCGTAGTCCTTGAGGGTGGAGCCGCAACCGGCGGCGTTCACCACGACGTCGTCCAACTCCCACCCCTCGAAGGCATCGACCAGGGCCCGGGCCGAGCGCAGGGCCGAGGCCTCCCGCCCCGCATGGACCATGAGAGCTCCGCAGCATCCCTGGGGGCGAGGGACCACCACCTCGCAGCCTTCGGCCACCAGCACCCGCACCGTCGCCCAGTTGACCTGGGCGAAGAACCCCCGCTGGATGCAGCCGGCGACCAGCCCCACCCGACGGCGGGGCGCGCCGTGCGGGCCCACCTGCCTGGGGAGGGGCCGAGCCACGGCCCCGAGGGAGACCGGGGGCATCAGGCCGTCGAGGGCCCGCAGGGCCTCCCGCCACCTCCCCATCCGGCCCGGCAGCCGGTCGGGCCACCTCCTGGCGTGCAGGGCCCCCGCCAGCCCTGACCGCTGGTACGCCCATGCCGCCACGGCCGCCACCCGCACCCGGCCCGGATGGGGGAAGACGGCGAACAGCGCCTCCCGATAGGCCCTCTCCAGCGGGCCCCGGCGGTGGAGGCGCTCGATCTGGGCCCGGGTGGCCTCTATGAGCTCGTCGTAGCGAACCCCTGATGGGCAGGCCGACATGCAGGCCATGCAGCCCAGGCAGGCATCCATATGGCGGACGAAGACGTCGTCGAGGGCTATGTGGCCCTCCAGGGCCTCCTTCATGAGGAGTATCCGGCCCCGGGGGGAGTCCATCTCCTCCCCCCACAGCCCATAGGTGGGGCAGGCGGGCAGGCAGAACCCGCAGTGCACGCACTCCTCCACGCGCCGGCGGGAGGGGGGGTGGTGGCCGTCGAAGGCCCCATGGCCTGTGCCGGCGGGTGAGTGGGCAACCGGGGCCTCGGGCACGGGTCCTCTTTCGCTCATCCCCGTCATAGCCACCAGGGGGAGAACCGGCCCCGGCCCAGGCGGTGACCGGGGTCCATCTGGTCCTTGACCCGGCCCATGACCTCGACGGCCGAGGGCGGGGGCCCGAGCAGGTCGGCCACCTCCTCCAGGCCCGGCGGATGGCGGCGGACCACCACCGTGCCCCCCAGGCGCTGGACGGCACGGCGCCAGGCGGAGATGAAGCCCGCATGCGCCCCCAGGTCCTCGGCCCGCAGGCGGGCGGTGTGCAGGCCGAGGCCCGCCCGGCTGACCAGGTCGGCTGCCACGCCCACCTCGCCGGCGGCCCGGTCCGACGCCTCGGCCACCTCGGCCAGCTGGCTGGGGAGCGAGGTGGCCACGGCCAGGGTGTCACCCTCCTCACCGGCCTCGATCCGGGCCAGCTCCTCCCAGGCCCGGGCCTCCTCCTCCCCCTCCAGGACCGCAGATGGTGCCGAGCCCTCGGCAGCCAGGGACCTCACTTCCTCCACCTGCGACCGTACGCCGCCCGCCGACCCCTCGATCCTCACCCACAGGGCGCCGCCGGCCCAGTCCAGGGCGCTGGCCACGACCGGGGCGGCCAGGAGGCCCACGACAAGCGGGGTGGCCTCCGTCGGGGTGGCGGGGATCCGCACCGTGGCACTGTGGGCGTCCAGGGGGTGGAGGCGCAATGAGACCTCGGTGACCAGGGCCAGGGTGCCCTGGGACCCGCACAGGAGCTTGGCCAGGTCGTAGCCGGCCACGTTCTTTATGACCTGGCCGCCGGAGCGGGCCACGGTGCCGTCGGGAAGGACCATGGTAACCCCGATGACCAGGTCCCGCAGCGACCCGTAGCGATGGCGGCGGGGGCCGGCCTCGCCCGTCGCCAGCAGGCCCCCCACCGTGGCCCCCCGCGGCTGGCTGGGAGGGTCCAGAGCCAGCCATTGTCCGGCGCCCGCCAGCCGCTCCTGCAGACGGCTCAAGGCCATGCCGGCACCCACCACGGCCGTCAGGTCGCCGGCGTTGTGGGCCACCAGGGCATCCAGGCCGGTCGTGTCCACGACGAGATCGGGGGCTGGGGCCAGCGGGGGACCCCAGTCCTGCTTGGTGCCCCCTGCCCGTATGGACACCAGCTGGCCGGCTGCGGTCGAGGAGGCCATGGCTTCATGGGCCTGGGCCAGGTCGGCAGGCCGGACGACCTGGACCGCCCCGCCCCCCCTTACCACCGTTCCGCCACCCCGGCCAGCTCCAGGGGATGGGGCCGATAGGGGCCGATGACCTCCCCGCACAGGCGGGGGGTGGGGAACACCTTGCCGGGGTTGCAGATGCCCGCCGGGTCGAAGGCGGCCCGCACCCGGGCCATCACGGCCAGGTCGTCCTCGGAGAACATCTTGGGCATGGAGCAGGCCTTGTCCACCCCCACGCCGTGCTCGCCGGTGATGGAGCCACCCGCATCGACGCACAGCTCCACGATCCTGGTGGCGAGCTCCTCGGCCCGCTCCGGCTCGCCGGGCCGGTCAGGGTCATAGAGCACGAGGGGGTGGAGGTTGCCGTCACCGGCGTGGAACACGTTGGCCACCCGCAGGCCCGCCTCCGACGCCAGGTGGGCGATGCGGGCCAGCACCGGGCCCAGGGCGGTGCGCGGTATGACCCCGTCCTGCACGAAGTAGCCCGGGCTCAGCCGCCCCATGGCGGCGAAGGCGGCCTTGCGGCCCTTCCAAATGAGGGCCCTCTCGTCCTCGCTACCGGCCACCCTCACCCTGGTGGCCCCCGCCCCCCGGCAGATGGCCTCCACCTCACCGAAGCGTCCCAGGCACTCCTCCCTGGGCCCGTCCAGCTCCACCACCAGGGCGGCTCCCGCATCCAGGGAATAGCCGGCGCCGGTAGCCGCCTCGCAGGCCTGGATGGCCAGGTTGTCCAGCATCTCGACGGCGGCGGGGACGATGCCCGAGGCGATGATCCCGCTCACCGCCTCGCCCGCCGTGCTGGGATCGGGGAAGTCGGCAACCAGGGTGGCCACCGCCTCGGGAAGGCGGAGGAGCCGCACCGTCACCCGGGTGGCGATGCCCAGCGTGCCCTCGGAGCCCACGAACACCCCCCGCAGGTCGTAGCCGGGAGGATCCAGCGTCCGGCCTCCCAGCTCGACCACGCTGCCGTCGGGCAGCACCACCTCCAGGCCGAGCACGTGGTGGGTGGTGAAACCGTACTTGAGGCAGTGGGCCCCTCCCGAGTTCTCCGCCACGTTCCCGCCCACCGAGCAGACCACCTGGCTCGAGGGGTCGGGGGCATAGTAGAGGTGGTGGGCGGCCACCGCCTTGGACATGGCCAGGTTGGTCACCCCGGGCTCCACCACCATGCGCTGGTTGACGGGGTCCACCTCCAGGATGCGCCTCATGCGGGACAAGACGATGAGGACACCCTCGGCATGGGGGAGCGCCCCCCCGGACAGCCCGGTCCCCGAGCCCCTGGCCACGAAGGGGACTCCCCGCGCCGAGCAGGCCCTCACCGCCGATGCCACCCCTTCGGTGGAGGTGGGCAGGACCACGAGCCCCGGGGTGGTGCGGTAGCCCGCCAGCCCGTCACAGCTGTAGGTGGCCAGCTCAGCCGGGTCGGTGACCACGGCGTCAGGGGGGAGGACCCGGGCCAGCTCGGCCTTGACCTCCTCCAGGGCACCCACGACTGGAGACTACCCACCGTTCGGTGGCCGCCTCCCACCGGCGGCCCACCCCCTGGATGAGGGCTGCGGCAGGGCGCGCTCGCGAACCTGCGCCGGAACATCTAGCCTAGGAGCAGCATCCTTGGCGAAGAAGGAGTTGCCCATGCTCTTGGGCTTGCTCGAAGGCTACGACATCTTGATCGTCATCGGCGTCATCGTCCTCCTCTTCGGGGGCAGCCAGCTGCCCAAGCTGGCCCGCTCCCTCGGGTCGGCGTCTCACGAGTTCCGCAAGGGAGTCGAGGAGGGCCAGCAGGAAAAGATGGCGGAGAAGGTGGCGGAGAAGGTCGCCGACAAGGTGACCGAGTCCCGGGAGACACCCGGTAGCCAGGCCAGCTGACAGCCGGCGGGGGGGCAGCGGGCGCCTCCGGGTCGGCCTGCACCAGGCAGCCGAGTACGCCCTGGCCTTCCTGATCGCCGAGGTGGCCGTGCACCTGACCGGTCCCATGGAGTGGGTCCTGGTCGCCGTTGCCGGTGCCTTGGCCATCCTGGCCGCCTCCACCCGGGGACCCCTCGGCGCCTTGCGGGCGCTTTCCTTCCGGAGCCACCGGCTGCTCGACCCTGCCCTGGCCCTGGCCACAGCCCTCTCCCCCCTGGCTGTCATGCACCATCTCGGCCTGGGGGGGGTCCTGGTGGCCGAGGCGGCAGCGGCGGGGCTCGGGTACCTGGCCCTCCGGGAGACGGGACGCCGGCCGGTGGCCGTGGCGGCCCGTCCGGCAGGACGGCACCCGGGCTCCCCGGCCGTTGCGAGCCTCGGCCTCCCCCCTCTCCCGGCGTCCTCCGCCTGGGACGCAGACGACCGGCCCGGCGAGGAGCCGGGGGCCGGGCGGCCCCTTCCCGGGGGTGGCCGGCCCACACCCCAGGGGAGGAGCGGGGGGAGCCCGGAGCGGGTGGCCCGGGCCGCGGGCCGGGCCGCGGGCAAGGCCCGGGAGGGGGCGCTGGAGGGCACCGACCGCCTCCTCACCAAGGGGGCCCGCCGGTTGGGCGGGATGGTGGGGCGGAGGAGGCAACGCCGCCACGGCTGATGGGCTGGCGGTGGCCCGAAGGTGACGGCCGCCGACTTCGAATCTCTCCTGAGACTTGGCTAGATTCGCCCCCGATGACCAGCGACCAGCCGCAACCGCCGGCGGGCCCGGCCCCCACCCCCGGCTCGGGCCGGCGGGCCCGGCTCCTCGGCATGGCCCTGCTGGCCCTGGTCGCTGCCCTGGTGCTGGGGGGCTGCAACCTCCCCACCTTCGGGACCTACACGCCCATCACCAAGCAGGAGCAGGACGCCTACAGCCTCTACCAGGGTCTCACCATCGCGGCCATGGTGGTGGGGGGCATCGTGTGGGGCCTCATCATCTGGTGCCTGCTGCGCTACCGCCGGACCAAGCGCCAGGCCGAGACGGGCGAGCTGCCCAAGCAGACCCGCTACAACATCAAATGGGAGGCGGTCTACACCATCACCCCCATCCTCATGGTGATCGGCATCTTCGTCTACACCGTGATCGCCGAGGACGCCGCCGACCAGGTCGTGAGGCACCCCAACGTCACCGTGGACGTGTCTGCCTTCCAGTGGGGATGGCAGTTCAACTACCCGGTCGGTGGGGGCAAGGTCATCCAGGTCCTGCCCAAGCGGGCCCCCACCCCTTCGCCCAGCCAGGCCAACCAGGGGGAGCAGGCCCTGGCCAGCCCGGTCGAGTACCCGATCATGGTGCTGCCTGTCAACAAGACCGCCCACATCAACCTGGTCTCCAACGACGTGGTGCACGGCTTCTACGTGCCCGCCTTCGAGTTCAGCCGCTACGCCCAGCCCGGGGTGACCAACCAGTTCGACTTCACCCCCACCAGGACGGGGTTCTTCCCCGGCCGCTGCACACAGTTCTGCGGGCTGTACCACACTGAGATGCTGTTCTGGGTGAAGGTGGTCTCCCAGTCCGCCTACCACCACTGGGTGGCCAGCGGTGGCAAGTCGATACCCACCAACACGACCGGAAAGGGCCTGCCCGAAGGATGACCCTCCTCGACGAAGCCGCCGCCCTTCATCTCCCCGTGCACGAGGAGGAGGAGGAGCTACCTCCCGGGCTCCTCAAGTGGTTCACCAGCACCGACCACAAGTCGATCGGCAAGAGCTACCTGTACACCTCCATGGTGTTCTTCTTCATGGCCGGCCTCATGGCCATGATGATCCGCACCCAGCTGATCCAGCCCGACACCGGCTTCTTCGACCAGGCGACGTACAACGAGCTGTTCACCATGCACGGCAGCTTGATGATGTACCTCTTCGCCGGTCCCTTCGCCTTCGGCGGCTTCGCCAACCTGATCATCCCCCTCCAGATCGGGGCGCCGGACATGGCGTTCCCCCGCCTCAACCTCCTCTCCTACTGGCTCTACGCCGCGGGCGGGGTCATCATGATCTCGGGCTTCTTCGTCCAGGGCGGGGCGGCCGAGTTCGGCTGGGTGGCCTATGCCCCCCTGTCGAGTGCCACCAACAGCCCCGGGGCTGGCCCCGACCTGTGGATCGCCGCCCTGATACTCACGGGGTTCTCGGCCATCTTCACCGGGGTGAACCTCGTCACGACCATCTTCTACCTGCGGGCCCCCGGCATGACCATGTTCCGGATGCCCATCTTCACCTGGAACATGCTGGTGACGGCCATCCTGATCCTGATCGCCTTCCCGGTCCTCACCAGCGCCCTGGTCATGCTGTACTGCGACAGGCACTTCGGCGCCCACTTCTTCACGGTGTCGGGCGGCGGTGTTCCTATCCTCTGGCAGCACCTGTTCTGGTACTTCGGGCACCCCGAGGTCTACATCCTGGCCCTGCCGTACTTCGGGATCGTGACCGAGATACTGCCGGTCTTCTCCCGCAAGCCCGTCTTCGGCTACAAGGGGCTGGTCTTTGCCACCCTGGCCATAGCCGGCCTGTCCACCAGCGTGTGGGCCCACCACATGTTCACCACCGGCGTGGTGCTGCTCCCCTTCTTCTCGGGCATGTCCTACCTGATCGCCGTGCCCACGGGGATCAAGTTCTTCGCCTGGATCGGCTCCATGTGGAAGGGCCAGATCACCCTGGAGACCCCGATGATGTTCGCCATCGGGTTCCTGTTCGTGTTCCTCCTGGGCGGCCTCTCCGGGGTGCTCCTCGCCTCCCCCCCCATCGACTTCTTCGTGCACGACACCTACTACGTGGTGGCCCACTTCCACGAGGTGCTGATAGGCACTGCCGTGCTGGGCGGCTTCGCTGGCTACTACTACTGGTACCCCAAGTTCACGGGCCGGATGCTGCGCAGCCGCCTGGGCCAGATCCACTGCGTGCTGCTGATCATCGGCTTCATCCTCCAGACCATGCCCCAGTACGTGCTGGGCCTCTACGGCATGGCCCGGCGCATCGCCACCTACACCCCGGCGGACCACTGGACCACCCTCAACGTCCTGTCCAGCGCCGGGGCGTACCTGATCGGGGTCTCCTTCCTGTTCTTCCTCGTCAACCAGTGGATCTCCTGGCGGCGCCCCATACCCGCCGGTGACAACCCCTGGGACGGGCACGCCCTGGAGTGGGCCACCAGCTCGCCCCCACCGCACCACAACTTCCACTTCCTTCCCCCCATCCGCTCCGAGCGTCCCACCTGGGACATGAACCACGGCGAGCCGGCCCGGGTGGACGTGGCCGGTCCCACGGGGGTGACCGTGCGGTGAGCATGAGGAGCCTCATGGCCAAGGCGGTGGGGACCTCCAAGGGGACCGGTGGGTTTCGCAGCGAGGCTCTCCTCTTCCTCGGCACCGCCGCCTTCTTCGCCATCGTCCTGGGCGTCTACTGGTTCAGCAGTTACGAGGACGGGGGCTCCCTCCTCCTGCTGTTCACGGTGTGCCTGGGCCTCCTGCCCGGCAGCTACCTGTTCTGGTGGTCCCGGCGCATGCGGCCTCGGCCCGAGGACCGCCCTGCCGCCACCCTGGAGGAGGGGGCGGGCACCGTGAACTCCTTCCCCGACCGGAGCGTGTGGCCCCTCACCGTGGGCGTGTCCATGGGTTTCGTGGCCCTCGCCTTGGCCTTCGGCCCCTGGCTGGCGGTCATAGGAGGGGTGGTGGCCATCATCTCGTTCGTGGGCGTGATCGCCGAGAGCCGGCGGGGCGGGGTCGTCTAGCCCCACGACGGGGCCAGGGGCCTGAGGGCCGGGGCGAAGCAGCCCGCTCCTACCTGATCGACAGGGCCAGTGCTCCTCCTATGACGGCCAGGCCCAGCACGATCCAGGTCACGTAGTCGGTGACCACCCCGCTCTGGAAGCGCCGGATCGGGCCTACCAGGCCCAGACCGGGTTCGAGCCCCCTCCGCAGCAACGGCAGGCGCCGCCAGTAGAGAGAGACGAGCGCCAGCACGGCCGCCCCGGCCGCCGACCCCACCCCGGTGGCGACGTCGGCGATGGTGATGCCCGTGGGCTCGGGGGGCTGAGGTGCCTGGGCGTGCAGCACCCGGGCCCCGGAGAGGACGGTGGCGTTGTACGCCCCCTGGTCCTGGAACCGGACCGCCGCCGCCTGCACCACCGAGCCCAGGTGGGGCAGCAGGCCCACGGCCACCGCCAGGGCTACCAGGACGAGGGGGGGCAGGACCATAGAAAGGGGCGTCCGGCCCCGGCCCTCCTCGGTCTCGGAGTGCTCCTCGGAGGCCTCGGCCGCCATGCGGGGGTCCTCGGACGGGGCGTCCCCCAGGCCCCAGAAGACCCCTCCCCCGGCCCGCAGCACGGCCCCCCCGACCAGGATGGACGTGATGATGAGCACGGCGGTGACCCAGGCCATCCCGTGGCTGTAACCGCTCTCCTCGATGTAGCCCTTGCCCAGGTAGGTGGCGAAGGGCGGTAGGTCGGCCAGGCCCAGGCCGGCCAGGATGTACACCGCCCCGGTGACCGGCAGGCGCCGGCCCCGCCCGTGCAGCCAGGTCTCGTTGATCGATCTCAGGCGATGCAGCACGATCCCGGTGCAGAGGAAGAGAGCCCCCTTCACCAGGCCGTGGCCCACCACGTAGATGGCCGCCCCGGCCAGGCCCAGGGGGGTGAGCAGGGCCACACCCATCAGGAACATGCCGGCGTGGCTGATGGTGGAGAAGGCGAGGATCCGCTTCAGGTGGCGCTGCCGGAAGCAGAACAGGGCCCCCACCACGGCCGTGGCTGCCCCCAGGGCCAGGAGGGTGGAGCTGATGGCTCCCCGGTGACCCAGGGCGGAGCCGAACATCGACCAGTACACCCTGGCCACCCCGTACAGGCCCAGCTCAACCATGGCGCCGGAGAACAGCACGCACACCGGGCTCGGGGCCACCGCCTCGGCGTCGGCGGTCCAGAAGTGGAAGGGGACGATGGAGGCCTTGACGAGGAGGCCCACGACTATGAGCACGAAGGACACCACCACCAGCCCGTCGGGGCGGTGGCCGGCCAGGGCCCGGCCTACCTGGGCCATGTTGAGGGCCCCGGTCCGGCCATAGACCAAGGCGATGCCGGCCAGGGACAGGTAGGCCCCCACGCTGTTGGTGATGGCGAAGTTGAGGGCCCCCTGGAGGGGCCCCCGCTCCTCGGTCCGGTAGGCCGTGAGGGCATAGGCGGCCACCCCCATCACCTCGAAGAAGACGAACAGGTCGAACACGTCGCCGGTGAGGCAGAACCCGGCCATGCCGGCCAGGAAGACCAGCATGAGGGCGTGGTAGAAGGTGGACACCCGCTCGAAGTAACGCCACGAGAAGACCATCGCCGCCGTCACGAGGAGGCCGGCGAAGGCAGCCAGCCCCGCGCTCAGAGGGCTGGCTACGAAGTCAATCCCGAGCGCCACCCCGTGGGCGGGCCGGAAGCCGCCGAACCAGTACACCTGGGCGCTGCCCGCCCCCACCGTGAGGGCCATGAGCATGGCCGTGACCGCCGCCGCGGTGAGGATGGCCAGCCCGTCCAGGGCCCAGCGGTTACGGCGCTGGAACGCGGCGCTGGCGGCCGACAGCCCGGCCGCCACCAGGAGGGGGACGGCCACGGCCAGAGGGAGGAGGGTGCGCACGCCGGCGAGGAGAGGAGCGGCTCAGCCCTGGAGCTGGCGGAGGTCCTCTGGGTCCAGGGTGCCGAAGCGCTTGTGGGCCTGCACGGCCAGGGCCAGCAGCAGGGCCGACACCGCCGCCTCCACCACCACGTCGGTGAGGGCCAGGGCCTGCACGACGGGGTCCACGGCCGGTGTGGACCGAGGGATGTCGGAGAAGAAGGGGGCCGCCGCCCCCGCCTTGTAGCCCACGCCCAGCAGCAGCACGTAGGTGGAGGACTGGACCACGGCCAGGCAGATGATGAGGTGGACGAGGTGGCGGCTGGTGACTATCCCGTACAGGCCCACGGCCAGGATCCAGGCCACGACGATGAAGGGGAAGATCTGCATCAATGCCTCCGGACGATCAGGGTCTGCTCCAGGAACTCGCTGGCCACCACGACGAAGGCCGCCGTCACCTCGATGCCCACGAAGAAGCTGATGAGGGCGATGGTCCCCGCCGAGTCCACCTCCCCCGGCATGTGCCCCAGGGGCAGGACGTTGGCCAGGAAGGCCGCCCCCACCCCCAGGGCGGAGATGCCGATGATGGCGAAGCTGGCCGCCCCCACCGCCTCCACCGCGTCGGCGAGGGGGACGGGGCTGATCCTCTTCAGGGCCAGGAACTCGCCTGCCAGGTAGATCATGGCGAAGGCCGTGGCCAGGATCACCCCGCCCTGGAACCCGCCTCCGGGGCTCACCTGGCCGTGAGACACGATGTACCAGCCGACCACGACCGTGGGGCCGGTGAAGGTGATGGCCGCCACCCGCACGGCCTCGCTGGTGCCGGGGTCGGTGCGATCCCTGGCTTCGTCCACGGCGGAACGCTCCCTCTCCTCCCGCAGGTGGCGCAGGACCACGCCCATGCCCGTGGCCGCCGCGAACAGGATGAACTCCTCCCCCAGGGTGTCCATGGCGCGGTAGTCGAAGTTCACCGCCGACACGATGTCGGTGGCGTGGGTCTGGCGTATCCCTATGGCGTTGAGCACGTCGCCGTAGGGCCCCGGGTAGTGGCCGAACCCGGGCAGGCCCACCAGCCCCCACAGGAAGAAGGCCAGGACGGCTGCCATACCGGCCAGGAAGACCCCGCGGCGCACCCCCGGGGTCACTCCTCTTGCCTCCTCACCTTGGCCAGGGTGAGGAGGAACAGGATCGGCAGGATCACCGCCCCTACCGTCAGCTGGGAGAGGGCCACGTCCGGCGCCTGGAAGGCGAAGAACAGCACCGCCAGCAGCAGCCCGTACACGCTGAGCAGCACGACCTGGCGGGAGGGCTGGCGCATGAGGACCACCGCCGTGGCGCCGGCGGCGACCAGCACCAGTATGGCCGCCTGCAGGGCGGTCGTGCCCGGAGGAGTCACCGCCGGCTCGCCTGGTCCCGCCGCTGGGTGGGCACGGCCCGGCTACCCGGTCTCCTCGGGACCGGGATCACCCTCGCCGGCCAGGAGGCGCCAGTTGCCCCGCTCCCGGATGGCGGCGGCCCGGGCCGTGGCATGGGTGAGGACGGGGCCCGACAGCACCACGAAGAGCAGCGCCAGCCACGTCTCGGTGGTGTTCTCCGAGTACCCCTTTTGCACCAGCACGGCCAGGGCCACCAGCACCGGTGCCACCAGCGTGGCCAGGCCCACGTAGTGCAGCTTCTGGTAGGCGTCCTCCATCACCGCCACCCCAAGGGTGGAGCCCAGCACCACCACCACGGCCAGGGCCAGGAGGGCGTCAGCCACCACGTCCTTGACGAGCACCGTCACTTCCTCCCCTCACCCGCCCCCGCTCAAAGCCAACGCTCCAGGGCGCGCAGGAAGACCAGGCCGCTCCCCAGCAGCAAGACGGCCACCACCACGGCCAGCTCGAACTCGCCCGGGCGGCCGAAGCCCTCCGACAGCATGATGAGGACCATCACCACGACGGCCCCCACCACCTGTAGGGCCATCACCGCCTCGATCAGCTTGCCCCGCCACAGGACCGCACCGAGGGGGAGGGTGCAGGCCAGCATGGCGATGGAGGCGGCGACGAACCCGGTCATCCCGCCCCGCTCCGGTCCGCCCTCTCCCCCCTGACAACCAGGTGGTGGACCACCGCCACCTCCCGCTCCCGGTCGATACCGAGCACGAACGTTCCCGGAGGCGCCGACCGCCCCATCACGATGAGCACCCTCCTGCTAGCTCCTTCGGCCGAGTCCTGCCCCCACGGTGTCGGCACCTCCCGGAACCCGCTGGGGGGCTGCTCCCCCCGCGCCAGCCGGCGCCACAGTACGCCTAGGAGCAGGACGGTGTCCCTGGCCACCTGCACCGGCAGGCCCAGGGCGGGGGCCACCCACTCGATGCGGGGGCGGAAGCGCGAGCCCACCTGGTACTGGACCAGCTCGGCCAGGAAGGCCCCCAGGGCGGAGGCGCCCGCCCCGGCCAGGAGCTCGGCCAGGGCAATGGAGTCGTCGAGCAGCACCCACAGCGCCATGAGCACGGCCCACCACACCACCCATGACCCCACCCGCCGGGCCAGTGGGCCCCGACCGGCCACCTCCGCCACGGCCGGCAGCTCCCGGGCCGGCTAGCCGCCAGCCGCCGGGCCGCCCGCTCCACCCCCGGGTGGGCCGCCGTCCCCGGACCCGCCTCCCGGGCCGCCGTCGGCACCGCCGTTCCGGGGCCGCCGGGAGCGCAGCCCGCCAAGGCCCCCGTTGCCCCCGGGACGAAGCAGGTCCCGAAGAGAGGGCCGGGGTGCGGGCTGGCGGGGGGCCTGCAGCACCCCGGACTCGGAGAGGGCCGGGGACCCGTCCCCGCCCACCCTGATCACCTGGCGGCCCACCCCCCGGGAGAGGTCGGCCCTCGGAACCGGCATCGGCTCCAGCTCTATGTGCTCGTCCCCCGGACGCGGGTCGGACTCCCGCAGGACGTACCCGCCGCTGGCGCTGCGCATGATAATGCTGGCCCGGGGACGGCGGCCCGCCACCGGGATGCGCTGCGCCTCCTTGCACAGCCACCAGGCCAGGTAACCGGTGGCGATGGGTGCGAACACCAGGATCATGCGCAGCGACCACAGGACGGCGTTGAGCGAGACCGAGAAGAAGTTGGCCAGCAGGTCGGTGGCGCTGCCCAGCAGCAGGACCGCATAGAAGGTGAACACGGCCACCCCTATGGCGGTGCGGACCGGCCGGTCCCGTGGCCGCTCCAGGAGATGATGGCTGCGGAGGTTGTCCTTGGTGAACTTGGCCTCCAGCCACGGCCAGGCCATGAGGAAGGGCACCGTGATGCCGGGGAGGAAGATGGCGGGGAAGAACAGGTTGGGGATCATGTGGCCCTGCATGTTCACTTCCCACGAGGGCATGAGCCGCAAGGCGCCGTCGAGCCAACCCATGTACCAGTCGGGCTGCACCAGGTAGGGGACCTTGTAGGGGATGTAGGGCCCGTAGAGCCAGATGGGGTTGATCTGGGCCAGCCCGCCCAGGGCGGCTATCACCCCCCACACCATCAGCTGGAGGCCCACGCTCTTGAAGGCGAAGATGGGCCAGACCGGCGAGCCCACGACGTTGCGCTCGGTGGCCCCCTTCCCTGGCCACTGGGTGTGCTTCTGGTGCCAGATGAGGGCCAGGTGGGCCCCCAGGAGGCCGGCGATGACGCCGGGCAGGAGGAGGATGTGGACCACGTAGAGCCGCCCGTCCCAGACCGTGCCCGGGTAGTTGCCCCCGAAGATGAAGAAGGCGAGGTAGGAGCCGACGACCGGGATGGCCTCGATGACCGAGAACATGATCCGCACCCCGGTGCCCGAGATGAGGTCGTCAGGGAGCGAGTAGCCGATGTACCCGTTGATGAGAGACGTGAAGAGGAGCAGCACCCCGATGACCCAGTTGATCTCCCGGGGCCGGCGGAAGGCGCCGGTGAAGAAGATGCGGGCCATGTGCACGACGATGGCGGCAATGAAGATGTCCGCCGCCCAGTGGTGCATCTGGCGGATGACGAGGGCCGCCCGCACGTAGAGGCTCATGTTGACCGTCGAGGCGTAGGCGTCGGTCACGACCTGGCCGTCGAGCGGCTTGTAGGGCCCGTTGTAGATGTGGGTGCTGAGGGAGGGGTTGAAGTAGAAGGTCAGGTAGATCCCGGTCAGGATCAGGATGATGAAGGAGTAGAGGGCGACCTCCCCCATCATGAAGGTCCAGTGGTCGGGGAAGATCTTGTTGAGCGCCTTGGACACCCAGTGGGCGGCGCCCAGGCGGTCGTCCCCCCAGCGGGCCAGGCGCCCGCCCTGCTGGAGCATCTGCTCGGGCATCATGACCGGTAACCACCCTTGGGGTAGGCGCCCCTCTCCCAGAAGCCGGGGCCGATGGGCTCCAGGAAGCCGTGCTGGGAGCGCAGGTTGCCCTTGCTGTCGACCATGAGAGCCAGTTGCGGGAGCGGCCTCGGTGCCGGGCCGAAGATCGGGAAGGCCCCGATCAGGATGTCGAAGAGGGACTGGTGGCAGGGGCAGAGCAGCTGCTGGGTCTGCGCTTCATACAGGGAGACCGGGCAGCCGGCATGAGTGCAGACCTTGGAGAAGGCGAAGTAGCCGTCGGGGGTCCAGCTGGCCGGGCCCTGCCTGGTGGGCAGGGGCTCGGCAGCCACGTGGATGAGGATCACCTGGTCTATGGCCTGAGCGTTGGGATCGGTCTCGAACCCCGCCGGGAACACCGTCATGTAGGAGCCCACGTCCATGTCGGCCACGTTCACCGGGCTCCCGTCCTCTCTCACCACCAGGGTCCCCTTGCCCCAGTTGGTCTTGAACAGGGTCAGCTTGGGCTGGGGGCCGAGGGACCGGAGGGGGAAGATCAAGACGGCGCTGAAGGCGGCCCCGGCCATGCCGAGGAGGCCCAGGAGGAAGGGTCGGCGGCCCACGATGACCGCCCCCCGCCCGAAGGAGCCGATGAAGCTGCGCCGGTCCTCGGGGTTGCTCTCCAGGTCCTCCCGCCCTTCGTACTCCCGGTCCTCGACGAAGGGCCCCCTCGGCATCAGGTACTTGCCCCACGAGATCATCCCCGCCCCCAGGCAGGCCAGGGCGAAGCCCAGGAAGCCGCCCTCCAGCTGGGGCTGGCCCCCCACCGAGTACGTGGTGGCGAGGGCCACGGTGGAAAGGAAGCTCAGGGAGAACAGGACCCCTACCAGCACCTCGGCCTGCCAGGGGTGGCGTACGCCCGGCAGCAGGCGGGGGTCGTCCTCCGGGAAGGGGGGGAGGTCGGGCTCCTGGGCCTGGACCGGGTGGCGGGTGTGCTCGCTCATCTTCCCGTCTCCGCCGTCATGCCTTGGCCCTGTCGCCGATCCACCAGAGGAGGCCCAGCATGGCCCCCAGCCCGCCGAATATGGCCACGAAGCCCTCGGTGATGGGCCCGACGTGGGCTAGCCCGTCCCCTCCCTTGTCGTAGGGGTGCTGGATGCCTCCCTTGGTCACGTAGTAGGCGATGTCGGTGGCCTGCTCCTGGTCGAGCTGGAGGGGGCTGAACCGGGGCATGTTCCCGGGGCCGGTCCTCATGGCCTCCAGCACCTCCCGGGGCGTCACCGGCCCCTGGCCCCCGTCGGACTTGAGCAGGCCCGTCGGCCCCCCGTAGAGGGAGGGGGCGTAGAGGCCGTTGGAAAGGGCGTCCCCCACCCCCGTGACGGCGTGGCAGCCAGCGCAGTTGGTGACGAAGAGGGAGAAGCCGGCCCCCATGTTGGCGTTCTTGAAGTCCACGTTGGGGATCCCGGGGCCCCCGGGGCTCAGGGAGGTGACGTACTTCACGATGTCGCGGATCTGGGTGCGGTCGAAGCGAGGCTGCTTGATCACGGCCTGGGCGGTGGGGAAGGCGAGGGGCATCCGCCCCGTGGACAGCCAGAAGTCGACGGTGGCGGCACCGACGCCCTGCAGGTTGGGGGCCCGGGCCGAGCCCTCGGCGTCCACCCCGTGGCAGGAGGCGCAGTTCTCCTGGAAGAGCAGGCGGCCCTTGCCGAGGTTGGCCGTGGCCAGGGAGACCGTGGTGGGCGGGGAGACACCGGTGGTGGTGGTGACGGCGGGCTCGATCTGGGTTGGCGTGGGTGAGGGGAGAGTGGTGGGCTCCCCCTTGTAGAGGGTGGTGGGGGGAGCCGGCACGGTGACCTGCGAGGTGGTGGTGGCGCCCTTGGCGGACGCCGCCTTCGCGGAGGCGGGGCGCGCCGCGTAGCGCACCTGGGCCCGGGCGGGCGCCGAGGCGAAGAAGGACACGCCCACGGCGGCCACGAAGGCCACGAGGAGGATGGGAAGGGCGAGCAGGCGGCTACGCACGGGGGTCCTCAGTGCACCAGGAAGATCGTGCTGTACAGACCGATCCAGACCACGTCGACGAAGTGCCAGTAGTACGAGACGGCCTGGAAGACCTGGCGCTCCCCTGGGTCCCCGGGCTGGCCGACCATCCGGCCCATCAGCCCGATCATCGCCACCAGGCCCAGGATCACGTGCAGGCCGTGGATGCCCGTCATGACGAAGAAGAGGGAGGCAAAGGCGTCGGTGGAGGCCGAGTACGGGACTATCAGCCAGTCCGCCGCCTGGCCCAGCACGAAGGCCCCGCCCAGCAGGAAGCTGAGGACCACCCACCAGCGGGCGGCGGTCCGCCGGCCGTGCTCCTCGTTCCACACCCCCGCCTGCATGGTGAAGCTGGAGAGCACGAGGATGAAGGTGAAGATGGCTTCCTCGATGGTGTCGGTGTGGTCCCCGGGCGGGGGCCAGGTCACCGCGTGGGCCCGGATCGTGTAGTAGGCGGCGAACAGGCCGCTGAAGAACATGAGCTCCGAGCCGAGCCAGATCATCACGCCAACGCTCAGCAGGTTGGGGCGCTGGGGCCGGGCCGGTTCGACCCCCTGCTGGACGGCGATCGCCTGGGTCATCGGGGACAGTTTCTAGTCGAGAGTCCCACCGGCGTTCACATCGGCGGGAGCGCCGTTCCCGGCGCCGCCCTCCTCGGGCGCCTAAGGCGCCAGACGCTCCAGCCGCCAGGTGGCCCCCTGCCTGGTCCAGCGCAGGCGGTCGTGCAGGCGGTTGGGGCGGCCCTGCCAGCACTCGACCACCTCGGCCTCCAGGCGGTAGCCGCCCCACCAGGGAGGCAGCGGCACCTCCTCCCCGGTGAAGCGCTGCTCCATCTCGGCGAACCTGTCCTCCAGGGCGCCCCTGGACGCCACCACCTGGCTCTGGTGGGACGCCCAGGCAGCCAGCTGGCTCCCCCGCGGCCTGGTGGCGAAATAGGCCGCCGAGTCCTGCTCCGAGAGCCTCTCGACCCCCCCGGTGACCCGGACCTGGCGCTGCAGCTGCTGCCAGTGCAGGATGGCCGCCGCCCTGGGGTTGGCAGCCAGCTCCCGGCCCTTGGCGCTGTCACGGTTCGTGTAGAAGACCAGCCCCCTTTGGTCCACCCCCTTCACCAGCACCATGCGGGCCGAGGGCCGGCCGTCGGGGGTGGCGGTAGCAAGGGCCATGGCGTCGGGCTGGAGCACCCCCGCCGCCACGGCGTCAGCCAGCCAGCGCCGCACCTGGTCCAGGGGATCACCGGCCACTGCTGCCTCGTCCAGGACCCGGCCGCCCTCGGTCCCGCCCACTTCAGGCCGCCTCGGCAAGGGGCAGGGGCAGGGGGCGGGCATGGACCACCGTGAGCCGGCGGGTAGGCCGGGTGAGGGCCACGTAGAGAGAGCGCAGGCTGCCTGCCTCCTCCACGATCTGGGCGGGCTCGACGACGATGACGGCGTCGAACTCCAGCCCCTTCACGGACTCCACGGAGAGGACCGTCACCGGCGCCTCCAGGCTCTCGGCCCCCAACCGCGAAGGCAGGCCCCCCTCCAGCGCCTCCCGCAGCTCGCCCACCCTCGACCGGCTGCCCACCACCGCCAGCGTGCCGGGTCGGACCGCCTCGAGCTCCTGGCGGGCCCGGGCCGCCACCTCGTCGACCAGCGAGGCGCCTGGGACGGCCACCACCGCCGGCGGGAAGGACGTGGAGCGGACCGACCGGGGCGGGCGGAGGCCCGGGGCGGCGGCGGCCAGCACCGGGGCGGCCAGCTCCATGACCTCGGCCGGCGTTCGGTAGTTGACGCTGAGCTCGGCACGCCGCACCGGCCGCCCGGGAGCCAGGACCCGGGTCAGGTCCTCCCAGCGGCGGGCGGCATGAGGCCCGGTGGCCTGGGCCAGGTCCCCCACCACGGTCATGGAGCCCGACAGGGAACGCCGGGCCAGCATGCGCAGCTGCATGGGAGACAGGTCCTGGGCCTCGTCCACCACGATGTGCCCGTAGCTGCGGGGCCCGGCGTCCCCTGAGCGGCGCCGGGTGGGCCCCAGGAGGACCTGGGCCTCGTCCAGCAGGGGGATGTCGGCCCGGGTCCAGGGGATGTCGGCCAGCGTGGCGGCCCGAGGACGATGGAGAGCGGCCTGCTCGGCCGGGTCGAGGATGCCCTGGCCGGCCCGGGCCAGCAAGGGTGGTGCCCCGTACAGGTCGTGCAGCAGCTCCTCGGGGCGCAGCCGCGGCCACATACGGTCCAATGCCTCCACCACCTCCGGCGCCCGGCTCAGCTCGGCGGCCAGCTCCGCCTCCGCACCCCCCTGCCCGGGGACCCCGGCCAGGCGATGGGCCCGCCCCACCTGGGCCGCCAGCCGGGCCGTGACCTGGGCCGCCACCGCCTGGCGGCGCCCGTTGTGGGTACCGGGGCGGCGCTTGGTGGCGGCCACGATCCGGCGCAGCTCGTCCCGGCTCAACCTCAGCACCTCGGCCCCCCAGGCCACCACCAGGTCATGGCGGAGGGGGCGCTGGCGGCACCGCACGGCGGCCGCCACCACCTGGGCCATCCGCTCCTCGCCCTTCAGGCGGGCGAGGGAGCGGTCCTCTTCGGCCCGGGGTCGGGCGTCGGGGTACAGGGCTTCGACCGTGGTGGAAGCCACCCCGTTCTCCCCCAGGGAAGGCAGGACCTGCTCGATGTAGCGAAGGTAGAGGGGGTTGGGCCCGACCACCAGCACCCCCTGTTGCTCCAGGGGGAAGCGGTAGGTGTAGAGCAGGTAGGCAGCACGGTGCAGCGCCACCACGGTCTTGCCCGTGCCTGGTCCCCCCTGCACCACGAGGAGGCCGGGCAAGGGGGCCCGGATGATCTCGTCCTGCTCCTTCTGGATGGTCGCCACGATGTCCCGCAGGTGTGCTGACCGGGACCGTTCCATGGCTGCCAGCAGGGCCCCGGAGACCTCGGGCCCTTCCTCCCCATGGGCCCCCTCCGGCAGGCTGAAGACCTCGTCCTCGATCCCCACCAGCTTGCGGCCCTCGCTGGCGAAGTGCCGCCGGCGCCACAGCCCCATGGGGTCGCGATAGGTGGCCCGGTAGAAGGGCTCGGCCACCGGGGCCCGCCAGTCCACCACCAAGGGCTCGAGGTCTGGTCCGGACACGGCCAGGCGGCCGATGTGGTAGCTGGCGCCCCCACCGCCTCCGTCGCCGGGCAGGAGGTCTATGCGGCCGAAGCAGAGAGGCTGGTCCCCGATGTCCAGTTGCTCCAGGCGGTGGAGGCTGGTGCGCACCAGGACGTCACGCTCCTCCCTGGCCTGGGGGGTCCCTCCCCGGCCCTGGTCGAGGACCGAGACCATGAGCGCACGGGCCGCCTGCCGGCTGGCCTCCAACTGCTCGTAGGCCAGGTCGATGTGGGCCTGCTCAGCTTCAAGGTCGGGGTGGTCTACCACGACGTCCTCCAGTGGGCCAAGAAGGAGGATCGAGCATAGGGGCCGGGAGGGCGCCTCCGGGCTCGAGGACAAGGGGTGTCAGAACCGCCCCCGGCGGGGAAAATGACGTGCCATGAAGGGCTGGGTGGTCGTGAGCGTGCCGGCGATAGTGCTGGCTGCCATAGCGACCCTGGTGCTGGCGCTGGCACGGGTGGAGCGCATGATGGACACCATCCCCAGCCCCCCCAGGGCGCCCGAGGAGGTCGTGCCTGCCCCCAGGGCGCCGGCGCCGGAGGAGGTCGTCCCTGCCCCCGAGCCTGCCCCCACCCCGCCGGCGGGAGTGCTGGTGGCCCTCGACCTCAACCGCTGACCAGTCTGAAGGCCGCCCGGCGCAGGGGGGCAGCCACCAGCCGGCTGGCTCCCTGGCGGTCGCGCAGGGCGGCCCGGGCGGCGTTGGCTCCGCAGGCTCCGTGGACCCCGCCTCCGGGGTGGGTCGAGGACGAGGCGAGGTAGAGGCCCTCCACCGGCGTGTCAGGTCCCGCCAGGCCCGGTCCCGGGCGGAGGACCACCTGCTGGTGGATGGCCGCCGTGCCCCCGTTGATGGCCCCCCCCACCAGGCTGGCGTCGTGGGCCTCCAGGCCGGCAGGGGTGAGGACGTGGCGGGCCAGCACCCGGGCGCCGAAGCCGGGGGCGAAGCGCTCGACCTGAGCCTCGATGCGGGCTGCCATCAGCTGCGCCTCTGACTCGTCCCAGGCGCCGGTGATGCCCTCCCCTCCCTCGTCCGCCTTGACCCGCCTCGGGACGTGGCAGTAGGCCCAGACCACCTCCGTGCCGGCCGGGGACCTCGAGGCGTCGGAGGTCGTCATCTGGCCCAGCACCACGAAGGGCCGGGCAGGCACCCGCCCCATGGCCAGGGCCGACGAGCACTCGGTCATCTCGTCCAGGCTGGCTGCCAGGTGGACGGTCCCTGCCCTCCCGGTGGCGGCGCTGGCCCACGGGATGCCCCCCTCGACCGCCCAGTCCACCTTGAGGGTGGCATGGTCCCACTGGAACCGGCGCATGTCGTCCCGGAGCCGGGAAGGGAGGTGCTCCCACCCCACCATCCCGCCGTAGAGGCGGGGGGCTGCCACGTCGGCCAGCACGGCCCGTGCGGCTGGCACCTCCTCGCCGGCGGCGGTCACTACCCCCCTGGCCCGGCCGCCGCGCACCACCACGGAGCGGACCTCGGTGCCGTAGCGCACCTGCCCGCGGCGCCGTTCGAGCCGGCGAGCCAGGGCCCAGGCCAGCTGGCCCGCTCCGCCCCTCGGGACCGGGAAGCCGACCTCCTGGGCCAGCATGGCCAGCAGCCACCCGTAGGCCGAGCTGCCCGGGGACTCGGGGGCCAGGTCGGTGTGGAGGGCGCAACCGGCGAGCAGCAGCGGGGCAGGACCACCGAACTCCTCCTCGGCCAGGCGGCGGACAGGGACCAGGAGGAAACGGGCCATCCGCACCGCCCCCCCCGGGCCCAGCCTCCAGGCCAGGCGGGCCCCGGGCCCCAGGGGCGGGAAGGGGCCCAGGACGGCACCCAGGAGCTGGCGGCCGGCTTGCTGCCACAGCCCGTAGAGGTTCTTCCAGGCCCGGCCGTCGCCGGGAGCCAGGGCCTCCAGGCCCTCAGCCGTCTCCTCGACCTCCCTGGCCAGCACGGCTGCCTCCCCGCCCGGGAGGGGGTGGGCCAGCACGGCGGGGGCATGGCACCACTCGAGCCCGTGCTCCTCCAGGTCCAGGGCCGCTATGTGGGGGGAGGCCGCCGCCAGGGGGTAGAAGGCGCTGCAGACGTCGGCCACATAGCCTTCCCCCAGGTAGCCGGCACTGGCCACCGCCCCCCCGGGGTGGTCCTGCTGCTCCAGCACGAGGACCTCCCAGCCGGCGTCGGCCAGCAGGTTGGCGGCAACCAGGCCGTTGGGCCCGGCCCCGACCACCACGGCATCGGGGGGCACCGGAGTGGGTCTAGCCGGAGAGCGCCGGGCGTGCGGCCCGGGCGATGGTGGGCGGCGCCGTTGGGGGCAAGGAGGGCTGTTTCGCCTAGCTTCGGTGGTCGTGGCCCAGACCCTCGAGGGATCTCCCTTCCTGCTGGCCTGCCGGGGACAGCCGGCGGACCCCGTCCCGGTGTGGTTCATGCGCCAGGCCGGCCGGTCCCTGCCCGAGTACCGGGCCGTGCGGGGGTCGGGCAGCATCCTGGAGGCCGTGGCCCGTCCCGAGCTGGCCGCCGAGCTGACCCTGCAGCCGGTGCGCCGGTACGGGGTGGACGCGGCCATCCTGTACTCGGACATCATCGTCCCCCTGGCGGCCGTGGGGTTCGGCATCGAGGTCGTGGCCGGCCACGGCCCCGTGGTGGCCCGTCCCTTCTCGTCCTCCGCCGACCTGGCCCGCCTGCGGGCACTGGAGCCCGAGGAGGACATGCCCTTCGTGCTGGAGACGGTGGCGATCCTGGCCAGGGAGCTCGAGGTGCCCCTCATCGGTTTCGCCGGGGCCCCCTTCACGCTGGCCAGCTACCTCATAGAGGGTGGGCCTTCCCGGACCTGGGCCCGCACCAAGGCCCTCATGCACACCGACCCCGGCCTGTGGCGTGCCCTGATGGAGGCCCTGGCCGCACTGTCCCTGACCAGCCTGCGGGCCCAGGTCCAGGCAGGGGCGGCGGCGGTGCAGCTCTTCGACTCCTGGGTGGGGACCCTCTCGCCCCGCGACTACCGCGATCTGGTGCTCCCGGCCACCCGCCGGGTGCTGGAAGGCCTCGCCGACCTGGGGGTCCCGCGGATCCTCTTCGGCGTGGGCACGGGCGAGCTGCTGGAGCTCATGGCCGGGGCGGGTGCCGATGTGGTCGGGGTCGACTGGAGGGTGCCGCTGGACCGGGCCCGCCGGCGCCTGGGGCCCGACCTGGCCGTGCAGGGCAACCTGGACCCGGCGGTCTGCCTGGCCCCCTGGCCGGTGGTGGCGGCCCAGTCGCGGGCGGTGCTGGCCGAGGCCGGGGCCCAGCCCGGCCACATCTTCAACCTGCGCCACGGGGTGCTACCCGAGACGGACCCGGACATCCTGGCCCGCCTGGTTGACCTGGTGCACGAGGAGGGGGGCAGGCCATGAGCTCCCCGGTGGGCGTCCTCGTCATGTCCTACGGCACCCCGGCCACCCCGGACCAGATCGAGGCCTACTACATCCATGTGAGGGGGGGCCGCCCCCCGTCACCCGAGCAACTGGCCGACCTGCGCCGGCGCTACGAGGCCATCGGCGGGGTGTCCCCCCTCGCCCAGCGCACGAGGGAGCAGGCTGACGGCCTGGGGCGTGCCCTGGGGGAGGGTTACCAGGTGTTCCTCGGGGCCAAGCATGCTCCGCCCTTCATCGAGGACGGGGTGAGGGCCATGGCCGAGGCCGGCGTGGAACGGGCCGTGGCCCTGGTCCTGGCCCCCCACTATTCGGCCCTCAGCGTGGGCGAGTACCTGGAGCGGGTGCGCCGGGCCGCCCCGCCCGGCATGGAGGTGGCCGGCGTGGAGAGCTGGCACCTGGAGGAGGGGCTCATCGGCCTCCTGGCCGACCGGGTGACCTCGGCCCTGGCCCAGGTGGGCGGGGAGGCCGAGGTGCTGGTCACGGCCCACAGCCTTCCCCGGCGCGTGCTCGACATGGGCGACCCTTACCCCGCCCAGCTGCGGGAGACGGCCGAGGCCGTGTGCTCGCGGGCCGGGGTGGGGAGGTGGCGCCTGGCCTGGCAGAGCGCGGGACGCACCCCCGAGCCCTGGCTGGGCCCGGACATCCTGGAGGTCATCCGCCAGGTGGCCGCCGAGGGCGCCAGAGCCGTGGTCGTCTGCCCGGCCGGCTTCGTCTCCGACCATCTGGAGGTCCTGTACGACGTGGACGTGGAGGCCCGCCAGGTGGCGGCCGAGGCGGGCCTGGCGCTCGCCCGCACCCAGTCCCTCAACGACGATCCCCGCTTCCTGGCCGTGCTGGCCGAGGTGGTGAGGCGGGCGGCCGGTTCCCTCCCCTCTTCGCCCCCCGCTCCCGACGAGCATCGAGCTGCCGGCGGTCCCGGTGGTTGACGGGCGGGTGGCGGTGGTGGGGGGAGGTATCGCCGGCCTGGCAGCGGCGCTGGATTTGGCCTCGACCCCCGGCTTGGAGGTCAGGGTGCTCGAAGCCTCTCCCCGATGGGGGGGCAAGATCCTGACCCGCCCCTTTGGCGGCGACGGCCTGGCCGTCGAGGCGGGGCCGGACTCCTTCCTGGCCAGGGTCCCCGAGGGGGTGGACCTGTGCCGGCGCCTGGGACTGGAGGGCGAGCTGGTGGCTCCGGCGACGGGGCGGGCCTTCGTCTGGTCCCGGGGCCGGCCCAGGCCCCTCCCGGCCGGCCTGGTGCTGGGGGTCCCGACACGCCTCGGCCCCGTGGCCCGCTCGGGCATCGTCTCCTCCGCCGGGGCGGCCAGGGCGGCCCTGGACCTGGTCCTGCCCGCATGGTGGGGAGGAGGAGCGCCCACGCCCGGCGACCGGGCAGTGGGCCGGGTCGTGCGGGCCCGCCTGGGGGGAGAGGTGCACGACCGCCTCGTCGACCCTCTCCTCGGTGGCATCAACGCCGGGCGTACCGACCACCTCAGCATGGCCGCGGTCGCCCCCCAGCTCGACGCCGCGGCCAGGCGCTCCCGGAGCCTGATGCTCGGGCTCCGCGCCAGCGCCGGAGGTGGCCCCCCGGCGGGGGGGAACGGCGCCCGCCCCGTCTTCCTCACCCACCCTGGCGGGCTCAGCCGGGTGGTAGAACGGCTCACCGAGGAGCTGGACGCCCTGGGGGTGAGCCTGCTCACCCGGACGCCGGTCTCCAGCCTGACCCCGGAAAGGGGGGGGCGCTGGGCCCTCGGTCACGCCGGGGGCCCCACGGTGGCCGACGCGGTGGTGCTGGCCGTCCCCTCACCCGTGGCCGCCGACCTGCTGGCGGCGGTGGCCCCCGAGGCGGCCGGGCTGCTCCGGGAGGTGCCCTACGCCTCGGTGGCCCTGGCCACCTTGAGCTACCCACCCGGTGCCGTCCCCTTCCCGCTGGAGGGCAGCGGCCTCCTCGTCCCCGCCGTCGAGGGCCGGCTCATGACGGCGTGCACGTGGCTGTCGAGCAAGTGGGCCCACCTCTCCCGCCAGGACCGGGTGCTGCTGCGGGTGTCGATGGGGCGCATGGGTGACGACCGGCCCGGGGCCCTTGACGACCAGGAACTGGTGGCAGCGGCGCACTCCGAGCTGGCGGCCACCCTGGGCCTGGGAGGGCCCGGCCCCTCCGAGTGGAGGGTGGACCGCTGGCCTGCCTCCTTCCCGCAGTACGAGGTGGGCCACCTGGACCGGATGGAGGCCGTGGAGGCTGCTCTCGGCCCCGGGCTCATCCTCGCCGGTGCCGCCTACCGGGGCCTCGGGATCTCCTCCTGCATCGCCCAGGGCCGAAGGGCGGCGGCCGGGGCCAGGCAGCACCTGCTTCCTGGAGCCGCCCTCCATGGGGGAGGATAAGGGCATGCCCCGGTCCATCTGGAGCGGCACGATCAGCTTCGGGCTGGTGAACATCCCGGTGAAGCTGGTCACTGCCGTACGCAAGCAGGACGTCCGCTTCCACCAGCTGCACGCCAAGGACCATGTGCGTATACAGCAACGCCGGGTGTGTCCCCAGGACGGCGAAGAGGTGGCCTGGGAGGACCTGGTGAAGGGCTACGAGATAGCCCCTGGCCAGTACGTGGTCATAGAGCCCGAGGAGCTCGAGGCTCTCGACCCCGAGGCCACCCATACCGTGGACATCGAGGACTTCGTGTCCCTCGACCAGATCGACCCCCTCTACTACGACTCCTCCTACTACCTGGTGCCGGACCAGGCCGGGACCAAGGCCTACCGTCTCCTCCTCGACGTGATGAACGAGACGGGCCGGGTCGCCATCGGCAAGGTGGTCCTGCGCACCAAGCAGTACCTGTGCGCCATCCGCCCCGTCGACGGGGCCCTCGCCCTTTCCACCATGAACTTCGACGACGAGGTGGTCCACCGGGAGGACCTGGAGGGCCTGCCCGGGCCAGAGGTGTCCACCTCCGAGCGGGAGCTGCGCCTGGCCAACCAGCTGGTCGAGGCCATGAGCACCGACTTCGACCCCTCCAAGTACCAGGACACCCACCGCCAGGCAGTGCTGGAGCTGATCGAGGCCAAGGCGGCCGGACAGGAGGTCGTGACCGAGCCGGCCCGTCCGGCGGCTCCGGTCATCGACCTCATGGAGGCCCTGGAGGCCAGCCTGTCCCGGGACGAGGAGGACAAGACGGGGCGCGCACCGGGCAGGCGGGGGAGGGCGTCGGCCGGGTGACCGCCCCCCGCCTGGCCTCCCCCCCACGGGGCCAGGGGACCGGCGGAGCCTCTCACCGCCTGGTCCCCCGGAGGGGCCGGGTGGCAGTGCCATCGCTGCTGTCAGGCCTGCTGGTGGCGGCCAGCGTCCCCCCCTGGGGGCAGTGGTGGGCGGCCTTCCTCGGGCTCGGCCTCCTGGCCTGGCTCCTGCCCCGGTTGCGGGCCAGAGGGAGGCTGCTGGCGGGGCTGCTCTTCGGGATCGGGCTGTTCGGCCCCACGCTCGAGTGGGTGACGAGCTTCAACGCCGCCGGCTACGGCGCCCTGGTGCTGGTGGAGTCGGGATTCTACGTGCTGGCCTTCGGCCTCGTGCCCCGTGACCGGGGACGGGAGCCCCAGGGGGGGAGGCGGGTGCCCCGCTGGGGCTGGGCTCCTGCCTTCCCGGCCGTCGTCACCCTGGCCCAGGAGGCGCGCAGCGTGTGGCCCTTCGGCGGCTTCCCCATGGGCGGCATCGCCCTCGGCCAGGCGGGCGGGCCCCTCCTCGCGGCCGCCCGGGTCGGGGGTCCCCTGCTGGTCACGGGCCTGGCTGCGATGGGCGGGGTGGGCCTGGCGGAGCTCGGCCGCGCCGGTGAGGCCTGGTGGCGGGCGCGCCAGGGGGCCCCAGGGTCGGGCAGGGGGGCGGCGGGCGGCGGGCGGCGGAGGGGGATGGGCGCCGGTCACCTGCTGTCGGCCGGCCTGGCTGCGGCCATCGTGGCCGGCGCTGTGGCCGGTGGCACGGTCGCCCCCGACGGGGGGCCACCGGTAGGCCGCCTGCGGGTGGGGCTGGTGCAGGGCGGGGGACCCCGGGGGCTGCGCGCCATCGACGTCAACCCCGCCATCATCTACCACGCCCAGCTCGCCGCCACCCACCGGTTGCACCCCCCCCTGGGCCTGGTGCTGTGGCCCGAGGACGTGATCTCCCTCCCGGGCCCCATCCTGGGCTCCCCCACCGCCCGGCAGGTGGGCGACCTGGCCCGGTCGCTGCACGCCACCCTCGTGGCCGGGGTGACGGAGCTGGTGGGGGCCACCCGGTTCACCAACAAGGCCGTCGCCTGGAACCCCCGGGGGAGGATCATCGGCTGGTACGAGAAGGTCCACCGGGTGCCCTTCGGCGAGTACGTCCCGTTCCGCTCGGTCCTCAAGCACATCGTCAACCTGAGCGACGTCCCGAGGGACGCCATCCCCGGCCACGGCCCCGGGCTGCTCAGGACGCCGGCCGGCCCTCTCGGGGTCATGATCTCTTACGAGGTCTTCTTCGCCTCCCGGGCCCGGGCGGCCGTGCTCGCCGGCGGCCAGCTGCTGGTCGTCCCCACCAACACCTCCTCCTACGCCTCCGACCTGGTGCCCAAGGAGGAGGTGGCGGCGGACAAGCTGCGGGCCGTGGAGGAGGGCCGGGAGCTGGTGCAGGCCTCCCCCGTCGGGTACTCGACGGTCGTGACCCGCCACGGGGCCGTGGTGAGGCGATCCCGCCTGGGACCCCGGCAGGTGATCGAAGCCGAGGTGACCAGGAGGCGGGGCCTCACCCTGTACGCCCGGGGCGGGGACCTCCCTGAGCTGGCCCTGGCCGGGGCCCTGCTGATCGTGGGCTGGGTGCTGGGTGGTCGGCGGGAGCGGGCACCGGGCTAGGCAGGGCCGACGGAGCCATGGCCCCCTATCCCTTGTCGGCCACCCCTGCCGAGTCGAAGGTCGCCATCTCCCCCAGGATCCTGGCCGCCGCCTGCAGGATGGGAACCGCCAGGCAGGCGCCCGTCCCTTCCCCCAGACGAAGGTCCAGGTCGAGCAGGGGGACCAGGCCCAGCCGCTCCAGCACCACCGTGGCTCCCGGCTCGCTCGAGCGGTGCCCGGCCACGCAATATCCCCTGCTCTCAGGGACCAGGTGAGCGGCCACGAGGGCGGCCGCGCAGGCGATGACCCCGTCGATCACCACCGGCACGCCCCCCGCCGCCCCCCCCACGATGAAGCCGGCCAGGGCCCCGATCTCGAGGCCCCCCACCTCGGCCAGGGCACCCAGCGGATCCTGTGGCCCGGCTCCGGAGCGGGCCAGGGCCCGCTGCACGACGGACACCTTGGTCTCCCAGGCCTCCTCGCTGATACCCGTCCCCCGCCCGGTGACCCGGCGGGCGGGCTCCCCGGTGAGGGCGGCTATGAGGGCGGCCGACGGGGTGGTGTTGCCGATACCCATGTCCCCCGTGACGAGGCAGCGCGCCCCGCCCTCCACCAGCTCCGCCGCCACCCGGGCCCCCACGTCCAGGGCCTGGATCGCCTCGGCCCGGGACATGGCCGGCCCCTCGGCCAGGTTGGCCGTACCGGGGCGGACCTTGGCCAGGAGCAGGCCTGACCCTCGCCCCTCGCCCGTCCCGGAGGAGACCGAGGGACCGACCAGATGGCTGAGGTCGCCAGCCACCCCCACGTCCACCACCGTCACCGAGGCCCCCACCTGACGGGCCAGCACGTTGATGGCCGCCCCCCCAGCCGAGAAGTTGGCCACCATCTGGGCCGTCACCTCGACCGGCCAGGGGGAGACGCCCTCCGCCAGTACGCCGTGGTCGCCGGCGAACACGGCCACCGCCACCGGGGCCGGAACGGGCGGAGGGCAGGTGCCGGCGATGGCAGCGAGGCGGGCCCCCAGGTCCTCCACTCGCCCGAGGGAACGGCGGGGCTTGGTCAACCGGTCCTGACGGGCGGCCGCGGCCGCAGCGGCCGCCTCGTCAGGAAGCCGGACCTGGGCGGCGGCGGCCCGGAAGCCGCCCGCCGTCGATCCTGCCCTGAGGCGCCCGGGAAGGGGCGAGCCTTCCTCCCTGGCCTGTGCCTCCCTAGCCTGTCCCTGTGTCGTCCTGAGATTCTCTACGCCGACTGGCGGGTGAGGCCAATCCGGTCCCCCCGCCCGTCTGGCAGGTCATCCCCTTCGGCCACCACCGGCGCCCCTCTGTCCACGAAGAGCAACTGGTTGAACACGATGAACTTGCCCACCCACAGGATCCCGTAGGCGGTGAGGCTGAACACGTTCACCACCACGGACGCCCACAGGTGGGGCAGGCCGGCACCTTGGGCTATGTGGGCCCCGAGGCCGGCCATGCCCGTCGAGAAGGCCAGGCCTATGAAGGAGATGGTCCAGAAGGGCACCACCTCCTTCCACAGGTGCGACTTCCCGCCCTTCCCCCAGGCCCATCGCCGGTTGAGGTTGTAGGACGGGATGGTGGCAACGGCTGTGGCGAGAATGTTGCACTCCATGGCCGGGGCGATGCGGCCCACCCCGAAGGTGAGGAACAGCACCGTCTGGGCCACCGCGATCGATATCAACGACACGGTCGAGTACTTGACCGCCTTGCGGCCAGTGGGAGTGCGTGCGAGGGCGAGCAACCTGCGGGCCAGGGCAATCATTACGATTAGGTTACCCTCGATCGGACCGGAGCAAGCGGTCAGGGGCCATGAGTTCTTCTCGAAGGAGACGGCCCCGGCTCTGGCAGGATGGCCCCCATGAGCTCCCCCCTGCACGACCTGCTCGACCTGCTCGACCTCGAGCCCGTCGAGGTGGACATCTTCAGGGGATGGAGCCCGGACGAGAAGCGCCAAAGGGTCTTCGGCGGGCAGGTGGCCGGCCAGGCTCTGGTCGCCGCGGGGCGGACGGTGGAGCAAGGACGCCTGGTCCACTCCCTCCATTCCTACTTCCTGCGCCCCGGGGACCCGAGCCGGCCCATTCTCTACGAGGTGGACCGGATCCGGGACGGCCGCTCGTTCACCACCAGGAGGGTGGTGGCCATCCAGGGGGGCCAGGCCATCTTCAACCTGTCGGCCTCGTTCCAGGTCACCGAGCCGGGTATCGACCACCAGCTGCCCATGCCGGAGGCGCCCGACCCGGAGAGCCTGCCGACCTTCGCCGAGCGAATGGCGCCCTGGCGCGAGGAGCTGGGCGAGTGGTACACGCGTCCCCGGCCCATCGACCAGCGTTATGTCGACGATCCCCCCCAGACCGGGGGCGGCCCTCGCCCTCCCCACCAGCAGGTCTGGATCAAGGCCGACGGCCCCCTGCCCGACGACCCCTTGGTGCACGCCTGTGTGGTCGCCTACGCCTCGGACATGTCGGTCCTGGACTCGGTCATGCTCCCCCACGACCTGAGCTGGTTCGACCCCCGGGTGAAGGGGGCCAGCCTCGACCACGCCATGTGGTTCCACCGGCCCTTCCGGGCCGACGATTGGCTGCTCTACGACCAGGACAGCCCGTCTGCCTCGGGGGCAAGGGGCCTGGCCAGGGGGTCCATCTTCACCAGGACAGGGGCGCTGGCCGTCACGGTGGTCCAGGAGGGCCTCATCCGGCTGGTGGGTGAGCGCTCACCCGGCGCCGCCCAGAGGTGATGCCTAGGCCGAGCGCTCCTTGAGGGGGACGTACTGGCGCTCCCCCTCACCCACGTAGAGCTGGCGGGGCCGGAAGATCTTGCTGTCCTGCTCCACCATCTCCTCCCACTGGGCCAGCCACCCCGCCGTGCGGGCGATGGCGAAGAGGACCGGGAAGATGTCCACCGGGAAGCCCATGGCCTGGTAGATGAGCCCCGAGTAAAAGTCCACGTTGGGGTAGAGCTTGCGGGAGGTGAAGTACTCGTCCTTGAGGGCCACCTCCTCGAGCTTGAGGGCGATGTCGAGGAGAGGGTTCTTGCCCGTCACCTCGAACACCTCCTCCGCCGTGCGCTTGATGATCTTGGCCCTCGGGTCGTAGTTCTTGTAGACACGGTGGCCGAAGCCCTGGAGGCGGCCGTGGCCCTCCTTCACCGACCTCACGAAGGCGTCGACGTTGTCGATGGAGCCGATCTCGGTGAGCATGCGGATCACCGCCTCGTTGGCCCCCCCGTGGCGGGGCCCGTAGAGGGCGGCGCAGGCCGCGGCGCAGGCCGAGTACGGGTCCGCATGGGCCGAGCCCACCACCCGCATGGCGGTCGAGGAGCAGTTCTGCTCGTGGTCGGCATGGAGGATGAACAAGATGTCGAGGGCCCGTGACAGGGCCGGGTGGGCCTCGAAGCGGGGCTCGGCCACCTTCCACATCATGGAGAGGAAGTTGGGGGCGAACTCCAGGGAGTTGTCCGGATAGACGAAGGGCATTCCCACGCTGAAGCGGTGCGCCGCCGCCGCCAGGGTCGGCATCTTGGCGATGAGGCGGATGATCTGCTTGCGCCGGTTGGCGGGGTCCTCGATGTGCTTGGCCTCCGGGTAGAAGGTCGACAGGGCGGCCACCGCCGACACCAGGATGCCCATGGGATGGGCGTCGTAGTGGAAGCCCTCGAGGAAGCGCTTGCGCATGTTCTCGTGGATGAAGGTGTGGTACGTGATGTCGTGGCGCCACTCCTCCAGCTGGTCCTGGGTGGGCAGCTCGCCCCAAATGAGCAGGTAGGCCACCTCGAGGAAGGTGGACTGCTCGGCCAGCTCCTGGATCGGGTACCCCCGGTAGCGCAGGATGCCGTTGGCGCCGTCGATGTAGGTGATGCTGCTGGCCGCGTCGGCAGTGGAGAGGAAGCCGGGGTCGAAGAACCAGATACCGGGCAGCAGCTTGGACCACTCGGAGGCGGCCACGCCCCCGTCCTTGATGGGGACCTCCAGGGACTGGCCGGTGCGGTTGTCGGTGATCGTGATGCTCTCGGCCACTTACCTCTCCTCCTAAAGCGACCCTGCGCCTTGTCTCGCTTCTACCCTTTGCGAAGCCATCCTACGACGGCCCGGCCGCCAAGCTTCAGCCGAGGTCCAGGCGGTACAGGTTGGTCTCCCGGAGCCGGAACCCGAGGCGCTGGTACAGACGGTTGGCTGCCTCCCGGGAGGGCCGCGACGTCAGGTCCACGGTCCGGGCCCCTGCCTCCCGGGCCCGCTCCACGGCGGCCAGGGTCAGCGCCTCTCCCACTCCCCTCCCTCGCCGGGCCTGGTCCACCACCACGTCCTCGATCCAGGCCCTCACCCCGGTCGGTATACGGAACAGCACCAAGGTGAGGGTCCCCACCACTGCCCCCCCGGCCCCGTCCCTCGCCACGAGGAGCCGGACCGCCTCCGAAGCCACCATCTCGGCCAGCTCCTCGCCCCCTGGGACGGAGGCCGACGAGGAGAGCTGGGGAACCAGCCGGGCGAAGGCCGAGAGCAGCTCGTCATCCACCTTCGTGGCTTCTTCCACGAGCGGGGCCGCCCCAGCCGTATCCGCCATCAGGACCTCCCGGTTCGCCTTGGGCCGGACGGCGGGAGTGTAGTGGGGCCATGCGCATCAAAGGAGCGAGGATCGTGGTGACCGGCGCCTCGTCCGGCATCGGGCGAGACGCCGCCGTCCGGCTGGCCAGGCGAGGGGCCACGGTGTGGGCGGTGGCCCGCCGCCAGGACCGGCTGGAGGAGCTGGCCCGGGAGCAGGAGGGGATAGTCCCCTACCCCGCCGACGTCGGCAACGACGCTGACCGGGCGGCCCTGGTCGAGGCCGTGGGCAGGGACGGGCCGCTGGACGTCCTCGTCAACAACGCCGGGGTGGGGTGGATGGGCCTGGTGGAGGACATGCCCTCCGCCGAGGTGCGCAGGCTGTTCGAGGTGAACGTCCTCGGACTCATCGACCTCACCCAGCGGGTGCTCCCCTGCATGCTGGAGCGCCGCCGGGGCCACATCGTGAACGTGGGCTCGGCCGGGGGCTGGGTGGCCGTGCCCCCGATCACCGTCTACTCGGCGACCAAGTTCGCCGTGGCCGGGTTCACCGAGGGGCTGCGAAGAGAGCTGCAGGGAAGGGGCGTGTCCGTTGGCCTCATCAGCCCCGGCCCGCTGGCCACGGAGTTCCAGGTCCGGGCTGCTCCCTCCCCCGGTCCCCAGGGCATCCTGGCGGGGGGCAGCCCCCTCCCGGGGTCGCTGGCCGGCCGGGCCATCGTCCGCTCCATCCAGCTGGCGGGGGTGCCCGGATGGGACACCATTGCCGTCCCCCGCCTCATGGGCCTCGGCCGGCTGGGGGCTCTGCCCGTGATCGACCGCCTGGTGGACATGGGGGCTCTGGTGTCCCGGGGGCCGGGGCTCCCTCACGGACGGGGCCGGTAGCGCCGCTGGCCGGGGGCGCCGGTAGCCTGGCGGGGTGGACCCTCTGCGCTGGCACCGCCGCCCCAGGCTCCGCCGACCGGTCCTGGTGGCGGCTTTCGCCGGCTGGAACGACGCTGCCGATGCCGCCACCTCGGCCGTCGACTACCTGGTGCGGTCGTGGGGGGCCCGGCCCTTCGCGGAGATCGACCCCGAGGAGTTCTTCGACTTCACCGTCTCCCGCCCCCAGGTGAAGGTCGAGGACGGGGACACCCGACGGCTCGAGTGGCCCACCACCGTCCTGTCGGCTGCCCCCGTGCCCGGCAGGCGCCAGGACGTGGTCTTCCTGCGGGGGACGGAGCCCGGGCTGCGGTGGAGGACCTTCTGCCAGACCGTGGTGGGCGTGGCCTCGGAGCTCCAGGTGGAGATGATGGTGGGCCTGGGGGCCCTCTTGGCCGACGTGCCCCACACCCGTCCGGTCAAGGTCACAGGCACCGCCATGGACCCCGAGCTGGTGAAGCGGCTGGACCTCCGCCGGTCGCGCTACGAGGGGCCGACCGGCATCCTCGGTGTGCTCCACGACGCCTTCGCCACCGCGGGCATCCCGTCCGCCTCGCTGTGGGCCAGCGTGCCCCACTACGTGGCCCAGAGCCCGTCCCCCAAGGCCACCCTGGCCCTCGTGGAGCGCACCGCCGGCCTCCTCGGGACCCGGGTCGAGACCATGGACCTCGAGGTGGCCTCCTCGGCCTACGAGAGGCAGGTGAACGAGCTGGTGGCCGCCGACGAGGACGCCGCCGCCTACGTAGCCCGCCTGGAGGAGGTGGGCGACGACGAGGACGAGGACCTCGGCGAGGGGCTCGTGTCGGGCGCCAAGCTGGCCGACGAGGCGGCCCGCTTCCTGCGCGAGCAGCGGGGGGAGTGACCACGGCGCTCTCGGCACCCGTCCGGGCCGTCGTGCTCGACCTGGGGGGAGTCCTGGTGGACTGGAACCCGAGGCACCTCTACCGGCGGATCTTCGCCGGCGAGGAGGGCGCCATGGAGCGCTTCCTCTCCACCATCTGCACCCCGGAGTGGAACCTGGAGCTGGACCGGGGCCGGCCCATGGCCGAGGCGGTGGAGGAGCTGGCCGAGCGCCACCCAGAGCACGCCGCTTCCATCCGGGCCTACCGCGAGCGCTGGGTGGAGATGGTGGCCGGGCCCCTGCCCGGGATGCCCGAGCTGGTGGACGACCTCCGCTCCGCCGGGCTCGCCACCTACATCCTCACCAACTCCCCGGGCCAGGCCTTTCCCAAGGCCTGCCGGGCCCAGCCCTTCCTCCAGTCCTTCGACGGGGCCCTGGTATCGGGCGACCTCGGGATCGTCAAGCCCGACCCGGCCATCTTCCGTGCCCTGGTGGCCAAGTTCGACCTGGAGCCCGCCGCCACCGTCTTCGTGGACGATGTCGAGGCCAACGTGTCCGGCGCCAGGGCATGCGGGCTCCAGGCCCTCCTCTTCCCCGGTGCCGGGGCCTTGCGCCAGGCCCTGCGCTCGGCCGGTGTCGCCGTCCCGGCCCGACCTCGGCCCTAGAGCCTACGAGACGGCCCGGACGGCGTCCCCGGCCACCTCCACGCAGCGGTCCACCTCGGCGTCGGTGATGACCAGCGGCGGGCAGAAGGCGACCGTGGAGGTCCCGATGGGCCTGGCGATCACCCCCCGCTCGAGCATGGCGTCCCTCACCGCCGAGGCGTCCACCCCCTCGGCGAGCCCGAGGGCCCAGATGGCCCCGTCCCCCCTGGCCTCGAGGACGGCCTTGCCGTCCACCAGCCCGGCCAGGCCCTTGCCCAGGCGCTCCCCCACGCTGCGGGCCCGGCGCACCAGGCCCTCCCCCTCGATGATGGCCAGGTTGGCCAGGGCGGCGGCGCAGGCGGCCGGGTGCCCGCTGTAGGTGTTCCCGTGCCGGAGGACCAGCTCCGGGTCGGCTTCGAGCGGCTGGCGCACGGCCGGGCCCACCAGGACCCCCCCGAGGGGCTGGTAGCCGGACGTCACGGCCTTGGCGAAGGTGACCAGGTCCGGGCGCACGCCGTAGTGCTGGGCAGCCCACCACGACCCCAGGCGACCGAACCCGCATATGACCTCGTCCAGCACCAGGAAGGCCCCATGGCGATCGCAGCGCTGGCGCAGGCCCTCCAGGTAGCCGGGTGAGGGTGGGTAGACGCCTCCGGCTCCCACCACCGGCTCGGCCATTATGGCCGCCAGCCTCTCTCCCCCGCCCTGGTCCTCCAGCAGGGCGTCCAGCTCGTCCAGGTCGTCCCGGTCCACCTGGACCACGTCGGGCAGCAGCGGTCCCCAGCCCTGCTGGTTAGGCGGCAGACCGGTGGCGGACACCGCCCCGTAGGTCACCCCGTGGTAGGAGGGGCGCCGGCTCACTATGAGCGTCCGCTCGGGGTGCCCGGCCTGGGCGTGGGCCAGGCGGGCCAGCTTCATGGCCGTCTCCACGGCTTCAGAGCCCGACGAGGTGAGGAAGACCCGGGCTCCCTCCATGGGGGCCAGGCCCACCAGCCGGCCGCACACCTCGTCGGCGGGGGGGTTGGCGAAGCGGTCGAAGGTGTGGAAGCCGGCCAGCTTCCGGGACTGGGCGGCGACGGCATCGGCGATCTCGGCCCTTCCGTGCCCCACGTTGCAGTACCACAGGCTGGCCAGGGCGTCGATGTACCTCCTGCCCCGGTCGTCCACCACCGTGGACCCTTCGCCCGACACGATCGTGATGAAGTCCGATGCGCGGGCAGCGGGGCGGGAGAAGGGATGCAGCTGGGAAGGGACCTGGGAATCGCTCATGCCCCATGCTGGCACGCCCTCGCCGGCCGGGGCCACGGGGAGGGATTGCCCCTGGCGAGCCCGTGCCCCCGGGAGTACGGTCATTCTCGGAGCTGGGAAGGAGGCGCATGACCGCCACCCGGGAAGCACAGGGCGATGGGGTGATGGAGGTCACCGGCATGGCGCCCCGGAACTTCCTGCGGGCCTGCCTGCTCCTCCTCCTCCGGGAGCGCCCTGACCACGGCTACGACCTCCTGGCCCGGCTGGGATCGCTGGGCCTGGACCAGGAGGACCCCGGGGCGGTGTACCGGACGCTGCGGGGGATGGAGAGGGAGGGGCTGGTGCGCTCGGGATGGGGCGAGTCCTGCTCGGGGCCGGCCCGACGGACCTATGTGCTCACGCCGTGTGGGGAGCGGGCCCTCCTCTGCTACGGGCGGGCCCTGGACGACTGCCGGAGGACCATCGAGGGCTTCCTCGACCGGTTCCTCGACGCCGTGGACCCCCTGGACACTCCGCGGGCCGGAGGCGCCCGGTGATGACCCCCGCCGCTGTGACCGGCGACCGGGCCGCGGCTGCCTTCGCCAGGCGGCAGGCCCCTACCCGGGCGGTCGCCGACCAGGCCGGCGCGGTGGCCCGGGCCTGCCGGGACATGGCCGGGCGCTTCCATGGCGGGGGCAAGCTGCTCGTGTTCGGGTCGGGCACCAGGGCCACCGACGCCCAGCACGTGAGCGTGGAGTTCGTTCACCCCGTCATCGTGGGCAAGCGGGCCCTGCCCGCCCTCACCCTGGCCACCGATGCCGCCACGGTGAGCGGCCTGGCCCTGGCGGCGGGCCCCGCCGAGGTCTTCTCCCACCAGCTGCGGGCCCTGGCGGCGCCGGCGGACATCGCCCTCGGGCTCTATGGGGCCGAGCCCGACCCCGCCGTCACGGCCGGTCTCCGGGAGGCCCGGGGCCGAGGGTTGCTCTCCGTCGCCCTGGCCGCCGGCGGGCCGGGGGTCGTGGAGACGCCGGTCGACCACCTCCTGTCCGTCCCTTCCGAGGACCCCCGCATCGCCAAGGAGGTCCAGGTCACCCTGTACCACGTCCTGTGGGAGCTGGTGCACATCTTCTTCGAGAGGCCCGGGGCCCTCCCCACCCCCGGCCCTCCGACCTGCGTTACCTGCTCGGACCAGGCCCAGGCCTTCCCCGTGGTGTCGCTGCTGGAGGGGTCGCTGGCCATGGTGGACACGGGACAGGGGCTGGAGAAGGTGAGCATCGCCCTGGTCGACGCCTGCGTGGGAGACCGGGTCCTCGTGCACGCGGGCGAGGCCATCGCCGTGGTCCCCCCGGAGGAGGGCGAGCCGGCCTGCCCCGCCGGCCCGGCGGAGCCGCCCGGTGAGGATCTCTCGTCCCTCTACCCGTTCCTCTACGAGGAGCGCGATGCCGACCCCGATGCCGTGCTGGGCGACGTGGCCCGGTCTACGGCGGCCAAGGCCGAAGAGATCGCCCTCCTGCGCCAGCAGGTCGGTGAGGCCAAGGCGCACCGCCTGGCCGCCTGCGCCAGCGCCATGGCCCAGGCCTTCGCCGGAGGGGGCCGCCTGCTGGCCTTCGGCAACGGTGGCAGCAGCAGCGACGCCCAGGCGGTGGCCCACGCCTTCCTGGACCCGCCCGCCGGCGAGCGGCCCCTCCCGGCGCTCTCGCTCACCAACGACATAGCGGTGGTGACGGCCCTGGCCAACGACATCGGCTTCGAGGTCGTCTTCGCCCGGCAGGTGGCCGCTTGGGGCCGCCCGGGCGACATCGCCGTGGCCCTCTCCACCAGCGGGGGCTCGGCCAACGTGCTGGCCGGGATCGAGGAGGCCAAGCGGGCCGGCATGCTCACCGTGGGGCTGGCGGGTTATGACGGGGGCAAGATGGCCGAGGCGGCGCTCGACTTCCTCTTCGTCATCCCCTCCTCCTCGGTCCACCGCATCCAGGAGGCTCAGACCACCGTCTACCACGTGCTGGCCGAGCTGACCCAGGCCGCCCTGGCCGCCTCGTAGGGGCCGAGGACACTTACCGGGGGGAGACGCCCGCCGTACACTCGCGCCGGTGATGGGCAGGTGACGGGTTCAGGCGGCTCGTCCTGGACCGTGGTGCCGGCTCGGTCCAGCGTGCGCATAGAGGCCCGCTCCAGCCTGCACCCCATCCACGGGGAAGGGCGTGACCTCTCGGGCACGATCGAGGCGTTGGTGGCCGATGGCCAAGTCGACCTCTCGGCTCCCCCCCGGGGGCGCCTCGAGCTGCCCCTGCGCACCCTGGCCTCGGGCAACGCCCTGTACGACCGCGAGCTGCACCGTCGCATAGAGACCAGGACCTACCCCACAGCGGTCGTGGAGCTCGTGCAAGCCCGGGAGGCAGGTAGCGACCAACGGGTCCGCCTCGCCCTGGAGCTGACCTTCCACGGCGTCACCCGTCCCTTCGAGGAGGACGTGACGGTCACCCTCCCCGAGGACGGGACCCTCGTGGTGGAGGGCGAGCACACCTTCGACGTCCGGGACTACGGCATCCAGCCCCCCCGGATCCTCACCTTGCGCGTCTACCCGGAGGTGACCGTCCATGCCCGCATCGTGGCCGAGCGCCCGGGTTGAGGCCCGGGGAAAGGAGGAGGACCATGGGCACCCTGATCGGCTTCGCCGTGGGATACCTGGTGGGGACCGGCGCCGGCAGGCAGGGGCGTGACCGGGCCGTGCGGGCCACCCTCGACATCCTGGGCTCGGACGGGGCCCGGGAGCTGAAGGAGACAGCCCGGTCCCTGCTCGCCGAGGTGGCGCGCCAGCTCGGCGCCGGGGCTGTGGGCGAGATCCGGGGGCTCCTCCGGGACCGGGCCTCCGGCCCCGAGGGCCGGCCTCGCCTCTCCCCTGCCGCCTGAGCTGGACGGGGTGGGCTCACCCGACACATCCACCGCGCCTCCACGCCCGGTCAGGGTCCAGGTCCGGGTGGAGGGCATCGTCCAGGGCGTCGGGTTCCGGCCCTTCGTCCACACCCTGGCCACCGCCCTGGGCCTGGCCGGGGTGGTGGGCAACGACAGCCGGGGGGTCTTCGTGGAGGCCGAGGGTGAGGAGGCGGCCGTGAGCCGCTTCGTGCAGGCCCTGGAGCACGAGGCACCTCCGCTGGCCGTGGTGGAGCGGATCAGCACCCAGGTCCTCCCCCCCACCGGGGCGAGAGGGTTCGTCATCGCCATGAGCCCCGCCGGCGGGGAGCGCACCGCCCTGGTCTCCCCGGACGTGGCCACCTGCGACGCCTGCCTGGCCGAGCTGGCGGACCCCGGGGACCGCCGCTACCGGTACGCCTTCATCAACTGCACGAACTGCGGCCCCCGCTTCAGCATCGTGCGCGACATCCCCTACGACCGGGCCGCCACCACCATGAGCGGCTTTGCCATGTGCCCCGACTGCGCGGCCGAGTACGAGGACCCCACCAACCGGCGCTTCCACGCCCAGCCCGTCTGCTGCCCCGCCTGCGGTCCCACCCTGGCCCTGGTGGACTCCGGGGGGCGGCTCCTCGCCGGCGACCCTGCCGGGGCCGGCCCCGGGACCGCCACCGCCCCCGGGGCGCCCGGAGCCGGTGGCGACCCGGTGGCCCTCGCCGCCCAGCTCCTCCTGGACGGCCAGGTGGTGGCCGTCAAGGGCCTGGGTGGCTACCACCTGGCCGCCCTGGCGGCCGACGAGGCCGCCGTGGCCCGCCTGCGGGCCCGCAAGCACCGCGAGGACCGACCCTTCGCCCTCATGGCCCCGGACCTGGACTGGGCCCGGCGCCTCGGGCAGGTGAGCGAGGAGGAGGAGAGGCTGCTCGCCGGCTGGCGCCGCCCCATAGTCCTGCTCGAGCGCCGGGCCGGGGGGGATGCCGGCATCGCCCCCTCCGTCGCCCCCCACAACCGCTGCCTCGGGGTCATGCTGCCCTACACCCCCCTGCACCACCTGCTGGCCGACCAGGTCGGCCAGCCCTTCGTGCTCACGAGCGGCAACCTCTCCGACGAGCCCATCGCCTACCGCGACGACGATGCCAGGCAGAGGCTGGGGTCGGTGGCCGACTACTTCCTGGTCCACAACCGCCCCATACACACCCGGGTGGACGACTCGGTGGCGAGGCTGTGGGAGGGAGCCGAGCTGCCCCTGCGCCGGTCCCGGGGCTACGCCCCCATGCCGCTGCACCTGGTGACCGAGGTGCCCCGCCCCGTCCTGGGGTGCGGGGCCCAGCTCAAGGCCACCTTCTGCCTGGCCAGTGGCCATCGTGCCTTCATGTCCCACCACATCGGGGACCTCGAGAACTGGGAGACCATGCGCAGCTACCAGGAGGGGATCAGCCACCTGGAGAGCCTGTTCCAGATCGAGCCCGCCGTTCTCGCCCATGACCTGCATCCCGAGTACCTGTCCACCAAGTGGGCCGTGGACCGGGCGGCCAGCGATCCCGGGCTGGCGCTGGTAGCGGTCCAGCACCACCACGCCCACCTGGCCTCCTGCCTGGCTGACAACGGCGAGGAGGGGCCCGTCATCGGGGTCGTCTTCGACGGCCTCGGCTACGGGGTTGACGGGACCTTGTGGGGCGGCGAGGTGCTGGTTGCCGACCTGGTGGGCTTCGACCGCGAGGCCCATCTGGAACCCGTCCCCATGCCCGGGGGGGCGGCTGCCATCGCCGAGCCTTGGCGCATGGCCCTTTCCTGGCTGGAGGCTACCTACGGCGACGACCTGCCCCCGGGCCTGGGGGTGAGGGAGAGGTGGTCGGGGCCCTGGGGGGCGGTCCTGGACATGGCCCGGCGGGGCGTCAACAGCCCCCTCACCTCCAGCGTCGGGAGGCTGTTCGACGCCGTGTCCTGCCTGTGCGGGCTCCGCGACGTGGTCACCTACGAGGGCCAGGCCGCCGTCGAGCTGGAGCAGGCCGCCGACCCCACCGAAGAGGGGTCGTACCCGACCGGGCTCCGCCTCGGGGTGCCGGTGCGCCTCGTGGGCACGGACCTGGTGCGGGCTGTCGTGTCCGACCTGGTGCACCGGGTGCCGGTGCCCACGGTGGCGGGACGCTTCCACAACGGCCTCGCCGACGCCGTGGCCGACCTGTGCGCTGCCATCGGGGCGCGCACCGGCCTGTCCACCGTGGCCCTGTCAGGGGGCGTGTTCCAGAACGTCCTCCTCCTCGACCGGGTGGTGGGCCGGCTGAGGCGCCGGGGCCTGCGCGTGCTCACCCACAGCCGGGTCCCCCCCAACGACGGGGGTATCAGCCTGGGGCAGGTGGCGGTGGCCGGGGCCCGCCTCGCCAGCCGTCCCGGGCCCGGGCCCGGGTGACCGGCCCCCCATCTCGGGGACGAGGGCCGCGGCGGGCCTTGGGGTCTTCAGCAGATGCGGGGGAGGGGGTCACCCACCAGCATGTCCACGATGCGGGTGCCCCCGAAGGCCGTCTTCAGCAGGACCAGCCCCGGCGGGTCCTCGGCCACCCTGCCGATGGCCGCCGCCCCCTCGCCCCCCGGATGGCCGTGCAGGGCGGCAATGGCGGCCTCGGCCTCCCCGGGAGGGACGATGGCGACGAAGCGCCCCTCGCAGGCCACGTACAGGGGGTCGATGCCAAGGATCTCGCAGGCGCCGGTGACGGCAGGGCGCACCGGCACCGCCCCCTCGTCCAGGACCACGGCCACCTCGGAGGCCGCCGCCACCTCGTTCACGACGGTGGCCACCCCTCCCCTGGTGGCGTCCCGCAGGCAGCGCGTCCCCGGGGCGGCGTCGAGGAGGGCCCGCACCAGCCCCCCCAAGGGGGCCGTGTCGGAGGCGATGTCGGCGTTGATGCCCAGCTCCCCCCGGGCCAGCATGATCGTCACGCCGTGGTCCCCCACCGGTCCCGAGACGATGACGGTGTCCCCCGGCCGGGCCTGGCCGGCGCCGAGGGACCCGTCGCCCTCCATGACTCCCACCCCGGCCGTGGTGATGTAGCAACCGTCGCCCTTCCCCCGGTTCACCACCTTCGTGTCGCCGGTCACCACGGAGACGCCCGCCACCTCGGCCGCCTTGGCCATCGAGGCGGCGATACGGGTGAGGTCGGCCACGGGGAACCCCTCTTCCAGGATGAACGACGCCGACAGGTAGAGGGGACGGGCGCCCGAGACGGCCAGGTCGTTCACCGTCCCGTTCACCGCCAGGTCGCCGATGTCCCCGCCCGGGAAGAAGAGCGGCGACACCACGAACGAGTCGGTGGTGAAGGCCAGCCTGGCCCCCCCCACCTCGAACCGGGCCTGGTCCTCCAACGGCTCCAGCAAGGGGTTGCGCAGTGCCTCGAGGAAGACCGCCTCGATCAGGTTGTGGGTGGCCTTGCCCCCCGCCCCGTGGGCGAGGGTGATGCGCTCCTCGGTCACCCGGGGCCGGCGCCGGCGGGCCCGCTCGATGCGGGAGAGGACCTGCTCCTCCCGGGACAGGTGGGGGGACCCCGGTGCAGCCGGCGTCTCCGTGCCCGGACCTGCCTGGCTCATGCCCGTACCGCCTCTCTCACCCTCACCCGGGTGAACCGGCCGAAGTTGTAGTAGGCAGCACAGGCTCCTTCCGAGGAGACCATGCAGGTGCCTATGGGGTTCTCCGGCGTGCAGGCCGTCCCGAACACCTTGCACTCCCAGGGCTTCAGCACCCCCTTCAGGACCTCGCCGCACTGGCAGGCCTTGGGGTCGGCCACCCTCACCCCGGGGACCGGGAAGCGGACCTCGGCGTCGAAGGAGGCGTACCGCTCCCTCAGCTTCAGGGCCGAGTGGGATATGAACCCCAGCCCCCTCCATTCGAAGTGGGGGCGCAGCTCCATCACCTGGTTCACCACCTTCAAGGCCGTGGCGTTGCCGTCCCAGGGCACGACCCGCTTGTACTGGTTCTCCACCTCGCAGCGGCCCTCGGCCAGCTGGGCCAGGAGCTGGTACACGGCCTGCAGGATGTCCAGGGGCTCGAACCCCGCCACCACCAGGGGCTTGTGGTGCTGGGCCGCTATCCACCGGTAGGGGCGGCAGCCGATGACGGTGGACACGTGGCCGGGGCCGAGGAACCCGTCCAGGCGGAGGTCGGGCGAGTCGAGTATGGCCTTTATGGCCGGGATGATCGTCACGTGGTTGCAGAAGACCGAGAAGTTCTCGATCCCCTCGGCCTCGGCCCGCAGCAGGGTCATGGCCGTGGAGGGGGCCGTGGTCTCGAACCCGATGGCCATGAAGACCACCTGGCGGTCCGGGTTGCGCCGGGCCGTCTCGAGGGCGTCCAGGGGCGAGTAGACCATGCGGATGTCAGCCCCGGCGGCCTTGGCGTCGAAGAAGGAGCCGTGGCTGCCCGGGACGCGCATCATGTCCCCGAAGGAGGTCATGGTCACCTCCGGCCGGGTGGCTATGGCGATGGCGTCGTCCACCCGGCCCATGGGGATCACGCACACCGGGCAGCCAGGCCCGTGCACCAGGGTGACGGTCTCGGGCAGGTAGTCCTCGAGGCCGTGCTTGTAGATGGTGTGGGTGTGGCCGCCGCAGACCTCCATGAACTTGTAGCGGCGGCCCGGCTGGCACAGGGCCGCGATCTGAGCGGCCAGGGCCCGGGCCTTGTCGGCATCCCGGTACTCGTCGACGAAGCGCATCGGACCGCTCCCTACCCGATCCTGGACCGGGACAGGGCGGCCAGCTCGTCGGCGTAGGCCTGGCCCATCCCCTCCAGGAACTCGAGGGAGGCCCGGGCCTCGTCCTCGTCGATCTTGGATAGGGCGAACCCGACGTGTATTAGCACCCAGTCACCGACCTCCAGCCCCTCGTCGGTGACGAGGCCCACGTTCACGGTCCTTTGGACCCCGCACACGTCCACGCTGGCCAGGTCCGGGCGGTCGGAGAACCGCTCCACCACCTGGCCCGGGATGCCGAGGCACATGGTCGACTCCTTTGCTGTCGTTGGGTTCCAAGAGCGCTCCCCCGGCCCGGAGCCTGGTCAGGCCGGCGGCGAGGGGACTGGTGCGTAGGTGAGGGACTCCAGGGTCAGCTCGTCTCCGCCGGCCAGGGCCACCTCGACCGACCCGCAGGACGGGCACACCGCCAGGGGATCGTTGCTGGACGCCTCGGCCCCGCAGGCGGCGCAGCTCATCTGCATGGGGACGGTGGTGACCAGGAGCGAGGCGCCGTCGGCCTCGGTTCCCGCCGCCACCAGCTCGAAGGCCTGCCGCAGCGACCCCTCGTCCACGGCATGGGCCGCCCCCACCCGCAGGGCTACCCGGGACACGGTGCGGCCCGCGGCCCGGGCCCGGACGGCCTGCACGACCCCCTCGCAGAGGCCGAGCTCGTGCACGGGCTACATCTCCCTTATGTGCAGGTAGCGGGCGATGTCGGGTAGCGAGGTCACCACCACGGCAGCCACGCCGGCCAGCAGCGCCCCCTTGATCAGGCGAGAGATCATGGACGTCACCTCCTTGCTCTTCGCACTAGGGACCATGGGGCCGGGCGGTCCGGCCCCGATCCTCCCCCTCCAGGGCCTCCCGCGCCAGGCGGCCCACCAGGGCGACAGCCTCGTCCACGGCGGCGGCCACCGGGGGCGAGAGCCCCATGCCCTCCTCCAGGGAGGCTGGCTCGCAGCCCACCACGACCATGGGAGGAGGAGTGCCGCCGAGCTGGCCCACCAGGGCCAGGACCGCCTCGGGGTCCATGGCGTGGGCATCGGCGGCGGGGTCGGGCTCCTCGCCGCCGGCCCCCCGGCGGTGGGCTGCTCGCTGGCCGGGGGGGTCGGGCTCTATCACGTAGAGGGTGCCGGGGGGCCCGCCCCTCTTGGCCGTGTCCACCAGGATCGTCAGGTCGGGAGGGTCCAGCAGCTCGTAGGCCAGGTGGACCCCGGCGATGCCCACGTCGGCCACCTCCACTCCAGGAGGAAGGACGAGGGCGCCGCCGCTCCCGCTCGCCCCCTCCAGCCGGCGAGCCACCTCCGGGCCGAACCCGTCATCGGAGAGGAACACGTTGCCCACGCCAGCTACCAGGACCCGCCGCGTGGCGGCCCTCTCCTGGACCTGTCGGGCGGGGCGGGTGCTGTCCGCTGGCCCCGGGGGCCCGAGCACCTCGATCTCGTCGGGATGGAAGAAGAAGGGCCGCTGATAGGAGCCGCCGGCAGGGTCAGCGAGGCTGCCGTCCAGCACCACCCCCACCTGGGCCTGGCCCTCCGGGTCCCGGTAGACGCCGGCCACCGTCGCCTCCCGGCCGGCCAGGAACAGGTCCATGGCATCGGCCCGCCTCCCCGGCCGCAGCCTCACCCGCCACCCTCTCCCGACCTGGAGGGCACCCACCGGCACGGTCGCCTCGAGCGGGTCGTCGCCCTCCAGGTCGCCGAGGGGCTCCCATTCCCCCGGCGGGGCCGGGCCCCCTGCCCCTTGCCCGTGCCCTGCCCCCTCGTCCCGGCCCGGGGGCTCCGAGCCCTCCCCTGCCCCTGGGCCGAGAGGCCGCAGGGAGCGGATGGCCCCGTGCAGGCGGCCCAGCACCTCGGGCGCCACGGTGTCGGCGTGGTCCAGGATGCGGCGGGCCGCCTCGTCGGTGGCCCTTGCCTCCTCCTTCTCCTCCTCGGTGAGGGTCATGATGCGCAGGGTCAGGATCTCGTCTATCTCGGTGGCGTCGCAGAGCTGCTCGCGGCTCTCGGGCGCCACCTCGGGATGGTCCGCCAGGATGATGGGGGACGAGAGGACCACGTCGTCCTCCCCCGGGGGACCTGCCAGCACCGGCCAGCAACCCCGGTTCTCACAGGCAGCCGCCGCCGCGGCGGCATCGGGGGGCGGGTCGGTGAGGGACACGAAGCTCCCCTCGTGGGCGCCGAGGAGGAGGTGCGCTCCCACCAGGGAGTGGCGCAGGGCCTCGTCGCGGTCCCGGGCCGGCCCGGACCACGGGGTGAGGTTGGCCAGGTCCAGGCGCACCCGCACCAGGCTCGCTCCGGCCACGGGGGCCGCGCTCAGCGCCAGGGACGCCGTGACGGGGAGGCACCGGCGGACCACCCGGCCCCGGACCCGGCCCCCGGGCCCCCCCACGGGCTCTTCCTCCACCTCCCCGGCCAGCTCCAGGGGAAGGACCAGCTCGCCCCCGGCCATGAGCTCCCCGAGGTCCACGCCGGCCCAGTCCGCCTCGACCTCCACCCCCTCGTCCCAGGTGAGGACCCGCCGCCCCTCCGCCCCCAGCTCGGCGACGGGGCGGAAACCCCCGTCGTCGGCCTCCTCGACCTGGCGGGCCCGGATGCGCAGGGCCCGCACCCTGATGTCCAGCCGGGTCCGGCCCCGGGGGCGCACCAGGACCTCGGTGCGCGAGCTCCAGGCCTCCGGCCCCCCGGCCTCCACCCAGCAGCGGGGGGCGAGGACCCCGAACTGCCAGCGCACCTGGTTCTTGGCCGCCGAGGCCCGGTAGGGGTAGAGCAGGTAGCCCTCGTACAGCACGGCGTCGGCCACCCGCCGGGCGGCCTCGAAGCCCGGATGGGGCCCGTGACGGCGGCCGGGCTGGCCCGGAGCCGCCACCCTCTGGCCTTGCCCCGCCGGCCGGCTCGCCCCCGGGCTCACACCCGCTCCCCCTGAGAAGCCCGGTCGAGGAGGGCGCCCATGACGTGCTCCCAGGTGGGAAGGGCCTGCTCGGCCTTGAAGCGGGCCAGGGCCCGGTAGGTGTCGTGGGAGAGGCGGAGCCAGGTGCAGCCGGGGAAGCTGCGGTCCATGGCCTCCCTCCAGGCGGCCACGGGCAGCCGGTAGCGGGCCTCGTGCTCCCAGGGGACAGGCAGGACCTCCAGCCTCCCCTCCGGGCCCCGGCAGAAGGCCGTCCCGCTGAACAGCGCCAGCAAGGGCACCTCCCCGCCCTCCAGGGCCCCCAGATAGGTGGCCGAGGAGGCCACCTCCGTGTCGTAGCTGCACGGCAGGGCCAGGTCCACCTCCGTGGAGCCCGAGAACCCGGCCACGTTGCGGTCCACCCGGGCCCACAGCAGGCTGCGCTGGGTCTCCGCGAAGCGGTCCGGGGTCCCGAACATCCCTAGCAGGGCCTCGGCCTCCCGGGAGGAGTAGCCCCTCTGCCTGGGCTCGATGCGGACCTGGGCCGACAGCACCAGGGCCTCCACCCGGCCCGATGCCTCGATGCGCAGCCTCAGCACCACGCTCGGGGCCAGCGTGTCCGCCGGGGCCGAGTGCCCCACCAGGGCGAAGCGAAGGGCGCTCATCACCCCCGGTCCCCGGAAATGTACGTCGCTGGCGGCCGGCCCCGCCTCCCCCGGCCCCGGTCGGGAAGGCCGGCGAAGAAGGACTCGATGGCCTGCCTGGCCTCGGGCCCCCCGTCGAATCCCCGCCAGGACCGGCGCACCAGCGCCACCAGCTCGTAGCAGGCGTCCACGGGCACGATCCAGCAGGAGAAGCTCCCCGGGGCCAGCCGCCTCACGAGGAGGGCCTCCACGTCGGGCACCATGGCGGCCAGCTCCGGGTGGGCAGCCACCAGCTCCCCCCACCTCTCCAGCCCGAGGAGGGACTCGGTGGCGCCGGCGGGACCGGGGTAGAAGGCCACCGGCCGCCCCAGGGGGGTGGAATGGAACACGAAGGCCAGGCCCACCGGGATCTCCAGTGCCTCCCAGGCGCCCTCGTCCAGGTGGAGGTCCACCGCCCGGCAGTCCTCGGGCACCGCCCGCCAGCGGCCCATGGCCGCCGCCTCGTTGGTGAAGAGCAGCCAGCAGGCCCGGCACGAGCACCGCAGGGACCGGTGCTCGATGTCGGCGACATGGGGGTGGTCCTCCTCCACGGCCACACCGCACAGGTCGCAGGCCGGTCCGGCGGCCTGCCGGGGCCGGTCGAGGAGCCGGCGCAGTCCCGCCAGCTCGCCCCCGGGAGGGGTGGCCGGGGCCTGCCCGGTCCCCGCCCCGGTCACCAGCCCCCCTCCCGCCGTCACCCGGCCCTCCGGCGCAGGGCCACGGGCACCGAGCGGGGTGGGGGGAGCACCGTCTCGGCCTCCACCTCCACCCTGACCTCGGGCACGGCCCGGCGCAGCTCCGCCTCCACCGCCTCCCGGAGGGCGGCGCCGGGCGACCCGCAACCGTGCCCCGGGGCGGCCAGGCGGAGGTGGACCACAGGCGGCTCCCCCTCCTCGATCCCTACCAGCTCCACCCCGGCCCCCCTGGCCACCCCGTCCAGGGAGGCCCGGGCCCGCTCCAGCGCCGCTCGCACCCGGGCGGGGAGGTCCAGGGGGTGCAGGTCGTGAAGCACGAGAAGGCTGGCCACCAGCTGGTCGTCCAGGAAGCGGGCAAAAAGCCCGGTGGCCCCCGGCCCGCTCTCGTCGACGATGGTGAGGATGCGGTGCAGGCCCGCCCCGTAGAGCTCGACCAGGAGGCGCACCAGCTCGTCCACCTCGGCCCGGGTACGGGGATCGGCGTGCGACCCGAGCTTGGTGACGAGCGCCTCGATGCGGTCGCCGACCTCCCGCAGGTGGGCGTCCTCCGGAGTCGTCACCCCTGGTGGACGGAGGTGGGGGAATGGTGCTTCTCGATCACCTTCCCGTTGCCCAGGTACATGTGCACGCCGCAGGGCAGGCAGGGGTCGAAGCTGCGCACGGCCCGCATGATGTCGATCCCCTTGAAATTGTCGGGGCCGTTCTCCTCGAAGATGGGGGTGTTCTGCACGGCGTCCTCATAGGGCCCCGGGGTGCCGTAGACATCCCTGGGGTTGGCGTTCCAGGGCGTGGGTGGGTAGGGGTGGTAGTTGGCGATCTTGCCGTCCCGGATCACCAGGTGGTGGGACAGCACCCCCCGGACGGCCTCGGTGAACCCGCAGCCGATCCCCTCTTCGGGCACGGTGAAGGGCTCCCAGGTCCTGGTTCGCCCGGCCCGCAGCTCGGCCAGGGCCTTCTCGATGAAGTAGAGGGCGCAACCGGCGGCGTAGGCCTGGAAGTAGGTCCGGGCCCGGTCCCTCTCTATGGCATTGCTCCACTGGGGGATCTTCCACTCCAGGGTGACGGCCGGCTTGAGGGCGGTGCGGGGCAGGTTGATCTGCACGCTGCTCCCCGTGGCCTTCACGAACCCGATGTCGACCAGGCCCGCCAGGGCCGTCGACCACAGGCGGGCGATGGGGCCCCCGCCGGTGTCCAGGGCCAGGTAGTCGTTGCCGTCGTACCACCTCGGGGACATGACCCAGGAGTAGCTGCCGGAGAAGTCGCGCTTTTGCGGCTTGGGGATGGTGTGCTGGTTCCACGGGTGGCGCTCGTCCACCGGGTTCCCCAGAGGGTCGGTGGTGACGAACCTTTCCATCCCCTCCCAGTCCTGGTAGTAGGAGCTGCCGAGGAGGATGCGGATCCCGAGGTTGATCTCCACCAGGTCGTTGGTGTGCAGGCGGCCGTCGATCACGACCCCCGGGGTCACGAACATGCGCCGGCCCCAACTGGTCATGTCCCGGTAGTTGAAGTTGCACACCTCGGGGTCCTGGAAGCTTCCCCAGCAGCCCAGGAGGACACGGCGCTGTCCCACCTTCTCGTAGCCGGGCAAGGCCTGGTAGAAGAAATCGAAGAGGTCGTCGTGCAGGGGGACGACCCTCTTCATGAACTCCACGTAGCGCATTAGACGCGTGTAGTAATCGGTGAACACCTGGACGCTGGCCGGTGTGCCGATGCCGCCCGGATAGAGGGTGGAGGGGTGGACGTGGCGGCCCTCCATGAGGCAGAACATCTCCCGCGTCATACGGCTCATCTGCAGGGCCTCGCGGTAGAACTCCCCTTCGAAGGGGTTGAGCGAGCGCATGATGTCGGCGATGGTCCGGTAGCCGTGGTCCCCGGCATGCGGGGCCTCGGTGCGCTCGGCCTGAGCCAGGACACCGGGATTGGTGGCCGCCACCATCTTCTCGCAGAAGTCCACCCCCACCAGGTTCTCCTGGAAGATGTTGTGGTCGAACATGTACTCGGCGGCCTCACCCAGGTTGAACATCCACTCGGCGATGTCGGGCGGCTTCACCCCGTAGGCCATGTTCTGGGCGTAGCAGGAGCAGGTGGCGTGGTTGTCGCCGCAGATGCCGCAGATGCGGCTGGTGATGAAATGGGCGTCCCGGGGGTCCTTGCCCTTCATGAAGATGCTGTAGCCGCGGAAGATCGACGACGTGCTGTGGCACTCCGCCACGACCTTCTGCTTGAAGTCGATCTTGGTGTAGATGCCCAGGCTCCCCACGATCCGGGTGATGGGGTCCCAGGCCATCTCCACCAGGCCCTCGGAGGGTTCCCTGCCCGTCCCCGCTGGCCTGGCCTCAGTCGTCGTCATAGGTGGCCTCCTCCTTGATCGAAAAGGATCGCTTCCCCTCAGGCCCGGCCGCCCCCTCCGGCGCCCTGGTCACCACCTGGGGTGGTAGCCGGTCGTGAGCTCGGTGCTGCGCCTGCGCCACTTGGGCTCCTTCTCGGCCGTCCTCCAGGTGAAGCTGCGCAGCCCCGTGATGGCCTTGCCGTAGAGCCCGCTGGCTGCGGCAGACACCTTGGCTCCCGGGGGCTCGTCCATGAACGGCATGAACTTGTCGGGGAACCCCGGCATGGTGCAGCCGATGCATATGCCCCCCACATTGGGGCAGCCCCCCACCCCGCCGGTCCAGCCCCGCTTGGGCACGTTGCACTTGACCACCGGCCCCCAGCAGCCCAGCTTGACCAGGCACTCGACCTGCCCGTACGCGCTGGCGAACTGGCCCTGCTCGTAGTACCCGCCCCGGTCGCAGCCCTCGTGGACGGTTCTGCCGAACAGCCACTGGGGCCGGAGGGAGTCGTCCAGGGGGATCATGGGGGCGGCCCCCGTGGCCTGGTAGAGGAGGTAGAGCAGGGTCTCCGAGAGGTTGTCGGGTTGGATGGGGCATCCCGGGACGCACACGATCGGGATCCCCGCCGAGGACCGCCAGCTCCAGCCCAGGTAGTCCGGGACCCCCATGGCCCCGGTGGGGTTGCCCTGCATGGCATGGATGCCCCCGTAGGTGGCGCAGGTCCCGACGGCCACCACCGCCCAGGCCCTGGGGGCCAGGACGTCGATCCAGTCCGAGAAGGTCATGGGCTGGTCCGTCCCCGGCCTGTTGCCGAACCCCGTCCAGTACCCCTCCGGCTTGATCCTCTCGTTGGCCACCGAGCCCTCGAGCACCAGCACGAAGGGGTCCAGCTCCCCGGCCGCCGCCTTGTGGAAGTACTGGATGAAGTCGTCCCCCACGTCCATGTCGATGAGCGGCCAGTGGATGTCGAGCCTCGGGAGGCCGGGCAGGGCGCCGAGGGCGATCTCCTCGATGGTCGGCTGGGTGGCGTTGGTGAGGGCCACGGAGTCGCCGTCGCAGCCCAGCCCGGCCGGGATCCAAAGGACGTGGACGGTGGTGGCCATCTGCTCCTTCTCGACGGTGACGTCCGACATGCGCCCCATCTCCTTCCCGTCGAGGTTCCCCACCCAGGCGGCAGGCGAGGACCAGCTCCGCTGCCAGGGTACGACGCAGCGGACGGGCCGGTAAGTGACGGGCGCACATAAGATCCGCCGCCCCAGGGAGATCCATAGCCAAGCTAATGAGCTAGGCTAAATATCTGTGACCGCCAGCTCCGGGACCGCCATCGACGAGCCGAGCACCGACACCGCCCTGGCCAGCTCCCTCCGCATCTCCATAGCCAGGCTGGCCCGCCGGATGCGGGCCCAGCGGGCCGACACCCCCTACACCACCTCGCAGCTGGCCGCCCTGGCCACCCTGGAGGGCCACGGGCCCATGACCCCCACGGGGCTGGCCGAGCACGAGAAGGTCCAACCACCCTCCATGACAAGGGTGGTGGCCGCCCTGGAGCAGGGCGGCCTGGTGACCCGGACCGCCCATCCCCATGACCGCCGCCAAGCGGTGGTGGCCATCACCCCGGCGGGAAGGGCCCTGCTCCAGGCGGACAGGCGCCAGCGGGAGGCGTGGCTCTCCCGCCGGCTGGCCGAGCTGAGCCAGGAGGATCGCCGGCGGCTGCGGGCCGCGGCCGACGTGCTCGACCGCCTCAGCCAGTCATGATCCGCACCTTCCGCTCACTGCGGTCGCGCAATTACCGCCTGTTCGCCTCGGGCCAGGTGGTCTCCCTCACCGGGAGCTGGATGCAGAGGCTGGCCCAGGACTGGCTGGTGAGCCAGCTCTCCCACACCAGCGGGAGCGACCTCGGCATCACCATTGGGCTCCAGTTCCTCCCCATGCTGCTCTTCGGCCTCTACGGAGGGGTGGTGGCCGACCGCTACCCCAAGCGGCGCATCCTCATGGTGACCCAGACGTCCATGGCCCTCTTCGCCCTGGGGCTGGGCCTCCTGGTGGTTTCCGGGCAGGTGACCCTGTGGGAGGTCTATGCCCTGGCCTTCCTCCTCGGGGTGGCCACCGCAGTCGACAACCCCACCCGGCAGGCCTTCGTGGTGGAGATGGTGGGCCCCGACGACGTCGTCAATGCCGTCGGGCTCAACAGCGCCACCTTCAACACGGCCCGGATCGTGGGGCCGGCCCTGGCCGGCGGCCTCATCGCCGCCCTGGGGGACCGCACCGGGCCGGTGTTCCTCTGCAATGCCGCCTCGTACCTGGCCGTGCTGGTCAGCCTGTTCCTCATGCGGGACAGGGAGCTCTACGGCGCCCGTCTCCAGGCCCGGGCCAAGGGCCAGCTCCGGGCCGGCCTGGCCTACGTGCGCCGGCGGCCCATCCTGTACCTGCCCATCATCATGGCCGGCGTCATCGGCACCCTGGGGCTGAACTTCCAGCTCACGCTGGTGCTCATGGACCGCTCGGTGTTCCACCTGGGGGCCAGCGCCTACGGCCTGCTCTCCTCCACGCTTGCCATCGGCTCCCTGGCCGGCGCCCTCCTGGCGGCCCGCCGCCAGCGCCCCCGCCTGCGGATCATGGTCGGGGCGGCGCTGGCCTTCGGGGTGGCGGAGGTGGCCTGCGCCCTGATGCCCAGCTACGGAGCCCTGGCCGGGGTGCTGGTGCCCACGGGAGCCCTGTCCCTCACCTTCACCACCACGGCCAACTCCTCCTTGCAGCTGGCCTCCGACGAGGGGATGAGGGGCCGGGTCATGGGCGTCTACATGCTGGTCTTCCTGGGGGGCACGCCGATAGGTGCCCCCCTGGTGGGCTGGCTGGCCCAGGTCCTCGGAGCGAGGTGGAGCTTCCTCATAGGGGGGGTGGCCACCGTGGCCGTGGCCGTGGCGGTGGGGGGCGTGCTCCTCTGGTGGCAGCGGGACCGCCTGGTGGCTGCCCGCCGGCCGGCCCTGGCCGCAAGCATGGCCGGCGCCGGCCTGCCCGCTCCCCAGACCGTCGGGGGGGCGGGCTCCTCCCTACCCCTCGCCCCTCCAGGGGGGGCGGCGGGGCCGGTCGAAGAGGACCTCCACCGGCTCACCCCGGAGGGCCGCAAAAGCATGGCTGGCCCAGCGCTGCGCTCCGATCAGCGGTGAGGGCAGCCGGTCCTCGGCGAACCAGCCCACGTCGGCGCACTCGAGGGGATGGGGCACGAGCTCGCCTCCCGTGGCCCGGCAGTGGAAGACCAGCGAGTAGAAGGGCATACCGCTCGTCCCCAGGCGGAGCCCATCGAGCACGGCGATGAGCCGGAGCGGCTCCGCCTCGATGCCGGTCTCCTCCTTCACCTCCTTCACCACCACCTCGGAGGCCGAGTACCCGACATCGGCCCAGCCCGTCGGGTACAGCCAGGCGCCTGAGTCGGCCCGCTTCACGAGCAGCAGCTCCCCCCGCTGGTTGCCGACCACCGCCCCCACGGCGACCTTGGGAGTGACGTAGCCCTCCACCCCCTCTCCCACGCTGGAGAGCCACTCCGCCACCAGGTCGGCAGCGCCGTCCGTCCCCACCTCCGAGGCGGCGGCAACCCGGATGTCCGCAGCCACCTTCAGCACCTCCTCGAACCGCTCCCGCTCGTAGAGGTTCTGGGTGAAGCCGAGGCCGGTGCGGGCGATGGCCGCCAGAGCCTCGCTCCAACGCACCAGGTCCTGGGCTGAGGGCGTGCGGGCCACCAAGGCCGCACCCTATCCGGCGCCGTGCCGCCGGCGGTGGGCCATGGCTTTGGCTGCTCCCCAGGCCATCCCCAGCTCGGCCAGCTCCGGGCCCACCTCGGCCCAGGACGCCGGGGTGAGCCCGTAGTCGTCCTCGGGGAAGCGGGCCTCGGCGAACTCGTCCCGCTCCACCGGCGGGACGCCGGCCCGTCGCAGGACGGCGGTGGGGTAACGGACCGCCTCCCGCACTATGGCAAGGGGTGTCGTGGTCTGGGCGTCGATGTCCTGCTCCAGCAGGGAGCGCACCCGCCCCGCCACCTCCCTCCTGGCCTCCTGCCCGGCTCGGGCGGCGTCGCTGGCCACCTCGGGGGGCACCTCTCCCCGGTAGGCGACGATGATGCGGGTCACCGACCTCTCGACCCACCCGGGCAGGGCGGCGTCCACTCCCCTGGCCAGCGCCTCAGAGTGCTCGTCCATGCCCCCATCTTCCCCGCCCTGCCCCGGGGCGCCACCCCTACCGGGCCGAGGCCGTGGTCCCCCGGGCCAGGGAGGCGGGGATGCTGTCCAGGGTGCAGGAGAGCATGAGGGTGCCGGCGCTCACCTTGACACCGGTCACGCAGGGGACCAGCTGCGTCCTCGGGATCGCCACCGGGGCATCGAGACCGGAGGGGGACACCAGCTTGAGGACCCCGTTGCCCGCCAGCTCGGGCTTCACGAGGACCGGCTTCCCCGCCACGCTCACCGAGGCGTCACCGTTGGCGAGGAGCTTGATGGGCCGGCCCAGGGCCTTGGACAGGTCCGAGGCGGTGGTCGTGGCGGTGACCACCCCCAGCTCGATGCTGCCCAGCTGTATCTGGTGGTGCTGGACCAGGGCGTGGCGTGAGATGCTCACCCCCTGCAGGTCGATGTGCACGGTGCTCAGGCGGAGCCGGCCCACCGGCACGTCCCGCAGGTCCACCCGCACGTCGGGAACCACGCCCTGGGCCAGGGCCCGGTAGAGGACCGGGAAGTTGCCGACGTGGGCCGTGGCCGAGGCGGCCCCGCTGGCCTTCTTGGCCCGGGCCGCCAGCTGGGACTGGGCCCAGGACTCCATGGCCAGGTCCAGGCCCACGGCCACCACCACGACCAGGACCACCACCACGACCAGGCCCACCAGCAGCTTGCGCACGCTCGCAGGGTACCGAGGACGGGCCCCGAAGTACGGGCACCTAGAGGGGCGGCTAGGTCGGCCCCGACCCCCGGGCCACCCGCTCCTCCCCCAGCGCCTCGTTCAGGTTCCCCGACCTCAGCCCCTCGAGGTCGAGGGTGACATAGGAGTACCCCCCCGCCTTCACCGCCCGGACCACGCCCTCCCGCAGCTCGAGGGCCCGGGGCAGCTCGTCCAGGCCCACCTCCACCCGGGCCAGGGGCCCGTAGTGACGGACCCGCAGGCGGCGGAAGCCCAGCCGGCGCAGCCCCGACTCGGCCCTGGCCACCGACGCCAGCACCCCCAGGGTCACGGGCGTGCCGTAGGGGACCCTCGAGGCCAGGCAGGCCGCCGCCGGCTTGTCCCAGGTGCGCAACCCCGCGGCCCGGGAGGCGGCCCGCACGTCGTCCTTGGTGAACCCCGCCGTCACCAGCGGGAAGGCCGCCCCCCTCTCGGCCGCCGCCTGCTGGCCCGGGCGGTGGTCGCCGAGGTCGTCCAGGTTCACCCCGAGCACCACCGTGGCCCCCTCGCCGGCGGCCACCTCCCCCGCCACGGCCATCAGCTCGGCCTTGCAGTGGTAGCAGCGCTGGCCGTCGTTGGCGGCGTAGGCGGGGTTGGCCAGCTCGGTGGTCTCCACTGCCTGCCAGCGCAGCCCCCACTCCCGGGCCAGGGAGGCGCACTCCTCCCGCTCCTCGGGGGCGAGGCTGGGGGAGACGGCCGTGAGGCAAAGGGCCCTCTCGGGGCCCAGCTCGGAGGTGGCCACCCAGGCCAGGTAGGCGGAGTCCGAACCGCCCGAGAAGGCCACCACGACCCGGCCCAACCGGCGCAGCTCGGCTCGCAGGGCAGCCTCGTCACCCACCGCCAGCCCCTCCCGTCACCGGTCCTGGACCTCGATGCGGATGCGCTTGTTCCCCTTGCCCTTGGACTCGGTCTTTGTCACCCGCACCCTCCCCACCTCAGCCGTGCTGGCCACGTGGGTGCCCCCGTCAGCCTGTTTGTCCAGGCCCACGATGTCCACCACCCGGATGGGGTCCACCGAGGGGGGGATCAGGTTGACCTTGGTGCGGATCAGGTCGGTGTCGGCCAGGGCCAGCTCCCGGGGGAGGAACGACACCCTGATAGGCCGGTCGGCGGCCAGCTCGGCGTTGACCCTCTCCTCCACCGCCGCCCCGAACCCCGGAGGCAGGGGGTCGAACTCGAAGTCCATGCGGGCGGAGAGGGGCTCCATGTTCCCCCCGGTGACCGGCACGCCCCACTCGTTCCAGATCACCCCGCACAGGACGTGCAGGGCGGTGTGGGTCCGCATGAGCCGGTGCCGGCGCTCCCAGTCGATCGAGCCCGCCACCTCCTCGCCCACGGCGGGCTCACCTCCCTCCAGGCGGTGCCACACGACCGGCCCCTCCTTGCGCACCGACACCACCCTCCTCCCCCCCAGCGTGCCGGTGTCGTGAGGTTGGCCCCCGCCGGTGGGGTAGAAGGCCGTCTGGTCCAGGGCCACCTCTCCGTCGCCCACCGAGACCACCCGGGCCGTGAACTCCCTCAGGTAGGCGTCCTCCAGGAAGAGCAGGCGGCTCACGCCACCCCCGCCCCGTCCAGCACCTCCTCGACCTCGCCCACCATGCCGGCCACGAAGGGCCCGAACTCGGCGTAGAGGGCGGACGCCTCGTCGAAGCGCATGGTGTACACCACCTCCTTGAGGTCGGTCGGGCTCTCGGCGAAGAGGGTGACCCCCCACTCCCAGTCGTCGACGCCGGCCGAGCCCGTTATGAGCTGGAGCACCCGCCCCGAGAAGCCCCGCCCGACCGCCCCGTGCCCGGCCATGAGGGCCTCCCGCTCCTCATAGGGCAGGCGGTACCAGTTGTGAGCCTCGCCCCGTCGCTTGGACATGGGGTAGAAGCACCAGGCGGGCTTGCCCTCGGGTGGCAGCCGGGGGTAGAGCCGGGGGCGCTTGCGGGCCTCGGAGAGGCCGGCTGCGTACTCCGACACCTCGGTCAGGGAGACGTAGGACCACACCACCTCCAGCCCGGCCTGCCCCACCTCCGTCTGGAACCGGCGCAGCCGCCACCAGTCGGGACCGAGGGCCATGAGGGCCACGTCGGCCTTGTGCCCGAGCACCGACACCGGCACCACCTGGTGGCCGTCGGCCCGGGCCCCCTTCACGGCCGACACCAACGCTTGGCGGTCGGTGCGCTCCCCCGCCCGGCAGAACAGGTGCACGACCCCCCAACCGGTCGCAGGGGAGAGCTGGGGGGCCACGCCCCAGAGTCTACGAGCGCGAGGAAGGGCGCCCCACCCGGGCCCGATCGAGGGCCCGGGGGAGCGCCCCTCCTGGTGCGGAATCGGCTAGAAGTCCTCCATCCCGCCGCCGCCACCGGGCATGGCCGGCTGCTTCTCCTCCGGCTTGTCCACGATGACGGCCTCGGTGGTGAGGAAGAGGCCGGCGATGGAGGCGGCGTTCTGCAGGGCGGAGCGGGTCACCTTGGCGGCATCGATGACGCCCGCCTTGAACAGGTCCTCGTACTCCCCCGTGGCGGCGTTGAGGCCCTCGGAGCGCCCCTTCAGGCCCCGCACCCTCTCGACCACCACGCCGCCCTCGAGGCCGGCGTTGACGGCGATCTGCTTGAGGGGCTCCTCCACGGCCCGGGCAACGATGCGGGCACCGGTGGCCTCGTCGCCCTCCAGCTTCTCAGCCGCGTCCAGGATGGCCTGGCGGGAGCGGAGAAGGGCCACGCCACCGCCGGGCACCACGCCCTCCTCGATGGCAGCCTTGGTCGTGGACACGGCGTCCTCGATGCGGTGCTTCTTCTCCTTGAGCTCCACCTCGGTGGCGGCCCCGACCTTGATCACGGCCACCCCGCCGGCCAGCTTGGCCAGCCTCTCCTGCAGCTTCTCCCGGTCGTAGTCCGAGTCGGTGTTCTCGATCTCGGTCTTGATCTGGCTGATGCGGCCCTTGATGTCGGCATCGGAGCCGGCACCCTCGACGATCGTGGTCTCGTCCTTGGTCACCACGACCTTGCGGGCCTTGCCCAGCAGGTCGAGGGTCACGTTCTCGAGCTTCAGGCCCACCTCCTCGGTGATGACCTGGCCACCGGTGAGGATGGCCATGTCCTGGAGCATGGCCTTGCGACGCTCACCGAAGCCGGGGGCCTTGACCGCCACGGACTTGAAGGTGCCCCGGATCTTGTTCACGACCAGCGTGGCGAGGGCCTCTCCCTCCACGTCCTCGGCGATGATGACCAGGGCCTTGCCCGACTGCATGACCTTCTCCAGGACGGGAAGCAGGTCCCGTACCGCCGAGATCTTGGACCCCACGAGCAGGATGTAGGGGTCCTCGAGCACGGCCTCCATGCGCTCGGTGTCGGTCACGAAGTAGGGCGAGATGTACCCCTTGTCGAAGCGCATCCCCTCGACCAGGTCCATCTCCATCCCGAAGGTCTGGGACTCCTCGACGGTGATGACGCCGTCCTTGCCCACCTTGTCGATGGCCTCGGAGATCATGGCCCCGATCTCGGAGTCGGCGGCCGAGATGGCGGCCACCTGGGCGATCTGGTCCTTGGTCTCGGTGTCCTTGGCGATGGACTTGAGCGAGTCCACGGCCACGTCCACGGCGGCCTCGATGCCCTTCTTGAGGGACATGGGGTTGGCACCGGCGGCCACGTTGCGCAGGCCCTCCCGCACCATGGACCAGGCCAGCACCGTGGCGGTGGTGGTGCCGTCGCCGGCCACGTCGTCGGTCTTCTTGGCCACCTCCTTCACCAGCTCGGCCCCGATCTTCTCGTAGGGGTCCTCGAGCTCGATCTCCTTGGCGATGGACACACCGTCGTTGGTGATGGTGGGGGCGCCCCACTTCTTCTCCAGCACGACGTTGCGTCCCTTGGGGCCGAGCGTGACCCTGACCGCGTCGGCCAGCTGGTTCATGCCGTTCTCGAGCGAGCGGCGGGCCGACTCGTCGAAGGCGATCAGCTTGGGCATGTGTTGGTTCCCTCCGTTAGCACTCTCACTCCTTGAGTGCTAACAGTAAAGCAGGTGCGGCCGCCGTGTGCCACCGCTCAGAGGCAAAATGATCCTCGCCGCCTCGCCCCTCCCCTGCCCGGCACCGTCGGGAGCGGGTCACCAAGGGCGGGGGCACCGGCGGCCTTTCGCCTAGGATCCCCCCGCCACGGCGGGCACGATGGAGACGGTGGCCCCGTCGGGCAGGGGTGTCTGCAGGCCCGACAGGAAGCGGACGTCCTCCTCGGCGATGAACACGTTAACGAACCGGCGAAGCCGGCCCCCTTCGTCGAGCAGGCGGGCGGCCAGCCCCGGATAGGCGGCGTCCAGGACCTTCAGCGCCTCGCCCACGGTCGAGGCCTCCACGGGGACCTCCCCGGCCCCGCCGGTGAGCCCCCGCAGCTGGGTGGGGATGCGGACCGTCACGCTCATTGCCAGGCCTCCTCCGCCTGGGCGAAGGCTTGGAGCGAGGGAGCGATGGTGGCGCTGGGCCGGGCACCCACCGCCTCGGCGGTCTTGAGGCCGTGGCCGCTCACGTAGGCCACGACCGTCTCCCCCGGCCCGATGGCCCCGGCCCGGGCCAGCTTGGCCAGGGTGGCGATGGTGACCCCCCCGGCGGTCTCGGCGAAGATGCCCTCGGTCCGGGCCAGGAGGGAGATCCCCTCCAGGACCTCCTCGTCGCTCACCGCCGCCAGGGCCCCGCCCGTGGAGCGCACCGCCTGGAGGGCGTACCAGCCGTCGGCGGGGTCCCCGATGGCCAGCGACTTGGCGATGGTCCGGGGCTTCACGGGGCGGATGGCGTCGGCGCCGGCGGCAAAGGCCGAGGCGACGGGGGAGCAGCCGGCCGCCTGGGCCCCCGAGATGCGCACGTGGGGCGCCTCCTCCAGGAGGCCCAGCCGGCCCAGCTCCTCGAAGCCCTTGTGCACCTTGACCAGCTGGGCCCCCGAGCCGACCGGGACCACCACGTGGTCCGGAGCCCGCCAGCCCAGCTGCTCGGCCACCTCGTAGGCCAGGGTCTTGGACCCTTCGGCGTAGTAGGTGCGCAAGTTCACGTTGACAAAAGCCCACTCGGGGCGCTCTCCGGCCAGCTCGGCGCAGAGCCGGTTCACGTCGTCGTAGCTACCCCGGATGGCCACCACCCGCCCGCCGTACACGGAGCTCGCGGCCACCTTGGCCGCCTCCAGGTCGGAGGGGATGAAGACGTAGGAGCCCATGCCGGCCCGGGCGGCGTGGGCGGCGACGGAGTTGGCCAGGTTCCCCGTGGAGGCGCAGGCAGCCACCTTGAACCCCAGCTGGCGGGCGGCGGTGAGGGCCACCGACACCACCCTGTCCTTGAACGAGCCGGTGGGGTTCAAGGTGTCGTTCTTCACCCACAGCTCCGAGAGCCCCAGGCAGGAAGCCAGGCGGTCGGCCCGGACCAGAGGGGTGAAGCCCGCCCCCAGGTCGACCGGGGAGGTCGGATCGGCGGGCAGCAGGTCGGCGTAGCGCCAGATCGTGAGGGGGCCCTGCTCTATGCGCTGGCGGGAGACGGCTCCCGCCATGGCCTCGTAGTCGTAGGACACCTCGAGGGGCCCGAAGCACCACTCGCACGCCTGCAGGGCGTGGGCCGGGTAGGCGCGCCCGCACTCACGGCATCTCAATCCCTGGACGAAGGTCACCGGTCCTCCTCATCGGTCGGGCATTGGCACCTGGCGCGCTGGCGCTGGTTGCCGCGGCGTCTACGGGCCCGTCCCTCGGCCGCTCTGGATAAGGGCGCCCCTATGGTGGCCGATGAAGGCGCTCCCGGTCAAAGCCGGCTGCTAGACGTTCCTAGGCGTGAGCATCGCCACCTTCCACCACAGCCGCTTCCCGCCCGAGCGCCTGGCCGGGCTGAAGCACGGGCGACGGGTATCGGTGTGCATACCGGCCCGGGACGAGGCCGGGACCCTGGGCCCGATCCTCTCCTGCGTGCAGTCCGAGCTGGTGTCGGGCGCCGGGCTGGTGGACGAGGTGGTGGTGGTGGACGACGGCTCCAGGGACGCCACGGCCCAGGTGGCCGAGGCCGCCGGCGCCCGGGTGGTGACCACGGGCTCCGAGGGCCTCGGCAAGGGACAGGCGCTGTGGCGGGCGGTGGCGGAGTCCTCGGGCGACCTGGTGGTGTTCTGCGACGCCGACGTGGCCAACTTCGGCCCGCACTTCGTCACCGGGCTGCTCGGGCCCCTGCTGGAGGCCGGGGAGGTGGCCCTGGTCAAGGGCTTCTACCAGCGCCCTCTGGACGGTGCCGGCAGGGGCGGGGGACGGGTGACCGAGCTGGTGGCCCGGCCCCTCATAGCCACCCTGTTCCCCCACCTGGGCGGGGTCATCCAACCCCTGGCCGGCGAGACGGCGGCTACCCGCCAGGTGCTGGAGCAGGTCGCCTTCGCCCACGGGTACGGGGTCGAGCTGGGGCTTCTCATCGACGTCTCGACCCGCTGGGGGACGGGCTCGCTGGCCCAGGTGGACCTCGGGGTCCGGGTCCACCGCAACCGCCCCCTGGAGGAGTTGTCCGTCCAGGCCCTGGCGGTGATGCAGGTGGCGCTGGCGAAGGCGGGAGCGGCGTCAGGACCGGCGGTGCTCGACCGGCCCGGGCTGCCCCCGGTGGTGGTCACTCCCGGCGAGTGCCCTCCCCTGGGCGAGGCCCCGGGCTACCGCCAGCCTCCCAGGTGACGGGCCACGGCCTGCTCCACGTGCCGGAGGGGATCAGCCAGCGAGGCGTCGAGGCCCACCGCCTCGGCCAGGCGCACGACCACCACCTCCGGGTCGGAGACCAGCCGGCCCGGAGGCCCCTGGTCGCTGACCAGCAGGGCAGGGTCGGCATCCCCCACCACCACCAGGGCCGGGCGGCCGGCGGCCCGGGCCCGCTCCAGCACCCCTCCCACGACCTTGCCCCGGAACGACTGGGCATCGAGGTAGCCCTCCCCGGTGAGGACCAGGTCGGCGGCGCCCACCTGGCTGGCCAGGCCCTGGGCCTCGGCCACCAGCTCGAAGCCCGGCACCAACCTGGCCCCCAGTGCGGCCAGCCCCCCGGCCAGCCCCCCCGCTGCACCTGAGCCGGGGAGGTGGCGCACGTCGACGCCATAGCGCTCCTCGTACAGCTGGGCCAGGCGCTCCAGCCGGCGGGTGAGCAGGGAGACCTGGGCGGGAGTGGCCCCCTTCTGGGGGGCGAAGGTGGCGGCGGCGTCGGTGAACCGGGTGTCCACGTCGCAGGCCACCACCACCTCCACGCCAGCCAGGCGCGAGCCCCGGGCCAGGACCTCGACCGCCCCCCACCCCCCGTCGGTGGTGGCCGATCCCCCCACCGCCACCACGACGGTCCTGGCGCCGGCCGCCACCGCTGCCGCCACCAGCTGGCCGGTGCCGGCCGTGGAGGCGGTCATGGGGTCGTTGCCGGCCGCCCCGCCCACCAGGGCCAGCCCCGAGGCTCGGGCCATCTCCACCACAGCCGTCGGGCCCGTCGAGAGGCCGGGCAGGCCGTCCAGCATCCGCCACTCGGCCTCGACGGGCCCCCCGAGGGGGCCCGAGACCCGGGCCCGCCGGCGCCGGCCCCCCAGCACGTCCAGGGTGCCCTCCCCGCCATCGGCCATGGGCAGGGTGGTGGCCTCCCAGCCGGCGGCCTGCGCACCCCGGGCGGCGGCGGCAGCCACCTCGGGGGCGCTGGCGGTCCCCCGGAACTTGTCGGGAGCCGCTAGCAGCCTCGGCACGGCCCTCTGCCGGTCAACCGAGGGCCTGCACCAGGCCGGAGAGCAGCTCCACGACCCCCCGGGGTCCCTCGACCACCAGGTCGGCGCCCTCCACCAGCTCGGGTGGCGACTCACTGCTCGCCACCGCCACCTTCACCGCCTCGAGGCCCTGCTCCTCCCGGAGGTGGTCCAGGGCCCTGAAGGCCGCCAGGTCGCCCTGGTCGTCCCCCAGGAAGCACGCCGCCTTGAGGCCGGCACACCAGTCCGTGACGGCGGTGCCCTTGTCCACCTCCACCGGGGGGCGCAGCTCGACGCTCATGCGGCCCCCCTGGGCCCAGAGCCCGGTGCGCTCGGCCTGGGCGGCAGCGAACCCGGTGGCCCAGTCCGCCACCTCGGGCGCCCGGCGCCAGTGAAGCGTGAGGATCAGGCCTTTGTGCTCCACCTCCGCCCCAGAAGGGGCCTGGTCACGGGCCTGGCTGGCCACCTCGTCCACGACCGCCGCCCAGGGCTCCACGCCCGGCCTCGTAGCGACCGACCCCCCGCCCTCCCCGGCCAGCACCTCCAGCCCGTAGAGGCCGGCCAGGCGCACCCGGCCGGGCTGCCCCTCGAAGCGCGAGAGGAGGTAGCTCACCGGGCGCCCCGACACTACGCCCACCACGGCCAGCTGCTCGGCCAGGGCACGGAGCAGCCCGAGGGCGCCCGGCAGGGGAACAGCTCGGGCCGGGTCGTCCACGATGGGCGACAGGGTCCCGTCGAAGTCGCTGAGGAGGGCCGCTTGGTCCCGGCCGGCCACCAGGGGCCAGAGGGCGCCCGGGACGGCGCTCAACTAGGCGGCCCCGGGCTGACGGGAGGGCAGGGTCGAGCTGGTCGAGTACTCCCGGGCGAGGGTCGTCCCCTCGATGATCACCACGTCGGCGCCCCCGGAGCTTGTCACCGGCACCGAGGCTGGCAGGGGGGCCACCGAGCTGGGGGGCAGGTGGAGCCGCTGGGCCAGGGCCGCCGCCGCCTGGTCGTAGCCGGAGACGAAGTACACGGCCGGGGAGGACTCGGGCTGGGTCGTGTTCATGGGCCCGAGGGTCCTGTAGCCCGCCGAGCGCAGGGCCTGGTCGAGGTGAGTGGCGCCGAGCCCCGCCCCGGTCCCGTTGGCCACGAGGACCGTCACCTTGGAGGGAGGCAGGGAGTTGGTGGTGGTCGGCGAGGCCGACCGATGGGCCCTGGAGCGGCCCTTGGAGCGAGCCTTCCGGGCGACCGTGGGGAGGGTCCTGTGCCGCCCGGCCTTGTGGACTGCCGCCGTCGCCACCCTTCCCGGGGTGGGGACACTGCTCAGCAGCACGATGCCGATGGCGACCGCCGCCGCCACCAGGCCCAGGCCCCGCAGGGTGGCCATGGCCGTGGAGCGGTGGAGCGACCCGTCCCGGCTGGCGTGCCTCCCGCGTGCCATGGCCTACGGCTGGTGGTGCTCCCCGGCGCTGGAGCCGTCGAAGCGGGCCCGGCGCCGGCGCTGGCGCAGCCGGCGCAGCCGGCGGACAAGGAGCGGATCGTGCTCCAGGGCCTCGTCGCGGTCCACGATCTGGCCCAGCAGCTGGTAGTAGCGGGCGGGCGAGAGGTCGAGGTGCTGGCGGATCCGGGACTCCTTGGTGCCCGGCTCGGTCCACCAGGTGCGCTCGAAGTCGAGGATCGCCTGTTCCCTGGGAGACAGCGCCATGCTGGCAGCCTGCCTGCCCCCGGCCCGGGAGTCAAGGACCCTCGCCGGCCCGCTCCTGCCCCCTCCGGTAGGCTCCTGCTGCCTGCCGGTGTGGCGCAGTTGGTAGCGCAGGCGACTTGTAATCGTCAGGTCGGGGGTTCGAGTCCCCCCACCGGCTCTCGGCGACCGCCCGCCGCCCGTCCTCGACGTCCCGCTGGCTCGTCGTCGCCGTCGCCCTCCACCTCCTGGGCGGGGTGCGCACCCTCGGGCGGCAGTGAGCTTCACCTGAGGCTCAACCAGAACGCCAGCAGCTCCACCCCCTCCGGGTGCCAGTCCCGCTCGGGGAGCCGGACGAACCCCTCGCTCTCATAGAGGCGATGGGCAGCGCGCATCCACGGCGTGGAGTGGAGCAGCATCCCACGCCGGCCCAGGCCCGCAGCCCGCCCGATGCAGGCGCGCAGGAGGGCCCGGCCCACCCCGTGGCCTTGCGCCCGGGGGTGCACGGCCAGCATGCGCACCCCGGCCTCCCCCTCTTCCAGGAGCTCGGCGTAGGGGGAGCCGGGGTCGGTGACCAGGGTGACGCAGCCCTGCAGGCCCGGGGCCCCCTCCTCCCCGGTCCCCTCCACGGCGACCAGGACCTGCGCACCCCTGACCCGGCGCCCCACATCGGCCAGCTCCTCGGCGTAGCCCTTCGACAGGGGGGGCCCGGGGAGGGCCCGGTACGCGTCCACGACCAGCCGCCCGGCCACCTCGTGCTCATGGGGCAGGACCTCTCTGATCTCCACGGCTGCACGCTATGGCGCTGTTCCGCTGGCTTGGCCGAGCAGGGGCCCTCAGCGGTGGAGGAAGCCCGCCAGCACCTCGGCCGACCCCTTCGACGCCCGCCATCCGAGCTCACGCTCGGCCCGGGCCGGGCTCAAGGCGAGAGGGCCCGACAGCAGCACGGCTCGATCGACACCGAAGGGGGAGAGCCGGAGCCGCCGGGCCCACTCGGCCATGGCGAACAGGACTGGCGCCGGGAGGGCCACCACCCGGCTCCCGGCCACCTCGGCTATGCCCTCTACCCCCAGCCAGTCGGCGGGCGAGACATTGCACACACCGGTCATCCTCGCCGTGCCGGCGAGATGGAGAGCAGCGGCAGCATCGTCCTCGTGCAGGAACTGCAGGCGCTGGCTGACGCCCCTGATGGCAGGAACGGCGAGCCGGTAGCCGTCCGCCACGCGGGCCACCCGGGGGTCGGCGCCTGGGCCCAGCACGGCGCAGATGCGCAGGGCGACCCCGGGGACGGCGCTCAGCAGCGTCTCCTCGGCCTCCAGCTTCTGGCCGGCGTAGGGGCACTGGGGGTTGGGCCGGGCCCGGTGCTCCTCGCCCAGGGGGCAGGGGTTGTCGGGCCAGGCCCCGTACACAGCCGCCGAGGAGGCCAGCACCACCCGCCCGGGCCTTGCGGCCAGGACCGACCTCGTGGCTTGCCGGTTGAGCCCCTCACCTCCCCCGCCCGGCCACAGGGAGAACCCCAGGTGCCAGAGGACCTCAGAGCCGGCCAGCGCCCGGGACGCCGCGGGGTCGCCCAGGTCGGCCCGGGTGTGGACCAGCTTGGGATGGGGCGGCAGAGGCCGGCGGGCCACCGAGCGGACGACCGAGACCGAGGGGTCGTCCAGCAGCAGCGCCAGGAGGCGGCGGCCCAGGTGGCCCGTCCCCCCCGTCAGTCCAGCTTCGATCGGGCCACCTCGAAGGCCAGGAGGGCACGGTCGATGTCGGCCTCGTCCTGGGTGGCCTCCACCGAGCAACGGAGCAGGGCGCCGCTCTTGGAGACGGCCGGGGCCACGCAGCAGTTGGTGTAGACCCCCTCCTCGAGCAGGGCCCTCCAGAGGAGGGCCGCCCGCCAGTCGTCGCCGATCACCACCGGGACGATGGCCGCGGGGGGAGGCTCCCCCACCTGGAACCCGAGGTCGGCCAGGCCTCGGTGGAGCTGGCGGGCCCGGTCGCACACCGCCTCCCGCCGCCATTCCTCGTCCCGGGCTATCCGGGTGGCGCACAGGGCGGCGGCCACGGCGGCCGGGACCCCGGAGGCGGTGAACAGGAAGGACCGGCAGGCGATGCGCATGTACTCGATGACGTCGTGGGGACCGGCGAGGAACCCCCCGCAGGAGGCCAGGGACTTGGAGAAGGTGCCCATCACCAGGTCCGGCCGGACGCCGGCCTGGGCTGCCGTGCCGGCCCCCTTGGGGCCGATCACCCCCAGGGAGTGGGCCTCGTCCACCAGGACCCGCGCCCCCATCTCGCGGCAGGCGCCCACTATCGGCTCCACCGCCCCGAGGTCCCCCTCCATCGAGTAGACACCCTCGACCACCACCAGGGCGCCGCCCCCTCCCTGGTCGGCCCACGCCCTCAGCCGGCGCCTCAGGCTGGGGACGGAGTTGTGGCCGAACGACCTCATCCGCCCCGGGCACAGCCGGGCCCCGTCCACCACGCTGGCATGGCTGGCGGCGTCCACGAGGGCCAGGTCCCTCGGCCCGACGAGGGTGGAGATGGTGCCCAGGTTGACCGAGTAGCCGGTGGTGAAGACCAGGCAGGACTCCGTGCCCATCCAGTCGGCCAGCTCCTCCTCCAGCTGGCGGTGGAGCGAGAGGGTCCCGTTCATGAGGCGGCTCCCGGTGCACCCGGTGCCGAAGGTCTCGAGCGCCTCGGCCGCCGCCTTGCGCACCCGGGGGTCGTGGGCCAGGCCCAGGTAGTTGTTGGACCCCAGCATGACGAGGTCCCCGGGCCAGGCGTCGAGCTCGAAGAAGAAGGGCATGAGGCCCATGCTCTGGGCCGCCCGGTACTCCTCCAGCCTGGGGTTCTGGCACTTGGCGAACAGGTCCATCTCTAGGGCACCGCCGGCAGGAACACGAGGCAGCCGTTGTGGCCACCGAAACCAAAGGAGTTGGAAAGGGCCGGGGCGGGCTCCCACGGCCGGGGCGAGCCTGCCACCACGTCCAGTGGCACCTCAGGGTCGGGGACCCCGTACCCGGCGGTGGGGGGGATCAGGCCCTTCTCCAGGGCCAGCACCGTTGCCACCGCCTCGATGGCCCCGGCCGCCCCCAGGGTGTGGCCGATCACCCCCTTGATGGAGGTGACGGGCGGGCCCGGCGTGCCGAAGACCTTGGCGATGGCCCTGGCCTCGGCAACGTCGTTGAGCTTGGTGGCGGTGCCGTGGGCGTTGATGTGCCCCACGTCACCGGGGTCCACCCCGGCGTCGGCCAGGGCCAGCTCCATGCAAACCGCCGCTCCCTCTCCCTCGGGGGAGGGGGCGGTGATGTGGTAGGCGTCGGAGGTGCTGGCTGCCCCGGCCAGCTCGGCGTGGACCCGGGCGCCCCGCTCCCGGGCGGCCTCCCAGTCCTCGAGCACCATCACCGCCGCCCCCTCGCCGAGGACTATGCCGTCGCGCCTCGAGTCGAAGGGACGGCACTGCCCCGAGGGCGACAGCACGGTCATGTTGGCGAAGGAGGCCAGGGTGATGGGGCTCAAGATGGCCTCGGTGCCCCCGGCCAGGACGGCCTGGCACCGTCCGGTGGCCACCAGCTCAGCACCGTAGGCAAGGGCATGGGCACCCGAGGCGCAGGCGGTGGCCATGGTCTGGGACGGGCCCCTCCACCCGAACCGGGCCGAGATGGTGGCGGCGGGGGCATTGGGCATGATGGTGGGGACCAGCGAGGGCGAGACCCGGTCCAGGCCCTTGGCCCGGCTCACGTCGAACTGGGCCTCCATCGTTATCATGCCTCCGATCCCGCTGCCCATGACCACCCCTGCCCGCAAGGGGTCAACCTCCACCCCTGAGTCGGAAAGAGCCATCTGGGCCGCCGCCAGGGCCAGGAGGCTGAAGCGGTCCCTCTGGCGGGCCAGCTTGGGACCACAGGAGGCCACCGGGTCGAAGTCCTCCACCCGCCGGGCGGGGCCCGGTGGCGGTTGCTGGCAGAGCCCGTCCCAGAAGGCCTCCAGGCCGGTCCCACAGGGAGCGAGGACCCCCATGCCTGTCACCGCCACCCGCCTTCCCCTCGCACCGTCGCTGGGGCCGGCCGGCCCCCAGGCGATGCGCATCAGGTCGGCGGGGCCGTTGCCCGGGCGGGGGTCCCTCGCCTCTGCCGCTGAGCCTCGCCGGGGCTCCGCATCCCGCCCCTTCGCTGAACCATGCCGCTCCTCGTCACCGCCAGGATGGGTGAGACCCTACCGACGTCGGGCATCGGTTCGCACGCATTACCCGGGCGCGGTCCGCCCCCGGCGGGGCAGGGTGGGCCATGATGCTCAGGTGGGACGGGGCATCCCCACCTGGCCGGCATGAGGATCGCCTTCGTGACCGAGACGTGGCGGCCTTCGGTGGATGGGGTGGTGACGCGCCTGGAGGCAACCCTCTCCCAGCTGGCCCGGCTCGGCCACCAGGCCCTGGTGGTGGCCCCGAGGGGTGGGGAGGCGGAATGGTGCGGGGCCCCTGTGGTGGGGATGCCGGCCGTGGGCCTGCCCTTCCTGGCCGGGGGCAAGCCCTGGGGGCTGCCCACCCCCGGAGCAGCGAGGGCGGTGGAGCGCTTCCATCCCGACGTGGTCCACGTCCTGCACCCCTTCGTGCTGGGCCTGGCGGGGGTGCTGGCCGCCAGGCGCGGCCGCCACCCCCTGGTCGCCTCCTTCCACCAGGACATCGCCCTGGTGGCGGCCCGCTACCACCTGGGCTGGCTGGGCCCCGTCATCTGGGCCTACACCCGCCGCCTGCAGGGCATGGCGGATGTCAACCTGGTCACCTCGCGGGCCGCTGGCGCCACCCTGGAGCGCCATGGGCTGGGGACGCCGGTCCTGTGGCCCTATGGGGTGGACCTGGAGCGCTTCCACCCCTCCCGGCGCAGCGAGCGGGTCCGCAAAGCCCTGACCGGAGGCGCTGGTGCCGACGTGGTCGCTCTCTACGTGGGCCGGCTGGCACCGGAGAAGGACCTGAGCCGCCTCGAGGAGCTGGCCGCCGACCCGGGCATCCATCTGGCCGTGGTGGGGGACGGCCCCCTCCGCAGCGCCATGGAGCACCGCATGGCCGGTCCTTCTGCCACGTTCCTCGGGTCCCTCTCGGGCGACGAGCTGGCCGAGGCCTACGCCTCAGCCGACGTCTTCGTGTTCCCGTCGACAACCGAGACCCTGGGACTCGTCCTCCTCGAGGCTCTCGCCTCAGGCCTGCCGGTGGTCGCCCTGGAGACCGAGACCAGCACCGAGCTCCTCTCGGGAGACTCGGGAAGCCGCCTGTGCCCGGTGGGCAGCGTAGGGTTGTTGCCGGCGATGGTGCGAGAGATGGGCACCCTGGGTCCGGAGTGGAGGCGTCGTTCCGCCCATGCGAGACGGGCAGCAGAGCGATGGAGCTGGGGACAGGCCACCGAGCGGCTGGTGGCCGTGTACGAGGCGGTGATCCGCGCTGACCGACACGGAGGAGAAGCAGGGTAGGAGACCGAGCCGACAGATCGATCCCTACGGGTCGTCCTACGGCGGCATCAGGGGCTGGGTCCGCCAGTTCCTGAAGTTCGCCACCGTCGGACTCAGCAGCACCGGCATCGAGCTCGCCCTGTACAACCTCCTGCTCTTCATCCACCAGCCGAGCGGGGCGGGCCTGCTGGTCGTCTACAGCACGGTCGGGGTGGTGGCTGCGGTGGTGAACAGCTACCACTGGAACAGCCGGTGGGCGTTCCGGGCCGGAGCCGCCCGGCGGGGACGGCGCGCCGCCCGGCAGCGCCTCCTCTTCCTGGTCCAGTCGGGCTGCAACATCGGCATCAACGACGGGGTGGTGGCCGTGACCGCTCCCTTCCTGCTCCATTCCCACCTCATGCCCGCCGTGGCGGCCAGCAACCTGGCCAAGGTGGCGGCCATGGCCTCGGCGTCGCTGTTCAGCTTCGTGGTGCTGCGCCTCATCGTGTTCCGCTGAGCCGCCGGCCCGGGGACTAGGGTCGCGCCGTGGCCAGGACCGCCCCCGCCCGACTGCCCCGCCCCGGTGCCCACCGGCCCGCCACCAGCCTCAAGGGCCGCCTGGACCGGGCCGTGATCTCACTCGGGTTCCAGGGCATCCTCATGGTGGAGAAGCTGATCCGGCGCTATTCGATCGTCCCCGATCTCCCCTTCCTCCCCCCTACCACCTTCCCCTGGGTCGCCGAGGTGGAAGCCGGCTGGCAGGCGATGAGGGAGGAGCTGGACGAGGTGCTCTCCTACCGGGAGGCCCTCCCCAACTTCCAGGACATCTCCGTCGACCAGGCCGAGCTCACCAACGACGATCGCTGGAAGACGTTCTTCTTCTTCGCCTACGGGTTCCGCTCGGAGGAGAACTGCGCCCGCTGCCCGAGGACTGCCGCCCTCCTCGACCGGATCCCCGGGCTCACCACCGCCTTCTTCTCCATCCTCGGCCCGGGCAAGCACCTGCCCGAGCACCGTGGCCCCTACAAGGGGGTGCTGCGCTACCACCTGGCCCTCAAGGTGCCCGACCCCCCCGGCGCCTGCCGGATCAAGGTGGGAGGAGAGGAGGCCGCCTGGCAGGAGGGCCACAGCCTCCTCTTCGACGACACCTATCCCCATGAGGCCTGGAACGACACTGATCAGGACCGGGTGGTCCTCTTCGCCGACGTGGTGAGGCCGCTGCCTCCCCCCGTGTCCTGGCTCAACCAGCTGGTCATCAAGTCCATTGCCTCCTCGCCCTTCGTGAAGGACGGCAAGTCCCGCCACGAGGCCTGGGAGAAGGGCTTCGAGGAGCTGTGGCGGAGGGGCCGGGGATAGGAACCGGCCCCTCCCCGGCGCCCCGCCCGAGGTCCCTCGGCTCAGAGGCGCCGCTCGTAGAGGCGCCAGGTCTTGTGGTGAACCGCCCCCATGGACTCGACGGCCGAGTTGATCTTGTGGTTGGTGGCCAGGGTCCAGGACGCCTCGGCGCTGGCAATGCGGGGCTTGGACGCCAGCCGCTCGATCAGGGCCCCGTAGAGCAGGGGCCCGACCCCCCGGCTCTCGTACTCCGGGCGGACCCCCAGCAACAGGACGCGTGCCGCCGTGATGCGGCGCTGGGCCAGGAGGAGGCGCAGCCAGCCGGTGGGCAGCAGCCGGCCGTCCCGCAGGCTGGCCACCGCCTGGTTGATGTCGGGCACGGCCAGGGCGGCCGCCACCGTCTCGCCCGAGGGCCGCTCCACGAAGAGGGCCAGGTCGGGATCGGCTATGAGCTTCAGCTCCTTGGCCAGGTGGCTCACCTCGGCCTCGGTCATGGGCGCGAACCCCCAGTTGTGCGACCAGGCCGCGTTGTAGATGTCGAAGAAGCGGCGCACCTCGGCATCGAAGTGGCGCATGCTGGCGCTCCGAACCTGGTAGGGGCCCCGCTGGCGCAGCCGCTCCAGCACCGCCTGCTGGCGGCTGGAAAGGTGCGGGATCCCGGGCCCGAAGCGCCAGCCCCACAGGTCCATCACCGCTGACCAGCCCGAGTCCAGCCAGAGCTTCTCGTAGTAGGCCGGATTGTGGGGGGTGAGGAGGGTGGGGGGGTGCTCGCGGCCCTCGACGAGCAGGCCGATCTCGTCGTTGGTGGTGAAGGAGGCCGGCCCCACGCAGGCCTGCATGCCCTGGGAGCCCGCCCAGTTCCAGGCCCGCTCGAAGAGGGCCGAGGCCACGGCCGGGTCATCCACGCACTCGAAGAACCCCACCCAGGCCCAGGACAGGCCCTGGAACTCGTTGAACATGGTGTCGACGCAGGCCCCGATGCGGCCCACCGGGTGGCCGTCCTGGTATGCCATCCACAGCTGCACCCGCTGGTGGGTGTTGGCCGGGTGACGGGGAGAGATGCGGTCCCGCACCGAACGGCGCAGGGGAGGCACCCAGCCCGGCTCCGAGCCGAACAGCCGGAAGGGAAGGCCGACAAAGCGCGACCGCCCGAGGGGACCCCGCACGGGACGAACGTCCAATCCCACTTAGCCACCCTCCTCGTGCCGCCGGACGCCCAGACGCTACCCGGGACTGCCCCGGCACCGCCGACACTGCTCCCAGCCCAAGCCCGGCCGGGGGCCGCGGTACCTGTGGGACGAGGCGTCATTAGGCTCGGCCTCGTGTCTAGGCGGGCGGCACACAAGGTCTGATCACGCGCGTGTCCAGGAACTCCGGCGGCGGCTCGGGAGCCGAGGCTGCATGAGCAGCGCCCAGCTCTCCCCGCGGGCCTCTCGGGTGCTGCTCTCGGTCACGGAGGTCGCGGCTCCCAAGGACCCGAAGGAGGCGCCCGCCCACCCCCGCCCCCCTGCCCGCCGGCGAGCCTCGGGGTACTGGCCCGGCCTGGACGGCATGAGGGCCCTCGCAGTGGCAGCGGTCGTCGCCTACCACCTGGACCCGGGTTTGCTCCCTGCGGGCTTCTTCGGCGTCGACATCTTCTTCGTCATCTCCGGCTACCTGATCACCAGCCTCCTCGCCGGCGAATGGGCCAAGCGCGGTGGGGTCGACCTCAAGGCCTTCTGGCTGAGGCGGGTGAAGCGCCTCTATCCGGCAGTGGTGGCCCTTCTCGTGGTCGTGGTGGTGATCGGGGCCACGCTGGTCCCTGATGCCCTGGCCTCGGCCCGCTGGACCATCGCCGCCGCCCTCGTCTACCTCACCAACTGGTGGTTCATCTTCCACCACGTGCCCTACTTCCAGGCCGTGGGCCGCCCGCCGATCCTGGTGCACTTCTGGTCTCTCGCCATCGAGGAGCAGTACTACCTCCTCTGGCCGCCGGTGCTGGCGATCCTGTTGCTGCGCTGGCGCCGCCCCGGCAAGGTGGCCTTGCTCGCCCTGGCCGGCGCCGCTGCCTCCACCTTGGCGATGGCCCTGCTCTACCACCCGGGGGCGAGCATCAACCGGGTGTACTACGGCAGCGACACCCACTGCCAGGGGCTCCTGCTCGGGTCGGCGCTGGGCCTCCTGGTCCCCCCGTCCCGCATGAGGGACGGGTTGAAGGCCGGGGCGCGCTGGGTGCTCGACGGGGTAGGCACGGCTGCCGTGGCCGGCCTAATCGCCCTGATGGTGGTGCTCAACCAGGCCACGACCATCACCTGGCGGGGTGGCTTCGGCGTCGTGGTGCTGCTGGCAGGTGCGGCCGTGGTGGTGGCCGCCCACCCGGCCAGCCGGCTGTCCAAGGCGCTCAGCTGGGCGCCCCTGCGATGGCTGGGCACCCGCTCCTACTCCGTCTACCTGTGGCACTGGCCCATCCTCGACCTCACCCGGCCCCACCAGGACCTGCCCTTCGCCGGTGCCCCTCTGGTGGTGCTGCGCCTGGTCCTCATCGCGGTGGCCTCCGAGGCTTCCTACCGCCTGGTGGAGCAGCCCTGGAGGTCGGGACGGGCCCAGGCCGCCCTGCGCTCCGTGCTGGCCCGCCGGCCGGCGCACCGCCGGCTGGGCGCCCTGTCGGCCTCCGGTGCGCTGGCGACCCTGGTGGCCCTGGTCGTGACCGCCCCCTCCCCCAGCTCCTCCCTTCCGTTCCACACCACCGCCACCCCCGCTGCGGCCCGGGCGGTGACCCCCCTCCGCCGCTCCAGGCCGGTCTCCAGCCCTCCCCAGGGGGGCCAACTGGGACGGGGTGGGGTGGCCGGATCAAGCACCTCTAGCAGCGAGCCTTCCCTCCGCGTCCACCAGCAAGGCCCCGGCTCGCTGGTGGGCGCCGCTGGCCGGCGCCCGGTGTCCGCCGCTGGCCTGGGCGGCCGGCCCCGGCATGCAAAGGCTCCGAGGACCACGCCCGCCACGGGAGCTTCGCCGCCGACGACGGGACCTCCCGGCCTGCTGCATGCCCCACCCGGCAGGCCCGTCCTCGCCATCGGCGACTCGGTGATGCTGGCCGCCAGCCAGGACCTGCAGGAGGCGTTCGGCTCCTCCATCACCGTCGATGCCAAGGTGGGCAGGCAGGTGTCCGAGGGCCTGGCCCGCCTGGCCGCCTACCGGGCCGCCGGGCGGCTGAGGGGCCTGCGGGCCGTGGTGGTGGACCTGGGGAGCAACGGACCCTTCATCCCCCAGCAGCTGCACCAGCTGGAGAGCATCACCAGGGGCGTCCCCGAGGTGGTGCTGGTGAACGTGCGCGTGCCCCGCGCGTGGCAGTCCATCACCAACCAGACCATCGCCTCGGGGGTGGCCACCGACCCCCGGCTCAGGCTGGCCGACTGGTACCAGGCCTCGGCCTCCCCGAGCCTCCTCTGGCCCGACCAGATCCACCCCGACCCGGCGGGTCAGGTCGTGTACTCGAACCTGGTCGTCCGGGCCGTGGGGCAGGGCCCCTAGCGGCCCGGGGCGCACCGCTCCCGGGGAGGCACCCTATGCGGACCCGGCCTCCCGGGCCAGCTCCCCCTGCCGGCCGGCCTCCCGGGCCGGCCAGGGCCCAGGGCCGGCCAGCTCGTCGAAGACCAGCCAGGTGCGGGTGGACCGCACGCCCGGGACGTCCTGGATCTCCTCCAGCACCACATGGCGCAATGAGGCGTTGTCAGGGGCCCGGACCAGGACCAGCACGTCGAAGTCCCCGCCCACCAGGGCCAGGTGCTCGACAAAAGGGATCCTGCTCAGCCGCCCGGACACCTGCCGCCATGAGTTCTGCTCTATCTGGACGCTCACGTAGGCCGAGGTGCCCAGGCCGGCGGCATCCGGGTCCAGGCGCACCCCGTACCCCCTGATCACCCCGGACCGGGTCAGCCTGTCCACCCGGGCATAGGCGCCGGCGCGGGACAGCCCTACCCGCTGGGCCAGGGCCCGGATCGACAGCCGCCCGTCCCTGCTGAGCTCGGCCAGGAGTCGCCTATCCACCTCGTCCAGTGCCGATTCACTAGACATATGGCCCACTCTAAGCCCCTCAGCCATCGACATGTCTTAGCGCATGGCCCAGGGTTGCCCAGCCGTCACCGTCGTCCGAGGATGGGCACAGTGATCACACCTGCCCACAGCTCACCCGTGACGGGCAGCCAGCTCCTGCCGAGCCCCACCCCCATCCGTTTCCTGGACGAGCGGGGGAACCCGGTGGACGAGCACCAGGGCTACCAGGAGCCCGACCTCGGGCTGGTGGTCGAGGCCTGGAGGCGCATGGTCGTAGGCAGGCGGCTGGACACCCAGTGCTCAGCCCTCACCCGCCAGGGGCGTCTGGCCGTCTACCCCTCGTCCCGGGGCCAGGAGGCCTGCCAGGTCGGCACCGTGCTAGCCCTCGGCCCCGACGACTGGCTCTTCCCCACGTACCGCGACACCATGGCCATCTTGAGCCGCGGGGTCGAGGCCCATGAGGCTCTCGGCCTCCTCCAGGGCACGCGCCACTGCGGCTACGACCCGCAGAAGGTGAAGGTGGCCCCCCAGTGCACCCCGCTCGCCACCCATGCCCTGCATGCGGCGGGCCTGTCCTACGCCTGCGGCCGCCTGGGGGAGCCGACGGTGGCCCTGGCGCTCGTGGGCGACGGGGCTACCAGCGAGGGCGACTTCCACGAGGCGCTCAACTTCGCCGCGGTCTTCCGGGCTCCCACCGTGTTCCTCGTGCAGAACAACCGCTACGCCATCAGCGTCCCCCTGGCCCGCCAGACCGCCGCCCCCACGCTGGCCCACAAGGGGATCGGCTACGGGGTGGCCTCCGAGCAGGTGGACGGCAACGACGTCCTCGCCGTCCTGGCCGTCGTGCAGGCCGGCGTGGCCCGGGCCCGGGCCGGGGAGGGCCCCTCCCTGATCGAGGCTCACACCTACAGGCTGGAGCCCCACACCAACTCCGACGACGCCTCTCGCTACCGGGACGAGGCGGAGGTGGAGGCCTGGCGCCAGCGCGATCCCATCCTCCGGCTGGAGGCCTGGCTGCGCCGGCAGGGCGCCCTAGACGACACCAGGGCCAAGGCGGTCGCCGAGGAGGCCGAGGAGGCGGCAGCCTCGCTGCGGGCCGCCCTGTCCGAGCCGGCCGCCCCTGACCCCCTGGCTCTGTTCGACCACGTCTACGCCGAGCCCACGGCTCCGCTCCTGCGCCAGCGGGCCTGGCTGGAGGCCAAGATGGCCTCCCTCTCCGAGCCGTAGATGCCCACCTACACGATGGCCCAGGCCCTCAACCGGGCCCTTCGCGACGCCATGGAGGCCGACCAGAAGGTCGTGGTCTTCGGGGAGGACGTGGGGGCCCTCGGAGGGGTGTTCCGGGTGACAGACGGCCTGGCCGCCTCCCTGGGCGAGGACCGTTGCTTCGACACCCCCCTGGCCGAGGCGGGCATCGTGGGCTTCGCCGTGGGCATGGCCATGCGGGGCTTCCGCCCCGTGGTGGAGATGCAGTTCGACGCCTTTGCCTACCCGGCCTTCGAGCAGGTCACCTCCCATGTGGCCAAGCTGCGCAACCGCACGGCCGGGGCCCTTTCCCTCCCCCTCGTCATCCGCATCCCCTACGGAGGGGGCATCGGGGCGGTGGAGCACCATGGCGACTCCTCCGAGGCCTATTACGCCCACACCCCCGGACTGCGCGTGGTGACGCCGGGGACGGTGGCCGACGCCTACTCCCTCCTGCGGGCCTCCATCGAATGCCCGGACCCGGTGGTGTTCCTGGAGCCCAAGCGGCGGTACTGGGCCCGGGCGGAGCTGGAGCTCGGCCCGGGCCAGGGGGAGCCCCTGGGCAGGGCCGCCATCCGGCGGCCCGGCCGGCACGCCACGGTCATCGCCTACGGCCCCATGGTGGCCACGGCCATGGAGGCGGCCGAGGCCGGCGCCGAGGACGGCTGGGAGCTCGAGGTGGTGGACCTGCGCTCGCTGTCCCCCTTGGACATCGAGACCGTCTGCGCCAGCGTCAGGCGCACGGGCCGCGCCGTGGTGGTGCAGGAGGCGCCCACCTTCTGCGGCTACGGGGCGGAGGTGGCCGCCCAGGTGGCCGAGAGCTGCTTCCACTACCTGGAGGCCCCCGTGGCCAGGGTGGGCGGCCTGGACATCCCCTATCCCCCCCCGGCCCTGGAGCACCATCACCTGCCCGACGCCGACCGCATCCTGGACGCCGTGGCCGGGCTCCAGTGGGAGGACGCCCGGTGAGCACCCCCGACAGGCGCGACTTCCTGCTCCCGGACCTGGGGGAGGGGCTCACCGAGGGCCAGGTAGTGGAGTGGCTGGTCCAGGTCGGGGACCGGGTCAGCGTGGACCAGCCGGTGGCCCGCATCGAGACGGCCAAGGCCGTGGCCGAGGTGCCCGTCCCCTTCGAGGGCGTGGTGGTGGCCCTCCACGCCGGCCCCGGCGACACCGTCGCGGTGGGACAGCCCCTGTTGTCGGTGGGGCCCGCCCCCCACGAGGGCTCGGGGGCGGTGCTGGTGGGTTCGGGGACGGCCGAGCCGCCCCGCCGCCGGGCGACCCGGCGCCCGGCCCCGCCCCTCCCGCCCGGCGACCGGCCCCGGGTCGTCTCCCCCGTCGTGCGCCGGCTGGCCGCCGAGCACGGCCTGGACCTGGCCGGCGTGGCCGGCTCCGGGCCCGCCGGCCTCGTCACCCGCAAGGACGTGGAGTCCGCCATCGCCGGCGCCGGCCCCGGCGACGGCTCCCCGGACGGCGAGCCCCCTGCCCGGCGCCTCCCCCTGAGCGCCAGCCGCCGGGCCATGGTCGAGCGGCTGTCCCGCTCGCGCCGCGAGATACCGGAGGCCACGGTGTGGGTGGACGCCGACGCCACCGCCCTCCTGGAGGCCCGGGAGGCCCTGGCCGCCGCCAACCCCGGGGTGAGGGTGAGCGTGCTCTGCCTCCTGGCCCGGTTCTGCGTGGCAGGCCTGGTCCGCCATCCGGAGCTCAACGCCACCTTCGACCCCGAGGCCGGCGAGGTCGTGCAGTACCCCTGGGTCCACCTGGGCTTCGCCGCCCAGACCCCCCGGGGGCTCATGGTGCCCGTGGTGCGCCATGCCGAGCGGCGCAACCTGGTGGGCCTGGCCGGCGAGCTGGAGCGCCTGGCGGCCGGAGCCAGGAATGGGTCGCTCTCCCCCTCCGATCTGGCCGGGGGGACCTTCACGGTCAACAACTACGGCATATATGGGGTGGACGGGTCGGCCGCCATCATCAACCACCCGGAGGCCGCCATCCTGGGCCTGGGCCGGATAGAGGAGCGTCCCTGGGTGGTGGGGGGCCAGCTGGCGGTGCGCAAGGTGACCCAGCTCACCCTGGCCTTCGACCACCGGGTCTGTGACGGGGAGCCGGCGGGCCGCTTCCTGCGCTTCGTGGCCGACTGCGTGGAGAACCCCGTGGTGGCCCTGGGCCACCTGTAGCTACTCCCAGTCGTAGAAGCCGCGGCCGGCCTTGCGGCCGAGCTCGCCCCTCTCCACCTTCTCCACCAGGAGCCGGGGGGGTTGGAAGCGCTCCCCCAGGCGCTCGGCCAGGTACCTGGCGATCCCGAGGCGCACGTCCAGGCCCACCAGGTCCGTCAGGCGGAGTGGTCCCATGGGGTGGCGGTAGCCGAGCTCCATGGCGGTGTCGATGTCCTGGGCCGAGGCCACCCCCTCCTCGAGCATCCGCACCGCCTCCAACCCGACCAGGACGCCCAGGCGGCTGGTGGCGAAGCCAGGCCTGTCCCTCACCACCACCGGCGTCTTGCCCAGCTCCCCCACCCAACCTCTGGCCGCCTCCACCACCTCGGGCCGGGTGGCCTCCCCCTGGACCAGCTCCACCAGGGAGCTGACCGGGACCGGGTTGAAGAAGTGCATGCCGAGGAAGCGGCCCGGGTCGGACAGGGCCACAGCCAGCTCGTCTATGGAGATGGAGCTGGTGTTGGTGGCGAGGACCGCGTCGGGCCCGACCGCGCTCCCGGCCCGGCCGAGCACCGACATCTTGAGCTGGGGGTCCTCGAACACCGCTTCCACGACCAGGCCGCAGCCGGCCAGCAGGGCCGGGTCGGTGCCCACAGCCAGGTGGGCCATGAACTCCTCGGGGGGCCGGTCCAGGCTGTTCTTCCTGCTCGCCTGCTCCAGCCCCGACCGGACCCTCTCGGCACCCGCCCGGGCGGCCCCCTCGTCGGCCTCCACCATCACCGCGTCGCTGCCCCTTGCCAGGACCACCTGGACGATGCCGGCGCCCATGCGACCGCCTCCGATGACCCCTATCCTCTCGGGCAGGCTCATGGGCGGGAGCCCTCCTTGGCCTGGCGCCGGGACAGGAAGGCATCCATCCTCCGGGCCTTGTCGGGGGACTCGAAGGCCACGGCCTGGGCCAGGTGGTCCACCACCGGGTGAGCCCGGGGATCGGCGTCGACGGCCAGCTTGGTGAGCCGCAGGGCCAGGGCGGAGGAGGCAGCCATCTTGTCCACGAGGCGGTGAGCAGCGTCCAGGAGGGCCTCCGGCTCCACCACCTCGCACACCAGGTGGGCTGCCAGCGCCTCGCTGGCGTCCAGCCACCGCCCGGCCAGCAGCATCTCCTTGGCCAGGCCCTCGCCCACCAGCTCCCGCAGCCTCCAGCACGAGCCGGCGCCGGCGATGATGCCGAGCCCCGGCTCGGGCTGGCCGAAGCGGGCCCGGGTGGAGGCCACCCGCAGGTCGCAGGCATAGGCCAGCTCGGCTCCCCCGCCCAGGGCATAGCCGTCCACGGCCGCCACCGTGGGGAGGGGGAGACGGCGGATGCGCTCGAAGACGGTGGAGTTGATGCCGGCCAGCGCCTCGTCCCTCCCCCGGCGGCGCAGCTCGGCTATGTCGGCCCCGGCGGCGAAGAACCCGTCGCCCCCGGCCAGTATGAGCAGCTTCGGGTCCCGCTCGAGGGCGTCGCACAGCTCGTGCAGGCGACCCACCATCTGGGCATCGAGGGCATTGCGGACCTCGGGGCGGTTGAGGCGGGCCACCACCCGGTCGCCCCGTCCCTCCACGACGAGGATGTCGGCCATCAGACCCGCTCTACCAGGAGGGCCACCCCCTGGCCCACCCCCACGCACATGGTGGCGAGCCCCCGCCTCCCGCCCCCCCGTTCCAGGCGGCCGAGGAGGGTTATGGCCAGGCGCACCCCGCTCGCCCCCAGAGGGTGGCCGATGGCGATGGCCCCGCCCCAGGAGTTGAGGGTGTCGGGGTCGAGCCCGAGGCGGCGCTGGCAGGCCAGCACCTGCACGGCGAAGGCCTCGTTGAGCTCCACCGCGTCGAGGTCCCCGACCGACCAGCCGGTGCGCCCCATCACCCGCTCGGTGGAGGGGACGGGACCCAGGCCCATGAGGTGCGGAGGGACCCCTGCGCTGGCCGAGGCCACCACCCGGGCTCGCGCCGTCAGCCCGTGGCGCTCCACCGCCCGCTCGCTCGCCACGACGATGGCCCCGGCTCCGTCGTTGAGGGGCGACGAGGAGCCCGCCGTCACCACCCCCCCCTCACGGAACACCGGGCGCAGCCGTGAGAGGCGCTCCAGGCTGGTGTCAGGGCGGGGGCCCTCGTCCACCCCCACGCTCCCCGCTGGCGTGTCCACCGCCACCATGTCGCCGGCGAGCAGGCCGTCCTTGGTGGCCGCCACGGAGCGCTCGTGGCTGCCCAGCGCATAGGCATCGGACTCCTCCCTGGTGATGCCGTCCAGGGTGGCCACCTCCTCGGCGGTCTCGCCCATGGAGAGGGTGGCCAGGCCGCCGTCCATGCTGGCGAAGCGGGGGTTGGTGAACCGCCATCCGAGCGAGGTGTCAAACACCTCCCCGGGCTTGGCCCAGGCCCGGGCCGGCTTGGCCATGACCCAGGGAGCCCTGGTCATGGACTCCACCCCCCCGGCCACCACCACGTCGGCCTCCCCGGCCCGGATGGCCTGGGCCGCCCCGGCTATGGCGGTGAGGCTCGACCCGCACAGGCGGTTCACCGTGTAGCCGGGGACCGAGTCGGGCAGCCCGGCCAGCAAGGCCGCCATGCGGGCCACGTTGCGGTTGTCCTCCCCAGCCTGGTTGGCAGCCCCGAGGATCACCTCGTCCACCGCCTCTCCCGGGAGCCCCGTGCGGCTGAGGGCCTCGCCCACCACGAGGGCCGCCAGGTCATCGGGCCGCACCGTGGCCAGGGCCCCTCCGTAGCGGCCGAATGGCGTGCGCACTCCACCAACGAGGAAGGCCTGCACTTGCTCTCCTTCCACCAAACGAACGGTCAGTCAGGTGCTAGTGTCCCACAGGATGCTGCTCGAGAGCTACGCCGCCGGGTCGTGGTACCGGGCTCCCGACGAGGGCCAGCCTCTCCTCGACGCCACCACGGGCGAGGAGGTCGCCCGCATATCGAGCACCGGCCTGGACATGGGAGCCATGCTCGAGCACGGCCGCCAGGTGGGGGGGCCGGCCCTGCGGGCCATGACCTTCCCGGAGCGGGCCGGCCTGCTCCGGTCCCTCGCCGCCTACCTCAACGACCGCCGCCAGGAGCTCTACCCCCTGTCCACGCGCACCGGGGCCACCCGATCCGACTCCGCCCTGGACATCGACGGGGGCATCGGGACCCTCTTCGTGTACTCCAGCAAGGGGCGCCGGGAGCTGCCCGACGCCACCTTCTGCCTGGACGGCCCGCCCGAGGCCCTGGGCAGGCGGGGGACCTTCGCCGGCCAGCACATCTGGGTCCCCCGTCAGGGAGTGGCCGTGCTCATCAACGCCTTCAACTTCCCCGTGTGGGGGATGCTGGAGAAGCTGGCGCCGGCTCTTCTCGCCGGTGTCCCCTGTGTGGTGAAGCCGGCCAGCCAGACCGCCTACCTGACCGAGGCGGCCTTTCGCCTCATGGTCGGCTCCGGCCTCCTTCCCGAGGGAGCGGTGCAGTTGCTGTGCGGTTCGGTGGGCGACCTCTTCTCCCACCTGGGAGGCCAGGACGTGGTGGCCTTCACCGGATCGGCCACCACCGCCGCCAAGCTCCGCTCCGATCCCGCCGTCACCGAGCGCTCCACCCGGTTCACGGCTGAGGCCGACTCGCTCAATGCCTCCATCCTCGGCCCTGACGCCACGCCCGGCACCCCCGAGTTCGACCTCTATGTGGCCGAGGTGGTGCAGGAGATGACGATCAAGGCGGGCCAGCGCTGCACCGCCATCAGGAGGGCCTTCGTGCCCCGTCACCTGCTGGACCCGGCCCTGGAGGCCCTGTCGGGCTCTCTTCGCGCCGTGGCGGTGGGCGACCCCGCCGATCCCGAGGTGGGCATGGGGCCCCTGGCCAGCCTGGGTCAGCGAGAGGAGGTCAGGCGCTCGGTGGCAGCGCTGGCCGGCAGCAGCCGCCTGGTCCTGGGTGGCGGTGAGGGGTTCCCGGTCAGGGGAGGCGATGCGGGGAGAGGGGCCTTCTTGCCCCCCACTCTCCTCGTGGCAGACGATCCCTTGCACTCCGACGCCCACGACGTGGAGGCCTTCGGCCCCGTGAGCACGGTCCTGCCCTACGACTCGGCGGCCCAGGTGGCCGACCTGGCCCGATTGGGTCGGGGCAGCCTGGTGGCCTCGGTCTTCACCGCCGACGACGACTTCGCCCGTGAGGTGGTGGTCGGCACGGCCGCCCACCACGGGCGCATCCTGATCGTGAACCGGGACTGCGCTTCGGAGTCCACCGGCCACGGGTCCCCCCTCCCCCACCTGGTCCACGGGGGCCCGGGGCGCGCCGGCGGCGGCGAGGAGCTGGGAGGGGTCCGGGGGGTGTTCCACTACATGCAGCGCACGGCCCTCCAGGGCTCCCCGGCCACCCTCTCGGCGGTGACGGGACGCTGGATCCGGGGCGCCCCCAGGCTCCAGGGTGACGTCCACCCCTTCCGCAAGCACCTCGAGGAGCTGCGCATCGGCGACACCGTGGTGGCCGGCCCCCGCACCGTGACCCTGGAGGACATCGAGGCCTTCGCCGACCTCACCGGGGACAGGTTCTATGCCCACATGGACGAGGAGGCGGCCAGGGCGCACCCCTTCTTCGGGGGACGGGTGGCCCATGGCTACTTCATCGTCTCCCTGGCCGCCGGGCTATTCGTGGACCCGGCCCCGGGCCCGGTCCTTGCCAACTACGGCTTGGAGGGCCTGCGCTTCACCACCCCGGTCCATCCCGGCGACGCCCTCACGGCCACCTTGACCTGCAAGCAGATCTCCTCTCGCCCCGGCCAGGACTGGGGGGAGGTGCGCTGGGACGTGGACGTCACCAACCAGGAGGGTGCCTCGGTGGCCAGCTACGACATCCTCACCCTGGTGGCCAAGAGGCCCTAGAGCCGGCTGAGCCCCCGCTGGAGGTCGTCGGGGCTCATCACCGGGGCGAACTGCACGTCGGCTCCGATGCCAAAGAGCGGCTCAGCTATACGGGGCATGTCGGCCGGGTCCTCGAAGTCGAAGACGATCCACGCCGTGCGCCGGCCGTCCAGGGTCCCGAAATAGGCGGCCTCGGGGTTGAGCGTCTCCAGGGTGTGCTGTATGGCCTTGGGCAACGTGCCGTCCGCCAGCCCCCGGCTCCCGGCCGCGGTGTCCATCTTGGCCTGCATCAGGCAACGCATCTTGGTACCCCTCCCCCCGACCATGGGCCGGATCGATGTCTGCTGACAGCGTATCCAACTCACTGGTCGAAGTCCAGGGCCACCCTCTCGCTGGCTGGGTAGGACTGGCAGGCCAGCACAAAGCCTGCCGCCACCTCGGCCTCCTCCAGGGCGTCGGGATGGTCCATCTCCACCCTGCCCTCCATGAGCTTGGCCCGGCACGTCCCGCACACCCCCTCCTTGCAGGCATAGGGGGCATCGGGGCGGACCCGGAGGGTGGCGTCGAGGATGGTCCCCTCCCCGGCCCGGAGGTCGAAGGTCGAGGTCCGACCGTCCAGCTTGACTGTCACCTGGTGAGCCCCCTCGCTGCCGGGGGCCCGCTCGGCAACCGGGCGGCGGCGGTCCGGGGAGGGCTCGGAGTGGAACAGCTCCCGGTGGACCCGGGACGAGGCCACCCCCCGTTCGAAGAGGGTCGCCCGGGCCTCTTCGATCATGGCCGCCGGCCCGCACAGGAACCAGTCGTCCACGGCCTCGGGGACCACCAGGGTGTCGAGGAGGCGGTTGAGCTTGGGCCCGTCCACCCGGCCGTGCAGCAGCTCCACCTCTTGGGGCTCGCGGGAGAGGATGTGGATCAGCTCCAGGCGGTCCGGGAAGCGGTTCTTCAGGTCCTCCAGCTCCTCCAGGAACATGATGGAGGCGGTGGTGCGGTTCTGGTACACGAGGGTGAAGGAGCTGGCCGGCTCCACCTGGAGGACGCTCCCCAGGATGGACAGGACCGGGGTGATGCCGCTACCTGCGGCGATGGCTGCGTACCGCTTGGAGTGGTGGGGGTCGAGGGGAGGGCAGAACCGCCCCACGGGGGTCATCACCTCCAGGCTGTCTCCCGGGCGCAGCTCGGTGTGGGCCCAGCTGGAGAACACCCCGCCCGGCAGCCGCTTCACGGCCACCCTCAGGGTGGGCGAGCCGGCCGGCTCGCAGATGGAGTAGTTGCGCCGCACCTGGTCACCGGGGACGGGAGCCAGGATGGCCACGTGCTGGCCCGGCCCGAAGCGGTAGTCCTCGGCCAGCTCGGGGGGAACGTCGAAGGTGATGGCGACGGAGTCCTCGGTGAGCGCCTCCACGCCGGACACCACCAGGCGGTGGAACACGGCATGACGCGGAGGTGCCGGGGCGGTTTCGGTGGTGTCAATGGCGCTCACAGGGCCTTGAACTCCTCGAAGGGCTCACCGCAGGCCCTACAGGCATGGACGGCCTTGCAGGCGGTGGCCCCGAAGCGGGAGACGATCCTGGTGCTGGTGGAGCCGCAGCGGGGGCAGCGCAGCCCGAGAGCCACCGGGACCCTGGTACCGGTCCCCGAGCGGCTGGTCCTTGCCGGAGGGGCTATGCCCGCCTCGGCCAGCTTGCGCCGGCCCGCCTCGGTCAGCCAGTCCGTGGTCCAGGGGGGGGAGAGCACGGTGCGCACCTCGACGGCGGCGAAGCCGGCTGCCCGCACGGCTTCCTCCACCTGCCGGGCGATGACCTCCATGGCCGGGCACCCGGAATAGGTGGGGGTGATGGTCACTACCACCCGGCCGTCCCCGGCTTCCTCCACGCCCCGGAGCACACCGAGGTCCTCGATGGTGAGCACGGGGACCTCTGGGTCCGTGACCGCCGCTGCCGCCGCCCGGGCCTCCTCGAGGTCGCTCACCACCTCGCCCCCGGATGGGAGCGGCGCAGGTGCTGCATCTCGGCCAGGAGGTAGCCGAAGCTCTCGGTGTGCAGGCCCCGGCGCCCGCCCGAGGGCTCCCAGGACGTCTCCACCGGCTCCAGGGTGGCCTCGGCCAGGACCTCCCCGATGGAGCTCTCCCAACCGGGGCGCAGGGCGGCCAGGTCCGGGGCCACCTCCGCTCGCTCCAGGCGCTCCTGGACGGCGTCCACCTCGAACAGCTCCGCCCCGTACGGCCACACCTCGGCCAGGCCGGCCTGCATGCGGGCGTGGCTCTCCTCGGTGCCGTCTCCGAGGCGCACCACCCAGTGCTCGGCATGGTCCCGGTGGTAGGCGACCTCCTTGGCGGCCTTGGCCGCCACCCCGGCCAGGGTCTCGTCCCTGGAGCCCGTGAGCGCCCGGTAGAGACCGAGCTGATAGGTGGAGAAGAGCAGCAGGCGGCCCATGGTGACGGCGAAGTCCCGGTCCGGGAGCTCCACCAGCTGAACGTTCAGGAACTCCCGCTCATCTCGCTCCAGGGCCAGCTCGTCCTCGCCTCGCCCCTTCCCCTCCAGCTGGCCCGCATAGGTAAGAAGGGCCCGGGCCTGCCCAAGGAGGTCGAGGGCGATGTTGGCCACAGCCAGGTCCTCCTCCAGCTCGGGGAGGTTGGTGACGAGGGACCCGAGGCGCTGGGCCATGATCAGGGCGTCGTCCCCGAGGCGCAGGGCGTAGGTGACCAGGTCCTCGCTCGTCACCCCGGTCGCCCTGTTGCCCGGCGGGGTGGGGGCCCCGCCAGTGCCGGGCGGCGTGGGCCGGCCGGCGGGGGTGGGCCGGCTGCCCGCAGTGGTCACAGGTGGCGCACCCCCTCGGGCAGCTCGTAGAAGGTGGGGTGGCGGTAGACCTTGTCCCCAGCGGGGTCGAAGAAGGGGTCCTTCTCGTCGGGGGAGGAGGCCACTATGGCCGCCGCCGGCACCACCCAGATGCTGACCCCCTCCTGGCGGCGGGTGTAGACATCCCGGGCATTGCGCAGGGCCATCTCGGCATCAGGGGCGTGCAGGCTGCCGACATGGTGGTGGGAGAGCCCCCGCTTGGCCCGCACGAACACCTCCCACAGGGGCCACTGGCGGGGGGGCGGGGCAGAGCCGGGGACGGCGGCTTCCGGGCCTGGCGGCGCCGGCCCCTCCGCCCCGCCGGAGCTCACGCCGCCCTCCCGCTCGCTCGGGCCCCCCGCTTGTACCCGGCCTCCAGCTTGGCCTCATAGGCCAACGCCGCCTCGCGGACCCAACGGCCGTTCTCGTGTGCCGCCACCTTGTGGGCCATCCGCTGGCGGTTGCAGGGGCCATCCCCACTCACCACCCGGCGCAGCTCGTCCCAGTCGATGGGGCCGAAGTCGTAATGCCCCCGGTCCTCGTTCCAGCGGATCTCCGGATCGGGCAGCGACAGGCCCAGCACCTCCGCCTGTGGCACCGTCACGTCCACGAAGCGCTGGCGCAGCTCGTCGTTGGAATGGCGCTTGATCCCCCAGGCCATCGACTGGGCGCTGTGCTGGGAGGCCTCGTCGGGGGGCCCGAACATCATCAGCGAGGGCCACCACCAACGGTTCACGGCATCCTGGGCCATCTCGCGCTGGCGCGGGGTCCCCCGGGCCAGGGTGTAAAGGATGTCGTAGCCCTGACGCTGGTGGAAGGACTCCTCCTTGCAGATGCGCACCATGGCCCGGCCGTAGGGACCGTAGGAGCAGCGGCACAGCGGGATCTGGTTGGTGATGGCCGCCCCGTCCACCAGCCAGCCGATGGCACCCACGTCGGCCCAGGTGAGGGTGGGGTAGTTGAAGATCGAGGAGTACTTCTGCCTGCCGCTGTGCAACAGGTCCACCAGCTCGTCACGGCTCACCCCCAGGGTCTCGGCCGCGCTGTACAGGTAGATCCCGTGGCCTCCCTCGTCCTGGACCTTGGCCAGCAGGATGGCCTTGCGCTTGAGGGACGGGGCCCTGGTGATCCAGTTCCCCTCGGGCTGCATGCCGATGATCTCGGAGTGGGCGTGCTGGGCGATCTGGCGGATGAGCGTCCTGCGGTAGCCCTCGGGCATCCAGTCCCGGGGCTCGATGCGCTGGTCGGCGTCCACCAGCTCCTGGAACCGGCGCTCCAGCTCCTCGACCTCGCCGGCGACCCTGACCTCGCTGGGGGCTTGGTCCCGCCCCTCGATCCCGGTATCTGCAGGCACGGCACCTCTCCCTCTCCTGGCTACCCAGCCGGTCAGGCCCTCCCCTACTCCTCCGGCCGGCTGGGTGCTACCGACTGAACGTTCATTATAACGCACCGAGGCCAGGGGTCCAGGCCCCCGGTGAAGGCGCCGCCCGCAGGGCGGGTGCGGGCCACCCGGCCGTCACCTGAGTGCCTGGCGCGACGGCGCCCCGTTCCTGCCCGCCGATCGGGTCCTGGCCCGCGCTGCCTTGCGTCATCTCATGGCCGCCTTGGCCGGTCGCTGGTCTTGCCCCTGCATCGCCATTCGGTCCCTCCTCCACGTTCACCGCAACTTGCCCCGGGCGAAGTCCCCAAACGCAACGGCCACTTCAGAGTGCAAGGGGTCATTTTGAGTCATGTTGAGGCCAACCAGCCATGCCGAACGCAATCAGAATGATCCTTCGCACTCCGAAGTAGCCATAGACAAGGGCCGCCCCCGGGCATAGAGGGGCGGTGCAGGGCCCCCGGACCGGGGGTGCCCTCGACAAGGCCGCTCGCCGAGCCGGTTGGGCCAAACGGGAGCCCACCCACTCGGACCGTCCACCCACTCGGACCGTCCACCCACTCGGACCGTCCGCCCACTCGGACGTCCGCTCACTCGGACCGTCGGCTCACCCGGCACCCGGGCCCCTCGCCACCGCCCGCTCACCCGGCGCCCCGGGTCCCTCGCCACCCTCGGCCTCACCCACCCCCGGGGTCCCTCTCGGCCGTCCGCTCCCCCCGCGTCCGAGGCGCTAGGTTCGGGCCGCAACCAGCCCCCCGGAGGCGCCCAATGCAGACGGACCAAGAGCTAGCCGAGGCGTGCGCTGCCACCCTCCTCGAGGCAGACGTCTCCTCCCGCCACCTTGGCATCGAGCTGGTGGAGGTGGGGCCCGGCCGGGCCGTGACGGCCATGACCGTGGGGCCCACCATGGTCAACGGCCACGGGATAGTCCATGGGGGGTACCTCTTCCTGCTGGCCGACACGGCCTTCGCCTTCGCCTGCAACTCCCACGGCCTCATGACCGTCGCCCACAGCGCCCAGATCATCTTCCTGGAGCCGGCCAGAGCGGGCGACCGGCTGGTCGCCAGGGCAGAGGAGCGCCTTCTCTATGGAGCCGAGTCCCGCAACGGCATCTCGGACGTGACCATCAGCCGGGACGGGGACCCGCCGGCCGTGGTCGCTGAGTTCCGGGGCGCCAGCCGGTCCCTCCGCCGGCCCATCAAGGGGGCCGACCTGGCCATGGGGGACGGTACCGGCCGGGCACCCGCTTCCTCCGGGGGGAACGGCCGTGCGTGAGCCCTATGTGGCCCCCGAGACCCTCGAGCCCATCGAGCGGGCCTCGCGCGACGAGCTGGCCGCCCTGCAGCTGGAGCGGCTGCGCTGGTCCCTCCAGCACGCCTACGACCGGGTCCCCTTCTACCGCCGGCGCTTCGACGAGGCCGGTGTCCACCCGTCTGACCTGAAGGGGCTCGGAGACCTGGAGCACTTCCCGTTCACGACCAAGCAGGACCTGCGGGACAACTATCCGTTCGGCCTGCTCGCCGTGCCCCTCGAGCAGGTGTCGCGCATCCACGCCTCCAGCGGGACCACGGGCCAGCCCGTGGTGGTCTGCTACACGCGCCGCGACGTGCAGACCTGGTCCGGGCTGGTGGCCAGGTGCCTGCGGGCGTCCGGGGTGCGGCCGGGTGAACGGGTCCACGTGGCCTACGGCTATGGCCTCTTCACCGGGGGCCTGGGCGCCCACTACGGAGCCGAGGTCTACGGGTGCACCGTGATCCCGGTGTCGGGCGGCATGACCGAGCGCCAGGTCCGCCTGATCTGCGACCTGCGACCCCAGGTGATAATGGTCACCCCCTCCTACATGCTCGCCATCCTGGACGAGATGGTGCGCCAGGGGGTCGAGCCCTCGCAGACCTCGCTGGAGGTGGGGGTCTTCGGAGCCGAGCCGTGGACCGAGGCCATGCGCAAGGAGATCGAGGACCGCATCGGCATGCATGCCCTGGACATCTACGGGCTCTCGGAGATCATGGGCCCAGGTGTGGCCAACGAGTGCGTGGAGACCAAGGACGGGCCCCACCTGTGGGAGGACCACTTCTACCCCGAGGTGATCGACCCCCTGGATGGCCGGGTCCTCCCCGAGGGAGAGCCCGGTGAGCTGGTCCTGACCTCGCTCACCAAAGAGGCCATGCCGGTCATCCGCTACCGCACCCGGGACCTGACCCGGTTGCTCCCCGGGACGGCCCGGCCCATGCGGCGCATGGCCCGCATAACGGGGAGGTCGGACGACATGATCATCCTCAGGGGGGTCAACCTGTTCCCGACCCAGGTGGAGGAGCTCATCCTCGAGGTGCCCGAGCTCGCACCCCACTTCGAGTGCGTCCTCACGAGGCCCGGGAGGCTGGACGAGATGACGGTGCGGGTGGAGAGGCGCCCCGGAGCCGAGGTGACAGGGGTGGGAGGCAGGCTCGAAGGCAGGATGAAGGAGCGAATGGGGGTGTCGGTGACCGTGGAGGTGGTCGAGCCCGACACCCTCGAGCGCTCGCTGGGCAAGGCCAGGCGGATCGTGGACCTGAGGCAGCCGCCGCCCACCTAGCCGGTGGCGCCGCCGCCCCTCCCGGCCGCCCCTCCCCCCGGGAGCGGCTCCTGCCCCTAGCGGCCGACGAAGTGGGGCTGGCGCCTCTCCTGGAAGGCGCCTATGCCCTCGGCATAGTCGGCGGTGCGGCAGGCCTCGCCCTGGGCCCTGGCCTCGGCCGCCAGCACTGCCTCCAGCCCCCAGCCCTTCGTGTCGATGTCCTGCACCAAGGACTTCGACAGGCGGAAGGCCCGGGTCGGCCCGCTCGCCACAGTGGCCGCCATGGCCCTCACGTGCTCGAGCAGTTGGCCGGCGGGGAGGCAGGCGTTGACCAGCCCCCAGGCGGCAGCCTCCTCTCCCGTGAGCAGGCGGCCGGTGTAGATGAGCTCCAGAGCCCGGTGCGGGCCGAGGCGATGGACGAAGTGGCTGTGGCCCCCCGAGTCGAGCACCGCCCCGATCCGGGCGAAGGGCGACCCGATCTGGGCATCCTCGGCCACGCACACCACGTCGCAGGCCAGAGCCAGCCCGAGCCCCACCCCCAGGGCCGCCCCGTGGACGGCTGCGAAGGTGGGCACGGGGAAGCGGGCCAGGCGCAGGATCAAGGGGTTGAACGTCTTGACCAGGATGGCCTCCGCATCCTCTTCGGCCGGGTTGGCACCGGCCAGGTCCCGCCCGGCGCAGAATCCCTTGCCCGCTCCCCTGAGGACCAAGGCCCTCACTCCGGCCCCTTCGGCCTCGTCCAGGGCGCCCCGCAGGGCGGCCGCCATGGCGTCGTCCAGGGCATTGCGCTTGTCGGGGCGGTCGAGGAGCACCTCGGCCACCTGCCCCTCAACGCTCAATCGGACGGTCATGGGGCCTATGATCCCGACTGACCGAACGTTTGGCAAGCTATCCCGTGCCCGGGGACGGTCAGGCTCTTGGCCTGATGCGAGCGCGGGCCCGGGAGAGGAGACTTGAGGGTGGCTGACAGGGAGGCGGGAGTCCAGGCCATGGTGCCCGGCGCACGCCGTCGGCCACAGGCGGCCCGGCGCGAGCCCTACGACCTCGAGTCGGTGGTGGACGTGGCCCTCGAGGTCTTCCTGGAACGGGGCTACGACGCCACTTCCATGGAGGATTTGGCCAACGCCGCCGGGGTGACCAAGTCTGCCTTCTACTACCACGTCTCGGGAAAGGAAGAGCTGCTCCGGCGGGGCCTGGAGCGCGCCCTCAGCGCCCTCTTCGCCATCCTGGAGGAGCCGGGCTCGCAGGAGGGACCCGCCATGGAGCGCCTGGCTCATGTGCTAAGGCGGACCACGGAGGTGGAGGTGGAGCTCCTCCCCGCCGTGTCGGTTCTGCTCCACACGAGGGGCAACAGCGAGACGCAGCGGGAGGCGCTGGCCCGCCGGCGGGACTTCGACCATGCCGTGGCGGGCCTGCTGGGGGAGGCCATGGCCGAGGGTACGGTCCGGGCCGACCTCGATCCCGAGCTGGCCGCCCGCCTGGTGATCGGCATGGTCACCTGGGTCGTGGAGTGGTACCGGCCCGGAGGGAGCCTGTCGGGGACCGCCCTCGCCGATGCCATCCTGGCCATCGTGATGAACGGGCTCCGTGCCCGGGGCTGACCCGGGCTCGCCGCCACCTTGAGGAGGCTGGCCGCCGCGCCGAGAAGGCTGGCCGCGGGGGCCGGCCGGCCCGGCCCCCGCAGGCCGCTCTAGACCAGCTCCGCCAGCGGGAACGACCGGTGCGCCCTCGGAGGGAGCAGGTAGTTCTGGCGGTGGGTGGTGTGCAGGAACTTGGTGAAGCCCACGTTCTCGTCGGCCAGCCCGTAGCGCTGCTGGAGATCGACGCTGTCCATCTCGCGCCGCATCAGCTCGAAGTGCTGGGAGGACGGTCCGAAGCCGATGAAGTGCACGCCGGCCCGCGGCTGGGGGCTCACCGGGCCCTCGGAGGAGAACTCAAAGGGGTTCTCCACGGTGTCGAAGTCCTGGCGCAGGAAGAACACCGTGCCCTTCTCCAGCCTCTGGCCGTAAGCGGTGACGGTCTCCTCCTCCACCCGTGACAGGAACTGCATCTGCTCGTTGTGGCCCACCAGCTTGTAGGTCTCGGTGTCCTTGTCCCGCTCGGCCTTGAAGGTGGAGGTGGCGGGCGCCTGGTCCGGCGAGAGGACCTCGGGAGCCTCCGTCCGCCGGGGGTTGAACATCCGGTGCAGGCGGTCCTGGTGGGAGAGGTCGTACCAAAGGTCGAGGTCGATGGCGATGTGGGAGAGGTGCATGGCCGTCCCCCCGGCGAAATAGCTGTCCGGGGTCTGGTCCGTCCACCCGGGAATGGTCTCGAAGCTGGGCAGGTTGCCGGCGGCCAGCCCATGGACATGGCTGGAGGTGAAGCCCATGAACAGCATGGCCCCGGGCGGGATCTTCTCCGCCCCGGGGATGCCGAGGCGGGTCCCGATGGTGCGGGGCATGTCGTGGCCGGCAAACCCCCGCCGGATGGTGGTGATCTTGAACAGGTCGCCCACGTAGGTCGACTCCACCGGGATGCCGTTCAGGCTCCGCCCCTCCGGGAAGAACAGGGCCTTCAGCACCTCGTCGATGTGCTCGCGGTAGTCGCTCTTGAAGTGGAAGTTGATGTCGAACTGCTCCAGGACCAGGTCCTCGGGGTCCTTCGGGAAGCGGATGGCGTCGATGAGGGCCCACTGCCCCTCGGAGCCGGCCCGGGTCGACTTGGGCATGTGCTCCTCGGCCAGGCTCTCGGGGATGTACGTCTTGAAGTAGTTGAGCCCGTAGGCCACCTGCGAGAGGATGCCCCCGGGGCCAAGGGGGTAGATGGACTCCACCTCGGCCAGGGCGGCCTCGAGGCGTCGCTGGGCCTGGCGCAGGAGGTCCGGCTCGGGCGGGAAGGCCAGCCTGGCCGTCACCACGGCGTGCCATAGCGGGACCACGGCCACGGGCACTCCGTGATGGGTCTCCTCGGTCACCCCGGGAAGCTCGTACTGGGTCTTGGGCGGCTCCACCTGGACCCGCTTGGCGTAGTCCAGGACCCTGGCCCAGTCGAAGTCCGCCAACGCCTGCTCAGTGCTCGCCATCGCATCTCCTCCGACGATGTGGGTGGTCAGCTCGTCGCCTGCCGGCGCCGCCGGCGGCGGCCCGGGCCGGCCCTCCGGTGGCCGGCACCTCCATCATGGCCTCCGCCGGCCCCCATGGCCCAACTGGATCGCGGCGGAAGCGCGTCGGGCTTGGGGCCGGTGTCCTTCCCGCCGGCCGGCTCAGGGACCTGAGCCCTCGATCTCGAGGCCGGGGCCGAGGCGCTTCGGCCGGGCCGCCTCCCCCGCTCCGGGTTCGGGGCCCATCCCGAGCACGATGGCCGCCGCGATCACGAACGAGCCCGCCATGGCCACGAAGGCCCACGTGAACCCGGCACGGGCGATGATGGCACCCATGATGGCGAGCCACAGGGAGCCCACCCCGTAGGAGATAGCGAAGTAGAGGCCGAAGGCCCCCCTGGCGTCGGCTCCCTCCAGCGCATCGGAGAACAGCGACTGCAGCAGGGGGGACTCCGCGTAGGCGAGCATGCCCACGAGAAGGCCGCTCACCACCAGCGCCACCAGGCTGGGCCCCGAGAAGCCGAAGGCGACCAGGGCCACCGCCCCCCCGAGGTAGGACAGGAGGAGCATGGGCCGCCGGCCCACGCGATCGGAGAGATGGCCAGCCACGACGGGGCCGATGACGCTGCCCACCACGACCACCGTGAAGACCGCCCCGACCAGGAGAGCCCCCAGGTGCACCCCACTGCGCAGGTAGGCGGGGATGTAGGCGGTGAGGACACCCAGACCCCTCCCGGCGGCGGCCATTGTGCCGGCGGCGAGGATGGCGACCACCCTGCGCCGGCGCATCATCGGCCACAGGGGCGCCGCCGACCTAGAAACGCGAGAAGCGGCCTCCTCCGGGCTGCCGCCTGCCCCGAGGGCCTCGCCGTCGCCGGCCCCGGGGGCCTGGCCGTGGCGGGTCCCCCCCGGACGGCCCTGACGGTTGCGCCCCTCACCGCCTCGCCGGTGCGGCTCGACCGGCAGCCGGGTGCCGACCAGGATCCCGCCCAGCGCCATGGGGACCGCCAGGACCACCAAGGCCCAGCGCCATCCCCACGCGGCGATGAGCGCCGAGGCCAGGATGGGCACCACGACGGTCCCGATGCTTCCCCCTGTGGTGTGCCAGCTGAGCACGATGCCCCGCCTCTCGGGGAAGCGCTCGCTCAGATAGGCGCTCCCCACCGGGTGCTGGGGCCACATGGCCAGCGCGGCGGAGCAGCGGGCGGCCCCGAAGGCGGCGAACCCGGGGGCGGCGGCGCCCGCCAGGCTGAGCAGGCCGAGGACCAGGTTCTGGCCGCCGAGGAGGAGGCGAGCCGAGGCCCTCCGCACCAGGCCGGCCGTGCCCTGCAACACGCCGCTCAGGACCCCGGCCACGGTGAGGACCACCCCCAAGGTGGCATAGGAGACGTGGAAGTGAGCCACCACGAAGGGGTAGGTGACGGCCAGCCCGGCGGAATAGAAGTGCTGGACGGCATGGGAGCCGGTGAGGAGGCCGACCGTGGCCCGGTCCCCCCTCCCCCACGCCGGGGGTGCGGGCGCGGCGGGCCCAGCGCCCTCCGCCGGGGAGCTCGAGCGAGAGGCCACCTCCTTCGCTCAGCCTCCCCTGCCCACTTGCGCCGGGCCAGGTGACCCGCCGGCCCGGCCCGGGTACAGGTCCCCCGTGGCACGGGCCGAGGACCCGGAACGGGCCGGAGCCCCCGTGGCACGGGCCGAGGACCCGGAACGGGCCGGGCAGCAGGCCCCGGGCACGGACTCAGGCACCGATGGCCACCTCGAGTCGGCGGTGCACCTGAGCGCTGACCGGGGCGGGCTCAGCCACGGGAGGCAGGATGAGGGGACCGGAGAGCCAGGATGTTGAGCCGGACGTAGTCGATGGTGCCGCCGGGGAGCCGGGACGCCACGCGGCGCACGAAGGCCGGCCGGTGAGCGGGCACGAGCTCGGCCAGCTGGTGGCGGAGGACGACCGCTCCGAGGAAGGTCTCCAGGTCCTCCTCGGAGCCGAAGGTGGTGGGCTCAGGCTGCAACCAGCAGTTGATGTCCTCGAAGCCGGTGCGCTCCAGCCTTGCTTCGGTGTCCTCGGGGGTGGCGAAATAGGTGTCGTCCACCCTGGCGCCCAGGTCCACCAGAGCCCGCTGCACACAGGCGAGGTTCCCCACCCCGCCGCACTGAGCGACCAACTGGCCCCCCGGCACCAGGGCCTGGGCCAGGTTGGCGAAGAGCCGGTCATGGTCGTGGATCCAGTGGAACGTGGCCGTGGAGAGGACGGCCTCGACCGGCCCCGGGGCCCCGACCAGGAGGTCGCCCTGGACGAAGGAGACCCGCTCCCCCCAGGGCGCCAGCCGCCGCTTCGCCACCTCGATCATGTCGGGGGAGGTGTCGAGGGCCACCACCCGGATACCCGGCATCCGGGCCAGGAGCACCTCCGTAACCCTCCCCGTCCCGCAACCAGCGTCGAGCACCCTCTCGTTCCCCACCAGGCGCAGGCGGCTCACCACCACCTGCCCCCACCTCGCCTGGGGAGCGGCCACCCGGTCGTAGGTGGCCGCGTCCCAGGTCCCGCTCACGGGCGGGACCCTAGCGGGGCCGCCCGGATGGCTGCTTCCCAGCCGGTCGGCCTGGTGGTGCGTAGACTCTGGCCTCACCCGTGATCCACCCCCCCAACGAGACCGGTCCGGGGGCCGCGTCCCCCGCCGTGGCCGCCCCTGTCCCCCCCGCCGGCGAGCGGGCCCGCCGGCCAGCGGCCCGCATCGTTCCCGGCCTGCTCCGGTCCGCCCGGCCCAAGCAATGGGTGAAGAACGTCCTGGTGCTGGCGGCCCCGGGGGCGGCCGGCGTGCTCACCGAGGTGCACCCGCTCCTGGTGACGGTGGGCACGTTCGGGGTCTTCTGCCTCGTCTCCAGCGGCGCCTACCTGATCAACGACGCCAGGGACGCCGAGGCCGACCGCCTGCACCCCCAGAAGAGCAGGCGTCCCGTCGCGGCCGGGACGGTCCCGGTGGGGGCCGCCTGGGGCGTGGGGATCGGTCTCCTGGGAGCCGGCATCGGGGCCTCCTTCGCCCTGGCGGGCCCTGGCCTCACCATCGTGGTGGCGGCCTACGTGGCCATCACCTTGGCCTACAGCCTCTGGCTCAAGCACGAGGCCGTCCTGGACCTGGCCGCGGTGGCGGCCGGCTTCCTGCTGCGGGCGGTGGCGGGCGGGGTGGCCGTAGGGGTTCCCCTGTCGCACTGGTTCCTCATCGTCGCCTCGTTCGGCTCGCTCTTCATGGTGGCCGGCAAGAGGTCTGCCGAGCACCAGGAGCTGGGCGTCGGCCGGGGGGCGCACCGGACGACCCTCGGGACCTACTCGCTCGGGTTCCTGCGCTATGTCCGCTCGCTGGCTTCGGCGGTCGCCATAGCCGCCTACTGCCTGTGGGCCTTCGAGAAGGCCGGGCCCGCCGGCCACGCCGCCCTGTGGTTCGAGGTGTCCATAGCGCCCTTCGTGGTGGCCATCCTGCGCTATGCCCTCGCCCTCGAGGCGGGCAAGGGGGGGGCCCCCGAGGATGTCGTCCTGGGGGACCCCGCCCTCTTGGTCCTCGGGGGGCTCTGGGTCCTGTTCTTCTCCCTCGGGGTGTATGGGCTCTAGCCGGCACCAGCTGCTCACGGGCTGGGGCCGCACCTCTCCCAGCCGGGCAAGGGTGGTGCCCGCCTCCGGGATGGGCAGGGACAGCCTGGCTGCCTTGGTCTCCCGCCCCGGGACGGGGGGCGTCATCCCCCGGGGCCTCGGGCGCAGCTACGGAGACGCCGCCCAGTGCGCCGGCGGCACCGTCCTCGACGCCACCGGCCTCGACCACCTGGGAAGCTTTGACCCGCAAACGGGCCTCCTCACCGTTGGCGCCGGCGCCAGCCTGGACACCTTGATGCGCACCTTCCTGCCCCGGGGCTGGTTCGTTCCCGTGACCCCGGGCACCCGCCAGGTGAGCGTGGGCGGCGCCATCGCCGCCGACATCCACGGCAAGAACCACCACGGGGACGGGAGCCTGTCTGCCCACCTGCGCTCCCTCACCCTCGCCACCCCGACCGGTATCCGGGTCCTCCGGCCTGGCTCGGGACCGGAGGACCCGAGCGAGGATGCCAGGCTCTTTTGGGCCACCGCCGGCGGCATGGGCCTCACCGGCGTGATCCTGGAGGCCACCATGCAGATGCTGGCGGTCGAGACCGCCAGCATCTGCGTCGACACCGAGCGCCTGCCCGACCTGGACTCGCTCCTGGCCGCCATGGCCAGCGGGGACGAGCGCTACCGGTACTCCGTGGCGTGGGTGGACAGCCTGGCCCGGGGCCGGCACCTGGGCCGGGCCGTGCTCACCAGGGGCAACCACGCCCGCCTGGGCCAGCTCCCTCCCGCCCGGCGCCGGCCCGGCGAGGCCCTGGCCTTCGCCCCTGCCACCCGCCTCGAGGCTCCCCCCTTGGCTCCCGGCGGCCTCCTGAACCGGGTCACGGTGGGGGCCTTCAACGAGGCCTGGTTCCGCAGGGCGCCCCGCTCGAGGGAGGGCCAGATCCAGCCGGTGGCGGCCTTCTTCCACCCCCTGGACGGGGTCGGGGGCTGGAACCGCCTCTATGGGCCCCGGGGGTTCCTCCAGTACCAGTTCGTGGTGCCCTTCGGCGCCGAGGACGTCCTGCGCCTGGCGCTGGAGCGCTGCTCGCGCTCGGGAGCGGCCTCCTTCCTCACCGTCCTGAAGCGCTTCGGCCCGGAGGCCGGCCCCCTCTCGTTCCCCATGCCGGGCTGGACCCTGGCCCTCGACCTCCCTGCCGGGCGGCCCTCCCTGGCCCCGGTCCTCGACAGCCTGGACGAGGCCGTGGCTGGCGCCGGGGGCCGGGTGTACCTGGCCAAGGACTCCCGGCTCTCGCCCGATCTGGTGGGGGCGATGTACCCCCGGCTGGCCCGATGGCGCTCGGTCCGGGACCAAGCCGACCCCGAGGGCGTCATGCAGTCCGACATGGCCCGGCGCCTGGGGCTGGTGAGCCCCCCGCGCCCCGCTCCCCCGCCCCCACCCCTGCTCACCGAGGGAAGATCACAAGGATGAACGACGCCTTCTCCCTGCCCCAGTCGGTGCTGGTCCTGGGGGGGACCTCGGACATCGCCCGGGCCACCGTCAGGGCCCTGGTGGCCCGCCGGGCCAGGACCGTCGTCCTGGCCGGCCGGGACCGCCGGGGCCTGGAGGCAGCAGCCGCCGAGGCCGGGGCGGCCGGGGCCGACCGGGTGGCGGTGGAGCGCTTCGAGGCCACCGAGGTCGAGCGGCATTGCGAGCTGGTGCAGAGGGTCTTCACCGCCCACGGGCCCATCGACCTGGTGCTCATGGCGGTGGGCGTCCTCGGTGACCAGGCCCGTGACGAGAGCGACCCGGAAGCGGCGGCCCGGGTCATCACCACCAACTTCACGGGGCCGGCGGCGGCCCTGCTGGCCGTGGCCGGCCAGCTGCGGGCTCAGGGCCAAGGGACCCTGGTCGTGCTGTCCTCGGTGGCCGGCGAGCGGGTCCGCCGGGCCAACTTCGTGTACGGCGCCTCCAAGGCCGGCCTGGACGGCTTCTCCCAGGGCCTGGGGGACTCCCTGGCCGGCTCGGGGGCGAGGGTCATGGTGGTCCGTCCCGGCTTCGTGCGGGGCCGGATGACCGCCGGGCGCCAGCCGGCGCCCTTCGCCACCACCCCTGATGCCGTGGCGGAGGCCATCGTGGAGGGCCTGGCCCGGGGAGCCGAGACGGTATGGGTGCCGGGCGGGCTGCGGGCCTTCATGGCGCTGAGCCGCCACCTGCCGAGGGCCCTGTGGCGCAAGGTCCCCGGCTGATGGCCGGGGCCGGAAGCCCGTCAGGTGGCATGACGGGTCCCGTGGTCGCCGCCTTCGACTTCGACGGCACCCTGGTGTGGGGGGACAGCCTGGTTCCCTTCCTGGTCCTGGCCTGCGGGGTGCCGGCCACGGCACGAGCCCTGGCGGGCCAGGCGGCCCCGGTGCTCTCCTCCCTGGCCCGCAGCGGGCACGCCGGCCGGGACGCCACCAAGGCCCGCATCCTGGCCCGGCTGCTGGCCGGGCGTCCCCACGACGAGGTGGCTGGGATCGCCGAGGCCTATGGAGCTCGCCTGGCCCAGAGGGTGCGCCCCACCATGCGGGCCCGCCTCGAGCAGCACCGGGCCGCCGGCCACAGCCTGGTGATCATCTCGGCCTCGCCTGAGCTCTACGTGGCCCCCGCCGGCCGGCGCCTGGGCGTGGACGCCGTGCTGGCCACCCGCTTGGAGGTGGGGATCGACGGCCTTCTCACCGGGAGGATCGAGGGAGCCAACTGCCGGGGGGAGGAGAAGACGGCCCGGCTGCGGGCCTGGCTGGGCTGCGAGCCCGCCGTCCTGCACGCCTACGGGGACAGCGCTGGGGACGCCCACCTGCTGGCCATGGCCGACACCCCCTGCTGGGTGGGACGCCGGGCGGTCCTGGCCAGCCGCAGGCACGGGGGGCGCGGGGCGGCCCCCCGGCCCGGGCTCAGGTGACCCTGACCCGGACCTTGGCCACCGAGCCACCCAGCCAGTCCAGCCATACGTAACGCTCCTGCACCAGCGTGGCCCCCAGCAGGTAGTCACCGGGGGCCGGCGGGGCGTCGGCCACCAGGCTGAGCGCCAGCCTCCCGCCCGGAGGCACGTCGGCGGGCAGCGGCGTGCGGCGCCCGTCCTGGACGACCACCCGGCCCCCCTCGTCGAGCCAGTGGTAGGAGGCCAGCACGGGATGGTCAGGGAAGGCGGAGCTCAGCCACTGGCGGCTCCGGTTCACCACCGTGGCCGACACCTCGAAGGACCCGCCCCTTGCGACCGAGACCACCTCGGGACGGGCGCCGACCACGTCCACGGGGCCCCCCACGTAGCTCCGCACCGGCCGGCGCCACCGGTTGTCGCGCCAGGCCAATCGGGCCCAGGCCGCCGCTGCGCTCAGCTCGGGGCGGTGCGGGCTGGCCCGACGGGCCCTGTCCACGGGCTCGAAGGTCCCCACCAGGTCCACCAGCCCGAAGGCGCCGAGCAGGCGCCCCAGCTGGCGGGACGAGACGACCAGGCCGAAGCTCCCATCACCTCGCACCCACCACACGGAACGGAAGATGCCCCGGAGCCGACGCAGGAGGGCCTGGTAGGAGGAGCGCCCCACCCGGGCCTGAGTGACGGGGTTGCACTCCATGATGACCCAGGGCTGCTTGGTCGCCAGGGTCTGGGCGGCCCCGTCCAGCACGGCCATCTCGGCCCCCTCCACGTCCACCTTCACGAGGTCGACCCGGTCCAGGCCCCGGGAGGCGACCCAGGAGTCGAGGGAGCAGCAAGGGACTTCCTCCACCGAGGAGCCGTCCTCGTCGGGTCCCTCGCCGATGAAGTGGCTGGCACCCGACTGGTGGGACCGGTAGGCGAGGCGGGCCGTCCCCGGGCCGTCCGACAGGGCCAGGCGCTCCGCACGGGCGTTGCGCAGGCCTGCCCGCCGGAGGTTGGCCTCGAGGTAGGTGAAGGTCTCGAGGGCGGGCTCGAACGCATACACCTGCCCCCGGCTGGCAAGGCTGGCCGCAGCCAGGGTGTGGAGCCCGATGTTGGCCCCCACGTCCAGGACCACCCATCCCGGGCGGACCAGGCGCTCCATGGCCGCCATGAGATGGGGCTCGTAGCAGCCCCCGGCCCGCAGGGGCCCCATGACGGTCGCGTCGTCGGCGGGGCCCTCCACCTCCACCCGCCGGCCGGCGAGGGTGCAGGGGACCACCTCGGAGCGGGCTGGAGCCGGCACGCCCGCAGGCTAGCTGTGGCCCCCCCGGACCCGAGGCGGGTGCCCTGGCCCGGCCGCCCCACCACCGGCCTCAGGGGGAGCCAGCGGCCGGGGCCAGGCGGGCCCGCCCCTCACGCTGGACGCGATGCCGCCACCTGCTCCAGCAGCCGCTCGTAGCGGGAGAGGACGACGTCCCAGTGGTAACGGCGCTCGACGTAGGCCCTCCCCGCCTTGCCGAGGGCGGGCCCGAGGCCCGGGTCCTCCACCAGCAGCTCCACCGCTGCCTCCCACTCTGGGTAGCCGCGAAAGGCGATGGCTCCCCCGGCCCGGCGGGCCTGGCCGGCCAGCACCTCGCTGAAGCCCTGGACGAGGGCTGGCTTGCGGGCGGCCCAGGCCTCGGCCAGGACCATGGAGAAGCTCTCGAAGGGAGAGTGGAGGGCGAAGGCCAGGCACCCCTGCAGGGCCCCCCTGCGGGCCTCCTCGTCCACCAGGCCCGTGACCACCACGTCGGGGTGGAAGGGAAGGGGGCGGACGGGGTCCCCCGCCATGACCAGGGCCAGGTCGGATCCCGGATGGCGCCGGCGCCAGGCCACGAAGAAGTGGTACAGCTCGTCGACGCCCTTGTGGGGGTCCAGCCGGCCCAGGTAGAGGAGGTAGGGGCGGTCCCCGAGGCCCCACGCCGAGCGGAAGGCGGCCTCCTCCTCAGCCGCCGCCTCCACCTCCAGGTCCACCCCCACCCCCACCACAGCGGCCCGCTGGGGGGCTCGGAACCGCCGGCGCAGCAGCGCCACCTCCTCCTCGGTGCTGCAGGCGAAGGCCCGGGGATGGCGGAACACCAGGTCGAAGAGGGGGAGGCGGAGCGGCCTCTCCTCGTGGGCGGTGGGGTGGAGGACGGTCGGGGCCAGACGGGAGGCCACCGGGAGGCCGGCACAGGTGGTCTGGTACAGGTAGGTGAAGAAGATGACCACGTCGTAGGAAGGGGCATGGGAGCAGAGCCAGGGGACCAGGCCGGGCAAGTCGGGCCCCTGGGCCTGCATCCACTCCTGCTGGAGGAAGAGGGGGACCGACCCCGGCCTGGTCACGACCCGGGCGTTCAGGGGCCCGAACAGGCGGTTGTCACGGGGCCGGCGCACCCCCAGGCGGTGGACCACCACGGTCTCGGAGTTGTCGGTGCCCAGCGGGTAGTGGTCGGCCCAGTCCACGTAGCTGAGGGCGGCGCTGGTGAGCACCTCCACCTCGTGGCCCCGCGAGGCCATGAGGGTGGCGAAACGGCGGCAGTGCTGCTCGGCCCCGCCCGCCACCTCCGCCCCGTAGCGCTGGACCACGAACAGGAGCCGCATCAGGCCGCACCGAGGAGGGCACCGGCCAGGGCGGACCGGGCCGCCGCCGGGTCGAGGGCCGCCACCCGCTCCCGCCCCCGGTCCACCGCCTCCTCCCGGAGGGCGGGGTCGGTGAGCAGGCCAGCCAGCGCCTCGGCGGCCACCAGGGGGCCGTCGTCCGCCGGGATCAGGACGCCGGCCCCGCCCAGGGTCTCGGGCACGGCAGCGAAGGCCCGGGCCAGCACGGGCACGCCAAAGGCCATGGCCTCGAGGAGCGGGACGCAGTACCCCTCGTGCTCGCTGGCGGTGGCCAGCACGCTGGCCCGGCGGTAGGCGGCCACGAGCACCGACTGGGCCACCGGGCCGAGGAGGTGGACCCGGGGCAGGTTGAGGTCTGCCACCAGGCGGCGCACGGCAGCGGCGAAACGGGGCTGGCGCTGCGCCCCCACCACCACCAGGTGGGCCTCGGGCAGGAGGTGGGTGACCAGGGCGTGGTAGGCCATGACCAGCCAGTCCAGACGCTTGTGGGGCAGCACCTGGCCCACGTGCAGGATGGCGGGTCCGTCCAGGCCCGCCAGGCGGACCGACCAGAAGAGGTCGGGGACCGTGGCCCGCAGCCGCCGGGGGTCGACCGGTAGCGGGGCCACCAGGACGCGGCGGAAGCCGAGGGACCCGAGCTCGGCGGCGCTGAACCGGGACAACGCCACCGCCACCTCGGCCCGGCCGGCCAGGCTGGCCAGCCAGCGCCGCCCCTCGTCCAGCAGGCGGGCGAAGCCCGGGTCCCAGGGGGCGAAGGCAGCTGCCGGGGTGATGTTGTGGTAGAGGACCGAGACCGGCTCGCTCCGCTCCTCCAGGAAGGAGGTGAGGAGGGGCTCGCCGATGGAGACGTGCACCACCAGCCGGTCCGTCCTCCCGGCCAATCGGGCGAAATCCGCCAGCGGGTGGACCCGGCCGGCCAGCTCGGGGGCGAAGTGAGCGGCGAAGACCTCGGATCGCCCCCTCGACCGCAGGGCCCGGCGGAGGTCGAGGGCAGCGTTGGTCGTGGCATCCCCAGGGGCGGCGGCCGCCAGGACCTGGTGGACCGCCGTCACCGGGTGGCGACCAGCAGGTACCGGGTGGGGGCGAAGACGAGCCTGCGGAGCTCGCCGTCCTGGTCCGCTCCCCCCGGCGGCTCGGGGGCGGGGCCCCACTCCACCTCGACCGAGGAGAACCCGGCCTCCCGGCAGCACAGGGAGAGCCAGCCCGGGTCGACCAGGGCCCGGTCGGGCCGGCCGGCGCTGCCGTGGGCCAACCCCCACAGCGACCGGGGGTTGGTGGCCCCGGCGACCAGTCGCCCGCCGGGACGGAGCTTGTCGGCGGTCTCCCGCACCAGGTCCAGCAACTCCTGGGCTCCCAGGCGCTCGACCAGGTCGAGGGCCACCACCCCCCCCAGCGAGGCGTCCACCGCCTGCTCCAGGGACGCGCTGCCCTCCTCGTCCAGGTCGAGGACTGGCTGGCACCCCTCGAGCAGGCGGCGCCAGCGCTCGGGGTCCTCGGCGGGCCCCTCCACCAGGGAGCCGGGGCGGAACCACGGCCGGGGGACCCGAGACGCCTCGGCCCGCTCCAGGCGCTCGACCCGCCGGGCCAGCTCGGCCACCCCCTCCGGGGTGGCGGCGGGGGCCCGCTCGTAGCTGGCCACCCGCTCCACCAGGGCATCCACCACCGCCACCAGGTGGGCGAAGCTGGGGCTGGGGGCCGAGATGGCCCCTATGGCCTCGTCGGCAGCACCGGCCACCACTTCCAGCCCCCTCCACAGGTTCGAGGTGAGGGCCGCCACCTGCCCGAGGATCCCGGCCGCCTGGCGCTGGAGCAGGCGGGCCACCATGCCCTGGACCCGGGGCCCCCCGGGCACGAAGGAGGAGGCCACCGCAGCCAGGCGCTCGGGGTCGACCACCGGGAGGTGGACCTCCCTCTCGAGCTGCTCCCGGATCGTGAGCCCCTCCCCCGCCAGGCGTTCCCCGGCGATCTGCTCGAAGTGGGAGGCCAGCTCCTCCTCCAGCCCCGGGGGGTAGTCGCCGGCCCGCCTCCGTTCGTCGACCCGGGCCCGCAGGCGCTCGAGGGCTTGATCGAGGTCGCTCACGGGGCCGGCAGCGTAGCGGGACGGCGCCGGCGCCTCAGGGCCGACATGCCGAGGAGGACCCCGCCCCCCACCAGGCCAACCAGGGTCACCACCCCGCCGGCGATGACGCTCCGGGGCCGGTAGGTCCAGGTCACATAGGAGGTGCCGGCCGGGACCGGCACGGCCTGGACGAGCCCGTGCCGGCGGGCGGGCAGGGTGTACGGCCGGCCTCCGGCCGGGTGCACGGTGGCCGTCCAGCCCGGCGCATCAGCCACGCTGCGCACGAGCAGCCCGAGCCGGCGGGTCACCACCTGGTCCACCTCCCTTCCCCACTCGGCCTGGCTCACGACCCGGGCCCGGCCGGGGCCTGCCACCCATACCTGCCCCCGGGCCCGAGCATCGCGGTAGAGGCCGAAGCCGGCCGCCGACCCCGCCCAGCCCCAGTGGGGCGGCTCTACGGACCCCGAGAGGGCGCCGTTGAGCCACAGGCGCCTGCCACCGGCCAGGGCCACAACCGGGGCCGGCACCCTGGCGGTCGCCGCCCCGACGTTGTCCACGACCACTCCCACCGCCCGTGCCGACCTGGCCCCCCAGGCGACCCTTCCCGAGGGCTCCAGCAGCCCCACCCGCAGGTGCCTGCCCGCCACCCTCACCGACCTCACCGTGCGGACCGAGCCCATGAGCCAGGCCGTGCGGGCCTTGGGGGCCACCGTGCGGTAGGCCGCCGCCGGCGGGGCCTGGCCCGGGCGGAGGGCCACCGAGAAGGCCGCCGCCGGCGCCACCAGGATCCTCATGTCGAGGAGGTCGTAGGTGCTGCCGGCCAGGCCCGGGGCGACGAGGCCGGGGCTGCCGTGGGTGCCGGTGGCATCGGCGTAGGCACCCCCCACCACCGGCCCGTACCCGCTCACGCTGTGGACCCGGTCCACGATGTTGAGGTCCGGCCCGCCCAGGCGGTACTGCTCGAAGAAGCGCTGCAGGGTGTCCCCGTAGATCCCGAAGCGGGCCGTGGGGCCGGTGGCGGCCGCCAGCCGGGTTGCCCCGGGGGTGGTCGAGGACAGGATGGCCGAGGTGGACGGGACGAAGGCGTAGCTGCCGGCCACGAAGACCCCGAGATCCGCCGCCACCAGGGCGAGGAGGGGAGGGAACCGCCAGCGGCGGGGCCAGTGCGGGACCCCCACCCCCACAACCGCCGCTGCCAGGGCCAGCACCAGGGCCGCCACGACGTACCAGCCGATGCCCGGGCTGGCCCCGGCCGGGGCATGGCTGGGACCGGCCACCGCCGCCTCCAGGTCCCCCCGCAGGTGGGTGACGCCGAGGGCGGCGCCCACCGCCGCCAGGGGCAGGAAGGAGGCCAGGGTCCAGGTACCGGTGCCGTCCCGCCACCAGCTCGAGGGACGGGCCCCCCGGACCCGGTCCACCCATACCGCCAGCAGCACCGACAGGCCCATGTCCACGTCCATGAGGTTGCGGCTCTGGGTCCGCTGCTGGCCGTAGACGGGGACGTGGTAGAGCAGGTGGCCGAGGGGCGTGTACGAGCCGTAGGAGAGCACCAGCCCCACGGCCACGGCGGCGTACCAGGCGCTGAGGGGGGGCTCGCCCGGGCGGCGCCGGCGCAGGAGCAGGGCGGCCGCCGCCACCAGGGGCAGCAGGCCCACGTAGCCGGACAGCTCCGCCAGGTTGTAGGGGCCGGTGTAGGGCGGGAGGCCGTGGGTGCCGTAGCCCCCCAGCCAGTAGGGCAGCACGAACAGCCCGGTCAGCTTGGGGGGCAGCGACCCCGAGGCGAAGAAGGCATAGCTGATGGCGGCCCGCTGGGAGTGGAAGGCGAAGTCGATGCCCGGGAGCCACTGGATGGCGCCCACGGCCACCCCCCCCACCATGCCGGCCAGCCCCATGCCCAGGTAGCGCCAGGGCCGTTCGGCCCCACCCCCGGCAGCCGTCACCACGGCCACCACCGCCACCAGTATGGCCAGGTCGATCATGGCCTCGGGCGCCCCGGCCAGGATGACCAGGGCGAAGCTGGCCCCGAGGAGGGCGGCCCACCGCCCCGCACCCGGCCCCGGGCCCTCCGCCAGACGGTGCAGGGCCAGCATCATCCAGGGGGCCATGGCCATGCCCTCTACCAGGTCGATGTGGCCGACCTGGGCCACCATGACCCCGGCGAAGCTCCAGCTCATGGCCCCGAGGACCGAGGCCCCCACCGAGCGCCGGGTGCCACGGAGGAAGGCGTACATCCCGAGGTCAGAGACGATGTAGACGAGCATCTCCGTGACGGCCCAGGCCCAGACCGCCGGAAGCCCCATGAAGAGGAAGGTGGCCGGGTAGAGGGCACCGGCGCTGAACCCTGCCAGCAGCGGGGTGCCGCTCCACAGGTAGGGGTCCCAGAGGGGGAGGTGCCCGTTCGAGATGATGCGGGCAGCCAGGACCCGCTCCGGGAAGGCCTGGACCGGGTTGTCCCCGCTGATGGGAACGCCGCCCAGCAGGGTGGGCACGAGGAAGGCCACCACAGGGCCGAGGACGAGGAGGATGACGGCCAGGCGCCCCGACCAGGGTGCCCACCGGGTGGCCGGGCCGGCCAGGGGCATCCTGGCCGGGCCGGGCTCCTGCAGGGTCGTGGTGGCAGTCATGGCGCTCAACTCCCCCAGCGATGTTAAGCCAGCGCGTCGTGGAGGACGGAGATCATGGTGGCCTTGGCCCGGGGCAGGGCCAGCTCAGCCACCCGCTCCCGCCCGGCTGCCCGCAGCGACTCCCGCAACCCCTCGTCGCCCAGCACCAGGTGGACACCGGCGGCGAGGGCGAGAGGGGATCGCCCGGGCAGGACCAGCCCGGCGCCCCCCAGGGTCTCCCCCACCGCCGCTTCCCGGCACGCCACCACCGGCAGCCCGAAGTGGAGAGCCTCCAGCAGGGGGACGCAGAAGCCCTCGTGGCGGGAGGCGCACACGAAGGCGTCGGCATTGCGGTAGTGGGCGGCCAGCTCCCCCGGGGTGACCGAGCCGGCCAGGTTCACCGCCTCCCTGACGCCCAGCTCCTCGGCATGGCGGGCCACGGCATCCCGGTAGGACGGGCCGGTCCAGCCTCCCACCAGGTGCAGGCGGGCCCCGGGGTCGTAGGCCCGGCGGTAGGCCCACAGGGCCTGGACCAGGAGGTGCTGGGCCTTGTGGGCCGAGAGGCGGCCCACGAACAGCAGGTCGGCCCCGGCCTTCCCCGCCTGCAGGCGGGAGAGGGCCGCCTCGTCGAGCTCCCGGCCCGTGGCATCCAGGTCGACGAGGAGGGGAGCGACCCTTGTCCTGGCCACTCCCGCCCGGGCCAGGTCCCTCTCGCTGTAGCGGGAGGGGGCGAGGCCGGCGAGGAGGCCAGGCGCCAGGCGCCGGAGCTGGGCCCACCCGGCCAGGCCGGCTGCGGCCACCTCCGGCTCCCACGCCTGGACCAGGGGGGGAGGGGTGATGTTGTGGAAGTAGGCCAGCTTGGGCTCGGGGCGCTGGAGCAGGTAGTCGGCTACGGGGCTGCCGATGGATGCCTGGTACAGGAGGAACGTCTCCCCCCTGCCGCGCCGGTAGCGGCGGTAGGGGAGGCACTGGCCCTCCATGCCGGGGCGGGCCCAGTCGGCGAACACCTCTGAGTCGAAGCCCTGCTCCCGGAGCAGGTCCCGCAGGGACAGGGTGTGGGCCCCCACGGCGTCCCGCGGGGCCAGCACCGGGATGAACTGGTGGACGGCGGTCACGCCGGGCCGGCCGCCGGCCGGCGGCCCACCAGGGCAGGCGGCCTGGCCACCACCTCGACCCCCTCCAGGCCGGCCTCGCCGAGCAGGCCGGCCCAGACCCCGGGGACCACGCCCAGCACCACCACGGCGCCGCCCGGGGCCAGCTTGGCCCGGGCCAGGGCAGCCAGCGCCCGGTCCAGGCCGCCGGCCAGCACCAGACCACCCAGGCTGTCGTCGGGCAGCTCGGCCAGCAGCCCCTCTTGGCCGGCCGCGGCCTGCAGCACGGGACCCGGGGGCGGGCCACCGAGCAGCGAGCCCAAGAGGTCGCCTCCGGGGGGAGGAGGCAGGGCGGCATTCCGCTCCAGGGCCTCCAGCCTGGCCCCCAGGTCCTGTATCGCCCCTGCCAGGGCGGCGTTGGCCCGGTTGGCCTGCTGCACCACGGCCCCCAGGTACCAGCCGAGGAGGGAGCGGAGGAGCCGCTTCAGGGGGGCGCCGCCCGGCAGGCGGGAAGCGGTGGGCACCTCGGCGTCTATGTAGGCAGCGTCGAGGGCGTCAGGGGGGGTCAGGCGGGCGAAGCTGCGGGCCAGCTCCGCCTCCACCCCGGGCGGGAAGGCGCCTTCAGCCTGCAGGCGGCCCACCTCGGCCTCGACCAGGCGGGAAGGGTCGGGGGCGGTGTCGGGCATGGTGGGCCGGCTCAGCGCCCGCCGGCGGCCTCCTCCAGGCCGCCGTGCACCCCGGCGCCGGACAGGGCGCCGAAGGGGCGCAGCTCCAGGCGCAGCGGGAGGGCCACCGACCCCATGGCCTTGCCCGGGTTGACCACGGCGAAGCGGTCCTGCTGCTCCCGCCAGTCGTACACCTCCCCGGCGGAGCTGCCCACCCCCAGGGTGAGGGCATAGGCACCGTCGAGCAGGGGGACGGAGTCGAAGGTGAACACGGCCTGTCCCCTCCCCCCGAGAGGGCCCAGGTCGGCCCCGAGCAGCTGGGAGGTGCAGCCGTAGACCAGCTTGCCCTCGGCGTCGTGGATGGCGATGGTGAAGACGGCGTCGTCCACCGGCTGGCGGGCCTGGTAGGACACCCGCACCTCCAAGGGCTCCCCCGGGCACAGGTAGGGGCGAGAGCCCGTGCCGGGATGCACCAGGTCCACCCCGGTGATCCTCACCACGGAGCCAGGTTCGGGAGCGGCGGGGGCCTCGGTGGCGGCGACCTGGTCCTCCTCCGGGGCCGCCCCCCGCAGGGAGTCCCGGAAGATCCTGATGGCCTCCCCGATGGGCCCCTCCCCGACCACCTTGCCCCGGTCCAGCACGAACCCCCGGTTGCAGATGGACCTCAGGCTGTCGGGGGCATGGGAGACGATGATGATGGTGCGGCCCTGGTCCTGGAACTCCTTGATGCGGCCCAGGCACTTGCGCTGGAACGCCTCGTCCCCCACGGCCAGGACCTCGTCCACCAACAGCACCTCGGGCTCGAAGGCGGTGGCCACGGCGAAGCCCAGGCGGGTGTACATGCCCGAGGAGTAGAAGCGGACCTGGTTGTCTATGAACTGCTCGAGCTCGGCGAAGGCCACTATGTCGTCGAAGCGGCGCTCCACCTCCCGCCGGGGGAGGCCGAGGAGCGAGGCGTTCAGGAACACGTTGTCCCGCCCCGACAGCTCCGGGTGGAACCCGGCCCCCAGCTCGAGCATGGCCGCCAGCTTCCCCCGCACCAGGATGCGGCCCTCGGTCGGGCGCAGGATGGAGGCCACGCACTTGAGCAGGGTGGACTTGCCCGAGCCGTTGTGGCCCAGCAGCCCCACCGTGTCGCCCTGCTGGATGTCCATGTCGATCCCCTTGAGGGCCCAGAACTCCTCGTAGGGGACGTTGCCCAGGTGGATGAGGCGCTCCTTCAGCGAGGTGTACTTCTCGTGGTAGAGGCGGAACCTCTTGGACACCCCCTGGACCGCAACGGCGGTGGGCACCGCCCTACAGCTCCTCGGCGAAGTTGCCCTCGAGGCGGCCGAACACGGCCAGGGCGGCCACGAACAGGACCAGGCCCACACCGATCACGATGAGGATGTGCCAGGCGTACCACCACTCGCCGAAGGGGGCCAGGATGGCCGTGCCGCTCTGGATGGCGGCCCCGGGCCTGAGGGAGTGGTGGGCGGCGGCGGGGTTGCCCCCGTAGACCTTGCCGTAGATGCCCCGCTGGAAGGCCAGCACGATGTCGGTCAAGGGGTTGAGCAGGTAGAGCCAGGCCGGCAGGCCGTGGGCCACGAAGTGGCGGTCCATCTGGGCATACCCGTAGACGATGGGCGTGGCCCAGAACCACGCCGAGCCCACCAGGATCTCGATCAGGTGCTGGGTGTCCCGCAGGTACACGTTCACCGCCGCCAGGAACACGGCCAGGGCGGCGGACAGCACCGTCACCGCCACCAGGGCAGGGACGATGAGGGGCAGGTAGCCCCAGGCCGGGACGTAGCGGAACCCGGCCAGGGCGATCATGAGCACGATGGCCTGGAAGAAGAAGAAGACCAGGCCGGCCCCCACCGACGAGAGGGCCAGGATCTCCCTCGGGAAGGCCACCTTCTTCACGATCTCGGCGTTGGCCACCATGGCGTTGGTGGCGTTCATGGTGGCGTAGTTGAACAGGTTGTACACGAGGAGGCCCGACATCAAGAAGATGGCGAAGTACTTGATGCCGCTGCCCAGGACGACCTGGAAGACGAAGTAGTAGATGAGGAGCATGAAGGCCGGGTTGAGCAGCGACCACAGGAAGCCAAGGAAGCTGTTCTTGTACTTGACCTTCAGCTCCTTGCCGATGAGGTTGAGGAGCAGGCTGCGGTACTCCCAGATCAGGCGCATGCGGCGCCAGACGCTGACCTCGGCCGACACCACCCGCACCCGCGACTCGTCCACCGCCAGGGACGGCAGCCCGGGACGGCCCTCCAGCATGGCCCGTCCCCCCCGGCGGGCCCGCCCGAGGCGGCCCGTGACCGAGCCGGCGCCTGCCTCAGAGATCACGGCGTCGCCACCTTCGGGGCGGCTGGCCCCCTGGGGCCCCTCGCCCCGCTGGGGGCCCTCGTCCGCCCTCCGGGCCGATCCGGTGTCGGTCCTGCTCAGCATGTCGGTATCAGCATCCTTTGGGGGCCTCGCGCCGGCGACGTCCCAGGCATCGTAGAGCCTGGACCACCGGCCCCCTGTTCACCCTCGACCACGCCCGGTGGGACCGAGCCGCCCTGCCAGCCGGAGGAAATGGGGATTACAGACAGCTCCGGTCCGCTCGTCCTAGTTGATCCTGGTGGCCATGGAGCGCTCGATGACCTGGTCTATGAAGCCGTAGTCCTTGGCCTCCGAGGCGGTGAACCACCGGTCCCGGTCCGAGTCGGCCTCGATCCGCTCGACGGGCTGGCCGGTGTGGAAGGCGATGCGCTCGGCCATCATGCGCTTGAGGTAGACGATCTGCTCGGCCTGGATGGCGATGTCCGCAGCCTGGCCCTGCATCTGGCCGGAGGGCTGGTGCATGAGGATGCGGGAGTGGGGCAGGGCGTAGCGCTTGCCCGGGGCGCCGGCGCAGAGGAGGAACTGGCCCATGGAGGCGGCCAGGCCCACGCAGATGGTGGCCACGTCGCAGCGGACGTACTGCATGGTGTCGTAGATGGCCAGGCCGTCGGTCACCGAGCCGCCCGGGGAGTTGATGTAGAGGGAGATGTCCCGCTCGGGGTCCTCGGCCTCGAGCAGGATCAGCTGGGCGCAGATGAGGTTGGCCGAGCTCTGGTCCACCTGGGTGCCGAGGAAGACGATGCGCTCCTTGAGAAGGCGCTGGTAGACGTCCTGGGCCCGCTCCGACGAGCCGGACTGGCCCACGACGGGTCCGCCCGCGGCCAGGAGAGGGGCGGCGACCGGGAAGCTGTCCATGGCCCTAGAGGCTACTCCCGGTCGACCTGCGACCCGCCCTGTGGCCGGGGGGGAGGCTACGGTGGCAGCAGCCCCGCGGGCGTGGCGAAACTGGCAGACGCGCCGGGTTTAGGTCCCGGTCCCTTCGGGGGTGGGAGTTCGAGTCTCCCCGCCCGCACAGCCCCTCCGGGGAGCCGACCTCGTCCTCGCCGGCCCGGGACAGAGGGATGCTCTACGCTTCCCCCCCATGGTCAAGCTCATCGTCCTCTATGGCCAACCGACCGATTCGGCCGCCTTCGACTCCCACTACTTCTCGGCCCACGCCGACCTCGTGGCCCAGATGCCGGGGGTGAGGCGCTTCGAGGTGGCCAAGTGCACCTCCATGGACGGATCGGCCTCTCCCTACTACCTGCAGGCCGAGCTGTGGTTCGACGACTCTGCGGCCCTCCAGGCCTGCTTCGCCAGCCCGGAGGGCCAGAGGGCCGCAGCTGATGTCCCGAAGTTCGCCACGGGCGGGGCCACCATGCTGGTGGGCGAGGTGGTTGCCGGGCAGTGACCGAGCCCGTCCCACCGACGGGCGACGCCTCGGTCGACCGGCCGCCTGTGACCACCGAGCCCCGGACGCGCCACCTGTGCCCGCCCGAAGGGCGGACACCGGTTGGTCCTTCTGGCAGATCGTGGAGGTGGCGGGAATCGAACCCGCGTCCTTCGGGCTCTCGACGGGGCTTCTCCGAGCGCAGCCGGTAGGTGCTTCTCGGGCCCCACCCCGTTACCGGCACCGGGGAAGGGCCCTAGCCGGCAAAGCTTTTCCCTGGCAGCCCGCCGGCGGGGCTGCCCGGGTGAGCCCTGCTGGATGTCGCCTGGATCCGGCCCGCAGGGCCGGGACCGGTCAGACGTCGCTACTTACTAGGCAGCGAGTGCGAGCTGAGGCTCGGCGTTTGTTTGGGTTCCGGCTCTTTAACGTGGATCCGGAGACCACGGCTCGCTTCTCCCGTCTCGACGACCGAAGTCGAAGCCTGTCACCCCCTTGTCAATGTGCCTGGCCCATTCTACCGCCTGTCCCCGAGCTCGGCCCGGTGGGCTCCCCGCCGCATCCGGGACAGGGCCCGGGCCGCCTCCCGGGTGGCGTCCCGCTCGGCCAGGACCGCCCGCTTGTCGTAGCTGCGCCGGCCCCGGGCCAGGGCCAGCTCCACCTTGGCCCGTCCGTCCCGGAAGTAGACCGACAGCGGCACGAGGGTCAGGGACTGCTGCTGCACCTTGCCCATGAGCTGGTCGATCTGGCGGCGGTGGAGGAGGAGCTTGCGAGCTCGGTCGGGGTCGTGGGCCCCGAACCCGCCGGCGTTGGCGTAGGGGGGGACGTGCATCCCCACCAGCCAGACCTCCCCCCCCTCGATCCTGGCGTAGGCGTCCCTCAGCTGGACCCTCCCCTCCCGGAAGGACTTCACCTCGCTGCCCTGGAGGGCGATCCCGCACTCGTAGGTGTCCAGCACCTGGTAGTCGTGGCGGGCCCGGCGGTTGTGGGCCACCACCTGCCGGGGCTGCTCCTTCCCCCCCGCGCCGGACCGCCCCGGGGTCCCGCTCCCCTTCCTCGAGCTCTTGGCGGCCGGCACGCCAGCACCGTACCCCGAGACCCTGGGGGGCGGGAGCGACGGCCCGGCTCGTCCCCGGCCGGGCCGGGCCGCCCCCGCAGAGGTGGGGCGATACCGTGCGGCCGGTGCTGGTGCTCCCCGAGGCGATCTGGCTGGGCATCCTGGCTCACTGCCTGGACGGCCAGCCTCACGAAGCCTGTGGCCTGCTGGCCGGACACCCCGCCGACGGGAGGGTGCTGCGGTGGTACCCCACGGCCAACGCCGCCGCCTCAGCCCGGGTGTACACGGTTGAACCCCGGGACCACCTGCGGGCCGACCGAGACGCGGGGGCAGCGGGCCTCCAGATCATGGGGGTCTTCCACTCCCATACCCATACCGACGCCTACCCCTCGGCCACGGACCTGGCCCAGGCGCCCGACCCCACCTGGCACTACGTGGTGGTCTCGCTGCGCCACGAGACCCCCGCCCTCCGCTCCTACCGCTTGGCGGACGGGAAGATAGCCGAGGAGCCCGTTGTTGTTGACGACAGGTAAAATCGTGACCTGGAAGGTCAACAATCCGGGAGGTAGGTATGCCGGTCGAGGTGCGACTGCCAACGGTGCTGCGGGCAGCAGCCGCGGGCCAGGCGTCGGTCAAGGCTCAGGGCGCCACCATCGGTGAGGTCCTCGGGGACCTCACGTCCACGTACCCCGAGATGGCCGGCCAGGTGCTGGCCCCCGACGGCGGCCTGCACCGGTTCGTGAACGTCTATGTGAACGACGACGACGTGAGGTACCTGGACAAGCTGGACACCAAGGTCGGCGAGGACGACGTGGTGTCGATCCTGCCGGCCGTCGCCGGCGGATAGCCGGTTCCGGGATGACCTGGCGACTGCCCGGCGTGACCTCATGACCATCTACGCCAATGCCCTGGACCTGATCGGGGACACCCCCCTCGTCGATGTCTCCTCCCTGAGCCCCAAGGCATCGGTGCGCATACTGGCCAAGCTGGAGGGCCAGAACCCGGGGGGCTCGGTCAAGGACCGGGTGGCCCGGGCCATGGTGGAGGAAGCCGAGAAGGACGGGACCCTCTCCCCCGGGAGCGTCATCCTGGAGCCTTCCTCGGGCAACACCGGGATCGGCCTGGCCATGGTCTGCCGGGTCAAGGGCTACCGGCTCAAGGTGGTCATGCCGGCCAACGTCTCAGAGGAGCGCCGCCAGCTGCTCGGCATCTGGGGGGCCGAGATCATCGACTCGCCGGCGGCGGAGGGCTCCAACGGCGCCGTGCGCCTGGCCCAGCGCCTGGTGGCCGAGCATCCGGAGTACGTCTTCCTCTACCAGTACGGGAACCCGGCCAACCCCGGGGCCCACTACGAGGGGACCGGGCCCGAGATCTGGCGGGACTGCCCCGAGGTGACCCACTTCGTGGCCGGTCTCGGCACCAGCGGCACCCTGGTGGGGGTAGGGCGCTTCCTGAAGGAGCGCAACCCGGCCGTGGAGGTCTGGGCCATCGAGCCCCCGGCCGGTGAGCTGGTCGACGGCCTGCGCAATCTGGACGACGGCTACATACCACCCGTCTTCCTGGACGGGGGAGGCCCGGAGCTGCTGGACCGCAAGACCGTGATAGGCCCCCGGGACTCGATCGAGTGGGCCCGGCGCCTCCTCGACGTGGGCATCTTCGCCGGCATCTCCTCGGGAGCGGCCATGGCCGGTGCCGTGCGCTGCGCCCGGACGGTGGACCAGGGGGTGATCGTCACCGTCCTGCCCGACGGAGGATGGAAGTACCTCTCCACCGGGGCCTGGAGCGGCGACCTGGGCGAGGCGGCGGAGCGGGCCCGCCAGACCGTCTACTTCTGACCCAGCCCCTCCCGGCACCCCGACGCCCCTTCCAGGTCCCCCCTCTGATGACCGGCCGTGGCCTACCCTGGCTCGCCGTATGGACGGGAGGCCCATAGGTATCTTCGACAGCGGCCTGGGCGGCCTCACCGTGGCCCGCGCCCTCATGGACCTGTCGCCGGCTGAGGGCATCGTGTACGTGGGCGACACGGCCCGCTACCCCTACGGGCCCCGGCCCCAGGGGGAGGTGAGGCTGTTCGCCACCGAGATCGCCCGCTGGCTGGTCGAGGAGCGAGGGGTGAAGATGGTGGTGGTGGCCTGCAACACCGCCACGGCTGCCTGCCTGGGACACCTGCAGCAGACCTTGGCCGTCCCCGTGGTGGGCGTCATCGAGCCTGGCCTGCGGGCTGCAGCCCGGGTCAGCCGCACCAGGAGAGTGGGCCTGATCGCCACCACCGGGACCATCAGCTCGGGGGCCTACCCGAGGGCCGCCCGCGGCATCGAGCTTCACTGCCTGGCCTGCCCCGGCTTCGTCGAGCTGGTGGAGGAGGGACGAACCACCGGGCCCGAGGCGCAGTCGCTGGTGGAGCGGCGCCTGAGGCCGCTGCGGGCCGCCAAGGTCGACACCCTGCTGCTCGGGTGCACCCACTACCCGCTCCTGGCCCGTACCATCTCCGACGTCATGGGCCAGGAGGTAACCCTCGTCTCCTCGGCCGAGGAGACTGCCTTCGAGGTCAGGGCCGTCCTCAACCGGTCAGGCCTGGCCCGGCCCCCCGGCCCACCCGGTGAGCGGGCGTGGTGCTCATCGGGCGACCCGGCGCTCTTCGCCCACCTGGCCCGGAGGCTCCTGTCCTTGGACCTGGGAGCCGTGGAGCCGGTGCGCTGGGCGGGACCGGCCCTGCCCCTGTCCCGAGCCCCGGGGAGCCGGGCATGGGCCTGAGCGTGACGGTCCTCGGCTGCGACGGCGGCTACCCGGGGCCGGGGGGGGCGGCCAGCGGCTACCTGGTCGAGAGCGGTGGCACCCGGCTGTGGGTGGACGCCGGCTCGGGGACCCTGGCCGCCATCCAGGGTCGGCTGGACCTGCGCCAGCTGGATGCCGTGCTCATCAGCCACGAGCACCCCGACCACTGGTCCGACCTGGAGGGCCTGGCCGTGGTCTCGGCCTTCGAGCTGGGACGCCAGGGGCTACCCGTCTACGCCCCCGCCGGCCTGGAGCAGCTCGTCTACCACGACTTCCCCGAGGTCCTTGACTGGCGGGTCGTGGCAGACGGCGACCGCCAGCAGGTAGGCGGGCTGGCCCTCTCCTTCTCCCGCACCGACCACGGGCCCGAGACCCTGGCGGTGAGGATCGAGGGAGAGGGGAGGGCCCTCGGGTACTCGGCCGACACCGGCCCGGCGTGGTCGCTGCAGGCCCTGGGTCCGGGCCTGGACCTGGCGCTGTGCGAGGCCACCTGGCTGAGGGACCGCGAGGGGACGGCGCAGCACCTGAGCGCCCGTCAGGCCGGGGCCATGGCCCGGGAGGCCGGGGTGGGCAGGCTGGTGCTGACCCACCGCTGGCCCACGGTGGCAGCCCGGGACAGCTGGGAGGAGGGCTCGGAGGCCTTTGGCTCGGCTGTGGAGCAGGCGAGGGCGGGGGCCCGCTGGGACGTGTAGGCGTGGCCGACGGAGCCGGCGCCAGGAAAGGAAGCCAAGGAGGCAGGGTGAGAGCGGACGGGCGGGAGTTGGACCAGTTGCGCCCCGTGGCCATCGAACGGGATTACACGGCCTTCGCACCGGGATCGGTGCTCATGACCATGGGGAGGACCAAGGTCCTCTGCACCGCCTCGGTGGAGGACAAGGTCCCGCCCTGGCTCCGGGGCGGCGGGCGGGGGTGGGTGACCGCCGAGTACTCCCTCCTGCCCGGCTCGACGGCCGAGCGCACGGCCAGGGAGGTGTCACGGGGCCGGCCGTCGGGCCGCACCCAGGAGATACAGCGGCTGATCGGGCGCTCCCTGCGTGCTGTCACCGACCTCGCCCTCATGGGAGAGCTGCAGGTGGTCTGCGACTGCGACGTGATACAGGCCGATGGAGGAACCCGGACCGCCGCCATTTGCGGCGCCTATGTGGCCCTCCACGACGCCTTCTCCCGGCTGGTGCAGCAGGGCCGCCTCACCGCCCATCCCATGTCGGAGTCCTGTGCGGCGGTGTCGGTGGGCGTGGTGGACGCCGTGTGCATGCTGGACCTGGACTATGGGGAGGACGTGAGGGCCGAGGTGGACATGAACGTCGTGATGACCTCGTCGGGCCGGTTCGTCGAGGTCCAGGGCACAGCCGAGGGCCAGCCCTTCAGCCGCACCGAGCTCGACGAGCTCCTCGGCCTGGCCGAGCACGGGATCGCCGAGCTGCTCGACCGCCAGCAGGAGGTGCTGGCCGAGCCCCCGGGGCGTCGCTAGGGTGCGCCTGGTCCTGGCCACCGCCAACCCCCACAAGGCCGCCGAGATCAAGGCCATCCTGGGCCCCCTTGCCGGCCTGGAGCTGCTGCCCCGTCCCTCCGCCCTGCCCGAGGTGGAGGAGACCGGGACCACCCTGGTGGAGAACGCCCGGCTCAAGGCCCGCGCCGTGGCCGAGGCAGCAGGATGGCCGGCCGTAGCCGACGACACGGGCCTGGAGGTGGTGGCCCTGGGGGGCGCCCCCGGCGTCGACTCGGCCTACTACGCCGGCAAGGACGCCACCTACGCCGAGAACGTGGACAAGCTGCTCCGGGCCCTGGAGGGGGTGGCTGACCGGCGGGCGGCCTTCAGGACGGTGGCCCTGGTGGCCTGGCCCGGTGGGCGCAGGGCTGAGATCCTGGCCGAGGGCCGGGTCGAGGGCACCATTGCCCCCGAGCGAAGGGGCAGGGGAGGGTTCGGCTACGACCCGGTGTTCGTTCCCGCCGGGGGCGGCGGTCGCACCTTTGCCGAGATGGGGGCGGAGGAGAAGGATTCGCTCTCCCACCGGGGACGGGCGTTCCGAGCCCTGGCGGAGCGCCTGGCCGACCTGGGCCAGGCCCAGCGGGGCGGACAGGGGGGACCGGGAGGCGGGGGGGCCGGGGAAGAGAGGCCCGCTGCCGACCCAGGTGGGGTCCAGGGGTGAGCGGCAATCGGGTGCCTTTCGGTGCTCGAGCCCCGGGGAGAACAGGCTCGACGACGAAAGAGGTGAGGACATGAGCGAGAGGGTGGCTTTCGTGACCGGGGGGGCCGGGGGCATCGGCAGCGCCATCTGCCGGGCCCTGGCCGGGGCCGGTCACCGGGTAGCCGTGGCCGACCTCTCCGCCGGCGAGGCCCAGGCGGTGGCCTCCCCCCTGGGGGGCCTCGGCGTGGCCCTGGACGTCACCGACCCGGCGTCGGTGGAGGCGGCCGTGAGCAGGACCACCGAGGCCCTAGGCCCCATCGACATCTGCGTGAACTGCGCCGGCTGGGACCGCCTGCGCCCCCTGCTGGAGACCGACGAGGAGTTCCTAGAGAAGGTCCTCGCCGTCAACCTGGCCGGCCCCATCCGGGTCACCCGGGCCGTGCTGGGCGGCATGGTGGACCGGGGCTGGGGCCGGTTGGTCAGCATCGCCTCCGATGCGGGGCGGGTGGGCTCCTCCCTGGAGTCCATCTACTCGGGTGCCAAGGGGGGCCTCATAGCCTTCACCAAGACGGTGGCGAGGGAGGCGGCCCGCTCGGGGGTGACGGCCAACAGCGTCTGCCCGGGGCCCACCGGCACGGCCCTGCTGGCCGGCGTGGCCGGCGGCGACCCGAGAGGCGAGAAGATCGTAGGGTCGCTGGCCAAGGCGGTGCCCATGGGCCGCATCGGGAGGCCAGAGGACATAGCGCCAGCAGTGGCCTTCCTCGCCTCCGAGGAGGCAGGCTACATAACGGGCCAGACCCTGTCGGTGAGCGGTGGGCTCACTATGGCCTGACCCCGCCGGCCCACTACCCGGCCCTTGCCACCGCCACTACCATCGCGGTCCATGCCCGCTACCGAGGTCATCGAGAGCGAGAAGACCGACACCAGGGCCGTCCTCGACGACGAAGGCGACCATGACCGCATGGCCCACATCGTGCTGCCGGCCTCGGCCGTGACGGAGGCCATCGTCACGGGCAAGCCGTGCACGGCCCTGTGCGGCAAGACCTGGGTTCCCTCCCGTGACCCCAAGCGCTACCCCCTCTGCCCCACCTGCAAGGAGGTGGCGGCGGCCATGGGGTGGCGGGTCCCCGCCTCCTAGGTCCGGGCCCGTGGCACCCGAGCACCGCCCCCGGCCCGTGCGGGCCCCCCGGGGCACCGACCTCTCCTGCAAGGGGTGGCCGCAGGAGGCTGCCCTGCGCATGCTGCACAACAACCTGGACCCCGAGGTCGCCGAGCACCCCGAGGACCTCATCGTGTACGGGGGTTCGGGCAAGGCCGCCCGCAACTGGGCTGCGTTCGACGCCATCGTGGCCACCCTGCGCCAGCTGGAGGGAGACGAGACCCTCCTCGTGCAGTCGGGGAAGCCCGTCGGTGTCTTCCGCACCCACGAGTGGGCGCCCCGGGTCCTCATCGCCAACGCCAACCTGGTCCCGGACTGGGCCAGCTGGGAGGAGTTCCGCCGCCTGGAGGCCCTGGGCCTGACCATGTTCGGCCAGATGACGGCGGGCTCCTGGATATACATAGGCACCCAGGGGATCCTGCAGGGCACCTACGAGACCTTCGCCGCCATTGCGGCCAAGCGCTTCGACGGCAGCCTGGCCGGTACCGTCACCCTCACCGCCGGCCTGGGCGGCATGGGGGGGGCCCAGCCCCTGGCCGTCACCATGAACGGTGGGGTGGCCCTGGTGGTGGAGTGCGACCCCTCCCGCATCTCCCGCCGGCTGGAGACCCGCTACCTGGACGAGGCTGCCGATGACCTCGACGACGCCCTCCGCCGGGCCGAGGAGGCCAGGCGCGCCCGGAGGCCCCTTTCCATAGGCGTCCTCGGCAACGCCGCCGACGTGGTGCCCCGCCTGCTGGCCGAGGGCGCCCCCATCGACGTCGTCACCGACCAGACGTCGGCCCACGACCCCCTCACCTACCTGCCCCTCGGCCTGGCCTTCGAGGACATGGCCGAGGCCCGGGAGAAGGACCCCGAGGGCTTCGTGGCCCGGGCCCGGGCCTCCATGGCCACCCACGTGGAGGCCATGGTGGGCTTCGCCGACCAGGGGGCAGAGGTGTTCGACTACGGCAACTCCATCCGGGGTGAGGCCAAGCTGGCCGGTTACCAGCGGGCCTTCGACTTCCCCGGGTTCGTGCCGGCCTACATCAGGCCGCTCTTCTGCGAGGGCAAGGGGCCCTTCCGCTGGGCGGCCCTGTCGGGCGACCCCGCCGACATCGCCGCCACCGACCGGGCCGTGGCCGAGCTGTTCCCCGGCAACGAGGCCCTCGCCCGCTGGCTGCGCCTGGCCGGCGAGCGGGTGGCCTTCCAGGGCCTGCCGGCCCGGATCTGCTGGCTGGGCTACGGGGAGCGGGACCGGGCCGGCCTGCGCTTCAACGAGATGGTGCGAAGCGGCGAGCTCAAGGCGCCCATCGTGATCGGCAGGGACCACCTGGACTGCGGGTCGGTGGCCTCCCCCTACCGGGAGACCGAGTCCATGGCCGACGGCTCCGATGCCATCGCCGACTGGCCCCTCCTCAACGCCCTCCTCAACACCGCCTCGGGGGCGGCGTGGGTCTCCATCCACCACGGCGGCGGGGTGGGCATGGGCCGGGCCATCCATGCCGGCCAGGTCACGGTGGCCGACGGGAGCCAGCTGGCGGCCGAGAAGCTGGCCCGGGTCCTCACCAACGACCCCGGCACGGGGATCGTGCGCCACGTGGACGCCGGCTACCCCGAGGCCGAGGCCGTGGCTCAGAGCCGCGGCGTGCGCATCCCCATGCGCGAGCACCCGTGACGGGGGGCCAAAGGGTCTCCTCCTTCCTCCATCCCCCGTGCCCGCTTGCTGAGGCTGCCCGCCAGGGGCTGCGCGCCGGCCTGGAGGCCCTGGCCCCGATCGGCCGGGACCCCGGGACCGGTGGCTACTGGCGCTTCTCCTGGACTCCCGAGGACCAGAGGCTGCGGGCCTGGTTCGCGGCCCGGGCCGAGGCCAGCGGGATGGCCCATGAGCAGGACGGCAACGGCAACCTCTGGGCCTGGTGGGGCGACCCCGCCGCCGGCGGGGCCATCGCCACCGGCTCCCACCTCGACTCCGTCCCGGGGGGAGGCCCCTACGACGGGCCTCTCGGAGTGGTGTCGGGATTCGTGGCCCTGGACCTGCTGCGGGCCCGAGGGGTGCCTCCGGCCCGCCCCCTGGCCGTGGTGGCCTGGTGCGAGGAGGAGGGTGGCCGCTTCGGGGTGGCGTGCCTGGGGAGCCGGCTCGCCACCGGGGCCATCGACCCCGACCAGGCCCGGGCCCTCACCGACCCGGGAGGGCTGACCCTGGCCCGGGCCATGAGGGAGGCCGGCGCCGACCCGGGCCGCCTCGGCCCCGACCCCGAGCGTCTGGGGCACCTGGCGGCCTTCGTGGAGCTCCACGTGGAGCAGGGGCGGGGCCTGGGTCAGGCGGTGGGGGTCGGCTCGGCCATCTGGCCCCACGGGCGCTGGAGGATGGGCTTCCAGGGCACGGCGGACCACGCCGGCACCACCCGCCTCCCCGATCGCCATGACCCCATGCTCCCCCTGGCCCAGGTGGTGCTGGCCACCCGATCGGCCGCCGCCAGCCACCAGGCTCTGGGCACGGTCGGGCGGGTCGTCGTGGAGCCCAACGCCACCAACGGGGTGGCGGGGAAGGTGTCGGCGTGGCTCGATGCCCGGGCTCCCGACCAGGGCCGCCTGAACGCCACGGTGGAGGTCATCCGCCAGGTCGCCTCCCGGGCGGCCGCTGAGCACGGGGTGGGGCTCGACTTCGAGCAGGAGTCGTTCACTCCCAGGGTAGAGCTGGATGCCGGCCTCCGCCGGCGGGCCCGGCAGGTGCTGGGCGGGGTCCCCGAGGTGGAGACCGGCGCCGGGCACGACGCCGCCGTCCTGGCCTCCGCCCTCCCCACGGCCATGCTCTTCGTGCGCAACCCCACCGGGGTGAGCCACAGCCCCGCCGAGGCGGCAGGGGAGGACGACTGCGTGGCGGGGGTGCTGGCCCTGGCCGGCCTGCTCGAGGACCTGTCCCGGTGACCACCTACTGGTGCGAGCTGGCCTGGCTGGGCGGCGACGAGGTGGCCGAAGGCGTGCTCGTGGAAGAGGCCGACGGCGTCATAGGGGCCCTCAGGCCGGGGGCGGCCTGCCCCCCCGGAGTGGTGAGGCTGGCCGGCGTAACGCTCCCCGGCCTGGCCAACGCCCACTGCCATGCCTTCCACCGTGCCCTCCGGGGTCGCACCCAGGGGGGCGCCGGTGACTTCTGGGCCTGGCGGGAGCAGATGTACGCCGCGGCCCAGGCCCTGGGTCCGGACTCCTACCTGGACCTGGCCCGGGCCACCTACGCCGAGATGGCCCTGGCCGGGATCACGACCGTCGGCGAGTTCCACTACCTGCACCACGGGCCGGGGGGAACCCCCTATGCCGACCCCAACGCCATGGGGCAGGCGCTGGTCCAGGCGGCGGAAGACGCCGGCATCCGCATCACCTTGATCGACACCTGCTACCTGTCCGGGGGGTTCGGCCGCCCCCTCAGCGGCGTGCAGCTCCGCTTCGGCGACGGGGACGGCGATGGCTGGGCCAAGAGGGCCTCCGCTCTGGCCCCCGGCCCGCGGGCCCGGCTGGGGGCGGCCATCCACTCGGTGCGCGCCGTGCCTGAAGCGGACATGGCGGCGGTGGTGGCCTGGGCCTCGGCCCGAGGCGCTCCTCTCCACTTCCACCTGTCCGAGCAGGAGGCCGAGAACCGGGACTGCCTGGCGGTCACGGGCCTCACGCCGGCCCGTTTGCTGGACCGGGCCGGGGCCCTCGGTCCCCGGTCCACAGCGGTGCATGCCACGCACCTGGGCGCCCGGGATGTGGCCCTGCTCGGGGGGTCCGGGACGGGCGTCTGCCTCTGCCCGACGACGGAGCGGGACCTGGCCGACGGCATCGGGCCGGGCTCAGCCCTGGCCCGGGCCGGCAGCCCGCTCAGCCTGGGGTCCGACAGCCAGGCCGTCACCGACCTCTTCGAGGAGGCGCGCGCCGTGGAGCTGGACGAGCGCCTCCTCACCGGCAAGCGGGGCCACCACCGCCCCGCTGAGCTGCTGCGGGCGGCCACGGTGGGCGGGGCCAGGTCCCTCGGCTGGCCGGAGGCCGGCCGCCTGGCGGTGGGAGGGGTGGCGGACCTGGTGACCGTGTCCCTGGACACACCCCGCCTGGCGGGCACCACTGCCGGCACGGTGCTGGCGGCCCTGGTCTTCTCCGCCAGTGCCAGCGATGTCACCGACGTGGTGGTGGGCGGCCGCCGGGTGGTGCAGGGCGGGCGCCACCTCCTGGTGGGCGACGTGCCCACGGCCCTCGGGAAGGCCATCGGCCGGCTGAGGGGCCTGGCCGGGGACGGGGCCCGGACCTGATCGCCCCCATCTGCAAGGCTTTGGGCCCATGGTCACTCTGCTCAGCGTGCTCGTCTCGCGGGTGTCGCGGTCCCAGGCGGTCCGCTTGGTGCTCATCGGCTCGGCCTGCCTCCTGGCCGGAGCGGGGGCCTTCTCGGCCACCCAGCACGTCTCCTACGGGACCGGCCTCTATTGGGCCATAACCACCGCCACCACCGTGGGCTACGGGGATGTGACGCCCAAGAACGCCGCTGGGCGGGCCGTGGCCGCCGCCGTCATGCTGACGACCATCCCCCTCTTCGCCTCGGCCTTCGCCATGTTCGCCGGGGCGGTCGCCGCCACCCACCTGCGTAGACTCCTCGGAGTGGCCCACCATGAGGGGACCGGGAGGGAGGTGGTGATCCTCGGCTTCCATCCCACCGTGCCCCGTATCGCCAGGGAGCTGCTGGAGGCGGGCAGGGAGGTGGTCGTGGTGGCCAGCGCCGACTCGTCCAGCCTTCCCGAGGCGGTGCACCTGGTCCATGCCGATCCCACCACCGAGGACGGGGTGCGCCGGGGCCGCCCGGAGCGGGCCGCCCAGCTGCTCGTGACGGGCAGCAGTGACGCCGATGTCCTGGTCACGGCGGTGCTCGTCCACCAGCTCGCCCCGGAGGTGCCGAGCGTGGCCGTCGCCCACTCGGGCAGCGTGGTGGCGGCCCTGAGGGAGCTGGGCATCGCCACCGCGGTGTCGGGGGAGGACCTCCTGGCCCACACCCTGGCCAAGAGCCTGGAGGCTCCCCACGCCGGGGAGCTGCTCCTGCGCCTGGTCACGTCGGACGGCTACCGGCTGAAGGAGGTGTCGGTCGAGGCCGCCCTCGAGGGGAGGCCGCTCAGCAGCGTGAGAGCCGAGCGGGATGGCCTGGTCCTGGGGCTGGTGCACGACGGCCAGGTCACGGTAGGGGTGTCCCAGGACCCTACCGTCGGGCAGGGCGACCGGCTACTGGTCCTGGAGCCGCAGCACTCCCGGTAGGCGGCCGGGACGGCCCCGCTCAGCCCACGTAGCGGTAGATCTTCACGTCGGTGATGCGGAAGGTGGTGGCATGGGTCGGAACGATCACCTTCCCCGTGCTCGTCACCTGCTCGTTGCTGGCCAGGACCAGGTGCATGGCGATCTTGGGTATCCGGGAGCTGGTCGTCACACGACCGGTGACCTTGCCGTTGAGGAAGAAGGTGACGGCGCTGGGCGTCCACCGGACGGTGATGGTGTTCAGCTCGTTGTAGTGCCCCAGGATGTGGGCCGCCACCATGTAGTTGGTCCCCGGGGGGCCGTAGTGGTCGGTCCACTTGTTCGAGTCGCGGAGGGGGTCGTCGGCGAAGGTCTCCTCGAAGTCCAGCTCGGGGGGCCAGGTCTTGGCGTCCGGCCACAGGAGGGCTATGCACTTGGTGACCCCGTAGCTGCAGCTGCTCGTGACCGAGAACTCACCGTAGGTCTGGCCGAACCGGAAGTTGAGGGCTCCCCCGTACCAGGTGTGGTTCCCCGATCCCAGCTTGGCCTGGGAGACGTGGATCACCAGCCCGGAGCTCCCGTAGGTGAGCTGGGAGGGGATCCAGTGGTGCTTGCCCGCCGGAGCGTCGGTGGGGACCCAGTGGCTGGGGTCGGGCTTGGCGAAATGGGTCTGGTAGACCAGCTGGAAGGGCGAAGTGGTCTGGGCACTGCTGGGTGCCACCGGGACCATGGCTGCCAAGGGGGCCATGGCGGCCAGGGCGAGTCCCGCCCACCGGTTCCTGCGCATATTGACTGCCTCCTCTGCTGCCTCCCCCGCCATCACCTGGGGCGCGAGCAAGGGAAATCTCGGGATCACACGATGCGAGGGCCAAGGTAGAAGGGACACAGGGGCCCACCAAATAGGGGAAATCCCCTAGGTGTCCCCGGTCAGGAAAGCCGTCCCTCCATCCCGGCTTCGGCCTGGGCTCCCCCGGGGGCGGAGGGCCCAGGGGGTGGCGCTCCCTGTCCCTGGCACAAGGCTCGCAGCTCCTCGAGGGCCCCAGGCTCGAGGATGTCCAGCACCGCCCGGAGCGGCCTTCCAGGCCCGGTGACGGCTCCGAGGAGGGCGGCACCCTGGCTTGGGGGGGCCGGGACGCCCGGCGTGAGCAGGACGAGGGGGACCGGGGCCTCCGGGGCGCCGGCCTCACCGGCCCCTCCTGGTGGGCGGGCGCCCCCCGAATGGACCACGGCCACCTTGCCGAGGGCCTTCCACAGGGCCTCGCCCCGCCTCAGGCCGGGCCGGTGGGTGGTGAAGGCCCCCGCCACCTCGAAGGCCCATGTCGCGGCCCGGCGGTCCAAGGCGGTGAAGGTCGGCGCCAGCTCGCCCCGGCCCTCCCGGACCCGGGTGAACCCGGCCGCCTCGATCAGGCTCCGGGCCACCTCCCGGGCAGGCCGCCCCCCGCTGGCCACCCCTGACCGCCCCTCGTCCCTCCCGGGGAGGGGCTCCCCCACCCTCTCGCCGGCCACCCTCCTCTCGGCCACCCGGATGTAGGACTCCTCCAGGTCGTAGCCGGCGAAATGCCGCCCCGTCCTCACGGCGGCCACGGCCGTGGTGCCCGAGCCCACGAAGGGGTCGAGCACCAGGTCCCCCCGGTAGGTGTAGAGCTGGATGAGCCGGGCAGGCAGCTCCACCGGGAAGGGGGCCGGGTGGCCCACCCTCGTGGCGCTCTCGGCCGGGATCTCCCACACGTCCAAGGTGTTGTCCATGAAGTCCTGACGGGTCATGGTGGACTCCGAAGGAAGGCCCCGCTCCGAGCGCACCTTGGCCGGGAGGGCCCGGTCGAAGCGGCCCTTGCTGGCCACGATCACCCGCTCGGTCAGGTCCCGGAGCACGGGGTTGGCGGCGCTCCGGAAGCTCCCCCAGGCGCAGGACCCCGATGCCCCCCGCTGCTTCTGCCAGATGATCTCGCCCCGGAGCAGCAGCCGGAGGTCATCCTGGAGGATGCCTATGACATCGGCGGAGAGGGAACGGTACGGGCGGCGGCCCAGGTTGGCCACGTTCACGGCCAGGCGGCCGCCGGGCTCCAGCTTGCGCACGCACTCACCGAGCACGTCGCGCAGCAGGGCCAGGTACTCGAGATAGGTGGCCGGGGCGCCGGCTGCGCCCAGGGACTCCTCGTACTCCTTGCCGGCGAAGTAGGGGGGGGAGGTGACCACCAGGGCCACGGAGGAGTCCGGGACCTCGTTCATGCAACGGGCATCGCCCACGATCAGCTTGTCCAGCGCCCGGTGGGCGCCCACCTCCGAGTCCCGGGAGACCAGGGGCGGGGTGAAGCGGCCGTAGAAGGCGCTGGAGTCGTGGCTCTCCCGCCGGGACACGCCGAAGGCCGACGTCGAGGTCGGGCGCCGCCTCATCGCCAGCGCATGCTAGGCCCGGGCCCGGGGCACCCGGGTGGACCCCGCCCGGGCCGCCTGCGAGAGCCGGGCCTCCGGCCGCCGGCGGCCACCCCCTACTCGACCCGGGCCGGCGACCAGGCTGCCTCGGTGGAAACCGCACCCTGGGAGGCCGGGGACCGGTGCCCATCCCCTACCCGTCCCGCCACCGGGCGCCACACCGCCCCCAGGGCCACCACGGCCAGCCCCACCACCCCGGCCGCTGCCACGAAGGGGACCCAGGCCCCCAGGCCGAACAGGCCCCCGGCCACCACCGCGCCCAGCGCCACGGCCCCGGTCTGGGAGCTGGTCGCCAGCCCCTCGGCCCGGCCCAGCTGGGTGGGCGGGACCGACCCGGTGAGGAGGGACTGGATGGCCGGGTAGGCCACGGTGGTCCCCACCGCCTCGGCCGCCCCCAGCCCCACCAGGAGGCCCACCCCGGGCAGGAACGGGTAGGCGGCACAGAAGGCCGCCGAGGACACCAGGGCGAAGCCGGCCAGGACCCGCCGGTCCCAGCGGTCGACGAGCAGTCCGGCGGGCCAGGAGCAAAGGACGAAGGGGACTGAGAAGAGGGTCCACGAAACGCCCAGCTCCCATGAGCTCGCCCCCCTGGCGTGCAGCAGCAGGCTCCAGTCCGTCTCGTAGGTCCCGATTAGCACCCCGGCAGCGACGCTGGCGACCAGCACACCCAGGACAGTCCGCTGCCGCCACAACCCTCCCGGCCGGACCGGGCCGGAGGGGCTCCCTCCCGGGCACGGCCCGGCTCGCCCCCGCAGGCGAGGGAGCCACAGGCCGGCCGGGACCAGGGCCACCAGCACCAGGGCTCCCGAGCCCACGAACAGGGCGGCCATGGACCACACCCCCACCACTGTCCCCACCGCCGGGCCCACCGCCGTTCCTGCCATCTGGGAGCCGTAGAGGACTCCGAAGGCCCTCCCCCTCTGCTCCAGGGGGACCACCTCGGCGATGATGGCGGCGGCCAGGAGGGCCACCCCCCCGGCCCCCACCCCCTGCACGGCCCTCAGGCCTATGTAGGCCACCACCGGCAGGGGCAGGGCGAAGGCCGCCGTGGCCAGGCCCTCGGCCACCAGGCAGCCGAGGAGCAGGGCGCGCCGGCTGGCGCGATCGGACAAGCGGCCGAGCGGGTACTGGGTGAGGAAGCTGGCGGCGAAGAAGGCTGCCATGACCACCCCCACCATCTGGGGGGAACCGCCCGTCCGGCGCAGGAAGAGGGGCAGGAGGGGCAGGATGGCCGTGCCCGCCATCCATTCGACCGCCACGGCGGCGCACAGCGCCAGCACCACGGGGTCCAGGCCGGCCCTCCACCAGGCCCGGGCCCCGACCACCCCTGAGGTGGCCATGGCCCCTACCCTGCCGTGACCGGGATGGGAACCCGCGCCCGGGGCCCTTTGGGCTCGGAGGACACCAGCTCCCCTCCCAGGTGGTGGGGGGCGGCCGAGGTGACCCGGACCTGGGCGAAGGTGCCCGGTGCCGGAGGGGCGCCGGAGGGAGGGAAGTGCACCAGCTTGTTCTGCCTGGTCCGCCCGGAGACCATGGCCGGGTCCCGCTTGCTCGGCCCCTCGACCAGCACCTCCTCCACCCGCCCGATCCGGGCCCGGTGCCTGGCCAGGGCCGAGCGCTCCACCACGACCTTGAGCCGGCTGAAGCGCTCCGCCACCACCTCGTCAGGGACGAAGGAGTCGCTCATGGCGGCGGCCCGGGTCCCGGGCCGGGGGGAGAACACGAACGTGTAGGCGCTGTCGTAGCCGGCCTCGGCCACCACCTCCAGGGTGCGGGCGAAGTCCTCCTCGGTCTCGCCCGGGAACCCGACGATGAGGTCGGTGGTCACGGCCAGGTCGGGGATGGCCGCCCGGGCGGCCGCCAGCCGCTCCAGGTAGCGCTCGGCCGTGTAGCCCCGGCGCATGGCGGCGAGGGTCGCGTCGCTGCCGGCCTGGAGGGGAAGGTGGAGGTGCTCGCACACGGTGGCCGTCTCGGCCATGGCGGCGATGGTCTCGGGGCGGAGGTCCTTGGGATGGGGGCTCGTGTAGCGGACCCGCCGGATGCCGGGCACCTCTCCCACCGCTCGCAGGAGGTCGGCAAAGAGGGGCCGGGCCCGGCGGGCCCCTTCGTCCACCCAGGCCCGTCCCGCCCGCCAGGCGGCCTCCCCGCCCGCCTCCTGGCGCAGCGCCAGGGTGATGTCCCGACCGTAGGAGTTCACGTTCTGGCCGAGCAGGGTCACCTCCACGACCCCGGAGCGGGCCAGTCCCTCCACCTCCTCCACGACCTCGCCGAAGGGCCGGCTCACCTCCCTCCCCCTCACCGCCGGGACGATGCAGAAGGCGCAGGAGTTGTCGCACCCGATCTGGATCGTCACCCAGGCGGCATGGGGAAGGTGGCGGCGCACCGGGAGGGCCGAGGGGAACTCCTCCTCGGAGGGCTCGTCCAGGATCTCCATCACCGGCCCGTCGGTGGCCGCCCTGCGCAGCAGGTCGGCAGCATGGCCCACATTGTGGGTGCCCCAGACAGCGTCCACGAAGGGGGCCCGTTGCTGCACGAGGCCCCGGTCCTTCTGGGCCAGGCAGCCGCCCACGGCTATCTGGAGCCCGGGCTTGCGGGACCGCAGGGCCTTGAGCTGGCCCAGGTTGCCATAGAGCTTGTTGTCTGCGTTCTCCCTGATGCAGCAGGTGTTGAGGACGACCACATCGGCGTCCTCGAGCTCTGCGGCGGGCTCCATGCCCTCGGCAGCCAGCAACCCGGCCAGCCGCTCGGAGTCGTGCTCGTTCATCTGGCAGCCGAAGGTGCGGATCCAGAACTTGCGGGCCACCCGCTAGAGGATAGGGCCGGCCCGCCCGCCCTGGAGCGGGATCATCCCGGCGGGTCCACCCGGCGCCAGGTGAGGGTCTGGATGCGGGGAGGACGGGTGGGTGACAGCGAGACGCTCACCTCGATCCGGCCCGCCTCGCACTCCATCGTCCACCTGCCTCCCAGGTCGCCCGTGGGGACCAGGTCGCCCAGCCCCACGCAACGCCCGCAGCACCGGCGCAGGGCGGCCACCTCCTCCCCCCGGCGGGCCAGGCTCCGGTCCATGGCCAGGTTGTCGGCGGCCGCCCCCCGGGCCCGCTCCTCGTCCCAGCGCTCGTAGAGGGCCACGACCTCGTCACGGGCCGCCACCAGCGCCGGGGAGGCTTGCCGGGGCCGGCGGCGCAGGTCCCCGCTCGCCGCCAGCTCTCCCACCATGCGGGCCACCAGCTCCCGGGTGGGGGCGTAGGTCCGGTTGGCGAGCACCATGAAGCCGGCCCCGCAGTCGGGCAGCCAGGTCATGCGGGACCCGAAGCCGGGGAGGCCCCCGCTGTGGCCCACCACCCGGCCCAGGTCCGGGTGGACGCCGCAGTCGAGGCCGAAGCCGTACCCGAGGGGGGCGAGAGGGTCCGGGGTCGCCCCGGGGACCGAAGCCCTGGCCGCCGACTCCTCGTCCAACCGGCACAGCTGGGCCATCTCCCGGGCGCTGGAGCGCCGCAGGGGGCCGCCCTCGGGGCCGTCCCGGGGCGGCCAGGCCGCCAGGTGGAAGCCCACCCACCGGGCCAGGTCGCCGACCGTGGTCCACAGGCCCCCCATGGCCCCGAAGGCCCCGTGCCCGAGCGGGGGCTCCTCCCTCCACCCCCCGTCCTCCCTCAGGTACCCGTGGGCCCGGCGGTCCGGCGGGACCTCTCCCGCCTCCCAGGTGCTGTCGCCCATGCCCAAGGGCGCCAGCACGACCCGGGTGGCGTAGGAGGAGAAGGGCTCTCCGCTCACATTGGCCACCACCCGGCCCAGGATGGCGTAACCCAGGTTCGAGTACTCGTAGGTCACCGCCGGAGGGTGCTGGAAGGGGACGCCGGCCCTCAGCAGGGCGGACAGCTCCTCCTCCGGCATGTCGAGGTGGCGGTCGCCCCAGGCGTTGTCGTCCACCAGGCCCCCGGACATGCTGAGCAGCTGGCGCAGGGTGGGGGGCTGCGAGTCGCCGGTGGGAAGGGCCCAGCCCGCCAGCTCGGGGACATGGCGAGCCACAGGGTCGTCCAGGGCCAGCGCCCCGGCATCCCGCAACGAGAGGACGCAGGCGGCCGTCACGCTCTTGGTCATGGAGGCGATGCGCCACACCGTCTCCACCCCGGCCGGGGCCCCGCTCCCCAGCTCCCTCACCCCCAGCGCGCCGGCCAGGGCCAGCTCCCCGCCCACCACCACGCCGAAGGCCAGCCCGGGGACCTCGTGGGTGGCGGCGAAATCCCGCCCGGCGGCCTCGATGGCCTCAGCGTCCATGGGCTCCTCCTCCGAAGGCCGACGGGCAAAGGTCCCGATAGGAGGGGACGCCTCCCGCCCCCCGGGCCGCCAGCAGGGCATGGACCACGGCCCGGGCCACGCAGCCGGCCCCCGCCTCGTACAGCCCCTCGAGGCGGGCCGCCCGGGGACCGCCCCAGAGCGGCTGGTCCCCCGGACCCGTCCCCTCTCCCAGCTCCCGCCTCCCCGTGGACAGGGCGAAGAAGGTGTCCCCGTCGAAGGGCCCGTGAGCAGGGCGCACCGCCCGGGCCAGGCCGTCATGGGCCACGCCGGCCAGCTTGGAGGCCTCGGGGCGGGTGAGGGCGGCATCGGTGGCCACCACGCCGATGGTGGTGTGCCGGCCCGCCCCGCCCTCGCCCCTGGGCTCCGTGGCAGCAGCCAGCCGGGCCCGCTCCTCCTCCGCCGGAGGGAGCAGCGGGCCGAACTCACCCTCCAGGCCGTGGTCAGCTGCCCAGGGCAGCCCCGAGGAGGGGTCGATGCCGCTGCCCCTGGCGTTCACGGCCACCAGGGCAGCCACCAGCGTCCCGTCGGGCAGGACCAGGCTGGCCGTACCGACCCCGCCCTTGATCCCTCCTGCCACCGCCCCGGTCCCCGCTCCCACGCAGCCGGCGGCCACCGGTCCCCCCGAGGCCCCGGCGCTGGCCCGGTAGCCGAAGGAGGGGCCGGGCCGGGCCGACCAGCCGCCGCCCCTCCCCAGGTCGAAGAGCACGGCGGCAGCCACGATGGGGACCACCTGGCCCGCCTCGGGCCCCACGGGGAACCCCATCCCCCGCTCCTCGAGCCAGGCCATGACCCCCGAGGCGGCGTCCAGGCCGTAGGCGCTCCCTCCGGTGAGGACGACGGCATGGACCTGGCCGACCAGACTCCGGGGGTCCAGGGCGTCGGTCTCCCTGGTGCCGGGGGCCCCGCCTCGCACGTCCACCCCGGCGCGCGCCCCCTCTGGCGCCAGCACCACGGTCGTCCCGGTGAGGTAGGGAGGGCGGTCCTCCTGCCAGTGCCCCACCATGAGGCCGGCCACGTCGGTGAGGCCGTTGGCAGGTCCCGGGGCGCCGGCCCCGCTCAAGGCCGGCCCGGCATCTCGGGGACGGCCGCCAGCAGGCGCCGGGTGTATGGGTGGCGCGGCTCGGTGTACAGCTCCTCGGTGCTCCCCGCCTCGACCACCTGGCCTTGATAGAGCACCAGCACCCGCCGGCACAAGTACCGGATCACGGCCAGGTCGTGGGAGATGAGCACCGTCGTGAGCCCGAGGTCGGCGATCAGGCCGGACAGGAGGTTGAGGACCTGGGCCTGCACGGAGACATCCAGCCCGGAGACGGCCTCGTCGGCCACCAGGACGTCGGGGCGAGGGGCCAGGGCCCTGGCGATGGCGATGCGCTGGCGCTGCCCCCCCGAGAACTGGTGGGGATAGCGCCGGGCCGCCCCCGGGGCCAGGCCCACCGCCTCGAGCATCTCGTGGACCCTGGCCCGATGGTCGCCGGGGATGCGCAACGCCCTCAGGGGCTCGGCCACGATGTCGCCGACCCGCATGCGGGGGTCGAGGGAGCCCATGGGGTCCTGGAGCACGATCTGGACCCTCCGGCGCAGCTCCGGGAGCCCGGGGCTGCGCCTCCCGCTCACCGCCTGGCCCCGGAAGAGGACCTCGCCCGCCGTTGGCTCCTCCAGGGCGAGGAGCAACCGGGCCAGGGTCGACTTGCCCGCCCCCGACTGGCCCACCACCCCGAGCGTCTCACCCGCCCGGACCTCGAGGTCCACGCCCCGCAGGGCCCAGCGGGACCCGGGACGTGACCGGGAGCGGCGGTCACGATAGGCCTTGGCCAGGCCCCGGGCCTCGAGGATGGGGGCGCTCACCCGGCCCCCTCCCCCACCGGGTGCCAGCAGGCCACGGCGTGGTCCCGGCCGCACAGCTGCGGGACGGCCTCACAGGACCGGTCGGCCCTCCAGCACCGGTCGCGGAACACACAGCCGGAAGGGAAGCGCCCCAGCGGGGGAACCGATCCCGGGAGGGCGGGGAGCGACCCCGGGCGCCGGGCCCCCGACGGCGAGGACACCGCGGCCGCCGTGGCCACCAGGCCGGCCGTGTAGGGGTGGTGGGGCTGGGACAGGATGTCCCGGGTCGGTCCCTCCTCCACCAGCCTCCCCCCGTACATGACGAGCACCCGCTCGCACATCCGGGCCACCACGGCCAGGTCATGGCTGATGAGCAGGAGGGACGAGCCCTCCTCGTCGGCAAGTCGTTGGACCAGGGAGAGGACCTGGTCCTGTACGACCACGTCCAAGGCGGTGGTGGGCTCGTCGGCCACCAGCACCCGGGGGCTGCAGGCCACTGCCATGGCCAGCATGACCCGCTGGCGCTGGCCCCCGGACAGCTCGTGGGGATAGGCCCGGGCCACCCCGGCCGGGTCGTCCAGCTCCACCCTCCCGAGGAGGCCGAGGGCCCGCTCGGCGGCCCCCCGCCGGCCGAGCCCCCGGTGGATGCGCAGCACCTCCGCCACCTGGCGGCCGACCCTCATGAGCGGGTTTAGGGCGGTCAGGGGCTCCTGGAAGACCATGGCGATCCGGTCCCCCCGGAGGGCGGAGAGCCGCCGCTCGCCCATCGAGACCAGGTCCTCCCCGGCCAGCTCGACGCGGCCCCCGGCCCTCATGCCCTCGGGCAGGAGGCCCATGATGGCCAGGGCCGTCACCGACTTGCCCGAGCCGGACTCCCCTATGAGGCCCAGCCTCTCCCCGGCCCGGAGCGAGAAGGAGACGTCCGCCACGACCGGGACCCCGCCCAGGTCCACCGACAGGGACCGGACCTCGAGCGCCCCGGTCATCTCCTCGCCCTCAGCCCGGGGTCGAGCACGTCGCGCAGGCCGTCCCCCAGGAGGTTGAAGCCCAGCACGGCCAGGGCGATGGCGAGCCCAGGCCACACGGCCAGGAGAGGGTCGTCGAAGAGGTAGTTCTGGGCCCCCTGGAGCATGGCGCCCCAGGAGGGGGCGGGGGGAGGGGTGCCGAGCCCGAGGTAGGACAGGGCCGCCTCGGCCAGGATGGCCAGCGAGAAGAGGAGGGAGCTCTGCACGATGAGGAGGGGCGTGATGTTGGGTAGGACGTGGCGGCGGACGATGGCGGCCCGGCTCCGTCCGTAGGAGCGGGCCACCAGGACGTAGTCGGTGGAGAGGACCTGGAGGGCCCCGCTCCTCGTGACCCGGGCAAACACGGGCATGTAGGCCACGCCGATGGCGACCATGGCGGTGAGGGTGGAGGCGCCGGCCGCGGCGGCCAGGGCGATGGCGGCCAGGAGGGCGGGGAAGGCGTAGACGACGTCGGCCAGGCCCATGATGCCCTCCGAGGCCAGGCCCCCCCGGGAGGCGGCCACCAGGCCGGCCGGCACCCCGATGGCAGCGGCTATGAGCACGGACACCACCCCGGCGAACAGCGTGGTCAGCGACCCGGCCATGAGCCGGGAGAGGACGTCCCTCCCGTAGTTGTCGGTGCCCAGGAGGTGGGCCGGCCCGGGCCGTGCGAAGGCATGGGCGGGGGCCACGGCCAGGGGGGGGTACGGGGTCCAGGCCAGCGAGACGAGGGCGGCCAGGACGATGGCCCCCACGATCACCCCTCCCGCCACCGCACTGGGGCTCCCCAGCCAGCGCCGCCAGAAGGGGGCCTCCTCCCACTCCTCGCCGGCTGGGGCCAGGGGGAGCGAGGGGCGGGTGAGAGGCGGGACCGTACCGCTCATGCCCGGGCTCCGATGCGGGGGTCGAGCAGGTGGTAGGACAGGTCGACGAGGAGGTTCACCACCAGGACCACACCGGCGATCATCATCACGATGTCCTCCACGGTGAGCAGGTCCCTGTTCTGGACCGACTGCAGCAGCAGGGTCCCCACCCCGGGCAGCGTGAACACGTTCTCCACCACCACGGCGCCGACGATGAGGCCGGCCACCTCGAGCCCCAGCACGGTGACCACGGGAACGGCGGCGTTGCGCAGGCCGTGGCGCCAGAGGGCCTGGGCCGGGCGCAGGCCCTTGGCCCTGGCCGTGCGCAGGTAGTCGGAGCGCAGGACGTCGAGGACGGCAGAGCGGACGTAGCGGCTCAAGATGGCGCCCTCCACGACCCCCAGGGCCACTGCAGGCAGGGCCAGGGAGCGGATGGCGGTGACGGGGGCCACCGCCCAGGGGGTGAAGCCCCCGGCGGGAAGGAGGTGCAGGGCAACGGCGAAGACGATGATGAGCAGGATCCCGGCGACGAAGTTGGGAACGGCTATGCCCACCTGGCTGGCGGCGGAGATGGCCACCCCCGAGGGCCGGCGGTGGCGGAGGGCGCCCAGCACGCCGAGGGGCAGGGCCACGGCCAACCCCACGACCAGGCCCAGCCCCACCAGGGGGCCGGTGACCTGGAGGGCCGAGCCGATCTGGCCGGCGATGGGGCGGCCCGATATGTAGGAGCGGCCCAGGTGCCCCGTCACCAGCCCCCCCACCCAGCGGGCATAGCGCTCCCACAGGGGCTGGTCGAGGCCCAGCTTGGCGCTGAGGGCATGGACGGCGGAGGGGGTGGCCTGGGTGCCGAGGATCACCTGGGCCGGGGAGCCGGGCAGCACAGCCAGCACGGCGAACACCAGGAGGGAGGCGGCAAAAAGGGACGCGACCAGGAAGGCGAGGCGCCTGGCCAGGAACCGGGCCAGCGGGGACCGGGCCAGGACCAGGGGCCAGCGGGACGTGGGGCGGCGGGCCGCGATGAGGACTATGAGCTGTACCCCTGGTGGGCAACCGGCGCGGGCACGTGGCCGCCGTAGCGGATGTACTGGACGGGGAAGGACTCGGTGAGCCCGGAGGTGGGCAGGCCGACGAGGCCCGCCTGGGCCACGGTGAGCTGGGGGAGCACGTACAGCCAGTCATTCACGGCCTGGCTGGTTATGAGGCGGAGGGCCTGGCGGTAGTCGGCGATCCACTGGGCGCGGGTGGGCGCCTCGTCACCGGCCTGCAGCAGCCGGGCCACCTGGGCCGTGTGGGCGAAGTTCCAGTAGTAGCCAGGGGTGGCGTAGTTGGAGATGTCCCTGGCCTCGGCGTGGTCCACGATCGTGAGCTGGAAGTCGCGATGGGCGAAGACCTGGGACAGCCAAAGTGGCCACTGGATGTTCTTGATGGTGGCGGTTATGCCCACGGCTTGCAGCTCGGCGGCGATGAGCGGCCCCGAGACCTGGGCGTAGCTGTAGGGAGGGAGGGTGATCGTGACGCGGAAGCCGTGGGGGTAGCCGGCCCGGGCCAGGAGCGCCTTGGCCCTCCTGGGGTTGTAGGGGTAGGTGCGGGCCAGGTCGAGGTAGTAGGGGTCGCCGGGCACGGAATCGCTCCCGAGAGGGACGCCGTAGCCGGCGGAGGCGGCGTCGATGATGGCCCGCTTGTCGGTGGCGTAGCAGATGGCCTGGCGCACCAGCTTGTCCCGGAGGGGCCCGTAGGCGTTGTTGATGCTGAGCTGCACCTTGCCGTTGGTGCGCCCGTCGATGACCTGGAAGCGGGGGTCGCGCTTGAACCGGGCCACGTCCTGGGGGACGGGCTCGTTGTCGATGACGTTGAGCTGTCCGCTCTGGAGGGCGGCGTTCTCGGCGTCCGCCGACGAGAAGTACCGCCAGGTGACCTCCGAGAGCTGGGGCTTGGGGCCCCAGTAGTAGGGGTTGCGCACCAGGGTCACGGCGTAGTTGGGGGTGAAGCTCTTGAAGGCGAACGGGCCCGTCCCGACGGGGTGGGTGGCTATGCGCCCCACCGCCTTGGGGTCGAGCACCACCCCGTCCGAGTAGGCGGCCAGGTCGAAGAGCCACTCCCAGTCGGGATGGCTGAGCGTGACCGCTACCTCGTCGTCACCGACGGCCCGCACGGAGCGGACCTCGCTCATCAGGTCCTTGTAGGGATAGGTGGAGCCGGGCCTTGTCACCCGCTCGAGGCTGTAGACGACGTCAGAGGGGGTGAGCGGGTCCCCGTTGGAGAAGCGCACCTTCTTGCGGATGGTGAACGTGTAGGTGCGCCGGCCGTTGGAGAGGGAGTAGGAGGTGGCAAGGACCGGCACCAGCTTCCCGGCCGGGTCAAGCTCGTAGAGGTGCTGGTAGACGTTGTAGTCCAGCACCTCGTCGATGGCCGCTGCCGGGTTGGAGGTGAGGTCCAGGGTGGGGGGGGCGACCTGGGACCCGATGGTGAGGGACGTGCCCGAGCCGGCCCGGCCCGCTCCTCCGCCCCGGGCCCCCCCCGAAGTCGTCGGCTTGCCGCCACGGGAGGCGCTCCCTCCCCCGCACCCGGCTCCAACCACGGCCAGCATCAGTAGAGCCACCAGCAAGGGGGCCATGCGCCTGGGTCTCATTAGCTCCTCGCTCGCTTCGTGCCGGCGGGCCGGTCACGGTACGGATGGGATGGCCCAGAGCCTACCGGGGCGCCCCCGCCCCGAGCCGGTCAGAGGCCGGACGGGAACCTCACGGGCCGGGGCGCCACCACGGGCCGGCCCACGTCCAGCTGGATCACGGCGTGGGCGGCGAGCGGTATGTCCCGCACGTTCCCGGTGTAGCGCCGGCCACCCACGAAGGCGGTCACCTTCCCCCGGGCGGGCCCCACCCGGTCGGGGCCGAGAGGCTGGTGCCAGATGTCGAAGAACTCCCCCAGGGTGTAGGTGCGCTTGACGGGTGACTCGATGTGGATGATCCCGTCGGCAGCATGGGTGTGCAGCCAGTAGAAGCAGCTGCCCCCGGTCACGAAGGCTCCGTTGGCGGTCTGCTGCACCTGGCGGGGAGGAGCGATACCGATCCCGTAGGGGATCCTGCGGCTGGACCCGTCCACGAAGACGGCCAGGTGGGCATGGATGTGGAACAGGACCTGCTCACTGCGCTGGCAGCGGATGCCGTCGACCGTGGCCCCCCGGGCCGAGCTCGTGACCGGTGCCAGGTCGGGCCCAGCGGGGACCGGGACCCCCTCCGGGCCGGGGTGGGCGCCCGCCGAGGAGGTGCTGGCCGGGGAGGACGAGCCGGGGGGGACGGAGCTGGACGGAGGAGGGCCTGCGGCCCGGCCCCCTCCGCAGGCGGTCAGCCCCGCCACGCAGGCCGCCATGGCCAGGGCCGTGAGGACGCGGCCGCGGCCGCCTCGGGAGCTGGTTCGGGGCACCCGCTCTTACTAGCCGCCGTAGCCGGTGGCCCAGTCCCGCTCCTCGACGTCCCACTCGATGTCCCCCGCCCTCGTGACCTGCACGGTGAAGTGGCTCATGGGGCTCTCGGGGGTGGCGCCGTGCCAGTGCCACTCGTCGGGCCGCACCGTCACCACGTCCCCGGGCCGGACGCGGTGGCGGCCCTTGCCATCGGCGACGATCCCCTCGCCGTCGGCTATGTAGAGCATCTGGCCCGAATGGTGGATGTGGGGCCTGGTCCTGGCGCCCGCCTCGAAGTGCACCATGAAGGCGCTGGGGCTGTCGCCGAAGCAGCTCGGGAGCTGCTGGAACCGTCCCACCCCCTGGAAGTAGGGGCGGTACTCCTCGGGCATGTCTCCGGCGCTGGGGTCAGAGTGGTTCAGGTCCATGGACCCTTCTTACCCACGCCGTCCCTCGCTCGCCAGCTTCTTCCTTGCGTAGGGGCCCGGCGGGCTCAGCACCCCGGAAGGCGCTGGCGGGCCTCGAGGACGGGGCGGAAGAGGTCCCCTATGCGCTCCACCCGGCTCACCACCTCGGCCGGGGGGAAGCGGAGGAGATCCTCCCGGCCCATGGACAGGGCCTGGTCCAGCTCCTCCCACGTAACCGGGGTGGAGGCGGCCGGCTCGGGTACCGCCCGGAGCGAGTAGGGGGCCACGGTGGTCTTGTTGCGGTCGTTCTGCCCCCAGTCGATGAGCACCTTGCCGGCCCGCAGCCGCTTGTCCTGGCGGTCCACGACCGCGCCGGGGTGGGCACGGGCCAGGCTCGAGGCCACCTGACGGGCGAAGGACTTGGTCTGGTCGTAGGTGTGGGGGGTGTTGAGGGGTACGTAGAGCTGCAGCCCCTTGGAGCCCGACGTCTTGGGGCAGGCCTGCAGGCCGTCCCCGGCCAGGGTCTCCCGGATCCAGGCTGCCACCTGGAGGCACTGGGTGAGGCCCGCCGGGGGGCCGGGGTCGAGGTCGAAGACCACGACCGTGGGGCAGTCGACGTCGTCCCCGCGGGCGAGCAGGGGATGCAGCTCCAGTGCGGCCAGGTTGGCCAGCCACATGAGGGTCGGCAGGTCGCCGGCCAGGCAGTACCGGATGGCCTTCTCCTCCCTGCGGGTGCTAGGCACCTGCACCGTCTTCACCCAGGCCGGGCGGTGGGAGGGGCAGGACTTCTCGAAGAAGTGGCCCCCTTCCACCCCTTCCGGGAAGCGCTTCAGGGTGAGGGGCCGGCCCTCCAGGTGGGGCAGTATGGCCGGGGACACCCGCCGGTAGTAGTCCATGACGGCGGCCTTGGTGAACCCGGTGGCCGGGTAGAGCACCTTGCCCAGGTTGGAGAGGGTGAGCCGGCGCCCCTCGACCTCCACCTGCACGGTGTCGGGGCTCCTTCCCATGGGGGCATGATGGCAGAAGTGAGCGCTGGCCCCCTCGACCGGTACCGGGCCAAGCGGGACCCGGCCCGAACGCCCGAGCCCGGCCTCTCCCCAGGCGGGGAGGCACGAGAGCGGCCAGCCGAGGGGTGGGGGGAGGGACGCCGTTTCGTCATACAGGAGCACCATGCGCGCCGCCTCCACTGGGACTTCCGCCTGGAGCGGGACGGGGTGCTGGTCTCCTGGGCGCTGCCCAGGGGCGTACCCCTCGACCCGTCCGAGAACCGCCTGGCCGTCCCGACCGAGGACCACCCCCTCGAGTACCTGAGCTTCTCGGGCACCATCCCGGCCGGAAGCTACGGCGCAGGCACCGTCTCCATCTGGGACCGGGGCACCTACGACTGCCACAAGTGGGGGCCGGGGGAGGTGCAGGTGACCCTCCACGGCGAGAGGGTGAGGGGGCGCCACGTGCTCTTCCGCACCGGGGAGCGCACCTGGATGCTCCACCGCATGGACCCACCCCAGGACCCGGGGGCCGGGCCCCTCCCCCAGAGGATCGAGCCCATGCTGGCCGTGCCCGCCCCCGAGCTGCCCACCGACGAGGGGTGGGCCTACGAGATCAAGTGGGACGGGGTACGGGCCATCGCCTTCGTGAGCGGGGGCCAGGTCCGCCTGCAGGGCAGGCGCCTCGTGGACATCACGCCCGCCTACCCCGAGCTGGCCCGGCTGGGCCGGGCCCTGGGCTCCAGGCGGGTCGCCCTCGACGGCGAGGTGGTGGTGCTCGGGCCGGGGGGGCGGCCGGACTTCGGCCTGGTGCAGAGGCGGATGCACGTGCGCGACCAGCACGCCACCCGGCGCCTGGCCACCCGGCTGCCCGTCACCTACATGATCTTCGACCTCCTGCACCTGGACGGGAGGGACACCATGCCCTGGCCCTACGAGGAGCGCCGGGCGGCGCTGGACGACCTCGGCCTGGGCGCGGCGAGCGGGCCGGCACCGCCCGTCTGGCAGGTGCCCCGCTTCCATGTCGGTGACGGCGCGGCCCTGGCCGAGGCCAGCCGGGCCCAGGGCCTGGAGGGGATGGTGGCCAAACGACTGGGAAGCCCCTACCGGCCCGGCAGGCGCTCGCCCAACTGGCGCAAGGTCAAGCACCTGCTCAGGCAGGCGATGGTGGTGGGGGGCTGGCTGCCCGGCGAGGGCCGCCGCTCGGGTGAGGTGGGGGCCCTGGTCGTCGGCTACTGGGAGGGCGGCCGCCTCCGCTATGCCGGACGGGTGGGGACCGGGTTCAGCGAAGCTGACCTGCGGCACCTCACCCCGGTCCTTGAGGGGATAGCCCGGGAGGAGAGCCCCTTCGACCCGCCCCCTCGACTGGCCGGCCCGGCGAGCCGGCAGGTCCGCTTCGTGGAGCCGGTGCTGGTGGCCGAGGTGGCCTTCAGCGAATGGACCCACACCGGCACGGTCCGCCACCCCCGTTTCGTCGGGATGCGCCAGGACCGAGACCCCGAGGAAGTGGGGCGCGAGAGCTAGTCACCGGCGGCCGGTGGCATAGCCGGGCCGCCGCCCGGGTAGATGGCCGGCCATGGCAAGCAGGGGCGCTGGCTACCAGAGGGGGGTGGGATCTGCCGCCCGAGGCGCCGGCAGAGGTTCCGATGTGCTGCCACCCCGTAATCGCTGACCCCGCCGCCTTCCCCGAGGGGAGCGACGAGGTCGGAGTGTCGGCCCACTGCGACCTCCCGCCCGAGCCGGAGTCCGCCGCTGCCGGGCGCAGCTTCGTCTCCTCCCACGTGGCCGGTCACCTGAGCCCCGAGGACCACGACATCACCGTTCTCCTGGCCAGCGAGCTCATCACCAACGCCATCCTCCATGCCCGCACTCCGCTGCAGGTGGGGGTGACGTGCTGGCCCGGGCGGGTGATGGTCTCGGTCGGGGACCGCAACCTCCTGCGCCCCGAGCAGCAGCCCTACAGCGAGGAGCGCACTGGGGGCAGGGGACTTGGGTTCGTGGACGCCCTGGCCCACCGCTGGGGCGTCACTGAGTACGAGGGCGGTAAGACTACGTGGTTCATCGTCGAGAAGGCTGGGCCGGCCAAGGAGGGACGAGGGTGACAACGGGCGGATTCTCGAACCGGAGGCCGGCCGCCGGGGGCCGGGGGGGGCCGGGCCCCGGCCCCGACTCGAGGCTGCAGACCGGCATACTGGGTTTCGACCACCTGACCTTGGGGGGGCTGCCGCGGGGCCGGGCCACGCTGGTGGTGGGCCCGGCCGGCAGCGGCAAGACCGTGTTCGCCGGCCAGTTCCTGTGCGAGGGGGCGGAGAGGGGGGAGCCGGCGGTCTTCGTGACCTTCGAGGAGCCCGCCGTCGACCTGAGGACCAACCTGGCCGGCCTGGGCTGGGACATCCGGGCCTGGGAGGAGGCGGGCCTGTGGCGCTTCGTGGACGCCTCCCCCGTGGCCGGGGAGGGCGGGTGGACCTTCGACCCCTCCGCAGGGCTCAAGACGCTCGTGGCCCAGGTGGGCGAGGCCGTTGACCGCACTGCCGCCTCCCGCATCGTCCTCGACTCCCTGAACGTCATGCTGGCTGCCCTGGGGGACCCCGACCGGGCCCGGGGGCACCTGCGCACCCTGGCCGGGGACCTGCGCCGGCTGGGGCTCACCACGGTCATGACCGTCGAGGCCCCCTCGCCGGGGGGAGAGGTGACCCTGTCGGGCATGGAGGCCTTCGTGGCCGACAACGTGGTGGTCCTGCGCAACGTGCTGGAGGACGAGAAGCGCCGGCGCACCATCGAGGTCCTGAAGATGAGGGGCGCCATGCACCGCAAGGGCGAGTACCCCTTCACGGTCCTGCCCGGGCAGGGGATGGTGGTGATCCCCCGGTCCGTGATCGGCCTGGAGCAGCCTTCGGGCGAGGAGCGCACCACCTCGGGGGTCGAGCCCTTGGACCGCATCTGCCACGGAGGCCTGTTCAAGGACTCGGTGGTGCTGGTCTCGGGCGCCACCGGGACGGGCAAGACCCTGCTCGTGACGGAGTTCCTGAGCCGGGGAGCCGAGACGGGCCAGCGCTCGCTGCTCCTCGCCTTCGAGGAGAGCCGGGCCCAGCTCATCCGCAACGCCAGGGGCTGGGGTCGTGATTTCGAGGGCCTCGAGCAGCAGGGCCTGCTGAAGGTCGTCGCCACCTACCCCGAGGGGGCCGCTCTCGAGGACCACCTGGTGGAGATAACGGACCAGATCGAGTCCTTCGGCCCGTCCCGGATCGCCATCGACTCCCTCTCGGCCCTGGAGCGCTCCGGCACCGCCAAGGGCTTCCGGGAGTTCATCATCGTCCTCACGTCCTATGTCAAGAGCAAGCAGATAACGGCCCTCTTCACCGCCACGACGCCCTCGCTGCTGGGCGGCCCGTCCATCACCGACAGCCACATCTCCACCCTCACGGACACCATCGTGCTGCTGCGCTATGTGGAGACCGGCTCCGAGGTCCGCCGGGGGATCGCCGTGCTGAAGATGCGCGGCTCCCCCCACGACCGGCGGATCCACGAGTTCACCATCGACGACCGGGGCATGCACATCCTCGCCCCCTTCACGGGCATCTCGGGGATACTGGCCGGCCGGGTCGTGCCCCTCACGGCCTATCCCTGGGACGACCTCTCTCCCGCCGCCGGTGGCGACGTCCCAACCGGCCCCGGGGAGCAGGACCTCCTGCCTTCCTCAGAGGGCTGAGCGGGGTTCCTCCGAGGGGCTGAGCGCAGCCCGGACGGAGGGCGACTCCGGGGCAGCCTCCCCCGGGGGGGGAGGCGCGCCGCGGCCCCGGGGAGTGCCCCGGGGCCGCCGGTGCCAGCCGGCCAGGTCAGCTGGCCTTGAGAGTGGAGGTGGCGTCGATGGCCCGGGTCGACCCGGCCCCGATCTCGATCTTGCGGGGCTTCGCCCCCTCCGCCAGCGGCAGGCGCAGGGTCAGCACCCCGTGGTCGTAGTTGGCCTCCACCCGGTCCACGTCCAGGTTGTCGGCCAGCGAGAGGCGCCTCACGAAGCTCCCCTGGGGCCTCTCGGCCACGACCACCTCGTCCCCTTCGCCTGGAGACCACTGGCGTTCGGCCTTGATGGTGAGGACCCCCTGCTCCACGGTCACGTCGATGGACCTCGGGTCCACCCCGGGCAAGTCGATCCGAGCCACGACGGCATCGCCCTCCCGGTAGGCATCCATGGCCCCGAAGCCGGCGCCCCGGATGGAGAAGGGCCGGCCGCCCAGCCCGTCGAGCCAGCTGAAGAGGTCGCCGAAGAAGGGATCCGACCTCAGCAGTGCCATGAACTTCACCTCCTCTTGTGCCGTTTCCTGGTCCCGGTTGGCCTGCTGGCTCAGGTCCAATCCGGTGCCTTCCTTTACGTTCGCAGATGGTACCCTAAGTATGCCAATAGATAACTTGAGTGTCAAGCTAACAGATCGAGGAGCTGCCCTATGGCCATCACCCCTATCGAGGCCCGGTGCCGGCGGTGCCACCAGGAGCTTCTCCTCGGGGATCTGAGGGACGTCCCCGACGGGCTGTGCCCCGGCTGTGGCTACCCGCTGGCCCCCGATTGGTGGGATTACGCCCTGAGCCAGGCCTCGCTGGCCGACCCCTACCTCGAGAAGCTGGTCGGCGTGCTGAGGCACCTGGTGCAGCTACCGGGGAACCTGGAGCTCGAGCCTCACTCGGTCCTGCGCAACCTGGTGGAGGAGGTGGGATGGGAGGAGCAGCTGGCGGCCGAGCCCGATGCGCTGGGCGAGGAGATCGGCTTCCTTCGCGAGGAGCTCGACCGCTGGTCCGCCCTGGCCCCCCCGGAGAGGCGCCAGGCCGGCTCCCCCCTCGCCGGAGGCCTCCGCCGCCTGGCCGGCCGCCTGCGGGTCCTGGCCGGTACGGACGGGGCCAGGGGACGGAGCCCGGCCGGCGCCCACTCGGGTGCCGGGGGCGCCGGGAGCCAGGCCCGGGCGGCCGCCCAGGGCCTGGAGGAGGCGGCCAGGGATGTCGACCTCGGCGTGGCGGACCCGTCCCAGGTGGGCGAACGCGTTGCCGAGGCCGAGGCCAGCCTGCGGGGTGGAGGGCGAGAGCCCTGAAAGGGGCCAGTGCCGAGGGCAAGGAGCGCCTCGACAAAGGCTGGAAAGGGCGGATGCCGTCACCAGCCGGTACGGGCGCCGAGAGAGGGCGGGAGCCCGAAAAGGTAGGAGCCCGAAAGGGGCGGGAGCCCGACCAGCCCCGGCCGGGGACCCCCGCCCCCCTCGGCAGCAGCGACGGTCGGGCTCAGGCGTTGATGGCCCGCTGCCCCCCGCCGGTGGTGACCTCGACCTTGCGGGCCTTGGCCTTCTCCGCCACGGGGATGGTGAGGGTCAGGACCCCCTTGTCGTAGTTGGCCTGGATGTGGTCACTGTCCAGGTTCTGGCCCAGGAACAGCTGACGGGAGAAGCTCCCCTGGGGCCTCTCGGCCAGGGTGACCTCGACCCCCTCCTCGGGGCTCCAGGAACGCTCAGCCTTGATGGTGAGCACATCACGCTCCACCGAGATGTCTATCGACTCCGGGTCCACCCCGGGCAGGTCCACGTCGACAACGAAGTTGTCTCCCCGGCGGTAGGCATCGAGGGGCATGGGCATGACGGCAGGACGGCCCTGGGTACCCCACATCTGCTGGGCCAGGCGGTCCAGCTCCCTGAAGGGATCGGAACGCATCAGCGCCATCGGATGACCTCCTGTCTCGTAACCGTGCTGGCTAGGTGACTCAATCCGCCGCCTTGGAGCCGGCTGACACCTCCAGGTTAGCTGTTCAGCAAACTTGTTGGCAAGTCACTAAAGGAAGTGGCTAGGAGGGGAGCCACCTACGCAGGCACCGGAGGTAGGGCCGCGGTCCAACCCGATGGGGATGCGAAAAGGCCGAGCGCGCCAGCGAGGTGCCGCCACGGCCCAGGGCCCTGCCGAGGAGGCAAGGCCGGCCAACCAGCCGATGTTCCGTCCCGGGCTGAAGGGGACCCCGGGATCAGCGGGGGCTGAGGGCGCCTGTCCCCTCGGGGTCCTCGACGGGCTCGCCGATCCCGAGCTGCTGGCGCACCCGCTCGTTCACCTCGACCATGACCTCGGGGTTGTCGGCCAGGAACTGCTTGGCATTCTCCCGGCCCTGGCCCAGCTGCTCGCCCTCGTAGGTGTACCACGCCCCGGACTTCTTGATGAGGCCCAGGTCCACCGCCACGTCCAGCAGCGACCCCTCCCGGCTGATGCCCTTGCCGTACATGATGTCGAACTCGCACTGGCGGAAGGGCGCCGCGCACTTGTTCTTCACCACCTTGACCCTGGTCCGGTTGCCGATGATCTCGCCACCGTCCTTGATCGACTCGACCCGACGGATGTCCAGACGAACCGAGGAATAGAACTTGAGGGCCCTGCCCCCCGGCGTCACCTCGGGGTTGCCATACGAGATACCGATCTTCTCCCGGAGCTGGTTGATGAAGATGGCAATGGTCTTGGACCGGCTGAGGGTGGCCGTCAGCTTGCGCAGAGCCTGGGACATGAGCCGGGCCTGCAGGCCGACGTGGCTGTCACCCATCTCACCCTCGATCTCGGCCCGGGGGGTCAGGGCCGCTACCGAGTCGATGACGACGACGTCCAGGGCGCCTGAGCGGGTCAGCATGTCGGCGATCTCCAGGGCCTGCTCGCCCGTGTCGGGCTGGGAGATCAGCAGCTCGTCTATGTCGACACCGATGGCCCTGGCGTACACCGGGTCCATGGCATGCTCGGCGTCTATGTAGGCACAGATGCCTCCATTGCGCTGGGCCTCGGCCACCACGTGCATGGCCAGGGTCGACTTGCCCGACGACTCCGGCCCGTAGATCTCCACCACCCGGCCCCGGGGCAGGCCGCCGACACCCAGGGCCAGGTCGAGGGCCATGGCACCAGTCGAGACGGCCTCGACGACCATGTGGGCGTTCTCGCCCATGCGCATGATCGAGCCCTTGCCGAACTGCTTCTCGATCTGGCTCATGGCCATCTCGAGGGCCTTGTCTCGTTCCACCGCAAGCTCCTCTCTGTCTGGTGGCTAGCTCGGGCTACCCTACGAACGGCCTATGACACTTACACGGATGGAACTCCCCGAGTGTAGTTCCAAACGGACGTTCGAGGCGACATGGGGATGCCCCCCCGCATCTCCCGGCGGCTGCCGGCCCCAGGGGCCGGGGGTGCCCACTGGAGGGGGCACCGCCGGCCGGTTTGGGACCCACCACCAGGACCGGCACCGGTGACCCCGGGGCACGATCCCGCATCGTTCACGCTAAAGATGGACCAGGGCAACTGAGAGGAGGTGGGCTCGGTGCACCCGGTGGTGACCGGGGTGGTGGTCGGCGACGTGGTCTTCATCGTCCTGGTCCTCCTGGCCTGCCTCTTCATCGTCGGCGTGGGGGTCTCCGCCGTCTACTCCCTGGCCAGGGCCGGCCGCTGCGACAGCTGCCACCGCTGGACCGTACGGGGGTCCGGCTCGGGGCCGGTGCTCTGCCGCTCGTGCCTGGCCGCCACCGTGCGCTCCGAGACGGCTCGGCGGGAGCGGGCGGAGGCCAGCCACGACGCCGTGGTCCACGAGCTGCTCCAGCGTCACCTTCCCCGTCACCACGAGGCGGAGGCTCACGGAGAGACCGCCCCCTGAGGGACCCCGCCCGACGCCCTACGCCGCCCCCAGCGCCACCTCGGCCAGGACCTCGTAGCGGGATCCCTCCGGCCGGGTCTGCGACGAGACCAGGCTCACCCTGTCCACCTCCCAGGAGGCGTCCAGGCCCAACCCGGCCATCGGCTCCAACCGGGATGCCCGGCCCCGCCCCCGGCCAGGCCGTCCCTGCACCCGGGCCACGGTGATGTGGCCCCGAAAGGGTCGGTGCTCCTGGTACCCTCCCACCCCGGCCGTCGCCCGGCACACGGCAGAGGCGAGCCCCTCCAACCCCCCCACCGGCACGCACAGGACCGACCCCAGGACGGCCGTGGCGGGCCCGGCTCTGGCCACCACCGGAGGCCCGAGGCCGCCGAGCCCGGTGAGGCCGGCCAGCACCACCCCGGGGTCAGGGACCTGACCGAGGAAGCGAAGGGTCACGTGCCACTGGTCGGGCCGGGTCCAGCGCACCCCTTCGACCGCGGGCCGGGGCATCGCCTTCAGCGCCTCCACCACCTCGGGCGACGGCCAGGTGGCGATGAACAGGCGCACCCCGCTCGCTCAGACCGGAGCCAGGGCCATGAGGTGGCGCCGCAACAGGTCCAGGAGGGAGATGGCAGCCAGTTGGCGCACCTGCTCCCGCTGCCCCGGGAGGCTGAGCCGCACCGCCTCGCGGTGCCCTCCCGGGCCGGCCAGCCCGCACCAGACGCTTCCCACGGGCTGCCCCTCCTGCTCGGAGGGGCCGGCCACGCCCGTCACCCCGAGGCCCACATCAGCGCCCATGATCTGCCGTGCCCCCTCCGCCATGGCCAGGGCAGCCTCCTCCGAGACAACCGGGCCCTCCGGCAGGCCCAGCACGGCCTGCTTCACCCCCTCCCCGTAGGCGACCACCGATCCCCGCAGCCAGGAGCTGGCGCCGGGGACGTTCACCAGCCGGGATGCCACCAGCCCCCCGGTCAGGGACTCCGCCAGGGCCAGGGTGAGGCCCCGCTCCACGAGGAGCCGGCTCACGGCATCCTCCATGGTCTCGTCGTCCACCCCGAACACCCGGTCACCCACCAGCGCCCTCACCTCGGCTTCCTCCAGGTCGAGGAGCGAGCGGGCCTTCTCCGGCGTGGGCGCCTTGGCCGTGATGCGGACCTTGATGCCCTCGATGCCGCTGGCAAGGAAGGCGATGGTGGGCCTGGCCCCCGTCCCGGTGCTCTCGTCCAGGGCCTGGATCCGGGGGGCCAGGATCTCGGCCAGAGTTGACTCGGCCAGGCCCCAGGTCCTGAGCACGCGGGACATGATCACGGCGCGGGAACCGGCGCGCGCCACCAGGTCCGGGATCACCGCCCGCTCCATCATCTCCCGCATCTCGTGGGGGACCCCGGGGACGGCGTAGATGACCTTGCCCCCCAAGGGGCAGATCAGCCCGGGAGCGGTGCCCCGCACCTGGGGGATCACGCTGGCTCCGACGGGGACATCGGCCTGGCGGCCGTTGCTGGCTGCCATCTCCCGGCCCCGGGCGGCAAAGAGGGCCCGTATGCGCTCCAGCACGGCCTGGTCCCGCACCAGCTCGACGTTCATGACCTCGGCGATGGCCTCCCTGGTGATGTCGTCCTGAGTGGGCCCAAGCCCTCCACAGGTGATCACCGCCTCGCTGCGCGACAGGGCGGTGCGCAGCGCCAGCACGATGCGCTCCCGGTTGTCCCCCACCTTGGTCTGGAAGTGGGAGTCGATCCCCGCCCGGGCCAGGCGCTCCCCCATCCAGGCCGAGTTGGTGTCGACGATCTGTCCGAGGAGCAGCTCAGTCCCGACGGCAACCACCTCTGCCCTCATCCCTGTCCTCGGTCCCTCGCCGTGCCAGCCCGGGACGTCACGGGTTCCTCCGGCGCCCATGGCCAGGGGCGCCGGGGAGGGTGCCGGCCGCCGCCCCCGGCATGGGGAGCGCCGGCCCCGGCATGGGGAGGCTGGGACCGGGTACGGCGGTCACGGGCAGCCCGTCCTGGCCGAGGCCGGCGCCGCCCATCGGCGCCGACAGCTCGCCACGGCGGTGGGCGAACCAGTAGAGGCTCCCGGTCCACAGGGTGAGAGCCACTGCCAGCCACAGGACGGCCACCACCGCCAGCCGGGCATGACTGGCTACCGGAGGGGTGAGGGCCAGGGCGATGGTGAGGGCCTGGGCCCAGGTCTTGAGCTTGGCCCAACCCCGGGCCGGGACCGACACCCCCCGGGCCCCCTGCCTGGCCCGGTACAGGCTCATCCCCAGCTCCCGGAAGCCGATGAGCGCCACCGGCAGCCACCACAGCCCTCCCGTCAGGACCAGGGCCACCAGGGCCCCGAGGACCAGGAACTTGTCCGCCAGCGGGTCCAGGAAGGCCCCTGAGCGCGTGGCGCCCTGGCGCCTCGCCATCCAGCCGTCGAGCCAGTCCGTGCCTGCCATCACGGCCCAGGCCCCCGCCGTCCACCAGGAGGGGCCGAGCAGCAGTATCAGGGCCACCAGGACCGGGGCTATGAGCAGGCGCCCGGCCGAGACGGCGTTGGCCGGGGTGGCCACCGCCGTGGGGCCGAACGTGGACGAGACCCACCTCACAGCGGCACCGCTCCCACCGGCCGGGGCTCACCGACCCGAGCGGCCTGGAGGTCGGGCCCCACGGCGCCCGTGACGACCAGCCGCTCGATGCTCCCCACAGCGAGATCCTCGGGCACCTCCACCACCCCGTCGATCTCGGGGGCCTCCCGGTGGGTCCGGCCCACCCCCCGAGCGTCCACCAACACCTCGACCTCGCGACCCACCAGCTCGGTCCGCCGGCGGGCGGTTATGGCGTCCTGCACCTCGCTCAGCTCGGCCAGCCTCTCGGTCACGAGGCCGGGTGGCACCACGCCATCCTGGCCGGCCGCCAGCGTCCCCTCCTCCCTCGACCAGGCAAAGAAGGCGGCCCAGTCCAGCTCGGCCCGGGCCAGGAAGTCGAGGAGCATGTCGTGGTCGGCCTCGGTCTCGCCCGGGTAGCCCACGATGAACGAGGAGCGCAGGGCGGCGTCGGGCTCCCGCCCCCGGATGGCCTCGATGCGCCGGAGGAAGCGGTCCCCGTCCCCCCATCTCCGCATACGCCGCAAGAGGGGCCGCGACACGTGCTGCAAGGAGAGGTCGAAGTAGGGGACGCCGGTGGCACAGATGGCCTCGACCAGCTCCGGGGTGAGCGCGGACGGGTACAGGTACAGGAGCCTGACCCGGTCCACCCGCTCCGCCGCCCCGGCGACCAGGTCCAGGACCGCACCTGGCCTGCCCAGGTCGCGCCCGTAGGAAGCCAGGTCCTGGGCCACCAGCACCACCTCCCGCACCCCGAGGCGCTCCACCTCCTCCAGGATCGCCGCCGGCTCCCGGGAGCGCTGCCGGCCCCGAAAGCTCGGTATGGCGCAGAACCCGCATGACCGGTCACACCCCTCGGCCACCTTCACATAGGCCCAAGGGGCTGCTGCCGGCGGGCGGGGGAGGTTCAGCAGGTCGAGGCTGGGAGGGCTGCCCGGCTTGGTGCCCAGGCTCACCGGCACCCCGAAGCCGGAGACCAGGTCCACCTCGGGGAGGGCCTCGGCGAGCTCAGCCCCGTAGCGCTCAGCCAGGCAGCCGGTCACCACCAGGCGGGACCCGGGTCGCCGGGCCTCCGAGAGGGCCAGGATGGTCTCCACCGATTCCTGGCGGGCCGCCTCGATGAAGGCACAGGTGTTCACCACCACCAGGTCGGCTCCCTCAGGAGCGGTGGCGGGAGCCATGCCCTCAGCCAGGAGCGTGCCCGCCAGCTTGTCCGAGTCCACCTGGTTCTTGGGGCACCCGAGAGTCTCGACCCAGTACTGGCGAGGCACCCGCAAAGACTACCCGCCCACCCCCGGCCCCGGCCGCAGGGAGCTTCAGGGGTGGTGGGCCTCCACCACCGTGTGGATTCCTCCCCGCACCAGCCAGTCGGTGCGCACGTCAAGGCTCTGGGGCTCGATGGCGGCCACCAGGTCGTCGAGGATCCGGTTGGTGACGTCCTCGTGGTAGGAGCCCTCGTTGCGATAGCTCCACAGGTAGAGCTTGAGGGACTTGAGCTCCACGATGGAGGGCCCGGGCACGTAGGTGATGGTCACGGTGGCGTAGTCGGGCTGGCCCGTGACCGGGCATAGGCAGGTGAACTCGGGGGACTCGCAGCGGACCTCGTAGGGGCGGCCGGGCCTGGGGTTGGGCAGGGCCACCAGGGACTTCGAGGGCATGCTCGGCACGCCCTCACACTATGAGGCGATCGAGCAGGTGGGCCCGGGCACCGCTGCCACCGGCAACCCCCTACCAGACCACCAGGCCTCTGGTCTCCGCCCGCAGCAGGAGCGAGCGCCCCGGCACCCGCGCCCGCCGCAGGAGCTCCACCCCGGCTGCACGCACCGCCTGGGCATCGCCTGGGGCGCAGATGCCGAGGAGGCTGGGGCCGGCACCCGACCAGCAGGCGGCCCGGGCGCCGGCAGCCACCAGACCCTGGAGCAGCTCGGCGGCCTCCGGGAAGAGCCGGGCCCGGGCCGGCTGGTGGAGCCGATCCTCGGTGGCGGCCGGGACCAGGCGCCGGTGGTCGGCCAGGCCCGCCACCAGGACCCCCATCCGCCCGAGGTTGAACACGGCGTCGGCGTGGGGCACCTGGCCGGGCAGGATCCGGCGGGCGGTGGTGGTGGGCAGGGGGCGGTCCGGCACCAGGGCCACGAAGGCCAGGGCCGGGTCCAGGGCCAGGGGCGCGGCCAGGACCGAGGACCCCGAGCTGGTGGCGGCCACCAGGCCCCCCATCACGGAGGCGGCGGCGTTCTCGGGGTGGCCGTCGGTGGCGGCCGCCACGGCCAGGGGATCGGGCGACCCCGCGGCGGCAGCGGCGGCAGCGGCCACGGCCGCCGACGACCCGAGCCCCCGCCCTACGGGGATCCCGGAACGCACGGTGATGGCCAGGCGATCGTGCCCACAGACCCCGGTCGCCACTCTGGCCGCCAGGTTCCCGGGCCCGGCCAGCTCCTTGCCTTCCCCCTCCCCCCGCACCACCAGCCGGGGGGCGGGCTCCACCTCCACCTCGACGTAGAGGGAGAGGGCCACGGCCAGGGCGTCGAAGCCGGGACCGAGGTTGGCCGAGGAGGCAGGGGCACGGGCCCTCACGGCGGCCAACCGTAGGCGCCCCCGGGGGGGCCGGGCGCTACAGCCGGCCCAGCCGCCAGCCGAGGCTCGGCGAGGGGAACCCCCGGGTGGTCCGCAGCGGCACCTTGGCCCGCTGGGAGCCCAGCGACACCTGCGCCTGGCCCACCTCGGCGTCGGGCGGCACGCGGGGCAGCAGGGCCGGGCCGTAGTGGCGCACCAACACGTGGACGCGCAGGCCGGGCCATCCGACCAGGGTGACGGGAGCCGTGGTCCGGACCGGTGTCGACCCACCCCAGGCCGACACGACGCGCCCCACCCGGGTGCCCGCCGGCAGCGCTGTCACGGGCTTGATCGTGGCCACCACGCCGGCCAGCAACCGCTGGCTGGCCTGCAGGGCGGCCGTGATGAGCCCCTGGCCCGGGCCCGGGGTCACGCCCAGCAAGGTGCCGTAGATGTCCAGGCGGTGCCCGTTTACCTTCCTCCGGGCCAGGAACACGAAGCACCCCGCTGCCGCCGGGGTGGAGCCGGTCTTGATCCCGACGATGCCGTCCTTGCCGAGCAGGGTGTTGTAGTTGGTGACCAGGCCGGCCACGGGCAGGATCACCTGGGACTTGCGCACGATCCGGGCGAAGGCAGGGATGGCCATGGCCCGCGGGGCCAGGATCAGCTGGTCGGACGGGGTGCTCACGGTCCGGGACGAGAGCCCGCTGGCGTCGGCGTAATGGGTGTGGCGCATGCCCAAGGCCGCTGCGGCGGCGTTCATCTTGTGGAGGAAGGCTGTCAACGAGCCGGCATCCCACCTGGCCAGGAGGTTGGCAATGTTGTCGCCCGAAGGGATGAGGAGGGCTTCCAGCGCCTGGCGCTCCGTGAGGTGCTCCCCGGCCGCCACCGCCGCCACGGAGTCCCCCTGGGCCAGCTCCCGTCGGTAGAGGGCCACGTCGGCCGGTGTCACGGTCATGGAAGGGCCCTGGGCTGCGGGGGAGGCCAGGGGGTGGTCGCGGAGCACGACGTAGGCGGTCATGATCTTGGCCACGCTGCCTATGGGCACGGGCTTGGAGCCTCCCACCGGCCCCAGCGTCCCCAGTCCCGGCACCAGCACGCCCGACTCCCCGGAGCCGGGCCAGGGCAGGGTGGGCCGGCGGCCCGGGATGGCCAGGCTCGAGGTGCTCGCCCGGACCAGCCGGGGGGCGGGCACGGGCCGGAAGGCCTGGACCCCGACGAAGACCCCGGCCGCCACGGCCACCACCAGGGCCATGGTGAAGAGGAGGGCCAGCCATCCGAGCGGCCCCCGGGCAGGCCGCTCCGAGCGCCGGTCCCTCCGGCGGGAGCGGGTCCCCGCCGGCGAGGTGAGCACCCGCCGGGCCCGCCGCTCGCTGCGACGCTGGGGGGGCGCCAAGGCGCTGGGCGAGAGCGGCGGCGGACGCAGCACCACCGTCTGCTTCCCGGCCTGGGTGGCATCACCGGCCCGGCCCACGGGGCTGCGGGACGGGCGCTCCTGGTCGGAGGCGGGCCGGCCCTTGTCCCGCCGGGCGCCACGGCCCGTCTCGCCCCCCTGGGCCAGCCGCTCGGCCCGAGCCTCCGCCCGCCCCAGCGCCGCCAGGCCGGGGAGCCCCCCGCTGCTCCCGGTGCGAATCCGGTCTCGCACCCCCGGCTCCGGCCTGACCCGGGCCCGGGCTCCTTCGGAACCAGCGGCCCCCGCCGCCCCCCCACCGGGCCCTCCCCCCCCTTCCTCGGCCCGCGCCCGGCGGAAGGGCCGGACCTTGGGCTCCCCCTCGTCATGCCCGCCTGGCCGGAGGCGGGAGCCGGGTTCGTCGCGCCCACCGGGGGGCCTGCTGCCGGTGGGCGGTTCAGGGGGATTGGTCACTGCTGCTGGTCCAGCTCCTCCGGTGTCATGAGCACGGCTCGGGCCTTGGAGCCCTCGGACGGGCCGACCACCCCCCGGCGTTCGAGCAGGTCCATCAGGCGCCCGGCCCGGGCGAAGCCTACCCGCAGCTTGCGCTGGAGCATGGACGTCGACCCCAGCTGGGACCGCACCACCAGGTCCAGGGCCTCGGCCAGGAGGTCGTCGTCCTCGCCGTCGGGATCGTCACCGGGCCCGCCGGGGCCTTCGCCCTCCACCCCCTCGACGTAGCGGGGCTGGCTCTGGCGCCGCCAGTGGGCGACCACCTGGCGCACCTCGGGCTCGGTCACCCAGGGGCCCTGCAGGCGGCGGGGGACGCTGGAGGAGGCCGTGAGGAGGAGCATGTCACCCTTGCCGACCAGGCGCTCCGCCCCGGGCTGGTCCAGGATGACGCGGCTGTCGGCCAGGGAGGAGACCGAGAAGGCCAGGCGGGAGGGGATGTTGGCCTTGATGACCCCGGTGATGACGTCCACAGAGGGGCGCTGGGTGGCGATCACCAGGTGGATCCCCACTGCCCTGGCCATCTGGGCGATGCGGCAGATGGCCTCCTCCACGTCCCTCGCCGCCACCATCATGAGGTCGTTGAGCTCGTCGACCACCACGAGGATGTAGGGGAGCCTTTGGTGCTGGGCCCCCTCGTCGCCGGCTCCGGGCTCCTCCGCAGGCCCGGTCACCCCCCCCACCACCGGGGCGGGGCTGGCCAGCTCGCCGGAGTCGACCAGGCGGTTGTAGCCCGTTATGTCCCGCACGCCGACCTCGGCCAGCAGGTCGTAGCGCCGCTCCATCTCCTTCACGGCCCAGGCCAGGGCGTTGGCAGCCTTCTTGGGGTTGACCACCACCTGGGTGAGAAGGTGGGGCAGCCCGTTGTACTGGCCCAGCTCGACCCGCTTAGGGTCGACCAGGATCAGGCGCACCTGCTCGGGTGTGGCCCGCATGAGGATGGAGGTGACCAGGGAGTTGATGCACGACGACTTGCCGGCACCGGTGGCGCCGGCGATCAGCAGGTGGGGCATCTCGGCCAGGTTCACCATGACCGGGCGCCCGGCGATGTCCCTCCCCATGGCCACCTCCAGGGGATGGGTGGCCCGTTGGGCTTCGGGCGAGGCCAGGATGTCGGCCAAGGCCACGATCTGGCGCTGGACGTTGGGGACCTCCACGCCGATGGCCGACCGGCCCGGAATGGGGGCCAGGATGCGCACGTCGGGGGAGGCCATGGCATAGGCGATGTCCCTGGCCAGGCTGGTGACCCGGGCCACCTTGACACCCGCTCCCAGCTCGAGCTCGTAGCGGGTCACGGTAGGCCCCACCGTCATGCCCACCAGGGTCGTGCCGACCCCGTGAGCGGCCAGCGACTCCACCAGCACCTCGCCCCGATCGAGGAGCTGGCGCCGGTCCACGGCCTGGTGCCGTCCCGGGTGCAGCAGGCGCAGCGGCGGTAGCCGCCAGGAGCCCACCGCCGGCTCGATGTCCAGCTTGAGCTGCTCGCCCTGGGCCGGAACCTCCTCCACCACCGCCAGCGGCTCGGTGCGGGGCGGGCGCGGTGGCGGGGGCTTGGCAGCCCCCTCGGGCCCAGGCGGGGCCGGAGGGGCATCGGCGACGCCGGCGGGCCCCGTCACCCCCAGCAGGCGGGGGGAGGCCTCCCCGGGGGGCCTCCGGAGGGCCGGGCGAAGCCGGCCCCAGCCGCCCCGGGCCACCCGGCCCAGCCCCCGTCCGCAGGCCTTCCCCCCTGCCACCGCCTCCTCCACCGAGGTCCCGGTGAGGACCAGCAGGCCGAGGCCCATGGCCGCCCCCAGAACTATCCCCGCCCCCCAGGAGGCCAGGGCGGCCCGGAGCGCCTCACCCACCGCCGCCCCGATGAGCCCCCCGGCCGGGCGTAGCCGGGCCAGAGGTGCTCCCAGGTGCGGAGGGCCGTCGACGAGGGCCAGGAGCCCGGCCAGCCCGACCATGACCGTGAGCGTCCCGCCCGCCACCCGGCCCGGGGCAGCCCGCTCCCGCCCCGACACCAGGGCCGCCCCCACCCCCATGAGGCCGAGCGGCACCAGCAGGCGGGCCGATCCGAAGAGGTCACCTGTGCCGGCATCGAACAGCCGGCCGGCGGGCCCGATGAGCGAGCCGTACACGGCCAGGGCGGCGAGTAAGCCGATCACCACGAGGATCACGCCCCAGACCTGGCCGCTCAAGCGGCCCAGGGCCACCACCACCCCCCCCACGAGGCGCGCCGCCAGGTCGGGGCGGGGGGGCGGCCGGCGGTGACGGCCGCGGCGCGTCCCACCCCGCGGGGCCGGCCGGCCCTTGGAGGTGGGGGCGGAGCGGGTCCGGGAAGGGCGTGATTTCGCCAGGCTCACAGCAGTCACAACGCTAACACCAGCCACAGAGCCCCCAGTGGCTACCCCGGGGCCCGGGCCGGCTCCTGGGCCGGCGCCGTGACCGCCCGCAGGGGCTCGGGCCTCTGAGGGGAAGGCTCAGGCCTCCATGACCACCGGCACGATCATGGGCCGCCGGCGGGTCCGCTCGCTCACCAGGCGGCCCATGGCCCCTCGGATGTGACGGCGCAGGGTGTCCTGGTCGGTCGCCCCCCTATCTGCCGCCTCGGCCAAGCCGGCCAGCACGGCTTGGCGCGCCTCCCCGAGGAGCGCCTCCGCCTCAGGGGCGTAGACCCAGCCCCTGGTGATGATCTCAGGCCCCGTCACCACGTCGCCGGTCTGGACGTCCACGGTGACCACCACCACGATCACCCCCTCCTCGGACAGGGCCTGGCGGTCGCGCAGGACCCCGTGGCCCACGTCGCCCACCGTGCCGTCCACGTAGAGGTAGCCCGCCGGCACCTCGCCATCGAAGTCGATGCCGGAGTCCGAGAGGCGCACGACGTCGCCGTCCTCGCACAGGAGGACCTTGGACTCGGCCACCCCCATGACGGTGGCCAGCCGGGCGTGGTTGGTGAGGTGGCGGAACTCGCCGTGGACGGGGACGAAGCACTCGGGGCGGGCCACGGCCAGCAGCGTCTTCAACTCCTCCGCCTTGCCGTGGCCGCTGGCGTGGACCTCGGCGACCCCGGTGTGGACCACCTCTGCCCCCCGCCGGTACAGGCCGTCGATGACCCGGGCCACGGCGGACTCGTTCCCCGGCACGGCGTGGGACGAGAGGATCACCGTGTCCCCCGGGCCTACGTCCAGCCACTTGTTGTCGCCGGCGGCCATCAGGGACAGGGCGGACATGGGCTCGCCCTGGGACCCCGTCGAGATCACGCACACCTCCTCGGGGAGCAGGCTGCCGATGTCCTCGATGTCCACCAGGGCCTCGTCGGGGAGGCTGAGGAGACCCAGGCTGCGGGCCAGGGCCACGTTCTTGGCCATGGACCGCCCCAAGGTGGCCACCCGCCGGCCCGAGGCCACGGCGGCGTCGGCGATCTGCTGGATGCGGTGGATGTGGGAGGCGAAGCACGTGGCGATGATGCGCCGCCCCCGGTGGTCGGCGAACAGCCGGCGCAGGACCACGCCCACCTCGGCCTCGCTCCTGGTGGTGCCCGGTTCCTCGGCGTTGGTGGAGTCCGAGAGCAGGAGGCGGATGCCCGGGCCGGTGGCCAGGGCGCCGATGCGCCCCAGGTCGGTGAGCCGCCCGTCCACCGGGGTCAGGTCCAGCTTGAAGTCTCCCGAGTGCAGGATGACGCCCTGCTCGGTGTGGAAGGCGGTGGCAAAGCCGTTGGGGACCGAGTGGGTCACCGGTATGAACTCCACCTCTACCGGCCCGATGCGGCGGCGCTCGTTGTCCCGGACCTCGATCAGCTCGGTCCGGCCCAGAAGGCCCGCCTCCTCGATGCGGTGGCGGGCCAGGCCCAGGGTCAGAGCGGAGCCGTACACGGGGAAGGAGAGGTCCCGCAGGGCGAAGGCCAGTCCCCCTGTGTGGTCCTCGTGCCCGTGGGTGAGGATGCAGCCCTCGATCCGGTCGGCGTTGTCCCGCAGGTAGGTGAAGTCGGGCAGCACCAGGTCGACGCCGGGCATCTCCTCGTTGGGGAACATGAGCCCGCAGTCCAGGATCAGGATGCGCCCCTGCACCTCCAGGCAGGCGCAGTTGCGCCCCACCTCCCCGAGGCCCCCCAGGAAGACGATGCGGACCGGCTCAGGCACGGTGGGCGACGATCACGCCGCAGCCGGCTCCCTCAGGCCGGCCAGCACGGCCCGGGCCCGGTCCTCCAGGCCGGGGGGCTCGGGGCCCATGGGGGGCCGGCAGGCCCCACCCGGCAGGCCCAGGACTCTCAGCATGGCCTTGGTGGGCACGGGGTTGGGAGCCTCGTCACCGGTCTCGAAGGCGTAGGAGGGGATGAGGCGGGCATTGGCCGCCCGGGCCCCTTCGATGTCGCCCTTGGCGAAGCAGGAGATCATCCCGGCCATCTCCACCCCGGCCCAGTGGGTGGCCACCCCCACCACACCGCTGGCCCCCACGGCCAGGAGCGGCAGGGTCAAGGCGTCGTCCCCGCTGTAGAGCTCGAACCCCCCGGGCGCCTCCGCCAGCAGGCGGGCTGACGCCGCCGGGCTGCCGGCGGCGTCCTTCACGGCCACGACGTTGGCCACCCCGCGAGCCAGGTCGAGGAGGGTCTCGGGGGCCACCTTGCGCCCGGTGCGCACGGGTATGTCGCAGACCATGACGGGCAGGCTGGTGGACTCCGCCACCGCCCTGAAGTGGGCGGCCAGGCCGGCCTGCGAGGGGCGGTTGTAGTAGGGGGTGACGGCCAGGATGCCGGCGGCCCCGGCCTCCTCGGCCTGGCGGGTCAGATGGAGGGAGTGGGCGGTGTCATTGGTGGTGGACCCGGCGATCACCGGGACCGTGACCGCCTCGGCCACGGCCCTCCACAGGTCCCTCTTCTCGGTGTCGGAGAGGGCCGGCGTCTCGCCGGTGGTGCCGGCCACGACCAGGCCGTCGCTGCCGTGCTCGGTCAGCCACCTGGCCAGGCGGGCCGCCCCGTCCAGGTCGAGAGAGCCATCGGGCCCGAAGGGCGTGGCCATGGCCGTGAGGACGGCACCGAACCTGCCGGGGATGGCCATCAGGCATCCACCTCCATGCCCGGGATGCTACTGCGCCCCTGTGGGGGCCAGGTTGACCCCCGGGCCGGGAGGCTTGCCGGGCATCGGTCCTCCCGGCTGGGGGTGGCCGCCGCGTCGGGCCTCCAGGGCACCCTCCCCCTACAGCCCGAGCAGGGGCTCGATCCCCACCGTGAGCCCCGGCCGGCCGGCGACGGCCCGCACCGCCAGCAGCACGCCGGGCATGAACGAGGCCCGGTCATAGGAGTCGTGGCGGATGGTGAGGCTCTGGCCCGTGGCTCCGAGGAGCACCTCCTGGTGGGCCACCAGGCCGCGCAGGCGCACCGAGTGGACCCTCACCCCCCCGGGGCCCTCCCCTCCTCGGCTGCCGGGCAGGGACTCCTCGCGTGTCGGGTCGGGCCCGAAGGCCCCCCGCCCTGCCGCCTCCCTGGCCCGGGCCATGCGCTCGGCGGTGCGCAGGGCGGTCCCCGACGGGGCGTCCACCTTGGCGTCGTGGTGGAGCTCGACCACCTCGGCCGAGTCGGCGAAGGGGGCCGCCAGCTCGGCCAGGCGCATCATGAGAACGGCCCCGACGGCGAAGTTGGGGGCCAGGATGCAGTTGGGGCCTCCCCCCTCGGGGGGGAAGAGCCGCTCCAACTCCTCCACGGCCCGGGCCCCGAGGCCGGTGGTCCCCACAACGGCGTGGACGCCGTGCCCGGCGCACCACCTGAGGTTGGGGAGGGCCGCCCCGGGCGACGTGAAGTCCACCGCCACCTCGGCTCGGGCACCTTCCAGGGCCTCGATCCCGGGCGCCACCCGCAGGTCACCCTGGGCCGTGCCGGCCACCTCCCCGAGAGAGGCTCCCGCCCGCCGCGGGTCCACGGCGGCCACCAGCTCGAGGTCGGCCTCGGCGGCCACCGCCCGGCAGACCGTAGCTCCCATGCGTCCGCCGGCTCCGAGCACTGCCACCCGCACCACGCCCACGGTAGAGCCCCGGGCCCCGGGCCGCAGCCCGGGGCGCTTCTCGCTCCTGATCTCGCCCCGGCTGGTGTCCGCCGGGTTGGCCCTGGCCCAGGACGACAGCGAGGAACCGCTGCTGCTCGCCGCCGAAGGCGACACCGTGGGCAGCCGCACCTCGGCGTCACTGTCCACCCGGCGGGCCCGGGCCGACCTTTCCCGCCGCCCAAGGGGTGTTGCCGAGTGCCTGTTCCGCTGCGTGCGCCGCGTGGGGGAGACAGCCGTATCCCTGGGGCCCACCCTGGCCTCGGTCTTCGGTGGCCGCCATTCGCCCGGGACCCCTTCCCGGGCTTCGGGACGCCCGGCCCGGGGGGAGCGGAGCCACTGACCGGCCAGGGCGACGCCCCCTAGCCGACCGCCCCCGGCTGGAAGTCGTCCTCGCGGAAGGGCCCCACGACGGCCAGACTGCGGGGCCCACCGAGCACCCGGCGAGCCGCCTCGTGGACCTGGTCCAAGGTGACGGCCTCGATGCGGGCCAGCAGCTCCTCCAGCTCCAGGACCTCCCCGTGGAGGAGCTGGCTCCTGCCTATCCGGCTCATCCTGGCGCCCGAGTCCTCGAGGGACAGCAGCGACTGAGCCCGCAGGTACCCCCTCGCCACCTCCAGCTCGGCCTCGGTGATGCCCTCTGCCACCAAGCGGTCCAGCTCGTCGCGGATCAGGGCCAGGACCTCGCCGGCCCGGCTGGGGGCGGTGCCGGCGTAGATGGAGAGCACCCCTGAGTCCTCGTAGGCCACCCGCTCTGAGTAGACGGCGTAGGCCAGGCCCCGCTGCTCCCGTATCTCCTGGAACAGGCGGCTGGAGAGCCCGCCCCCGAGCACGTGGTTGAGGATGTCGAGGGCCCACCTGGACTGGTCGCGCCGGGCCGGCCCCCGCATCCCCACCACCAGATGGGCCTGCTCGGTCGGCCGGTGGATGACGCTCATGGGCACCGGCTGGGCTGGCGGCGGTTGCCGCCGGGGCCGCTCCCCGCCCGAGCGGTCGCCCAGGCGGCGCTCCAGCCCCTCCCTCGCCCTGCCGGGGTCCACGTTGCCCGCCACCGACACGACCATGTTCGCCGGCTGGTAGTGGCGCTCGAAGAACTGGCGGATGTCTGCCCGGCCCATGGCCCGCACGCTCTCCTCGGAGCCGAGAACGTCCCGGCCCAGGGGGTGGCCGGGGAAGATCGCCGCCGCCGAGACCTCGTGCACGAGGTCAGCCGGCTCGTCGGCATGCATGAGGATCTCCTCCAAGATGACCTGACGCTCGGCCTCGATCTCGTCCGGCCGCAGGGCCGGGGAGGTCATGATGTCGCACAGGATGTCCAGGCCGAGGTCGAGGTCAGAGGACAGCAGCCTCACGTAGAAGGCCGTGAACTCCCTGGCCGTGAAGGCGTTCATCTCTCCCCCCACGGCGTCCACGGCCTGGGCGATGGCCCGAGCGCTGCGCTCGGGCGTCCCCTTGAAGAGCAGGTGCTCGAGGAAGTGGGAAGCCCCCGAGAGCCGGCTGTCCTCGTCCCGCCCCCCGGTGCCGACCCAGAAGCCCAGGCTCACCGAGGCCACGTTGTCCATGGCCTCGGTGACGAGCGTCAGCCCACCGTCGAGGCTGACGGCCCTGATGCCGGAGCCGTCCACCCCCGGGCCCGACCCGGCTGCGCCCGGCTCGTCCGGCACCACCCCCCTAGCGGCGGCCCGAGCGGCGTGGGTTGCGCCGGGGCCCGTGGCCTTCGGAGCGGTGGCCGCGGCCCGGCGAGGCGTTGGGATCAGGGCCCAGGTCCCCGTACTCGCTCTCCAGCTCGGCGGCGAAGACCTCCTCGAACGACGGAGCCTGGTTCTCCTGGCCGCCGCCGGCTGAGCGCGCCTGGCGGCCACCGCCGTCGTGGCGACCGCCACCGCCTTCCCGGCCCCGGCCTGCGCCGCCCTCGCCCGAGCGACCATCCGGGCGGCCACCCTCGCCCTGGCTACCACTGTCGGCCCCCGAGCCGGGCTCGGCCACGGCGGCCCCGCCCGCCTCGGCTAGGGACAGGGACACCTTGCCCTGGGGGTCTATGTCATCCACCTTGACCTCGACCTCCTGGCCCAGGTCGAGCACGTCCTCCACCCGCTCTACCCTCCGGCCCCGGCCCAGCTTGGAGATGTGGACCAGGCCGTCCCTGCCGGGCAGGATGTTCACGAAGGCACCGAACTTGGTGAGGTTCACCACCCGGCCCGTGTAGGTCCCACCGATCTCGGCCTTGGGGGGGTCCAGGATCATCTCGATGCGGCGGCGGGCCTCCTTCACCGCCCCGCCGTCCTTGGCGCCTATGGTGACGAGGCCCACCAGGTCCTCGTCCTCGACGTTGATGTCCGCCCCGGTCTCCTGCTGCAGGGTGTTGATGATCTTGCCCTTGGGGCCGATGATCTCCCCGATCTTGTCCAGGGGGATCTCGAAGCTCACGATCTTGGGCGCGCTGTCCTTCACCTCCGGCCGGGGCTCGGCGATGGCGGCCCGCATCACCTCCAGGATCTGCAGGCGCGCTTCCCGGGCCTGGGTCAGCGCCCGGGCCAGCACCTCGGCCGGCAGGCCGTCGATCTTGGTGTCCAGCTGGAGGGCGGTGACGAAGTCCGCCGTCCCGGCCACCTTGAAGTCCATGTCCCCGAAGGCGTCCTCGGCCCCGAGGATGTCGGTGAGGGTCACGTACTGCCCCTCGGCGTGGACCAGCCCCATGGCGATGCCTGCCACCGGGGCCTTGATGGGCACCCCGGCATCCATGAGCGAGAGCGTGGAGCCGCACACCGAGGCCATGGAGGTGGAGCCGTTGGAGGAAAGGACGTCGGACACCACGCGCAGCGTGTAGGGGAACTCCTCGGCCGTCGGGACCACCGGCACGAGCGCCCGCTCCGCCAGGAGCCCGTGGCCTATCTCCCGGCGCTTGGGGCCCCGCATGAAGCCGGTCTCCCCGGTGGAGTAGGGCGGGAAGTTGTAATGGTGCATGTAGCGCTTGGAGTCATCGACCCCGATGGTGTCGAGCTGCTGGCTCATGCGGGGCATGCCCAGGGTGCAGACGCTCAGGACCTGGGTCTCGCCCCTCTGGAAGAGGGCCGAGCCGTGGGCGGTGGGCAGCACGTCCACCTCTGCCGACAGCGGCCGGATGTCCCTCGGGCCCCGGCCGTCGATGCGCACCCCCTGCTCCACGATCCGCCGCCGTACCAGCTGCTTGGTGAGCGAGCGGATGGCCGCCCGCACCTCCTTGTCCCTCCCCTCGAGCTCCGGCCGCTCGGCGGCCGCGGCCAGGATTTGCGAGCCGGCCTCGTCGAGGGCCGCCGCCCGCTCGGCCTTGCCCGCCACCGCGTTGGCCCGGGAGAGCAGGTCCGTGCCGACGGAGGTGACGAACTCCCATACGTCGCTGCCGTAATCCACCTGGAGCTCGTAGGGGATGGGCGGGCGCTTCCCGCCCGCCGCCTCCACGAGGCGGCGCTGGAGGTCGATGGACTCGGCGATCCAGCGCTTGGCCGCCTCCAGGCCCTCGGCGATGACCTCCTCGGTCACCTTGGGGGCCCCCTCCTGGTAGCGCTCCCAGCTGCCCTCGGTGCCGCCGGCCTCCACCATCATGATGGCCACGTCGCCGTCGACGGCCCGCCCCGCCACCACCAGCTCGAAGCTGGACTCGTCACCCTCCTGCCAGCTGGGGTGCGGGATCCATTCCCCGGAGGTGGAGTAGGCGATCCGCACCGCCCCGATGGGGCCGTCGAAGGGGATGCCCGAGACCATGAGGGCAGCCGAGGCGGCGTTGATGGCCAGCACGTCGTGCGGGTTGACCTGGTCGGCCCCGAGGACGGTGGCCACCACATGGACCTCGTTGCGGAACCCGTTAGGGAACGAGGGCCGCAGGGGGCGGTCGATCAGGCGGGCGTTGAGGATGGCCTGGTCCGTGGCCCGGCCCTCCCGGCGGAAGAACGACCCCGGGATCTTCCCGGCCGCGTACATCCGCTCCTCGACGTCCACCGTGAGGGGGAAGAAGTCGATCCCCTCCCGGACGGTCTTGGCGGCCGTGGCCGCCACCAGGACCACCGTGTCCCCGAGCCGGCCCAGGACCGCTCCATCGGCCTGGCCGGCCAGCTTGCCGGTCTCGAAGGACAGCGTCTTGCCGGTCGTCCCGCTCACCGGGGCCGACACGGAGATGGCACCCGCCATACTCACTCCTGACGATCAGGGCGGTGGCGTGGCCAGTTCCCAGTCGTCGCCCACCCGGTTAGAAGCCGGGTGGCCGGCGACTGGCAGCTGGACCCAGGCACCGCCGGTTCCAACACGGGGGAGCCAGGCTCCCCCGTCATTCCGAAGGGACGGCCGGCGAGCCGCCCCGGAGCCTCGGTGGGATCAGCGCCGGATGCCGAGCCGGGCGATGATGTCCCGGTAGCGCTCAACATCGTTGGCCTTCACGTAGTCCAAGAGGCGCCGCCGCCGGCCGATGAGCTGCATCAGCCCCCGGCGGGTGTGGTGGTCGCCCTTGTGGACCTTGAGGTGCTCGGTCAGGTGGTTGATCCGCCCGCTCAGCAAGGCAATCTGGACCTCGGGAGAGCCGGTATCGGTCTCATGGGTTCGGTACTCGGCGATCGTGGCCGTCTTGTCTGCTGGCATGCGGGGCTCGGGCTCCTCATCTGGATCCGAGAGGCCCTCAGGGCCTCGTCGGGCAACGAACCACAGGTCGGGCTGCGCGCCCACCGTGCTCCAGGGCCACTCTAGCAGGCCCCTAGCCTGCTTCCGTGCCCGCCTTGCTCCAGGTGACCAGGACCTGCGCCATACCCCTGGACGAGCTGAGCTGGCGGGCCAGCCCCCCCGGCGGGCCTGGGGGCCAGCACGCCAACCGCTCCCACACCCGCGTGGTGGTCAGCTTCGACGTCGCCGCCTCCCCCTCGCTCGGCCCCCGGCAGAGGGCCCGCCTGCTCGACCGCCTGGGCCCCACCGTCCGGGCCAGCGCGTCCGAGAGCCGCTCCCAGGCTGCCAACCGCGACCTGGCCCTGGAGCGCCTCAAGGGAAAGCTGGGGGCCGCCCTCCGGCAGCCTCCCGCCCGCCAGCCGACGGCACCGTCACCGGCGGCCAGGGAGCGCCGCCTGGAGGACAAGCGCCGGCGCTCCCGGCGCAAGTCCGAGCGGCGCCTCCCACCGGAGCCGGACTAGCCCCCGCCGGCCCGGGCAGAGGACCCCGCCGGGTCGGCTCAGGCCGGGTCCGCCAGGGCGGCGCGGGCCGCGTCGACGTCCCGGCCCATCTGCGCCACCAGCTCCTCCACGGAGGAGAACCGCTGCTCGTCACGCAGCCTGGCCACGAACCGCACTCGGGCCTCCTCCCCGTAGAGATCGCCCTGGAACCCGAGAAGGTAGGTCTCGAGCAGGCGGGCCCCGGCCGCGTAGAAGGTGGGCCGGCGCCCCACCGAGATCGCCGCCGGGTGTGACGTACCGTCGGGCCGGACGTGCCAGCCGGCATAGATCCCGTCGCCCGGGACGAGGATCTCGCCCGGGACGCCCACGTTGGCCGTGGGGAAGCCCAGCACGGCACCCCCCCTGCCGTCGCCCCGCTCCACCCTGCCCCGGACCTCGTGAGGCCGGCCCAGGAGCGCCGCGGCCTCCTCCACATGGCCCCCCGAGAGGAGCTGGCGGATACGGGTCGACGAGACGGGCTCCGTGCCGCCCTCCTCGGCCACCAGGTCCAGGCCCATGACCTCGAACCCGAGGGCCCGGCCCATGGACTCGAGGAGGGCCACATTGCCCCGGCGGCCGTGGCCGAAGTGGAAGTCCCTGCCCACCACCACGCACCGGGCCTTCAGCCGGTGGACCAGGACCTCGGTCACGAAGTCCTCGGCCGACTCCTGGGAGCGCTCCCGGTCGAAGGTGACGACGAGGGTGCAGTCCACACCGGTCCCGGCCAGCAGCTCGAGGCGCTGCTCGAGGTCGGTGAGCAGGAGGGGCGCCGACTCGGGCCGGACCACCGTGGCGGGGTGGCGGTCGAAGGTGACCACGGCGCTGGCGGCTCCCAGCTGCCTGGCACGCTCCTGCACCCGGGCTATCAGGCGGCGGTGGCCCAGGTGGACGCCGTCGTAGGCACCGATGGTGACAACGGTCCCGCCCTCCGGAGGGCTCCAGGGCCCCTCGTCGGTCAGCACGTCCATTGCCCGCCGAGGCTAGCGGTGGCCCCGGCGGCGCCACCGGGCCCCAAGGCCTCAGGGGGCCGGCGCCCCTAGCCGGCCAGGACCACCGCAGGCTTCGCCCGCCCCTCGCAGGGCTCGTAGACGGCCAGGAGGGACCCCTGGCGGTCGAGGACCGCCCAGGGGCCGTCTCCCCCCACCCCGAGCACCGCTGGCTCGAGGACGGCCCCGTGGGCCACGGCGGCTGCCACCTCAGCACCCACCGACACCCCCGCCAGGTCCCGCACGGCCGCCCCCAGGGGCATCAGCCGTGACGGGCCCACCTCGTCCACCCTGATCGCCTCGGCCTCCCCGAACGACCCCACGGCCACCCGGCGCAAGCTGCGCAGGTGGGCCCCGCCGCCCAGGGCAGTCCCCAGGTCGGCAGCGAGGGACCGGACGTAGGTCCCCGAGGAGCACACCACCTCGATGGCGTATACCCCGTCCTCGTCCGTGACCGCCACGTCGAAGCGGTGGACCGTCACCGGCCGGGGCCGGCGCTCCACCTCCACGCCGGCCCGGGCCAGCTCGTGCAGCCGCCGGCCACCGACCTTGAGGGCCGAAACCATGGGGGGGACCTGCTCCGTCTCCCCCCTGAGCCGGGCCGCGGCCTCCCGCACCTGGGACAGGGTCGTTCCGGCCATGTCCCAGCGCCCGGTCACCTCCCCCTCGGCGTCCAGGGTGGACGTGGCCACTCCGAGGACGACCTCCCCCCGGTAGCGCTTGGGGCCGCGGGCGGCGAAGCGCAGCAGCCGGGTGCCCCTCCCCACCCCCACCAACAGGACCCCGGTGGCGGCGGGGTCGAGGGTGCCCCCGTGGCCCACCCGGCGGGTCCCCAGCAGCCTCCGGCACCGCGCCACCACATCGTGGGAGGTCCACCCCTGCTCCTTGTCCACCACCACCAGCCCCTCCAGGGGGCCGGCGGAGGGGTTCACCCTCCCCCCGGCCACCCGTCCCCGGGGGCCCGCCGCTCGGCCAGGACCCGGAGGACCTCCTCCACCCGGCGCCCACTGGCCACAGCGGGATCGGCGCCGAAGGAGAGCTGGGGGGTGTGCTTGAGGCGCACCTGGCGACCGATGGCAGCCTGGATCTTGACCCTCACCCGGGCCAGGGCCTCCTCGGCCGGCTCGTCCATGGTGTCCAGCCATACGGTGGCATGGCGCAGGTCGGGCTGGCTCTCCACGGCCGTGACCGTGAGCAGCCGCAGCCGCTCGTCCTGATCACCCAGGCGCTCCAGCTCCTCGGCCACCACCTGGCGCAGGACCTCGTTGACCCGTGCCGAGCGGGGGTAGCGGGAGGCCGCCCCCGGACGGGCCCTCTCCTTGCGGTGCTTGGCAGTCATCGGCCCTCCCCGCTCGCCATGGACAAGAGGGTAACGACACCGGGGAGCGCTCAGGTCTCCACCCAGGTCCGCTCGGCAGTGAGGACCTCCACCTCGGGCCGGCTCCACACGAAGCGCTCCACCTCGTCCAGCACCTGCTCCACGTGACTGGCGCTCGAGGCCACCACCGCCATGCCGAGCAGCGCCCGTTGCTGGCGGTCCTGGTGGTCGACCTCGGCGGCAGCTACGGCATAGCGCTGGCGGGCGCCGGCCAGGATGGGCTTGATGGCCGCCCGCTTGTCCTTGAGGGAGCGGCACTGGGGCAGGTGCAGGTCGATGCACAGCACGCCTACGTGCGTTGGATCTCCCGCTCCTCGAAGGTCTCGATGACGTCACCCTGGTGGAGGTCCTGGAAGTCGGAGAGGCCCACGCCGCACTCGAAGCCGGCCTGGACCTCCCGCACGTCGTCCTTGAACCGCCGCAGGGAGCTGATGGTCCCCTTCCAGATGATGACCCCGTCGCGGAGGAAGCGGACCTTGGAGCCGCGGGTGATGACGCCGCTGCGGACGTAGCAGCCTGCCACTGCCCCCACCCGGGGAACCCGGAAGACCTCGCGCACCTCGGCCTCCCCCGTGACCACCTCCTCGAACTCGGGGGCCAGCATGCCCACCATGGCAGCCTCTATGTCCTCGAGGACCTTGTAGATGATCTCGTAGGTCCGTATCTCCACGCCCTGAGCGGCGGCCAGCTCCCTCGCCCTGCGGTCGGGGCGGACGTTGAAGCCGATGATGGTGGCGTTGGAGGCCGCCGCCAGCTGCACGTCGTTCTCGGTGATCCCTCCCACCGCCCGGTGCACGAAGCTCAGCTTCACCTCGTCGCGCTCCAGCTTGCGCAGGGCCTCGGTGAGCGCCTCCAGCGACCCCTGGACGTCGGCCCGGACCACGAGGTTGAGCGTGGCGGTCTCGCCCCGCTGGATCTGCTCGAAGATGTCCTCCAGCTTGGCTCCCGGCGTGGCCGAGGCCGCGGCGCTGGAGGTGAACCCGGCCACCCTGGCCCAATGGCTGCGCTGCTCTCCGATGGTCCGGGCCGTCTGGAGGTCGGGGGTCACCCTCAGCTCGTCCCCGGCGCTGGGCACGTCGGAGAACCCGAGGACCTCGACCGGCATGGACGGCCCCGCCCTCTTGATGTTCTCCCCCCGGTCGTCGATCAGGGCCTTCACCCGGCCCCAGGCCGGGCCGGCCACCACCGAGTCCCCCACGTCCAGGTGGCCCCGCTGCACGATGACGGTGGCCACGGGACCGCGCCCCACGTCCAGGTTGCCCTCCAGGACCACCCCCCGACCAGGGCCCTCCGGGTTGGCCTTCAGCTCCAGGACCTCGGCCAGGACCAGGAGCTGCTCCAGGAGGTCGTCCACTCCCAGGCCCTGGAGCGCAGACAACTCCACCGTGATGGTGTCGCCGCCCCACGCCTCAGGCACCAGCCCTTGCTCGGAGAGCTGCTGCATGACCCGGTTGGGGTCGGCATCCTCCCGGTCGATCTTGTTGATGGCCACCACGATCGGCACGCCGGCGGCCCGGGCGTGGTTGATGGCCTCGACGGTCTGGGGCATCACCCCATCGTCGGCGGCCACCACCAGCACGACTATGTCGGTGACCTCGGCCCCCCGGGCGCGCATGGCCGTGAAGGCCTCGTGGCCCGGGGTGTCTATGAAGGTCATCCAGCGGTCCCCGACCTCGACCCGGTAGGCGCCGATGTGCTGGGTTATGCCCCCCGCCTCGCCGGCCACGACGTTGGTCTCCCGGATGCGGTCCAGCAGCTTGGTCTTGCCGTGGTCGACATGCCCCATGACCGTTATGACCGGCGGCCTGGGCACGAGCAGGCTCTCGTCCTCCTCGCCGTCCTCGTCGCCGAAGTACCGGGCCTGCAGGGCCGCCTCCTGCTCCTCACCCGGGTCCACCAGGCGCACGTCAGCCCCCAGCTCGGCGGCGAACAGCTCGATCATCTCGTCGGAGAGAGCCTGGGTGGCGGTGACCATCTCCCCCTGGAGGAGCAGGTAGCGCACCACGTCCCCGGCCGACCGGTTGAGCTTGGGCCCGAGGTCCTGGGCGGTGGAGCCGCGCTCCACGATGATCTCTCCCTGGGGGACCGGGGCATTGGACGGGGTGTAGCTGGTCGGCTGGGTGGGCTCCAGCTCCTCCAGCGACCGCCGCCGCCGGCGCCCGCTGCGGCGGGTGGTCGTGCGCCGCCCGGGCGGGGGCCCGCCCCGCCCTGCACCGGGCCCGCGGCCAGGGCCGCCCCCGGGGGCGCTCCGTCCGCCCAGCCCGGTCCTGGTCCCGTAGCCGGGACGGCTGCCGAAGCCGGAACGCCCCCCCGGCCCGCCGGGGGCACTCGGGCGGCTGGGCCCGCTGGGACGGCCGGGACCGACGGGGCTCGCACCCCGGCCGGCTCCGGGGCCCCGCCCCCCCATCCCGGGCGGCGGCGGTATGGGCCGCCCGGACGGAGAGCGCGGTGGTCCCCCCGGAGGGGGCGGGATGGGACGCCCCGAGGGAGACCGGGGGGGTCCGCTCGGGGGCATGGGTATACGCGGGGCGCCTTCCTGGCCCGGCCGGGCCGGCGCCGGCCTGGGGGGAGCGCCGGCCTCGCCGGCAGCTGCCGCCGCCGGGCGGGAGCGGGTCCCCGGCTCAGGGCGAGGGCGGGCCTCGGGCCGCTGGGTGGAGGGCGGCGCCCCCGGCGCACCGGCGGTGGGGCGGCTCGGAGCCCCCGGGCCGGGCGGCACCCGACGCTCCCCGGCGGGGGCGGGCCGGGGTGGAGGGGGCGGGGAGGGCCTGGGGGGCGCCCCTGCCGGCCGGGGCGGGGCGGCCCGGGGACCGCTCACCCCGGGGGGCGGTGGCACCGGTCGAGGGCTGCCCGGCCCCGCCGCCGGGCGGTCGGGGGTGGCCCGGGCCGGCCCTTCGGCGGGCCCGGTTGCCGGCGAGGGAGAGGGAGGGGGTGCCACCGGAGAGGCTGGGGGCTCCGCCGCTGCCGCCGGTGGGTGGACCTCGGCCGCCGGAGGGGCAGCCGGAGGGGCGGCCGGGGCGCCAGCCGCGGGGGGCTCCTCCCGGCGCCGGGCGCCCACCCGGGCCCCCCCGCTGGTCACCTTGTCCCGGCCGCCGGCCGCCCCGGCGGCCTGCTCCTCGCTCGCAGGAGCAGGGGAAGCCCCCGGCTGGGCCTGGGCAGCAGCGGCTTCCTGCCTGGAGCGTCTCAGCCCCAGGCTGTCAGCCTTCCGGCGGACCCGGTCGGCCTGGGCGTCCTCGATGCTCGAGGAGTGGCTACGGACACCTATGCCCAGGGCCTCGCAGAGGTCCAGCGCCTCTTTGTTCGTGATCCCGAGCTCCCGTGCGAGCTCGTACACACGGATCTTCTTCGCCAACTGCTGCTTCAGTCCTCTCGGCTATCCCTTGGTGCTCTCAACCTCTTATGCATCATCCCATAGCGGGCTACAGGCCAGCTCGGCCCGCAGGCGGGCGATGGCCCCGGGCTCCACCGGAGCCCGGAAGGCCCGGGCGAACGCCCGGCGCCGCTCCGCCCTCTCCAAGCAGGCTACCGAGCCACGGCACAACCAGGCGCCGCGTCCGGGAAGGTGCCGGCCCACCACCACCCGGTCAGGCCCCAGCCGGACCAGCCGGACCAGCTCGTCGACCGGCGCCACTCGCCGGCACCCGACGCAGGTCCGCTGCGGGCCTATCCCGGCTCCTCTCCTCTCGGGGGTGGGGTCCCCTCGGTGTCGTTGACGGCCGCCACCTCCCCGGCCGGCTCCCCGGCGGGGGACACGCCGGCCTCCTCATCCTGGGGGATGAGGGCGATGTCCTCGGAGGAGGTGGGCAGGGCTCCCTCGGCCAGGGCCTCCGGGCCCAGCACGTCCTCGCCCAACTCCTGGCCGGGGGGCTGTTCGCCCCCAGCCGTGGCACCTCCGGCGACAAGCTCCTCGTCCTCGAGGGCCTCCCCTTCCCCCGGGGTCCCCTCGCCTCCGGGCACGGTGGCGGCACCGCTGGCCGCCTCTGCTCCCTCGATGGCCTCGCGGGCCCCCGGCTCGGCCCCCCCGCCCATTGACCACTCCTCGGCCGACACGGCCGCTCCTCCCTCGGCTGGCTGCCACACCATCTCCCCGGCCTCGTTCTCGACCCATTCGCCCTCGGCCCACTCCTGGCTGGCGTAGGCCTCCTCCTCGGCCAGCTGGCTCTCGCTCTTGATGTCGATCCGCCAGCCCGTGAGCCTGGCCGCCAGGCGGGCGTTCTGGCCCTCCTTGCCGATGGCCAGGGACAGCTGGAAGTCGTGCACGATGACGGTGGCCGTGCCGGTCTCCTCGTCCAGGCGGACCTCCTTCACCTTGGCCGGCTGCAAGGCCCGCTGCACGAACTCGGCAGGGTCGTCCGAGTAGGGGACTATGTCCACCTTCTCACCCCGCAGCTCGTTGGTCACCATGCGCACCCGGGCCCCCCGGGCCCCGACGCAGGCGCCCACGGGGTCCACGTTGGGGTCGTTGGACCACACGGCGATCTTGGTGCGGTGCCCGGGCTCCCGGGCGGCAGCCTTGATCTCGACCACCCCGCTGCTGATCTCGGGCACCTCCAGCTCGAACAGCCGCTTGATGAGGCCGGGGTGGGTCCGGCTCACCACGATCTGGGGGCCCTTGGAGGTACGGCGCACCTCGACGATGTAGGCCTTGAGGCGGGCGTTGTGCTCGTAGCGCTCGTAGGGGACCTGCTCGGCCTGGGGCATGAGGGCCTCCACCTTGCCTAGGTCGAGGAGCGTGTAGCGGTTGTCGCTCTGCTGGATGATCCCTGTGACTATGTCACCCTCCCGGCCGGCGTACTCCTCGTACTTGAGGTCCCGCTCCGCCTCCCGGATGCGCTGCAGGATGACCTGCTTGGCCGTCTGGGCGGCGATACGGCCGAAGTCCTCGGGGGTGTCGTCCCACTCCCTTACGACGTTGCCGTCCTCGTCCAGCTCCTGGCCGTAGACCCGGATCTCCCCCGAGTCGGGGTCGATGGTGACCACGGCCTCCTCGGCCGCGTTGGGCAGGCGCTTGTAGGCCGCCACCAAGGCATTGGCCAGCGCCTCCAGCAGGGTGTCAACCGATATGCCCTTGTCCCGTGCGATCTGCTGCAGCGCGTCCAGGAACTCGAAGTTGGTCTTGCTCATAGCCGCGCCGCCTTGTCCTTGGCGAAATGGCCCTCGGTGCCTCTCGCCTCGCCTGTCCTCTCACCCCGGTTCCTGCCGCCCTTCCCCGGCCGGGGCGCCGGGCCCCACTCGAAGACGGTCCGGGCTGCCTCGATGTCCCCGTAGGGGATGAAGCGCTCCTCGCCCTCGCCCGCCACGGTGATCCCGGCCTCGCCGGCAGCAACCAGGCATCCCCGGACCCGTCGCTCACCGGCCACGCCGGGTCGGGTCTTCACCTTGACCTCCTGGCCCACATAGCGGCCAAACTGCTCGGGCGTCCGCAGACGCCTCTCCAGGCCGGGGCTCGACACCTCGAGCATGTAGCGGCCCGGGAGAGGGTCGGCAGCATCGAGAGCAGCCGAGATGGCCCGGTTGGCCACGGTCAGCGTGTCGAGGTCCACCCCCCCGGGGCGGTCAAGGAGGACCCGGACCAGGCCCCTGCCCACCTCGAGGTCGAACAGCTCCACGTCCGCCAGCCCCGGCCCGGCGCCGGCCAGGGCGGAGCGGACCACCTCCGCCACCCCTGCCTTCGTGGTCACCGGCACCGAACCTCCCTTCGCGACACAAAGCGTGGGCGGCAACCGCCCACGCTTCTACCAAACCTCACCTACTGAACGGCGACAGGCCAGTATAGCGCCAAGGGGGCTCAGAACCCCGTGGAGCACCACGGGGGTGGGTCCACCGCCAGCATGGCCGCCAGCCTGGCCACGGCCCCCGGGACCGCCTCCCCCACCCGGCCGGCGGCCGCCAGGGAGGCGGCCGAGACGCCACCGAGGTAGAGGGAGCCCAGCGTGGAGGCATCAAGGGCCAGCTCGGTCTCCTGGCCGGGCGCGGCCCTCCGGCAGGAGGCGCCCGAGCGGCCGGCCTCGAGGAGCCAGCGCCCTTCGTTCCATGGGCAGGCAGGGTCGGACACGTCCAGGACCACCGACCCCTCCGCGGCGTAGCCCCGAGCGGCCAGGGCGGCAGGCAGGTCCACCAGGCGGACCCACAGGTGGTCGCCGACCCCCGTCACCTGCAGCTGGCGGGGGTCGGTGAGCATCCAGCGCAGCGGCTCCCCGAGCGGCCGGTGCCTGGCCACCACCTTGCCGGTCAGGTCCAGGTCGGCAAGGAAGCCCCACAGGGAGTGGTATGCACCCCGGCTGACGGCCACCAGGTGGTCCACGTGGACCGCGTAGCGTCCGAAGGTGCCCTCGGGGGGCACGTGGTAGACGGCCCCGCCCTCCACCTGGCCCTGCCTCCCGGTGCAGACGGCGAAGAGCTTGCCCCCCCAGCCGTCGTGGCCGCGATCGGAGCTGCGCAGGGTGCTGACCCAGTAACCGGGGCCGGCGCTCACGTCCCCCACCTGCTGCCGGCGGGCCCGGTCGTGGACCTCGGGCAGGACCTTGCCCGCCTCGTCCTCGCCCACCAGCTCGATGGACCCCTCGTCCCCCAGGACGCCCGGAGGCAGCCTCCCCCTGTCCCGGTCCAGCTCCACCGTAGCCTCGAAGGTGGCCCAGCCGTAGCCGAACCGCCCGTAGATGCCCCCCTCGCTGGCCTCCAGGCCCGCCAGGGGCTCGCCCCGCTCCCGGGCGCCGTCCAGGTGGCGCCGCACCAGGGCGGTGAGTATCCCCCTGCGGCGGTGGGTGGGCAGCACCCCCACCCAGCTGAGGCCGGCCATCGGCACCAGGGCTCCCCCCGGCACGGTCAGCTCGAGGCCGAAGTCCCCGGCCGTCCCCACCAGCCGGCCGCCGGCGAAGGCGCCCAGGGTCCGACTCAGCTCGGGCAGCTGCGGGCGCTGCTCCTCCACCTGCTCCTCGGTGGGGCAGCCGAGGAAGGCGGCGTTCCCCACCCGGATGAAGCTTTCGACCTCGTCGGGCCCGACAGGGCGGATCTCCACTTCCACGCCGGCCGGTCTAGCCCGAGCAGGGGCGGCCTGTCGCTCGGATTTCGCGCCTCCGGGAGGAGAAGGTGACGGGGCGGCCGCCCCTAGGAGCCCAGCTTCTTGCGGATCAGCTCCACCCGCTGCTCGCTCATGTTGGCGTCGCCCCCCTTGGCCTCGAGCAGGGCACGGCGGTCCGCCTCGGCCTCGGCCTCGGCGTGCCTGTCGGCGGCGGCCAGCCGGGCCTCGATGCCCTCGGCCACGATCTTCTCGGCCTCGGCCACCAGGGCTTCCACCATCTCGTCCTCGGGCACCACCCGCACGATCTGCCCCTTTATGAAGAGGTGCCCCCGCTGCTTGCCGGCGGCGATACCGAGGTCGGCCTCCTTGGCCTCGCCGGGGCCGTTCACCACGCAGCCCATCACCGCCACCTGGATGGGCAGGTTGCGGCTCTCCAGGGCCCGCTGGGCCTCCCTGGCCACCCCGATGACGTCGATCTCGGCCCGCCCGCAGGAGGGGCAGGCGATGAGGTCCAGGCCCTTGCGCTCCCGGAGGTTCATGGCCTCGAGCAGCTGCCGGCCGGCCCGGGCCTCCTCCACCGGGTCGGCCGTGAGGGAGTAGCGGATGGTGTCTCCTATCCCCTCGGCGAGCAGGGTGGCGATGCCCGCCGTCCCCTTGATGAGGCCGGCAGGGGGAGGGCCGGCCTCCGTCAGCCCCAGGTGCAGGGGGTGGTCGACGGTGTCGGCCAGCTGGCGGTAGGCCTCGATCATGAGGGGGACGCTCGAGGCCTTGACCGAGATCTTCACGTAGTCGAAGCCGACCTCCTGGAAGTAGCCCAGCTCCATGAGGGCCGACTCGACCAGGGCCTCGGGGGTGGCGCCTCCGTACTTCTTGTACAGGTCCTTGTGCAGGGACCCGGCGTTGACCCCGATCCGGATGGGGATGCCACGGTCACGGGCCTCGGAGGCCACCAGCTTTATCTCCTCGGGCTTGCGCAGGTTGCCGGGGTTCAGGCGGATGCAGGCCACGCCGGCCTCCATGGCAGCCAGGGCCATCTCCACGTGGAAGTGGATGTCGGCCACCAGGGGCACGGGGGAGCGGGGGACGATGCGGGCCAGGCCCTCGGCCGCCTCGGGCTCGTTGCAGGTGCAGCGCACGATGTCGGCTCCGGCCGCGGCCAGGGCATAGATCTGGGACAGGGTGCCCTCCACGTCGGCCGTCTTGGTGGTGGTCATGGACTGGACGCTGATTGGCGCTCCCCCGCCCACCGGCACGTTCCCCACCATTATCTGGCGGGTGGGGCGGCGGGGGGCGGCGACTATGGCAGCGCGGGTCATGGGTGCATCACCTCAATGGAACGGGTTGGGGGCGGGGTGGACGATGTCGAAGTAGAGCGTCCCCGCCCCGATGACGACGAGGATCAGGAACACGGCGTAGGTGACCGGCAGCATCTTGGCCAGGTCGGCCACGTAGCGCCGGTCCTTGCGGGAGCGCAGGCGCTCGTAGACGGCAACGGCGACGTGCCCACCATCCAGGGGCAACAACGGGATCAGGTTGAAGATGCCCACGAACACGTTTATGTCGGCCAGGATGACGAGGAGCACGTTGAAGAGGCCGGCGTTGGCAGCCTGGGTGGCCAGCCGGGCCGCCCCCAGGATGGACATGAGCCGCCCTCCCCCCCCACCGCCGCCGCTCTGAGCCGGGGCGGGGCCCGGTGAGGCGCCCTGGGGGGAAGGCTGGGCACCGCTCACCTGGGTCACGTAATGGCTGATGCCGTGGGGCGAGAAGAAGTGCACCAGCCCCATCACGCTGGTGGTGGCCAGCTGCCATGTCTGGCGGGCGCCCTGGGCCACGGCCACGGCGGGGTTGGACCTCACCCTGGGGGCGGTGAGCGTCACCCCTATCACCCCCTCGGAGCCGGTGGGGACGGCGGTCTTCGGCGAGCCGGTCGACGCGTACCGGATGCTGTCGGCCGGGACGGGCGTCACGTGCAGGGTGCGCCTCTGGCCGTGGCGGCGCACGACCATGGTGAGCCGGTCGCCGGCATGGTGCTGGATGAACGAGGCCAGGGAGTCCCCGACGTAGTGGTGGCCATCGACCGAGACGATGATGTCGCCCGGCCGCAGTCCCGCCCGCTGGGCCGGGCTGGCGGTCCCCCTGAAGCGGCTCAAGGCCGCCACCGCCACCTGGCTGGTGCTCGGCACCCCGACCAGGGCGAAGACCGCCCACATGAGCACGAGGGCGATGAGGAAGTGCACCACGGAACCGGCCACGGCCACCGATATGCGCCTCCAGAACGGAGCCTGGCGGTACGTGCGCGGCTCGTCGGCGGCAGGCACCTCCTCCAGGTTGGTCATCCCGGCGATCTTCACGTAGCCGCCGGCGGGGATGGCCTTCACCCCGTACTCGGTCTCCCCGAAGCGGACCGACCACACCCTCGGGCCGAACCCGAGGAAGTACTCGGTCACCTTCATGCCTCCCCACTTGGCCATGGCGAAGTGGCCCGCCTCGTGCAGCATGACCATGGCCACCAGGGCCACCACCACGACGAGGAGGTCGGTAGCGTGCAGGACCACGGCGGCCACGACCCCGGCCACCACCACCAGGCCCATGCGGGCCAGGGCCGGCCACTGGCTCCTGCCACCCCTCCGGGGGGTCGCTTCCCTGCCGGGGGCAGGTTCCCTCACGCCGCCCTGCTCCGGCGGTCCACGGCCACCCCCGCCCTCCTGCGGGCGGCAGCATCCACCGCCAGCACGTCCTCCACGCTGGTGAGGCGAGCCGGCTCGTGGCCCTCGAGGACCTCGGCGGCCACCTCTGCTATCGACAGCCAGGGGATACGCCCGTCGAGGAAGGCGGCCACGGCCACCTCGTTGGCAGCGTTCAGGCAGGCCGGCGCCCCCTCCCCGGCCAGCCCGGCCTGGTAGGCGAGGTCGAGGCAGGCGAAGCAGGCCCGGTCCGGGAGCTCGAAGTCCAGCTGGGGGAGGCGGGTCCAGTCGATGGTCCCGAAGGGCCGCTCGAGGCGCTCGGGCCAGGCCAGGGCGTAGCCGATGGGGAGCCGCATGTCGGGGCGGGAGAGCTGGGCCACGGTGGAACCGTCCACGAACTCCACCATGGAGTGGACCACCGACTGGGGCTGGATCACCACGTCGATCCGTTCGTAGGGGATCCCGAACAGCTCATGGGCCTCGATCACCTCGAGACCCTTGTTCATGAGGGTCGAGGAGTCGATGGTGATCTTGGGCCCCATGCTCCAGGTCGGGTGGGCCAGGGCCTCCTCCACCGCCACCCCGGCCAGCTCCCCCCGGGACCGCCCCCGGAAGGGCCCCCCGCTCCCGGTGAGGATCAGCCTGGCCACCTCGGCGGCGCGCCCCGAGCGAAGGCACTGGTGGAGGGCGGAGTGCTCCGAGTCCACCGGGAGGATCTCGGCGCCGGGGGTGGAGCGGACCGCCTGCACGACAGGGCCGGCGGCGATCAGGGACTCCTTGTTGGCCAGGGCCAGGCGCCGCCCGGCCCGCAGGGCGGCCAGGGTGACGGGCAGCCCGGCGAAGCCCACCACCCCATTGACCACCACGTCGGCCTCGCCGGCGATGGCCTCGAGGGCCTGCGGTCCCGCCAGGACCTCGGTCCCGGGAGGGACCCTCTCGGCCAGGCAGCCGGCCAGGCTGGCCTCGCCCAGGGCCACATAGGCGGGGCGCAGCTCCTGGGCCTGGGCAGCCAGCGCGTCCACCGAACGGTGAGCCCCGATGGCCACCACCTGGTAGCGACCCTCCGGGCTGGAGCGGATCACGTCGATGGCTTGACGCCCGATCGACCCCGTCGAGCCGACCAGGCTGACCGACTTCACCAGCAGGTCCTTCCCTCCAGCGGTACCCCCCAACCGGTCATCCGAGGTTGAGGACACGTACCAGGTAGAAGGTAGCGGGCAGGACGAACAACAGGGCATCCACCCGGTCGAGCACCCCCCCGTGACCGGGCAGGAGGAAACCCATGTCCTTGATGCCGAGGTCCCTCTTGATCATGGACTCACACAGGTCTCCAAGAGGTGCCACCACCGAGACCACCAGGCCGAGGGCGAGCCCGCTCAGGCTGCCCCACGGGTGGATGCGCCCCACGACCAGGACCGAGAAGACCAGGCAGGCCAGGGTCCCCCCCGCCAGGCCCTCCCAGGTCTTGTGGGGGCTGATGGAACGGGCCAGCTGGTGGCGCCCCCAGCGGGAGCCAACGAGCAGGGCCCCCACGTCGTAGGCCACCGCCGCTATGACCGCCCCCAGGAGGAAGGCGATCCCGTGGCGGTGGGGGAAGAGGCGGGGGCTCAGCAGGAGCCCCGCATAGGACCCGAGGAACCCCACCCACAGGAAGCCGAACAGGGTGGCGCCCAGGTTCACGGTGGGCCGGGACCGCTCCACCCCGAGCAGGTACCAGAGGAGCGCCACCACCACGGTGAGGACCACCACCACTCCCAGGGCGGCCTGCCCCTTCTCGAACCCCGCCACCATGATGCACACGGTGGCCACCAGGCCCACCAGGGTGGCGGGCCGGTAGCCGGCCCGGCGCAGGACCCCGAACAGCTCGGCGGCGGCCAGGGTCACCAGGACCACGTCCAGGGCCAGCGAGGCCACCGGGCCCACGGCGAAGAGGATCAGGGCCAGGATGCCCACGGCCACGCCCGTAGCCACCCGCACCGGCCCCTGGGACCAGCGCCCGGGCCGGGGAGGGGCAGGCACGGCGGCCAGGCTGGGCTCGCTGTCCTCAGCCGGCTCCGGCTCCAGTTGGGGTGCCAGCGCATGCGGGCCCCTCTCCCTGGGGCGGCGGGAGGCCCAGAACCTCATCCTGGCGGCGGGGCGGCCCGCCCCGTCACCTTTCCCGTCCTCCTCCTGCGGCCGGGAGGTGACCAGCCGGGGCTCAGCGGTGAGGACCGATCCCTCCCCCTCGTGGCCGAGGCCGCTCCAGACCGAGAGGTCCTCCTCGAACTCGCTCATCCGGACCCTACGCCTCCTGCCAGCAGGCGCCACCCCGGCCTGGCCGGGAGGGAACCGGCCCTCCTCCGTCCTGCCGCTGGGCCCGTCCATGGCGCCTCCTCCTCCGGGCGGCCCTGCGGCCGCCGTCCCGTCCCATCAGATGTCGAGGAGCTCCTGCTCCTTGTGCTGCAGAGCCCGGTCGATCTCCCCGACGTGCTCCTGGGTGAGCTTCTCCAGCTCCTTCTCGGCCCGGTCCAGCTCGTCGGAGGTGATCTCCCCGTCGCGCTCCAGCGCCTCCAGGTCGTGGCGGGCGGAGCGGCGCAGGTTGCGCACCGCCACCCGTCCCTCCTCGGCCTTGTGCCTGGCCATCTTCACCATGTCCCGCCGGCGCTCGGCGGTGAGGGGGGGGAACACCAGGCGTATCACCTGGCCGTCGTTGGAGGGGGTGATCCCTATGTCCGAGAGCTGTATGGCCCGCTCTATGGCCTTGAGGGATCCCTTGTCATAGGGGCTGATCACGAGCAGCCGGGCCTCGGGTACCGTGAACCCGGCCAGCTGCTGCAGAGGGACCTCGGTGCCGTAGTAGTCCACCTTGAGCTTCTCCACCAGCGCCGGAGCGGCCCGGCCGGTCCGGATCGTGGCCAGCTCGCTGTGCGTGTGGTCGACCGCCTTGTCCATCCGTTCCCTGGTCTCGGTCAGGGCAACGGCTGTGAGCGAATCGTCCATCACCTGACCAGCGTACCGATCGGATCCCCCCTGAGGGCGCGATAGATGTTCCCGGGACGCATGAGGTCGAAGACCAGCATGGACAGCCCGTTGTCCTTGCAGAACGTGATGGCCGTGAGGTCCATGACCCGCAGGTCCTGGGTGACGACGTCCATGAAGCTGATCTCGTCGAAGCGGGTGGCGCTGGGGTCGATCAGGGGATCAGCCGAATAGACCCCGTCCACACCGGAGTGGGTCCCCTTGAGCACGGCCTGGGCCCCGATCTCCGCCGCCCTCAAGGCGGCGGGGGTGTCGGTGGTGAAGTACGGGTTGCCCATGCCGGCGGCGAAGATCACGACGCGGCCCTTCTCCAGGTGGCGGATGGCCCGGCGCCGGATGTAGGGCTCTGCCACCTCGGCCATGTGGATGGCCGACAGGACCCGGGTGGGCTGCCCCTGGCGCTCGAGGGCGTCCTGCAGGGCCAGGGCGTTTATGACCGTGGCCAGCATCCCCATGTGGTCCGAGGTGGCCCTGTCCAGGCCGGCATGGGCCCCGGTCGTCCCTCTCCAGATGTTGCCTCCGCCGACGACTATGGCGATCTCGTTGCCCAGCTCGGCCCGGGACCGGGCGATCTCCTCGGCGATGCGCTCCACCACGCCGGCGTCGATGGTCTCGTCGGAGGCCGAGCTGGCCAGGGCCTCCCCCGACATCTTCAGCACCACGCGCCGCCAGCGTGAGGGCGGTCGCGTGCCGAGCTCCCCCGTGGTCGCTGCCTCAGTCATCTCCCCGGTCCTCCGCCCGACCTCTCCGGCCTTCTTCGCGTCTCCCCCGCCCGGCCCCGTCAGTCCCCGACGACGACCTGGGCGAAGCGCAGGACCCTGGCCTGCCCCAGCAGGTCCTTGATGGTCCTCTTCTCGTCCCTCACGTAGGGCTGCTCGAGGAGGCACCGCTCCTTGAACCAGCCCGTGAGCCGACCCTCGACGATCTTGGGGAGAGCCGCCTCCGGCTTGCCCTCGTTGCGGGAGATCGTCTCCAGCAGGGCCCGCTCGGCAGCCACCTCGTCGGGCGGGACGTCTTCCCGGGAGAGGTACTGGGGGCGGGCGAAGGCGATGTGCACGGCCACGTCATGGGCCAGGGCCCGCTCACCACCGGCCAGCTCGACCAGCACGCCGTTGACGCCCCGGTCGTTCTGCACATGGAGGTAGCCGTCCACCACCGCCCCGTCCGAGGGGACGAAGCGCACGACCCGGCCCAGGCTGATGTTCTCCTCCAGGGTGGCCGTAAGGGCCTGGATGTCCTCCTGGCGCTCGGAGACCGCCTCCTCACCCTTGGCCACCACCACGCTGGCCAGGTCCTGGACCAGGTTCACGAAGTCCTCGGACTTGGCCACGAAGTCGGTCTCGCAGCGCAGCTCGACCAGGGCCCCGACGTTGTCGATGACCAGAGCCACGGCCCCCTGGGCGCTCTCCCTGCCGGCGCGCTTGGCCGCCTCGACCTGGCCCCTCTCCCTGAGGAGCTGCACGGCCGCCTGGAGGTCGCCGTCGGCGTCCTCCAGGGCCCTCTTGCAGTCGAGGACCCCCGCGCCGGTCTGCCGGCGCAGGCTCTGCACGTCTTGGATGCTGTAGCTCATTGGTCGTGGGACTCCGGTGTCTCGGGTGCCTGCGATATCTCTTGGCCGGTGGCGCCGGCCGGGACGGTGGCGGCATTGCGGGCCGGGGCCTCCCCATCACCTGAGGGGGCTCCCTCCCCCGCTCCGGCGGAGGCGGTCGGCCCGGCAGGGGCCGGGGCCGCAGCCGGGGCGGGGGCCTGGGCACCAGCCCGGGAGCGGGCCAGGCGGGCCTCACGTTCCTGGGCCTGGATGGCGGCCTGCCGGCGGGCCTCGGCCTGCTGGGCGGCCCGGCGCGCCTCCTCCGCCGGGTCCGGCGCCGGCCCCGCCCCGCCGGCGCCGTCGGCCGAGCGCCTGGAGGCTATGAACTGGCCCTCCTGGACGGCGTCGGCCATGATCCGGCACATCAGCGTCCCCGCCCGGATGGCATCGTCATTCCCGGGGATCACGTACTGGATGAGGTCGGGGTCGCAGTTGGTGTCCACCACGGCCACGATGGGCAGCTTGAGCTTGTTGGCCTCGGTGACCGCGATGTGCTCCTTCTTGGTGTCGATCACGAAGATGGCGTCGGGCAACCGGGTCATGTGGCGGATGCCCCCCAGGTTGCGCTCCAGCTTCTCCAGCTCCCGGCTCAGGATCAGGGCCTCCTTCTTGGGCATGGCCTCGAAGTCACCGGCGGCGCGCATCCGCTCGTACTCCTGCATCTTCTTCACCCGGCTCCCGATGGTGGCGAAGTTCGTGAGCATTCCGCCGAGCCAGCGCTCGTTCACATAGGGCATGCCGCACTGCCGGGCGTAGCGGGCCACGGGATCCTGGGTCTGCTTCTTGGTCCCGACGAACAGCAGGATCCCGCCCCCGGCCACCAGGTCCCTCACGTAGGAGTAGGCCACCTCGATGTGGGCGAGGGTCTGGTTGAGGTCGATGATGTAGATGCCGTTGCGCTCGCCGAAGAGGAACCGCCGCATCTTGGGGTTCCAGCGCCGGGTCTGGTGGCCGAAGTGCACCCCGGCCTCCAGCAGCTGCTTCATCGTGACTACGGCCATCCGGCTCCTCCCATCGGTTGGTCCTTGCTGCTGCGCAACGCCTACTGGGAGGCGACCGTGGGGACGCAGCAGGTGGAAATCTGTGCTGATACGGGCCGGCGGAGCGCGGCCGCCCGATCAGTGTAGCCTCCCCGGGGGTCGGGCCCCTCGGGCCGGCCGGGGGTAACGGCCGGGCCCCGCCGTCGGTCCAAGACCCCGTGGCCGGCCCTTCCCTCCCCCGACTCGGCGTCCTGTTCGCCCCCGACCCCGTTTCCGGGTTCGACCTGCCCGGGCTGGCCGCACGGGCCGCCCGGGCCGAGGCCCTCGGGCTGCACCGGGTGGCAGTGAGCGACCACCTCGTCTACCACGTCCCCACCTTCGACCCCATCGTGTGCCTCTCGGTGATGGCCGCCGCCACCACCACCGTGCGCCTGGCCAGCCAGGTGCTGGTGCTCCCCCTCCGCCATCCGGTCCAGGTGGCCCAGTCCTTCGCCTCCCTGGACGTCCTCTCCGCGGGCCGTATCGAGCTGGGGGTGGGGGTGGGAGGGGAGTGGCCCCACGAGTACGCCGCCGTCGGCATAGACCCTCACACCAGGGGCCAGCGGGCCGACGAGGGCCTCTCGGTCATCAAGGCCCTCTGGGACGGCGAGCCCGTGAGCTTCTCGGGACGCCACTTCCACCTGGACGGCGTCCGCCTGGGACTGCGACCGGTCCAGCCCGGCCATCCCCCGATCGTGGTCGGGGGCCGGTCGGAGGCGGCCCTGGCCCGGGCGGCACGGTGTGGGGACAGGTGGGACGGCATCTTCTTCGACCCCGTCACCTACCGACGCCGCGCCGCCCGCCTGCGCCAGCTCGCCGACGAGGCGGGGCGGCCCGTGGGAACGGGCCTGGTGGTGTGGGGCTGCATCGGGTCCTCGCGCCCGGAGGCCCGCAACCGCATAGCCAGCACCCTGGAACGCTTCTACCACCTTCCCTTCGAGCGCTTCGCCAGGTCGGCGCTCTGGGGCACGCTGGAGGACTGCCGGGCCAGGCTGGAGGAGCTGGCCGAGGCAGGCGCCTCGGACGTCTCGGTGATCCCGGTCGGGGACCTCGACGAAGAGCTGGAGGCCCTGGGCTCCTTGTGCGCCACCGGGGCCCTCACCTCCTAGCCCGCCCGCCTGGGCCTCAGGCCCGGGGGTGGGTGCGGCCGTGCTCCCTCACCAGGCGGTCCTTGCTCACGTGGGTGTAGACCTGGGTGGTCCCGAGGCTGGCATGGCCCAGCAGCTCCTGCACCACCCGCAGGTCAGCCCCTCCGTCCAGGAGGTGGGTGGCGAAGGTGTGCCGCAGGGCATGGGGGTGGGTGGGAGACTGGGCCCTGCGGTCCAGGATGCGGCGCACGTCCCTCGGGCCCAGGCGCCGGCCCCGAAGGTTGTAGAAGAGGGCCTCGGCGGCCTCGGGGTCGCGGGCCAAGAGGTGGCGCTCCTCCCTCACCCACAGCTCCAGGGCCCTGACGCAGCCCTCGTGCATGGGGACCTGGCGCTGCTTGGACCCCTTGCCCCACACCGTCACGGTGCCGCCCCGCAGGTCCAGGTCGCCCAGGTCCAGCCCGCACAGCTCGGCCACCCGCAGCCCGCTCCCGTAGAGCAGCTCCACCACGGCCTGGTCCCGCCAGCGGGTGGCGGGCCGGCGCCCCTCCCCGGCGTCCGGAGGAGGCTGATCGAGGAGGTGGGAGAGCTCGGCCGGGGTGAGCACTCTGGGTAGCCGACCCCCGCCGGATGGCGACGACAGGCCGGCCGAGGGGTCGGTGCCGACCCGGGCGGTCCGCCGCGCCCAGGCGAAGTAGGCGCGCAGGGCCGCCGCCCGCCGAGCCATGGTCCGCCGTGCGTACCCCCTGGTCCCGAGATAGGCGAGGTAGCGCCGGAGGGTGAGGCGGCCCACCTGCTCGGGTCCGTCCAGGCCCCCCCGCTCGGCCCAGACGATGAAGGCCTCCAGGTCCCGGCGGTAGGCGGACACGGTGGCGGGCGCCGCCGCCGTCAGCGAGGCGGTGAACTCGTCCAGGCACCAGGCCACACGGGCCACCGTACCGGGGCCGCCGGGCTGAGGTGGGTTCCTATGCTGGGCCCGTGGCCGGACCGGCGAGCCCCGACCCTGAGCTGATGGTCGAGCTGGCCCGGCGCCTCGAGCACTCCGAGGACGTCGTGGTGGCCACCGCCGTCCGCACCCAGGGCGAGCCCCCCTGCCGCCCGGGGTACAAGCTGCTCGTCGGGCCGAGCGGCCCGCTGGCCGGGACCCTCGGTTGCGCCGAGCTGGACTCCCAGGCCCTGGCCGACGTGCCCACCGTCCTCGAGGCCGGGGTGGCCTCCCTGCGCACGTACCGCCACGACCTGGGAGCGGTAGAGGCCTGGCTGGAACCCTATCTGGGACGGCCCCTCCTGGTGGTCCTCGGAGCCACCCCGGTGGCGGGGTGGCTCCTCCGCTGGGCTCCGGACCTCGGATGGGACACGTCCCTGGTCGAAAGCCGCCCGGAACGTATCAACGGCGAGCTGCGGTCCGCCGCCGGGCGGGTGGTGACCTCACCCGCCGCCCTGGACCTCTCCCACCGCCGCCGCCCCCTGGATGCCGTCCACACCGACCATGACGCTCCCGACGTGGCCGACCACCTCGCCATCCTCCTGCGGGCCGGGGCTCGCTTCGTCGGCGTCATGGGCAGCCGCCGCCATGTGGGCCACCACCTGGAGGCCCTGGCCCGGGCCGGCCTCGGACCGAGCGACGTGGCCCGGGTCCAGTCCCCGGTCGGCCTGGACCTCGGAGGTGCCTCGCCGGCCGAGATAGCCCTTTCCATACTGTCGGGCCTGGTGGCCTCCCGGTCCGGCCGGGAGGGAGGCTTCCTGGACAGCTCCCGGGACGGGGCCTAGCCGCACCAGCGGCCCCCTGCGGGCCTTTACGTCCGGGCGGCTCCAGCAGGGCGGGACCAGATGGCCCGAGAGACCCTTGGCGGGGGACGCCGGAGGAGGCCAGGGAGCACAACGTGTCCTCCACCGCCGGGCGGGGAAGGCCGATAACTTGACCGATGGAGAAGCGCACCGCCTCGTGCCCGCCAGGACCCTCCGAGCCGCTACCCCCGGGCTCTTGGCGTTGGGCTACCCTGGGCCTGCGGGGCCCGGGGCTTCGGCTGGCCGGGCAGGCTGCACCCGAAGAAGCGAGCACATGTCCCTGACCACCGTCCACCTGCCGTCCCCACGTGCTCTGTTCCGCCACGCCCTGCCCCACCTGATCGAGAGCGCCTTCGTCCCGGCGGCCCTCTTCTACGCCATGCTGTGGGCCCTGGGGCTGTGGGGAGCGCTGTTCGGCGCCCTGGGATGGGCGTACCTGGCCCTGGTCCGCCGGGTGGTGAAGAGGGAGCGGATCCCGGCCATGCTCTGGATGGCCACGGTCATACTCACCGCCCGCACGGCTGTCTCCCTGGTCACGGGCAGTGCCGTCATCTACTTCCTCCAGCCCACGGCCACCACCTTCCTGGTGGCGTTCGCCTTCCTGGTGTCGGTTCCCCTCGGCAAGCCGCTCTGCCTGCGCCTGGCACGCGACCTGTGCCCCTTGGACCCCGACCTGCTCGCCCGGGCCTGCGTCAGGCGGTTCTTCCTCTCGGTCACCCTGCTGTGGTCGTTCGTGTTCCTGTCCAATGCCTCCGTCACCCTGTGGCTGCTGTTCGAGGAGTCGCTCAAGTCCTTCGTGGTCGAAAGGACCCTCTTCTCCTGGGGGATCACGGTGGCCGCCATCGCTGTGTCGGTGGTCATGTTCCGCCGCACCATGCGCGGCAACGGGATCGCCCTGGCCTGGACTAGGCCCACCCGGGGCTGAGATCCGCCATGGCCCCCTGCCCGCCCGGTGGGGCAGGGGCGAGGCCCGGGTCAGGTAGAACCGTGGGCCATGGACGGGGAACGGGAGCAAGGGGGCTCGGCCAAGTCCGGCGCCCCCGCTGGGCGGAGGCGCCTGCTCCCTCCCCTCGCCAGGCTGGCCCTGGCCTACGCCGCGGGCAGCCTTCCCTTCTCCAACCTGGCTGCCACCGCCCTTCAGGGAGTGGACCTGCGCTCGGTCGGCACGGGCACCGTGTCGGGAACCGGCCTGTACCGAGTGGCCGGGTTCTGCCCCTTGGCCGTGGCGGGTGGCCTGGACGTGGCCAAGGGGGCCCTGGGGGCAGCGGCCGGCACCGGGAAGGCCCCGCTCCTGCGGGCGGCCTGTGCCAGCCTGGCCATAGCCGGCCACAACTGGTCCCCGTGGCTGCGGGGAGCGGGGGGGAGGGGCCTGGCGCCCGCCCTGGGAGCCAGCCTGGTGCTGGCGCCCGAAGCCACCGCCGTGTTGGCCCTCGGCCTGGGCGGAGGGCGCCTGGTCGGCCAGACCGGGGCGGGGTGCTTCCTCGCCTACCTGGGGCTGGGCCCCCTGCTCCTTTCGACGAGAGGGCGCACCGGGCTGGTGGATGCCGCTGCCATCTCGCTCCCCCTCCTCGTCAAGCGGGCCCTGGGCAACTCCTGGCCCCCCCGGCTGGAGGGGGAGAAGCTGGTCAGCCGGGTCCTGTTCGACCGGGACAGCCCCCCGCCCCGACCCCGGCTCCAACCCGGGAAGACCGCCAGGCCATGCCCGTAGGGATAGTCACCGACAGCGCCGCTGCCCTGCCCTCCCACCTCAGCGCCAGCCTGGGGGTGACGGTGGTCCCCATGCGCATCACCATCGGGCAGCAGAGCTACGAGGGAGATGGCGTCCCCCTGGAGGAGGTGGTGGCGCGCTTCGACGAGGGGGTGCACACCGCGGGGCCGGCCCCCGCCTCCTTCCGCCGGGCCTTCATGGCCGCCGACCAGGGCGAGGGGGTGGTGGCGGTCACGGTATCGGAGCGGATGAGCAGCACCTACAAGTCGGCCCTGCTGGGCGCCGACATGCACTCGGGGCGAGTGCAGGTGGTGGACTCCCGCACGGCAGCGGGGGGCCAAGCGCTGGTGGTGCTGGCTGCGGCCGAGGCGGCCAGGCAGGGCAGGGGCCTGGAGGAGGTGGTGGCCCGGGTCGAAGCGGTGAGGGAAGGCGTCCGCCTGGTGGCGGCGGTGGGGTCACTCGAGTACCTGGCCCGAGGGGGCCGCATCCCTGAGCTGGCCGGTCGGGCCGGCCGTTACCTGGGCGTGAGGCCCCTCTTCGAGTTCCGGGCGGGCCGCATCAGGCCCTTGCGACCCTCCCTGAGCCGGGACGGGGCCCTGGAGGCCCTGCTGGGTCACTGGCGCCGCAGCCGGGCTGGGCTCTCCGGCTCCGCGGCGCTGCACGTGGTGGTGTCCCATGCCCTCGACACCGCCATGGCCGACGCCCTGGTCTCCGCCATCCGGGCCGAGGTGGAGCCAGCCACCTGCCTGGTGGAGTCGTTCAGCCCGGTCATGGTGGCCCACACCGGCCCTGGCGTCACCGGCCTGGCCTGGCGCTGGGAGTAGGGAGGGGCGGAGGCACGGGACTCCCCCGTCCGGTGCCGCTACCGTCGTCTCGGTCCAGGGAACCCCAGGAGGCAAGGTGCCAGGCTCCCGGCTACGAGCCGTGCACAACCGGTTGCACCTCCCTGGCCCCCTGCTGGCCCTGTGCGTGGGGCCCAGCCTGGTGGAGGCGGTCCTGGTGACCGCCCTGGGGGCCGGTAGCGGTCTGAGCCTCGCCCCCCAGGCCAATGCCCCCGTGCCCTTCGGTGTCTTCCACGACCTGCGCTGGCTGATCGTCTACTCCCGTTCCTGGGAGGGGCTGGTGGCCGAGGGGATGGCCCTCCTGGTCGCCCGCAGCCTCCTCACCGCCCTCACCGTGCGGGCCGCCTGGCCCCCGGGCCTCGACCGGCCCTCCCTGGCCTCGCTGCTCCTGCGGGCGGCCGCCTTCACCCTCGGAGCGACGGCCCTCCTGTCTCCCTGGACCATCCTGCTGTTCGGCCTGGCCGTGGCCCCGGTGTCATGGTTCTTCCTGGCCTCGGTCCCGGCGGCGCTGATCATCGCTCTCCTGGTCCACCAGGGAGCCATCGCCCCGGGCTGGTGGCGCCAGAGCCTCGCTCCCAAGGCCCTGGCCTGGATAGTCCTCACCTTCCTGGCCTTGTCGGCCAGCGCCGAGGTCACCGGCTCCCTGCCCCCGGTGGCCGGGGTGGCCGTGGCCGGAGTGGCGGGGGTCTTCGACGCCTGGGCCTGGCGGGGGCTGGTCTCCGCCGTCGCCAACAGGCCCACGGCAGCGCGCTTCCGGCCCGTGGCCCCGGCGGGGCTGGTGAGCCTGGCCGTCGTGGTGATGGCGGGCACGGTGGCGGGCTTCAGCGTGGCGGCCCGGGTCCCCCGCTCCCCGGGGCCCAGCACCCTCCACCGGGGGACGGCGGGCGGGCCCGGGGGCGATCCCGCCCCAGGGGACCGGCCCCGCCAGCCGCTGCTCATCGCCAGCGGCTACGGGACGCACTGGGACGGTGCCAGGTCCCCGGCCCCCCTGCCCGGACCCTACATAGAGCGTCGCTTCTCCTACCGGGGGCTGGGCCCCCACGGTCCCCTCCCCTATACCAGCGCCGACACCACCCAGCCACTGGCGAAGCTGGAGAGGCTGATGGCTGTGCAGGTCCAGGCCCTCCACCGCCTCACCGGCGAGCCGGTGAGCATCGTGGCCGACAGCGAGGGCGCCCTCGTGGCCAAGGCCTACCTGGCGGCAACCCCGGGGGCGCCCGTGAGCACCCTGGTCATGGTGAGCCCCCTCGTGAGGCCGGCCCGCGTCTACTACCCCCCCGCCGGCTCCCAGGGCTGGGGGCTGGCCGGGGGGGCCGGCCTGCTCACCCTGAGCCGGACCATCCGCTCGGTGGCCCCCATTCCCCTCTCGCCCTCCACGCCGTTCCTGCGCTCGGTCGTCCGAGAGGCCTCCGACCTGCGCCCCCTGCTCTCCTGTCCCCTGCCCGGGGTCCGCCAGGTCGCCTTCCTGCCGCTGGCTGACGCCGTGGCCTCGCCCGACCCCTCCCCCCTTGGCATACCGTCGGTGGTCTTTCCCGCCTTCCACGGCACCATGCTGGCCAACCCGGCCGCCGACCGGGCCCTGCGGGCCGTGCTCAGCGGGAAGAGGCCTCCCCCCACCCCGGGGTGGTCCCTGGCAGACAGCCTCATACGCTCCGCCGCTGCCGCCTGGCAGGTCCCGGGCCTGGCCTCGGGCCTCAACCCGGTGTGGGACCAAGGCCCCGTGGACGGGAGCTCCCCGAGCCTCTCCCGGTGCCAGAGCATCCGGGCCCACCTCCGGGCCCAGCTGGCTCGCTGATCGGGGTTCAACATAACAGGCGGGCCCAGGCCAGAGCATCCGGGCCCACCTCCGGGCCCTGCTGGGGGCCCGGCCCCAGGTGAGGGGGGCCGATGGCGGTAGAGCCCGGGCCTTTTGGGGCAAGATGGAAGGGGACCCGAGGAGCGGGCCTGCCTTCCATGACCCTGAGAGAGCCAACGCCGACGGCCGACGCCACCCGATCCCTTCTCCCGACATGGACGGGGAGGGCTCCGCGCCCTGGGGAGGATGGGCGGCCCCTGGTGCTCATCCTCTCCGCCAGCATGGGTGCCGGGCACGACGGCGTGGCCCAGGAGCTGGCCCGGCGCCTGAGGTCCAGAGGGCTGGCGGTCGAGGTCCTGGACATCCTGAGCCTGCTTCCGGGGGTCGTGGGCCGGGGCCTGCGCGGCGGCTACGCCCTCATGCTCAGGTGGGCCCCCTGGCTCTACGACCTGATCTTCCGGGTGTGGTTCGAGCCCCGGGGCGGAGGGGGCCCTGTCTCACCCATCACCGTGCTCGCCGAGCGCAAGGTCCGGCGCTGGGTCGCCGACCACCAGCCCGCCCTGGCCGTTTCCACCTTCCACCTCTGCTCCGCCGTGCTGGCCGGCCTCCGCCGGCGGGGCGAGCTCCCTGTCCCGTCGGCCAGCGTGGTGGTGGACCCGGCCGTCCACCGGCTCTGGGTGGACCCTGACGTCGACCTCCATGTCTGCCTCCACCGGCTGTCCGCTGCCGAGGCCCGCCGGAGGGGTGCTCCCCGGGCCACCGCCCCCGGCCCCTTCGTCAGGCCCGACTTCACGGACCCCTCCTGGGACCGCCACGGGGCCCGGACCAGCCTCGGCCTGGGCCCGGACGACAGGGTCGTGCTGCTGGTGGCAGGGTCATGGGGCTCGGGGGACATCGCCAACACCCTGTCCCTCGTCCAGCAGTCACCCCATCTGACCCCGGTCGTGGTGTGCGGGGCCGACGAGCGGCTCCGGCGGCGGCTGGCTCGCCAGGTGGCCCGGTCCGGCCGCCGCTGCCTGGTCATGGGCTGGGTCGACGACATGGCCCGCCTCATGGTGGCGGCCGACGTGGTGGTGGAGAACGCCGGAGGGCTCACGGCCATGGAGGCCCTGGCCCTCGGCCGGCCGGTGGTGAGCTTCCACCCCATACCGGGCCACGGGCGCGCCAACGTCGCCGCCATGGCGAGGGCCGGCGTGGCGGCCTGGGTGACCGAGGACGACCAGCTCGTTCCCACCCTGGAGCGGGTCAGCGCCCCCGGACCGCTCCGGCACAGCCTGGTCTCGGCCGGCAGCCAGCTCCTCGCCTCGGATCCCACCGACGACCTCCTGGGCCTGCTCGCCCCCACCGCCGGGGACGGGGGCGAGGCCGCCCTTGAACGGCACCGGTCCCCCCGGGCCGCCACCTCCTCGGGAGGAAACTCCGGACCGCCGGGCCCCTCGGAAGCCCGCAACCGGCGCCTCACCCGGGTGCGCAACCGCCGTCAGTCCCGCGAGCGCCGCCGGCGGCGGCTCCTGGGGGGCGTCCCCCTGTGGTCCCGGCACCGGCGCCAGGGCCGGGTCAGGCGCCCGGAGCCCCTTCTTTCCCGGGTTTCGCTGCGCAACGTGCCCTCCTGGCGGCGCTCAGGGCCGCCCCGACCGCGGCATCGGGCCCATCGGCCCGCAGGACGGCGTCGTCTGGCTGACCTCCGCCCCGGGTGAGCTCCCACGTGCCCAGCCCCACCACCGGCCGCCCTGTCCGAAGGGCGAGGGCGATCTCCGACAGGGTGCCGTAGCCGCCGCCCACGGCTACTACGGCGTCGGCGGCCCGGACCACCAGCCCGTTGCGGAGCTCTCCCATCCCCGTGGGCAAGGCCACGCTCAGGTACGGGTTGGCGTCCCCTCGGTCGGTCCCCGGCAGGAGGCCCACCGTCAGCCCCCCCTCCAGCCTGGCTCCCCGGCAGGCCGCCTCCATGACGCCGCCCAGCCCCCCACAAACCAGGACAGCCCCCGCTTGGGCCACGGCCCGGCCCACGGCCTCCGCCACCTGCTCCTCGTCGGCATCCGCGCTCCCCCCACCCACCACGGCGACATAGGGGCCACCCCCGGGGGCCGACGGGCCGGGCTGAGGAGCGTCCCGGCCCTCTGCCTCATGGAGAACCCCCTCCTCCCGCTGGCCCCAGGAGCCCCTCGAGCCGGAGGCCCCACCCGGCCCGGGCCGGGCGGCCCGGCGGGGCGGGCGCCCCTCCGGGACAGCCCGGAGGACGCCGGAGCGCTCCAGCTCGGCCACCTCGGCGGGACTGCTGCCAAGCCAGTCGGCCAGCACCTGCTCGTTGTGCTCCCCCCGGTGGGCGGCCCCTCCCCGCACTCCGCTGAGGGCCTCGGAGAACCGGTAGGGGGACTGGACCACCCGGCGGCTGCCGCCCCCGCGGTCGTCCACCTCCGCCGCCACGGCCCGGGACAGTGCGGGTGGGGAGGCAAAGGCCTCCTCGGGGGCCCGGATGTCGGCCCAGGCCAGGTCGGCCCCCTCCAGGGCCGCCACCAGCTCCTCCTTCGAGGAGAACGACCTCATCCACTCACCGAATGCCCGCCGGCGATGCTCGACCTTGTCCTCCAGCGACGCACCCGGGGGGGTGGGATCGGCCAGACCGTGCACGGTGGAGACCTGCCTCCACAGGTAGCGGAAGCTGCCCGCCAGGAGGACCGGCTGCCCGGCTCCCTCCCAGACCTGGCCACCCAGGCGCTCCACGGCCGACCCGTCCAGGGCGTGGTGGGCATAGTCGTCGGTGGCGAGCATGGCGTCCAGCATGGCCAGGTCGATGCGCTGGCCCCGGCCCGTGCGCTGGCGCAGCCACAGGGCGGCCTGCACCGCCACCAGGCCGTGCAGGCCGGCATAGGTGTCGGCCACCGAGAGCATGGGATCGCTGGGGGGGGTGCCGTCGAAGCGGGCCTGGCGCCACAGGAGCCCCGACTCGGCGTGGACTATGGGCGCGTACGCCCGCCTGTCCCGCCAGGGCCCGTCCTGGCCGAACCCCGTGATCGAGAGCATGACCAGGCCGGGGTTGGCGGCGCTGAGAGCCTCCCACCCCAGGCCCCACCGCCCCAGAACGCCGGGACGGAAGTTCTCGATCAGCACGTCGGCCCGGGCGGCCAGGCGGCCCACCAGACCCGGTCCGCCCGGGGCGGCCAGGTCGATGCACACGTTCCTCTTGCCGGCGTTCTGCTGGGTGAAGAAGCCGGAGAGCCCGTGGCGGACCTCGCCCCATACCCGGCTCACATCCCCCTCCGGGGGCTCCACCTTCACCACGTCCGCCCCGAGGTCCGAGAGCATGCGGCCGGCAAAGGGGCCGGCGAGGACCCGGGAGAGGTCCAGGACCCGGATGCCGGCGAGCGGGTAGTCGGTCAGGCGACCGAACGTAGCGCCGCCCGGACGTGGCGGCGACCGCCGGGCGAGGGCCGCCTCCAGGCAGCCACCAAGCCGCGGCGTTTTTGTGAGGATCCCCGGGGGCGCCGCCCAAGTGTCATAGAATCGTCATAAACTGGGCATAGCGAGGTGGACCGGGTTTCGGCAAGGAGGATGTCATCAGCCATGGCTTACCAGGCGGCATGGGTCGGGCAAGGCCCCGGCGGCGCGCTGGCCACCATGCCGGCCCGTCCGCCCGCCGAACGCCATGCCGTACGCCACCTGGCCGCCGAGTATGCCAGCGGGAGGCAGGCCCGGGACTTCGTCCAAGAGAGCCTCAACCGGTGGGGCTGGCCCGCCTCGAGCGACCTGCACGAGATGCAGGAGCTGCAGGATGTCCTGCTCCTCACCAGCGAGCTGGCCATCAACGCCGCCCGGCATGCCCACAGCCCCATGGACGTCACCCTCCACTACTGGCCCGGCGACCGGATCAGGGTCGAGGTGCATGACAACGCCGACGGCCTGCCCCAGGCCCGGTGGCCGGCCACGTTCGAGGAGTCGGGCCGGGGCTTGGCCCTGGTCGAGCTGCTCTCCTGTGCCTGGGGCGTGACGGCCTGCCCCCCGGGCAAGACGGTCTGGTTCGAGGTGCGCCTGTCCTGAAGCCTGGCCCTAGGGGCCGACCCTCCATCGGGCCCCAGCAATGGCCCGAGGGCCTCGTGGGTAGGACCAGGCAGTTGCCCAGAACCCCTGTGAGAGGAGGCAGATGACGACGCGCAGCCAAGCCAAGCCCGTGGCAGCGAGTGGCACCTTCGCCATCGGAGGTGACCTGGAGGTGAACCGGCTGGGCTTCGGTGCCATGCAGCTACCCGGGGAGGGAGTGTGGGGGGAGCCCGATGACCGTGAGCAAGCTCTGAGCGTGCTCCGGCGTGCCGTCGAGCTCGGGGTCAACCTGATCGACACCGCCGACTCCTACGGACCCGAGGTGAGCGAGAACCTCATCCGCGAGGCCCTCCACCCCTACCCGGCTGACCTGGTCATCGGCACCAAGGGCGGGCTCACCCGCTCGGGGCCGGGCCAGTGGGCCCCCGTGGGGAGGCCCGAGTACCTGCGCCAGTGCGTGGAGATGTCCCTGCGCCGGCTCAAGCTGGACTGCATCGACCTCTACCAGCTGCACCGGATCGACCCCCAGGTACCGGCCGAGGACTCCCTGGGTGAGCTGGCCAAGCTCCAGGCCGAGGGCAAGATCCGCCACATCGGGCTGTCCGAGGTGAGCGTGGAGGAGCTCCGCCAGGCCCAGCAGGTGGTTGCGGTGGCGACCGTTCAGAACCGCTACAACCTGATCGACCGGGGCAGCGAGGCCGTCCTGGACGCCTGCGCCGAGGAGGGCATCGGCTTCATCCCCTGGTTCCCGTTGGCCACGGGCGAGCTGGCCGGCCCGGGCAGCCCCCTGGCCCAGGTGGCTGAGCGGGCGGGTGCCACCCCCTCCCAGATCGCCCTGGCCTGGCTGCTGCACCGCTCGCCGGTGATGCTGCCCATCCCGGGCACCTCGTCGATCACCCACCTCGAGGAGAACTGCGCCGCCGCCGCCATCGAGCTGCCCGAGGAGGACTGGGACCGGCTGTCCTGAGGCCCGGGCCGGCGCCGGCCCTCAGCCGGCGCCGGCGCCCCCCGGGGCCCATCCCCGCCAGCCGGTGATGTCGAGGGCGATGGCGGGACCGGGAGGAGGGGCCCGGCGGTACTGCTCGTACTTGCGGGCCAGGGCGGCCAGAGCCCGGTCCCGCTCCGGTCCGCGCTCCACCACCCGGCCCCGGCCGTCCACCCGTACCCACCACAGCTCCGCCCAGTCCTCGGCGTAATGGTCGACGAGCAGGCAGGCCCTGGCCGTGGCCCGGAGGTTCTCCAGCCGCCGAAGCGACTGTGTCCTCTTGGGCTTGGCGTCCACGGCCGAGTAGATGGTCTCCCCTTCCAGCGCAAAGCAGCAGGGCACCAGGTGAGGAACCCCTTGGGCGCTCACGGTGGCCAGGCGCCCCACCCGGGCCAGGGCCAGCCGCCGGTGCATCTCGGCATCGTCCATGGAACCCCTCCCTACCAGCCTGCTCGCCGCCCTGCTTCAGCTCCCCCCGGCCTGGCTCCCGCTCAGCTCGCCGGAGCCTCAGCCGTGGACCCCCGGCTGGCACCGCGCCCACCACCCTTCGCCTGGCCGGGCCCACCCCCACCCCTCCAGGCGGCCCAGGACGGCGGCCACCTGGGCGGGACCCAGGCCGGTGCGCCTCACCACCACATCGATGGTGGTGGGCTCGGTGCCCAGGGCGGCCCAGACGGAACGCTCGTCACGGCCCCGCGGGCCCCGCTCCTTCCCCCCGGGGCCGGGGGGCCGGGCCCCGGGGCGGGAGGGGGATCCCGACGGTGGCCACCCGGCCTGCGGAGGCCGGAGGCCGGGGAGGCTCGCAGCGGGCCGAAGCCCGGCGCCGGGTTGCTCGAGGCTCAGGGCCACCAGGACGTCGTCCACGTCCCGGGCCGGGGGGCAGCCATCGGCCAGCAGGGAGTTGGCCCCGGCCGAGGCGGGGCTCCGGACCGATCCGGGCACGGCCAGGACAGGCCTCCCGCACCGGGCGGCCGCCTCCACCGTCAGGAGCGAACCCCCCCTTACATGCGACTCCACCACCACCACCACGTCCCCCAGAGCAGCCAGGAGCCGGTTGCGCCAGGGGAAGCGCCAGCGCTGGGCCACCGCTCCGAGGGGGGACTCCGAAAGCAGGCTCCCCTCCGAGGCGACGCGGGCCCACAGCCGTGCATGGGAAGCGGGGTAGACGACGTCCAGGCCGGTGGCCACCACGGCGAGGGGGGGAGCGTTCCCGCCCACCAGGGCGCCCTGGTGGGCGGCACCGTCTATGCCTGCCGCCAGCCCCGATACGACGCTCACCCCGGCCCGGGCCAGGCCCGCACCCAGCTCGGCCGCCACCTCCAGGCCGTAGTGGGTGGCCGAGCGCGTGCCCACGAGGGTCACCCGCGGCCGATCCAGGGCCCCGAGGGACCCCATCGAGAACAGGATGGCGGGGGGACTGGGTGCCAAGGCGGCGGGCTCGGGGAACCCGGGGCGGCCGGCCAGGTGGACCCGGACCCCGGCCTCGGTGTACGAGCGCATCACCCGTGCCGGGTCCACCCTGCGGGCGCAGCGGGCCCAGAGCTCGTACAGGGCGGCCTCCTCCCCGCCAGCGGGGAAGAGGGGTCCCTGGCCTCGGGATGGCCCGGAGGGCCCGGGAGAGAGCCCACCGTCGCGCAACGCAGACCAGGCCTCCAGGGTCGACCTGCCCGTCAGCAGGCGCCGCAGCCGGCCGGGGGTCATCTGGGGCAGAGCGGCCAGGGCCGCCCCGTGGGCCTCTTCGGCGTCCATCGTGAACCTCCTCTCGTGAGCCCGGCTCAGGCCACGGCCGGCAGGATCGAGGACACCCCGACCCTCAGCTCCAGCGCCGCAGCCACGTGCTCGACCTCCACCACCTCCCCGGCCCCGGCCAGGTCGGCAACTGTCCGGGCCACCCGGCGCACCCGGTGCAGGCCCCGGGCCGAGAGCAGGCCGGCCCGTAGCCGGCGTTCGAGAAGGCTCTCCGCCCCGGTCGACAAGGGCGCCCATCGGTCGAGCTCCCCGGCGCTCAGGCTGGAGTTAACCTTGACCCCCCGTGCCGCCGCCCGCTCCCGGGCCTGCAGGACCCGGGCGGCCACCACGCTGGTGGGCTCCCCGGGGCTGCCCCGGAGCAGGTCCTCCACGGCGGGCCGGCCGAGGGGCACCCGCAGGTCGAACCGGTCCAGCAGGGGCCCCGAGAGCCGACGGGCGTAGCGGGCCCGGGCGGCGGGGCTGCACCGGCAGGACCCGGGCAGGTAACCCTCCCCGCAGGGACAGGGGTTCATGGCGCCGACCAGGAGGAAGCGGGCCGGGAAGGCAATGGTGGCCCGGGCCCGGCACACCCGCACGATGCCTTCCTCCAGGGGCTGGCGCAGGGCGTCCAGGACCGACGCCGGGAACTCCCCCATCTCGTCCAGGAACAGGACGCCGCCGCTCGCCAGGCTGACCTCGCCCGGGCGCATGGCCGCCGTGCCCCCGCCCACCAGTGAGGTCACCGAGGCCCCGTGGTGGGGAGCCCGGAACGGCGGGCGGGTCATGAGGCCCCCTCCCGGCCACCCCAGTCCGGCCGCGGAGTGGATCCTGCTGGCCTCCAGCGCCTCTGCGGGCGACAAGGCCGGCAGCAGGCCCGGGAGCCGGCGAGCCAGCATGGTCTTGCCCGCGCCGGGGGGGCCGATGAGGAGCAGGTGGTGGGCTCCGGCGGCAGCCACCTCGAGAGCCCACCGGCCGATCCTTTGCCCCTTTACCTCGGCCAGGTCGGGCTCAGGCCGAGCCGGTCCAGGCGGTCGGGCCCTGGCGGGTGCCGCCCAGCGCCCCCGACCGCTCAGGGCGGCGACCAGGCCGGCCAGGTCGTCGACGGCGCGAACAGCCGGGCCTCCCACCAGCCCCGCCTGGCCAGCGGCCGCCGAGGGCACGACCAGTGCCGCCGCCTGGACGGCGGCGGCCATGGGCACCATCCCCGGCACGGGCCGGACCGAGCCATCGAGGCCCAGCTCCCCGATGAAGCCGCAGCCGGCCACGGCGGCAGGTGGCAGCTGGCCGTCAGCGACGAGGAGGCCGACGGCGATGGGCAGGTCCAGGCCGGGTCCCCCTTTGCGCTCTCCTGAGGGGGCCAGGTTGACGGTCACCCGCCGGGACGGGAACCGCAGCCCGCTCGAGAGGAACGCCGCTCTCACCCTGTCCCGGGACTCTCGGCAGGCAGCATCGGGCAGCCCCACAACGGTGAAGGAAGGCAGCCCGTTGCCGACGTGGACCTCCACGCAGACCGGCCTGCCCTCCACGCCGAGCAGGCTGGCCGAGGCGATGGTGGCGATCACGGCACCTCCCCTTGGAACGGTTCCTCGAAGAGGTCCGGCGCCATGGGCGCCGGACCCGGGGGGCGATGGGTGGTGCCAGCCGGCCCGACGACGGCTGCTCCCAGGATAGGCCCCGCCTGTGACGGCCACCCCTAACCTCCCCTTTGTGATCAGGAGGTGGCCCCGTCGCTCCCGCCCGCAGGGCCGGAGCGGGGACGCCGCCCCCGAGCGGGTGCGGGGAAGGCCGCCCTCCGCCAACGGGGCTTCCTCCTTCCACCTGTGGTGGGACCTGCCCCCGGGGCGCTGGAGGCGATTCGAGGTGTCCCTGGAGGTGCTCCGTCCACCCACGGTGGACCGGCTCTACTTCTGGGCCCTCCAGGCCAGCTTCCATGACGGGCAGCGGCCCCGCGGTGCCGGCCACACCGGGCTCCAGTGGTGCCCAGGGCCCGGGGGGGCCCGCCGGGCCGTGAACTGGGGTGGCTACCAGGACCCCGCCGACGGCGGTGGCGAGCTGGACGGGACCGAGCCCCTGCTCCCCTCCCTCGACGGGAACCCCAACACCTGCCGGTACGACTGGCAGCCCGGACGCCCCTACCGCTTGGCCATCAGCCCGTCCCCCGGCGCCGGGTGGAGGGCCACGATCACCGACGAGGTGACGGGCGCCCTCACACCGGTGAGGGACCTGCAGGCTCCGGGCCCCTGGCTGGCCAGCCCGGTCGTGTGGTCCGAGGTCTTCGCCGATTGCGACCATCCCAGCGTGGCGGTGCGCTGGTCCCGGCCCCTGGCCGGGGGGGAGGGCGGAGAGGAGGTGGCGCCGGCGGCCATGACCGTCACCTACCAGGAGCACGCCCAGGGGGGATGCACGAACACCTCCGTTGCCGTCGACCAGGTGGGGGTGGTGCAGGCCACGGCCGTCCCCCGGTCCGTGCCTCACGGAGCGGTCCTCACCCTGCCTGCCCCGTGACGGCACGGGCACGGGCCGGATCGAGGAGGATGGTCGGCGTGGACGGCAGCCTTCCCGTGGACCCCCTCACCGGCTCACCGGCCGAGGTGAGGACTGTCCAGCCCTACCAGGCCACCAAGCGTTACCTCTGCCCGGGCTGCAACCAGGACCTCGAGCCGGGCACGGGCCACGTCGTGGTGGTCCCCCGGGGGGCTCCCGATCTCCGCCGCCACTGGCACCGGCCCTGCTGGGAGCACAGGCAGCGGCGCCGGCCCGGGCGGGCCCGGGCCCAGCCCGTGAACCGCCGCCGAGGCCAGCCGCCCGGCCCTCGGTGAGGCAGGGCCCCCCGATCCGCCAAGCCCTCTCTAGAAGGCCTCCTCCACCACCTCCAAGCGGCCATCCAGCACGCCGGCCACATCGAAGCGCACGTCACCGCCGGGCAGCGCCGTCTCCGCCAGCCAGCGGGCCGCCAACCGCCGCAAGCGGGCCCGCTTGCGTGCCGTCACCGCCTCGGCGGGCAGGCCGAAGGCCTCGGTGGCCCGGGTCTTCACCTCGCAGAACACATAGGTCCGGCCCCGGGCCAGGACGAGGTCGATCTCACCCTCCCGGCAGCGCCAGTTCCGGGCCAGCACCCGGTACCCCCGGGCCTCGTACCACTCCGCCGCCATGGCCTCGCCCCGGGACCCCAGGGCCCGGCGGGGATCGGGAGCCCCCACCTCACAGCTCCTTCTCGGGCAGCTCCTCGATGTTCACATCTCGGCAGGTCACCACCTTCACCGAGGTGACGAACCGGGCCGGGCGGTACATGTCCCAAACCCAGGCATCCTCCAACTTGACCTCGTACCACGCCCCCGTGCCCTCTCCCCGGCGGTCCAGCTGGACCCGGTTGGCGAGGTAGAAGCGCCGCTCGGTCTCCACGACGTAGCGGAACATGGGCAGGACGGCCCGGTACTCCTGGAACAGCGCCAGCTCGATCTCGGTCTCGTAGCGCTCGAGATCCTCGGCGCTCATGGCCTCGTGCTCATCGCGGCACGGCTCGTTCGCCTCCTCCTGACCGCCCTGGGTCCGGCCCCTGCCAGCTGGGCTGCCCACAACTGTAGGCGCAGCTCGCCGCCGGCACCGCCCCGCCCACCCGGCCGGTGGAGGAGGCGTCCGACAGGACGGCCTGCGGCGGGTCAGGCCAGCGGCCAGGCTCCGCCCCGCCCCCGGGCGGGACCAGGCCGCCCGGGCCACCACAGCCGGTCCCCCAGGTCGATGGCCAGGGCGGGGACGAGGGCCGAGCGCACGAGAAGGGTGTCCACGAGGACCCCGAAGGCCACCAGGAAGCCGACCTCGGCCAGGGCGACCAGGGGGAGGATGCCCAGCACGGCGAAGGTGGCGGCCAGGACCACCCCGGCCGAGGTGATCACTCCCCCGGTGACGGCCAGCCCCCGGACCACCCCCACCTGGGCCCCCCGGCGAGCTTCTTCCCTGACCCGGGTCATGAGGAAGACGTTGTAGTCCACCCCCAGGGCGACGAGGAACACGAAGCCGAAGATGGGTACCGACGGGTCGAAGCCCGCCACCGAGAGGATGAGGCGGAACACCACCGAGGTGATGCCAAGGGCGGCCACGTAGGAGAGCAGCACGCTGGCCACCAGGACCACGGGGGCCATGAGGGACCGGAGGAGCAGGCCCAGCATCAGGAGCACGACGGCGCACACGACCGGGATTATCACCAGGCGGTCGCGGCCGGCGGCCCTGCTCAGGTCGACATTGGTGGCCGTCTCCCCCCCCACGAGCACCCGGTCTCCGGCCCGGGCGTGCAGCCGTTGGCGCAGCACGCCCAGGGTGTGCTCGGCCGCCGGGCTGACCGGATCGGCCGACAGCACGGCGTCGAAGAGCCGGGCTCGGCCCAGCTTCTCCGGGGGGGTGACGCCCGCCACCCCCGGCGTGGCACGGGCCGCGGCCAGGGCGGCCTCGAGACGGCCACCGGGGAGGACCAGGACCACGGCGGGAGCCGACGACCCGGCCGGGAAGTTCGCGTCCAGGATCCGCTGGGCGGCCACCGACCCCACGGGCCTGGTGAACCCGTCCTGCTGGCTGAGCCCGCCGCGGTAGGACACGAGCCCTATGGAGCACAAGGCCAGGAGCACGACCAGTCCCCCCCAAACCGCCCGGGGCCGGCGCAGGAGCGACCGGCCCAGGCGACCGAACACGCCGGGCTCCTCGGGCAGACCGTCGCCCGGTCGGGGCACGAAGGGCCAGAAGGCCCGCCGTCCCGTGGCGAGCAGCAATGCGGGCAGGAAGACCAGCTGAGCGGCCAGGGCGCACAGGATGCCGCCGGCACAAGCGGGGCCGAGGGCGGCCACGTCGTTGAGACGGGCCAGCGTGAGGCACACCAGGGCGAGGATGACGGTGAGGCCGGAGACGGCGATGGCCGGCCCCGCCCGCCGCAGGGCGACGGCCATGGCCTCATGGGGGTCCTGATGGCGGCGCAGCTCCTCCCGGTACCGGGCGACAAGCAGAAGGCCGTAGTCGGTCCCGGCCCCGAACACCAACACGGTGAGGATGCCGACCGTCATGCCATTGACGACGAAGCCGGAGCTCGCCAGGCCGTAGGCCACCCCCTCCGACCAGCCTGCCGCCAGGCCGACGGAGACCAGAGGGAGAAGCCACAGGAAGGGGCTGCGGTAGGTGAGGAGGAGCAGGACCGCCACGACCACCACCGTCACGACCAGCAGCCTGCCGTTGATGCCGGCGAAGGCCCCCACGGCGTCGGTGGCCGAGCCCGCCGGCCCCCCGACGGCCACCTCCAGGCGGGCGGAAGGGGAGGAGGTGGCTGGGACGGCGGTCCCCCTCACCAGGAGACGGATGGTCTTGACGTCTCTCACCAGCACCTTCTGGGGGGTCGATGCCGCTATGGGCACCGTGAACAGGGCGGCCTCGCCCGAGGTCGAAACCCTGAGGGGGGTGGGCCGGCCCGTTCCGGCCAACCGGTGGCGGGCGATGACGGCCCGGGCGGTCTGGATGGCACGCCGGTCGGAGGGGCGCAGCCCTCCGCGGCGCTCGTACACCACCACCGCCGGGCTGCTGGCCCGGCCGTGGGCCTCCTCGTAGCGCAGCACCCTCGTCGAGGCGACCCCGGAGGGCAGGAAGCTCTGGGGGGAGTTGGACTCGAGGGACCCGAGTTGGCCGGCCAGGGGGGAGACGGCAACGAGGACGAGCATCCCGAGAGCGAGCACGGCCCACTTGGAGCGCCTGCCCGTCACCAGGCGGAGGTAGGCTCGGGCGGGACGGCGGTACAGTTCCTGCAGTATGGTCACGGTCCTTACAGTGTGTCAAGCCATTGACACTCTGTCCAGCACCAGGTGAGCGGAAGCCGGTGGGAGGAGGTGGTCTCGGCTCACCGGGCCGACCAGCGCGACCACATACTGGACGCCGCCCTCCGCCTGCTCTCGGAGCGGGGCATGGCCGGGCTCTCCATGTCGTCCCTGGCCCAGGAGGCAGGGACGTCCAGGGCTACCCTCTACCACTACTTCCCCGACATCGAGTCCGTACTGGTGGCCTGGGTCGGGCGGGAGGTGGAGCGCTCGGTACGCCAGCTCCTGGCCGAGGCGGGCGGCATCACCGACCCCTGGAACCGTCTCGCCCACCTGGTACGGGCCCAGTGTGGCCTGTTCGCCAGCCAGGAGCACCGCCTCGGAGCCGAGCACCTCGAGTCGGAGGCCGTCTCCCCGGCGGTGCGCGCCGAGGTGAGCGCCCGGATGGCCCCCTTGCGGGACCTGCTGGCCCGGACCCTGGCCGAGGCAGCCGCCCGCGGCTCGGCCCGCCCCGGGATCTCTCCCGAGCTGGCCGCCGACCTGGTTCTCGGCATGCTGGGGGCCTTGCGCCGCCATCTCGTGGCCGGCCACCTGGGCACCGAGGAGGCGGCGGCAGCAGCGCTGGGCCTCCTGCGCCAAGGGTGGTTCCCGCCGTGACCGCCGGCATTTCCCGGGGGCCCATCCCGGGCCCTGGACGGGCCCGCGCCGGGCAGGGGCGCCAGGAGGAGGAGCAAGGGTGAGACCAGCACCGTCGGCCGTCCTGGGGGCAGGTGGGTCGTTGGCGGCGGCGGCCGTCGGGGGCCTGGGTGCCCGCCGGGCCGGGCCGGTCTATGCCGCCTTGGCCAAGCCGGCCTGGGCCCCCCCGGCGGAAGCCTTCGGGCCGGTGTGGACGGCACTGTACGGGGCCATGGCGGTGGCTGCCTACCGCCTCGCCCGGCGCTCGGCGCGGGTAGCTCTCGGCCTCCACGCCGCCCAGCTGGCCCTCAACGCCGCCTGGCCCCTGGCCTTCTTCTCCGCCCGCGACAAGCGCCTGTCCCTCTCGGTGATCGTGGCCTTGGACCTGCTGGTCGGCGCCGAGGTGGTGGCCGCCGCCCGGGAGGACGCCGTGGCCGGGTCGCTGCTGGTCCCCTACCTGGCCTGGTGCCTGTTCGCCACCGCCCTGAACGCTGCCGTCGGCCGTCCCCCGGGGCCCCCTTCTCGCCCCCGGGCCCGGCTCCCTCGGGGCTGAGGCTGGAGGTCGTTCGGGGCCGCTACAACCCGAGCGCCATGGCCAGGCCGGCCGTAGCCAGGCCCACCAGGACCACCATCCCGGCGACGAAGGCCAGCACCCGCGCCGGGACGGCCCGGCCCACCATGACCAAGGAGGGCAGGCTCACGGCCGGCAGGGTGATCATCAAGGCCCCGGCGCCCGCCGCCCCCAGCCCGAAGCCCATGAAGGTCTGGACGATGGGGACCTCCCCTGCCGTCGGTATGACGAACAGAGTCCCGGTGACGGCCAGGACCAGTACCAGCCAGGCCGTGTGCCCGACGACCGGGTTGACCGCCGGGAAGAGCCAGGCGCGCACCGCTCCGAGGCCGAGCACGATGACGCCGTACTCGGGGACCAGCCCCAGGCACAGGCGGGCGAGGGTCCGAAGGTAGCGGAGGGGCAACGACCGGAGGTCCTCCCGCGGGGCGGGCACGGCCGCCTGCTGCACGGCCTCGGGCAGGTCGGCCCCGGCGAAGAGCCGCTGGGCCAGGTGGGCCCCCCCGAAGACGAGCACGGCGCCCACCACCACGCGCAGCAGGGCCCAGCGCCAGCCCAGCACGAAGGCCATGAACACGATCGTGGCCGGGTTCAGCACCGGGTTCCCCAACCAGTAGGCAAGGGTGGCACCCACGGGCGCCTGGCTGCGGGCGAGGGACACGGTGGGCGGGGCCGAGCAGCACGTGCACATCATCGAGGGCACGGCCACGAGCCCTCCCGTGGCCGTGGACCTGAGGCGCCCCCGGCCGAGGAAGCGGAGCAGCCAGTCCCGCGGCACCACCTCCTGCACGCCGGCCGCTATGACCAGGCCCACGACCAGCGCCGGCCAGATGGCAAGCCCATACCGCCGGGCATAGTCGAGCGCCGCCCGCCATCCCCCCGGGGACCGGGCCGAGTGCCCGGAGAGGTAGGAGGAGCCGAGGCCATGGCCGGCAGCGACCTGAAAGCCCTTCAGGAAGTAGGGGTGCCACTTGACCAGGTAGGTGCCGACGGCGGCCATGGCCAGGAAGAGCACCAGCATCCCCACCCGGACGGGGGTGGGGGCCACGCCGGCCGGACGCGGCTCGGCAGGGAAGGGCAGCGAGGGACCGGGGTGGGGCCGGGGTGCGATCGGTTCCAAGGGTCGTCCTCCTGTCGTAATCGGGGCCAAGGCCCGGGCTCACGGCCAGGCGGCGGTGGGCGCAGCCAGCGCCTTCAGGCGCGGCAGGTGGCGACCGTCAGCACCACAGGAGGGAGCAGGAGCCGCCACGGCTTCTCTCGCCCGACCGGGCGAGGCCCTCGCCGGCTCACTGGCGGTGCATGCCCGCTCCTCTCATCGGGGGGCGACGATAGCCCGGCGGGCCCAGGCGGCCCGCCCCCGGCGCACCCCGGCTCAGCGGGTGGAGGGCTGCCTCTTCTCCTTGATCTTGGCCGCCTTCCCGGTCCTGCCCCGCAGGTAGTACAGCTTGGCCCGGCGGACATCGCCCCTGGTGACGGGCTCGATGCGGGCAATGATCGGCGAGTGGACCGGGAAGGTCCTCTCCACCCCCACGCCGAAGCTCACCTTGCGGACCGTGAAGGTCTCCCTCACCCCCGACCCCTGCCGGCGTATGACGGCCCCCTGGAAGACCTGGACCCTCTCCCGGTTGCCCTCCACCACCCTCACGTGCACCCGCAGAGTGTCCCCGGGGGCGAACGCCGGCACGTCCTCCCGCAAGCTGTCGCGGTCGATCATGTCGGTGGGGTTCATGGCGCGCGCTACTCCTGAAGGGGGCTGTGGGCCTCCCCAGAATACCCGTGCTCCTCCAGGATCTGCACCTCGTCGGGGCTCAGGCCGCCCCGGGCCCTCATCAGGTCGGGCCGCCGCTCCAGGGTGCGGATGAGGGCCTGGGCGCGCCGCCAGCGCCGGATCCGCCCGTGGTCCCCGCTGCGCAGGACCTCGGGCACGGCCCAGCCCCGGAAGTCACCCGGCCTCGTGTACTGCGGGTACTCGAGGAGGCCGTCGGCGAAGCTCTCGTCCCACGCCGATGCCTCGTTCCCCATGACGCCGGGCTCGAGGCGGGCCACCGCTTCCACCACCACCAGGGCGGCGAGCTCGCCCCCGGCCAGGACGTAGTCCCCTATGGACAGCTCCCCGTCCACCAGGTGGTCCGCCACCCTCTGGTCCACTCCCTCGTAGCGGCCGCACAGCAGGGAGAAGCCGGGGCGCAGGCCGGCCAGCTCGCGCACCAGGGCCTGGTCCAGGCGGCGCCCGCCGGGGCCCAGCAGGTAGAGCGGCCGGGGCGGGTCGGCCGCCTCGACGGCCCCGAAGACCGGCCCCGGGGCGAGCACCATCCCGGGTCCACCACCGAAGGGGGCGTCGTCCACCGAGCGACGGGGGTCGGTGGCGGCGGAGCGCAGGTCGTGGACCCGGATGTCCAGCCGCCCCGAGGCCGAGGCCCGGCCGATGAGGCTGCCCGAGAGGTAGCCCCTCACCAGGTCCGGGAAGAGGGTGAAGATGTCGACGCGCATGCCGGGCCTCAGCTGAGGAGCCCGGGCGGAGCATCCACCTCCACCAGGCCCGGGGCCGTGCTCACCACGAAGCGCAGCGGCACCAGGCCCCCGTCCTCCAGCACCAGGAGGTCGCTGGCGGGATTGGCCTCCAGGGCGCCGACCCGTCCCAGGCGGCGGCCCTCCCGGTCCCTCACTTCGGCCCCCACCAGCTCGTGGGCCCACAGGGTCCCCGGTTCCCCCATGGGGGGCGCCAGCAGGACCAGGCCCCGCAGCGCCTCGGCCTGCTCTCGGCTGTGGAAGCCCTCAAAGGCGACCCTCCAGCGCCGCGGCCCCCCACTCAGGACGGACCTCCTGGCCGGGGGCAGAGGGGCGGCACGCACCACCTGCAACCAGCGCTGCTCGAGCCCGCCAGCGGCCAAGCGGGAGCCCGGGGCCAGGCGCTCCTCCCGGTTGGTGCCCAGCTCCACCACCACCTCTCCCCGAAGGCCCTGGGGGCGGACCACCCGCCCCACCTCCAGGAGATCAGGCCCGAGGGGGCTCCGGGGTTCCCGGCCTGGGCCGCCGGCCCCGCCCGGGCCTTCAGTCCAGGATCTCGACGGTGGCCTCAACGCCTTCCCTGGCACCGGCGGCCCGTACCAGGGTCCGGATGGCCTGGGCCACCCGCCCCCGGCGGCCGATGATCTTGCCCATGTCGGCGGGCGCCACGCTGAGGCGCAGGTCGACCCTCCCCTCGCCCTCCTCGGCCTCCACGACCACGGCGTCGGGCTCGTCCACTATGGACCGGGCCACGAAGCCGAGCACGTCCCTCGGGATGGCCCCCACCACGCGGTTGCCGGCGTCGTCGGCCACCACGCCGGCCGCCTCCGGTTCCAGGGCGTTGCCGGGGCCGGGGCCCGCCACCGCCGCCTCGTCCGCTCCGCTCACCTGGTCCTCACCGGCGGCCCTTGGAGGCCTGGAACTCGTCCCAGGCCCCCGAGATCCTGAGCAGCTTGGCCACCGTCTCCGTGGGCTGAGCCCCCTGGGAGAGCCATTGGATGGCCCGGGCGTTGTCGATCACCACTCCGGAGGGCTCCGAGCGGGGCGTGTAGGTGCCCAGTATCTCGATGAAGCGCCCATTGCGGGGTGACCGGCTGTCGGCGGCCACCACCCGGTAGGTGGGTTGCTTCTTCTTGCCCATCCGGGTGAGACGGAGCTTCACAGCCACTTGCTTGTCCTCTCCTTCTTCTACCTGGGGCGCAGCGGGCTGAGGTCCCGCGGCGCGTTGCGAAGCGGCGGAGTGACCCGACCGGCTCCCCGCTTGCCCTTCTTCTTCTTGTTGCCCCCGGACCGCTTGGTGGCCTTGGGCATCAACCCCAGGCTCCGCATGGCCGCCTGAGCCTCGCCGAAGCGCTTGAGCAGCTGGTTGACGTCGGCCACCGACCGCCCGCTGCCGTTGGCTATCCGGGACCGGCGGGACCCGTTGATTATCGAGGGATCGTGGCGCTCCTCGGGGGTCATGGAGTGGATGATGGCCTCCACCCAGTCCATCTCCCTCTCGTCGAAGTCCGCTTGGCGGAGCTCCTTTGGAACTCCGGGCATCATGCCCAAGAGCCCCTTCAGCGGGCCCATGCGGCGCACCTGCTGCAGCTGCTCCAGGAAGTCCTCCAGCGTGAACCGGCCCTCCTGCAACCGGGTGGCCCCCCGGGCCGCCACCTCCTGGTCGTAGGTGCGCTCCGCCTGCTCTATGAGGGAGAGCACGTCACCCATCCCGAGGATGCGGCTGGCCATGCGGTCGGGATAGAAGGCGTCGAAGTCGGCCAGCTTCTCGCCGGTGGAGGCGAAGGCGATGGGCTTCCCCACCACCTCCTTGACCGATAGGGCCGCTCCGCCGCGGGCGTCCCCGTCCAGCTTGGTGAGGATGACGCCGTCCAGGGCCAGGGTGGAATGGAAGGCCTGGGCCGTGTTGACCGCATCCTGGCCGGTCATGGCGTCTATGACGAGGAAGGTGTAGCCCGGCTCCACCGCCTCGGAGATGCGGCGGACCTCGTCCATGAGCTCGGCGTCGATGGTGAGCCGCCCGGCGGTGTCAACCACCACCACATCGCGTCCCCGCCGGCGGGCCTCCTCCACCCCTCCCCTGGCCACCGCCACAGGGTCGCTGGCCTCGCTCCAGAACTGCACCCCGGCCTGGTTGGCCAGGACCCTCAGCTGTTCCACGGCCGCCGGCCGCTGCAGGTCGGCCCCCACGAGCAGGGGCTGGCGGCCCTGCTGCTTGAACCACCGGCCGAGCTTGGCGGCGGCGGTGGTCTTGCCCGAGCCCTGCAGCCCCGCCAGCAGCACCACCGTGGGGGGCCGCGAGGCATAGGAGATGCGCAGCGGCTCCCCGCCCAGGACGTTGGTCAGCTCCTCGTTGACGATCTTTATGACCTGCTGGGCAGGCGTGAGGCTCTTGGACAGCTCGGCCCCGACGCAACGCTCCCGGATGCGGGCCACCATGGCCTTGACCACGTTGAAGTTGACGTCGGCCTCGAGGAGGGCGAGGCGTATCTCCCTCAGGGCCTGGTCCACCTCGGCCTCGCCCAGGCGGCCACGGCCCCGGAGGCGGGTGAAGATGGCGTCGAAGCGGTCGGACAGGGACTCGAACATGCAGCCCCCCAGGCTACCCGTGCTCGCTGATGGCGCCTTCCCCCGGGTCCGGGGCCAAATGGCCCCGTGGTCACCCAGCCGTCCCCCGGCCACTCACGCCGGTGCCCGACCCGAGGGGCCCGGCCCTACTCGAAGAGGGCCTCGACGAACTCCTCAGGGTCGAAGTCCACCAGGTCGGAGGGTGCCTCGCCCAGCCCCACCAGCTTGATGGGGAGGCCCAGCTCTGCCTGGATGGCCAGGACGATGCCTCCCTTGGCCGTCCCGTCGAGCTTGGTGAGGACGACCCCGGTCACCCCGACCGCCTCGGCGAACTGGCGGGCCTGCACCAAGCCGTTCTGGCCCGTGGTGGCGTCGATCACGAGCAGGACCTCGTTGAGCTGGGCCGGGGGGCGCTCCGCCACCCGCTTCACCTTCTTCAGCTCCTCCATGAGGTTGACCTTGGTGTGCAGGCGCCCGGCGGTGTCGGCCAGCACCAGGTCGGCCTGGCGGGCGGCAGCCCTCTGGACGGCGTCGAAGACCACCGAGCCGGGGTCACCGCCCTCTGCCCCCCGCACCAGGTCGGCCCCCACCCGCTTGGCCCACAGCTCCAACTGCTCGGCGGCGGCCGCCCGGAACGTGTCCCCGGCGGCCATCACCACGCTGCGCCCGGCCTCGGCCTCCCGCATGCCCACCTTGCCGATGGTCGTGGTCTTGCCCACGCCGTTCACGCCCACGAAGAGCCAGACATTGGCGGGCCCGGGAGCCAGGTGCATCGTGCGGTCCCCCGCCGAGAGGGCGGCCTTGAGATCCTCCTTGAGGGAGGCCAGCAGCTCGGGCGGGGTGCGGACCTCACCCGCCTTCACTTTGGCCCGGAGCTGGTCCAGGAGAGCCGTCGTCCTGGCGATGCCGACGTCAGCCAGGACCAGGGCCTCCTCCAGCTCCTCCCAGGTCTGGTCGTCGATCCGCTCGCGGCCGGCCACCCCGCCCAGGTGCCCGGAGAGGAGGGCCCTGGCCTTGACCAGCCTGTCGCGGAAGCGGGGCCGCGGCGGCGCCGCGGGCGGGGCCGGGGCCTCCTCGGGGGCCGGGGCCGGGGGGGCGGGGGCCTCTCCGGGAGGGGCCTGCGGCGCGGGAGCGAAGGCCTCCTCCACTCTGGCCGCCAGGTCCGGGTCCACCTCGGTGAGAGGCGGAGGGGCGGCCCCGGAGACGGCGGGCGGTGACTCAGCCGGTGCGCCCGCTGCCCGCTCAGGCGTGGCCGGCGGGGGGGGCGGCGGCTCCAGCTCCACCCTGCGGCTCCGCCGGCGGCCAAGGGCCACCGTGCTCACGCTCACCAGGGCGACCAGCAGCACGAAGGCCAGCACGGCCAAGGCCAGGACAAGGTCGGAGGGCATCGACCAGGAAGCCTAGAGACCGGTCGGCGCCCCTTGGTGCCCGTCCGGACGGGTCCTCAGCTGCGGGCCGCCACCCGCTCGCAGACCACCCGTGAGGACCCTCCCGGCTGCATTGTCACCCCGTAGAGGCAGTCCGCCATCTCCATGGTCCTGCGCTGGTGGCTGACGATCAGCAGCTGGGCATCGGTCCTGAACTCTCTTACCAGGTTGAGGAAGCGGTGGAGGTTCACGTCGTCCAGGGCCGCCTCCACCTCGTCCATGATGTAGAAGGGTGAGGGCCGGCTCCGGTAGACGGCGCACAGGAAGGCCAGTGCCACCAGCGAGCGCTCACCTCCCGACAGCAGCGAGAGCTTGCGGACCTGCTTGCCCGCCGGCCGGGCCGAGATCTCCACGCCCGTCTCCAGGAGGTTGGTGGGGTCGGTGAGGCTGAGTGAGCCCGAGCCTCCCGGGAACAGGGTGGCCACCAGGTCGGAGAAGTGACGGGCCACGTCGTCGTAGGCGGCGGAGAACACCGCCACGATCTCGGCGTCGATGGCCCGGATGACCTTGGCCAGCTCCCGCCGGGCCGCCTTCACGTCCTCCAGCTGCCCATCGAGGAAGCGGGACCGCTCCTCCAGGGACTCCAGCTCGGCCACGGCCAGGGGGTTCACCGGCCCCAGCAGGCGGAGCTCGCGCTCGAGGTCGCGGGCCCGCTGCCCGGGGGTGGTCCCCGGGGGCAGCTCGGGACAGGGCGCCCCCAGGGCGGACTCCGGCTCCACATCGAGGTCCCGCCGCAACCCCTCCACAGCCGCCTCCCGCCTGAGGCGCAGCTCGGTCAGCTGGATCTCGTTCCGCTGGATCCTCTCCTGAACCTCGGCCAAGGTCCTCTCCAGGGCCACCCGCTCCTGCCGCAGCCGGGACAGGGCCGCCCCCTGCTCGCCCACCAGCGAGAGCCGCTGGCGCCGCTGGGCCTGCAAGGCCTCGAGCTCCGAGTCCAGGCGCCGCTCGCAGCTGGTGGCCACCTGGCCCAGGCGGGTGATGGCCACCAGGGCCGCCTCCAGCCCCTCCCGGCGTGCCTCCGCCTCCTGGCGAGCCTTCACGCTGGCGGCCAGCCGCTCCTCGATCTCCTCCAGCCTGCGTCCCAGCAGGGCCCGGCGCTCCTCTATCCCGGCCCAGCGGACCTCGAAGTCGTGGCGGCGCCCACCCACCTCGGCCTGGCGCCTCTCCAGGTCCCCCAGCACCTCCTCGAGCCGGTGCCACCGGGCCTCCTCCTCGGCCTCAGCCAGCTCGGCCGCCCCCAACTGAGACTCCAGCTCGGCCACCTCCCGGGCCGTCTCCTCGGCTCGCCGGCGCAGCTCGTCCCTCCGCTGCTCCAGCCCCCGGGCCTCAACCCTGACCCGGGAAAGCTCGGCCTCCGCCCTCTGCAGGTCGTCGGCGGCCCGGCCCATGCGCTCGTCGTTGGCATCCAGGCTGGCCTGGAGGCGACCCTCTTCGGCCCTGACCCGCTCCCGCTCCTCGAGCCTTTTCCGGTGGCGGTCCCGGGCCCTGTCCAGGGCCTGCTCGGCCCCCTCGGTGCGGGACCGGGCCTCGGCCAGCGCCGAGCCCGTCGCCCCGGACCCGGGGTCACCCACGCGCCACCCGTCGGGCCCGAAGCGGTCCCCGCCCCGGCTCACGACCACCTGGGCCGGGCTGGCCAGGTGGGCATCGAGCGCCGACCTCCAGTCGCCCTCGACCACTACCACGGGGGCCAGGAGATGGCGAAGGGCCCGGCCCACGGCAGGGTCGGGCGACCTCACGTGAGCCAGGAGGGAACCCTGGCCCTCTGGCTCCCCGGTCGCCGGGGGGGACCCTTCCCCTTCGCCGGCGGCTATGACGGTCCCGCTCGCACCCTCGGCCGCCAGCCTCTCCAGGGCGCCGACCGCCTCGGCCAGGCCCCGCACCACGACCGAGGCCACGGCCTCACCCGCCCCGGCCCTGAAGGCCAGCTCCCATCCAGGGTCCACCTCCACCAGCTCGGCCAGGGTGCCGAGCAGCCCCGGGGCGCCCTGCAGATGGCGCAGGCCCCCACGCGCTCGCACGTCCTCGAGGGCCAGGGCCAGGGCCTCTGCCCGAGCCGCCCAGGCCCGGACCTCCTCCTCGAGGGCCGCCACCTCGGCCTGGGCCGCCCCCACCTCGGCCTCCGCCTCACGGCGGCGGCGCTCGGCCTGCTCCAGGTCCGCCACGATGGGGCTCTCGGCCTGGTCGGCGGCAGCCAGCTCGGCCCGGTGGGCCCCCGCCTCTGCCACCAGGTCGGAGATTCTGGCCTGCAGACCGGCAAGGGCCTGCCCCAGGTGCTCCTGCTGGGACCGGTCCCTCTCCAGGGCCTGGCGGAGCACGCCCAGCCGGCCCCGCAGCTCGCCCAGGGAGGGCCCCTGGCGGCGCCTCTCCGGGAAGAGGGCGCCCTGGCGGCCGGGAGCGGCAACCAGCCCCTCAGCTCGCAGGGTCGCCTCGGCTGCCTCCCTCTCCCGGGCCAGGCCGGCTTCGGCCTCCTCCAGGTCGGCCCGCTGGGGACCGAGGGCCTCAGCCTCCCGGTCAGCGGCAGCCAGGGCGGCCCTGACGCTGGCACCCTCCGCCTCGAGGGCCGCCACCACCCCGGCGTCCACGGTGGTGGAGAGAGAGCGCTCCAGGGAGCGGAGCCTCTCGGCTATCACCCCCCGCAGGCCCCGAGCTCGCTCCCGCAGCCGCTCCAACCTCCCGATGGCGAGGTTGAGGTCCTCCACGCCGTTGGTGGAGACCACCCGCTCCGCCTCGGCCACCTGCTCGTCCAGGAGGCGCAGCCGGTCCCTCAGCTCCCGGCCCTTGGACTCCAGCTCCGTGCCCGCCGCCACCGCCGCCTCGACCCGGGCCCCCGCCTCCGACAGCTCCTTCCCCGCCAGGTGGAGACGCAGGGACCGGTGCTCGGCGACCATGGAGTCATAGCGACGGGAGGCCTCGGCCTGGCGCTCGAGAGGACGCATCTGCCTGCGGACCTCCCTCAGCAGGTCCTGCAGCCGTGCCAGGTCGCCCTCCGTCGCCGCCAGCCGGCGCTCGGTCCGCTCCCGCCGGCGCCGGTACTTGAGGACGCCGGCAGCCTCCTCGATGATCGAGCGGCGGTCCTCGGGGCGCGCCCCCAGCACGGAGTCCAGCTGCCCCTGCCCCAGGATCACGTGCTGCTGGCGGCCCACGCCGGTGTCCGAGAGCAGCTCCTGGACGTCCAGCAGCCGGCACGGGGCGCCGTTCATGGCGTACTCGCTCTCACCCGACCGCCACAACGTGCGGGTGATGGTCACCTCGCTCAGCCCTATGGGAAGCAGGCCCGAGGAGTTGTCGATGGTGAGGCTCACCTCGGCCCGGCCCAGGGCCGGCCGGCGCTCGGAGCCGGCGAAGATGACGTCCTCCATCTTGGAGGACCGGACGGTGCGGGGCCCCTGGGCCCCGAGCACCCAGGCCACGGCGTCGACGACGTTGGACTTGCCGCTGCCGTTGGGCCCGACCACCACCGTGATCCCCGGCTCGAGCTCCAGGGTCGTCGGGTCGGCGAAGGACTTGAAGCCCTTGAGGGTGAGGGTCCTTAGGAACACGCTGGGCCCGAGGCTACTAAGGGCACGGCCCCGGGCCGGGGATCCACCCCCACCCGCCGGCGAGCCTCAGGACTGGCAGACCCGGCACCAGAAGGAGCTTCGCCCCCCCCATCTCTGCCTCACCACAGGGGCTTGGCAGCGGGGGCAGGGAAGACCCTCCCGGCCGTAGACCCGGTGCTGGAGCTGATAGCGGCCCGGGGCCCCGAACAAGTCCCGGTACTGGGCGTCAGCCAGCGAGGAGCCTCGGGCCCGGATGGCGGCTGCCAGGGTTCGCCCCATCGCCCGGTAGAGGGTCCCGGCCTCTTCCCGGCTCAGGCTGGCCGCCCGCCGGTCCCAGCGCAATCCCGCCGCGAAGAGGATCTCGTCGGAGTAGATGTTGCCGATGCCGGCCAGGAAGCGCTGGTCCACCAGGAGAGGCTTGAGCATGGTCCGGCGGCGGGAGAGGGCCGAGGCGAAGCGGTCCTCCTCCAGCCTGTCCTCCATGGGGTCCGGCCCCAGATGGGCAAGCTCGGGCACCGTCCCTGAGGACCGGGGACGGGACAGGAAGAGCTGGCCGAAGGTCCGTGGGTCGACGAAGCGAAGCTCCCCTCCCCCGCTCAACCCGAGCCTCACATGGGCGTGAGGGGGCGGGGGGGTGGCCTCCTCCGCCAGCAGCAGCTGGCCGCTCATCCCCAGGTGGATCACCAGGGCCTGCCCGCCGTCCAGGCGCCACAGGAGGTACTTCCCCTTCCTGCCCACCTCGAGCAGGGTCCTGCCCTCCAGGCCCGAGGCGAAGACCCGGTGGTCCGGGTGCCTCCGGACCGAGCGGAGCCCGCTCACCGCCACCGCGGTGATGCGCTGCCCGACCACGGCCTCCCTGAGGTCCCGCCGGATCGTCTCCACCTCCGGGAGCTCAGGCACCGGCCATGGACCCGGACTGGGACGGCTCTGCCTGGCTCAGGCCTCGGACGGCTGGCCGGCGGTGGCCGCCCCCGCCTCCAGGACCCCCTTGGCCACGGGCCCGTCAAGGGCCGTGAGCCTCGTCCAGGCCTCCCGGGCCGCCGCCTGCTCCGCCTGCTTCTTGGACCTCCCCTGGCCCTGGCCGACCAGCTCCCCCTCGACCAGGACCCTGGCATAGAAGCGCTTGGCGTGGTCCGGGCCCTCGTCCCGAACCTCGTAGCGAGGCAGCTGGTCCCGCTGGCGGGCCACCAGCTCCTGCAGGCGGGTCTTGTAGTCCTGGCCGCCGGGGCCGACCGAGGCCTCCTTGATCCGGTCGCCGAGCAGCGACATCACCAGACGGGCGGCCGGCACCCATCCCCCGTCGAGGTACACGGCTCCGATCACCGCCTCGGTGGCGTCGGCCAGGATCGACGACTTCTCCCTGCCGCCGGACGCGTCCTCACCCTTGCCGAGGAGAAGGGCCGAGCCCACGTCGAGGGAGTTGGCCACCTCGGCCAGGGTCTCGGAGTTGACCACGGCCGCCCTGACCTTGGCCAGCTCGCCCTCGGGGAGGTCCGGGTACGAGCGGAAGATGTGGTCGGTGACGACCAGGCCCAGCACGGCGTCGCCCAGGAACTCGAGCCGCTCGTTGGACTCCTGGCCCGGTGTCTCGGCGCACCAGGACCGGTGGGCCATGGCCAGCGCCAGCAGCTCCGGGCGCTGGAACTCCCATTCCAGCCGATCAGCCAGGGCCGCGAGCTGCTCGCGGTTGCCGTCCGGGCCCAGGCTTCGCCCCTGGCTCAGGGCTCCTCCAAGCGGGCCATCACGTAGTCCACGGCATCCCGGACCGTCTTCAGGTCCTCCAGGTCCTCGTCATCGATGCGGAAGTCCTCCACCTGGTCCCCGAGCGCCTCCTCCAGCGCCTCCACCAGCTCGATGAGGGCCAGGGAGTCGGCGTTCAGGTCCTCCGAGAACGACGAGCCCTCCGAGATGCGGCTGGGGTCGATCTCGAGGATGTCCGCCAGCTGCACGCGGATCAGGTCCAGCACCTGGTGGCGGTCCATCGACACATGGTTGGCGGCCGGGCTGTCGGGGGGCAAGGCTGCGCTCCGGTGATCGTGGCTATGGGACGACAGGATGATAGTCAGGTGGCCGCTGGCTGGCTGGCCTGGGGCACCGGCCGGGGCGCCACGGCCCGGCGCAGCTCGCCTACCACCCCGCCCGAGGCGAGGTCGTGGGCCACCCGGATGGCATTGGCGACCGCTGCCGCCGAGGAGGACCCGTGGCTGATGATGCAGACCCCGTCCACCCCCACGAGCATGGCCCCCCCTTGAGAATCGGGGTCCAGCTCGGCCACCAGCGGTGCCACCAAGGGCAGCAGGACCTTGGCCGCCTCCCGACCCGCCTCGGTGGACTGCATGGCCCGCAGCAGGGTCTCGGAGAAGAAGCGCAGGCCGCCCTCCAGGGTCTTGAGGGCCACATTGCCGGTGAAGCCGTCGGTGACCACCACGTCGGCCAGGCCGGACATGAGGTCCCGGCCCTCCAGGTTGCCCACGAAGCGCACCTCTTCCTGGGCCGCCAGGAGGCTGTGGGCCTCCTTGACGACAGAGGTCCCCTTGGTCGGCTCCTCACCTATGGACAACAGGGCCACCCGCGGGTCGGCGATCCCGTAGCGGCACCGGGCGAAGACCGCTCCCATCTGGGCGAACTGCACCAGCCAGGGGGCGGAGCACTCGGCATTGGCCCCTGCGTCCAACAGCACCAAGGGGGTGGACCCCGGTATGGGCAAGGGGGTGGCGATCGCCGGGCGGGCCACCCCACGCAGCCTCCCCATGCGCAGCATGGCGCTGGCCATGGCCGCCCCCGTGTTGCCCGCGCTCACCATGGCCAGGGCCCGACCGTCGCGCACCTCCTCGGCCGCTCTCACCAGGGACGAGTCCTTCTTGCGCCTTACGGCCTGGCCGGGCTCCTCGTCCATGCCGATGACCTCCCGGGCCGGGACCACCCTCAGGCCCCCGGTGTCGCCGAGCAGCTCGGGGCACCCCACCAGGCTCACGGGCAACCCGAACTGGCTGGCAGCCAGGCGGGCCCCGGCCACCACCTCCTCGGGGGCCTTGTCCCCCCCCATGGCGTCGACGGCGACCGGGAGCTCGTTCCCGGTCTCAGCGCCTCCGCCGGCAGCCTCTGGGGCCAGCGGCCTGCCACCCTCGGGCCCCGGTCCTGTCACCGGTGTCAGCCCACCTCTATCGCCTGGCGGCCGTGGTACCAGCCGCAGGTGGGGCAGACCACATGGGGCAGCTTCACCTGGTGGCACTGGGGGCAGACGCTCCTCGGCGGGGCGGAGAGGGTCCAGTTCGACGCCCGCCGGCTGCGGGTCTTGGCCTTGGACGTCTTCTTCTTCGGTACAGCCATGGTCAGTCTCGCTCCTGCTCGCGTGGCACCGGCCCCGCCCCGGGGGTTACCGGCTCAGACTACCTGGAGACCCGCCTGCCGGCCCCGTCCGGGGCGGCCTGGCGGAACCTGGCTAGAGGCCGGGGCCCGGCTCTCCCCCCCGCAACGCATCCAGGGCGCTCCAGCGGGGGTCCGGGGAGAAGGAGGGGCAGGAGCACGGTCTCTCGTTGAGGTCAGCGCCGCAGGAGGAGCACAGCCCCCGGCAGTCCGGGCGGCACAGGGGAGCCAGGGGCAGCTCCAGGATCACGGCATCTCTGGCCATCGGCTCCAGGTCCATGTGCTCGCCCGCCAGGGGGTAGGTGACCTCCGGGTCACCGCCGTCCAGGAACAGCTCCCTCACCGGGGCGGACAACCTGCCTCCGGCCGGGCTCAGGCACCTCCGGCACTCCCCTGACCAGGAGGTCGTGACCTGGCCGGTAGCCAGGATGCCCTCCTCCACGGCCTCCAGGACCACATCCACATGGACGGACTCCCCGGCGGGGACGCCGCTGCCGGTGACGGCCAGGTCCGGGATGACGCCCGAACGGTGCTCACGGCGGCGGGCGCCGGGCTGGTGGAGGACCGCGGCCACGCTTACAACGAACGAGCTGTGCACCATGGGGACAGATCGCCTCCTCGGCTCCCAGGCTACCGGTGCCGCTCCGCTAGCGGTCCTGGTCGAAGAAGGCCTCCTCGGGGGCCTCCCCGGTCTCCGGGGCCCCGGCCGGGGACGCCGGGCCCGGTTCCAGGGACGCGAACCCGCGCAGCTTCTCCCGACCGGCCCGGACGGTGCGGCTGAGCCTCTCCAGCACCACCTCGAAGTTGGCCAGACGCGTGTCGCAATAGTCCTCGGCCTCGTGGCGCATCCGGCGGGCCTCGTCCCTCGCCTCCTCGATGAGGCGCTCCGCCCCCCTCCTCGCCTCCCTCACTATCTCCGTGCGCTGCACCATCCGCTCCGCCCTGGCCCGGGCGGACTCCACGATCTCCTCCGCCTCCCGCCGGGCCTTGGCCAGGTACTCCTCCCTCTCACGCAGCATCCAGCGGGCCCGGCGGAGGTCCTCGGGCAGGCGCTCCAGCGCCTCCTCCAGCAGCTCGGCCACCTCCTCGCGGCTGATCAGGGCCGAGGCGGACAGAGGCATGGACTTGGCGTTCATGACCAGGTCCAGGACCCGGCGCATCAGGACCTCGGCGTCGAGGCCGTCCCCCTCGTCCCACGGGCTCATGGCCGGTCCTTCTCCCTCATCGCCCTCGCCTCCCACTCACTGGTGGGGGAACCGCTCCTTCAGCCGGATGGCCACCGGTGGCGGCACCAGGGCCGTCACGTCCCCGCCGAACCGGGCCACCTCGCGCAGCAGCCTGGAGGCCAGGAACGAGTGGGTCGAGCTGGTGAACATGAACAGGGTGTCGATCCCCGACAGGTGCTGGTTCATCTGGGCCATCTGCATCTCGTTCTCGAAGTCCGAAACGGCCCTCAGCCCCTTCACCAGGACGGTGGCGCCCACCTCCCTCGCCAGCTCGACCACCAGGCCGGTCATGGCCACGATCCTCACCCCGGGGAGGTCGCCGAGCGACTCTTCCAGCATCTGCTTGCGCTCCGACAGGGGGAAGAGCGGCTCCCCCTTCTGGGGGTTGCGCACCGCCGCCACCACCAGCTCGTCGAACAGGCGTGAGGCCCGCTCCACTATCTCCAGGTGCCCGTTGTGCAGGGGATCGAAGGAGCCGGGGAACAAGGCGGTGGTCACTCGTGGCCTCTCGGGGGGATGCGTCGACCTGTCCATATGGCGGAGCCACCACCGTACTGCCACGAGGCGCCGGGGACCGATCCCGGGGGTCGGGGGCTCCGGGAGCGGCCGGCCGCCTTCATGGGCCAGGAGTGGCCCCGAGCAGCGTGATGGCGGTGGACCCGTAGGTCCGCGACCGGAGGACCCCCCAGCCGGCGGACCCCGGGATGGGGCCGCCCGACTCGGCGACCACCAGGCCCACCCCTGCTCCTGCGAGCAGGTCCAGGAGCCGGCCCCATTGCCCGAACCCATAGGGAGGGTCGCAGATGGCCAGATCGAAGCGAGCCGCCCCGGCCAGGCCCTCCCCGCCCTTGTCGCGCTCCTTCCCGGACCAGGGAGCGGAGGCCGGCCGCCCTGCCAGCGCCCCCAGCCAGGTCATGACATCGGCCTGCACGACCCTGGCTCTGCCCGGGGCGCGATCGAGGACCGCCAGGTTGGAGCGGATGACCTCCACGGCCCGCCGGTCCCGGTCCACGAAGGTCGCCGAAGCCGCCCCCCTCGACAGGGCCTCCACCCCCATGGCCCCGCTCCCGGCGAACAGGTCGGCCACCACGGCGCCCTCAACGGCATCCCGGCTGGCCAGCATGTCGAAGACCGCCTCCCGGACCCGTTCCCCGGTCGGCCTGGTCAGGGAGCCCGCCGGCGCCCGGAGCCGCCGGCCCCGGGCCGTGCCAGCGACCACCCTCACGGCGAGCTACCCCTCTTGGTCCCCTGGGTCCCGGCGGGCCAGGTAGTGGTACTCGTCGTTGGGCAGCTGGCCGGTGGCCATGGCCAAGCGGTTGGTGAAGTTGTACATGGCCGCCAGCTCGGCCACGTCCCACACCTCCTCCACCGTGAGGCCCAGCCCGACGAGGCCGGCTATGTCGTCCCGGTCGCACTCCGTCGGGGTCCTCGTGACCTTCACCGCGTAGTCCAGGATGGCCCGTCGCCTGGCATCCAGGCCGGCCCGGCGGTAGTCCAAGGTGATGCGGTCGGCGAGCACGGGGTCCCCCAGCTCCTGGCGCAGGGCCGCCCCGTGAGCCACCAGGCAGTAGAGGCAGCCGTTGGCCATCGAAACAGCCACCGCCACCATCTCGCGCTCGGCTGCGGACAATCCCGCCGTCGGCTCGTGCAGCTGGCGGAAGTGGCTGAACCATGACCTCAGGCGGTCGGGCCGCCAGGCATAGGCCCGGAACACATTGGGGACGAAGCCCAGGCGCTCTCGGGCCTTGGCGAAGAGCTTGGCCAGGTCCTCGGGCAGCTCCTCCTCGGGAGGGATGGGGAACCAGCTGATCTCCTGCTCGGGCGCCATCGCCCGCATCGTACCGCCCGGTCGTGAGCCCTCCGTGGGGGTCCAGCGCCCCCGGGGGCACGAACCGGGGCCACCACCGCGCCGCTACCCATCAGCAGCGGCCCACGGCCCCGGTGCCCGGCCCTGCTCGGGTCAGCCCGCCTCCGGCTCCAGGCCCGGCACCCACCTCCCGGCCGCCATGACATGGTCAATGGAGAGGTCGTCACCGAGGACCACGAGATCAGCCACCTTCCCCGGCTCCAGGCCACCCCTCTCGTGCCCGATGCCGAGGACCCGGGCCGGGTTGGTGGCGAGCAGCCGGGCCGCCACGACCATGTCCAGTCCCAGCACGCGGCGGGCGTTGCGCAGGGCGACGTCGAGGGTGAGGGTGCTGCCGGCGATGGCCCTCCGATCAGGCGTCATTGCCCGCCCCCCCTCGACCTGGACCTCGATGGAGCCGATGCGGTAGCTGCCATCGGGCATGCCGGCACCGGCCATGGCGTCGGTGACGAGGACCAGGCGGTCCGGGCCCAGGACGCTCCAGGCCAGGCGGGCAGCTGCGGGGTGGACGTGCACCCCGTCCAGGATCAGCTCGCAGCTGACCCGGGGGTCCTCCAGGACGGCCCCCACCACCCCGGGCTGGCGGTGATGGAAGGAGGGCATGGCGTTGAACAGGTGGGTGACATGCCGAGCCCCGGCGGCGATGGCGGCCCGGGCCTCCTCGTAGCCAGCGGCGGTGTGGCCTAGGGCTGCCATCACGCCCTTGCCGGCCAGGGTACCGATCAGCCCCACCGCCCCCGGCAGCTCGGGAGCCACCGTCACCATCCTGAGGGCCCCCCGCCCCGCCTCCAGGAGGCTGTCGAGGTAGGCGGGGTCGGGCAGGCGGAAGGCCGTGGGGTCGAGCGCCCCGGGGCGCTCGGGGCTCAGGAAGGGGCCCTCCAGGTGGGCGCCGATGATGGCCGGGCCCCCCGGGGCCCCCTCCCTGCCGAGGTTGGAGACCAGAGCCAGCAGGGGGGCCAGGTCCCCGTCCGGCCGGGCCACGAGGCTGGCCAGCAGGGCGGTCGTCCCGTGGGCCAGGTGGAAGCGAGCAGCCCGGAGCGCCTCCTCGGGATCGCTGGAGACGAGGTCGGAGCCGCCCCCGCCATGGACGTGGAGGTCGATGAACCCCGGCAGCACCCACCGGCCACCCAGGGGCAGCCGGCGCCCCCCGCTGCCGGAGCCGGCGCCCACCTCGGCCACCCTCCCGCCCTCCACGGCGATCATGCCGTTGTCGATGACCGCCCGAGGCGTGACCACCCTGCAGTCCACCAGGACCAGCCTGTCCTGGGTGCTCACGTCGGGGTCACCTTGGTGAGCCCGGGGGGGCGGTCGGGGTCCCGTCCCAGCAGCAGGGCCAAGGTTCGGGCCAGCTGCTGAGCCCGCACGGCGGCCACCACCGGCAACCCCCACCCCGGCAACCCGGCAGGCAGGGGCAGGGCCGAGCCGGGCTGGGCCGAGGCCTCGAAGACGGTGACCCCCCGCCCCCGGAGCTCGGCGGCGAGCTCGCTCACGTCCCGGTCAGGCGGGTCCTCCCCCCGGAACGCCACCACCGGCACCCCGGGACGCACCGTCGCTATGGGCCCGTGCCGGAGATCGGCAGCCGAGTAAGCATCGGCGAGCAGGGCGCAGGTCTCCTTCACCTTGAGCGCGGCCTCCGAGGCCGTGGCGTAGAGGTGCCCTCGGGTCACGAACACCAGCCCGGGCGCCCCGGCCAGCCCGGCGCACACCTCGTGGACCGGCCCCGGGTCGCCCAGCACCGCTCCCACGGCAGCGGGGACACCCGCCAACGCCTCGGGCGGGAAGGCGGCCGGGTCCAGCGCCCCGGCCAGCAAGGCGAGGGCCATGAGCTGGGCGGTGAAGGTCTTGGTCGCCGGAACGGCCTGCTCGGGCCCCACCTCGAGGCTGACGCCGACATGAGCCACATCGGCCAAGGGGTTGGACCCGGAGTTGGTTATGGCCAGCCCCTTGGCCCCCATGGACTGCATCCTGCTCAGCACCTCGGCTATCTCGGGCGTGTGCCCTGACTGGCTGACCGCCACGGCCAGATAGCCCGAGTAGTCGACCTCGGCGTGGTAGAGGGTGTGGAGGCTGGGCGCCGCCAGGCTCACCGGCCGGCGGGCCGCCATCTCGAGGACGTACCGTCCGAAGGTGCCTGCATGGTCCGATGACCCCCGGGCCACGATCACGATGCCTGCGAGCGCTGCCGGCAACACCTCTCTGGCGGCATCGGCCACCTCGCCGGCCCGCGACAGCAGACGCTCCAGGGCCGCCGGCTGCTCCTCCATCTCCAGCGCCATGGTGGCTCCCGCCCCGGGGGCGCCAGGCCCGGGCCCCGTCACCTCATCACCCCCTCCGGTGGCTCGGGGCCGCCGGCGAGTCGGGAGGCGGCCAGCCCCGCCGCCCCCACGACGGGCTCGGCTCCCCAGGAGAGGCAGCCGGGCCATCGTGCCTCGAGGTCCTGGCGCAGGAGGCGGGCGACCGTGTGGTCCCCGGCGGCCACCCCCCCGGCCAGGACCAGGGGGGTGCGTTCACCACGGGCCCGGATGGCCGTGACGGCCGAGACGAGGTGGCGGACACCCTGCCGGCATATCCGGTTGGCGGCCCGGTCCCCAGCAGCGGCGCAACGGGTCACGCAAGGGGCCAACCGGGCCAGCTCCACGGGGCTCCCCGCATACAGGGCGCTCAGCAGGTCCCGCCGGCTGAGGGCGCACCCGGCTCTCGCCGCCTCCTCTCCCAGCACCTCGCCCGCCACGGCGGGTAGAAGCGCGGTGGCGGAGCCTCGCCGCCCGTCGAGCGAAGCCAGGGCGGCCCGGGCCGCCTCCCGCCCCAACCAGAACCCAGAGCCCAGGTCCCCGAGCAGCCAGCCGTAGCCGTCCACCGTGCGCCAGGGTGTCCCCCCCCTCATGGCCGCCGCCACGGCCCCCGTCCCCGCCACCAGGACCGTCCCGTCAGGGGACGCGGTGGCGGCGGAGAAGGCCACCGCCACGTCCCCGGTGATCTCGAGCAGGCATCCCGGCCCCACCTCCGCGGCCAGCAGGTCAGCGAGGGCTCGGCGGGCGGCCGTGCCCAGCCCTGCCTCGCCCCCAGCCATCCCCACCACGAGCGAGCCGACCCGGGGGCGGCCGGCCTGGTCGAGGGCCCGGCGGAGGGCGGACAGCACCCTCATCTCCCAGCCTCTGCCGCTGTGGGCCGTGGGGTTGGCCCCGCCCGCCCGGCCCTCCCCCAGGGGGCGTCCTCTGGCGTCCACGACCAGGGCCCTCGTCGCCGTCCCTCCCACGTCCATCCCGGCCGCCACCTGGTCCCTCATCGGCTGCTCCCGGCCGGGAGGAGGGCCCTCGACCCGACAGGTCGGAGGGCATGGCCGCCGGGGCCGTCGGCCCCCCCGCCGGCCCGCCCCGGGCGGGGCGCTCCCGGCCCGAGGTGATGCTTGCCCCTTCCCGGGCCCCAGGGCCTCATCCGAGAGCTCGCTCGTAGATGGCGAAGCGCCTCGTCACCTGGAAGCCGGCGCGCCGGTAGATACGGGCGGCGGCGTCCTCCTCACCGGTCCACAGGAACCAGGCGACGTGCAGGGCCTGGGAGGCCATCTCCCTCAGGGTCTCGTGAAGAAGGACGGTGCCGAGCCCCGATCGGCGCAGGTCCCGGTGCACCCCCATGGGCCCGAACCGGTCAGCCGAGCGGTCGAAGCCCCCGAACATGGCGAACCCGCCCAGGGCATCACCGAGGACCGCAACCTGTATACGGCGGGGGTCCAGGTCCCGCCGCAGGGCGGCCCGGGCTGTGGCGGCCCAGTCCTCCGAGAAGCTCTCGCACAACCGGATCAAGGGTACGTACCAGGGAGGCGAGATCGCCCCGAAGCGCCACCCCTGGCCCTCCAGCTCGCCTCTCCAGCGGGAGACCTCCGCGGGCACCTCGTAGTCCACCAGGGGGAGATCCATGGCCACCGCCATGGCCTGTACCCGGTAGCCGCGCCTCTCGAAGACCTCCCTGCTCCCCGGGTAGCGACCCAGGGGCACCCCCGGGTAGTAGTAGCCGCTCGGGTAGGGCGACACGAGGGCCCGGGCACAGCCCCGCCGGGCCAGGAAGGCCTCCGCCCGGGTGAGCAGCTCGCTCGCCACTCCCCGCCGGCGGGAGCCGGGCTCCACGGCCAGGGCGCATATCCAGCCCTCCTTCCCGGGGGAGGGCGAGGCCCCCGGCCCGGCCACGGCGTGCACGAACCCCTTCAGGACACCCTGGTCCCGGGCCTCTATGAGGCCCTCCTCGCAGAAGTTCTGGTCCAGCAGGGTCGTGTCGATGAACCGGCGGAGGCTGACCTGGTCCCTGGGCAGGGCCCGGTTCCAGCAGGCGACCAGGTCTGCCTCGTCGCCTGGCCTGTAGGCCCGGAGCTCCACCCTCTAGCCGCCCGCGGGGCCACCCAGGGGGCGATAGCGGACCCCGAGGGAGTCCAGCCTCCGCAGGTGCGCATCCAAGCGGGAGATGAAGTCGGGGAGGTCCCGGCCCTCGGGAGGGGACCAGGCCACCTCGGCCAAGGCGCAAGCCCGGGGGAACGCCATGTACTCGACATGGCCCGGGTCCGCCATGTACTCGGTCCACAGCTGGAACTGGGTCCCGAGCACGTGGGCCGCCTCGGCCGGGGCGAGCTCGTCGGGGACCGGGTCGTAGGCGTAGACGTCCTCGAGGGAGGTGACCCGCTCCCCCGGCCGGCCGATGGCGACCGGCTCACGGGGATCCGCGGACTGGGCCCAGTCGAAGTAGGTGCGGCCCTCGGGGGCCATGACCACGTCGTGACCGGCCCGGGCTGCTGCGATCCCTCCCCTCTCCCCTCGCCAGGACATCACCACGGCACCGGGGGGCAAGCCACCCTCCAGGATCTCGTCCCAGCCCACCAGCCGACGGCCGGCACCGGAGAGGAAGCTGCCCATCTGGGCGATGAACCAGCTCTGGAGCTGGTCCTCGTCGGCAAGGCCCAGAGCCCGCCGCTTGGCCTGGGCCCGGGCGCTTTGGCGCCAGGGGCCCTTCGGGCACTCGTCCCCCCCGACGTGGACGAAGGGCCCCGGGAAGATGTCGAGCACTTCGGCCAGGACATCCCGGAAGAACTCCACCGTGGCGTCCTCCACGTTCAGGACGTCCGCGCCCCCTCCCCACCCCGTGGCCACCTCCAGGGGGGCATCCGGCCGGTTCCCGAGCTCCGGGTAGGAGGCGATGGCTGCCTGCGAGTGTCCCGGCAGCTCGATCTCGGGAACGACCGTTATGCCGAGCCGGCTGGCATGGTCGACCACCTCCCGGAGCTCGTCCTGGGTGTAGAAGCCACCGTGGGGCTTCCCGTCAAAACGACCCTCCCAGGGATGGCCGGTCATGGACTCCCGGCGCCAGGCACCGATCTCGGTCAGCTTGGGGTACTTGCGCACCTCGAGGCGCCACCCCTGGTCGTCGGTCAGGTGGAGGTGGAAGACGTTGAGCTTGTGGAGGGCCAGCAGGTCCAGGAAGCGCAGGAGGAAGGGGAGGGGCAGGAAGTGCCTCGCCACGTCCAGGTGGGCGCCACGCCAGGCAAAGCGAGGCCAGTCGGCGATCTCCACCCCGGGCAGCGACAGCGGGCCCGGGACCGGCCCGCCCCCCAGGGCCTCGGCCGGCAGCAGCTGGCGAATGGTCTGCACCCCGCGCAGCAGCCCCAACCGGCCGGCGGCCCGGAGCTGGAGGTCAGCGCCGTTCACCGAGAGCCGGTAGCCCTCCTCGCCCAGCCGCTCCTCGGACGGGTCGACCGACAGGGCGATGCGGCTGGCCTCCGACGGGCCCCTCACCGGGAGGCGCAGCCCGGTGGGAGGGCCGAGCACGGCCCTCAGGGCCTCGCCGGCGCCCTCGGCTCCCGGCGAGCAGGTGATCGCCGTCTCCTCCGCCAGCACGAAGGGATCATCCCTGGCGATGCACGAGACGGGTCGGGGGATGATGGCTAGCGGCATCCGGCCCAGCACAATAGCGGCCCTCTCGTTAGAAAGCTACAGGTGTAGGCTAGGGTGTGTCACACGGTGACAGCGGTGGTGAGGGACCCGCGCTTCCCCGCCAGGAGGGCTGGCCTCCAGGCAGGTGTTTCCGGGCAGCAGGGCGTAGGAGCGGAGGAGGTCGGTGAGGTTGGGCGATATCGAGGCTGTCGATGCCCCCACGGAGGCTCGCAACCCACGCACAGTGGATATCGACCGACTGGGGACCCTCGAGCTGCTCCGGGCCCTCAACGCCGAGGACCGCCTCGTGCCCGAGGCCGTGGCGGCCGCCCTGCCCATCTTGGCTCAGGTGGTGGACGCCACGGCGGCCCGGCTCGGAGCCGGGGGCCGGCTCCACTACTTCGGGGCGGGGACCTCGGGGAGGGTGGCCATCATGGATGCCGCCGAGCTGGTGCCCACCTTCGGCCTCGATCCCTCGACCGTCGTGGCTCACCACGCCGGGGGTCCGGAGGCCCTGTACCGGCCGGCCGAGAGCGTGGAGGACGATGCGGACCTCGGGGCCCTGGACGCCGCCGGGGTGACCGGCGCTGACGTGGCCCTCGGCCTTACCGCCAGCGGGAGGACGCCCTATGTGGCGGGGGCACTTCGCACCTCCCACGAGGCCGGGGCGGTCACGGTGCTCGTCAGCTCCAATCCCGCCGCCCCCCTGGCCCGGTTGGCCGATTACCACGTGCTGGTCGACACGGGGCCGGAGGCGATCGCCGGTTCCACCCGCCTCAAGGCGGCGACGGCCCAGAAGCTCGTCCTCAACTCCCTCTCCACCGCCGTGATGATCCGCTGCGGCAAGACCTGGTCCAACCTCATGGTCGACATGGCCGCTACCAACTCCAAGCTGAGAGGGAGGGTCCTCACCATCCTGGCCGAGGCATCCGGGCGGGCTGACGCCGATTGCATCAGCGCCCTGAGCGCCGCCGAAGGTGACCTCAAGGTGGCCCTGGTCTGCCTGCTGGCGGACACCTCCCCGGCCCAGGCCCGGGCCACGCTGGCCGCCCACGAGGGCAACGTGCGGGCGGCGGTGGCCAGCCTCGACGGCAGCGCCGGCTAGGAGCCCCCCCAGAGGCCTCTGCCGGCCCGGCCGGCCTACCTGGTGTAGTACCAGTCCTCCGGCGTGATCGCGTAGTACTCGTTCTCGGTGAACCCGTGGAGGCTCTTCTTGACCTCGGCCAGGGACCCGTCCACGTCGGCCACCCATATCCACGGCAGCTCCTTGGCTATGTAGTCCTCGTAGGCGTAGAACAGCTTCAGGCCGTTGGAGTGCAAGGTGGCGTCGATGAGCCGCTGGGTCTCGGGCGTGTACCAGGTGCCGGCGTTGAGGGCCCCGCCCTTGGTCCACAGGCCGTCCCCCGTGGGGAGGCCGGAGGGGTAGGTCAGGCTCCCGTAGAAGCCCAGCTGCCAGTTGCACGTCTTGGGGCACGGCGCCACCTCACCGAAGACGGTGTTGACCGGCCCGCTGGACAGGCTGATGTCTATCCCGGCCTTGCTGGCCTCGGACTTGATCTCCTCTGTCTCCAGGGTCATGCCCTGGTTACCGGTGGCGTACAGGAGGTTGAGGGACAGGCGTGCCCCGGTCGCCACCCCCGCCCCGCAGTGGCCCCGGCCGGCACCACCCCTCTCGCACACGTCCGTGCCGTTGGGGTTGACAGCCCATCCGTGGGTGCGGAGCAGGCGGACGGCGTCCTCGATGCTGAATGGGTAGGGGTTGCTCTTCTCGTAGGGGGATACCAGGTCGCTGCTCGGCTTGAGCGGGACCGGCCCGTCCTCCCTGTAGGCGAAGCCGTGGAAGATCTTCTTGATGATCAGCTCCTGGGGGATGACGTGCTCGATGGCCTGGCGGACGTAGAGCTGGGACAGGATGTGGCCCACCTGGGGGTTGGTGAGGTTGGGGATGATGTACCAGATCGTGCTGATGATCCAGGGTCTGAGGACGTAGCCCTGGGCCCTCAGGGCAGGCTGCTGCTTGTAGTCCTGGGAGGGGAGCGATCCCACCGTGATGGCGCTCCCGGAGCGCAGGACGTTGAACTCGGCGCTGTCGGAGGTGAAGGGCAGCTCGACGAACCGGGAGAGATGGGGCCTGTCCGGCCCCGAGTAGTGCTTGTTGGGGACGAAGGTGGCCTTACCGGTGGACGTGTAGCCCACCAGGCGCCATGGCCCGTCCACCACCTGCCACAGGGGGTTGGTGGCGAACGTGCTGACGACCTTCCCCTGGCTGACCAGGAAGCTGAACACCTTCCTGGCCCCCGCCGTGGTCATGTCGTAGTTCCCGACCTTGCCGCCCGGCGAGGTCTTGTCCCAGGCCTGCTGGGGGAGGGGGCGAAGGGCGGGGAGCTGGTTGTTGGTGAACCACTGCCGGGAGTAGGCCTGGTTGAGCCGGAGCTCGAAGGTACGGGAGTTGATGATCCTGAAGCTGGTGATGTTGTCAGGCAGCTCCCCCGGCGTGTAGCCGCCCCACTTGTCCTTGTTGGCCTTGAGGAGGTTGAAGTCGAACTGCACATCCCGGCTGGTGACCGGCTTGCCATCGGACCACTTGTAGGGCTTGAGGGTCACGGTGAGGCTCCTCGACCCCTTCGAGTACCTGAGCGAGGAGAACAGGCTCTTGGTGCGGTCGATGCCGGGGCCCGAGCCGACCCCCTCCCACACCAGCGGCCGCCACATCAGGTCCTGGAAGTCACTGGAGTTGGCGACGGTCTGGAAGGCGACGGGGTCGATGGGGAAGATGAAGTTGGGCTGGTCGCCAGGGACCTCGGCAAAGCTGGCCGTCCCCCCCTTGGCCGCTTTGACGGCGGCAGAGCCGGACGTCGAGCTCGTCGAGGAGCTCGTCCCCCTCCCCCCGCCACAGGCAGCCAGCGCCAGGCCGGCGCAAAGGACAGCGGCCGCGGCGGGGAGGCAACGACCTGACAGCATGCGCATCACCCCTCGGTGGCGTCGGATGGCAACAAGCTACCGCGTCGACTCTGGAGGTGGTAATCAATGACTGCGGGGGCGGCCCACCTCCGGCTGCTCAGGGCGCGGCCCCGATGAGGACCCGCCGGGGGGGCGGGTAGGTCCCCGCCGGCAGCTGCAGCCTCCCCCGCCCGGGGGTGATGCTGCCGAGCACCGCCGCCGCCCGTGCTCCCGTGCAGCTGGGGACGGTGCCGGCCACTCCGTGGAGGGTGAGGAAGCCCAGCAGGCCGAAGGCACAGGCCTCCTTGGCCTGGGAGGGGATGCCCAGGTCGTCGGCCAGCCGGAGCCGGGTCGGGCCGGACAGCCTCCTGATCCCGGCCATGAGGGCCCGGTTGCGCGTGCCCCCGCCGCTCACGACCAGCTCAGCCAGGTGGTGGCGTCGGCACGCCTGCCCCACCAGCTGAGCGGCCATCATGGTGACGGTGGCAGCCAGGTCCTCGAGGGGCGGCTGGCGCTCGCCACTGAGGCCCGAGCGCCCCAGCGCCTCCAGGACGTAGTCGAGGTGGAACTTCTCCTTGCCCGTCGACTTGGGAGGGGGAGCGGAGAGGAAGGGGTCGTCGAGGAGGGCGTGCAGCAGGTCCTCGTCAACCCGCCCCCGGCTGGCTATGGCACCGTCGCGGTCCATGGCCAGCCGGCCGGCGCTCCCGTAGGAGGCAACGGCGTCGATGAGGGCGTTGCCCGGGCCCAGGTCGTAGGCCAGGGGCTCTTCGCCTGGTGCCACCACCGTGATGTTGGCCATGCCCCCCAGGTTGAGGGCCCCCCGGGGCCGGTCCGCCGGACCCAGGAGCAGGCAGTCGAACAGGCTCACGAGCGGCGCCCCCTGGCCGCCACAGGCCACATCACGGGCCCGCAGGTCGCTGACGACCGGGAGACCCGTAGCCTCGGCCACCCATGCCGGCTGGCCGGCCTGCAGGGTTCCTCTCACCTCGCCGTCCTCCACCCAGTGGTAGAGGGTCTGGCCGGACAGGACCACCAGGTCGGCGCTCCCCTTGCCCAGCACGGAGCGGGCCTCGGCGGCAGCAGCCGCGAACGCCCTCCCGATCTCGTTGTCGAGGCGGCACCAATCCGCCGCCCCGCCGTCCGAGACGGCCGGGGCAGCAGGGCGGAGGGCGGAGGCGATGCCCCTCCGCAGCGTGTCCGGGTAGGGCCAGCGGAGGTGGCCCACAAGCGAGCACTCGACGAGCCCCTCCTCGACGGGCGGGAGGTAGCGGAGGTCGGCGACGACCACGTCGATGGCATCGAAGGAGGTCCCCGACATGCACCCGATCACCCGAGTCCGCCCTGCGGCCACGGGCGCTATCCCCGAGGTCCGGCGCCGACCTGGGTCACGGGGCGGTCGACGGGGACCACCCGCCGTGGCACCGGGTAGAAGCACGCATGCTCCTGGGGGGTCCCACCGGAGTGGCTGAGCGGCGGGACCTCGGTGCGGCAGCGTTCGGTGGCGAAGGGGCACCGGGGGGCGAAGAGGCAGGGGGTCTCCTCCGCCATCTCGTCGCTCACCGGCATGACCCGCTCCGGGCCTGCGTCCTCCAGTCCCCGCATGACCGGGATGGCCGAGAGCAGGCACTGCGTGTAGGGGTGGACAGGCCTCTCGATGACGACGTCGGTGGGCCCGTGCTCCACCACCCTCCCCCGGTAGATCACGTAGAGGTCCCCGTCCTGGCCGATGTAGCGGGCGGTGGCCACGTCGTGGGTTATGAACAGCAGGGCGATGCCGAGCTCACGCCGTAGCTCGCGCAGCAACCCCAGGATCCCCAGCCGCAGCGACACGTCGATCATGGACACCGCTTCGTCAGCCACCAGCATGTCCGGGTCGACGGTCAGGGCCCTGGCGATGACCAGGCGCTGGCGCTGGCCCCCCGAGAGCATGTGGGGGTAGCGGGGAAGCACGAAGCCGGGGTCCAGGCCCACCATCCTCAAGAGGTCCTCCGAGCGCCCGTCTATCCAGCTCTGGTCCCGGGACAGCTCCCTGGCCCGCATCCTCAGCGGGTCGGAGAGGGTCTGGGCGACGGTACGGGTCGGGTTCAAGGCCGCGTAAGGGTCCTGATGGACCATCTGGATCCGGCGGAAGGCCGCCCGCCGGCGCCCCGCCGGCAGGCGCCGGACATCCTGGCCGTCGATGGCCAGTGTCCCTCCGTCGTACGACTCGAGCCCGGTGAGGATCTTGCCGAGGGTCGTCTTGCCGCACCCCGACTCCCCGATGAAGGACACCGCCCCGCCCGCCGGGATGGAGAAGTCCACGCCGCGCAGCGCCCTGACCGGCTCGTGGCCGAGGAGCCCTCCCCGCCCCGGGAAGGTCTTCACCAGCCCCATGGCCTCGATCACCTCACCGCCACCCCCCTTCCCCGGGCATGGCATGCCACCCGCCGGCCACCGGGCACCTCGACCAGGGCCGGGTCCTCCACCTCGCACACGTCCATGGCCACCGGGCACCTCTCCCGGAAGGGGCAGCCCCGTGGGGGCACCGTGGTCAGGTCAGGAGGCCGCCCGGACAGCGGACGCGACCGGTTGGGGTCGCCGACGATCCGGGGGATGGCGGCAATGAGACCCGCCGTGTACGGGTGCAAGGGGCTGGCCAGCACCTCCTCGGTCCTTCCCTCCTCCACGATCCTGCCGGCGTACATGACGGCCAGCCGGTCGGCCAGCTCGGCCACCACCCCTATGTCGTGGGTGATGATGACCGTCGTCAGCCCCCGCTCCCGGTGCACCCGGCGGACGATGCCCAGCACCAGGGCCTGGGAGAGCATGTCCAAGGCGGTGGTGGGCTCGTCCAGGACCAGGACGTGGGCATTCAGGACCAGGGCGAAGATGATCCCCACCCGCTGGCGCATACCGCCCGAGAGCTGGTGCTGGTAGGAGCCCAGGGCCCGCACGGGGTCCAGCCCCATCTCCTCGGCCAGCCCCTTGGCCTCCCTGATGAGCTGCCTGAGGTCGGCGACGTCATGGGAGCGTCCTAGGTCGAGCAGCTGCTTGCCGACGGTCTTCAGGGGGTTCAGCGAGCTCTGCGAGGCCTGGAAGACATAGCCGATCTTCCCGCCCCTGGCCTGGCGCAGCGCCCGTCGGCCCAGCGTGACGACATCCCCCACCCCGGCGACTTGCACAGACCCCGACAGGATGCGCCCCGGGCGCTGCACGGCGTTGAGGAGGGCCAGGGCCAGGGTCGACTTGCCCGAGCCGGACTCGCCCACGATGCCGGTGATCTGCCCGGCGGGCAGGTCCAGGTCGACATGGGCCACCGCTGGCAGCTCGCCTCGAGCCGTGGCGTAGACGACCGTGAGGTCCCGGACCCGGACCGCGGCCTCCCCCGTCCCCGGGCTTGCCGCCTGCACCCCCGTCTCGGCGGTGGCCATCAGCCCTCTCGCAGCCTGGGGTTGAACAGCTCGTCCATGGCGTCGAGGAAGAGCACGATGCCGAGGGTGAGGAGCAGGATCGCCACCAGGGGAGAGAGCAGGTAGATGAGGGCGTTCTGGCTGGTGATGGCTCCCCCCGAGAAGACGGCCAGGTTGAGCATGACCCCCCAGTTGTTGGCCTTGAACGGGACCACGCCGAGGAAGAAGAGCCCGACCTCGGCGTAGATCGCCCCCGTCACCGACAGCAGCAGGTTCATGGCCACATAGGGAGCCACGTTGGGCAGGATCTGCTTGATCACGATGTGCGGGGTCGACAGCCCGAGCCCCCGGGCTGCCTCGAGGAACCCTCTCTCCCGCAGCGAGAGGGTCTGCGACCGGACGGCCCTGGCCAAGCCCCCCCAACCGGTCAGCCCCAGCACCAGGCCCATGGCCGGTGCCGCGCCGAAATTCCAGATGGTGGAGAGCACGATGAGAAGCGGGAACCCCGGCACCGTGAGGAACAGGTCGGTGACCCTCATCAGGGCCGAGTCCCTGATCCCCCGGTAGTACCCGGCCAGCAGGCCCACGCCCGTCCCCACCACGACGGTCACCACGGCCGCCACCGCCGCCGAGTAGAGGACGTAACGCGCCCCCGTCACGATGAGGGCCAGCACGTCCGTCCCCTCGAAATCGGTCCCCAGGGGGTGGGCCAGGCTGGGCGGGGCGTAGATGGCGTTGGGGTCGATGGGCAGGTTCTTCGGGTAGAGGAAGGGCCCGACGATGGCCATCAGGGCGAAGAAGACGATGACGGCCAGCCCGAATATCCGGCTGGGCTTGCGCAGGACCACCCGGCCGGCCCCTGACCAGAACCCGGTGCGGGGGAGCCGGGGCCTGGCCTCGGGCACCAGGGGGTCGACGGCAACCACCTGTCAGCCCTTGCGCACCCGGGGGTCGATGACCCCGTAGAGGAGGTCAGCCAGGATGTTGGCCACGATGACGGCCACCGTTATGAGGAGGAAGGCGCCGCTCATGAGGGGGTAGTCCCGCCGGTTGATGCTCTGGAGCAGGAGCTGGCCGAGCCCCGGGTAGTCGAAGATGTCCTCGATGAAGACCGAGCCGCCGAACATGAACCCTATCGACAGGGCCAGGATCGTGAAGAGGGGCAGGATGGCGTTGCGGCCTATGTAGCGCAGCCGGGTGATGGGCCGGATGCCCCGCAGCTCGGCAGCCAGGACGAAGTCGTCCCCGAGCACTGACACCACGCTGGACTTCATGGTCAGCAGCCAGCCTCCGTAGCTGGAGAGGGCATAGGCAGCCACGGGAAGGATGGCATGCGAGACCAGCGAGCCGATGAAGGCCGGGCTGAAGCCCACCGGGATGGAGGCGTCGTAGGGAGCCCCGAAGGGGAAGATGGCCCACTCGGTCGTGAAGAGGTAGGCCAGCAGCAGGGCCATCACGAACTGGGGCACGCCGTGGAGCAGCGACCCCGACACGGACAGGACGTCGCCGAGGCGCGTGGAGCGCCGGACGGCGGCCAGGACGCCGGCGATGACCCCGATGGCGAAGCTCGCCACGATGCCCGACAGGACCAGGATCACCGTATAGGGGGCAGCCGACAGCACGATGTGGGAGACGGGGGTCCCCGTGTAGGAGATCGACTTGCCCAGGTTCAGGTGGAGCAGCTGCCAGAGGTAGTGCCCGTACTGGGTGGCCAGGGGCTGGTGGGGGAGGAACCCGTAGATGACCTGGGTCTCGGCCCGGGCCTGGGCCGGGTTCACGCCCTGGGACACCAGGGTCTCGTACTCGGCCTGGACAGGGTTGCCGGGGATGGCCCGCACCAGGAAGAAGGTGAAGCTGGCCACGATCCAGATCATGACCACGGCCACCACGATCCGGCTGGCCAGGCGACGCGCCAAGCCGCTCACCGCTCTGCCTCCTGGACCCGGGCGCCTGGGCTGCCTAGCGCTTGTGCACGTACCCCATGGAGATCCACAGGCCGGGCTGGTTGTTGAGCAGGCCCTCGTTGCCCGATGGGAAGTCGGTCCAGCGGCTGGTGTTGACGAACTGCACGTTCAGGTAGTTCCACAGCTGGATGACCGGGAGCTCGTAGTCGGTTGCCTGGGCCAGCTTGGCCACGATAGCTCGCTGCTGGGCCACCGGCACCTGGGACAGCTTGAAGGTCAGCTCGCCGGGATTGACGGCACCCACCCCCGGCACCTGGTAGGTCGTGGGCGTGTCCTCCCAGTTGCCCTGCTCGGCGGCGGCGGGTGCGTTGGGGCCCTGGTGGGTCAGCTTCCCCCCCTGGACCACGTAGCCGTCGTTGGTCCCGTAGAGGCGCTGGTAGGTCGTGTACAGGTTGGGGCCCAGGGCATCCAGCCAGAACCCGACGGCATACTTGCCGTTGGCCAGCTCCGTCAGGTAGGAGGCATAGTCGGGGCTGATCTTGGCCGTGGTGGGGATGCCGAAGGTCGTCAGCTCCGAGCTGATGACCTTGGAAGCCTCGATCCAGTCGCTGAACCCGTTCACGGTCTGCACGGTGATGGTCCAAGGCTTCCCGTTGGGCAGCATCCACTGCCCGTTCACCTTCTTGAACCCCGCCCCCTCCAGCAGGTGCGTGGCCTTGGAGGGGCTGTAGCTGTAGGTGTTGAGCTTGGACATCTGCCCCGAGCTCAGGTAGTCGTGCACCACCGAGTCGATCATGCCCGTGGTGTACTTGGAGGGGCTCCCGCTCACCGGCTCGGCCACCTTCTGGACCGCTTGACGGTTGATGAGATAGGCGAGGGCCTGGCGGACCGACCGCAGGTTGTAGGGGTAATCGTGCTCGTTGAAGCCCAGGCTGGCGGCCACGAAGGTGCGGGAGACCAGTTCCTTGTTCCCCTTCACCGAGAGCACCTTGTGCAGGATGTTGGTCGGCATGGCTGTGTAGGGGGCGGCGTCCAGCTGGCCGGATATCAGGTAGTTCCAGATCTGGCTGTTCCCGCTGTAGGCCCGCAGGACCACCTGGGAGGGGTGGACGCGGGAGGCGGCGTAGAAGTACTTGTTCTTGGTGAGCACTGCCTCGCCCGGGTTGAGGCTGGACAGCACGTAGGGGCCTGCGGAGAGGTCCTGGGACGGGGCATAGGCAGCGATCTTCTTGCCCAGGGCCACCAGGGTCCCGCTGGCCTTCTTGGCCGCAGCCGTCTTGGCCTTGCTGGACCCCCCGTACTGGCTGGTGGCTATCAACGACCAGATGTCGGCGGGCAGCAGGTGGCCGTAGACCTTGGCCGGGACGACCGGGAGCTGGAGGACATCGGAGGCAAAGGTGTTGTCGTTGGCCCCCGGGGACTGGATCAGCTGGACGGTCGATGAGTTGACGACCTTCACCGAGCCCAGGTTGGCAGGCTGAGCGGTGCCCTGGGTGAAGGCGATGGCCAGGGACACCTTCACGTCGTTGGCCGTGACAGGAGCCCCGTCGGACCACTTGGCCCCCGGCTGCAGGTGCACGGTGAGGACCCGTCCCCCGTCAGAGGAGGTCCAGCTCTTGGCCAGGCCCGGGAAGCAGGCGTTGGGGTTCGAGGCCGAGTAGGCCAGCCAGCACAGCTGCATCTCGTCGTAGCTCGGGTAGTAGTTGCCCGACGAGTTGAAGGGGTTCTTGGGGGCGCCCGGGTGGATGGTGCCGAACTCGTTTATGGCCGTGAACGTCCCCCCACTCGAGCCGCTCCCCGAGGCCGATGAGCTCCCCGAGCTTCCCGAGCTCCCGGTACAGGCCGCCAAGCCGACGGCCAGTGCAGCCAGCCCCGCCACATGCCTGAGCCTCAACCTCATCCCTTGCCCTCCAGGTCTGACGTCAGCGACCAGCGCCGACCAGCTCGACTCCCCGGGCTGGACAGAGCTTTACCATATTGCTCTGGTTCCCGTGAACCGTCAACATAGCACCGCCCGGGGGGCGGGGATGGCACCCCGAGGGGGCCGGGCCCGGCTGGTACAGTGCTGCTCCCGTGAAGTTCGAGGTACGGGAGGCCACGCCCGGGGACCTCCCGGCCATCAGGCAGCTCTGCCAGAGCTCCCTGGCCTGGGACCGCCAGGACGCCCCCGAGCTGGCAGATCTGCTCTGGTCCCATCCCGAGGCCGCCCCCTCCCTCCGTCTCCTCGGCTCGTTCGGGGGTGCCGTCCTCGGTGCCGCCTTGGGGACCCTGGCCGGCCGCCCGGGCCCGGACGGGGTGAGGAGAGGCCACCTGACCCTCCTGGTCGTGGCCCCCGAGGCCCGTGACCAGGGCCTCGGGCGCCTGCTGCTCTCGAGCATGGAGGAGCGCATGGCCGCCCTGGGGGCCGGGGAGGCCTGGGTGGGCAACCAGGCACCCTGCTACGCCTGGCCCGGCGTGGACGTGCGCTACACGCCCGCCTGTTGCCTCCTGGAGTCCAGCGGCTACCAGGCCACCCCGTCCCCGGCCATGAACATGACGGTCGACCTGGAGGCGGCCAGCCTGGGGGAGGACGAGGGGGACCGGGCCCTGGGGGCAAGAGGCATCAGCGTCGAGCGCCTGAGCCACGAGCAGCCCGATGCGTTCCTGGCCTGGGTCGAGGCGCACTGGGGTCCGGGCTGGGCCTGGGAGGCGGCCCGGACGCTCCGGCGCGACCCCGTGTCCTGCCACGTGGCCCGGCGGGGGGGAGAGATCCTCGGCTTCGCCTGTCACGGCACCAACCGCCGCAGCTGGTTCGGCCCCACCGGCACCGCCCCCTCGGCCCGGGGCCAGGGGATCGGCACCGTGCTCCTCCGCCGCTGCCTGGCCGACCAGCGGGCTGCCGGCCTGCGAACGGCAGAGATCGCCTGGGTGGGACCGGCCCGGTTCTACTCCAGGGCGGTGGGCGCCTTCTTGGACCGTACCTTCAGGACCTTCGCCCGCCCCCTGAGCTAGCGCCGAGCCCTGCGCCCGCCCCTATCCTCGCCGCCTGGGCCGGGCCCTTCGGGCGGGTGGCGTGGATCCGGCTCGGGAGGCCTGGCGGGGCCGGCCGCTCCGGGTGGCTGCCGAGTGCCTGGTGCGCACAGCGGCATAGGTGCGCTCCAGGGCCGCCAGGGTGGCTGCATGGTCTCGTTGGGCCACGGCCACGAACAGGCAGTCCACCAGGCTCAGCGCCGCGATCCGGCTGGCCATGGCCCCGGAGCGGAAGGTCGTCTCCCGAGCAGCCGTCGTCACCATCAGGTCGGCCTCCCTGGCAATGGGGGACCGCGGGAAGTTGGTGACGGCGATGGTGGTGGCACCTCGCCGGCGGGCCTCGGCCAGGGCATCGACGGTGTCCCCCGTGGTGCCCGTGTGGGAGATCCCCATGGCCACGTCGCCCGGGCCGAGCAGGGCGGCCGAGGTCAAGGCGGCGTGCGGGTCGGTCCAGGCGAAGGCCAGCCTGCCTATGCGGTGCAGCTTCTGCTGGAGGTCCAGGGCCACGAAGCCGCTGGCCCCCACCCCGTACACGTCCAGCCGGCGCGCCCCCGCAACCGCCTCGACCACGGCCTCCATGGCCTCTAGGTCGAGCTGGGCCGCTGTCTCCTCGACAGCCCTGGCATCGGCGTAGCTGACCTTCTTGACCACCTCCCGGAGGCCGTCCTCGGCCCCGATGTCCCCCGCCGGCCCCTCGACCCACCCTGGAGGGCCCTTGGTGGCGGCTCCGGCGACGGCGGCCAGGGCCAGGCGCAGCTCGGGGTAGCCGGCGAAGCCCACAGCCCGGCAGAAGCGGACCACCGTGGTCTCCGAGGTGCCGCACACCCCCGCCAGCTGGGTGATGGTCATCCCGGCTGCCCCCGCCGGGTCGGCCACCACGACGTCGGCCACCCGCTGCTCCGCCGGGGCCAGGCTGGGCTTCAGTGCCCGCACGTGGACCAGCAGGGTCTCAGGGGAATGCATGAGGCCCGGTTGCCCGGAGCGCTCGTCCGGCCCACCCCCCGGCGGCCGCCTCGGCCTGCTCATCGCTGGCATCTTAGGGTACTTGTCCACCACCGGGCATGGCCGGCTCCGCCTCCCCCTCTCGGGCCAGGCCCGCCTCCATGGCCAGGGCGGCGTGCGTCCGCCGGCGCAGGGTCACGACGCGGGACTTGTCCCGCCCGTAGTGCACGGCGTTGGTGAGGAGCACCATCCAGAGGCCGCTCACGGGGTCGAAGGCCAAGCTGGTGCCCGTGAAGCCGGTATGGCCGGCGCCGGTGGAGGGCCAGGCCCCGGCCGTGTGGTCCCAGCGGTCCCCCCGTAGCGACCAGCCGAGGCCCCGTCTCCCACCCAGGCCCTCGGTCTGGCACCGGAGGGCCTCGGCCCTCGTCTCCGGGGAGAGGAAGCCATCGGAGGGACCGAGCCAAGCACGGACATAGGTGGCCAGGTCGCCGGCCGGCCCGAACAGGCCGGCATGGCCCGCCACCCCACCCAGGGCCTCGGCGTTCTCGTCGTGGACCACGCCGACCTTGGGTGGTCGGTCACCCACGGCCTCGGTGGCGGCGATCCGCCACCGCTCCGGCGGTGGCGGGCAGAAGCCGGTCGCTCCCAGCCCCAGGGGCCCTGCCACCAGCTCCCGGAAGGCCCCGTCCAGGCCGAGGCCGGTCACCACCTCGACCAGGTGCCCCGCCACCATGTACCCGATGTCCGAGTAGCGGACCTCCGCTCCGGGGGGGGAGACGAGCGGCTCGGCCAGGGCGGCAGCCAGGACCTCGGGTGGCGCGGACGCCTGCTCCCAGTAGGGACGGTGGTCGGGCAGCCCGGCCGTATGGGTGAGCAGGTGCCTGATGGTCACGGCATCCTTTCCCGGTCCGGCGAAGCCCGCCGCGAACCGCACCACCGGGTCGTCGAGAGAGACCTGCCCCGCTTCGGCCAGCCGGAGCAGGCAGGGAAGGGTGGCCACCACCTTCGTCAGGGAGGCGAGGTCGAAGACCGTCGAGGCATCGAGGGGCCGCGCCCCACCATCCCAACGCTCGGCCCAGCCCACGGCGTGCACGCAGTGGGGGCCCCCGGGGCCGATGCCCGCCACGGCCACGGCTCCCGGCACGTCACCGGCCTCCACCGCCTCTCGAAGAAGCCGGTCCAGTGTCCCGCCGCTCAGGCGGCGCTCGTGGTCCATGCAGCCCCCTGCGCAGCTGTCTGTCGATTTTCGACCAGGAGGCTACCAATATCGGGTAACCATTGCCTATCATCGCCGCCGTGGCCGTCTCTCCGGGAATCGAGCAGCTGGCCTCGTCCCGGCCCGGCCCGCTGGCAGGGCGCCGGGTCGGCCTCCTCACCAACCAGGCCGGGGTCCTCCCCGACCTCCGGCACGGCCTCGACGTCCTCCTGGAGGCAGGGGTCCGGGTCACAGCCGGCTTCGGGCCCGAGCACGGCTTCCGGGGCTCTGCCCAGGCGGGCTCCTCCGAGCCCACCACCACCGACCCCGGCACCGGGATCCCCCTCTACGACACCTACGGCGGCGGCTCCTCCCGGTTGGCGGAGCAGCTGCACACGGCCGGGGTGGAGGTGCTGGTGGCCGACCTCCAGGGGGTCGGGGTGCGCTTCTACACCCTGGTCTCGACGCTCTATGACGCCATCGAGGCCGCCGGCAGGGCCGGCGTGGGGGTCCTGGTCCTGGACCGCCCCAACCCCCTCGGGGGGACCCGGGTGGAGGGACCGGTCCTGGAGCCGGCCTTCGCCTCCTTCGTGGGAAGAGCGCCCATACCGCTGCGCCACGGCATGACCCCGGGCGAGCTGGCCCTGCTCTTCGCCAGCCTCCTCGGCTCGAGCGGGGTCGAGGTGGTGCGGATGGCAGGCTGGCGCCGGTCCATGTCCTTTGCCGCCACGGGCCTGCCCTGGGTGCCGCCCTCGCCCAACATGCCCACCCCGGCCACCGCCCTCTGCTACCCGGGTACCTGCCTCCTGGAGGGCACGAACCTGTCGGTGGGCCGGGGCACCACCACGCCCTTCGAGGTTTTCGGCGCCCCCTGGGCCGATGGCCGGCTGGCAGCCCAGCTGCGGGAGCGCCCTCTTGCCGGCGTGAGGGTGAGGGAGGCTCACTTCGTGCCCACCTTCTCCGCCTACGCCGGCCAGGTGGTGCACGGGGCCCAGCTCCATGTGGTTGACCGAGAGGTCTTCGACCCCATCAGGGTGGGGCTGGAGGTCCTGGCCGTCACCGCCCGCACCTGGCCGGGGCGATTCGAGTTCGACGAGGCGCACTTCGACCGGCTGTGCGGCACGGACTCGGTCCGCCTCTCCTTGAGCCAGGGGGTGGAGGTGGAGACGATCTGCCGGTCCTGGCGGGACGACCTGGGCGCCTTCTGCTCCCGACGCCAGGCCCACCTCCTTTACGGGGATGCCCCCTAGCTCTTAAGCAGGAACTCGGTGTCGTCACCGGCCAGGAGCACCTCCAGCTCCCTCACCAGGGCGGGGTGCGCCTCGAGGCCCCCCTCCTCGTAGACCACGGAGAGGGCCACCCGGCGGGCCTCGCTCACCAGCTCCCGGTCCCGGCGCAGTGACGCCGCCTTCAGGTCGCTGCGGCCCCTCTGGCGGGTCCCGAGGATGGTCCCCTCCCCCCTCAGCTCCAGGTCCTCCTCCGCCAGCACGAACCCGTCATCGGAGGAGGCCAGCACCGTCAGCCGGCGCTCCGCCTCGGGGGAGGAGGCCTGGCCGAGCAGGAAGCACCAGGAGGGCAGGTCGGAGCGCCCCACCCGGCCTCGCAGCTGGTGCAGCTGGGCCATGCCGAAGCGGTCGGCGTCCTCCACCACCATCACGGTGGCGTCGGGGACGTCCACGCCCACCTCTATGACGGTGGTGGCCACCAGCACCTCCACCTCGCCCCGGCGGAAGGCCGCCATCACCTGCTCCTTCTCCCGGGCCGCCATCTGGCCGTGGAGCAGGCCCACCCGCAGCCCGGCCAGCTCGCCGGCGCTCAGCCTCTCCTTCTCCTCGACGGCCGAGGCGGCCTCCACCTTCTCGGACCCCTCGACCAGGGGGCACACGACATAGGCCCGCCTGCCCGCTGCCACCTCGGCCCTCACCTGGGACCAGGCCGCCTCCACCTCGAGGGGCCCCCGGGCCCAGACCGTCTGCACCCGGGTCCTCCCCGCCGGCCTCTCCCGCATCTCGGTGACGTCCAGGTCACCGAAGACCGTCATCGCTGCCGTCCGCGGGATGGGGGTGGCCGTCATCACCAGCACGTCGGGGTCGGCACCCCCTCCGGCCCGGCCCTTCTCCCTCAAGACGGCCCTCTGCTCCACCCCGAAGCGGTGCTGCTCATCGATCACCACCACGCCGAGGGAATGAAACGCGACGTCCTCGGTGAGCAGGGCGTGGGTGCCTATGAGGATGTCCACCTGCCCCTCGACCAGGTCGGCACAAAGGGCGGCCCGGTCCGAGGCCGTGGTGCGGCTGGTGAGCAGCTCGACTCGCAAAGGACGCTCCCCGCCGAGCCGGCCGGGGTCGGGCACGCTCAGCCCCTCCACCAGCCCCCGCACGCCCAGGTAGTGCTGCTCGGCCAGGACCTCGGTGGGCGCCATCAGCGCCCCCTGGTGCCCCCCCTGGACGGCCACCAGCATGGCCGCCACCGCCACCACCGTCTTGCCCGAGCCCACGTCCCCCTGTAGCAGCCGGTGCATGGGGAGAGGGCCGCCCAGATCGGCCGCTATCTCGGCCAGGGCCCTCTCCTGGGCCCCGGTCAAGGTGAAGGGCAGGTTCCGGCGAAAGCGGGCCAGCAGCTCACCACCTCCCTTGTCCACCTCCACCAGGTGGCGGATGCCCACGGCCTCTTGCTCGGCCGCCCGCTTGCGAGCCACCAGGGTCAGCTGGAGGCGCAGGAGCTCGTCGAAGGCCAGCCTCCGCCGGGCCTGGACCGCCTCTGCCATGGACTGGGGCTGGTGTATGGCGTGCAGAGCGCGGTTGCGGTCCATGAGCCCCAGCTCGGCCAGGTGCTGCTCAGGCACCGGGTCGATGAGGTTGGGCAGGCGGCGAAGGGCCTCAGCGATCCACTCCGCCAGCTTCCAGCTGACGACCTGGGCCTTCTCCGACTGCGGGTAGATGGGGATGATCCGCCCCGTCCTGTCGCCTATCAGGTCGACCACGGGGTTGGTCATCTGGACCCGGCCCCGGTAGGAGTCCAACTTGCCGAACACCGCCACCTGTAGGCCGGCCTGGAGCTGGCGGGCCCGCCAGGCCTGGTTGAAGAACGTGAGCTTGAGATAGGCGCGTCCGTCCGAGACGTGGGCCTCCACGAGGGGCTGCCCACGCCGGGTCCGCCGGGAGGTCACCCGCCGGACGGTGCCCACCACGGTGGCCTCCTCGCCCACCGACAGCTCGGCTATGCCGGCCTGCCTGGTCCGGTCCACGTAGCGGCGCGGGTAGTGGGTTACGAGGTCGTAGACCGTCTCGATGCCTATCTCGGCCAGGGCCTCGGCGTTCTTGGGACCGACCCGGCGGACCCTGGTGACAGGCAGGCTGGCCAGGTAGTCCAGGCTCCTCGGAGGGGCCGGCGGGGTGGTGACGCTCACTCGATGCTTATGAGGTAGGGATAGAGCGGCTGACCACCGTGGTGGACCTCGGCCGTGGCCCGGGGACGGTGCTCGGCCAGCCACTCCGTGATGCGGCGGGTGTCGGCAGGCCGGGCCCCCTCGCCCTCGATGAGGGTCACCAGCTCGTGGTCGTCCCGGCACAGCTTGGCGAGGAGGGCGCAGGCGGCATCGGACGGCCCCCCGGCCTCCACCACCTCGATCCGTCCCCCGGACAGACCGAGCCAGTCCCCTTCGGTGATGGGGCCTGCCGGACCGCCCGAGCTGCGCACCGCCCTCGTCACCTCACCGGTCACCACCCGGGCCGCCGCCTCGGCCATGGCCCGGGAGTTGTCCTCCGCCCCTGCCTCGGGGTCGTACTCCATGAGGGCGGCGAACCCCTCCACGATCCCCTTCGTGGGCAGCACCCGAACCTGCTTGGGCGAGAGCCGGGCGGCCTGCTCGGCCACGGGGACGATGTTGGGGTTGTTGGGCAGGATCACCACCTCCCCCGCCGGTGCCCCCTCGACCGCCGACAGGAGCTCGGCCGTCGAGGGGTTCATGGACTGGCCTCCCGCCACCACCTGGCCCACCCCGAGGGAGCGGAAGATCCGCTTGATGCCCTCGCCGTTGGCCACCGCCACCACCGCCGTGGTGACGGCATGCCCGGGCAGCGGAGCAGGGCCTGCGCCGCCGGCCGCAGCCTCCCGTACCCAGCGCTCCTCCTCCACCTCCTCCATGAGATCCGTCACCCGGATGTTGCGGGGCCGGCCCACGTCCAGGGCGGCCTCGATGGCCCCCCCGATGTCGTCGGTGTGGATATGGCAGCTCCAGAGGGATCCGCTCCCTACCACCACGATCGAGTCGCCAAGCCCCGCCCAGGCTTCCCGGAACCCGGCGATCGCCTCCTCGGGCGCCTCCAGTAGGTACATGACCTCGTAGCGCAGGTCGGCGACGGAGTCGTGGGGGCCAGGGCCCTCCCCGGCCCCGCGAGAGGCCAGAGGCGCCCCTGACGAGGCCGGTGCCTCGGGGAGAGGCCGGCCGTCCAGGGCCGACAGCCAGGCATCGATCAGGAGCAGGTACCCGGCCCCCCCGGCGTCGACCACCCCCGCCTGGGACAGGGCCGGGAGCTGCTCGGGCGTCCTGGCCAGGGCGGCGGCCCCGGCCTGGCGCGCCCGCTCCAGGAGCCCCACCAGGCCGGTGCCGGCGGCGGCGGCAGCAGCCTCGGCCGCGACCCGGGCCACGGTGAGGATGGTCCCCTCCACCGGGCGGGTGACCGCCCCGTAGGCGGACTCGGCGCCCCGGCCCAGGGCGCGCGCCAGGGACGAGGGCCCGGCGGGGCCTTCCTCCCGGGCCAGGACCTCGGCCATGCCCCGGAGCACCTGGGACAGGATGAGGCCGGAGTTCCCCCGGGCCCCCATGAGCGCTCCGTGGCTGATGGCCTGGCACGTGCGCTCCATCCCCGGCTCCTCCTCCTCGCCCAGCTCGTCCAGGACAGCCACCACCGAGGAGGCCGTGAGGGCCATGTTCGTGCCCGTGTCCCCGTCAGGGACGGGGTACACGTTGAGCCGGTTGATGGCCTCCCGGTGGCTGGCGAGGGCCTCGGCGTACATCCGCATGGCCCGGCGCAGGTCGGGGGCGCCGAGCTGGCCGGCCGGGTTCATGGCGGGGCATGCTAACCTCCCCGCCAGTCCAGTCTGGCGAGTGAGAGGTTCGCGCCGTGGCAGCAGTCTGTGAGGTGTGCGGCAAGCACCCCTCGTTCGGGATGAGCATCAGCCACTCGCACCGCCGCACCAAGCGGCGGTGGAACCCGAACATCCAGAGGGTCCGTGCCGTCGTGGGCGGCAGCCCCCGCCGGCTCAACGTCTGCACCTCCTGCATCCGGGCCGGCAAGGTCACCAAGCCGGCCCGGTAGGAGCCTGCCTCCTAGGAGAGGCGCTCCACCACCATCGCCATCCCCTGGCCCCCCCCGACGCACATGGTCTCGAGGCCCACGTTGGCGTCCTCGTGGGCCAGGCCGTTGAGCAGGGTGGTCATGATGCGGGCGCCCGTCATGCCGAACGGGTGCCCGAGGGCGATGGCCCCCCCGTGCACGTTCAGCTTGTCCCACTCGATGCCGAGATGGCGGGCGCAGGGCACGACCTGGGCTGCGAAGGCCTCGTTCAGCTCGACCAGGTCGACGTCCCCGATGGTCATGCCCGCCCTCTTCAGGGCCTGGCGGCTGGCCTCGATGGGCCCCAGGCCCATGATCTCGGGGGTGAGGGCGCTGACCCCGCTGGAGACGATGCGGGCCAGGGGGGCTATCCCCAGCTGGCGGGCCCGGGTGTCGCTCATCACCACCACCGCGGCCGCCCCGTCGTTGAGGGGGCAGCTGTTGCCGGCCGTCACCCTCCCGTCGGGGCGGAAGGCGGGCTTCAACGTGGCCAGGACCTCGACGGTGGTGTTGGGACGGGGCCCGTCGTCGACCTCGAAGGTGCTGCCGTCGGGGAGGGTCACCGGCGTGATCTCGTCGCGGAAGAAGCCGTCCTCCTGGGCCTTCACCGCCCGCTGCTGGGAGAGGGCGGCATAGCGGTCCATCTCCTCGCGCGACACCTGCTCCAGCTCGGCCACGTTCTCCGCTGTCTGGCCCATGGCGATGTAGACGTCAGGCAGGCCCTCGGCGGGCGCCCAGGGCTCGGCCCCGCCCTCGGACCGCCTGGCCGAGCGGGCCTGGGCCTCTGAGAACCTGGGGTTCTGGGTGTCGGGCATGCCGTCGGAGGTACCCTTCACGAACCGGCTCACCATCTCCACCCCGGCGGCTATGAAGACGTCTCCCTCGCCGGCCTTGATGGCATGAGCGGCCATGCGGATGGTCTGGAGCGAGGACGAGCAGTACCGCGTGACGGTCGTGCCCGGGACGTCGTGCAGGCCGGCCAGGATGCTCACCACCCGGGCCATGTTGTAGCCCTGCTCCCCCCCGGGCAGGCCACAGCCCAGGATGATGTCCTCCACCTGGTCGGGGTCCAGCTCGGGCACTTTGGCCAGGACGGCCTGCACGATGGTGGCGGCGAGGTCGTCGGGGCGGACGTCGACCAGCGAGCCCTTGAAGGCGCGGCCGATGGGACTGCGGGCGGTGGCGACGATGACGGCCTCGGGCACGGCTCCTCCTCTGGGCTTCGGGTTACCGGTCAGTAACCACTGCCCGATCTTTACCCCGCCCGGGCCGTCATCACCACCCGGAGCTCAGGCCAGGAACCTGTCCAGGGCGCCCTGGTCCTCCTCGAAGGACCAGAACTCGGTGGCCTTCCCGCCGGCCAGGTGCCAGGTGTGAACGGCTCGCCCCTCCAGGGTGCGCCCCTCCCGCTCGGCGTGGGCCACCACCATGGCAGCCCCATGCGTGTCGTTGGCCAGGATGTCGTGGACCTGAAGGCGGAAGGTGCCCCCGGACAGCTCCATGAGCCTGGCGAAGAAGCCCATGACCTCCTGGTGGCCCTTGTAGTCGCCGGTCAGCGGGCTGTCCCCCCCGATGTGCCAGGAGATGTCCTCGGAGAAGATGGACAGGACCGTGTCCAGGTCGCCGGCACCAAAGGCCTCGTAGCCGCGGCGCAAGAGCTCCTCGTTCGGGTGTGCCATTGCCCCTCCCTTCTTCCCGCCCTCATGAGGCGGGGCCGATACATCGTATCCCTCCGCCGGGCCCCCCGCTCCGTCCACCCCTCTAGTCGCCGGCCCATCTCCATTCGTGCTCCCAGCCGCCGGCCTCCAGGGGCTGGCCTCCCAGGCGGAGCTGCCCGGCCCGGCCTGTGCAGCGCCCTATGCACGCCGGCCCGGCAAGACCCGCCATCCGGAAGGACCGGTCCACGGCGCCGGCGTCGGGGGAGGTGAAGAGGAGCTCGTAGTCCTCCCCGCCGGTCAGCGCCTCGGCCTCCGTTGCCCCCTCGGCCACCGGCACGTGGTCCAGGTCCACCCCCACCCCGGAGGCCCGGGCGAGATGCCCGAGGTCAGCAGCCAGGCCGTCGGAGATGTCGATCATGGCCCGGGCCCCACCCTCTGCAGCGGCCAGCCCCTCCGCCACCCGGGCCTCGGGCCGGCGGTGGCGACTCGCCAGCGCTCGTGACTCGAGGTCGCCTGAGCCGCCCCGGAGCGCCCGCAGCCCCGCCGCTGCCGCGCCGAGGGGCCCGGTCACGAACAGGAGGTCCCCTTCCCGGGCTCCGGAGCGCAGGACGGGGAGGCGCCCTCGGGGCAGCGAGCCGGTGACGGCCACGGACACCGTCACCACCGGGCCGTTGGAAAGGTCACCGCCCACGATGGGGCACCTCCAGCGCCTCGCCGCCTCGACCAGGCCCGAGTAAAGCAGCCCCAGATCCGTCTCGGGAGGCCCGGCCACGGTCACCAGGGCGTGGCCGGGGACCCCGCCCATGGCGGCGATGTCGCTCACGTTCACGGCCAGCGCCTTCCAGCCCAGGTCGTCCAGGCCCTCTAGGCCCAGGTCGGCGTGAACCCCGGCCACGACGAGGTCGGCAGCCAGGAGGAGGGGCCCTCCGGGGGTCTGGACCACGGCCGCATCGTCGCCGACCCACGTCTCCCCCGGGGGCGGGACGCCCAGCCGGGCCGTGAGCAGCTCTTGTATGCGCCCGATGGCGGCGAACTCTCCGGCGCCCACGAGCCAGAGAGTAAGCGGACACCGAACGTGATGGGAAAGAGAAGCGATTTCGCCCCTCATCTGGCGCCCCCCTAGGCTGGGCCCATGGGTGCAAGGTCGCATAACAGCAAGCTGCTGAGGTGGGTGGACGAGGTGGCCGCCCTCACCACCCCCGACCGGGTCGAGTGGTGCGACGGCTCGGCCGAGGAGTACGACCGGCTGGCCCAGCTCCTGGTGGACCAGGGGGCCTTCGTGCGCCTCTCGGACGCCAAGCGACCCAACAGCTACTGGGCCCACTCCGACCCGGCCGACACCGCCCGGGTGGAGGGGCGCACCTTCATCTGCTCCGAGCGGGAGGAGGATGCCGGCCCCACCAACAACTGGCGGGACCCGGCCGAGATGCGCCGGACCCTCACCGGGCTCTTCCGGGGCTCCATGCGGGGGCGCACCATGTACGTAATTCCCTTCTCCATGGGACCCCTCGGGTCCCCGATCGCCCACATCGGGGTCCAGTGCACCGACTCTGCCTACGTGGCGGTGAACATGCGGATCATGACCCGCATGGGCCAGGCTGCCCTGGACGTGCTCGGGGACGACGGGGACTTCGTCCCCTGCCTGCACTCCGTGGGCGCCCCTCTGGAGCCGGGCCAGCAGGACGTGGCCTGGCCCTGCGACCCCGACAACAAGTACATCGTGCACTTCCCCGAGACGCGCGAGATCTGGTCCTACGGCTCGGGGTACGGGGGCAACGCCCTCCTGGGCAAGAAGTGCCTGGCCCTGCGCATCGCCTCGGTCATGGCTCGCGATGACGGCTGGCTGGCGGAGCACATGCTGATCGTGAAGCTGACCTCCCCTGAGGGGGAGACGCGTTACGTCACGGGTGCCTTCCCGTCGGCGTGTGGGAAGACCAACCTGGCCATGCTGGTCCCCACCCTTCCCGGATGGAAGGTGGAGACGGTGGGTGACGACATCTGCTGGATGAAGTTCGGTCCCGACGGCCGGCTCTACGCCATCAACCCGGAGGCGGGCTTCTTCGGCGTGGCTCCCGGCACCAGCATGAAGACCAACCCCAATGCCATGCTGACCCTGGACGGCAACTGCATCTTCACCAACACCGCCCTCACCGACGACGGCGACGTGTGGTGGGAGGGGATGACCGAGGAGCCACCCGCCCACCTCACGGACTGGAGGGGCCAGCCCTGGACACCGTCCTCGGGGACGCCGGCGTCCCATCTCAATGCCCGCTTCACCGCCCCGGCCAGCCAGGACCCCGCCATCGCTCCAGAGTGGGAGGACCCGGCCGGGGTCCCCATCTCGGCCATCCTGTTCGGGGGGCGGAGGGCCTCAGTGGTGCCCCTCATCGTGGAGTCCACCAGCTGGCGCCACGGGGTGTTCCTGGGATCGATCATGGCCTCGGAGACAACTGCTGCGGCCGCCGGCAAGGTGGGCAACCTGAGGCGTGACCCCTTCGCCATGCTGCCCTTCTGCGGCTACAACATGGGTGACTACTTCGGCCACTGGTTGGAGGTGGGCCGGGCGACCACGCCGGACAAGCTGCCCAAGATCTTCTACGTCAACTGGTTCCGCAAGGACAGCGAGGGCCGGTTCCTCTGGCCCGGCTTCGGCGAGAACAGCCGGGTCCTGGAGTGGGTGTTCCAGCGCTGCGGAGGCAGGGGCGAGGCGGTGGAGACCCCCGTGGGCCTGGTCCCCGCCCCCGGGGCCATCGACACCAGCGGGCTCGACGTGCCCAAGGAGGACATGGAGGAGCTGCTGCGCGTCGACACCGGCGAGTGGCGGGCCGAGGTGCCGCTCATAAGGGAGCACTTCGAGCGGTTCGGAGCCCACCTGCCGGCGGAGCTCGCCGAGGAGCTGGAGGCGCTCTCCCAGCGCCTGGACAAGTAGGCCGGCGATGCCTTCCACCGGCCCCCGTGCCGTCGCGCCTCACGGCTCCTGGCCGTCCCCCATAGGCGCTGCCATGGTGGCGGCCGGGGCCCGCCGCTGGGACGCCCTCCAGGTCGATGGGTCGACCCTCTACTGGCTGGAGAGCCGGCCCCAGGAGGGGGGCCGGGTGGCGCTCATGCGGCTGGCGGCTGAGGGCGGGGACGAGAGCCAAGGATCGCCGTCCCAGCCCGAGGAGGTGACACCCGCACCGTGGTCCGTGCGCACCAGGGCCCATGAGTACGGAGGCGGGGCCTACCTGGTGGCGGCTGGGGTGGTGTTCTTCTCCAACTTCTCCGACCAGCGCCTGTGGCGCCTGGACCCGGGGGCTGGCGCCCCCGTCGCCCTGACCGCCCCGGCGGAGGAGCGCCGGCCCGGCACGCTCTCGGTCCGCTTCGCCGACGCCTGCATGGTCCCCGGCGGCCGCTGGCTGGTCTGCGTCCGGGAGTCCCACTACGGACCGGCCGCCACCCAGGTGGTGAACGAGCTGGTGGCCCTGCCCACGGGCGAGGGCGGCGGGGAGGAGCGCGTGCTGGCCACGGGCCGGGACTTCTACTCCTTCCCCAGGGTGAGCCCCGACGGCCGCCGTCTGGCCTGGACCTGCTGGGACCACCCCCGCATGCCCTGGGACGGGACCGAGCTGTGGGTGGCGGACCTGGACGGGCCTTCGCTGGACGGTGCCCGCATGGTGGGGGGCGGACCGGAGGAATCGGTCTTCCAGCCCGAATGGGCACCGGACGGGAGCCTCACCTACGTGAGCGACCGGGACAGCGGCTGGTGGAACCTGTACCTGGACCGCTTGGACGGGGAAGGGCCCCATGCCCTCACCGCCCGGGAGGCCGAGTTCGCCTTGCCCCAGTGGGTGTTCGGCCAGTCCACCTACGCCCACCTTCCCGACGGCCGGATCGCCTGCAGCTGGTCGCAGGCGGGCCTGGGCCATCTCGGCCTGCTCGACCCCGGCGCCGGCGAGGCTTCCCTTACCGAGCTCAGCATCCCGCACTCCTCCATCTCCCACGTCCGGGCCACCTCCAGGGGGGTGGCCTACCTGGGCGCCGACCCCCGGACCCCTCGTGAGGTCGTGGAGATCCCCCTGGGCGGTGGCGAGCCCGGGTCGGCCAGGGTGCTGGCCAGGAGCCGCCACCTCGACCTCGACCCAGCGGGGCTGGCCCAACCCGATCCGATCGAGTACCCGACAACCGGTGGCCGCAGCGCCCATGCCCTCTACTACCGGCCGGCCAGCGCCAGCCATCGGGGACCGGAGGACGAGCGGCCACCCTTGGTGGTGATGAGCCACGGTGGCCCCACCGCTGCCACCTCCAGCGCCTTCGACCTGGCCATCCAGTACTGGACCAGCCGGGGCATCGCCGTGGTGGACGTCAACTACGGAGGCAGCACCGGCTACGGACGCGAGTACCGCCAGCGCCTCAAGGGCGCCTGGGGGATCGTGGACGTCGACGACTGCGTGAACGCCGCCCGGTACCTGGCCGACAGGGGCGAGGTGGACGGGGACCGGCTGGCGATCCGGGGCGGGAGCGCCGGTGGGTACACGACCCTTTGCGCCCTCACCTTCAGGGACGTGTTCGCCGCGGGGGCCAGCTACTACGGGGTGGCCGACGCCGCCGCTCTGGCCGCCGACACCCACAAGTTCGAGTCACGCTACCTGGACGGGCTCATCGGCCCCTGGCCGGAGGCGGAGCGCACCTACTGGGAGCGCTCGCCCGTCCACCATGTCGCCCAGCTCTCCTGCCCCCTCATAGTCTTCCAGGGGCTGGAGGACCCCGTGGTCCCGCCCAACCAGGCCGAGGCCATGGTGGCGGCCCTGCGGGAGAGGGGCATACCCCATGCCTACCTGGCCTTCGAGGGCGAGCAGCACGGCTTCCGGAGGGCCGAGACGGTGCAGCGCTGCCTCGAGGCCGAGCTCTACTTCTACGGCGCCATCCTCGGCTTCGAGGTGGTGGACGCCGTGGAGCCCGTCCCCATCGAGCCACCGCCCCGCCAGACCTGAGAAGGGCCCCGGCTCAGTAGGTGGCCAGCTCCTCCAGCGCCCTGGCGATGTCAGGGACCTGGGGCAGGATGGCCCGCTCCAAGGTGGGCTCGTAGGCGACGTGGCAGTCCTTGGCCCCGATGCGCCGGACGGGGGCATCCAGCTCGGCGAAGCAGTGCTCCGACACCCATGCCGCCACCTCGGCTCCGAACCCGGAGGTGAGGACGTCCTCGTGCACCACCAGGACCCGGCCGGTCCTGGCCACGGACGAGGCGACCAGCTCCTGGTCCCAGGGGATGAGGGTGCGCAGGTCGATGATCTCCACCGATACGTCGTCGGCCACCTGCAGGGCTGCCTGCCGGGACCGCTCCACCGTGGCCCCCCAGGTGACCACGGTCACGTCCTGGCCGTGGGTCACATAGCGCCCCCGGCCGAAGGGGACCACGTGCTCCGGGCCTCCCGTCTCCCCCCGGGTGTAGGGCTGGCGCAGGAGGTGCTTGTGCTCGAGGAACAGCACGGGGTCCTCGCAACGGAAGGCATAGCGCAGGAGGCCGGCCGCGTCCCGGGCCCGGGACGGGAAGGCGACGAGGAGCCCGGGCACGTGGGTGAAGATGGACTCTCCGCACTGTGAGTGCCAGATGGCGCCCCCTGTGAGATAGCCCCCGATCGGGACCCGGATCACCACGGGGCAGGTGAAGGCCCCGTTCGACCGCCACCTCACCGTGGCCGCCTCGGACTTGATCTGGCTCATGGCCGGCCAGATGTAGTCGAAGAACTGGATCTCGGGACAGGGCCTCAGGCCCCGGAGGGCCTGGCCTACCGCTCGGCCCACGATGTTGGCCTCGGCCAGGGGGGTGTTGTAGCAGCGGGCCAGCCCGAACTCCCGCTGCAGGCCGAGCGTGGTGCCGAACACCCCTCCCTTGCCCTCCACCTGGGCCAGGACCGCCTCCCTGGCGTCGGCCACGTCCTCCCCGAACACCCGGACCCGCTCGTCGGCGGCCATGACCTCGTGCAGGGTGCGCCGGATGGCCTCGCCCAAGGCCACCACCGCCTCCCCGGCCGGTGGGGACCCGCTCCCGGCCAGGGCGGGGTCGGGCTCCCGGTCCTCGGGCCCAGGGTCGGGGGCCGGGGGCAGCACGTACACGTGGTCGGTCACGGTGGCCGGGTCGGGGCGGGGAGCAGCCAGGGCCTCAGCCGCGGCCCGGCCCACCACCGCCTTGGCCTCGGCCCGGATGGCCGCCACCTGGTCGGGGTCGAGGATCCCCCTCGCCACGAGGGCCTGCTCCATCAACAGGATGGGGTCGTGGAGGGCCTCGTCGGCCAGGTCCTCGGGCGTGCGGTACTTGCTCTGGGTATCGGCCGCCGAGTGGGAGTAGGGGCGTGTGACCCTGGCATGGATGAGCCCCGGTCCCTCGCCGGCCCGCACCCGGGCGATGGCCGCCGAGCCCACCTCCCTCACCTGGAAGTAGTCCCGGCCGTCCAGGTCGTGGATGGCCAGGCCCCGGAAGCCCCGGGCCAGCTCGTGCACGGGCGCCGGCGCCTGGTCCGACGAGGGGACGGAGATGGCGTACCCGTTGTCCGCCACCACGAACAGCACGGGGAGGTGGAGGGTGCAGGCGGTGTTGAGGCTCTCCCAGAACTCCCCCTCCGAGGTCGCTCCCTCGCCCAGGGACACGTAGGTAACCTCGTCCCCCTCCGCCCGGCAGCCCACCAGGTCGGGCCGGCGGGAGATGTAGCGGGCCGCCTCGGCACAGCCCACCGCCGGCAGGCACTGGGTACCGGTGGGGCTGGACGACGTGGCCACGTTCTTGTCCCGGTAGCCCCAGTGGCAGGGCATCTGGCGTCCCCCTGAGGCCGGGTCGGCGGCCGACCCCACCGCCTCCAGCAGGATCTCGGTGGGCGTGACCCCGAGGCCGAGCATGAGGGCCCGGTCCCGGTAGTAGGGGAAGAACCAGTCGTAGCCCGGGCGCAGGTACCGGGCCAGGCCCAGCAGCAGCGCCTCGTGCCCGGCCCCCGAGATCTGGAAGAAGACGCGGCTCTGCTTCTGCAGGATGATCTCGCGGTCGTCGAGGGACCGGGAGATGCACGCCAAGCGGTAGTCCTCTATCAGCTCCTCGGCCGGGTACTCCTCGCCGCCGGCCGGCGGCCTCTCGCCCCCTCTCAGGAGCCCGGGCGACTGCATGACACCTGCCATCAGCGCCCGGCCCCGTTGCCTGTGCGCGGCATCGTCTCGACCTCCCTTCAGGCCCGCCGTACCGGCGGGCCGAGGTTCTTGACCCTAGTTGTTCCCGCTCCCGGGCCACCGCCATGCCGGGGCCGCCGGGCCAAGGGTTCGGGCCACCCCGGAGCGGGGCCGTCCGGGGGCGGGTCTTGCCCGCTGCGAGCCGCGGCGCTACACCTGTCCCATGGGAGCAGAGGGCCGCATGCTGTGGGAACCCCCGGCGGCCGTGAGGGAGCGGGCCCGGCTGACCGCCTTCCTCGGCTGGCTGGCCGACCACCTGGGGCGGCGCTTCGAGGGCTACGAGGACCTGTGGCGCTGGTCGGTCGACGACCTCCCCGGGTTCTGGGGCTCGGTCTGGGAGTTCAGCGGGCTGGGCGCCTTCGGAGGCTACGAGCGGGTCCTCTCCGGGCGGGAGATGCCGGGGGCCCGCTGGTTCGAGGGGGCCCGGCTCAACTACGCCCAGCGGGCCCTCGGCCATCCACCGGACCACCTGGCCGTGTCGGCCTGGTCCGAGACGCGGGGACCCGTCACGCTCACCTATGGCGAGCTGGGCGACCAGGTGGGCGCGGCCGCCGCCGGGCTGCGCCGGCTGGGGGTGGGCAAGGGCGACAGGGTGGCGGCCTTCCTGCCCAACATCCCCGAGACCCTGGTGGCCTTCCTGGCCACGGCCACCCTGGGGGCGGTGTGGTCCAGCTGCGCCCCGGAGTTCGGTGCCGAGAGCGTGCTGGACCGCTTCACCCAGATCCGGCCCAAGGTCCTCCTCACCGTGGACGGCTACCGCTACGGCGGGGTGGACCGGGACCGGAGGGCTGTCGCCGGCCGGATCGCCTCCGGCCTGCCCGACCTGGCCGCCACCGTCACGGTGGGCTACCTGGGAGGAAGGAAGGCCGAACTGGTGGAAGGGGGAGGCCGGGCCCTCGGCTGGCCCGACCTCCTGGCCGCCCCCACCCCTCCCGAGCCCGAACCGGTGGCCTTCGACCATCCCCTTTGGGTCCTCTACTCGTCGGGGACCACGGGCCTGCCCAAGGCCATCGTCCACGGGCACGGTGGCATGCTCATCGAGCACCTGAAGTACCTGGCCCTCCAGGCCGACCTGGGCCCCGACGACCGGTTCTTCTGGTTCACCACGACCGGCTGGATGATGTGGAACTTCCTCGTGAGCGGGCTGCTCACGGGCTCCACCCTGGTCCTCTACGACGGCAGCCCCGTCCACCCCGGGCCCGAGGCCCTCTGGGAGCTGGCCGAGCGGGCGGGGATCACCTACTTCGGCACCAGCGCCCCCTACATCCTGGCCCAGCGCCAGAGCGGGACCGACCCCGGCCGCCACCACGACCTTTCCCGCCTTCGGGGGGTGGGCTCCACCGGGGCCCCCCTCCCCGCCGAGGGGTTCGAGTGGGTCTACGAGCACGTGGGGTCCGACCTCGTGCTGGGGTCGGTGAGCGGAGGGACCGACGTCTGCACCGCCTTCGTAGCCTCCTGCCCCCTCCTGCCCGTCTACGCCGGGGAGTGCCAGTGCCGGGGCCTGGGTGCCCCCGTGGAGGTCTACGACGAGTCGGGGAAGCCGGTGGTGGACCAGATCGGGGAGCTGGTCCTAACCGCCCCCATGCCCTGCATGCCCGTGGGGTTCTGGGGGGACGAGGACGGCAGCCGGTACCGGGAGAGCTACTTCTCGACCTTCCCCGGCGTGTGGCGCCACGGCGACTGGGCCCGGCTCACCCCCCGGGGGACCGTGGTGATCACGGGCCGCTCCGATTCCACCCTCAACCGGGGCGGGGTCCGCATGGGCACCGCAGAGTTCTACCGGGTCGTGGAGCAGGTGGAGGGGGTGGTGGACAGCCTGGTCGTCGACACCTCCGGCGCCGGCGCCGGCGAGGGCCGGCTGGTTCTTTTCCTGGTCCTGGCCGAGGGGAGGGTGCTTGACGACGCCCAGCGCCGCCGCATCGCCGGGGCCATCCGCTCCGCCCTCTCCCCCCGCCACGTGCCCGACGAGATGGTCCAGGTCCCCGAGGTCCCGAGGACCCTGTCGGGAAAGAAGCTGGAGGTTCCCGTCAAGCGCCTCCTGGCCGGCGAGGACGCCAGCAAGGTGGTGAACCTCGGCACCCTGGCCAACCCCTCCTCGGTCGAGGCCCTGCTGGCCGCGGCCGGGAAGGGGACCCCCTAGCCGGGCCCTCAGACCTCGACCTCGGCCAGGACGTAGGGGTTGAGGGCGGTCCCGAGGAGCGGCGGGGGGAAGCGGGCCAGGGCCGAGCCGAGGACCCGCTTGGCCAGGGCGGGCAGCCCGGCCCGATCGAGGGAGGAGAAGCCGAAGTAGCCGGCCAGGGGGAGGGGCCGCAACGGCCTCGGGCCGAACCACCGGCGGAGGTCGCCGTAGGAGGCGAGGTGGTAGGGCCCCCACACGGGATGGAGGTTGACCCCCGTCCGCTCGAACAGCCAGGCCCGGCGGGGAGCGGTGGTCTGGCCGTCGTTGGGCCCGTGCTGGACGTCGAGGGGGAAGCGGCGGTTGGGGCAGGCCACGAGGATGCGCCCCCCCGGCCTGGTCACCCGGGTCAGCTCGGAGCAGAACCGCACCCTGGCCTGCCACCAGCCCGGGGCCAGGGTGAGGTGCCCGGTGGTGGTGCCGACGTGCTCGATGACCCCGAGGGCCAAGACGGCGTCGAAGGTGCCCGCCTTCATGGGGAGCCGGCCCAGGTCGCCCACCACGAAGCCCTCGGGGTCGTGGCCGAGCTGGGCCCAGCGGGTGGCTACGGAGGCCACGTCCAGGCCCACCGCCTCCAGGCCGTCGGCCCGCATGGCCTCCACGCCCAGGCCGATCCCGCAACCGGCGTCGAGGACCCGCCGGGCACCCACCCGGTCCAGCCAGGGCCGCAGGTAGGCGTCGTAGAGGCGGCGTCCCGCCCCTTCCTGGATGCGGGCGCAGGAATCGCTCGTCGTCTCCAGGCGGAGGGCGGGGCTCCCCGCAGCCGCCAGGTGCAGGAAGCCCGAGGGGCCGGGCCCGAAGCGGTGGCTACCGGCTTGGCACCGGACCTCCCCGCCGGCCGGCTCCATCGCCGAGCCGTCCACCGGGCAAGCCAGCAGGCGGGCGAGGCGCTCCCAGGGCACGAGGCGAGCATAGGAACCTCCCAGCGGCGGGCTCCCCCGCCCCGTTTCACCGATTGCCCAGGGGGCCCTCCGCCAACCCCTAGCGTGCGGTGGGTGAGGACCAAGGCGCGGGCGGGGTCCGCCGGCCGCCTGGCGCTGCTGTGGCTGGCGGGGATGGACCTGCGGGTGACGCTGCTCGCCCTGCCCCCCCTGCTGCCCCTGGTGAGCGCGGACCTGGGGCTGGACCGGGCCGCGGTCGGGGCCCTCACGAACCTCCCGGTCCTGCTGCTGGGCCTGGCCTCGGTGCTGGGGTCGGCCATCATCGGGCGCCTGGGTGCCAGCCGGGCCCTCCTGGTGGGCCTGGTCACGGTGGCCCTGGCCGGCGCCCTCCGGGGGGCGGGGGCCGACACCGCCGTGCTGTTCGCCATGACCTTCGCCATGGGAGTGGGGATAGCGGTCCTCCAGCCGGCCCTGCCCACCCTGGTGCGCCAGTGGCTCCCGGGGGCGGTGGGGCCGGCCACGGCCCTCTACGGCAACGGGCTCCTCGTGGGCGAGGCCCTGGCCGCCTCGATAACCCTGCCCGCCGTCCTGCCCCACACCGGCTCCTGGGAGGCCAGCCTGGCGGTGTGGTCAGCACCCGTGGCCCTGGCAGCCGGGCTGGCCGCCTGGGTGACCAGGCGGGCCGAGCCCCCTCCCCTGGCGGGGCGGGGGGAGGCGGGGGCCGCCCCGGCCGAGGATGGCACCCCTCGGCCCGCCGGCCCACCGGCTCCGGCGCAGGCCACCACCTCCTGGCCCGACCTGGGGGACTCCCGGGTGTGGAAGCTGGGCCTGGTGCAGGGAGGGGCCTCGGCGGCCTACTTCGCCACCAACACCTTCCTGCCCGGTTACCTCCACGCTCTGGGGAGCCCCGGCCTCGTGAGCCCCACCCTCGCCGCCCTCAACGTGAGCCAGCTGCCAGCCTCCATCCTCCTCCTCCTCCTCTCCCGCCGCCTCGTGGGGCCCCGCTGGCCCCTCCTGGGCCTGGGCGGGATCCTGTTGGTGGCGTCCGTGGGCCTCCTGGCCGCCCCCCCACCCGTGCTCTTGGCCCCCGTGGTCGCCATCGGCTTCTCCTCCTCGCTCCTCCTGCTCCTCACCCTGGCCCTGGCCCCCGTGTGGGCCGGCCGGGAGGAGGTGGCCCGCCTGTCAGCGGGGATGTTCAGCGTGGGCTACACCCTGGCCTTCGCCCTTCCCGTGCTGGGTGGGGTGGCCTCGGATGTGTCGGGCTCGCTCACCATGACCCTGGTGCCGGCGCTGGTGGGGGCGGTGCTGGTGGGCGTCTCGGCGCTCACCCTGGGCGCCGGAGGGCCCCTGCGCGGTTAAGAGGGTGCGCCCCGCCGCCCATTGGGCGGGCCAGGGCCGTTTCGCTTACCATGCGGGCTGGAGAGCATGAGGAGGCATAGTGAGCGACGCCGTGACGGCATACGTGCTTATCCAGACCGAGGTGGGCAAGGCGGCCCAGGTCGCCGGTGAGGTGAGCAGGATCGAGGGTGTGGTCACCGCTGAGGACGTCACCGGCCCCTATGACGTGATCGTCCGGGCCGAGGCGAACTCGGTGGACGAGCTGGGGAAGCTGATCGTGAGCCGGCTCCAGCTCATAGAGGGCATCACCCGGACCCTCACCTGCCCGGTGGTCAAGCTCTAGGGGGCCCGAGGGCATCCCTGGGCGCCTCTCCCCACGGTCCACCACCGCCCGCCGCGTGGAGACAGCCCGCCCCGGCGCCTAGCTTGGGTCTCGTGGTGCAAGCCCCCGCCGCCCCCCGCCCGCCGGCTGGCGGACCTCCCACGCGGCCGGCCCCTGACCGCTGGGCCCGCCGGGTGCTGCGGGTGCGTGATGACCGGTTGACCGTGGGCCAGGCCCAGGCCGAACGGCTCTTCAGCACCTCCATCGTCCTCTCCGCCAGCCGCTGCCTGGCCACCTACGTGGTCCTGCCCGTCATCAGCCTCGTGGTCCAGGGGGCGGCCAGCGTGGGGCCCGACGTGGGTGTCCCCCTCGGCCTGTTGGCCCTGGTGTTCGACGTGGTGGGCATCAGGAGGTTCTGGCTGGCCGACCACCGCTGGCGCTGGCCCGTCACCGCCGTCTACCTGATGGTGATGGCCCTGGTGGTGGCCTTCCTGGTCATCGACGTCTCCGCCCTGACCCGCTGAGCAGGGCGCCCGAGAGGCGGCACCCGCCGGCCACCGGGCCCTCGCTCAACGGGACAGGCCCACCCCGTCCCCGTCCGGGCGGCGCCGGCCCTCCCGCACCCGTGTCCTGCCCTCAGGGGCCGCCACCAGGTCCCTCCAGGGCGGGGAGGCATGGCTGGGCGTGAGGCGGACCGAGGCCGGGGGGCGCCCCGCCTCCAGGTAGACGGCCCGGCCCCGGACTCCCTGGCTCAGGGCTGCGACCGGCACCCGGGGCTGGCGCCTGGTGGACCACGTCGTGGTGGAGCTGAGGCCACCCCGCTGCCACCAGCGGCCCGAGCGGCTGACCGAGCGGACAGGGACGTCCAGGTCACCGCAAAGGGCCGACAGGGCCTCCAGGATCCTGGCCTCCCCCAGCCCGGGGAGGATCAGCTTGGCCCGGAAGTGGCTGAGGAAGCCGCCGGCAGCGGCCGGGCCCCAGCGGTCCCGGGCCTGGGAGAGGTCCTGGAAGCAGGCCGGCACCAGCACCCCCTGGCCTCCGCCCTCCGAGACGATGCGGGGGAGGCTGGGGAGGGGGGCGATGTTGGCCACCTCGTCCAGGGCCAGCACCACGGCCGGAGGGACGGGGCGGGAACCCGCCTCCCCGGCGGCACGGTAGGCGGCTGAGCACACCTCTTCGAGCAAGGACACCACCAGCGGCCCCACCAGGTCCTGGGACCCCGAGGGAGCGCATATGTAGACCGTGTCCCGCGAGCGCACGAAGGCCCCGGGCTCGAAGTTGGGCCGGCGGGTGGTGGCCAGGGCGGCATCGGTCTGGTAGGCGGAGATGGCCTGCGCCGCGGTGGAGAAGATGGCCGACAGCTCACGGTCCTCGCAGTCCGTGACCCCCGCCAGCACGTCCGCGGCCAGCGGCGAGCCCTGCTCACCGAGGACCGCCTCGGCGGGAGAGACCTGCCTGCGGTTCACCCACCGGCTCACGTCCTCCATGGAGGCCCCGCACACTCCCCCGGCATGGAGAAGCGGCGCCAGCAGGGCCTCGGCCCGGCCCTTCCAGTGGTCGGCGTCGAGGGTGCCCCGGCCGGAGGAGGAGGTGGCCACCAGCCGGCGCGCCACCAGCCGGGCCGTCTCCCAGCGGGCCGAGGCCGGGACGGGCGACCACCGCAGGGCCCTCACGCCGGCCGGGACCCCCACCTCTCCGGTGGGGTCGAACAGCCAGCACTCCCCGGACCGGCTCCGGTGGGCGAGGGTGGCAGCCAGCACATCGGGCTTGGTGGAGGTGGAGACCACCGGCCCTCCCCCGGCCAGGACGTTGGGGATGACGAGGGACGAGGTCTTGCCCGACCGGGGCGGTCCCAGCACCAGGAGGTGGGCCTCGGGAGGGGCCCACGCCCACCCCGCCGGCGTGGCTCCCAGGTACAGGGAGGGGGTCACCGCCGCCGGTCAGGCCAGAGCACCCACCCGGCGCAGCCGGGCCAGGTCGGCGGCGCTGAAGCCCCAGTCGGCGAGAGCCTCGTCCGTGTGCTGGCCGGCGTGGGCCGGCGGAGCCCCCACCTCGCCGGGTGTCCGGCTGAAGCGGGGAGCGGGCCCCGGCTGCACCACCCCGCCCACCTCCACGAAGGTGCCCCGGGCCCGGTTGTGAGGGTGGCCCGGCGCCTCTGCCATCGACAGCACGGGGGCGAAGCAGGCGTCCGAGCCCTCCATCAGCTGGCACCACTCGTCCCTCGTCCGGGAGCGGAACACCTGGGCCAGGCGCTCCTTCATCCGGGGCCAGGCCGCCCGGTCCATCTGGGGGGGGAGGTCCTCCTCCTCCAGCCCGCTCCGGCGCACCAGCTCGGCGTAGAACCGGGGCTCGATGGCCCCTACGGCGACGTGGCCCCCGTCGGCCGTCTCGTACACCTCGTAGAAGTGGGCTCCGGTGTCGAGGAGGTTGGTGCCCCGCTCGTCTCTCCACAGGCCCATGGCCCTCAGCCCGTGGATCATGGTGGTGAGCAGGGCGGCCCCATCCACCATGGCGGCATCGACCACCTGGCCCTTGCCGGAGCGGGCCGCCTCGAGGAAGGCGCACACCATCCCGAAGGCCAGCAGCATCCCTCCCCCGCCGAAGTCGCCCACCAGGTTGAGGGGCGGGACCGGGCGCTCCCCCGCCCTGCCGATGGCGCCCAGGACACCGGCCAGGGCGATGTAGTCGATGTCGTGCCCGGCGGCCCCGGCCAGCGGGCCGTCCTGGCCCCAGCCCGTCATCCGCCCGTAGGCCAGCCGGGGGTTGCGGGCCAGGCAGGGCTCGGGCCCGATCCCCAGCCGCTCCGCCACCCCGGGCCGGAAGCCTTCGATGAGGCCGTCGGCCCGCTCCACCAGCCGGAGCACGGTCGCCACGCCCTCGGGGTGCTTGAGGTCCACGCCCACCGAGCGACGGCCGCGGGCCAGGAGGTCGGCGGAGGGGGTATCCGGCCCGCCGGCGGGGACCGAGGAGGCCCGGTCCACCCGGAGCACCTCTGCCCCCATGTCGGCGAGCATCATGGCGGCAAAGGGCCCGGGGCCGATGCCCGCCACCTCCACCACCCTGAGCCCGGCCAGCGGCCCGCTCAACCCGCCCGCTCCGCCTGGGTCGGCTCGGCCCGCCGGGCGTTGTCCACGATGGCGTCGATGATCCGGTCCCAGAGCTCGGGGGGGAGGTCATGGCCCATGCCCGGAACCAGCATGAGCCGGGCACCGGGAACGGCCCTGGCCGTCGCCTCCCCCCCGCTGGGGGTCACCAGGGGGTCGGCTTCCCCGTGTATCACGAGGGTGGGCACCCTGACCCGGGCCAGGGCCTCCGTGCGGTCGGGCGAGGCCAGGATGGCGGCCAGCTGGCGAACGACGCCCTGGGGGTGGTAGCCGCGCTGCCAGCACCTCTGCGCCCGGGCCCTCAGCCTCTCGGGGTCGGGAGGGTAGGCAGGGGACCCGATGACCGCCGCCGAGGCCAGGGAGCCCGCCAGGTAGCTCTCCCAGTCCGTGGCCGGGGGGCGCAGGAGCACCGCCATGGCCTCCGGGCTGGGCTGGCCCACGCCCCGGGCGCCGGTGGTGGACATGACCGAGCACAGGCTGGCGACCTTCTCCGGGTGGGCCACGGCCAGGGCCTGGGCGATCATGCCCCCCATGGATGCCCCCACCACATGGGCCCGCTCCACCCCGATGGCATCGAGCAGCCCGGCGGCGTCCTCGGCCATGTCCTCCAGCCGGTAGGGGGCAGAGGACGGGTCGCCGCTCATGAGAGCGGCGATGTCAGGGGCAGGTCCACCGTCCAGCTTGGTGGACAGCCCCACGTCGCGGTTGTCGAAGCGCACCACCTGGAACCCCCGGCTGGCCAGGGCCTGGCACCAGCTGTCCTCCCACCACACCATCTGGGCCGACAGCCCCATGATCAAGAGCATGGCCGGGTCGGTGGGCCGACCCGTCAGCTCGTATTCCAGTTCTATGCCGTTGACCAGAGCGCGGGGCATGCCAGATGCTGGCCTTAGCTTGACCAGGCGGTCAAGGAGCCACGTCCCACCACAGGCAGGCCGCCTCGGTGGCAGGCAGGCCCGCCCCCGGGGGGAGGAGGCGGTCCACCTCGGGGTCGGCGCTCGGGTCCAGGCACAGGCGGCGCCGGACGAAGGCCACGTGCGACCGGCGGTCCAGGTCACCCGCCCGGGGTGGCCGCTCGAAGCGCTCCGCACCGGGCTCGACACCCGCCTCCCTGAGGAGAGCGATGGCGTCCTCCAGACCGGGGCCCTCGGGCCGGTCAAGGCCGTGGAAGTGGCGCCACAGGTGGTTGAGCCCCGCCTGGGGATGGGCGGTGGTGATCTCCACGACCACCCGGCGCCGGGCATGCTCGGTGAGGGCGGCGACAAAGGGGGCGGCGTCGGCCACGTTGTAGAGCACATGGTGGCAGACGACCACGTCGGCCGGGCCCACCTGGCCGGCCACCTCGGGCCAGGTGCCCGTCACCGTCTGGGCCTCCACACCCCGGGCCCCGGCCTTGGCCACCAGCGCCTCGAGCATCGTGGCGCTCTGGTCCACCGCCGTCAGCCTCCCCGCCGGAGGGACCAGGGCCAGGCCGGCAGCACCGGCGCCTGCCCCCACGTCCAGCACCGAGCCTCCCTCGGGGAGGGCCTCCAGGGCCCGCCGGCGGGAGGGAGTGTCGGGGGGCTGGTCGGGGGCGGCGAACAGCTCGGGGGGGAAGCCCCACGGAGACTCCGGGGCCCGGGCCAGTATCTCCTCGGGTATGGCCCAGGAGGCCAGCTGCTCGGCCCACCGCTGGGCCGCTGGTCCTCCGCTCACCATGGGGGAGTCAGGTTAGCGGGGAGTTAGCCTCTCCCCATGGAGCCCGCCGGGTGCCAGGCGTGAAGCGGGTCCCCGAGGTCATCGAGTTCCGCCCACCCGACCTGGGGGAGGTCGTCACCCGGATGGCCTGGCTGGAGGAGCGGGCCGGTGGCTGGGTCAACTTCCAGCCCGAGGTGAGGGGGGTCCCGCCCCGGCGCCCCAGCGCCCTGGTGTCCCTGTTCGAGCGCCGTCCCCCGGAGCTCACCCTGGCCACCTGGGCACCCGGCAGGCGCCGGGGGCCGCAGGCCGAGCCCGCCACGGTCGGGATACAGCACGGGCGCCCGGACACGGTGCGGTCGCTCCTGGTCCGGGCGGGCCTGGCCCTTCCCCCGGGATGGCGCCTGGTGCAGGACCGGCCCCGGGCCGGCCTGGTGGCCAGGCTCCCCGCCGCTACGCCTCACGAAGAGGTACTGGCCTGGCTGCTGGAGGCCGTGCAGGTGGTGTCGTCCTTCCCCATCACCGGGACCTGGCGGGCCCTCGTCCACCATCCCCGCTGAGCGGCTACCAGCGCTGGAGCAGCTCGGCCCTCTTGGCGTCGAGCTCGGCCCGGGAGATGATCCCCCGCCGGCAGAGATCGTCCAGCCTCTCGATCTGGTCGGCGATGGAGAGGAAGTCGGGGTGCCCCGGGGTGGGGCCGGCGCCCGCCCGCCGGCTGCGCTCGACCTGGGTGGAGATCAGGCGCTGGACGGCGGCCGGGCGCGGCACCCGGGCCATCACGGCCTGGCCCCTCTCCCCCCCGGACTCGATCGTGATGGTCCCGCAGCCCACCAGCCGCTCACCGGGGGTCTGGCGGTAAGACAGGTCGGCCACCCGGCTGAGGGGGATCTCCCGTCCCTGGCGGACCAGCACCCCCCGGGAGCAGATGACGCGCTCGTTGGTCACCACGAAGCTGGTGGTGGCCCACCGGGCGTACCGGGCCGCCACCCAGGCCACCCCTGCCAGCACCACCACTCCCAGAGCCTCCAGCCCCCACCCGGGGACGGCGGGGAGCACGAAGCCGGCCAGGGCGCCCGCCATGGCCGCCAGGGTGAAGGCGAGCGGGCCGGCCAAAAAGGACCAGTGCGGGCGGAGGTCGACCACCACGTCCTCCCCCTCGTCCAGCAGCCGGATCGGGTACGGCACCGGCCCGAATCGTACCGATGAGGGGCCGCTTCAGGCCTGCGGCCCCTAGCCCAGCTTGCCGGCGATGGTACCCGCCGAGCGCAGGGCGCTGCCGTCCGCTCCCGCCGTCGTCCATTGGACGGCGGGGCGCCGGGCCGCCTCCTCGACCATGTCGGCGAGCAGCCGGGCGAACTCGAGGGGCGGGTCCACCCACAGGTACCTGGCCAGGGAGCCCGGGATCGTGTTGATCTCGTTGACGAAGAGCTCCTGGCCGTCGGAGAGGAAGTCCAGGCGGGCCACCCCCCTCACCCCGGCCAGGACCGCCACCTGGCGAGCGGCCTGGCGCAGGTCGGCCTCCAGGCCGGTGCCGAGGCGGGCAGGCAGCTCCCGGGGGGCACTCGCCATCCCCTGGCCCCCCACGTACTTGTCCGAGTAGGTGTAGATCTCTGCCCCGGTGGAGGAGCGCAAGGGCCTCTCGATGGCGGAGAGCTGCAGCTCGGGCCAGGTCCGGACGGCCACCTGGAGGTCGTACAGGTCCGGCCGGTAGGGCTCCAGGACGGCCCCCTGGCGCAGGTGCGGGTTGGCGACCAGCCGGGCCCGGGCCGTCTCGGCGTCCTCGACCACGTCGATACCGATGGAAGAGCCGCCGAAGCGTGGCTTCACGATGTAGGGGCCGGGAAACCCGGGCCAGCCGGGGGGATGGTCGCCCCCCCCGCCCAGCGCCACCCGGGGCAGGCAGGGAAGCCCTGCCGCCGACACCACGGCGCCGAAGCCCAGCTTGTCCATCCCGAGGGCGGCTCCGGCCGCGGTGGGCCCCGTGTAGGACACCTGGGCCAGGTCCAGGGCGGCCTGCAGGCTGCCGTCCTCACCGGGGCCCCCGTGGCAGCAGTTCACGGCCACCTCCACCTCCACCGGCCGCTCCCTTCCCAGGCGCCCGCCCGGGGCCACGAAACCCCCCCCGGGGCTGGCCACCAGGCGGAGGGGGGAGGCACCCCGTGGCGGGCCGTCGGCGAAGTCGGCCCCCTCGAGCCCGGGATCGACCTCGAACCAGTCCCCGGTCTTGGCCCAGTAGAGCCCCCGGACCCGGGCCGGGCCGGGGCCGAGGGCCCGGGCCGCCTGCAGCCCGGTCAGCACGCTCACGTCATGCTCGGGGGACGGCCCCCCGAAGATCACCGCGATGTCTCCCATCTCTCCTCGTTATCAGGGGAAGTGGTCGGGTAGGTCATTCTCGTACAGCACGGCATCGCCCGGCCCCAGGTTCTGGCGCACCCAGGCCACCGCCTCCTCCCGGTTGGCCACCAGCACCACCCGGGGGCCTGAGGGCAACGGAGCCTCGGGGTCCAGGTCCACCAGGCGCCGGGCGGGCCCGGCCGCCACAGGCACGGGGGCGGCCCTGGCGCTGGCCCCCACCCCGGCCAGGAGGGCGCGCCTGTTGGTGTGGCCCACGATGACGAGGTCGCTCACCACCTCCCTCGCCAGGGCGGCCAGGGCCTGGTTCTCCCCGGCCTGGCGCTCGCCCAGCTCGACCATCCCCGGGGTCACGAGCACCCGCCGGCCGTCCTGCGGGCAGTCCAGGGAGGCCAGGGCAGCCAGTGCCATGCGGGCACCGGCGGGGTTCGAGTTGTAGGTGTCGTCCAGGATGGAGAACCCCCCCGAGCCTTCCAGGGGGGCCAGCCGGTGGGCGGCCACGGGCAAGGAGGGCAGGAGCCTGCCCACCTCGTCCCCGGGGACACCCAGCTCGAGGGCCACCGCCACGGCGCACGCCACGTTCGTCGGTGCCACCTCGGTCCGGGCCCTGACCCGGCCCAGAGGCCGGCCCCCGACCAGGACCGCCCACATGGGACCGCCAGCCCCGGTCCCTGCAAGGGGAGGACGAGCAGGAGGAGGGACCGTTTCGTCCCCGGCAGGACCGACGAACACATCGGCGGAGGGGTCGGTACCCGAGCAGCGCCAAACCCGCTTCCCGGATGCCGCCGCCCGCCCCGCCACCGCCGCCAGCCGTTCGTCATCGACGTTCAGCACGGCCACCTCGGCCCCGGCCAGGATCTCCGACTTGGCCTCCACGATCCTGTCCTCCGACCCGAACCGCTCCAGGTGCACAGGGCCGATGGCGGTGATCACCGACACCTTGGGATGGGTCCAGGAGCACAGCTCCGCGATCTCCCCCTTGCCGTAGGTGCCCATCTCGGCCACGAAGACCTCGGTCCCCGGTGCCAGGTGCTCGTTGACGGCCCGGGCCAGACCGGCCCGGTTGTTGTAGCTGGCCGGGCTGGGGACCACCGAGCGGGTGGTGCCGAGGAGGTGGGCCACGTACCCCTTGGTGCTGGTCTTGCCATACGAGCCCGTGATGGCCACCACGACGGGGCCCACCTTGGCCAGCCGCTCCGCTGCCCGGCGCACGTAGGGCGCCACCAGCCGGCGCTCCAGCGGGGCGGCCAGGAGGCAGGCCAGGTCCACCGTGGCCGGCACGAACAGGGTGAGCAGGCCGATCAGGGCTCCCCCACCCCCTGCCTCCGCCCCCACCACGGTTGCCGCTGCCAGGGCCACGAGCTGCAGCAGGGCCCAAATGGCCGCCAGCCGGCGCAGGCGGGCCGTCCAGGCCAGCTTGGCGGTGCGGCCCCGCAGCCCCAGCCCGAGCGGCCCCCCCGCCACCACGGCCGCCGTCACGACCTCCACCGCCGGCTGAGAGAGGGAGACCAGCAGGGCCAGGGCGGCCAGCACCCACAGCAGGCGGTTGAACCCGATGCCCCCCCACCAGCGCAGGGCGAAGCGCGATCCCGCCGGCGCCAGGTAGTGCTCGCGCTGGGCGACCCGCAGCCACCGCACCCCGGCCAGGGCCGAGGCCACCAGGCCCGAGAGGGCAGCGGCCCACAGCGAGGGGCTCACCGGGGTCGGTGGCGGAGGAGGGCCTGGCGGAGAGCACCGGGCACCTCGATCGGGGTCATGTGCCCGGCTCCGGGGCAGAGGGTGAGCCGGGCGCGTCCGTCCAGCAGGGCCGAGGCGGCCCGAGCCACCTCCACGGGGACCTCGGTGTCATGCTCGCCCCACACCAGCTCCACCGGGCCGGGCAGGCGGGCCAGGTCATCGTCATAGGCCTCGTTGACCAGGTGCACGAACACCTCCCGCATCACTCCGCTGGCCTGGCGGTAGTCGGCCGAGCCGTAGCGATGGCGCAGCCTCTCCATGGTGGCGTCGGGAAGGAGCCCACGGCGGTGAGCGCCTTTGGCCAGGCGGAACGCCAGCGGGGCCCTCCTCGGCCCCCCGCCCACCTGCGCCAGGCTAGGGACGCCGGTCAGCACCAGCCCTCCCACCAGCGAGGGCCAGCCAGCCGCCAGGCGCACGGCCACCCTCCCCCCGAAGGAGTGGCCCAGCACCACCACCGGCCGGCCCAGCTCCCCCGCCATGGCCTCCACGACGGGGACCACCGCCCGGGCGTAGCCCTCGGACCCCCACCCCTCAGGCGGCGGCGGGCTGGCCCCGAAGCCGGGCAGGTCCAGGGCAACGGCATCGAGGGCCGGCTCCGGGCCGGCTCCGGGGGTGGCCGGGACCGGGCCCAGCACGGAGTCGAAGTCGCGGTGGGTCCTCCGCCAACCGTGGAGGGCCAGTGCCCAGGGAGGGCGGGACCCCGTCCTGGCGCCGAAGAGCCGACCAGCGTCGAAGGAGCTCAGCATGGGGTTCGGGAGAACGGGGTGCGCATCTCGCGGATGGTCACGATAGTGGGCCGATGCCCCTTGACTGTGGGACCGGGAGGGTGCAGACTCCCCCTAGCTCAGCGTGACGCAGCCCAGCGGACGCCGGGGAGAGGGTGGCCACAGGTCGCCCCCCTGGAGCGGGAGCGGGGCGAGGTTGCACTGGGTCAGGGCGTCTAGCCCTGCAGCGGAACAGCAGTTCCGCCATAGAGCCGGGTAAGCCCGGAGGCTCGGTCCCGAGGAGACCGGGGAGATCCCCGGCTACTTGGGGCCGAGTCGCGTGGGGGCCCCGGAGCCAAAACCACATCGGTGTAACGCGGGCTGGCTATGGTCGGGCCATGGACGACCGGCTGCTCGATGGCCTCACCCCGAGCCAGCGCCAGGCCGTCGTGGTGGAGGCGGCCCCGTTGTGCATCCTGGCCGGCGCCGGCTCGGGCAAGACCCGGGTCCTCACCCACCGCATCGCCTGGAGGATCGCCTCGGGATCGGCCAGCCCCTCCCATGTCCTGGCCCTCACCTTCACGCGCAAGGCTGCCGGCGAGCTCCGCCGTCGCCTGCTGTCGCTGGGGGCGCGGGACCAGGTGGCGGCAGCCACCTTTCACGCCGCCGCCCTGGCCCAGCTCCGCCGCCGGTGGGCGGACCAGGGCCGGACTCCCCCGGCCATCCTCCAGCGCAAGTCCGCTCTGCTGGGCCGGGTCCTACCCCGCCATCACCGGGGAGGCCAGCCGGGCGAGGTCCTGGCCGCTCTGGCCGGCGAGATCGAGTGGGCCAAGGCCCGCCTGGTCGACCCGGCGGGCTACCCGTCGGCGGCGGTCGCCGGGGGCCGGCGCCCCCCGCTCACCCCCGGGGAGGTGGCAGAGGCCTACCGTGCCTATGAGGAAGAGAAGGCCAGACGGGGCCTCATGGACCTGGACGACCTGCTGGTGGCTTGCGCCAGCGCCATCGAGGCCGACCCCGTGTTCGCCGCTGCCCAGCGCTGGCGCTTCCGGCACGTGTTCGTGGACGAGTTCCAGGACGTGAACCCCGCCCAGGAGCGCCTGCTCAGGGCCTGGCTCGGCTCCAACCGGGACCTGTGCGTGGTGGGGGACCCCCACCAGGCCATATACGGATGGAACGGAGCCGACCCCACCGCCCTGACCCGCATGCCCGAGCGCTTCCCGGGCACGGAGGTGGTGAGGCTGGAGGACAACTGGCGCTCCTCGCCCCAGATCCTGGCCGTGGCCTCGGCCGTGCTGAGCCATGGCCGCCGGGCTGCCCGGGGCGGGGGCGCCCCTCTCCGGGCCCACCGACCCGACGGCCCCGTGCCCACCATCACCCCCTACGGCTCCGACCGCCTGGAGGCGGAAGGGATCGCCCGCAGGGCCCGCCAAGCCCACCGGCCGGGGCGTCCCTGGTCGGACATGGCTGTCCTGGTGCGCACCAACGCCCAGATACCGCTGCTGGAGGAGGCCCTGCAGGCGGCAGGCATACCGCACCGGGCTCCCGGAGGAGGGCTTCTCTCCCAGGGTGTCGTGCAGGAGGCCCTGGCCCGCCTGGGCCGCTCGCCTCACCGCAGCATGACGGCGGTGGCGGCCCAGCTGAGGGAGGAGGCAGCGGAGTGGGCCGCCCCGAGCCGGGACCTGCAGGCTCCGGGCCCGGTCGGTGCTGGCGCCGCCGGCGACCCGGGCGACGAGCGGGCCGACCTGCTCCTGGGCCTGGCCCGCCTGGCCGGCGAGTACCAGTCGCTCGACCCGGAAGCGACGGCGGCGGGGTTCGAGCCCTGGCTGGTCGCCACCTTGGGCCGGGCCTCGGAGGAGGAGGGGAGCGATGCCGTCCAGGTCCTCACCTTCCACCGGGCCAAGGGCCTCGAGTGGCCGGTCGTCCTGGTGGCGGGGCTGGAGCTCGGGCTGGTGCCCATCGGCCACGCCACCACCCCGGCGGCCGACGAGGAGGAGCGCCGGTTGCTCTACGTGGCCCTGACCCGGGCCGAGGCCGAGCTGCACTGCTCCTGGGCCCGCCGGCGCACCTTCGGTGAGCGGACCACCCGGCGCTCCCCCTCCCCCTACCTGGCCACGCTGGAGTCGGTCTGCTCCTCCCTGGCACGGGCGCCGGCGGGGGCCCAGGTGGCCGACCTGCTGGCCGCCAGCCGAAGGGCCCTGGAGCAGGGGGCCACCAAGGGAGCGGGCCCAGCTGCGGGAGGGCGCTCGGACCTGGTCCACAGGCGAGGGCGGCGGAGCGGGGGGACCGGGCGGGGCGGTCCCCGCGAGGCACCGGCGCTCACCCTGGCCCGGTCCGCCAACCCCGAGGCGGTGGAGGCCCTGCGAGCCTGGCGGGCAGCCACCGCTCGGGCCTCCGGGGTGCCTGCCTACGTGATCCTCCACGACGCCACCCTGGCCGGCCTCGCCAGCGCCCTGCCCTCCACCCCCGGCGACCTGCAGGGGCTCCCCGGGCTCGGCCCCGTCAAGGTCGCCCGCTACGGCCGGGCCCTGCTGGAGGTACTGGCGCCCTACCGGGCCTCCGCCTGACACCAACGGGCGGGAGGGGCTGTAGGCGGGACGGGTTGACGCCGGCCCCTGACGGCGCGACAACTGAGCATGACCACCTTCATCTGGCCTGCCGAGGACGGTTGGCCTTACCCCGACGAGGACCGGGGCTTGGGGGACCCGGAAGCCGACCTGGACGAGGACCTGCTGGCCCTCCACTGCCTGCCACCCAGGGCCCTGGAGCTGCTGGACCCGCTGGAGCGCACGGTGCTGGCGGCGCGCTTCGGGGTGGGCGGGGGGCCAGTGCGCACCATGAAGGAGCTCCACGCCGAGACGGGCTGCTCCCGGGCCGAGCTGCGCTCCGCCCTGAGCTCGGGCCTGGCCAAGCTGCGGGCCCAGATGGCCTCGGGCTGAGGCCCCCAGCCCCGGGCCGGCGGCGCTACGGGCCCTGGCGCCACCCGTCGGCCACGTCGACCAGCACCGGGGCGTGGTCAGAGGGCTGCTTGCCCTTGCGGGCGAAGCGGTCGATGAGGGCGAAGGTCACCCGCTCGGCCAGCGGGCGGGTGAGGAGGATGAGATCGATGCGCATGCCCCGGTGCTGGTGGAAGTCGCCGGCCCGGTAGTCCCACCAGGAGAAGAGCCCTTCCTGGTCGTAGCGGGTACGGAAGGCGTCCACCAGGCCCCAGCTGAGGAGCCCCTTCAGCGCCTGGCGCTCGGGCTCGCTCACGTGGGTGGCTCCCTGGAAGGAGGAGGGGTCCCAGACGTCGCGGTCGTCGGGGGCAATGTTGAAGTCCCCGCACAGGGCCAGCGGCCCCGCCGGGTCGCAGGCCTCCTCCAGGTGGTGCTGCAGGCTGTCCAGCCAGGCGAGCTTGGCCTCGTAGTGCTCGCTGCCCACGCTCCGCCCGTTGGGCACGTAGAGGCTGGCCACCCTCACCCCTCCACAGGTGGCGCTGACCAGGCGGGCCTCGGTGACCTGCTCTGGGAGCTGGCCCGAGAAGCCGGCCCGCACCTCCTCCAGGCCCACCCGGCTCAGGATGGCCACCCCGTTCCAGCGGCCGAGGCCATGGTGGGCCGCCTCGTACCCCCGGGAGGCGAAGGCCATGGCCGGGAAGTCGCCGTCGGCCATCTTGGTCTCCTGCAGGCACAGCACGTCGGGCTGGGCGTAGTCCAGCCACTCCTCGACCCTCGGAAGCCGGGCCTTCAGGGAATTGACGTTCCAGGTGGCGATGCGCACGGTGCCTCAGCGGCTGATGACGAAGAGCATGTCCACCTCGCAGGCCCGGGCCCCGTCCACCACCGCCCGGCCGTGCCCCCTGCCGGCCTTGGCCGACAGATGGCTCAGGGAGACCTCCAGGTCGAGGGTCTCACCGGGGACGACCTGACGCCGGAACCGGGCCCGGTCGATGCCCCCGAAGAGGGGGAGGGAGCCGGCAAAGCGCTCATCGGCGAGGAGGGCTGCCGCCCCCACCTGGGCAAGGGACTCCACCATCAGGACACCCGGGAGGGTGGGCTGTCCCGGGAAGTGCCCGGCGAAGAAGTCCTCCTTCCCCGTCAGGTGCCATCGGCCCCTCGCTCCCGTGCCGGGCTGGATGTCCACGATCTCGTCCACGAGGAGGAAAGGGGGGCGGTGGGGCAGTAGGTCCCCGGGGTGCATGGGGGCGACCATAGCGCGCCGGGTTGGGAACCGGCCGAGGGCCGTCCCCCCCTCAGGAACCCCCTGCGCCCTCGGGGCCCGGCGTCCGGCGCCGGCGGGTGGGCCGCGGAGGCTCGGCCGGCTCCCCCTCCGGGGAGGGGGGAGCCTTCTTGGTGCGGGAGCGCTTGGCGGCGGGGGCCTTCTCGGCGGGGGAGGCCTTGTCAGCGGGGGAGGCCTTGTCAGCGGCGGTGGCCTTCCCGCCTGCCTTCTGCCCGGCCGGGGCCTTCCCTGCCCTTTGCCCCGCCGGGGCCTTCCCCGCCTTCTGCCCGGACGGGGCCGTCCCACCGGCCTTCGGCCCGGTGGCCCCGGCCTCCTGGCCCGCCTTCCTGGCTGCCCTGGCTCCCCCGGCCTTCGGGACGGCCTTCCTGCCTGTCCCCGCCGTCCCGCCGGTGGCACCCTCCGGGCCCTCCTTCTCAGCGGCGGCCGCCCTGGTCCGCCGGGTGGCCCTCTTGCCGGCCGGTGGCGGGCCCTCCCCCGGCGGCGCCGCCTCGCCCCCGCCTTCCCCGCCTCCCGGCTCGGGCTCTGCTGGCGCCTTCCTGCGGGGAGCCCGCTTGGCCGGGGCCTTCTCGGGGGCGGGCCGGCTCGGCTCCTCCTCCCGCCCCGCCTCCTTGGCAGCGCCCTTCGCCGGCTCCGTCCCCGCCGCCTTGGCTCTGGCCCCGCTGGCCCGCTTGGGCTTCTGCTGCTTGGCGCTGCCGGCGATCTCGGCCTCCACCGTCTCCTCGCTCGGCGTCCCGGCGACCTGGGCGAACTCGGGAAGGGCCAGCTCGATGCCCCGCCGCTGGGGGTCCAGGGCCTGGAGCACGAACCTGCGGTGCTCGCCCTTGCTCAGCACCGCCCTGGCCTTGGTCGGCGGCGGGTCCCCCAGGCCGGACAGGGGCACGTACCCCCTGGCCCCGTCCACGGTGATGAACGCCCCGTGGGAGGTGAAGCTCTCCACCTCGCCCTCCACCTGGCTGCCGAGGGGGTGCTCGGCGATGAAGGTGATGAACGCAAGGGGCTCGTTCACGGCCTGGGGTGGTGGTCCGGCTCCTCTCCGGCGGCGCCGGCGACGGGCCGTGGTCGAGTCGGGAGCCTCCACCTCCTTGGTGGCCGCCGCAATGGCCTTGCGCACCTTCTCGTCCTTGGCCGGGGCGGCCTTGATCCCCACGGCCTCACCACCCTTAGGGCTGATGGGGCGGGGCGGGGGAGTGGTAGGGACCGGCATGGGCTGGGAGGCCTCTTTGGAGCCGATGCGCACCCGGTGCATCCGGGCCTCTTTCATGGCCTGCTTGCTCCTCTGGCCCCGCACGGGCGTGCGGGGGGTGAAGATCCAGCCCACCCCGGGGACCGGCTTGCCCCCGATCAGCCTTCCCTTGTCGAACAGCCACTCGTGCTCCCCGTGGAACTCCTGGAAGGAGTCGTTGGAAAGGACCACGGCGCCGGTCTTCTCGGCAATCAGCAGCAGGAAGGCGTCACCCCGCCCGATGGCACCGGCCGGCGGGGAGACCACCTCCCCGTGAGCCTCGGCCTCCTGGAAGGAGGCCCGCTCCGACTCGTCGATGCGGTGGCCGAAGGTGGCATCGACGACCACCGTGATCTCGGCGTCGGGGAACTCGGCCTGAAAGGCCCGGACGGCCTCGTCCAGCTGGGCCAGGCTGGGGAGCGACCGTCCCTCGGTGGCAATGTTGGAACCGTCGACGACGACGTGGCGGCGTGGCATCTCCCCCGTAGTCAACCATCCCCACGCCCCCGCGCCGGTGACCCCGGGCCGGCAGGGGGGGCCGGGGCCCTGGAGCGGGCACCGAGGACCCTGCCCGGCCTGCGGTCAGTCGACGGGCACCGCCAGGGGCGCGAAGGCCCGCTGCAGCAGATCCTCGGTCTCCAGCTGGTGGACGGCAGAGCTGCCCGTCGCCGGGCTGCCGGCCTCCGCCCTGCTCACATGGCCCAGGCGGAAGTCGTTGCGCAGGATCCGGTGGAGGCGGCCGTGCACGAAGCCCCAGGGCCCCTGGTTCTCGGGCTCCTCCTGGACCCACACCACCTCCTCGGCCCGCTCGTAGCGGGCCAGGAGGCCGGCGATATGGTCCTCGGGCCAGGGATAGAGCTGCTCCACCCTGGCCACCGCCGTCACCGGGCCCTTCCCCTCCTTCAGGAGCTGGTCCCGGCGGGCCATGACCTCGTAGGAGACCTTCCCGCTGCACAGCACTACCCGACCGACGGACAGGGGGTCGATGGGTCCACCGTCGGAGGTGGCGGGATCGTCCAGCACCTCCCGGAACGACCCCTCCACCAGGTCCTCCACCCTGGACCTCGAGTGCCGGGAGCGAAGGAGGGACTTGGGCGTGAGCACCACGAGGGGGACGAGGCGGTCGCGCCGGTGCACCTGGGCCCGGAGCAGGTGGAAGTACTGGGCCGCGGTGCTGGCGTTCACCACCCGGATGTTGCCCCCGGCGGCAAGGGTCAAGAACCGCTCCACCCGCGCCGAGGAGTGGTCAGGGCCCTGGCCCTCGTAGCTGTGGGGCAGCAGCAGGACCAGCCCGGACCGCTGGTCCCACTTGTCCTCGGCCGCGACTATGAACTCGTCGATGATGGTCTGGGCCCCGTTGGCGAAGTCTCCGAACTGGGCCTCCCAGGCCACCAGGGCGTCGGGCCGCACGACCGAGTACCCGTACTCGAAGCCCAGGGCGGCGAACTCCGAGAGGAGCGAGTCGTATATGAGGAACCTCCCCTGGCGCTCCTCGGGTGCCGCCGCCGGCCTGTCACCCTCGTCGGGGGCCAGGGGACCGGCTGCGGGCGCCGCCCCCGTTCCCCGCGTGGCCCCTCCCCCGCTGGCGCCGTTGAGCCATCCGCCCTCGGGGGCGAGATGGGCCAGCGGCACCCACTCCTCCCCGGTCCGGTAATCCACATAGGCGGCGTGGCGCTGGCTGAACGTCCCCCGCCGGCTGTCCTGGCCCGCCAGGCGGACGTCCACCCCCTCCAGCAGCAGCGACCCGAAGGCCAGGGCCTCGGCCAGGGCCCAGTCCACCTCGCCGCCTGCATACACCTTGGCCCGGCCCGCCATCTGCTTCTCCAGCTTGGGGTGCAAGGTGAACCCTTCGGGGACGTTGTGGACGGCGCGGGAGATGCGGTCCAGCACGCTGCGCTCCACGCCCGTGGGGGGGGCGGACACGACCTCCACCGGCGGCGGAGGAGGCACGGTGTCCGGCTTGGGCGGTGCCGAGGACCGGGTCTGCTCAAGGGCCGTCTGGAGGCGGGCGGAGAAGTCCTCGAGGGCCTGCTCGGCCTCCTCCAGGGTGAGGTCGCCCCGGTGGACCAGGCGCTCGGTGTACAGCTTGCGCACGGAGCGATGGCGGTCGATGCGCTCGTACATCTGGGGCTGGGTGTAGCTGGGCTCATCCCCCTCGTTGTGCCCGTACCTGCGGTAGCAGACCATGTGGATCACCACGTCCCGGTGGAACCTCTGGCGGAACCCGTAGGCCAGCTTGGCCACCCGCACGCAGGCCTCGGGGTCGTCCCCGTTCACGTGGAAGATGGGCGCCTGGACCATCTTGGCCACGTCGCTGGCGTAGACCGACGTGCGGCCCTCCTCAGGGGTGGTGGTGAAGCCCAGCTGGTTGTCGATGACGAGGTGGACGGTCCCCCCTGTGCGGTACCCCCGCAGCCCCGACAGGTTGAGGGTCTCGGCCACGACCCCCTGGCCGGCGAAGGCGGCATCCCCGTGGATGAGAACGGGGAGGACGGGGAACTCGGTGCCCCGGTCCAGGAGGTCCTGCTTGGCCCGGGCCATGCCCTCCACTACCGGGTCGACGGCCTCCAGGTGGGAGGGGTTGGAGGCCAGCGTCACGGGGATGTCCGAGCCGCTGCGGCCCACGAACTTGCCGCTCGCCCCCTTGTGGTACTTGACATCGCCCGATCCCTGCACCGTGTCGGGGTCGATGTGGCCCTCGAACTCGTTGAAGATCTCGCCGTAGGACTTGCCCACGATGTTGGCCAGGACGTTCAGCCGGCCCCGGTGCGCCATTCCCAGCACGGCCTCTGCCAGCCCGTCGGAGGCGGCCAGGTCGAGGATGGTGTCCAGGATGGGGATGGCCGACTCCCCGCCCTCAAGGCCGAAGCGCTTCTGGCCTATGTACTTGGTCTGGAGGAACCTCTCGAAGGCCTCGGCCGCGTTGAGCCGGCCCAGGATGTGGCGCTGCTCGTCGGGAGGGAGGGTGGTGTCCACGCCCTCCACGTGCTCCTGGATCCAGCGCTTCTCGGCTGGCTCCTGGATGTGCATGTACTCCACGCCGACGGTCCGGCAGTAGGCGTCCCTCAGGATGCCCAGGATCTCTGAGAGGGGCAGCTCGTCGTGGCCGGCCAACCCGTCGGTGAGGAAGCTGCGCCCCAGGTCCCAGAGCGTGAGGCCGTAGGTGGCCGGGTCCAGCTCGGGGTGCATGCGGGGAGGGAGGGCCGCCAGCGGGTCGAGGTCGGCGATGAGGTGGCCCCTCACCCGGTACATGTTGATGAGGGTCTGGACGTGCACCTGCTTGAGGGCCCGGGCCCGCTCGCCGTCGACGGCAGGGTTGGTGTCCGGCAGCCACCGCACCGGCTCGTAGGGCACCCCCATGGCCCCGAAGATCTCGTGGTAGAAGCCGTCGGCTCCCAGCAGCAGCTCGTGGACCCGGGCCAGGAACAGCCCGGACTCGGCCCCCTGGATGACCCGGTGGTCGTAGGTGGAGGTGAGGGTGGCGACCTTCCCCACTCCCATCTCGGCCAGCCGGGCCGGGTCGGCGGCCTGGTACTCCGCCGGGTAGGCGATGGCCCCCACCCCGACTATCACCCCCTGGCCGGGCATAAGACGGGGGATGGAGTGGACGGTCCCGATGGTGCCCGGGTTGGTGAGGGTGAGGGTGGCCCCACTGAAGTCGTCAGGGGCGATCTTGTTGGTGTGGACCTTGCGTACCAGCTCCTCGTAGGCCAGCACGAAGCTGCGGAAGTCCAAGGTGTCGGCGCTCTTCACCACCGGTACCAGCAGGGTTCTCGACCCGTCGGGCTTCTCGACGTCCACCGCCAGGCCCAGGCCCACGTGCTCGGGCTGGGCCACCCCGGGCGTCCCCTTGCCGTCGACGTCCTCCACGAAATGCCGGTTCATGGCCGGCACCACCCGCACCGCCTGGACCACTGCGTAGCCGATGATGTGGGTGAAGCTGACCTTGCCCCCGTGCGTACGGGCCAGGTGGTTGTTGAGGATGGTGCGGTTGACCTCCAGCAGCTTGGTGGGCACCGGCCTGACGCTGGTGGCGGTGGGGATGGCCAGGCTGGCCTGCATGTTGGCCGCGATGCGGGCCGGCGCCCCCCGCAGCGGCTTCGCATCCCCGTCGAGATGCTGCTCCTTGCCCGCAGCCGTCCCCGGTCCGCTCGCCTCCTTCCCCGGCCGGCCCGGCGCTCCCTCCGGCTCCTTGCCGTCACGGATGGCCGGCGAGCCCAGTGCCGCCCCGTCCTCCGAGGGGCTGGGCGGGGGCTGAGGGGCGGAAGGCTGGGGAGAGGGCGGGTCACCGGTGGGCACCGGGCGTCCCTCGACGTCGATGACAGGGCGGGAGCCGGGGCCCGCCACTCCCCTGCCCGGCTGGTAGTCGGCGAAGAACTCCTGCCAGCTCTCGCTCACTGAGCCAGGGTCCTGGCGGTACTGCTCGTACATGTCATCCACGAGCCAGGCGTTGGGGCCGAATGCCCCCATGGCGGACGGTTCCGGGGATCGGCGCGGCATCACCTCCAATCCTACGGTCTCGCCGTCTACGGTCGGAGGGGTGCCGGCCCAGTTCATCTTCACCATGCAGCACCTGTCCCGGGTCCACCCTCCAGACCGCCAGGTCCTGCGGGACATCTCCCTGGCCTTCTACCCGGGGGCCAAGATAGGCGTGCTGGGGCCCAACGGGGCGGGCAAGTCCTCGCTGCTGCGGATCATGGCCGGGGAGGACGACGGCTACACGGGCCAGGCCCGGCTGACGCCGGGCTTCACGGTGGGCTACCTGCCCCAGGAGCCCGTCCTGGACGAGGGCAAGGACGTGCTGGCCACCGTGGACGAGGGCGTGGCGGGAACCCGCGCCCTGCTGCAACGGTTCGACGACATAGGGGCCCGGCTGGGTGAGGCCGGGCCCGAGGAGATGGAGAAGCTGCTGGAGGAGTACGGGGCGCTGCAGGACCGTATCGAAGCCGCCTCGGCCTGGGACCTCGACCGCTCGATCGAGGTCGCCATGGACGCCCTCCGCCTACCCCCACCCGAGGCCCAGGTGGCCACCCTGTCCGGGGGGGAGCGGCGCCGGGTGGCGCTGTGCAGGACCCTCCTCGCCCGTCCCGACCTGCTCCTCCTGGACGAGCCCACCAACCATCTCGACGCCGAGTCCGTGGCCTGGCTGGAGCGCTTCCTCTCCGACTACCCGGGCACGGTCGTGGCCGTCACCCACGACCGCTACTTCCTGGACAACGTGGCCGGGTGGATCCTGGAGCTGGACCGGGGCGCCGGGATCCCCTTCGAGGGCAACTACTCGTCATGGCTGGAGCAGCGCCACGCCCGCCTGGCCGCCGAGGACAAGGCCCAGTCGGCCCGGGCCCGCACCCTGGCGCGCGAGCTGGAGTGGATCCGCCTCTCCCCCCGGGCCCGCCAGGCCAAGGGCAAAGCCCGGCTCAGGGCCTACCAGTCCCTCCTCGCCGAGGCAGAGTCGGCCCCCGGGCGGCCCGACCGCCTGGAGATCTCCATACCTCCCGGGCCCCGCCTGGGTGACGTGGTGGTGGAGGCCGAGGGCATCACCAAGGGCTACGGAGACCGCCTCCTCATCGACGGCCTGTCCTTCTCGCTGCCTCCGGGGGGCATAGTGGGGGTGATCGGGCCCAACGGCGCCGGCAAGACGACGCTCTTGCGCATGATCACGGGCGAGGAGGCCCCCGACGCCGGCACGCTGCGGGTGGGGCCGACCGTCCGTCTGGGGTACGTGGACCAGTCCCGCTCCGACCTGGTCCCGGACCGGACCATCTATGAGGAGATCACCGGCGGGGAGGACCCGATCGTGGTGGGCGGCCGGCAGCTGCCCGGGCGGGCCTACGTGGCCAGTTTCGGGTTCAGGGGTCCCGACCAGCAGAAGCGGATCGGGGAGTGCTCGGGGGGAGAGCGCCACCGGGCCCAGCTGGCCAAGGTCCTGCGCTCGGGGGCCAACGTCCTGCTGCTGGACGAGCCCACCAACGACCTCGACGTGGACACCCTGCGGGCCCTGGAGGAGGCCCTGGCCGAGTTCCCCGGCTGCGCCGTGGTGGCCAGCCACGACCGCTGGTTCCTGGACCGGGTGGCAACCCATGTGCTGGCCTTCGAGGGGGACTCCGAGGTCCGCTGGTTCGAGGGGAACTTCAGCGACTACGAGGCTGAGAGGCGGCGCCGGCTGGGTGCCGAGGCCGACCGGCCCCACCGCATCCGCTACAAGCCCCTGGTGCGCAGCTGACCTCAGGGGGCAGAGGGGAAGGCAGTGGAGATGCGGTGCCATTTCGAGCATGCTCTAGGTCCATGGCAGAGAGCCGGGCCGTGCTTCGCCTCGTCGAGCCCGGCACCAGCGCCGAGTGCGCCCACTGCGGCCGGCCGGTGAAGTTCCAGGCTCGCGTCCAGGCCCGCCAGGTCATCGCCAACGTGTACGAGGCGGGCGTGTGGGCCCGGGTGGAGCACTACCACGCCGAGTGCTACGAGACCGCCGGCCAGCCCTACGGGCCCCCGGGCCCCTGATCGCCCCGTAGTCTGGGGAGGCCGTGCGAACCCGAGTGACCCGCACCTTCTCCTTCGAGGCGGCCCACCAGCTCCCCTGGCACCCGGGCCGGTGCCGGCGCCTGCACGGGCACCACTACCGCCTGGAGGTGACCGTGGAGGGTCCGGTGGGCCCCAACGGCGTGGTGGTCGACTTCGCCGACGTGGCTGCCGTGGCCGAGCGCGAGGTGGTGGGCCCCTTCGACCACAGCTACCTAAACGACGTCATGGGCAACCCCACGGCCGAGCTCATCGCCGCCGAAGCCTGGAAGCGGCTGGAAGCTGCGGGGCTGGCCGTCGTGGCCCTCCGGCTGTGGGAGACCGCCGAGTCCTGCGTGGAGCTGCTGGCGTGAGCCCTCCCCCGGTCTCGGACGTCGTCGTGCTCTCCGGCGGGCTGGACTCGACGGTGTGCCTGGCCCTGGCCGCCAGGGAGGCAGGCCGGCCCGCCCTGGCGCTCACCTTCGACTACGGGCAGCGGCACCGGGTCGAGCTGGAGAGGGCCGCGGCCGTGGCCCGGGAGGCGGGCGCCGAGCAGCTGGTCGTGCGCCTCAATGCCGAGGCCTGGGGAGGGTCGGCCCTCACCGACCCGGCCATCGAGGTCCCCAGCGGAGGGGGCGAGGGCCTGCCTGCCACCTATGTCCCGGGCCGGAACATCATCTTCCTGGCCGTGGCCCTGGGGGTAGCCGAGGCCAAGGGGGCCGACAGGGTCTGGATAGGGGTCAACGCCCTCGACTACAGCGGCTACCCGGACTGCCGGCCCCCGCTCATCAAGGCCATGCGCCACGTGGCCAGGGTCGGCCAGCAGCGGGGGGTGGAGGGCAGGCCGGTCGAGATCAGGGCCCCCCTGCAGCACCTGTCGAAGGCGGACATCGTGCGCCTGGGCCTCGAGGTGGGGGCTCCCCTCAGGCTCACCTGGTCCTGCTACCGGGGAGGGCCGGCTCCCTGCGGGAGCTGCGACGCCTGCCTCCTGCGGGCCAAGGGCTTCGCCGAGGCGGGCGCTCCCGATCCCTCCCTCGAGTGACGGTGGGCGACGAGCTGTTCGTGACCGAGGTCTTCTCCGCCATCCAGGGCGAGGGAGCCCTGGTGGGCGAGAGGCAGGTCTTCGTCCGCCTGGCGGGTTGCAACATCCGCTGTGGCTACTGCGACCAGCCCGAGGCCCTGGAGCGCCGGCCCGGGCCCTGCCGCCTCGAGCGCACGGCAGGCAGGCGGGACTGGGAGGTCAGGTCGAGCCCCTTGCCCATCGCCGACCTGACCCGTGACCTCGACCGCCTCTGGGACCAGTTGCCCCACCACTCGGTGAGCCTCACCGGCGGGGAGCCGCTCATGCAGTCGAGGCGGCTGGCCGCTTTCCTCCCCCGGTGGGCCCGGGAAGGCCGGCCGGTGATGGTGGAGACCAACGGGACCCTCCCCGCCGCCCTGGCTCGCCTGCTGCCGTGGGTCCAGCTGGTGAGCATGGACCTCAAGCTCTCGAGCGTCGACGGGGAGGCGGTCGACCCGGCCCTGCAGCGCCGCTTCCTGGAGGTGGCCCGCCAGCGCCGGGTCTGGGCCAAGATCGTGGTGGGGCCCGACACCGACGAGGGCGAGCTGGCCGGGGCCGTGGCCATGGTGCACGAGGTGGCCCCGGCGGCAGAGGTGTACCTGCAGCCGGTGACGCCTTGTGGGAGCGTCGCCGCTGCCCCGTCGCCGGACCAGGTGCTCGGCTGGCAGGCCCTGGCCCTCCGTCTGCACCCCCGGGTGCGGGTGGTTCCCCAGACCCACAAGCTGATCGGGCAACTGTAAGGCAGGGGGCCGCCTCACCTGGGCGGGGCCCCTTACCTAACATCTCGTAGGTGGCCAGCCGCCGCCTGACCCGGCCCTACCTGGTCCCCGTGGGCCTGTTGGCCCTGGTGATGGCCGGGGCCGGTGTGGCCATGTTCTCGGAGTTCGGCCTCAACGCCTGGGCCTCGGCGAGCCAGCTCGGGGACTGGGTCCAGCACGGGGTGATCTTCTGGGGCGGGATGGCGGTGGGAGTGGGCGTGGCCGGCCTCTGGCAGGCCGGCCGGCGCAGGCGCTAGAGGCCGCCCCGCCGTGGCAACCGGACTGGCGCCCACCTGGTCACGCCTTCGCCCCTCCACCCGGTCCCTGGACCCCGCCGCTCTGGGAGTGGCCCTGGCCGTAGCCCTCGCCCTGGCCTGGGTCACCTCCCTCGCCTACCTGGTGGTCCGCGGGGGGCTAGCCAGTCCCGTCCGCCTGGCCGTGGTAGACCTCGTCCACCTCTACCTGGGGGTGGCCTTCCTGGCCCTGCTCGCCCTCAAGTCGGCCCGCGTCGGCTTCCGGTTCAAGGTGGCGGGCGAACCGGAGCCCGCACCCCGCCGCCGGTGGCTGTCGTGGGCCCTGGTGGTGCTGTGGGCAGGTGTGGGGGCGACGGGTGCGCTCACCCTGGTTCCCTTCCCGGGAGGGCTCCGGGCCGACCTGGTCGACGGCCATCTCATCGCCGCGGTGTGGGCGACGGTGCCCACCACCGTGCACCTCGCCACCTATCGCCGGCGGGCCCTCCCCATGGTCACCAGGCCCTGGCGGCCGGGGGGGCGGCGGGTGGCCGGTGGTCTCGGGCTCCTGGTCCTGCCCCTGGCAGCCGGCCTGGCGCTGGCACCCTCGGCCGGCCCCCGGGCCGTCTCGCCCCTCGCCCAGCAGGGAGCAGGGGCGGCATGGGAGCGTGCCGGCCCGCGGCCCTTCCTCGACCGCCTGGCCGTGACCCGGGGCGGCTCCACGCTGGTGGCCGGGGGGGCAGGGCTGTACCTGTCCCCCGCCGGCCACGTCGGCCGGGGGTGGGAGAGGGTGGGCCCCTTCGGCGTGCAGAACCTCGTCACGGGCCTGGACCTCCCCCCCCGGGGACAGGTCCGGGCCTGGGTCGGCACCGTGCTCGGGCTGTGGGCCGCTCACCGACTGCGGGGCCCGTACCACCGGGTCCCCTTGCCGGCCAGCACCGTCCACGCCATAGCCGCCAACCCGGGCCGGCCCGGCGTGGTCTGGGCCAGCTCCCTGTCAGGGTTCTGGCGGTCGACCGACGGGGGCCGCACCTGGAGACGGGAGGACGCCGGGGTGGGCTCCGCCTCCACCAGCTGGGCCCTGGCCTGGTTCCGGGGCTCCCTCTATGCCAGCACGGCCCACCATGTCTACCGGTGGGGCGGCCGGCGTTGGGTGGTGAGCTCCGGCCAGTACGGGGTGGTCATGCTCGACCCTGCCGGGAGCCGGCTGTTTGCCAGCTCCATGGGCGACGGCATCCGGGTCCTGGAGGGCCGCAGGTGGCAATCGGCCCAGGCCGGGCTGCAGGTCCACGACCACGGAGCGCTCCGGGGTGTCCACGTGGTGAGCGTCACCGCCTCCCGCCGGGGCCCTGCCTACGCCGGCACGATGGTGGACGGGATAGCTGTGTCCTTGGACGGCGGCAGGACCTGGGCGCAGACCTGGTCCGGCCTGGCCGCCGAGGGCGTGGTGTGGCGGGTGCTGCGGGTCGGGGACCGGCTCCTGGCTGCCACCGACCACGGGCTGTTCGCCTACCGGCTGCCGAGGTCCCGGGGGCCCACCGCCCTGTGGTGGGTGGCGGTGGTGGGGGCGGCTCTCATGGCCGGGGCCGGCGGCGGTTACCTCGCCGCCGGACGGGGCGCCAGACGACGGGCCACCTGGTAGGAAGTCATCCCATGACCACCGCCGCCGCCCGCCTCCGGGCCACCGAGCGCGCCCCCGGTGAGGGCGGCCGCCTACCCGTCGTGGCCCTGGTGCACGGGTCCATGAGCCGCAGCGCGGTCATGGCGCCCGTGGCCAGCCGGCTCCCCGACCTCCATGTGATGCTCTACGACCGCCGGGGCTACCACCGGTCACGGGAGGCAGGGGTGGCGGCCGGCCTGGGGCAGCACGTGGACGATCTGCTGCGTCTCCTGGAGGGGCGGCCGGCCGTGGCCGTGGGGCACAGCTACGGAGGTCTCGTGGCCCTGGCCGCCGCTGCCGGCGCACCAGAGGTCGTCCGCTCCGCCCTGGCCTACGAGCCTCCGCTCCCCTGGCTGGCCGGATGGCCGGAGGACAGTGCCGGCGGGCTGGCCCTCCGGGCCGCCGAGGAGGCAGGGGATCCCGGCGCCGGTGCCGAGGCCTTCATGCGCCAGGTGCTCGGCGACGAGGGCTTCGAGCGCCTGCCGGCCGGGGTCAGGGCCGAGAGGCGGCTGGAGGGGCCGGCCCTGGTGGCAGAGCTGGGGGAGCTCCGCTCTCTGGGCGCCCCCTTCACCCCCGAGAGCATCGAGGTTCCCGTGATCCTGGCCTGCGGGACCGAGACCGCCCCCTATCGCCGCCCCGCCCTCGCCAGCCTGGCCCGGTCGATCCCGGGCGCCCGGCTGGAGCTGGTGGAAGGGGCCGGCCACGACGCTCCCATCACCCACCCGGGGCCCCTCGCCGACCTGGTCCGCCGGGCCGTGGCCCTGGCCGGAGGTGGCCCCCGATGAGGGTCCTCGTGAGCGGCTCCCACGGGCTCATCGGGTCGGCCCTGGTAGAAACCCTCTCCGGGGCCGGCCACGACGTCGTGCGCCTGGTCCGGGGCCAGCCGGGCCCCGGCGAGGCCAGCTGGGACCCGGCCGCCGGCCGGATCGACCTGGCCCCCCTCGAAGGCCTGGATGCCGCCGTGCACCTGGCCGGGGTGCCACTGGGCGAGCGACGCTGGACCGAGGAGCAAAAGGCCCGCATCCAGGACAGCCGAGTGGACAGTACCCGCCTGCTGGCCGAGACCCTGGCCCGCCTCGAGCCGGTCCCCGCCGTCCTCGTAAGCGGCTCGGCCGTGGGCTACTACGGCGACCGGGGGGACGAGGTGCTCGACGAGGGGAGCCCGCCGGGCTCCGGCTTCCTGGCCGGGCTCTGCGCCGCCTGGGAGGGCGCCACCCTGGCTGCCGAGGAGGCGGGTACCAGGGTCGTCCACCTTCGCACCGGGATCGTGCAGAGCCGGCGGGGTGGTGCCCTGGCCAAGCAGCTCCCGCTGTTCAGGCTGGGGCTGGGGGGCCGCCTGGGCCATGGCCGCCAGTGGCTGAGCTGGATATCGCTGGCCGACGAGGTGGGGGTCATCATGCACGCCCTGGCGGACCCGGGCCTGAGCGGGGCGGTCAACTCCACCTCGCCCCGGCCCGTGACCAACGCCGAGTACACCCGCACCCTGGCCCGGGTCCTCGGCCGGCCCGCCCTCCTGGCGGTCCCCGCTCCGGCCCTCTCGCTGGCCCTGGGCCAGGAGATGGCGGCCGAGATGGCGCTCGTGAGCCAGCGGGTCCTCCCGAGGAAGCTGGAGGCCGCCGGATACCCGTTCCGCCACCCTGACCTCGAGGCCGCCCTCCGGGCGGCTCTGTCCGAGGGCGGCCCCGGGTGATATGCGCCGATGCCGTGGTGGTGGGCGCCGGCCCGGCGGGATCGGCGGCAGCCATCACCCTGGCCCGGGCGGGCCGGGACGTGCTGCTCGTGGACAAGGCCCGCTTCCCGAGGGACAAGTGCTGCGGGGACGGGCTCACCACGGGAGCGGTGCGCTGGCTGGAGCGCCTGGGGCTCCGCCCCCAAGGGGTGCGGTCCTGGACGCCGGTCGAGGACATCTGGATCCGCTCCCCGTCAGGCCGGGTCGCCCGCTACCCCCTGCCCCGGGGGCATGGCTCGTACGGGGCCGTGGCCCGCCGGGTCGACCTGGACGCGGCCCTGGTGGAGGAGGCCCGCCGGGCCGGCGCCGAGGTGAGGGACGGCCACAGCCTGGTAGGGGTGGACACAGGGGGGGCCGGTAGCTGGACCATCGAGCTCGAGGTGGAGGGCCTGGGCACGGTCCGCACCCGCTACGCCATAGCGGCCGACGGCATGTGGTCCCCCCTGCGCAAGCAGGCGGGCCTTCTGGAGGACCACGCCTACCGGGGGGAGTGGCATGCCTTCCGCCAGTACTTCACGGACGTCACCGGCCCGGCGGCCGAACAGCTCTGGGTGTGGTTCGAGCCTGCCCTCCTCCCCGGCTATGCCTGGTCCTTCCCCCTGCCCGGAGGGGCGGCCAACGTGGGCTTCGGCGTCCGCCGGGGCCCGGGGTTCCGGGGATCGGTGATGGCCCGTCTCTGGCCCGAGGTCCTGGCCCTCCCCCACGTCCGGGAGCTGCTCGGGCCGCACGCCCGGCCCGCCGCCCCCCACCGGGCCTGGCCCATACCGGCCCGGCTGGCCCGGAGCGCCCTCGCCGGTGCCGGGGGGAGGGTCCTCTTGGCCGGGGACGCCGCCCGGGCTAGCGACCCCATGACCGGAGAGGGCATCGCCCAGGCCCTGGAGACCGGGGCCCTGGCCGCCCGGGCCATCCTGGCCGCCGGGGCCCTGGCCCCGAGGAGGGCCGCCTGCCTCTACCAGAGGGCGGTGTCCTCGGGGCTGGCCCTGGACAACCGCCTGGCCGGGGCCCTGTCCCGGGTCCTGCGCACACCTCTGGGGGCCCGGGGGGCGGTGCGGGCCACCTCGGCCAACGAATGGGTGGCGGGCCACTTCGCCCGCTGGCTCTACGAGGACTACCCGCGGGCGCTCCTGGCCACCCCCTGGCGGTGGCGCCATGGGGCCCTGGAGCGAGAAGGAGCGTGGGCCGCAGCCCCCTGAGGCCCAAGGGGGCGCCCGGGCCCCCGACCTCTCCCGGCTCCCGTTGTCCGCTCCCCGAGGCGGTCCTACGCTTCGGCCATGACGCCCTCCTATGCCCACGGGGCCAGCTCCACCCCCCTCCTCGGCGAGACGATCGGGGCCAACCTGGAGCGCACCGTCCGCCGCCACCCCGACTCCGAGGCCCTGGTGTCCCTCCACCAGGGGTTGCGGTACACCTGGGCCCAGTTCGACTCCGCCGTGGACACCGTGGCCCTCGGGCTCATGGGCCGGGGCATCGAAGCCGGCGACCGCGTCGGCATCTGGAGTCCCAACCGCGCCGAGTGGGCGATCATCCAGTACGCCACGGCCAAGATCGGGGCCATACTCGTCAACATCAACCCCGCCTACCGGGTGACGGAGCTGGAGTACGCCCTCGGCCAGTCGGGGTGCAGGATGCTCGTCTCGGCCCCGTCGTTCAGGGACAGCGACTACCGGGCCATGGTGGCCGAGGTGCGCGCCGGGCTGGGGGCGCTGGAGGACGTGGTCTTCCTCGACTCCCCCGACTGGGACGGCCTGGTCGAGGCGGGCGAGGGCGCCGGAGCGGAGGGGCGGGACCGGCTGCGCCGGCGCATGGCCGGCCTGCAGTTCGACGACCCCATCAACATCCAGTACACGAGCGGCACCACCGGGTTCCCCAAGGGGGCCACCCTCTCCCACCACAACATCTTGAACAACGGGTACTTCATAGGGGAGGGCTGCGGCTACTCCGAGTCCGACCGGGTGTGCATCCCGGTGCCCTATTACCACTGTTTCGGGATGGTGCTCGGCAACCTGGCGTGCACCACGCACGGGGCCTGCATCGTCCTCCCCTCGGCTGGCTTCGACCCGTTGGCGGTGCTGGAGGCCGTCCAGGATGAGCGCTGCACGAGCCTCTACGGGGTGCCGACCATGTTCATCGCCGAGCTCTCCCACCCCCGCTTCAGCGAGTTCGACCTCTCCAGCCTCCGCACCGGCATCATGGCCGGCTCCCCCTGCCCCGTGGAGATCATGAAGCGGGCGGTGTCGGAGATGCACATGACCGAGGTGACCATCTGCTACGGCATGACCGAGACCTCTCCTGTATCCACCCAGACCGGCGCCGAGGACAGCTTGGACCAGCGGGTCTCCACCGTCGGCAGGGTGCACCCCCACGTGGAGATCAAGATCGTGGACCCCGCCACCGGCGCCGTGGTCCCGAGAGGGCAGCCCGGGGAGCTGCTCACCCGGGGATACTGCGTGATGCTCGGCTACTGGGACGACCCCGGCCGCACCGCCGAGGCCATAGACCGGGCCCGCTGGATGCACACGGGGGACCTGGCGACCATGGACGAGGAGGGCTACGTGAAGATCGTGGGGCGCTCCAAGGACATGGTCATAAGGGGCGGGGAGAACATCTACCCGCGGGAGGTGGAGGAGTTCATATACGGCCACCCCGAGGTGGAGGACGTCCAGGTGATCGGAGTGCCCGACGCCCGCTACGGCGAGGAGCTGATGGCCTGGGTCCGCCTGCGCCCGGGGGCGAGGGTCGACGAGGAGGGGATAAGGGAGTTCTGCCGGGGCCGCATCGCCCACTACAAGGTGCCCCGCTACGTGAAGTTCGTGGACGAGTTCCCCATGACCGTGACGGGGAAGGTCCAGAAGTTCAAGATGCGGGAGATGGCCGTAGCCGAGCTGGGCCTGGAGGAGGCGGCGGCCACCGAGACGGCCTGAGGCGGTCGGCTGGCCCCTCGGGGACAAGCCGTGGGGTGACAGCGGCCGCCGCCTGGGACCCCCGGGCAGCCGCACGGTCCACATCCCTTTGGTCAGCCTGGCCCAGCGCTAGCGTGAGGCGGCTGCAACTACCCATGGAGGTGAGCCATGAAAGGATTCCGGGACTTCCTCCTCAAGGGGAACCTCGTCTCGGCGGCAGTCGCCTTCGTTATGGCCCTGGCCTTCGCTGCTCTCGTGCAGGCCTTCGTCAAGGCCTGGATAACGCCGTCGATCGCCCTGGCCGCCGGGGGCCACGGCAACTTCGCCAACAGCGGCTTCCACATCGGCAAGGTGCTCTATCCCTGGGGCTCCTTCATCAACGCCCTCATCGCCTTCATCATCATCTCCGCCGCTGTCTATTTCATGGTCGTCATCCCCTTCACCCATCTGATGGCACGCCTCGGGCTGGGGCCGGCGCCCATGAAGTCCTGCCCCGAGTGCCTGAGCCAGATCCCCGCCGCCGCTTCCCGGTGCTCGTTCTGCACCGCCCTCCAGCCCCCCACCGTGGACCTCCCCCCCGCCACCTAGACAAGGAGGACGGGGAGGTCAGCCGGGGAAGGCATAGCGCCCCTGGCGGGCCCTTCACCGGGGTGTCAGGGAACTTCGTCGCCGGTGGCCGTTGGGGCTTCCTGAGAGACCTGGCCGGTTACCAGCGGGGACCGGGCCAGGGCGATCACCCCGGCCACGATGATGACGGCGCTCACCGCCTCGATGACAGGTGCGGGACCGCCCTGGCTGATCTGCTCGCCGAAGAGGAAGACCCCGAGGATGGCGCCGACCACGGGTTCGGCGATGGTCATGGCCGGCACGGAGGCCGCCAGGTGGGTCGCCTGGTAGGCACCCTGGGACAGGAGGAGCCCCAGGATGGCGAGGGCACCCAGGGTCCATGGCTCCCAGCTCTCCGCCACCCGCACGACGGACACCCCGAGCAGGGCCACCGTCGACTTGGTGACCACGTCGGCCAGCCCGTTGGTGATGCCGGCGGCGACCCCGAGCAGCAGGGCCCGGGGCCCGCCATGGGTCCTGGCCCCCAGGACCACCAGGGGAGCGCAGCACACGAACACCGAAGCGCCGGCAAGTATCCAGCGGGCGCTGGAGGCCGTGCTGGCACCTCCCGTCGGGTTCCCCACCACCAAGAAGGCGGCGATACCCCCGGTGGTGGCCACCGTGGCCAGCCAGTCCCGGGCGCTCATGCGCTGATGGGCCCACGCCGAGGCCAGGGGGAGCGTGAAGACCAGGCTCGTGGCCAGGAGCGGCTCCACCTCGACCACGTTGCCGGTGCCGAGGGCCACCGCCTCCGCCACGTAGCCGCCCAGCAGCGTGGCCACCCCGATCAGCCACAGCGGGCGCCGCACCAGGCGGGCCAGCACGATGGCGCTGAGGCCGGAACCGATGTCGCCCTCCACGCCGCCTTGCTGTTGGAGCACCGATGCCAGGGCGAAGGCGGCAGCTGCCGCCAGCGAGACGGCGAGGACCGTCACCTGGGTGCGCTACTTTCGTCGGGCGGTGGCCGCCGCCCATCCTTCCCGGGGTAGCCCCTGGCCAGAGGAGGTGGCCCGAAGTGGAGGCCAGGGGAACCGCTACCCCAATCGATGTTCCACAGCATGATCCAGCTCATCCCACACCAGGTCGTCCCACTCGGGCACTCTCAAGCTAATGGCGTGGTGGTCGTCACCGTGGCCGCCCTGGGCGCAGCCCTCCTGTTCGCCCTGGCCTCGGTGCTGCAACATCGCTCGGCTGAGCGGGAGTCGGAGGAGGCCACCTTCCGGGTGCACCACATGGGCCGCCTCGTGCTCCGGCCCGTGTGGCTGGCGGGGATCCTCGCTGACGCCGGGGGCTACGTCCTGCAGTTCATCGCCCTGAGGCAGGGGACCCTCGTCGTGGTCCAGGTCCTGCTGGTGAGCGGCCTCCTCTTCGCCCTGCCGCTGGCGGCGGCCTTCAACCGGCGCCGCCCCCACACCGTGGAGCTCGTGGGTGCCCTTGCCGTGGTGTGCGGGCTCGCCCTGTTCCTGGTCGTGGCCCGGCCTGCCCCCGGCTTCGTGGAGGCCTCGAACTTCACCTGGGGCCTGACCCTGATTGGCACCTTGGTGCCTGCCGGCCTGCTGGTGGGCCTGGCCGGGCGGAGGCCGGGGATCAGGCGGGCGGTGCTGCTGGCAGCAGCGTCCGGCATCGCCTACGGGCTCACGGCCGCCCTGACCAAGGCCACGGCCGACCTGCTCAGCTTCGGATGGCTCCGGCTGGCTCTCGGATGGCAGACCTACGCCCTGGCCGCCATCGGGCTGCTTACGCTCTTCATGACCCAGAAGGCATTCCACGCCGGGCCCCTGCGCGCCTCCCTGCCGACCCTCAGCGTCGTGGACCCGGTGGTGAGCATCATCATCGGGGCCCTGGCCCTGGGCGAGAGCATCGCCACCGTGGGACTGCACCTGCCCGTGGAGGTGCTGGCCCTGGCCCTGCTCACGGTGGGCGTCGTCATCCTGGCCCGCTCCACCCTGGTGAGCGGCGAGGTGCCGTCCCCGGGGGGCAAGGAGGGCCGGGCCGGCCCGCCCGGACTTCCCGGCCCGGCCCCCAGCCCGTCCCGGGGCCCGGCCCAGGGTCCCAATCCCGTCAGCCACGCTTCCCCCCCACTACCGTGGCCCTTCCATGAGCTCCCTACCTCCCCGCCGGCTGACCCAGTACAGCCACGGCGCTGGCTGAGCCTGCAAGCTCGCCCCGGGCGAGCTGGCACAGGTTCTGCGCCGCCTGACCCCTAGCACCCACCCGGACCTCCTGGTGGGAACCAGCACCGGTGACGACGCCGCCGTGTGGCGCCTGGACCAGTCGCGCGCCCTGGTGGTGACGGCCGACTTCATCACCCCGGTGGTGGACGATGCCCGGACCTGGGGGCGCATAGCGGCGGTAAACGCTGCCAGTGACGTGTGGGCCATGGGGGGCCGCCCCCTCCTGGCCCTCAACCTCGTGGCCTGGAACTCCGAGGAGCTGGGCACAGACGTGCTGGTGGAGGTCCTGGAGGGGGCCGCCGAGGCGGCCACCGAGGGACACTGGGTGGTGGCGGGCGGTCACACGGTGGACGACCCGGAGCCCAAGTTCGGCCAGGCCGTGGTGGGCGAGGCTCACCCCGGCCGCCTCCTCACCAATGCCGGCCTGCGCCCGGGCGACCACCTGGTGCTGACCAAGGCCCTCGGCACGGGGATCGTGACCACTGCCCTCAAGGCGGGGGTGGCCACCACCGAGGTGGAGGCGGCGGCGGTGGCCTCCATGGGCCGCCTCAACGACCAGGCCGCCGAGCAGGCCCTCCTGGCGGGGGCCACGGGCGCCACCGACATCACGGGCTTCGGGCTCCTCGGCCACCTGGCCAAGATGGCCGAGGCCTCGGGGGTCGACGTGACCCTGGACGCCGCCGCCGTGCCCCTCCTCCCCGGGGCGGGCGAGCTGGCCCTCGCCGGCCATGTCCCGGGAGGCAGCCGGCGCAACCTGGACTGGGTGCGGGAGCGCCTGGCCACGACGCCGGAGGGCCCGGGGCCCGACGACCTCACCCTCACGGTCCTGGCCGACGCCCAGACCTCAGGGGGGTTGCTGTTCGGCGCCCCCCTGGAGGCGGCCGCGGCGGCGGCGGCCGCCCTGCGGGCCAGCGGTCATGCCGCCGCCGTGATCGGGGCCGTCACCGGGCTAGGCACCGGCCGCATTGCCCTCAGCGGCCGCCTGGCTCCCTCCTGAGCCCTTCGGGCGGTCCCTCCCCTGATGGGGCCACCGCCGGGCCCCGGCCCGTCCTTCTCCTTGCGGGCGCCAGGGCCGGGCCCGCCCCCGGGCCCCCTCCATCGGGCATCCTCTGGCCCAGCGATCAGTCCTGGAGCCGGAACCCCGGGTCCCCGGCCAGCTCCCCCACGTCCATCTGGGCCCGCTGCAGGTGGCCCGAGTAGTCCCAGTTGACGGCCTGCCAGCGGGTGAACTGGTCGAGCACCCACATACCCGACTGACGGCTGCCGTTGCCGGACTTGCCGTTCCCGCCGAAGGGAAGGTGGGCCTCCGCCCCGGAGGTGGAGTTGTTGATGCTCACCATGCCGGCGCTGATGCCCCGGCGGAAGTGGAAGGCCGAAGTGGCCGATGTCGTGTAGATGGACGATGACAGCCCGTAGCCCGAGGCATTGGCCAGCGAGAGGGCGTGGTCGAGGTCCACGCACGACGCCACCCCTACGATGGGGCCAAAGGTCTCGGTAACGAGCAGGTCATCGCCTGCCACCACCCCGTCCACGATGGTGGGATGGCAGTAGAGCCCGGCGTCGGGGTCCCCGACGAACCCCTCCCTCGGGCTCTCCCCGCTGGTGATGCGCCCGGTGCCGGTCGACCCCAGCACCCGATGATGGGGCTGCACCAGCCCCAGGTGGTCATCGCAGAAGCGCTGCAGGAACCTCTCGTCCAGCATGGGGCCGTAGAGCACGTCCCGGAAGGGGTCCCCGATGGCCGCCGTCGCCACCCGGCCCGCTAGGCGCTCCACGAACTGGTCGTGGACGGCCTCCTCGACGATGGCGGTGCCGAGCGAGGTGCAGCGCTGGCCGGCGGTGCCGAAGCCGGAGAACAGGGCCCCCTCCACGGCCAGGTCCAGGTCGGCGTCGGCCATGACCACCATGGGGTTCTTGCCCCCCAGCTCCAGGCAAGGGGACTGGAGGTGGCTCCCGCACAGCTCCCCGATCCTGGCCCCCACCTCCGACGAGCCCGTGAAGCCCACCTTGTCCACCAGGCCGGCGTCGAGCGCCTGGGAGAGGCCCGTGAAGGTGGCCGGCCCGTCCGCCATGACCAGGTTGAGGACCCCCGGGGGCAGGCCCCCCTGGTTGAAGATCTCGAACAGGGCGGCGGCGCTGGCGGCGGCGTACTCGGCGGGCTTCCACACCACGGTGTTGCCGCACAGGAGCGCCGGCACCAGGTACCACGACGGGACGGCCACCGGGAAGTTCCCGGCCGTTATCACCGCCACCACGCCCACCGGGTTGCGGTAGGTGAAGAGGGCCTTGTCCGGCATCTCCGAGGGGACGGTCTGGCCGTAGAGCCGCCGGCCCTCGCCGAGGAAGAAGTCGCAAGTGTCCACGATCTCCTGCACCTCGCCGCGCGCCTCCACCAGCGGCTTGCCGATGTCGCGCGTCACCAGGCGGGCCAGGGCCTCCTTGTTGGCTTCCACCAGGCGCCCGATCTGGGCGATGGCCCGTCCCCGCACCGGCGCCGGGACGTCGGCCCAGGCCAGCTGGGCGGACCGGGCCGCCTGGCAGGCCTCGGCCAGGGTGGCGGCGTCCCCGAGCGCCACCTCGGCCACCACCTCGTCCAGGTGGGCCGGGTTGCGGGAGCTCAACTTGCCCCCGGGGCCGGCGGGGTCGGCCTTGCCGGCGATGACCGAGCACACGGTGCGGGTGCTCATGCCTGCTCCTCCATGCGGGCGATCACCCGGTCCAGGGCCGCCACCGCCATCTCCAGCTCCTCGGCCCCTACGGTGAGGGCGGGGCGGAAGCGGATGGCCCTCTCGCCGCAGCCCAGGGCCAGGACGTGCTCCTCGGTCCGCAGCCGGCGCAGGGCCTCGTCGCGCTGGGCCGGGCCCGGCAGGTCGATGGCGCACATGAGGCCCCGCCCCCGGGCATTGGACACCAGCCCGGGATGGGCGGCCGCCAGCTTCTCCAGCCCCGCCAGCAAGCCCTCCCCGAGTTCGGCGGCCCTCGGGAAGAGCCGATCGCGCTCCATGATCTCAAGGAGCCGGCGGGAGCGCACCATGTCGGCCAACCCGCCGCCCCAGGTGGAGTTGATGCGAGAGCTGACCCTGAACACGTTGTCCGCCACCTCGTCCACCCGGCGACCGGCCATGATCCCCCCCACCTGCACCTTCTTGGCGAAGGCCACGATGTCCGGCTCCAGGCCCATCTGCTGGTAGGCCCAGGCCGTGCCGGTCAGACCCACCCCTGTCTGGACCTCGTCCAGCACGAACAGGGCATCGTGCTCATGGCACATGTCCTGCATGGCCCGGAGGAACTCAGGCCGCAGGTGGTTGTCCCCCCCTTCGCTCTGTATGGGCTCGGCGATGAAGCAGGCGATGTCGTGGGGATGGGCAGCGAAGGCCTCCTCGGCCTGAGCGAGGGCCCGGCGCTCGGCCTCCTCCACCTCCCCCCGGTGCTCCTCCAGGGGGAACACCACGGCGGGACAATCGATACGGGGCCAGTCGAAGACCGGGAAGCGCTCGGTCTTCACGGGGTCGGTGTTGGTGAGGGAAAGGGTGTACCCGCTGCGCCCGTGGAAGGCGTGGCGCAGGTGCATCACCCTCGTGCCCAGAGAGGCAGGCCGCCCGTGCGCTTCGTTGTGGCGGCTCTTCCAGTCGAAGGCACACTTGAGGGCGTTCTCCACCGCCAGCGCACCGCCCTCCACGAAGAACAGGTGCGGCAGGGCGGGGTCGCCGAGCACCCGCCAGAAGGTCCGGACGAACTCGGCCAGCTCCACGGTGTAGGTGTCGGGGTTGGCCGGCTTGTTGGCCGCCACGCGCCCCAGGTAGGACACGAACTCGGGGTCATCGGCCAGCCCCGCCGGGTTCATGCCCAGGGGGAGCGAGGCGAAGAAGGTGTAGACGTCCAGGTACTCCTCTCCTGTCCTGGCATCCACCAGCCATGACCCGTGGCTCGCAGCGATATCGAGCACCAAGCGGAAGCCGTCCACCAGGAGGTGCTGTCCGAGCTCCTCGTGAACCTGCTCGGGGGGCAGGGGGCGGGCGGTAGGGAGCGACGTCGTTGCCATGCCCCCATCGTAGGGAGGCCCCCCTGCCGACGCCTCCCGGGCCGTCAGGATCCCCGTTCCCCCCGGCTACACTGCCTGCTTCCGCCCCTGGATCACCCATGGAGCTCCCCGCCCTCTCCAACCACAGCCTGGTCCTGCTATGGGTCCAGCTGGCTGCCCTGATCCTGGCGGCCCGGACCCTCGGAGCCCTGGCCCGCCGGTGGGGCCAGCCCCCGGTGGTGGGCGAGCTGCTGGCCGGCCTCATCCTCGGACCCTCTGTCTTCGGCCAGCTGTGGCCCAAGGGCTTCGCCTGGTTCCTGCCCCCCGGCCACCTCCAGGGCGACCCCCTGCTCACCGTGGCGGCCCTCTCCTTGGTCCTGCTCCTCGTCGTGATAGGGGCCGAGACCGATCTGCCCCTCATCCGCAGCCTGGGGAGGGCGGCGGCATCGGTGTCGGCCCTGAGCCTGGCGGTGCCCTTCGCCGCCGGCCTGGGGGCGGCGGTCCTGCTCCCCGCCACCCTCCTCGGCCCGCACCACAACCGGCTCGTCTTCGCCCTGCTCATCGCGGGGGCGGTATCGGTTTCCTCGCTGCCCGTGATCGCCAAGATCATCACCGGGCTCGGCGCGGTGCGACGCAACTTCGGGCAGCTGGCCCTGGCCGCCGGGACGGCCAACGACGTCTTCGGCTTCCTGGTGGTGGCCCTGGCCACCGGCCTCGGTGGCGCAGGAGCGGCATCGGGCCGGTTGGCGGTGGCGCTGGCAGGCCTGGTCTTCCTCATCGTGGTGGCCTTCACCGGGGGCCAACGGGCCGTTGATGCCATGCTGCGCCATGTCAGGCGCCTCGGCCCCAACGTGACGGGGTCCCTTGGTATCTGTATCGCCACCGCCCTGGTGGCTGCCGCCGCCACCCAGGCCATAGGCGTGGAAGGGGCCCTGGGGGGTTTCCTGGCCGGAGTCCTGCTGGGCCGCTCCCGATTCCAGCAGGGAGAGGGGTTGCGCCACCTCGACCGCCTGTCGACGGCCTTCCTGGCCCCCATCTACTTCAGCACGGCCGGCCTGAGGGTCAACCTGGCCGACCTGGCCAGCCTGCCCGTCCTGGCCTCCTTCGTCGTGCTCACGGCCCTGGCCGCCGTGGCCAAGTTCGCCGGCGCCGCCCTGGGCGCCCGGCTGGCCCGCCTGCCCGGGAGGGAGGCCTTCGCCCTCGGTGTGGGGCTCAACGGGCGCGGCGCCCTCCAGGTGATCCTGGCCACGGCCGGCCTGGCCACCGGTGCCTTCGGCCAGCAGGCCTACACCATCGTCATCCTGCTCTCCATCGTCACCTCCGTGGCGACCCCCCCGTTGCTGAGGTCCATCGTGGCGGGGTGGCGGGGCTCGGAGGGGGAGCAGGCCCGGCTGGAGAAGGAGGAACGCCTGGAGCGCAACGTCGTGGTCCGGGGCCAGCGCCTGCTCCTCCCCAGCCGGGGCAGCCCCAACTCGCTGGTGGCCGCCGAGGTGCTGGACTTTGCCTGGCCCAGCGAGTCCCCGGTGACGATCCTCTCCATAGGATCGGCCCCGGGCGGCGAGCGGGGCCGGGCCCACGACACGACGACGGTGGCCGACGTCCTGGCCAACCGTCAGGTCGAGCAGCGTCACGTGCCCTCGGACCACGTCCTGGACTCGATCCTGGCCGAGGCCCGGCTGGGCTACGGCGTGATCGGGGTGGGGGCCGCCGAGGAGCCGGTGGCCGGCCACCTCCTGTCTCCCGTGGTGGACGACCTCCTGGCCCGCAGCCCCATCCCCCTGCTCGTGGTGCGCCGGGCCCACGGCATGGACCGCTCGCTACCCCCGGCCTTCGCCCGGGCCCTGGTTCCCGTGGTGGGGACGGCACCGTCCCGGGCCGCCCAGGAGGTCGCCGCCACTCTGAGCAGCCACCTCGGCACCGCCCTCCTGGTCATGCACGTGGTGACCCGCCCACCGGCAGCGGCAGCCGGGGTGGTGGTGCGGTCGGCGCCGGCCCTGGCGGGGGGACCCGGTGCCGGTGCCCCCTCGCCGGGCCCCGGCGAGCCCCTCCCGGCCGGGGCCGCCCGGACCGGGGTGGGCCCCCCGGGGGCGGGTGGTGGCCGGTCAGGGACCGATGCCGCCCACGGGGTGCTCAAGGAGGCAGAGGCCCTGGCCCACGAGCACGGCGCCGAGAACGTCCAGACGAACGTGCGGGTGGGCATGGCCGCAGGGCCGGAGATCGTCCTGGCCGCCGAGGAGTCCGAGGCCGACCTGGTCGTCCTGGGCACGACCGTCCGTCTGATCGATGGCCGGCCCTTCCTGGGGCACACCGTGGAGCACGTGCTCGCCAACTGCCCCGCCACGGTGGCGGTGGTGGTGCTCCCGGACCCGTCGGTGGCGGGAACCGGAGGAGGAGGGATGCCGGCGCCCGACCCGGCCTGAGGGTACGGACAGGCCCTGACGAGGCCCCGGGCGCTCAGATCCCCACAGGCTCGAACGGCCTGGACGGCGCCGGCGCCAGGCCGGGGCCCTCAGGAGCCGAAGACGGCGGCCAGCTCCTCCGGCACGGCCGTTTCCAGCTGGTCGTAACGGCAGCTCTCCGCCGGGCGGTCCGGCCGCCAGCGGCGGAAGGTGGTGGCATGGCGGAAGCGGTCCCCCTGCAGGTGGTCGTAGGCCACCTCGCACACCAGCTCGGGCCGCAGGGGCTCCCACGAGAGGTCCCGGCCGGCGTTCCAGCGGCTGGTGGCACCGGGGCGCCGGCCGGCCCCGGCCGGGGGCCCCGCCCCTTCACCGGCTGCGGGCTGTGCATCCTCACCGGCCCACCCCGCCCACGGGTGACCGGCCAGGTCGGGCACCCGGTAGGGCTCCAGCTCCCCCACCAGCTCCTTGCGGCGGCGGTCGGTGAAGGAGGCGGTCACCCCCACGTGATGCAGCACGCCCCCGTCGTCATAGAGGCCGAGCAGCAGCGACCCCACCACCGGCCCGGACTTGTGCCAGCGGAACCCGGCCACGACGCAGTCGGCGGTCCGCTCGTGCTTGACCTTCACCATGGCCCGCCGGCCCTCCTGGTAGGGCTGGTCCAGGGCCTTCACGACCACCCCGTCCAGCCCGGCCCCCTCGAAGCGCCGGAACCAGTCCCCCGCCACCTCCCGGTCCCTCGTCTGCTGGGTGAGATGGACCGGGGGCCGGGCCCGGGCCAGCGCCTCCCCCAGGGCGGCCCTCCGCTCCTCGAAGGGCGCCGGGCGCAGGTCCCGGCCGCCCAGGGCCAGGATGTCGAAGGCCACGAAGGAGGCCGGCGTGGCCTCGGCCAGCATCCTCACCCGGGAGGCGGCCGGGTGGATGCGCTGGAGAAGGGCGTCGAAGTCCAGCCCCCGGGGGCCGGCGATGACGATCTCCCCGTCCACCACGCACCGAGCGGGCAGCGAGGCGAGCAGGGGCGCCACCAGCTCCGGGAAGTAACGGGTGAGGGGCCTCTCGTTCCGGCTCCCCAGGACAACCTCGTCCCCGTCCCGGAAGACGACGGAGCGGAACCCGTCCCACTTGGGCTCGTAGGCCACCCCCCCTGCCGCCGGCAGCTCCCGGGCCAGCTTGGCCAGCATGGGGGCCACCGGGGGCATGACGGGCAAGTCCATGAGGCCCTGGCTCAGCGCGAGGTTCCAACGCCCAGCCCCCGCCAGGAGCCCGCCTCCACCAGAGGACGCAGGGGGGTGCGGTCCACGATCTCGGTCACCCAGCGCAGGAGGAACATGCCGATGGGGCGGATCAGGAGGATGACCAAGGCCCCGAGGGCCAGGCCGCCCACCACGTCACCCGGGTAGTGGGCCCCCACGTAGATGCGGGCGAAGGCCAGGAACAGCCCGGCGACGGTAGCCACCAGGGCCAGCCAGCGGTCCCGGCCGGTCAGCCACAGGCCGGTCATCACGGCCCCGGCGGTGGTGGCGTGGTCACTGGGGAACGAGAAGTCATGGGCCCTCGGGACCAGCACCTCCATCCCGTGGAGGGTGTAGTAGGGCCGTATCTCGGCCACCAGGTGGTTGATGGGCTGGGCTATGGCGACGGCGCACACGGTGCCCGCCGCCGCCCACAGCACGGCCGCCACCGCCTCGCGGGGGTCCCCGTCCGAGCGCGCCCGCCACCAGGCCAGGAGCAGGACGAGGGCCAGGAAGGCCACCCCCCCGAGCAGGGCCCAGGCCGACATGAAGCCGTGGATCACCGGGGTGGTCCGGGCAAAATGGTTTATGTCCTTGTAGAAGGTCGTGTTCACCGACTGTCCTTGTGAGTGCTGGGGGCCGTGCTCACGGTAGCGAACCAATGGGCCCCCCAGGGGCCAAGCAGATCCGGAGGGGGCGCAGGGGGACCTGGCCGCTCGCTGTCGGCCACCCCCATGCCGTGTTCGCACCTGGACGGCTCATAAAAGCCCCGGCGGTCCATGGGCGCACCTCCCCCGTGGCGACACGTTACCAACTAGCTTGCCAGAGGGTGGGCGACCTCAACGGCTCGGACATAGACGCCGTCCTGCTCGACGCCGGCGGTGTCCTGCTCCTGCCCGATCCGCTGGCGCTCCGCCGGGCGCTGGCCCCCTTCGGGGTCGTACCGGACGACGAGACCTGCCGCCGGGCCCATTACGCCGGCGTTCGGGCGCTGGACCGGCTGGACCTCCCGGACTGGCGGGCGGTGGACGGCGCCGTGGCCGGCGCGGTCGGTGTCCCCGAGGAAGCCCTGGACGAGGTGGTAGGCCTTATACCGCATGTCTACGTGACGGAGCCCTGGGTGGCGGCACCGGGCGCGGCCCAGGCCCTGCAACGCCTGGGTGCTGCGGGCCTGGCCCTGGCGGTGGTGTCCAATGCCACGGGCACGGTGGAGCAACAGCTGGCCGAGCACCGGATCTGTTCCGTGGACGGCGGGGCCTGCGCCCGGGTGGCGGTGGTGGTGGACTCCCACCTGGTGGGGGTGGAGAAGCCCGACCCCGCCATCTTCGGGATCGCCCTGGAGGCCCTGGGGGTGGAGCCCGAGCGCTCCATCCACGTGGGGGACTCGGTGCACTTCGACGTGCAGGGGGCCCGGGCGGCGGGTGTCCGGCCCGTACACCTCGACCCCTACCGGCTGTGCGGGGCCGGCGACCATGCCCACGTCCGTTCCCTCGAGGAGCTCGCCGCCCGGCTCGCCTAGCCGCGATCAGCCTCTCACCGGGACCTCGACCAGGCCGCCGGGCAGGTGGACGACGGCCTGCCGGGCTCGCCCTCCGGCCATGTCCACCGCCACCACCGCCCCGGTGGCGTCCAGCACGGGGCGGGGACGCCAGACGTGGGGGCCGTCGAGGATCTCACCGGGACGGCCGGGCCCGGGGAACACGTGCAGGGTCCAGGGCTCCCCGGGGGCCACCTGGTCCGTGCACTGCATGGGCGGCCCCATGGGCACCACGGACCCTCCCCGGGCGAACAGCGGCAGCCGCTCCAGGGGGGCCTCCACCTCCACCCAGGCGGGGCCGGTGCGGGCTTGCCCCGACCACCAGTCCACCCATTCCCCGGGAGGCAGGTAGCAGGCCACACCGACGGGGCCCGGCCCGTCGTCGAGGACCGGCACCACCAGGAGGTCCGAGCCCAGCAGGTACTGGTGCTCGACAGCCCAGGCCGCCCTGTCCCCGGGGTACTCCAGGGCCACCGGCCTCATCAGGGGCCACCCGTGGCGGGCCGCCTCGCCCGCCACGTGCAGGAGGTAGGGCAGGAGGCGGTAGCGCAGCTCCATGAACGCCCGGACTATCCCGAGGGCCCGGTCGCCGAAGGCCCAGGGCTCGCGGGGCCCGATCCCGTGGAAGCGGGCCAGGGGGGAGAGGCACCCCCACTGGGCCCAGCGGACGAAGAGCCCCGGCGTGAGGCCATGGCCCGAGAACCCGCCGATGTCGTGGGCCCACAGGCCCGGTGCCGACACCGCCCATCCCAGGCCACCCCGCAGGCTGGCGGCCATGCCGGCCACGCTGCACTCGGCATCACCGCCCCACTGCCCCGGGTAGCGCTGCGAGCCGGCCCACCCGCTGCGGCCCAGGACGAAGGGCGCCACCTCGGCGACCGTGCGGTTGTACCAGAGGGGGTAGATGTTGCACCACGACCGGCCGGGGCTGCCGTCCGACATCACGGCGTCGTCGGGCAGACCCTCGCCGAAGTCGGTCGTGAAGGCGGCCACCCCCGCCCCGAGCAGGGGCCGGTGGCGCTCCTGCCACCACCTGCGGGCCTCGGGGTTGCTCATGTCCACCATGGCCCGGGGACGACCATCGGCCGTGAAGGTCGAGACCGCCGCCGGTTGCCCCCCTGCCTTCTCGACCAGGAACCCCTTGGCAGCAGCCTCACCGTAGGCGGGGGAGGCCGGGTCCAGGTAGGGGCACTCCCACAGTGACAGGCGCAGCCCCTCACGAGCCAGGTCGCCGACCAGGTCCTCGGGACGGCCGAAGCGCTCCTCGCTCCACTCGAAGTCGCAGCACAGCCGGTCCCTCACCAGCCAGCTCGGGTCCAGGTGGACCACGTCGCAGGGGAGGCGGTGCCGGCGCAGGCCGGACACCACCTCTTCCACCTGGGCCCGGTCCCGGTAGCGGCAGCGCGACATCCACACCCCGAGGGCCCAGCGGGGGGGCATCGGCGGGCGCCCGGTCAGCTCCGTGTAGAGGCTGAGACGCTCCCTCGGGTCGGGTCCCACGATGAGGAAGAGGTCCATCACCTCCCCCTCCACCTCGAGGGCCAGCACCGCCGGCCAGGTGGCGCCCACGTCGGCCACCACCGGCCCCGGGGAGTGGACGAAGGCGCTGTAGCCGGCGCTGCTGTGGAGCACCGGGGCTGCCTTGTAGGCCCGCCCCGTGCCCGTGCCCAGGGCATCGGCTACGACCAGCTCGAGCCGCTGGCCATTGCGCACCAGGGGCCCGAAATGCTCGCCCAGTCCCGTGATGGCCTCGCCGGGCTGGATCTCGAGGGCTACCGACAGCTTGCCGCCGGGGTGGAGGGTCACCGCCGGGGCGAGGGGCAGGCCGGCCACCTGCCGGCGCTCGCCGGCCGTGGTCACCAGCGTGCGTCCGGTGGGGTCCATCAGGGTCAAGCCGAAGGGGCGGCGGCCGATCCGGCACTGCAGCGCCTCGGTGCCGAGGACCACCGCCCTCTCCTGCTCGGCCACCTCCAGCGGACCCGTCCCCGGGTCGCCGGCCAGGATGCCGGCGGAGAGACCGTCGTCGAGGGGGCGCCAGGGCCGGCCCGGCACCAGGGTGAGCCGGAGGACAGCGGGCGCCGGGGAGCGGACCACGAGGGAGGCGGGGGAGCGTCCGACAGGCAGGGCGGGCAGGGGGGGGAGGTTGGGCAGGTCGACGACGATCCCCTGGGTGGCGGGATCCTCCCCGGTGAGGACCCCGAGCGAGGAGCTCAGGCGTAGGCCGGTGACCATCTCCAGGTCGAGGTCGGTTCGTTCAGGGCCGGCCCTCACCTTCGTCACCGAACGGGCCAAGGTGATGGGGACCGGCTCCACGGGACCGAACCTTACGGCTCTTGCGGTATCGAACTGGTGTTCGTAGGATGGGAGACCCGGGCCACCGGGCGGAGCAAAGCTGGAGCGAGCAGGAGAGGTGGTGGCCTTGAGCCAGGTCGTCGTGTCCCCGGAGGGCCCTACCCTCCTCGAGCGCAGGAGCGAGGTCGGCTGCCTGCTGGTGCCGCGCTTCCCGCTGGCCTGCGAAGTGGCCGAGCGCCCCTGGTTGGCCGGCCTGCCGGTGGCGGTGGCCGACCCCTCTTCCCCGGTGGTGTGGACAGCCTCTCCCGAGGCGGAGGCAGAGGGAGTGGCGCCCGGTCAACCTCTGTCCGAGGCCCTGGGGCGGTGCCCTTCCCTGGCCGTGCTCGAGGGACGGCCGGCCCGCTATGCCAGTGTGGCCGAGGAGGTCATGGCCTGCCTGGAAGGGGCAGCCCCGGGGGTGGAAGAAGGCCCCCCCGGTGTGGCCTGGGTGGAGCGGGTGGACCGCCTGGGTTCTTCCTCACAAGGCTGGTGGGCCGGGTTGCTGGCCTGCCTTCCTCCCCACCTCGGCCGGGTCCCACCCCGCCTCCAGCCCCGCCTGGGTGTGGCCCCCGCCAAGTTCGCCGCCCTGGTCGCCGCCCACGGGGCCCCGGGTGGGGGCATCCTGGCCCTCGAGGCGGAGTCCATGGCCGCCTACCTGGAGCGCCAGCCCGTCGCCGTGCTGCCCGTCCCGGCCGAGGTCCGCCGGCGGCTGGTCCTCATGGGCATCACCACGCTGGGGCGGCTCTCCGGCCTGCCCCGCTCGGCCGTGGTGGCCCAGTTCGGCCCGGTCGGGGGCCGGGCCTGGGACCTGGCCCGGGGCCAGGCCGAGCCGGTGCGCCCCCGGGCCCACCCCGTGAAGGTGGTGGGCCGGCTCCTCCTCTCCGAGCCCCTGTCCAGTCGGGAGGCCCTGCTGGCAGCGGCGGAGCAGACCTTGTCCCGGGCCGTGCGCCAGCCCCGCTTCCGGGGAAGGGCGGCCCGCCGGGCTCGCCTGCTCGCCGTGGACGAGCGGGGCGGGGCCTACGACCGGACGGTCACCTTCAAGTCCGCTCTGGCTGGCAGGAGGGCATTGTGGACCGTGCTGCGCCCCTACCTGGCCGAGGCCCGCCTGCCTGCCCCGGTGAGCGAGATCTCCATCGAGCTGGACGGGCTCTGCCCCCAGCGGGGACAGCAAGGCGAGCTGCTCCCCCCCCGGATGGCCCCCCAGCGGGAGCGCCTGGAGGAGTGCCTGCGCCAGCTCAAGGCCCGTTACGGCTACTGCCCCGTCGGGCGGGTGGTGGCGGTGGAGCCATGGAGCAGGATCCCCGAGCGGCGGCTGGCCCTCATCGACTTCGACCTCTAGGCCAGCCGGTCCCCGCCCAGGTCACCACCGGCGCCGGAGGCCAGCCGGCCCGCGCCGGCGCCCGGGGCCGGTCGTGCCAGGAGGTGGTGGAGGTACAGGAGACCTGGCGGGTGGACGAGGGCTGGTGGCGGCCCAAGCCCATCTCCCGGCTCTACTACCGTCTGGTCCTGGCCGACGGCCAGCACCTCACCGTCTACCGGGACCTGGTCGGGGGGGGTTGGTGGGCCCAGCGGTATTGACCACGGGCGGGGCCGGGCTATCGCCCCGACGGCCGGCGTAAACCGGCGCGGGCGAGGACATGGTGAAAGAGGTCAGCCACGATCGGCACGACCTCAGCGGCGCTGCGGTCCTCCCCGGCCAGGCCGTCGAAGGTCTCGAAGCCCATCAGCACATGCAGCGTCCTGGCCAGCTCGTCGATGCGGGCCCCTCGCGGCGGGCGCGGACCGAGGCGTCCCAGGAGCATCACCAGCCCCCGCGGCCCTGGACCCCGATGTCGGCGCCGTGATCGCTGCCTGGCCGAGGTGGTGGCCAATGGCCCGGTTGGGCTGTCCATCCACGTGGTGCTGGGGATCCTCCTCTTCGTGAGCGGGATCACCGTGGTGGTGCGAGCCGCCCTCCTACGCCGGACCCTTCCGATCTCCCTGGCCGCTGCCGGGTTGGCGGCCATACTGGTCGCCGGCGGGAGCGGGGCCCGTTTCGTGGGCCAGGGGAGCACCAACGCCTCCCTGGTGATGGCGCTGGCCGCTGGCCTTGCCATCGTGTCCTACGCCGCCATCCTCTTCGTCTCGCCCTCCCCCATGAGACCGGCCGACAGGGAGGACCACCGGGCGGAGGCCACGGCTGCGGGGGCGGCCCTGTCCGGGACGGGTGAAGCCACGCCGGCCGGCCGCCATGGCTGAGCTGGCTGGCCCTCGTCCCTCCCCTTCGCTCGGCCCGGCACCGGGCAGAGGCATCCCCCCGGTACCCAGGCCCGCCCCGGCCGCTCCCGCTGCCGGGTCTCTGTCATGACCCCAGGGACCGGCTCCCCCCTCGCCGGCCAGTCTGCCGTCGTGACCGGCGCCAGCAGTGGCATCGGCTTCCACACAGCCCTGCTCTTCGCCAGGCGAGGGGCATCCGTCACCATCACCGGGCGTGACCCGAAGCGGGGCGCCGGAGCCGTGGCGGCCATCCGGGCCGCGGCCGGGCACGGGGCGGTGCGGTTCATGGCTTGTGACCACTCGCTGGCCGCGGCCAACCAGGACCTGGCCGCCCGCCTGACGAGCTCCCTCGACCGCCTCGACCTGCTGGTGAACAACGTAGGGGGCATCTCGGCCAAGCGGCGGGTCACCGAAGAGGGCATCGAGTGGTCCCTGGCCGTCAACTTCCTCGCCCCCTTCACCCTCACCGGGGCCCTCCTCCCCAAGCTCAGGGAGAGCCCCGGCGTCAGCCGGTGCCCGAACGTCGTCTCCAGCGCCTACAAGATGGCCAGGGGGGACCCCTTCGAGGACCTGCAGGCCGCCCGGTCCTACGTGGGTATCGAGGTCCACGGACGAGCCAAGCTCTTCACCCTGCTGTGGTCACTCGGCTTGAGCCGCCACACCCCGCCCAGAGAGCTCGTGGTGGTGGCCGTGAACCCGGGGATGACCTGGACGCCGATGACCCAGTCCATGACCCCTGAGGTGGTCCCGGCATGGAGGTACTTCTTCCCCGTCGTGCGGGCCTTCCAGCGCCGGGCCCATCCGGCTCGTGCCGCCGGGAACTGCGAGCGGCTCGCCCTGGCTACCCTTCAGGCCGTCTCGGGGCGCTACTTCGACGGCAAGAAGCCCAAGCGGCTCCCCGATCAGCTCGGCGATCCGGAGCTCATCGAGCGGGTCATGCGTATCGGGATGCAGTTGCGCTCCTCGGCCTTGGCCTGACAGCCCGACTCAGGTATCACGGCTATTGTAGAACACATGTTCGAGGCCAGGAGCCGGCCGGCCTCAGCCGCCCCGTCACCGAGACCGTCCCTTTCGATGCCGGTTGAGACCGGTTCCTGCCCAAGGAGCTCCGGTCCATCCAGCCATGAGACCAGCGGCCCGGGCCAGCCCGCCCCGGACTATGTGGAGCTGCACGTCCACACCAACTACTCGCTCTTGGAAGGAGCCTCCCATCCCCGGGAGCTGGTCGAGCAAGCCGCCGACTACGGGTACCGGGCTCTCGCCATCACCGACCGGGACAATCTCCATGGGGCGCTCGAGTTCGCCCGCCTGTGCCGGGAGCGCGGCATCCAGCCCATTGCCGGCGTGGAGCTGACGGTGGCTGAGGACCCCGACGCCGACCCGGGCCAGGAGCCCGGCCAGGGGAGCCGCCATTCACTGGTGCTGCTGGCCGAGACCCGCCGGGGCTGGGCCAACCTGTGCCGGCTGGTCAGCCTGGCCCACGGGCATGCCGAGACCACCCAGGCCGGCCGGGAGCGGCGCCGGCGGGACCCCTGCCTGGCCCGCCGATACCTCGCCAGCCACTCGGCCGGGCTCATCTGCCTGACCGGAGGCCGGCGCAGCGAGGTGGCCATGGCGGTCGACGCCGGTCTCTGGAGGGGACGGGTGGGACCGGACCAGGAACGGAAGGAGGCCCGGACGACCCCCCCCGCCCGGAGCGGCGCCAGGAGGACGCCCGCCGGCGAGGGACAACCGGCCGGAGAGGCCCACCCGGTCGGCGCGGCGCCGGCGGGTGGAGCGGGGCCGGCGGGTGGCGAGGAGCCGGCGGGTGGAGCGGGACCGGAGGGTGGTGAGGAGCCGGCGGGTGGCGCCCGGGGAGGGGCCCGCCGACGGAGCGAAACGGAGGAGGCGGGAGGGGCCCGCCGGGCGACAGGACCCGCCGGCCCCCCCGGCCCAGATCAGCACGCCCCCGGCCCGGATCAGCACGCCGCCGGTTCCAGCACCAAGCGAAGCGCAGCGACCTCCGCCCTGGGGCGCCTGATACAGGAGTTCGGCGCCGGCAACGTCTTCGTTGAGCTACACCACAACCTGGTACACGGCGACCTCCCACGCTGCCGGGCGCTGGTCGATCTGGCCCGCTCCCTCCAGGTCACCCCGGTCGCCACCGGCGACGTCCACTACCACGATCCCTCGCGCCACCGCCTCCACGACGTGCTCTGCGCCATCCGCCACCGCACCACCTTGGACCAAAGCCACCAGTTGCGCCGGCCCAACGGCCAGCTCTACCTCCGCTCCCCCGCCGAGCAGGCCGCCCGCTTCGCGGCCTGGCCCGAGGCCATCGGGGCCACCGCCGACATCGCCAGGCGCTGCGCCTCCTTCGACCTGAACGAGGACCTCGGCTACCGGCTCCCCTCTCCACCCGTGCCCGCCGGCCACACCCCCGACACCTGGCTGGCCCACCTCTGCCACCAGGCCCTCCGGGCCCGCTACGAGCCCGCCGAGCAACCCGCCGCCGCCGCCCGCCTCGACCAGGAGCTGGCCCTCATCTCCCGACACGGCCTGGCCGGCTTCTTCCTCGTCTACCACGAGGTCCTCCAGCTGGCGACCCAGGTGGCAGCCGAGACCCGCCGGGGGGCGCCCCGGGCCGGGGCCAACCTCCCCCCGGGGCGGGGGCGGGGCTCCAGCGTGGGCAGCGTGGTCTGCTACCTGATCGGCCTCTCCCACATCGACCCGGTACGCAACAACCTCTTCCTCGGCCGCTTCCTCAATGAGGACCTGGTGAGCCTGCCGGACATAGACCTCGACTTCCCGCGCGACATCCGCGACCGGCTGTTCCGGGCCGTGTACGACCGCTGGGGCACCGACCACGCCGCCCTGGTCGCCACCTTCCCCCGCTACCGGGTCCGCTCCGCCATACGGGACGTGGGCAAGGCCCTGGGCCTGCCCGGGGCCGAGCTGGACCGCCTGGCCAAGCAGGCCGAGGGGTGGGGGTCGGCCCGCACCGTGAGGCAGGAGATGCTGGGCTCTCCCCAGTTCGCCCCCCTGGTGGGGGCGCCGGGCTGGCGCCACCTGATCGACCTCAGCTACGAGCTGGCCGACTTCCCCCGCCACGTCTCCCAGCACGTAGGGGGAGTGGTCATCGCCTCTGACCCCCTGGTGGACTGTGTCCCCCTCCAGCCGGCGGCCTGGCCCGGGCGCTATGTCTGCCAGTGGGACAAGGACTCGGTAGACGACGCCGGCATGGTGAAGATCGACGTGCTGGCCCTCGGCATGCTGTCCCTGGTCGAGGAGTGCCTGGACCTGGTGGCCATCCACGAGCAAACCCTGGTCGACCTGTCCCGCATCGACTACTCGGACCGCGCCGTCTACGACCGCATCCACAGGGCGGACACTGTCGGGGTCTTCCAGATCGAGTCCCGGGCCCAGGCCGCCATCTTGACCAAGACCCGCCCGGCCAACTTGGACGACCTGGCCGCCCAGGTGGCCATCATCCGTCCCGGCCCCATCGTGGGTGGTGCCGTCCATCCCTACGTGTCCCGCCGGCAGGCCCTGCGGTCAGCCCTGGAGGCAGGCCAGCCCCCTCCTCCGGTCGAGCTGCCCCATCCCTGCCTGGCCGAGGCCCTCTCCGAGACCCTGGGGGTGGTCCTCTACCAGGAGCAGGTCCTCCAGGTCGCCATGGCCATGGGCGGCTTCACCTCCGGGGAGGCAGAAGCCTTCCGGAGGGCCATGGGCAGGCGCGACGCCAAGGAGGCCATGGACGCCCATCGCCGGCGCTTCCTGGAAGGCGCCGGTCAAAGGGGCGTCCCCGCCCGGGTGGGCGAAGAGGTCTTTGCCACCCTGTGCGGTTTCGCCGAGTTCGGCTTCCCGAAGAGCCATGCCACGGCCTTCGCCCTCCTCGCCTACCAGTCGGCCTGGCTGAAGGAGCACCACCCGGCCGCCTTCTACTGCGCTCTGCTCAACAACTGGCCCATGGGCTTCTACCCTCCCCACGTGCTGGCCGGCGATGCCCGCCGCCACGGCGTGCCCCTGCGCCGGCCCCACATCAATGCCAGCGGAGCGGCCTGCACGCTGGAGGGCGGGGCCGTGCGTCTGGGCCTCTCCTGGATCAAGGGGCTGTCGTTGGCCGGTGCCGAGGAGGTAGTGGCCGAGCGGAACCAAGGTGGCCCGTTCCGATCCCCCCACGACCTCCTCCAGCGGACGAGCCTGTCCCGCGAGGCCCTGGAGAGCGCCGCCGGGGTGGGGGCGCTGGACGGCTTCGGCGGCAACCGCAGGGAGCTGCTGTGGCAGCTGGGGCTCGTCGAGATGGCATCGGGTGCTCGATCGGGCCGTCCTCGTACCGGCCGTGCCCGCCAGCTCACCCTCCCCCTGCCTACTCTCCAGGACGAGGTGGCCCTGCCCGACCTCACCCGGTGGCAGCGCCTGGCTACCGACTACGAGGTGCTCGGCCTGTCCCCCTCGGACCACCCCCTCGGCCTCCTGCGCCCCGATCTGCCTCCCCAGGTCAGTTCCTCGGCCCAGCTGAGGGCCCACCGGCAGGGCTCGGCCGTTGAGACCGCCGGCCTGGTCGTGTGCCGTCAGCGGCCAGGGACCGCCAAGGGCGTGGTCTTCCTGCTCCTCGAGGACGAGCACGGGATGGTGAGCGTCATGGTCTCCGCCAGCCTGTACGAGGCCTGCCGCACGGTGGTGCGCACCAGCCCGTTCCTCCTCGTGGAAGGGGTGGTGGAGGGCCATGCCGGCGAGGTGGCCCAGCTGAGGGCCCGCCGCCTCCGCCCTCTGCGGCTGGCCTCCTCCCTGTCCGCCCCCGAAGCTCGCAGCTGGGCGTGACAAGGCCCACCGGACACTCTTCCCCGGACTGGGCGGCTAGAAATTCCCCGTGCCACCCCCCCGGTCAGGGTCATCAGCTCCTGCCAGCCCCGAGCCGAGCCCGGGGCCCGGCCGCGTAGCAGGTCTCTACCGCGCCCCGGCCGCCGGCCAGCCCCTGGAGGAGCTGGAGGAGGCCTGGCTCGTCGCCGGCCAGGGCATCGCCGGCGACCGCTACGCCCTGGGGTCCGGGCACTGGTCCTCCTGGCCCGACCCCACCGGCAAGGCCCTGACCCTCGTCGCCGCCGAGGTCCTGGAGGAGACGGGGCTCAGCCCCCGGGAGGCCCGCCGCAACGTCGTCACCTCCGGCGTGGACCTGGCCTCCCTGGTGGGCAAGACCTTCCTCCTCGGCCCCGTCGTGTGCCGCGGCGTCCGGCCCTGCCTGCCCTGCCGCTACCTGGAGGCCCGGACCCGTCCCGGCCTAAGGGGACTGCTGGCCGGAGAGCGGGGGGGCCTCCGCTGCGACGTGCTCACCGGAGGCCGCCTGAGGAGGGGCGATCCGGTTAGGGCCCGCCCTTCATCCCCGGCCTCGCTGCCCATGGGGACCGCGCCCGGGTGAGGGCCCGAGCCTAAGCCTGGTAGCGGTAGCCGACGCCCCGCACGGTGAGCACCCGGGAGGGCCGGGCGGGGTCGTCCTCGATCTTGGCCCGGAGGCGGCCTATGTGCACCCGTACCGTCCTCTCGTCGGTGCCCCGCCGGGGCCCCCAGACGTGGCTCAGGAGCTGGCCCGCGCTGAGCACCCGCCCCCGGTTGACCAGGAGGTACTCGAGGACGCCGAACTCCTTTAGCGAGAGGCTGACCTGGCGCTCCCCGATCCGGACCCGGTGCCCCTCGGGGTCGAGAACCAGGTCCCCCGCCACCAGCACGCCCCCCCCTGCCCCCGGATCGGGAGCCGGGCGCCGGCGCAGCAGCGCCCGGACCCTCGCCACGAGCTCGTGGCGGCGCTCGGGGTGGGCCAGGTGGTCGTCGGCCCCGGCCTCCAGGCAGGCCACCACCTCCCCCTCCGACGAGCAGGACGACACGGCCAGGATGGGCACATCCGCCCGCCTGCGTACCTCCCGGCACGTGTCCAGCGCCACTCGGTCCACCGGCCCCACGTCCACCACCACCAGGTCCGGCCCTCCGGCCCGGAGCCTGGCCAGAGCGTCGGGTGACGCCCAGGGGCCGTCCACCCCGTAGCCCTCGGCGGCCAGGGCTGCCCCCAGCTCGGCGCCCAGGGCCTCTCTGCCCGTCACCACCAGCACCCGGGGGGACAGGGGACCCGGAGCAGGGGCCGCCCTCATGGCGTGGTCCAGGGCCTGTGGTGGCGGCCCGGCGCCCGGAGCCAGGGCTCAGCCTCGCGCCGGCTCGGCATGGCGCTGGGTGAGGCCGATCACCAACCGGGAGACGGCGATCAGCAACATCACCAAGACGATGAGGAGCAGGGCCGCGTCGTAGGAGAGCTGGACCTCGGCCCGGGACGGAAGGTTGAAGAAGGTCCAGACCACGTCGGTCAGGTAACCGACGGAATGGTGCGTGAGGTGGAGGGTGGGCAGGGCGTCGGAGTAGTTGGCGGTGTAGAGGAGAGGGGCGGTCTCCCCGGCTGCGACCGCCAGCGCCACGATGAGCCCGGTGGTGATGCCCGGCAGGGCGGTGCGCAGTACTACCCGGCGCAGCGCATAGCCGGGCGGCATGCCCAGGGCCTCAGCCCCCTCCCGGTAGGAGGTAGGGACCTGGCGCAGGGCGACCTCGGTGGACTTGGCCACGTAGGGGACCACGAAGACCGCCAGCACGAGGACGCCGGCGAGCAGCGAGTAGCCCCAGTGGAAGCCGACCACGAGGGCGATGTAGCCCACGTAGCCGAGCACGATGGAGGGGATGCCCGCCAGCACCTCGGAAGCCCCCCGCAACAGGTCCCCGACGCGGCCCCGGGCCTGCTCGGCCAGGTGGATCCCCGACAGAACCCCGATGGAGCCGGCCACCAGTGTGACCCCGGCCATGATGAGGAGGGTCCCGAGGACGGCGTTCTCGAGGCCTCCCGAGGGCAGGGCCAGCGTGGGCCGGTCCCCCGGGGTGGTGAGCACCGACCAGTGCCAGTGGGGGGCGGCCCGGTACACCACGCCGGCGACGATCCACACCGCTGGGGCCAGGATGACGACCAGGGCCAGCCCGGCCAGGGCCCAGGCCAGCCTGTTAGCCACCCTTCGCCGCCAACCGGGGCTCCCCTGGAGGGGCGGCAGAGCCGGGAGCGGGGTCCCTTCGCCGGCCGGCGCGCCCACCATCCTCGCCATCAGACACCTCGGCCCACGGGGAGCCCGCTCGTCGCCACCCGGCGGACGAGGATGCGGGCGCCCACGTTGGCCAGCAACGTGATCACCATCAGCACCAGAGCGGCCTCCGCCAGCGAGCTCACGGCGAAGCCGGTGGCATCCGTCAAGGCGGAGTCCAGCTGGGAGACGATGGTGGCGGCGATTGTCGTGAAGGTGGCATAGATGCTGGAGGGAAGCGTCCCCACCACCGCCCCCGAGACCATGGCCACAGCCATCGTCTCGCCGAGGGCCCGGGCCAGCCCGAGCACCGACGCCCCCACGATCCCCGAGGCGACCCACGGCAGGGTCACCCTCCGGCTGACCTCCCAGTCCGACATGCCGAGCGCCGTGGCGCCCTCCTTGGGGAGGGCGGGAACCTGGCGCAACAGGTCCCTCGTGGTGGCGGCCACGATGGGAACGACCATGATGGCGAGGACGATGCCCGAGGTGAGCAGCCCCTCGCCGTGCCCCACGTTGCCCTTGAACCACGACAGCACCGGCACATCGGGGAGATGCCCGGCGATGAAGGGCGAGACGTGGTTGGCGAGCAGAGGGCCGAGCGTGACCACTCCCCACAGGCCGTAGACCACCGAGGGGATGCCGGCCAGCACCTCGAGGAAGAAGCCCACCCCGCCGGAAAGGCGCTGGGGCAGCCTCTCGACGATGGTGAGGGCCGCTCCGACCGACAGGGGGACGGCCAGCACCAGTGCTATGGCCGAGGAGAGGAGCGTGCCCACGATGAGTGAGAGGGCCCCGTAACTCGCTCCTTCGGGATGCAGCACCCCGCCGGCGTGGGACACCCCGCCGTAGAAGTTGCCGGGGTCCCAGGCCAGCCGGGTGAGGAAACCGGGCCCATTCAGCCTGATGGCCGGGACGGCCTCGTAGACGAGGGTGGCCAGGATGAACACCAGGGCCAGCAAAGGGACAGTGGCTGCCGACGCCCCCAGCCCCTTCAGCCCCGCACCGCTCCCTCGCCGGCCCCTCCGGGGCAGGAGGCGGGCCCGCTCCATCAGGGTCGTCCCCGCTCCAGGGAGCCTCGAGCCCCTCGAGGGGCCGTTGGCCCAGGCCGGTTGCAGGGCCACCCGGGTGCCCCCCTCGGGCCCAGGGCCCGGCGCTGAGCCGTTCCCCCCCGGCGCCGGCAGCCCCTCGGGGCCGGCCGCCGGCTCGGGCCTGTTGCTCGCCACCGCTACCCCCTACTTGATCTTGGCGATCTGGGCCCGCGACAGCCTCACCACCGAGGACGGCAGGGGCTGGAACCCCACCTTGTCGAGGAAGCGGGGGGAGCTGCCCTCGGCCGGGTTGCTGGCCCAGGTGAGGAAGGAGCGGATGGCGGAAGCCACGGCAGCACCTGACTGGCTGGTCCTCACGACAGCGTACTCGTAGTTGATGATGGGATAGCCGTCGGGGGCCGGGCCGTATATCAGCGAGATGGCCTCGTTGGAAGGCGTCTTCGAGGCGAAGCCTCTGGCCTCGGCCACGATCGTGGTGGGGCCGGGCAAGAGGTAGCGCCCCGACCTGTTCTGGAGGAGCGCCTCGCCGAGGCCCGCCGCGTCGGTCTGGGCCTTGTACGAGATCCCGATGTAGGCGATGCAGCCCGGGGTGTGCGAGCAGCCGGTGACCATCCCGCCGTTCCCGTTCTCGGCCAGGGCACCGGCCAGGGCGGGGCCGGGATAGGAGGTGTTGTAGTGATAGGTGGCCCCCCACCCTCTCGGGTTGGACTTGGACAGGTACTGGGTGAAGAGGAAGGTGTCACCGCTGGCGTCCGAGCGGTGCAACGGGACGATCTTGGTGGCAGGCAGGTGGGCGCCGGGGTTCAGGGCCGCTATGGCCTTGTCGTCCCAGCGGGTGATCTTGCCCTCGTAGATCCCCTGGAGCACTTGGCCGTTCAGCTTCAGGTGCCGGGGGCCTCCCGGCAGGTTGTAGTTGATCATCTGGGCCGAGATGGCAAGGGGAATGTTCTCCACCCCCGGATGGCTGGCCATGTCGGCGGGGGACAAATAGGCGTCGGAAGCTCCTATGTCCAAGGTGCCGGCGATGGCGCCCGATATGCCCTTGCCCGATCCCCCGGCCGCCGGGTCGATCGTGACCTCGGGGTCGACGCGGTGGTAGGCGGGCGCCCAGATCTGGAACAGCGGGTAGAGCAGGCTGCTCCCCGCCTCGGTGAGGGCCACCTGGCCCTTACCACCGCTGGACGCCCCCGACCCGCCAGAGGCGCTGTCCGCCGTGCTTGCCGGGGTGGGGCCCGCCGACGCCGAGGTGGTGGGCGACGCTGATGTCGAGGAGCCGCCGCAGGCCGTGAGGGCCAGGCCGGCTGAGCTCACGAGAGCGAAGGGCAGGGCGAGCTTGCGGAGTCGCATGGTCGTGGATCTCTCCTTGATTGGGCAGACGGTGGGCGGCACAACCGGTTCAGCCGATGCGGCCGGTCACGTAACGCGAGGTCTCCTCGGCCGACGGATCGCCGAAGACCCTTGCCGTGGGGCCGTGCTCCACCAGCCGGCCTTGGTTGAAGAAGGCGGTGAAGTGGGCGATCCGCTTGGCCTGGGCCAGGTTGTGGGTGACGACGATCACCGTGATGGCGGGTGTCAGGCGGCGCAACAGGTCCTCCACCGCCTCCACCGTGACCGGGTCGAGCGAGGAGGTGGGCTCGTCCAGGAGCAGGATGTCGGGGCCGATGGCCAGGGCCCGGGCCAGGCACAGCAACTGCTGCTGGCCGCCCGAGAGGCGGAAGGGCGACTCGTTCAGCCGGTGGGCCAGGGCGCCCCACAGCCCGACCTCGCGCAGGCGGGCCTCGGCGATGCGCCGGCGCCCGGCCCTGTCGGCCAGGCCGTGGGCCCGCACGCCCGCCACCACGTTCTCCATGATCGAGAGGGGGAAGGGGTTGGGGCGCTGGAAGACCATGCCCACCCGCCGGCGCAAGGCCATGAGCTGGACCCCCGGGGCAAAGATGCTCTGCCCGTCCAGCTCCACCTCCCCTTTGCGGTAATAGCCCGGGACTCGGTCGTTCATGCGGTTGAGGGTGCGCAGGAAGGTCGACTTCCCCGAGCCGGTGGGCCCGATGAGAGCGGTGATGGTCCCCCGGGGAAAGACCAGGTCGACTCCGGTCAGGACCGGGTCACCCTTGAACCCGACCGTGAGCCCACGGATGCGCAGGACGTGGTGCCTGGAGGCCCCGGGTTGGCGCCCGTCCGCCGGGGCTGCCTCCTCGAGGGCAGACCCCATGGCGAGACGGTGAGCTTGGACCCGGCTCCCCTCGTGCTGGTGGGTTGCTGCTCGCATGCCAGTCAAGGTACGGAAGCTGTGTAAAGGCAAAGTGAACGCGCACCGACCGAGAGGAGAAGACCTGACTAATTCTCCCGTGCAGGTTTCTCCCGCCCGGGGAAGGCCCCCGGCCCCTGGCATGCAGGGGCGGGGCCCAGGCTGGGTCCCCCGGCTCCGGGCTCCCCGGCAGCCGCCTCCCGCCATGGCCCCCGGGCTACTGGCGGGAAGGCTCCCCGAGCATCCTCTCCAGGGCGTCCAGTACCGCCTGGTCGGCGGAATAGGTGAGCCGGGCCCTGGCCTCGGGGAGGGCCAGCCAGTCCACCTGGTCGATCTCGTGGTCGGGCTCGTGCCGCCCCACGAGCTCTGGCTCCATGGCCCAGTAGCGCACGACCTTGCGCCTGCCGTCACGGTCGAGGTACCGGACCGTGGCCAGCTCCCGGCCCAACCGGCCCCGCACCCCCGTCTCCTCCTCCACCTCGCGCACGGCTGCCTCCCTGTCCGCCTCCCCGGGCTCGGCCTTGCCCTTGGGCAGGGACCAGTCGTCATGGCCCGGCCGGTGGACGAGCACCACCTCCACGGTCCCGTCAGCCCGCTGCCGCCACACGGCCCCGCCCGCCGCCCGCATCTCGGCGCTCACCGGGTGGAGCTTACCGCCGGGCCCGCGGGGCGGCGGGCCGGTAGCGTCGGGGCAATGACCGCCCCCGCCGCCTACCTCCGCTACCCGGCCATCCATGGCGACCAGGTGATCTTCGTCACCGAGGACGACCTGTGGACGGTGCACGCCGAGGGAGGTGAGGCCCGCCGGCTCACCGCCGACCTGCTCCAGGTCGGCCGCCCCGCCCTCTCTCCCGACGGCAGGCTGGTGGCCTTCACCAGCGAGGCCGGCGGCCAGCCCGACGTCTACGTCATGCCCGCGGCCGGGGGTGAGGCCCGCCGCCTCACCTGGCTGGGCGAGGGCGCCGTTCTCGGATGGTCCCCCGACGGGCGCATCGTCATGGCCAGCGCCGCCGGGCAGGCCTTCGGGTCCCTCACCATGGCCTACGCCCTCCGTCCCGACCCGGCCCCCGGCACAGCCCCGGAGCCCCTGCCCTACGGCCCGGTGGGGGCGGTCTCCTACGGGCCCCGCGGCGGGGTCGTCATAGGGCGCAACACTGCCGACCCCGCTCGGTGGAAGCGCTACCGGGGCGGTACGGCCGGAGCCCTCTGGGTAGACCCGGCCGGCACCGGCGACTGGCGGCCGCTGCTCGGCTCGGCCGGCAGCGACGGCCAGCCGGGAAGCGACCCCTTCCCGGGCAACCTGGCCTGCCCGATGTGGATCGGCGAGCGCATCTGGTTCCTCTCCGACCACGAGGGCATCGGGAACCTCTACTCCTGCCACCCTGATGGCACCGACCTCCGCCGTCACACCGACCACGACGAGCACTACGCCCGCTGGGCGTCCACCGACGGCACCCGCGTCGTCTACCAGGTGGCGGCCCAGCTGTGGCTGATGGACCCCGGCGCAGGGGAGCCTCGTCCCCTCCGGGTGGAGGTGCGCAGCCCGAGGACCCAACGCCGGCGCCGCTTCGTGGACACCGACCACAACCTGGGAGGGTGGACGCTGGACAGGACGGGTGAGCGCCTGGCCCTCGACGTCCGGGGGAAGCTGGTCAGCCTAGGCACCTGGGAAGGAGCCGTCCGCCAGCACGGCCGTGCCCAAGGGGTCCGCTACCGCCTGGCCCGCTTCGCCGGGGACCAGGATCTGGTGAGCGTGAGCGACGAGGGCGGGGAGGAGGGGGTGGAGGTCCATCCCCTGGAGGACGGGCCTGTCCCTTCCCGCCTGCCGGTGCCCGAGGTGGGCCGGGTGGTGGAGCTGGTCCCTTCGCCCGATGGCCGCCGCCTGGCCATCACCAACCACCGCAACCAGCTGCTGGTGGTGGACCGCGACACCACCGCCACCAGGGTGCTGGACGAGCCGGGGGCGGGCCGGCCGGGAGAGCCCGCCTGGTCGCCCGATGGCCGGTACCTGGCCTGGGCCTCACCCGCCACGGAGCACGCCAGGAACATCCGCCTGGCCGACCTGGAGGACGAGTCCGGGCACGTCCACGACGTGACCCCTCCCCGGTTCCACGACTCCTGCCCCACCTTCGACCCTGAAGGGCGGTGGCTGGGCTTCCTCTCCCACCGCACCTTCGACCCGGTGTACGACAACCTGCTCTTCGACATGGGCTTTCCCAAAGGGGTGCGCCCCTACCTGGTGACCCTGCACGCCGAGGACCCGTCTCCCTTCCTCGTGAAGCCCAAGCCGGCTGAAGGAGGTGACGAGGCCAAGGACGCCAAGGAGCAGGGGGCCCCGTCGCCGGTGCGCATAGACCTCGACGGTCTGGCCGGCAGGGCAGTCCCCTTCCCCGTACCCGAGGCCCGCTACGAGCAGCTGGCCCTCATCCCGGGGAGCAAGGCCCTCCTCCTCTCCCGGCCCATAGAGGGCGCCCTGTCCGGCGAGGTGTTCGCCACCAGTTCGCCCCCCAACGGGAACATCGAGGTCTACGACCTCGCCGAGGGCAAGCACGAGGACCTGGTCCACGACGTCGAGGGCTTCACCCTGAGCACCGACGGCCGCCGCATGGCCTACGCCACCCGTTCGGAGGACGGCACCCAGCACCTGAGGGTGCTGGAGTCAGCCACCAAGCCCCCGGAGGGCTCCGAGCAGGACCCCGCCGGCAAGGCCAGCGGGTGGGTGGACCTGGGCCGGGTCAGGGTGGAGGTGGACCCCGGGGCCGAATGGTCCCAGATGCTCACGGAGGCCTGGCGCCTCCAGCGGGAGCAGTTCTGGGCGCCCGACCTGTCCGGAGTGGACTGGGACCGGGTGCTCGAGCGCTACCTGCCCCTGGTCGAGCTGGTGGCAACCCGGGCCGAGCTGTCCGACCTGATATGGGAGATGCAGGGGGAGCTGGGCACCTCCCACTGCTACGAGATCGGGGGCGACTACCGCCCCGCCCCTCGCTGGGGGGTGGCGCGCCTCGGGGCCGACCTGGCCTGGGACCCCGAGGGCCAGTGCTGGCGGGTGTCCCACCTGGTCCGGGGGGAGACCTGGGAGCCGGCCGAGGCACCCCCCCTGGCCGGCCCCGGGGTGGGCGTGGGGCCGGGCACAGCCGTGCTCGCCGTCAACGGCCAGCCCGTCCCGGCCGAGTGGGGGCCCGGGCCCCTCCTCACCAACCAGTCCGGGCAGCCCGTCGAGCTGACCGTGCAGGACGAGGGGGCCCGTTCCCCCCGGCGGGTGCTCGTGCCCACCCTCACCGACGAGCGGCCCCTGCGCTACCGAGAGTGGGTGGAGGCGAACCGGGAGCGGGTGCACGAGGAGACGGCCGGGCGGGCCGGCTACGTGCACATCCCCGACATGATGGCCAGGGGCTTCGCCGAGTTCCACCGGGGGTACCGCAACGCGGTGGAAAGGGACGCCCTCGTCATAGACGCCCGCTACAACCAGGGCGGCCACGTCTCGGGCCTCTTGCTCGAGAAGCTGGCCCGCCGGCGCATCGGCTACGACGTGGTGCGCTGGGGTCCCCTGCTGCCCTACCCGGGCGACTCCCCTGCCGGCCCCCTCGTTCTCCTCACCAACGAGTGGGCCGGCTCCGATGGGGACATCTTCACCCACGGCTTCCAGATGCTCGGTCTGGGCCCGGTGGTGGGCACTCGTACCTGGGGGGGAGTCATAGGCATAGAGCTCACGCTGCCCCTGGTGGACGGGACGGTGACGACCCAGCCGCAATACGCCTACTGGTTCGCCGACGTGGGCTGGGGGGTCGAGAACCACGGGGCCGACCCCGACCACGTGGTGGTCATAGGGCCCGGTGACTACGCCGCCGGGCAAGACCCCCAGCTGGAGAAGGCCATCGAGCTGGTGATGGCGGCCCTGTCCCGGCACGAGGCCCCCAGGCCGGACATGGACGACCGTCCCCGGCTCGACCTGCCCCGCCTGCCGGCGCGCGCCGGGAGGTGACCTGATGCCTAGCGAAGAGACGACGCTCGCCCTGGAGGACAGCTTCACCGCGCCCTTGCCGGGGTCCACCCCCGTCGGGCCCGCCGACGCCGGCGAAGAGGCCACGGTGACGGTGGTGCTGGCCCCCCGTCAGCCCTTCCCCGAGCCTGGCCAGCCCGTAGCCGGCGCCAGCGCCGAGGAGGTGGAGGCCGCCTACGGGGCCGACCCGGCCGCCATCGACGCCTGGGAGGCCTTCGCCGCCCGGGCCGGGTTGCGCGTGGTGGAGCGCAGCGTCCCTCGCCGGCGGGTGGTCCTGGCGGGGAGAGCCGGTGACCTGGCCCGGGCCTTCGGGGTGGAGCTCACCCGCTATGACCACCCGGCGGGGCCCTACCGGGCTCCGGGCGGTCCCGTCCGGGTGCCCTCCACCCTGGCCGGCCAGGTGGTGGCGGTGCTGGGCCTGGACACCCGGCCCGTGGCCCGCCCCCACGTGAGGCTGGCCGCCGCCCCTCAGGTCTCCTACACGCCGCCGCAGCTGGCCTCCCTCTACCAGTTCCCCAAGCCACCCGCCTCCCCTTCGGGCTGGGTGGGGGTCATCGAGCTGGGCGGCGGGTACCGCCAATCGGACCTCACGGCCTACTTCTCGGGTCTGGGGCTCACCGCCCCAGCAGTGGAGGCGATAGGAGTGGACGGGGCCACCAACTCCCCCACCGGCTCCACCTCCGGGCCCGACCCCGAGGTGGCGCTCGACATCGAGGTGGTGGGCGCCCTGGTGCCCGGCATCTCCATCGCCGTGTACTTCGCCCCCAACACCGAGCAGGGGTTCGTGGATGCCGTCACGGCCGCCGTGCACGACGCCACCCGCAGGCCGGCCGTGGTCTCCATCAGCTGGGGCGGCCCCGAGTCCTCCTGGACCTCCCAGGGGCTGGCCGCCCTCAACCAGGCCTGCCAGGCCGCCGGCCCCCTCGGCGTCACCATCTGCGTGGCAGCGGGGGACAGCGGGTCCAGCGACGGCGTCAACGACGGGCTGGCCCACGTCGACTTCCCGGCCTCCAGCCCTTACGTGCTGGGTTGCGGTGGGACCACCCTGGTGGCCTCGGGCGGCACCATCAGCTCCGAGGTGGTGTGGAACGACGGGGGAGGAGAGGCCACCGGGGGAGGCGTGAGCGCCCTGTTCCCCCTGCCCTCGTGGCAGGACCAGGCCGGGGTCCCCCCCTCGGCCAACCCGGGAGGGGGGACGGGAAGGGGCGTGCCCGACGTGTCGGGCGATGCCGACCCCGCCACGGGATACCAGATCAGGGTCGACGGGGAGGACCTGGTCGTGGGCGGGACCAGCGCCGTGGCGCCCCTGTGGGCGGGCCTGGTCACCCTGCTCAACCAGGCCCGGAGCACTCCCCTCGGTTTCCTGAACCCGACCCTCTACCAGGCCCTGGGGCCGGGCGGCGACCTGCGGGACATCACCTCGGGCAGCAACGGCACCTACCAGGCCGGCCCCGGCTGGGACGCCTGCACGGGCTGGGGGAGCCCCGACGGGGCCCTCATGGCGCCGGCCCTGGGGGAGGGCTAGGGAATGAGCTCGTAGGCGGGCAGGGTCAGGAACTCCACGAAGTCGTCGGCCAGCGCCACCTGCTCGAGGAGGGAGCGGGCCTTGCCGAAGCGACCGGGGTCCCCTCCCAACTTGGCCACCTCCTCGTCCAGGACCGAGCGCACCAGCTCCGGCGTCATGGCCGGCCCCCCCTCGAGACGGGCCGAGTTGTGCACCCACTGCCAGACCTGGGAGCGGGCGATCTCCGCCGTGGCGGCGTCCTCCATCAGGTTGAAGATGGCCACCGCCCCCTGGCCCCGCAGCCAGGACTCCAGGTACTGGAGGGCCACGCTCAAGTCGTTGCGCAGGCCCTCCTCGGTGATCTGGCCCGGGGTCCGGGAGATGGCCAGCAGGTCGGCGGCCGACACCGAGACCTCCTCCCGCAGACGCTCGATCTGGTTGTCCCTGGACCCGAGCACCCTGTCGAACTCGGCCCGGCACACCTCGACCAGGTCGGGGTGGGCGACCCAGGAGCCGTCGAAGCCGTCGCCGGCCTCCCTCGCCTTGTCCTCGGCCACCTTGGCCAGGGCCCGCTCGTTCACCTCCCTGTCCCGGCGGGACGGGATGAAGGCGGCCATGCCGCCGATGGCATGGGCCCCGCGACGGTGGCAGGTGCGCACCAGGAGCTCGGTGTAGGCCCGCATGAAGGGCACGGTCATGGTTACCGAGTTGCGGTCGGGGAGGAGGAAGTCCTGGCCCCGGGAGCGGAACTTCTTGATGATGGAGAACATGTAGTCCCACCGGCCGGCGTTGAGGCCGGCCGAGTGGTCACGCAGCTCGTAGAGGATCTCCTCCATCTCGAAGGCGGCCGGGATGGTCTCCACCAGGACCGTGGCCCGGATGGTCCCCCGGGGGATGCCCAGCCGGTCCTGCCCCCAGCAGAAGGCGTCGTTCCACAGGCGGGCCTCCAGGTGGCTCTCCAGCTTGGGCAGGTAGAAGTAGGGCCTGCTGCCCCGCTCCAGCAGGCGCCGGGCGCAATGGAACAGGTAGAGGCCGAAGTCGAACAGCGACGCCGACACCGCCGGGCCGTCCACCAGCAGGTGCTTCTCGTCCAGGTGCCATCCCCGGGGCCTCACCATGAGCACCGCAGGCTCCTCCACCAGGCGGTACTGCCTTCCCTCGGGGCCGACGAAGCCGATGCGCCTGTCTATGGCCGCCATGAGGTTGGACTGCCCGTCCACCATGTTGGCAAAGGTGGGCGTGTTGGCGTCCTCGAAGTCCGCCATGTGGACGTTGGCCCCCGAGTTGAGGGCGTTGATCATCATCTTGGCGTCGGTGGGCCCGGTTATCTCCACCCGCCGGTTGCGCAGGTCGGCCGGCGGCTCGGCCACCCGCCACTCCCCTTCCCGGACTCCGGCGGTGGCAGGGAGGAAGTCGAGCGTCCCCCCGGCGGAGAGGTGCTGCTGGCGCTCGGCACGGGCACGCAAGAGGTCGGCCCGGCGAGACCCGAACTCCCTCTGCAGGCCGGCCACGAAGCCCAGGGCCTCGTCCGTGAGCACCTCCTCTGCCCCCGCCGGCGCAGCGCCGGACGGGAGCCGCACCTCCACGCCTTGCACCATGGGCCCAGCGTAGGTGGTCCGGAGGTAGGGGCCCCTTTGGTCGTCCTATCCGGCTCAGGAGAGGGCGGGCTGGCGGGCGGCGGCTACCCAGGCGTCGTAGCCGCCCACCAGGTCGGACACCGAGGCGAAACCGCGCGCACCCAGGGCGCTGGCCGCCATCGACGAGCGGTACCCGCTGGCGCAGTAGACCACCGTGGGCCGGCGGGGGTCCAGCTCGCCCACCCTCCCGAGCAGCTGGGCCATGGGGATGTTGACGGCGCCGGGGATGGAGCCCGTCTCGGCCACCTCTCCCGGGTCGCGCACATCCACCACCACCGGGGCGTCTGGCTCCCTCAGGGCCTCGGCCAACTGGCGGGGGGTGAGGCGGCAGGCCCTCTCCACCACCCCGGGAAAGGCGGCCAACGTGCCCGCCGGGTCCGCCAGGTGCCCCACGACCCGGTCGAAGCCGATCCGGCCCAGGCGGACCCGGGCTTCCCGCTCCCGCCCGAAGGGGCACACGAGGATCACTTCCTGGTCGGGCTCCAGGAGGTCGCCGGCGTACTCGGCGAACCGGCCCTCCAGGCCCACATTGACCGAGCCCCGCAGGTGGCCGGCGGCGAAGGCCTGGGGGCTGCGGGTGTCGAGCACCACCGCCCCCGCCTCCTGCCGGGCCAGGACCTCGCCCAGGTTCATGGCCACCGGTGCCTCCGTGTCCTCGAGCAGGGGGCGCCGCTCGCGGTTGCGGTGGGCGTCGTAACCGAAGTAGAGGGGCGCCACCCTCTGGCCCTCGGTCACCATGGCCACGAACTCGGCCTCGGTCATGGGTGCCAGGGCGGGGTTGGTGAGGCGCTCCCTCCCGATGGTCGAGGACGTCTCCCGGGAGGAGCTGCGGCCGCAGGCCGATCCTGCCCCGTGGGCGGGGAACACCCGGGTGGTGTCCGGGAGGGTCAAGAGCTTGTCCCGCAGCGACCGGTAGAGGGCCCGGGCCATCTCCTCGGAGCTGGCGCCCTGGGCGGCCAGGAGGTCGGGCCGACCCACGTCGCCCACGAAGAGGGTGTCGCCGGTGAGGACCCCCCAGGGCTGCGCCTCGCCCTCCCGGCGCACCACCAGGCAGATGGACTCGGGGGTGTGGCCGGGGGTGGCCAGCACCTCCAGGCTCACCCCTCCCAGGTCGATCCGCTCGCCGTCGGCCAGCCACCGGATGGGGAAGTCGGCCTCGGCGCCCTCCCCGTAGCAGATGTCGGCTCCCGTGCGCGCCGCCAGCTCCAGGTGACCCGAGACGAAGTCGGCATGGAAATGGGACTCGATCACGTGCTCGATGTGCAGGCCCTCGGCCTCGGCATCGGCCAGGTAGCAGGACACATCGCGCTGGGGGTCCACGACCACCGCCCTCCGGCTGCGGGCGTCGCCCACCAGGTAGGAGGCATGCGACAGGCAAGCTAGGTAGTACTGGCGGAAGATCACCGATCCTGCCTCCCTCCGGCGCTGCCCCTCACCATAGGGTGCCACCGGGCCCCCGACAATAGGGGTTGTGCGGGCCTCGCCGTAGCCTGTCGGGCGTGGAAGGTGACGAGGAGGGCCGCACGGTGCTGCGCTACGAGAACCCTTTCGTCGCCCCCCCGGAGGCCAGGGACCCGGCCCGCCGGCTGCGGGGCCGCCTACCGGCCCCGGTCACGGTGTGGACCTCCGGAGGAGGGGGCGGCCCGGTGGGGCTCACGGTGTCCTCGATCCTGGTCGCCGAGGGGGAGCCGGCCCAGGTCCTGGGCCTTATCGGGCCCCTCAGCGACCTCTGGGAGGGGTTGGAGAGCACGGGGTCCTTCGTCGTCCACGTGCTGGGTGAGGATGACCGGGCCCTGGCCGACCGCTTCTCGGGGGCCCGTCCCGGCCTGGGCGGGCCCTTCGGGGGCCTGACGCCCGCCAGCACCCCCTACGGGCCCCTCCTGCCCGGTGCCTTCACCTGGGCGGGCTGCCGGCTGGCCGGAGCCTCGGATGCCGGCCACCACCTCCTGGTCCGGGGCACCATCGAGGAGGTCCACCTGGAAGCCAAGGGCCACCCCGGCCCCTTGGTCCACCTGGGTGGCCGCTACCGGCGCCTGGCCAGGGAGCGCTGAGCCTGCGCTCATCCCGCGGAGCTGGCCACCGGCATGCCGGCGCTTCCGACCCGCCCGCCCGGGCCCGTCGCTGCCGGCACAGCCGGTGACCAAGCCAGCAATGGCGACGCGGCAGATGGCCGCGGCGCCCGTAGCCAGCGATGGAGAACCTCATGGACTGCCTCCCCCAGGCCCCGCCGTGCCTCAACCTCCTGGGTCACTTGGGGCAGTCGAATCACTACTTATGGTGCGTCAGGCGCCACTCTGCCCCAACGGGGGCGGCTGCGCAAGCGCCCCTGCGCCCGCTTGTCATCCCGGGAGGAGGGGGGCGCTAGGGTGGCCGCCCGTGCCGGCGACGGGCCGGCAGAGGCCGAGGAGGACCAGCTGCCCGCAGGATCGATGCCCATGATGGCCAAGGTGGGGATCTGGACGGGCCAGCTCGACTACGTGCCGGCCTCGGAGGTGCGCGCCGCCTCGGCCCAGGTCGAGGATCTCGGCTACCGGGCCCTGTGGACCGGTGAGGCGGTGGGCCGCGAGGTGTTCGGCGCCGCCCACCTGCTCCTCGGGGCGACCGAGCAGCTGGTGGTGGCCACGGGCATCGCCAACATATGGGCCAGGGATGCCCTGGCCATGGTGGCGGCCGAAGCCACCCTGGCCGAGGCCTACCCAGGGCGCTTCATCCTGGGGATCGGGGCCAGCCATGCTCCCCTGGTGGCCCAGAGGGGCCAGGACTACCGCCGGCCCCTGTCCCACATGGGCACCTACCTCGAGCACATGGAGCAGGCCCGCTCCCTCTACCGGGCCGTCCCTCCTGCGTCGCCTGCTCCGCTGGTCCTTGCCGCTCTGGGGCCCCGGATGCTGGACCTGGCCCGGGACGGGGCCGACGGAGCCCATACCTACTTCGTGCCCCCGCCCCACACCGAGGCGGCCCGCTCCCGCCTGGGCCCGGCCAAGCTGCTGGTCCCCGAGCAGGCTGCCGTGCTGGAGACCGATCCCACCCGGGCCCGGGAGGTGGCCCGGCGGCACACGGCCGCCTACCTCCGCCTCCCCAACTACCGGGCCAACCTGGCCCGCCTGGGCTACGGCGAGGACGACCTGGAGGTACCGGGCAGCGACCGCCTGGTCGATGACATCGTGGCCTGGGGCGGGGAGGAGGTGATCGTGGACCGGGTGAGGGCCCACCTGGATGCCGGTGCCGACCACGTGGCCCTCCAGGTCCTCTCGCCCGAACCCCGTGGCCTGCCCCTGGCCCAATGGCGGGCGCTGGCCCCGGCCCTCCTCTCGCTATAGCCGGGCCGGCCTGGCCGTGAGGGAGCAGCGGCTCGTCTTCGGCGAGGTGGCCGAGCTCTACGACCGGGCCCGCCCCTCCTACCCCGAAGAGCTGATCGAGGTCGTCCTCTCCTACTGCACCTCCGGAGGGGTGAGCCCCGGGCGGGTGCTCGAGGTGGGCGCCGGGACCGGTAAGGCGACCGGCGCCCTGGCCCGCCGGGGCCTCGAGATCGTGGCCCTCGAGCCCGATCCCGCCATGGCCGCCGTGGCCCGGCGCCGTTGCCTGCCCTACCCGGGGGTACGCCTCGAGGAGACCTCCTTCGAGGACTGGGACCCTCCGGCAAGGCCCTTCTCCCTGGTCCTCTCCGCCCAGGCCTGGCACTGGGTGGACCGTGAGGTCCGCTGCGCCAAGGCCGGGGCGGTCCTCGAGCCCGGAGGCGTGCTGGCCCTCCTCTGGCACCGCCTCCGCTGGGAGGGGGAGCCCATGCATGACGACCTGGCCGACCTCTACCGCCGTCTGGAGCCGCACCTGTACGAGAGGGCCGGCTTCCCGGGCCTGGGGATCGCTCGCAGTGGACAGGGGGCCCTGGAGGAGATCGAGGCCAGCCCCCTCTTCACCGAGCCCACCGTGGCCTCGCACCGGTGGCGCACGGCCCTCGGCCCCCGCGAATTCACGGACCTCCTCCTCACCCAGTCCGACCACCGCCTCCTACCCGATGACAGGAGGACCAGGCTGCTGGACGCCGTCGCTGCCATCGTGGCCGGGCAGGAGGGAGCCAAGATCGAGGTTCCCTACGAGACATACGCGGTGATGGCCCGCCGGCGTTGAGCCGCTTGCTCCCGCGCGCTCCCAGGCCGAAGAGCTCCGTGGCTGATCCCGGCGGCAGTGAGACGAGGGACCCGAACGCGCCCGAGCGCGAGGTGGTCGTCTGGAGACGAAGAGCCATTCTGGGGGCGATAGCCATAGGTCGCTCGGTTCGTCTCGGACGCGATCGACACGAACTGCCAACCTGTGAAGCTGCGGGCACTAGCGCGCGCCCGGCGCTTACCGCCTACCCCGCCGGGGAGTCGGCGGCGGCGTCCGGTTGCAGGGCCCCGAGCAGATCGAGGAGTCGGAGGATGCTGTCCGACCGGATCGAGTAGCAGATTTGGGTGCCGCGACGGCGCGTCTGCACTAGGCGGGCCTCGCGTAGCACCTTCAGGTGCTGGCTGATGGTCGGTTGGGACACGGAGAACAGGTCGGTGAAGTCACAAGCGCACGTCTCGGGTTCCCGGGCGAGACGGCGAAGGACGCCTAGTCGGACCGGATGCGCCAGTGCCCGCAGCATCACGATGTCGGTCACGGCGTCCTTCGTCCCGTCATGGCCCGCTTAGGTCGTGCCTCGAGGCCAGCGACCCCGTCGTATCGGGGCTGGTGTGCTTTGACGGGGTCAGCGCCCCCGGGAGGATTCGAACCTCCGACCCGCTGCTTAGAAGGCAGCCGCTCTATCCAGCTGAGCTACAGGGGCAACGACATATAGCCTCTGACCTGCTACTTTGCCAGCGTCCAGGCTGATCACGTCCTTACACACGGCTCATGCAGCAGGTAACTTTGCCCGATCGATGCTATAGGCAGCCGCTGTATTAGGGACGCTGGGCAGCATGTCGGGAACAACGGTCCCAAACCTAGGCTCCCGGCTCCCCGAGGGCTGGGTGTCAATGGCCAAGTTGATGTCCTCGCTGGTGGCCAACAAGAAGTCCTCGCCCCTCGGGGCAGCTAGGGCTTCTTGGGGCGGGGTCCACCTCCTCTCTGGCGGGCTTCGCGCATCCGGTAGCTCTCTCCGTCGGTGACGATGACGTGGGCGTGGTGGAGGAGATAGTCGATGAGCGATCCGGCGGTGGTGTGCTCCGGTAGGAACCGGCCCCACTGGTCGAAGGGCCAGTGGCTGGCGACACCGAGGGAGCGCCGTTCGTAGGCGGCGGCGACGAAGCGGAACAGCAGCTGCGCCCCGGTGTCATCCAGGGGGGCGAACCCGAGCTCGTCAACGATCACGTAGTCGGCCCGCAGGATCGACTCGATGACCCGCCGACGCTGTTGTCTGCCAGACCGCGATAGAGCGTCTCGACGAGCTCGACGGCGGAGAAGTAGCGCACCCGGTGGCCGGCGTCGACGGCGGCGTGGCCGAGGGCGACGAGTAGGTGGCTCTTGCCGGTGCCGGCCGGGCCGACGAGCACGGGGCACTCGGCTGCTCGGATCCACTCGAGGGAGGCGAGGTAGTCGAAGGTGGGCCGGGCCACGCAGGATGCGGCGACGTCGAAGTCCTCGAGGGTCTTGCGGACCGGGAAGTTGGCGGCCCGCAGCCGGGCCCGGGCGTTGGAGGCGTCGCGCGCCGCGATCGCGGCGTCGATCAGGGTGCGCAGCAGCTCCTCTGGCGCCCAGGGTTGGGTTTTGGCAGTGACGAGCACCTCGGGGGCCATCCGGCGGACGGCGGCGAGCTTCAGGCGGCGCAAACCGGCCGCGATGTCGGGAGCGAGCGGCGGGGCCGAAGCGACGGCAGCGGGCCCAACAGCTCCCCTTCGGCGACGAGCCGCTCGGCCGGCACGGCGCAGGTCTCGCTGTGGGGCCGGGCGTTGACCTCATCGCACCAGCGGCGGGCCCACCCGTTCGCCCCGTCGAGATCCGCGACGTCCAGCTCGTTCGGGACGACCAGGTCGGACTTGGCGTAGCCGACCAGGTTCTCGACGATCCCCTTCGACTCGGGATCGCCGCCCTCACAGAAGTCCGGCCGGAACCCAAAGTGCGTGGCGAAGCGCACGTAGGCAGGCGTCGGGATCACGACGTTGGCAACCACACCGCCCTTCAGGCAGCCCATCCGGTCGGCGAGCACCACTTTGGGCACACCGCCGATCGCCTCGAAGCACTCAGCCAGCAGCCGAAGCGTCGTGTCCGCGCGTTCGTCGGCGGCGAAACGCACGAACCGCACCCGGGACCAGGCGAGCACCGCGCAGAACACGTGCAGGCGCCCCTCGGTGCCCCCGTCGATCACCAGCGTCTCGCCCGGCGACCACACCGCCGGGCGGCGGCCCGATGGTTGTCCCTGCGCCACTCCGACTTCGCCCTGGCCACCAGGCGGCGGAAGTTGCGGGCCGAGCCGGCGAAGCCCGCGGCGCGAGCCTCCGGGAGCAGACGCTTGGCCGAGATCCGCGCCTTCGTCGAACCGATCCGCTTGGCCACCACATCACGCACGACGTCGTAGTTGTGCGCCCGCTCGCCGCGGGGAGGTGTGGATCCTGCAGCGAGACGCTCGATCGTCCTCCTCATGGTCTTGGGGTCACAGCCGCATACGGCAGCCGCGCCCCGGTAGGTGCCAACCTCGTTGAAGGCGGCGACGATGTTCATTCGTTCCCTCTCTGTCTTCAATGGAGCTGTCCTCCGGGTGCTCGGTGCGGGCTAGACACCGGCACCGTGACCACCCGGAGGACACCAGCGGTGGATGCTTCAGAAAAGGGCGAGAACTTCTACACGGCCACACGCGAGGACATCGACTTGGCCACACGCGAGGACTTTTCATGGCCATGGACACTCGGGGACCACCTCCGCAGGCGAGGATCCAGCGACGACGATCTCGTGGTTGCCGACTTGTGTGTCGCCTGAAGGACCACTGGACGCCCTGGCCATCGCCGCTGGCGTGGCCCGGGCGGGGCAATCGGCCCACTACGCCCGTGTTTCGCCCTCGGGCACCGCCCTCACCGCTGACCAGGCGCGTACCGTCCGTGCAATGCACCGCCGGCCGCTGTGGTCTGCGAAGACGCCGACCACCCCACAGCACTTGCGCCGGAGGCCACCATCGGCTCCCCCCGATCATCGGCCTCACGTCCCCGCCGGCAGAAGTGGGTTGCCAACCGGAGGGAGCCTCCGTATACTAACCGGAGGAAGCTTCCGCTTACCCACTATACCAGCGGAAAGGTCATAGGTAATGCCCTCCCCAACCCTTACCTCTCGCGCCGCGCCCAGAGCCCTCCTGGCCAGGCGGGCCGGCCTCCGCTCCCCCGCCCGAGGCGGAGGACGAGCCGAGCAGCCCCATGGCGGACAGACCTCCACCTGGGTCCTGCTCGCCATCTGCTGCCTGGCCCAGTTCATGGTGGTGCTGGACGTGTCCATCGTCAATGTGGCCCTCCCCCAGATGCGAGACGCCCTCGGGCTCTCGGTGGTGGGCCAGCAGTGGGTGGTCAACGCCTACACCCTCAGCTTTGCGGGGTTCCTGCTGCTCGGGGGCCGGGCCGCCGACCTGTTCGGCCGCAAGCGCACCTTCCTGGGGGGCCTGGGCCTCTTCGTCGCCTCGAGCCTCCTCGGGGGGGTGGCCCAGAGCGGTGCCTGGCTCATCCTGGCCCGAGCCTCCCAGGGCCTGGGGGGAGCAGTGCTGGCCCCGGCGACGCTCACCCTCGTCACCACCCACTTCGTCGAGCCCGAGGCACGCCGGCGGGCCCTCGGGGCCTGGTCAGCCACCGCCGCCAGCGGGGCAGCCATCGGTGTCCTCCTGGGCGGGGTCCTCACCCAGGTACTGGACTGGCGCTGGGTGCTGTTCGTGAACGTGCCCATCGGAGCCATCCTGCTCGTCGTCGCCGCCTTCGCCCTCCAGGAGTCCCGGGGCGGTGCCGACCGGGCCTCCCTGGACCTGCCGGGCGCCCTCGCCGTCACTGCCGGCCTGGCGGTCGTCGTGTACGGGATCGTCGGCACCGACACCCGCCCCTGGGGGTCGCCCCGCACCCTCGTCTCCCTCGCCCTCGGCGGGGCTCTGTTGGCTGCCTTCTTGGTCATCGAGGCCAGGGTGGCCCGGCATCCCCTCGTGCCGCTCGGTGTGTTCCGCCGCCGGGGGCTGGCGGCGGCCAACGCCATGGCCGTCATGATCGGAGCGGCCATGTTCGGCACGTTCTTCTTCCTGTCCCTCTATGTCCAGCAGATCAACCACTACAGCGCCCTCCGGGCCGGCTTCGCCTTCTTGCCCATGGGTCTGGCCGTCCTGACGGGAGCGCTGACCGGAACCCGCCTGCTGGCCCTCCTGGGCCTGCGCCGCCAGCTGGTGCTGGGGCCGGCCCTGGCGGGAGGGGGACTGGTCTGGCTCACCCGCCTGGCTCCGGGAGCCGGCTACTGGCCCCACCTGTTCGGCCCCATGATCATGGTCGGGCTGGGCCTCGGTCTGTCCTTCGTCCCCATGACCATGGCTGCCACCTCCGGGGTCCCCAGCCACCAGGCCGGGCTGGCCTCGGGGCTCATCAACACCACCCGCCAGGTCGGGGGAGCCATTGGCCTGGCCCTCATGGCCACCGTGGCCGCCGCCGCCGCTCATGGCTCCTCCTCGCCGGCGTCCGCCCTGGCCCTGACGGCCGGCTATGACCGGGCCTTTGTCCTGGCGGCGGTGGCCCTGGCGGTGGGGGCGGGCCTGGCCCTTCTCCTCCCGCCCCCCGGGGGCGCCCGGCAGCCCGAAGCCCGCGACAGGCGGCTCCCCCCGGGCGAGGCACAGGGCAACCTCGACGACGTACGGGCGGCCTGAGCGATGAGCAGGACCGCAAAGCAGCTGCCCGCCGACGCCCTCGCCATCCCCCTCCATCCAAAGGAGCTCGACGTGGCAACCACCTCCGCCCCCTCACCCTCGAAGGTACGTACCGTGCCCGGCCCTCCATCGATGGCTCGCCCGGGTCCTGGCACCAGCGCCCAGCTGCGCCAGGCGATTGACGACTGGCTCATGGCTCACGGCGGGCCCGTGCGGAGGGCAGCCGATCAGGCGGGGAAGAGATCCCACGATGACCATTGAACGCGACCACCAGGAGAAGAGGAACACGATGACGGACACCTACCGGCTGGCGAACCGCAGCGTGCGGCGTATCGGCTACGGTGCCATGCAGCTTCCCGGGCCAGGCGTACTGGGGCCGCCCCGGGATCCCGCCCAAGCGCTCCGGGTCCTGCGCCGTGCCGTAGAGCTCGGCGTCGACCACATCGACACTGCGCAGTTCTACGGCCCGGACGTCTCCAACACCCTGATCCGGGAGGCCTTGCACCCCTATCCCGACGACCTCGCCATCGTCTCGAAGGTGGGGGCTCGCCGGGATGACAAGGGTGGGTGGGTCCCGGCCCAGACCCCGGCCGAATTGCGTGCCGACGTCGAGCAGAACCTTCGCTCCCTCCGGACCGAGCGGCTCACGGCGGTCAACCTCCGCCGGTTGGACGACCGGAATCTGGGCCCGGACGCTCAAGTTCCCTTAGAAGAGCAGCTCGCCGAGATGGTGTCGCTCCGCGATGAGGGCAAGATCGCTGGCATCGGCCTTTCCACGGTCTCTGTCCATCAGCTGGCAGAGGCTGTGCGGATAACCGAAATCGTCTGTGTGCAGAACCCCTTCAGCCTTATCGATCGCCACGACACCGAAGTTCTCGAATGGTGTGCCGAGGCGGGCATCGCCTACGTGCCCTATTTCCCCCTTGGTTCGGCCTTCCCGGACAGGCCGAAGGTGGCCGAGCACCCGATTGTTCGACGAATTGCGGCCCGGCTCGGGGTGACCCCCAGCCAGGTCGGCCTGGCCTGGCTCCTGGCCCGCGGCCCGAACGTGCTGCTGATCCCCGGCACCTCTTCGATCGCCCACCTGGAAGAAAACCTCCGTGCCTCCGAGGTGGTGCTGTCGGCGGAAGACCAAGCCGAACTGGACCGGATCTGCTGACCAGGGGCGAGGGTTGGGGTGGGCCAGCAGGTGATTGAGCCACAAGGGCCGGCAAGAGATCGCAGGCTGGGACCTCAACCCCTCGGCCGGTCGGTGGTTCGGTTGCCCTCCGCCGCCAAGCGGGCGACGCACTCGTGGCAGGCGGCCACCTCCTCGGGGGTCGTGTACGGGGCCAGGCCGGCACGGACCCAGCCACCGCTGTCCCGGGTCCCCAACCGCTCGTCCAGGGTGCTGGCATAGAAGTTCCCGTCCTCGACGAAGAGCCCGTGGCGGGCCAGGTGCGTGGCAACCTCCCTCGGCGAGTAGCCTTCCAGCCTGAAGGTGACCGTCGGCGTCTTCTCCACCCCGTTTCCGGCCCAGTAGGGACGCAGCCCGGGGACGGCAGCCAGCTCCTTGCGCAGCCGGGAGGCCAGGCCGTCCTCCCAGGCCCGGATCTCGGCCATGCCCGACGTCACCCGCTCCCGCAGCGTCACCCCCGTCCCCAGGGAGGCGATGAACCCTATGGAGCCCGGGAGCCCGGCAAGGCCCTCGTGGTTCTGCGTGCCCATCTCGAGCTTGTCCGGTGGGCTGGAGGGTGACGGCTCGACCTTCGCCACCTCCATGCGCTCGAACAGCTCCTGGCGTATGGCCACGATCCCGAGGTGGGGGCCGAAGAACTTGTAGGCCGAGCAGAAGATGACGTCAGCGCCCAGGTCGTCCATGTCGAGCGGGATGTGGGGGGCGGCGTGCACGGCGTCCACCGCCATCAGGGACCCCGCCGAGCGGGCTGCCAGTGCCACCGGGCCCAGGTCGTTGATGGTCCCCACGGCGTTGGAGGCTCGCCCCACGGCGACCAGCCTGGTGCGCTCGTCGATCAGCCGGTCCAGGCCGTCCAGGTCCAGGACCAGGCCCTCGGGGTCGACCGGGATCCAGCGGACCTGCGCCCCCGCCCGGCGCGCCGCCCAGATCCAGGGGTCCACGTTGGCACGGTGGTCCAGCTCGGTGACCACCACGTTGTCCCCCTCTCTCCAGGTGGCCCCGAGGGCCGCCGCCACGGAGAAGGCCAGCGCCGTCGTGCTCTGCCCGAAGGCCACCTCGCTGCTCTGCGCTCCGAGGAGGGCGGCGGCCACCTCCCGGGCCTCGGCCACGACCTGCTCGGTCTCCTCGGCGGTGACGAACGCCCCGCCCAGGTTGGCCGTGCCCCGCCGCAGGTACGCTGCCATCCCCTCGATGCAGGAGTCGACCATCTGAGAGCCGCCCGGCCCATCGAGATAGGCCACGGGCAATCCCCGCAGGGTCCTGGCCAGCGCCGGAAAGCGGCGCCGTACCTCAGCGACATCGATCGACACGAGAGCTCCTCCTGGCACGGTCTTTGGCAAAAGCGGTGATGGTGCTTGTCCTTCGGCCCCCTGTCCTCGAACCCGGGCTGACTGGGCACCGAAGCCGCCGGCGCGGCAGGCTTGCCACTACCCACGGCCCCACAGGAGGTGCCTGCCCATGCTCTCCCACACGGTTGATGGCCAAGGTGAGCTTACGCCCGCCTACGCCAGCCGCTACCTGACCAGGTCCGTCCCCAGGAACCGCCTCCCCGAGGAGCGCATGCCTCCCGAGGTGGCGTACCAGATCATCGCCGACGAGCTCAACCTGGACGGCAACCCGGCCCTCAACCTGGCCAGCTTCGTCACCACCTGGATGGAGCCCGAGGCGGACCGCCTCATGGCCGCCACCCTGGGCCGCAACTACATCGATGCCGAGGAGTACCCGCAGACCACCGAGATCCAGTCTCGCTGTGTGGCCATGCTGGCCAGGCTCTTCCACGCCCCCGACGGCGGCCGCAGCGTGGGAACGGCCACGGTGGGCTCGTCGGAGGCCATCCACCTGGCCGGACTGGCTCTCAAGTGGCGATGGCGCCAGCGCCGCGCCGAGCAGGGCCGGCCGGCCGACCGGCCCAACCTGGTCATGGGCCACAACGTGCAGGTGTGCTGGGAGAAGTTCGCCCGCTACTTCGACGTGGAGCCGAGGTACGTGGCCCTGACCGAGGGCCGCTGGGTGCTGGGGGTGGAGGAGGCGGTGGAGCTCGTCGACGAGAACACCATCGGCGTGGTTGGCATCCTGGGCAGCACCTACACCGGGGAGTACGAGCCCATCGGCGAGCTCGACGCCGCCCTCACCGACCTCAATGCCCGCACCGGCTGGGACGTACCCATACATGTCGACGCTGCCAGCGGAGGCTTCGTGGCCCCGTTCCTGCGCCCCGACCTCCGTTGGGACTTCCGGCTCCCCCTCGTCCGGTCCATCAACGTCTCGGGTCACAAATACGGCCTCGTCTACCCCGGGGTGGGGTGGGTGATCTGGCGGGACCACCGCCAGCTCCCCGAGGACCTCGTGTTCCACGTCAACTACCTGGGCTCGGACCAGCCCACCTTCAACCTCAACTTCTCGCGGGGGGCCGGCCAGATCCTCGCCCAGTACTACAACTTCCTCCGCCTGGGGCGAGCAGGCTACACCGAGATCATGACCGGCCTGGAGGGCACGGCACGCTACCTGGCCGACTCCGTGGCACGGGTGGGCCCCTTCGAGGTGCTGAGCAAGCCCGGAACCCTTCCCCTGGTGTGCTGGCGCCTGAGGGGCGAGCGCCCCTACACCGTGTTCGACATCTCGGCCCGGTTGCGCCAGCGGGGGTGGATCGTCCCCGCCTACACCCTCGCCCCCGACGCCGAGCACATCTCCGTCCTGCGGGTGGTGGTGCGGGAGGGGCTGTCCCGGGACATGGCGGAGCTGCTCGTGTCCGACATCGGGCGGGCCGTCCAGGACCTGGAGAGGAGGGCCCAGGGCGACCCCGCCGCCCGGGACCGCACGGGGGAGGGCAAGACCCGGGGGGTGTGCTGACCGGGCGGCCCACCCACCCCGTCACCCGGTAGGATGCCATGGTCCCGTGGTGGCCGTAGCTCAGTTGGTTAGAGCGCCAGGTTGTGGCCCTGGAGGTCGGGGGTTCGAGTCCCCTCGGTCACCCTTGCCCCCTTCTGCCGGAGGCCCCCGGGCGGGCCGGGCGGTAGGGTGGGGGCGGGCGCCTCTAGCTCAACGGTAGAGCAACGGACTCTTAATCCGCAGGTTCGGGGTTCGAATCCCCGGGGGCGCACCCACTGAAGAAGGGCCCGTCGGGTGGCTCCCACATGGCTCCGTCCCGACCCGACATCAACCGGCGGCAATGACCCGCCGGCGAACGGCCTTCCCGGCAGGGCCCGGTCGCCCTGTTGACCCGGGCCCGTCAGGCGGGGTGGAGTTGCTCCATGGGCTCGATGAGGTCGTCGCGGTTGTCGCTGGGAGTCACCTCCGGGTCGACCTTGTCGACCAGGGACTCCATCACCTTCTGCAATACCTTGTTGCCAAACAGAGCCACTACGACCTCCTAGGCCACCAGGTTAGCGACCAGCAGCAACACCAGCGCCAGAACCAGAGAGGTCGCCGATGCCCTCAGGAGAAGGGCCTTGATGGCGAGCTCCTGCTCGATCCGTCGGACGATCTCTCTCTCGGCCCCGAGTAGTCGTTGCGTCGTCACGAGGGGATGGTCCGTCAGTGAGTGGCACAGGACGGCGAGGTTGATGACCTTGAAGGTCCGGCGACGGCGGAACACGGCTGCCAGACCGGTGATGCTGGCCACGAGCGAGAAGAAGAGGGCAGCCCGGACCGGCCCACTGTGGTGGGGGACGGAGAAGGCCGTGATCGTGGCCCCGAAACCAACCAGCACGCCGGCGTTGGCGTCCATGGCGTTGGCATGGGCGGTGAGGAGTGCCCTCTCCTTGCCCGCCTGGGCGGCGATGATCCGAAGGGACGGCTCCTCGCCGGTCACCGCCATAGCGTACGCACAGCGGCGGCGGGGACCCGGTCATTGGGCAGGGCCACGGTGGCTCCATCGTCGCTGGTTGGCAGGAGATGCTTGGTGGCTTCGTAACCCTGGTCGGCGACGACCCGACGGTGGACGCCGCCTCCTACTGGACGGCGCTCGCCCACCTGACCTTCCGGTCCGACCGCGTCAAGGTCCTGATGGCTTAGGAGGCGACGGGCGGCCGCCTGTACGCGTCCGTCAGAGCTCCTGAAGCAGCTTCGGGACGTGGCGGCCGCCGTCGTCAGCGGCTCCCAAGCGATGGGCCGCCTTCCCGTCCCGGACAGCCCGGGAGCGGTCGGGGCCAGACTGCCGGTGTTGGGTTAGCGGCAGAAGGAGGGGGCCATCCCTCGCACGCCCTCTCCTCCGGAGTGCTTCAATGGGGCCATGACCAGCCAGGATGAGCGGGCGCGCCTGGTGAGGGCCTCTCGGGTGATCGAAGCCAGCGCAGAGCACATCTTCGAACTGATCGCCGACCCGGCCCAGCAGCCTCGCTGGGATGGCAACGACAACCTGCGAGAGGCTGCCCCCGGTCAACGGGTGCGGGCGGTCGGCGACGTCTTCACCATGGGGCTCAAGCGGGGCGGGGACCGAGAGAACCGGGTGGTCGACTTCGTCGAGGGCCGCCGGCTGGCCTGGCGGCCAGCCGTGCCGGGAAAGCCCCCACCCGGCCACCTCTGGGCCTGGGACCTCGAACCGCTGGGACCGTCGCGCACCCTGGTGACCCACACCTACGACTGGACCGAGCTCAGGGACCCCTCCCGGATGCCTCGTGCCCGCGCCACCACCGCCGAGAAGCTGCAGGCTTCGCTGGACCGCCTTGCGGCTCTGGCACAAGGCGATGGTCTCTGAGGCGCTGAACCTCGCCTTGGGCCGGTAGCTCCTCTTCCGCGCCGCTCTGCTGACCGGCAGGGCGGTTACCCCGACCGGCCACTGGCAGGTGATCGGGCTCACCACCGTCCGGCACGGCTGTGCCTTCTGGCTGCCCGGTGGGCGTGCGCTCCTCCCCGAGCGGGCAGCTGTTGGAGGACGGTGGACGGGGGAGCCAGCTGGTCCCGGGTCGCCACCACCCCTTGAGCCCGGAGCGCCGCTCGCCCCGGCCGGGCCGTTGCCTCTAGGAGAACCCGGCGACCCGGTGGGGCTCGTAGGGCTCTTCCAGCCGAGCCATCTCCTCGTCCCCGAGGTGGATGTCCAGCGCAGCCACGGCGTCCTCCAGATGGTGGGGCTTGGTGGCCCCCACGATGGGAGCGGTCACCACCGGGTTGTGCAGCAGCCAGGCCAGAGCAACCTGGGCCATGGAGGCCCCCCTGGCCTTGGCCACCTCGGCCACCCGCTCCACGATGACCCGGTCGCTCTCCGCGTACAGCGTCCGACCGAACTCGTCGGTACGGCTGCGGGCCGTCTCCTCCTCCCAGGGGCGGGCCAACCGCCCTCGGGCCAGAGGGCTCCAGGGGATCACCCCCACCCCCTGGTCGGCACAGAGGGGCAGCATCTCCCGCTCCTCCTCCCGGTAGAGGAGGTTGTAGTGGTTCTGCATGCTGGCAAACGGGGTCCACCCGTGGGACTCGGCCACGTACTGGGCCTTGGCGAACCGCCACGCCCACATGGAGGAGGCCCCCAGGTAGCGGACCTTGCCCATGCGGACCAGGTCGTGCAGGGCCTCCATGGTCTCCTCGATAGGGGTACGGGGGTCGAACCGGTGGATCTGGTACAGGTCGACGTAGTCCATGCCCAGCCGGCGCAGGCTCTGGTCGATCTCGAAGAGGATGGCCTTCCTGGACAGGCCGGCCCCATTGGGTCCCGGGCGCATGCGGCCGTGGACCTTGGTGGCGACCACCACCTCCTCCCGGGACACCAGGCCGGCCAGAGCCCGGCCCAAGATCTCCTCGCTGGTGCCGTCGGAATAGACGTTGGCCGTGTCGAAGAAGTTGATCCCCGCATCCAGGGCGGCCTTGATGAAGGGCCGGGCCTCGGGCTCGTCCAGGCTCCAGGGATGGTTGCCGCGCCCGGGCACTCCGTAGCTCATGCACCCCAGGCAGATACGGGACACCTCTAGGCCGTGGCGGCCCAGCCTGACGTAGTCCATGGGTCCGACGCTAGCGGGAGGCCCCGGTGGCCGGCCCGGGGCCAGCCACTGGCGGCCACATCCCCGTCCCCTCGGCCGGCTTCATGCCAGGTCGTACACGCGCTGGGCCGTGCCCTGGAAGACAGCCTGGCGCTCGGCGTCCGACAGGTCGGCGGTGAGCTCCCGGTACATGTCGCAGACCTCGCCGTAGCTGGCAGCCAGGGTGGAGACGGGCCAGTCGGAGCCGAACATCAAGCGCTCGGGGCCGAAGGCCTCCAGCACGGTCTCGTAGTAGGGACGCAGGTCCGCGGCCGAGAGCGGAGCGGAGTGGGCTCCGGACAGCTTGCACACCACGTTGGGGAGGGCCGCCAGGTCCCCGATGGCGGCCGCCCAGGAGGTGGCCAGCTCTCCCTCCCCCGAGCCACCGGAGGCCCACCCAGGTGGTCGAGCACGAAGGTCAGCCCGGCGGTCGACCGGGCCGCCGTCACCGCCGCCGGCAGCTGGTGGGCCCGGGCCACGATGTCGAAGCAGAGCCCGGTGGTCGCCAGCTCGGCCAGGCCGTCCAGCACTTCCGGCCGGGCCAGCCATCCGGGGTCCGCCTCCGCCAGCACCGGGTGGCGTACCCCGCGCAGGAACCCCCCTCCCCTCAACGAGCGCAGCCCGGCCACCGACTCGGCGACCCCGGGAGAGGTGAGGTCCACCCACCCCACCACAGCCCGCAAGAGGTTGGGGGAGCCGGGGTCCGGCCCGCCGTAGGGGTTGTGCCCCGCCGCCAGGGCCAGCAGGTCGGGCGTCTCCCAGGCCTCGGCCATGGTCTGGATGACCACGGACCCGCTCACCCCGGCGGCGGCCGCCAGGGGGGCCAGGTCGTCCAGGGTGAAGGACCGGCGCAGCCGGGCCAGCTGGTCGTCGCTGGCCCACGTCTGCCCCCCCGAGAGCCACCGGTGCTCCCGGGCCGACAGGTCCCAGAGATGGTGGTGGGCGTCTATCACAGCCCCAGCATCCCTCTCACGTAGGCAGCCTGGCCGGCGTGCTGCAGGCTGTCGTCGGCCACGCTCACCAGCCGGACGCCCACGGTGACCGGCGGCTCCCACCTGCGGTCCACGATGCGGTCCAGGTCCGGTGGCGCCAGGGCCGCCAGCATGCCCCGGGTGCGAGCGTCCACCGCCTCCAGGTAGGAGACCAGGACCTCCGGCCCCTCGGGGCGCACCGAGCCCACCTCGGTCTCCGAGTGCCCGTAGCCAGTGTTGGCGGGGTCGGCCTCCAAGCCGCAGCGCCGGGCCCAGTCGCCGCCCTCCCATACCTGGTCGGTGCCGAGGAGCTCGGACACGTGGTGGTCCTGCACCCGGGCCAGGTGCCACACCAGCCAGCCGATGCTGTTCGTCCCCGGCGCCGGCCTCCGGGCCAGCGCCCCAGCGTCGAGGCCGTCCACGGCCTGGCGGGCCAGGGGCGGGATGCGGCCATACAGCTCGAGCAGCAGAGAAGAGACGTCCATGGCGGACCATTTCAGCACGACCGCCCCGGCTCCCTTGCCACCAGGGCCCACACCCGGTGCGGCACCGCCCGCGGGCCTCGGGGAAGTCCCGGGCGGCGGGCCTGGCGGAGCAGGGGAAGCGAGGGGTCCAGCCCGTGGACGGTGCACCCCGCCCAGGCGAAGTCACGGGCTAGGGTCCCGGTTCCCGGTCCCGAGGTCCAGTACCCGCTGGCCGGCAAACGCCGACACCCATGGCATGGAGCCGGGAGAACAGCTGATCCGGGAAGCCGGCCCGATAGGTGGCGTAGTCGTCCGCCCTCCGGCCAAAGTCGACCTTCACGGCGAAGAACGGTAGTTCTGGCCGGGCCGCGGCCCGCTGAGGGAGCGAGACGGTATTTGGAGCACGATTGGGCCATGAGCAACCCGAACGGTCGGCCGGCGTGATCCCAGGAGGCAAACCGCCGGGCGAGACCCCCAGCTGGGCCATCGCCGACCCCGAGGGGGTCGAGGCCCGCAGCGCCGCCTACCGGGACTTCAGCGCCCCGGTGGACTTCCTGCGCCTCATCCCCTTGGCAGTGGCCGTTGGCCTCATGGCCACCTTCATCGCCCTTGCCCTCCTCGACTTCATTTACCTTCTCACCAACCTCGCCTTCTACCAGAGGGTGAGCGTGGTAGCGGTCTCGCCCAACAACAACGACGTGGGGCCGTACCTCATACCGATCGCCGTCGCCGGCGAGGTGATCGTGGGGCTCATAGCCCGCTACGGCTCCGGCCAGATCAGGGGCCACGGCATCCCCGAGGCGATGCAGACCATCCTCACCAGGGGGAGCCGGGTGCAACCCCGCCTCACCGTGCTCAAGCCCCTGGCCTCCGCCATGGCCATCGGCACCGGGGGGCCCTTCGGGGCCGAGGGCCCCATCATCGTGACCGGAGGGGCGCTGGGGTCGGTGGTGGCCCAGCTGTTCCGCTTCTCGGCGGCCGAGAGGCGGAGCCTCCTCGTGGCGGGGGCGGCGGCGGGCATGACCGCCGTCTTCGGCACCCCGGTGGGGGCCACGATCTTCGGCTTGGAGGTGCTGATCCTTGAGCGCCGGCCCCGCTCGCTGGTCCCCATAGCCGCCGCCTGCGCCGTGGCCGACGGCATCCGCATCTCCCTGGCCCGGGTGGGCCTCATCGCCACCGAGCCCCTCTTCAAGGTCCCCCATGCGGTCACCCTGACGGGCTGGCCGCTCCTCGAGGCGGTGGCGGTCGGCCTGGTGGCAGGGGGCGCTGCCTGGCTCATGACCAAAGCGGTGTTCGCCTCCGAGGACCTCTTCCATCTGCTGCCCATCCATTGGATGTGGTGGCCGGCCCTCGGAGGCCTCGCCATCGCGCTGGGGGGCCTGGCCGACCCCAAGGCCCTCGGGGTGGGCTACAACATCATCGACCTGGAGCTGGCCGGCAAGCTGGCCCTCGGGGCCCTGGTCCTGTTGTTCTTCGTCAAGCTCGGGATATGGGCCTTCTCGCTCGGCTCGGGCACCAGCGGGGGCATCATCGCCCCCATCCTCATGATGGGGGCGGCCGTAGGAGGGATCATGGCCTCCGTGCTGCCCGGGGGCTCCGAGCCCCTGTGGGCGCTGGTGGGGATGGCGGCCACCCTGGCCGCCATGGCCCGGGCCCCCCTCACCGGAGTGGTCTTCTCCCTGGAGCTGACCCATGACTACCGCAACCTGCTCCCCCTGCTGATCGCCGTCTTCACGGCGCACACCGTGAGCGTGCTCGTCCTCAAGCGCTCCATCCTGACCGAGAAGGTGGTGCGCCAGTCCCGTATCCCGGTGACGGCCGAGTACGCCGTGGACCCTCTGGATGCGCTCTTCGTGCGTGAGGTGATGCGCACCGACGTGGTCACCATCGAGCCCGACCGCCCCATCGAGGAGGTCTACGAGGACCTGTCAGAGGCCGATCCCTCCCGGCGCCAGCGCCTGTACCCGGTGGTGGACGGGAACGGCTCGCTCCTCGGGCTCCTGCCCTGGTCGGTGATCCTGGAGCACCGCTCCGGCAACGGGGACCAGCCCGCCTCCCGGGCCATGATCAGCCACTACCGGGCGGTGGGCCCCGAGATCACGGTCCGCAACCTGGCCGACCGCATGGTGTCCCAGGGCCTGGGCGCCTACCCGGTGGTGGAGAAGGGAAGGCTCGTGGGCGTGGTCTCCACTGTCGATGTTCTGAAGGCCCGCCAGCACCTGCTCGTCGAGGAGCGCCAGCGGGAGCGGGTGCTGCGCTGGTGGTGGTCTGCCCGTCCGCTCCGCGCCCCGGGCTCAGGTGACCCGGAGCCGTAGGCGGCTCCTGGCCACCTCGAAGCAGGCCACCGCCGCCGCCGCCGAGACGTTGAGGGACGCCGGCGGCCCGAGCAGCGGGATGGCCGCCACCACGTCACAGCGCCGAGCGGCCAGGCGGCTCAACCCCGATCCCTCAGCGCCCAGCACGAGGGCCAGCGGCTGGTCGGCCAGGTCGAGGTCGAAGAGGGACTGGGCTGCACCCGCATCCAGCCCCACCGTCCACACCCCCCGCCGCCCGAGTTGCTCCAGGGCAGCGGGCACGCCCGGCACCACGGCCAGCGGCAGGTGCTCGATGGCCCCCGCCGCGGCCTTGGCCGCCGCGGGGGTGACATGGACCGACCGGTGCCGCCCCAGGACGGCCCCGGTGGCGCCGGCGCAGCTCGCCGAGCGGAGCACCGCCCCCAGGTTGTGAGGATCGGTCACGCCCTCCAGCACCACCAGGAAGGGAGGCGCTCCCCGCCGGCCCCCGGCCAGCTCGTCCAGACCGACCGGCTCCAGGGGGCGGGCATGGGCCAGAACCCCTTGGGGGGCTTCGGTGCGGGCCTCGGCCTCCAACCTGGCCCGGCTCACCCGCCGCACCGGCACCCGCCGGCGCAGGGCCAGCGCCACGATCTCCTCCACCGCCGGCGTGCCGTCCAGGTCCTCGGCCACCCACACGTCCCGGGCCCTGACCGCCGGCGCCGCCAGCAGCTCGCGCACGGCCCGACGCCCCTCCACCTGCTCGCCCCCGAGCCCCCGAGGGGCCCGGGGGCGGGGGGGCTGGGTCCGGGACGGCCGGGCGGGGGGCTGGGTCCGGGTCGGCCGGGCGGGGGGCCGACTCCGCCGGCCCCTCATGCCTTCCTCTCGAGGAGCGCCACCGCCAGGCAGGCCACCCCCTCGGCCCGGCCCAGGGCCCCCAGCCCCTCGGCCCGCTTGGCCTTGACGCTCACCGGCCCGCCGGCCACCTGGCTCAGGCGCTGGGCCATGGCCTCCCGGTGGGGGGCCAGCCGGGGGGCCTCCAGCACCACGGAGCAGTCGGCGTTGGCAAGGCCCCACCCGGACACCGAGGCCAGCGCCGAGGCCCGGGCCAGGATGGCCGTGCTGTCCGCCCCCTCCCAGGCGGGGTCGGAGTCGGGGAAGTGCTGACCCAGGTCACCCAGCCCGGCTGCCCCGAGGATGGCGTCGGCCAGGGCGTGGCACACCACGTCGGCGTCGCTGTGGCCCCCCAGGCCCCCCTGCTCGGCCAGCAAGACCCCCCCCAGCACCAGGGGCCGGCCCTCCCCGCCGGCGAAGGGATGGACGTCGAACCCCAAGCCCACCCTGGTGTCCCCGGCCACGTCAGCGCCCCCTCAACAGGGCCTCGGCCAGCACCATGTCGGCAGGGGAGGTGATCTTGAGGTTGGCCGGGTCACCGGGGACGGTCACGACCCGGCCTCCCCGGGCCTCCACCAGGCAGGCATCGTCGGTGGCTTCGTCACCGTCCCGGTGGGCATCCACGAGGGCGCTGGCCCGGAAGGCCTGGGGGGTCTGCACCACCACCAGGTCCTGGCGGGGCACGGTCTCCACCACCCGGCCGGCGGCCACCCGCTTCACGGTCTCGGCCACCGGCAGGGCGGGGACGGCCCCGTCCACCCCGGGGTCCAGGAGCGCGGCGGTCACGGCCCGGAAGAGGTCCTCCCCCGCCAAGGGGCGGGCGGCATCGTGGACGACCACCACCTCCGCCTCAGGTGGCAGGGCCGCCAGCCCGGCCCGCACCGACGCCGACCTGGTCGGCCCCCCGTGCACGGCCACGTCGGCCCCGGAGGGGTCCAGGGCCACCCCCTCGGGCAGTACCGCCACCACGCCGTCGGCCACCGAGCGGGCGGCTCCTACCGACCACTCCAGCACCCTGCGGCCGGCCAGGAACTCGAACTGCTTGAGCCCCCCGAAGCGCTGGCCCCGCCCCCCGGCCACCACCACGGCCCAGGTCCTCACCGTGAGCGGGCCCTAGGGCAGGGCCTGGTTGAGCCGCTCCTCGGCCTCCTCCTCGCTCACCCCGATGGCGAAGGTGAGCTCGGAAACCAGGATCTGGCGGGCCCGGGTCAGCATGCGCTTCTCGCCCGCCGAGAGCCCCTTGTCCTTGTCCCGGATGGAGAGGTTCCGCACCACCTCGGCCACCTGGTAGATGTCCCCGGACTTGAGCTTCTCCACGTGGTTTTTGTAGCGGCGAGACCAGTTGGTGGGCATGCGGGCCTCCTTCTTGCGAAGGACGGCGAAGACCTCCTCGACCTCCTCGTCGTTGATGACCTCCCGCAGGCCCACCTCATCGGTGTTGTCGGCGGGGACCATCAGGGTCAGGTCCCCATAGGCCAGGCGCAGGACCAGGTACTCCCGGTTCTCGCCGAAGGCTTCTTTCCTCTCCCGCCTCTCCACCACGGCCGCGCCGTGATGGGGGTAGACGACCTTGTCACCGACGTCGAAAGCCATTCCTCTCCAGACAGCCGACTTGACGGAGCAATCCCCAGGGTACAGGGGCCGGGCGCCCTTGCCACAACTCCCCGCCTACGGCTGGCCGGCCGCCCGCGGCCCAGGAGAGGTGACCGCTCCCGGGAGCCGCTGCCCCCCGGGGAGGCAGGGCCTAGCTGTAGCGGTCCAGGATGCTGGTCTCGGCCAGCCTGGACAGGCCGTCCTTCACGATGCGGGCCCGGGCCTCGCCCACCCCGGCCACCTCGGCCAGCTCGTCGTAGGTGGCCCGCATGACCTTGGCCAGGGTGCCGAAGTGCCCCACCAGGCGCTCGGCCAGGTCAGCCGGCAGCCCGGGCACCTTGGAGAGCAGGCGGTAGCCCCGGGCCTGGAGGGTGGCGTCCAGCTCCCCGCCATCGGGCGACAGGCGCAGGACCGAGGCCACCCTGGTCAGGTCCAGGAGGTCCTCGGTCCCGAGGGAGGCCAGCTGGTCCATGGCCTGCTCCAGGCGCCAGGTACGGCCCTGGTGGAAGTAGTCCTTGATGACGAGCCGCCGGTCGTCCTCCACCCCTCCCATCAGCTCGTTGCGCTGGAGCAGCACCAGGCGGCCGTCATCACCCAGCTCCACCAGGTAGCCGTCTATCTCCTCCGAGATGCGCCTCACCATCTCGGCCCGCTGGAGCACGGCCACCACGTCCCTCACCGTGACCAGGTCCTCCACCTCGAGGGCGGTGAGGGAGCTGCTCACCGCCTCCAGGCGGTTCTTGTACCGCTCCAGGGTCTGGAGGGCCTGGTTGGCCCGGTTCACGAGCACCGGGGTGGGCTGGAGGCGGTGCTTGTCGCCATGGCGGTAGACGGCGATCATCGACAGGTCCTCGGACACCGAGATCACCGGGACGTCGATGGACCGGGCCACCCGCTCGGCGGTGCGGTGCCGGGTGCCGGTCTCGGTGGTGGGGACCCGGGGGTCGGGGACCAGGTGGACATTGGCCCAGGCGATGCGGCTGGCGTCGGAGGCCAGGATGATGGCCCCGTCCATCTTGGCCAGCTCCGAGAGCCGCTGGGGGGTGTACTCGGCTCCGAGGTGGAAACCCCCCGAGCAGATGGCCAGGACCGCAGGCGAGTCGCCCACCACTATGAGGGCTCCCCGGTCGGCCTGCAGGACGCGGTCCAGGCCCTCGCGAAGGGGCGTCCCCGGCGCCACCGACGCCAGCGCTCGCACCATCGCCGGGCTCGGTCGGGCTGCCACAGCCGCATGGTACTGCGACACCTGGAGGGCCCTGGGAACGACCCCGTGCCCGTGCCTGGCCTCTGGGGGCGGCCCCCGGCAAGGGGTGGGCCCCGACCCCGTGCCCCCCTGGCGTCCCCGCCCCCTTGTCGCCGCCCTCCGGCTCAGCCCGGGGCGGCGGCCAACCGGAGATCCCGCCGCTCCCCCGGGTCCGGTCCGGCGCCCAGCAGGGTTCGCACCGCCTCGCCCAGCGAGCCCACCCGCACCAGTTCGAAGCCGGCCGGCCCATCGGGGCAGGAGGAGGGGACGACGGCGCCGGCGAACCCGAGCCGCTCGGCCTCGGCCAGCCGGCGCTTCACCTGGGCCACCTGGCGGACCTCACCCCCCAGGCCCACCTCCCCACATGCCACCAGGTGGGCGGGGAGGGGGATGTCGGCGGCGGCTGAGGCCAGCGCCAGGGCCAGGGCCAGGTCCGCCGCCGGCTCCCCCACCCGCACTCCGCCCACGACCGAGGCGAACACGTCACAGCCGGCTAGGGAGAGCCCCGTCCTCCTGGCCAGCACAGCCAGCAGCAGGGCCAGGCGCCCGCCGTCCAGCCCCTGGGCAAAGCGGCGGGGCACGCCGGCCCGGGTGGGCGTCACGAGCGCTTGCACCTCCACCATCAGCGCCCGGGTGCCCTCCAGGGCAGGAAGCACCGCCGTCCCGGCCAGGCCCGGCCGGCGGTCGGCCAGGAGCAGCCCGCTCGGGTCGGGGACGCCCACCAAGCCGGTGCCGGTCATCTCGAAGAGCCCCAGGTCACCGGTGGGGCCGAAGCGGTGCTTGGTGGCCCGCAGCAGGCGAAGGGCGTGGTGGCGCTCCCCTTCGAAGGAGACCACGGTGTCCACCACGTGCTCCAGCACCCGGGGCCCCGCCAGGGACCCGTCCTTGGTCACGTGCCCCACCAGGACCACGGCCGTCCCCCGGGCCTTGGCCTCCTGCACCAGGCGGGCCGCGCACTCCCGCACCTGGACCAGGGTCCCCGGTGCCGACCCCAGGTCGGGGTCGGCCACCGTCTGGATCGAGTCCACCACCATCACGTCGGGGCGCACCTGGTCCCAGGCTGACAGCAGGGCAGGAAGGAGGGTCTCGCTCACCAGCCAGAGGCCGGGGACCAAGGCACCCACCCGCTGGGCCCGCAGGCGGACCTGGGGAGGGGACTCCTCGGCCGAGACCAGAAGGGCCCGGCACCCCTTAAGGGCCATCGAGGCGGCCGCCTGCAGGAGCAAGGTGGACTTCCCCACCCCGGGCTCGCCCCCCACCACGGTGACCGACCCGGGAACGAGGCCCCCGGCCAGCACCCGGTCCAGCTCGCCCACCCCCGTGGCTCGCGGCCCCCAGCCCGCCACGCCCACCTCGGCCAAGGGAACGGGAGCCGCCCCCGGCCGCGGGGAGCCGGGGCCGGCCCGGGGCGGCTCCTCGGGCTCCTCCACCAGGGAGTTCCACGCCCCACAGCCGGCACAGCGCCCCACCCAGCGAGGGTGGAGCGTGCCGCACTCGGTGCAGCGGTGCTGTGAGCGGGGCCGAGCCACCCCGCTGATGCTACGAACGGCCTGTGACACCCTCAGGCTGGCCGCCCGGGGGGGCGCTCGCTGGCCGCCCGGCAAGGGCCGGGCGAGCCGGCGCCGGGCCTAGTCCGAGGCCGGCCCGGCGCTGGCCAGCTCGACAGGAGGGGGCTCGATCCCCTCGATGGAGCGGAAGACCAGCTCCCCGTCCTCCACGTCGACGATGATGGTCTCCCCGACCCGGAACTCCTTCCACAGGATCTTCTCGGACAGCGGATCCTCCACCAGCTGCTGGATCGACCGGCGCAAGGGACGGGCACCCAGGGTGTGGTCGTAGCCCCGCTCTGCCAGGAGCTCCTTGGCGGCCTTGGTGAGCTCCAGGCCCAGGCCCTGGCCCTCCAGCTGCTCGCGCACCCTGCGGATCATCAGGTCGACGATCTGGGTGATCTCCTCCTTGGACAGCTCGTGGAAGACGATGACCTCGTCGATGCGGTTCAGGAACTCCGGGCGGAAGTGGCCCTTCAGGGCCTCGTGCACCTTCTCCTTCATCCGCTCGTGGGTCAGCACCTCGCTGGTCTTGGCAAAGCCCACGGCCTGCTTGCCGAGGTCAGCCGTGCCCAGGTTCGAGGTCATGATGAGCACCGTGTTCTTGAAGTCCACCGTGCGGCCCTGGGAGTCCGTGAGCCGACCATCCTCCAGGATCTGGAGCAAGGTGTTGAACACGTCGGTGTGGGCCTTCTCGATCTCGTCGAAGAGCACCACCGAGAAGGGCTTGCGGCGCACGGCCTCGGTCAGCTGGCCCCCCTCCTCGTAGCCGACGTAACCGGGCGGGGAGCCCACCAGCCGGCTGACCGTGTGCTTCTCCATGTACTCGCTCATGTCGAGCTGGATGAGGGCCCCTTCGTCGCCGAACAGGAACTCGGCCAGGGCCTTGGCCAGCTCGGTCTTGCCCACCCCGGTGGGCCCGAGGAAGATGAAGGAGCCGCTGGGCCGCTTGGGGTCCTTGAGGCCGGCCCGGGTGCGGCGGATGGAGCGGGATAGCGCCTTGATGGCATCCTCCTGCCCCACGACCCGGTGGTGCAGCTCCTCCTCCATGCGCAGGAGCTTGGCCGTCTCCTCCTCGGTCAGCTTGTAGACGGGTATCCCCGTCCAGTTGGCCAGGACCTCGGCGATGACCTCCTCGTCGACCACATCGAACAGGTCCCTGCCCTCGGCCCGCCAACGGGCCTCGGTCTGGGCCTTGCGCTCGAGCTGCTCCTTCTCCTGGGCCGAGAGCCGGCTGGCCCGGTCGAAGTCGGAGCGCTCGACGGCGGCCTCCTTCTCCTTGCGGGTCTTGGCGATCTCCTCCTCCAGCTTGCGGTGCTCGGGGGGCGTCGACATCCGCCGGATGCGCAGGCGGCTGCCGGCCTCGTCGATGAGGTCGATGGCCTTGTCAGGCAGGTAGCGGTCCGAGATGTACCGGTCGGCCAGGTTGGCCGCGGCCACGAGGGCCTGGTCCGTGATGGTCACGGAGTGGTGGCTCTCGTAACGGTCGCGCAAGCCCTTCAGGATCTCGATGGTGTGGGCCAGGGACGGCTCGTCCACCTTGATGGGCTGGAACCGCCGCTCCAGGGCGGCGTCCTTCTCCAGGTGCTTGCGGTACTCGTCAAGGGTCGTGGCCCCTATGGTCTGCAGCTCCCCCCTGGCCAGCATGGGCTTGAGGATGGAGGCCGCATCGATGGCCCCCTCGGCGGCCCCTGCGCCCACCAGGGTGTGGAGCTCGTCGATGAACAGGATGATGTCGCCCCGCGAGCGGATCTCCTTCAGGACCTTCTTCAGGCGTTCCTCGAAGTCGCCCCGGTACCTGCTGCCCGCCACCAGGGCACCGAGGTCCAAGGTGTAGAGCTGCTTGCCCCGGAGAGTCTCGGGGACCTCGTTCTTCACGATCTGCTGGGAGAGGCCCTCGACGATGGCGGTCTTGCCCACGCCGGGCTCTCCGATGAGCACAGGGTTGTTCTTGGTCCGGCGGGACAGCACCTGCATGACCCGCTCGATCTCCCTGTCCCGCCCGATCACGGGGTCCAGCTTGTGGTCCCGGGCCAGGGACGTGAGGTTGCGGCCGAACTGGTCAAGGACCGGCGAGCTGGCCGGGGCATCCTGCCCGGAGCCGGCGCTGGCCCCCGCCTCCTTGCCTCCCTGGTAGCCCGAGAGGAGCTGGATGACCTGCTGGCGCACCCTAGAAAGGTCCGCCCCCAGGTTGACGAGCACCTGGGCGGCCACCCCCTCGCCCTCGCGAACCAGGCCCAGGAGCATGTGCTCGGTGCCGATGTAGTTGTGCCCCAGCTGGAGGGCCTCCCGCAGGGACAGCTCCAGGACCTTCTTGGCCCGGGGCGTGAAGGGGGGAGAGCCGGCCGGCGAGGTGCCGGCGGGCCCGATGGTCTCCTCCACCTTCTCCCTCACGGCCTCCAGGGAGATCCCGAGCGACTCCAGGGCCTTGGCGGCCACCCCCTCGCCCTCGTGGATGAGGCCGAGGAGAATGTGCTCGGTTCCGATGAAGTTGTGGTTGAGCAGGCGGGCTTCCTCTTGGGCAAGGACCAGTACCCTGCGTGCCCTATCTGTGAAGCGCTCGAACAAGTGCCGCCTCCCGGACGGTTGCGTACTTCGCATTCTAGCCGTGGCCTGTGCCGTTCTGGCATCTACCTACCCCAACGCCGGGGCTGCCACGACCTCCCCGATCGAGGGGCCACCCATTGCCATTATCGGTTGACCACTCTTGTCGCCTAAGTTCCCCTGGGTGAACGTCGCCGACCTCCTGGGCCTTCCCTGGCTGGAGGATGACCTGGCTCGGCTGGAGGGCGTCCTCCGCCAATCGGCCACCTCCGATGACCCCTTCCTGGCCGAGGTGGCCACCCATCTGATCGGTGGCGGGGGCAAGCGCCTGCGCCCTGTCCTGGCCCTGGCCGCCGCCGCCGTCGCCGGGCGCAGGGCCAGTGACCAGGTGCTCCTCGGAGGGGTGGCGGTGGAGCTGGTCCACCTCGCCTCGCTCTACCACGACGACGTCATCGACGAGGCCGTCAACCGGCGCCACCTGCCGAGCGTCAATGCCCGCTGGGGGAACCTCATGGCCGTGGTGACCGGGGACTTCCTGCTCGCCCGGGCGGCCGGCATCGCGGCCAGCCTGGGGACCGAGGTGGCCGGCGCCCTGGCCGCCACCCTGGCCCGGATGATGGAGGGCCAGGTCCAGGAGGTGCAGACCGCTTATGACACCAGCCGTAGCGAGTCGTCCTACCTGTCGGCCATCGCCGGCAAGACGGCGTCTCTCATGGCCACCGCCTGCCGAATCGGCGGCCTGACCGCCGGCCTCGACCCCTCCGACGTCGAGGCGGCCACCAGCTTCGGCGAGTGCCTGGGGATGGCGTTCCAGATCCGGGACGACGTCTTGGACGTGGTGGCCACGGGGGACGAGCTGGGCAAGCCACCGGGTCAGGACCTGGTCCAGGGCGTCTACACCCTCCCCGTGCTCAGGACCCTGGCCGATCCCGAGGTGGGCCCGGACCTGACCGTGCTGCTGGGCAGCCCCCTGGACGGTGCCGAGCTGGAGCGGGTGCGGGGGCTGGTGGCCATCACGGGAGCCCCGCCGGCAGCCAAGGAGGCCCGCCGCTGGGCCGAGGAGGCGGCTGAGGCCGCCGCCCGCCTCAGCCATCCTTCGGTGGCCGAGGCCCTGAGGGGCCTGGCCTTCGGCCTGGCCGACACCGTTCCCGTTCCCTCCGGCTAGGCAACTGCTGGGAGCGCTCGGGGGTGCCCTCCCCCGCTGCACCCGGTGTCATTCGGCCTCATCCCAGACCTCGGGACGCATGGCGGGAAAGGCGATCACCTCCCGGATGTGGCGCGAACCGGTGAGGAGCATGGCCAGCCGGTCCACGCCCACGCCCAGCCCCCCCGTGGGCGGCAGCCCGTACTCCATGGCCCGCAGGTAGTCCCGGTCCAGGGGCATGGCCTCCTCCTCCCCGGCGGCCCGCTGGCGGGCCTGGTCCTCGAAGCGGGCCCGCTGCTCGTCGGGGTCGTTCAGCTCCGAGAAGGCGTTGGCCAGCTCCCGCCCGGCCAGGATGGACTCGAAGCGCTCCACGTACCCGGGCCGGGAGCGATGGTCCCGGGCCAGGGGCGACACCTCTTTCGGGTAGTCGCACACATGGACCGGGCCCCAGAGGTTGGGCTCGGTCGTCTTCTCGTAGATCTCGAAGAGAAGGGCGCCCGGGCCCCACCGCGGCTCCACCGTCACCCCCAGCCGGCCCGCCACCTTGGCCAGGCCGTCGCGGCCCATGGCCAGGTCCACCACCTCCCCGGTCTGCTCCTCCACCAGCTCGGTCATGGTCGCCCGTCGCCAGGGAGGGGAGAGGTCGAGCTCTCGCCCCTCGTAGGGGATGACCACCGACCCGCAGCACTCACGGGCCAGATGGGCCACCATGGACTCGGTGAGGGCCATCATGTCCGTGTAGTCGGCGTAGGCCTGGTACAGCTCGAGCATCGTGAACTCAGGGTTGTGACGGGGGGAGAGGCCCTCGTTGCGGAAGATCCGCCCGATCTCGAAGACCTTCTCCATCCCCCCCACGACCAGGCGCTTCAGGTGGAGCTCGATGGCGATGCGAAGGTACAGGTCGGCATCGAGGGCGTTGTGGTGGGTGACGAAGGGGAGCGCATGCCCCCCACTCGGCACCACCTGGAGTATGGGGGTCTCCACCTCCACGAACCCGCGCTCCTCCAGGAACCGGCGCATGAGGCTCACCATCATCGAGCGGCGGAGCAGGATGGAACGGGGATCGTCGTTGGCCCACAGGTCCACGTAGCGCTGGCGGAACCGGGTCTCGACATCGCTCACCCCCCGCCACTTGTCCCCGAAGTGCCGCCTGGCCCGGGCCAGCAGCACCCAGCGACGGACCCGGACGCTCAACTCGCCCCTCCTGGTCCGCACCACGTCCCCGGTGGCGCCGACCCAGTCCCCCAGGGAGAGCCGGCCCAGGCTCTCCAGGTCCTCGGTCACACCGGCCACCCCCCACAGCTGGATGGCCCCGGTCCAGTCCCGCAGGGTGGCGAACACCATCCGGCCCTGGGGGCGGATCAGCATGAGGCGCCCGGCCACCGTGGCGACCTGGTGAGCCTCCTCTCCCGGCGGGAGGTCCCGCCACCTGGCCTGCAGCTCGCCGGCATCGGAGTCCTTGGCGAACCGGTAGGGGATCTCCATGGGGCCCTCAGCCACCTGCGCCCCCTCCTCCACCGCAGTTGCGCTCCCACACCAGGCGCAGACCATGGAGGGTGAGCCAGGGGTCCAGGTGCTCCACCCGGCCCACGTGGGGGGCCATCAGCTCGGCCAAGCCCCCGGTGGCCACGACGGTGCAGCGCCCCACCTCGTCCTCGATCCGCCGGCACATCCCGTCCGTCATGGCCGCGAAACCGTAGATGGCGCCGGACTGGATGGACTCGATGGTGGACCTGCCCACCACGTGGCGGGGCTCCACCAGCTCCACCCTCCGGAGCATGGAGGCCCGGGCGAAGAGGGCATCGAGGCTGATCTCGATCCCGGGCAGGATCACCCCCCCCAGGTACTCCCCATGGGGCGAGACCACGTCGAAGGTGGTGGCCGTCCCGAAGTCGACCACGATGAGGGGGGCCCGGTAGAGGTCCAGGGCCGCCACGGCATTGGCGATGCGGTCGGCCCCCACGTCCCGGGGGTTCTCGTAGAGGATGGGCATCCCGGTGCGCACGCCGGGGCCGAGGACCACGGCCGTGACGCCGAACCACTTCTCGGCCATCTCCCGGAGGGCCCCCTGGACGCGGGGCACGGTCGAGGAGATGGCCGTGCCGGTGATGGCGCTGAAGGGGTCGTAGCCGCTCAGCCGGACCAGGTCTGCCACGAGCAGGGCATGCTCGTCGGCGGTGCGGTCGGCATCGGTGGCCATCCGCCAGTGGTGGAGGAGGCCGTGGTCCCCGGGCGCTCCGGGGGGCCGGGCCTCGCCGGGGTCGAGGGCGAAGAGGCCCACGACGGTCTGGGTGTTGCCGGCGTCGATGGCGAGGAGCACTCCACCCAGCCTGCCCCTTGGGCCGGGCGCAGGTCGAACCGGGCCAGGAGAGGCCAGCCCGCTCAGAGCGGGCCGAGCCGACGCAGCCCTCCGGCCAGCGCCTCCCGCCACCCGGGCGGTCCCAGGGCGTCGGCCACCTCGGGAGCCAGGTCCGCCAGGGGGAACAGGACGAAGCCCCGCTCGGCCAGGCGCGGATGGGGGACGCTGAGGTCGGGCTCATCCACCACCTCGTCCCCCACCGCCAGGATGTCCACGTCCAGGGTCCTCGGTCCCCATCTCTCGGTGCGGACCCTCCCGGCGGCGGCCTCGAGCCGGCGCGCCACCCCCAGGAGGTCCCGGGCCCCCCGCTCGGTGCGCAGCTCGGCCACCAGGTTGAGGTAGGGCCCCTGGCCCGGAGGGCCCCCCACGGGCTCGGTCTCGTACACGGGCGAGACGGCGTAGAGGTCGGGGAGGGAGGCCACCGCCTGAGCCAGGAACCGGCGGCGGTCCCCGAGGTTGGAGCCCAGTCCGAGAAACGCCCGCCTCATGCCGGGCCGGCCCGGAGCCGGGTGATGCTCACCCCGGCCCAGGCCAGGTCGGCGGGCACCGGTGGGCGCAGCTTGCGCACCGTCACCGTCACCCCCTCCACGGCCCCCCAGGCCAGCACGGTGCCGGCCACCGCCTCGGCCAGGGCCTCGAGGAGAAGGAACCGCTGGCCGGTCACCACCGCCACCACGTCACCCACCACCGCCCCGTAGTCGACGGTGTCGGAGAGGTCGTCGCTGCGCCCCGCTGGGCTCATGTCCACGAGGATGTCGAGGTCCACCTCGAAGGGCTGGGGCCGCTCCCGCTCCTCGGGCAGAGCCCCGTGGGTCCCCACCACGCGCAACCCCCTGATGAGCAGGTGATCGTCTCCCGCCCCCAAAGGGTCCCTCACCACCACCGGCTGTGGCTCCCGAGGTGAGCCCCCGGCCCCCGCCAGCCTCCCGCCAAGACCAACCGGCTGGGCCGAGACCCTCCGGCCCCGTCCGGGCCGAGGTCACTCACGCCCGGCCTGCCGGGCGGACCAGGCTGGGCACCACCGTGACCAGCTGGCGACCCTCCGGTCCCATCTGGCGCTTCACGATCCGCTCTATGGCCGTGATGGCCTGGGCCGAGCTGGGGAGCTTCCCCGACCAGAGCAGGTAACCGCCCATCACCCCCATCACCCGGTCCCCCAGCTCCTCCTGGTGGACCAGGAGACGCTCCCCGTCCGCCAGCCAGGCGTCCAGCTGCTGGTACAGGTCGGGCAGGACCAGCCGGGGGTCGGCCCCGGGAGGGAACGGGACGTGGCCCCAGGCCAGGTCGACCTCGTCGTAGGCATGGAGGTTGTGCGGCGAGGCCAGCAGCGAGACCACCCTGTTGAACCCGTTCCCCTGCAGCCAGATGATCTCCTCCTGGCGGCGGACCCTCCGGTGGTTGCGGGCGTAGCCCCCAGGGCGCTCGGAGATGGCCAGGCGGTCCCGGATGATCCAGACGAAGTAGCGGGGGGGTATCCCGGCCGCCCACCGGCCCTTCACCGGTCCTCCCCGGCCTGCACGCCCTCCTCCGGCGGCACGGACCTCACCCGGCCGGGACCGGCCACCCTGAGGGCCTGGACGGTGGGGGCCACGTCGTGGACCCGGACCATGGAGGCTCCCTGGTCGACGGCCCAGACCGCGCTGGCCAAGGAGGCCTCCAAGCGGTCACTGGGCGGCGCCGGCGGCTGGCCGGGCAGGGCGCTCAGACGCCCGAGGAAGCCCTTGCGGCTGGTCCCCACCAGGAGGGGGAAACCCAGGGCGGCCAGGGAGCCCAGGTGGCGGAGGAGGCTCAGGTTGTGGCCGGCGGTCTTGCCGAACCCGATGCCGGGATCGATCCACCCCTCCTCCACCCCCAGCCGGCGGGCCCGGTGGGCCCGGTCATCCAGGAACTGTCGCACCTCGGCCACCACGTCACGGTAGGCGGGTGCCCGCTGCATGGTCTGGGGCGTGCCCTGGCGGTGCATGGCCACCCAGCCCACCCCCAGGGCGGCGGCCACCCCGGCCAGGCCGGCTGACACGTCGTTTATCAAGGTGGCACCGGCCCTCACGGCTGCCTCGGCCACGGCCGGCTTGACGGTGTCCACCGACACCCTCACCCTGGGGGCCAGGGCCTCTATCACCGGCACCACCCTGGCCAGCTCGACGGGCTCCTCCACAGGCTGGGCCCCGGGCCGGCTGGACTCGCCCCCCACGTCGATCAGGGCTGCACCCTCCTCGGCCATGGTCAGGCCGTGGGCGATGGCCGCGTCGCGGTCCAGGTAGAGGCCTCCGTCGGAGAAGGAGTCGGGGGTGACGTTGAGCACACCCATCACCAGGGCACTCATCCCGGTCTACGTTAGAGGCCCCCGGGATGGGGTCCTGGCGGGCCCGCCAGCCGGGGGGACGGCCACGAGCAGGGCCGCCGGGATCAGCGGCCCCCGTGGATGAACTGCATGGCCTCGGCCCGGGTGGCGGCGCTGGTGCGGAACATCCCCCTCACGGCCGAGGTCACCGTGAGGGTGCCCGGCTTCTTGACCCCGCGCATGGACATGCACAGGTGCTCGGCCTCCAGCACGACCAGCACCCCCCGCGGGCTCAGCACCCTCTCTATGGTGTCGGCCACCTGAGAGGTCATCCTCTCCTGGACCTGCAGGCGGCGGGCATAGCCCTCGATGAGCCGGGCCAGCTTCGAGAGGCCGGTGATGCGGCCCTCCTCGTTCGGGATGTAGGCGATATGGGCCCTGCCGATGAAGGGCACCAGGTGGTGCTCGCACAGCGAGGCGAAAGGGATGTCCTTCACCATGACCATCTCGTCGTGCTCGAGGGCGAAGGTGGCGGTCAGATGGCGCCCCGGGTCGTCGTGCAGGCCCGAGAACAGCTCCTGGTACATGTCGGCCACCCGTGCGGGAGTGCCCGCCAGCCCCTCCCGGTCGGGGTCCTCGCCTATGGCGAGGAGGAGCTCGCGCACCGCCCTTGCCACCCGGGCCCCGTCCACCCCCCGCTCCCCGACCAGGCGGGGGGAACGGGTGGGCTCGGCGGCCGTCATGGGGAAGAGGCCTCCGGGCCGACGTAGGTGCAGATGAAGGGCAGGTTCCGGTACCGCTCGTCCAGGTCCAGGCCGTAGCCCACCACGAACTCCGGGGGGATGGTGAAGCCCACGTAGCGCAGGTCCAGCGGGGTGCGCTGCAGCCCCTCCTTCACCAGGAGGGCGCAGACCTCCAGGCTGGCGGGGCCCCGGGCCAGGAGGTTGCGGCTCAGGTACGACAAGGTGAGCCCGCTGTCCACGATGTCCTCCACCACGAGGACGTGGCGGCCCGAGAGGTCCAGGTCCAGGTCCTTCACGATCCTCACCACGCCGCTCGTCCTGGTGGCGCTGCCGTAGGAGGACACGGCCATGAAGTCGAACTCCACGGGAAGGGGGATGGTCTTGGCCAGGTCGCTCATGAACATGAAGGCGCCCTTGAGCACCCCTATCAGGAGAGGGGGCCGCCCGGCGTAGTCGCTGCCGATGGCCGCCCCCAGATCGGCCACCCGGGCGGACAGCTCCCTCTCGGTCACCACCATGGGCCCGAGGGCAGGGTCTCCCCCCGGCGGGGGGCCGCCCATGGGGACCAGTCCCTTCATGCTCATGGCCGTCCCCTCCGGTCGTCCCGGCCCTGCCACCCGACCAAGCCACTCACGGTCGCCGACCCTACCCGGGAAGTCCGCCCTCGGGGGGGCCCGAGACCCACAACCTTCCCCGGGAGCGGCGGACCCGGCGCCCGCCCTCGATCTCGCAGGCGACGGCCTGGCCGGCCGCCACCTCCAGGACCCGCTCCACCGCCGCCGAGGCGGGGGGGTGGCCCTGGCCGTCCCGCAGCCACCGTCTCACGGCCCGCCGGGCGAGGGGGCGGGGGGCCCGGGCCAGGGACCGGGCATCGGTGGGGTCGAGGCCCAGCGACAGCTCCTCGAGCAGGTCGGCGTCCTCGGCGAGGAGCTCGGCCTGGCGGGCCACCACGGCAGTGACGTCCCGTTCCGCCACCTCGCAGAGCAGGGGGATGACCTCGTGGCGGAGGCGGTTGCGGCGCAGGCGGGGGTCCCGGTTGGTGGGGTCGTCCAGGGGCACCCAGCCGGCCGCGGCGCAAAGGGCCCGGGTCTCCGCCCGCCGCAGGCCCAGGATGGGGTGGACGGGCCCGGGGCGCATCCCCCCCAGGCCGTCCAGGCCCGCGCCCCTCAGGAGGTTCAGCAGGATGGTCTCGGCCTGGTCGTCGGCCGTGTGCCCGGTGGCCGTGCCCGGGGGGAGCACGGAGCGGCGGGCCTCCCGGGCCCGCGCCTCCAGGTTCGGCCCCGGCGCCACGACCACCCGTTCGGCCCGGAAGGCGGCCCCGAGACCGGCTGCCACCTCGGCCACCCGGTCCGCCTCGGCGCCTGAGCCGGGCCTCAGCCCGTGGTCCACGTGGATCGCCGTCACCCGGCATCCCGCCGCACAGGCCAGGGCCAGCAGGGCCAGGGAGTCGGGGCCGCCCGAGACGGCACACACCAGGGGCTGGCCGGCGGGGGGGAAGTGGCAGCGGGCCAGAAGGTGCTGGCAGGGCGGGAGGGGGCAGGCGGGCGCCAAATCCTCACCCCCCAACGGGCGCACCCCCGCCGACCCGCCCCGGGCCGGCAAGGCCCGGGCATCCTCGCCCATGGCCGCTGGCCCTCCCCTCCGGATGGGGCCCCTGCTCAGGGGACCGGTGAGGCCGCCTCACCGACCCGGTCCACCCAGAGGGCGGGCTGGCGGATCTCGGCCAGCGAGGGCAGCCACTCCGGCCCTTGCCAGGCCCGGTCGAGGAAACCCCTCCCCTGGGACCGCTCGACGGCCTCGATGAACCGCTCACCCTCCTCGTACTGGCGCAGCTTGGCCTCGAGGCCGATCAGCTGCTGCAGGAGGCGGGCCGGCCCCCTCACCGAGTGGCGCCTCTCCCGCAGGACCCTGCTGAACCGCCCCGCGCTCGGGATGCGGGCGGCGCCGGCGCGGTCCATGGTGACGTCCCCGTGGCCCTCCAGGAGGCTCATGAGGCTCTGGATCCGCTCCATGATCCGGCGCTGGTCCTCACTGGCAACCACCCCCACAAGCCCCTCGGCCAGGGGATTGCGCCCCGCCAGGAGCTCGTCCACCAGCCTCTTCAGGGCTTCGAGGAACTGGCGCGGGTCGGGTTCAAGGGTGCCCAGGCCCTGCTCCACCAGGGAGACGAAGTAGCCCCTCATCCAGGGGATCCCCGTGAACTGGGCCCGGTGGGTGACCTCGTGGAGGGCCAGCCACAAGCGGAACTCCCTCGGCGGGAAGGCGAAGCGCTTCTCGAGCCCGAGGACGTTGGGACCGACGTAGTAGACGATGTCCTGGTCCTCGGGACGGTCGTCCTCCACCAGGAGCAGGTCGTACTGGCCGAGGACCCGGGTCGACATCCAGCCGAGGAGGGTGCCCATCTGCAGCCCGGCCACCGCCCGGCTGGCCGGGGCGACCGGGCTGCTGGCCAGCTTGGGGCCCAGCTTGTCGGTGATGGGGCGGAGGAGGCGGCGGAAGGAGGCCACGTTGGCCCGCACCCAACCGGGCCGGTCGGTCACCCGGGCCCGGGCCGGACCGGACAGGGACCGCAGCCCCGTGGCCGAGGCCACCAGCTCCTCGGCCTGGGCGGTGAGCTCCTCGAAGTCCGGTTGCAGGGAGGCATAGTGGTAGGACTCGGCCAGCGGTTCCCGCCCCGCCACGCGCACCGCCACCCTCTCTGCCAGGTCCCAGGACACCGCTTCGCTCACGTCCACACCTCTCTCGTACCCCAGTCTGGCCTCCGGGGCCCGGGGACGACAGCCGAAGCGGACCAGAGGCCCGCGCCCTGGGCTCGGTGGTGGTCAGGCGATCTTCTTGCCGCGGGTCCTCGGGACCACCATGGGCTCGTGCCGGTAGCAGTAGCGGCCCTCGTTGTACATGGACAGCCGGGTCCCGCAGCCTTCCTCCTGGCAGACCCTTCCCCTCCCGAAGGAGCGGGATGGACGGTCGCTGCCCGAGATCGGCGTACCCCCAACCGCTCGCTCACTCATGCCACCGGCTAACGCCCGGTCCACCCTGCCTATTCCGCCGGTTTCCCGCTGCCCCCGCCCTCCTGGCCGGCACCTCCAGGACTGTCGTCCCGGCTGGCCTCGTAGCGGAGGGCGGCCGCCACCCGGGCCCGCAGCCTGTCAGGCACGTGATCCCGGCACCGGGCAGCTATCACCTGGCGCAGCTCGGCCTCGAAGTCGAACACCTCGAGGCAGGGCTGGCACTCGTCCAGATGGCGGCGGATCTGGGCCCGCCGGTCCTCGGTCAGCTCCCCGTCCAGGAAGTGGTAGAGCCGGTGGATCACCTGCTCGCAGTCGTCGGGCCAGGAGCCTTCCGAGCCCCTCATGCTTCCATCTCCTACCGACTCCTAACGACCGCTGGCCTCGACCAGACCCCGTTGCGTACCGAACTCCACCAACGCCTTCTGCAGCGCTCTTCTTCCGCGATGCAGGCGGCTCATCACGGTTCCTATGGGGACGTCGGTGATGTCAGCGATCTCTTTGTAGGAGAATCCTTCCACGTCGGCGAGCAGCACGGCCATACGGAACTGCTCGGGCAGTGACTCCAGGGCCGCCTTCACCACATCGTCGGTGAAGCTGTCCAGGACCTCCTCCTCAGCGCTGCGGCCGGCCGAAGCGGCCTCCAGGGCACCGAGACGGCGATAGAGGTAGAGGTCCTCCACATCCTCTATGTCGCTCTCCTCCGGCCTCCGGCGCTTGGAGCGATAGGAGTTGATGTAGGTGTTGGTGAGGATCTTGTAGAGCCAGGCCTTGAGGTTGGTCCCCTCCTGGAAGCCCCCGAAACCCCGGTAGGCCTTGAGGTAGGTCTCCTGGACCAGGTCCTCGGCCTCGGAGGGGTTGCGGGTCATGCGCAGGGCGGCGCTGTAGAGCGCAGGCATGTACTCCATCGCCTGATCTGCGAAGCTCGCCCGGTCGGCCATATGCCTGAACCCTACCCAGGCCCTAACCCAGCGGGGCGTGCGGGGAGGCCTTGACCGTCACGTCCACCCCGCTCTCCATCAGCTCCCGGATCTCCCGCAAGGCCCGCTTGCGCTCCGGGCCTTCCAGCCGGTCCACGAACAGCACCCCGTCCAGGTGATCGGTCTCGTGCGCCAGGCAGCGGGCCAGGCGCTCCGTCCCTTCCACCTGGACGGGCTCGCCGTGGACGTCGAAGCCCCTGGCCAGGATCCGGTAGGGACGGGGCAGCTTGTAATAGAGGCCGGGAATGGACAAGCACCCTTCCTCGTCCTCCACCTGCTCGGGGCTCTGCTCCGCCAGCACGGGGTTGACGAGGTGGCCGTACCTGAAGCGCTCGGGGTCGTCAGGGTCGCTCAGGGCGTACACGAAGACCCGAAGGCCCACCCCGATCTGGGGAGCGGCCAGGCCGGCCCCGTTGGCGTCATGGAGCGTCTCGGACAGGTCGGCCACGAGGCGCTCCAGGGACCGGTCGAACTCCGTCACCTCGCCTGCCCTGGTCCGCAGCAGTGGGTCCCCTACGAGCCGGATGGGGCGAACGGTCACCCCCCAAGTGTAGGGGCAGGCCGTTCCCGCCCCACCGGCCGCCTCCTCGTGGGGACCACAGCCCGGGCCGTCCCGGGCGGCGCCCCCGGCCAGGGGGCCTCACCCCGGGCCGCCCTGGCGACGGCCTAGGGTTGGGGCGTGCACGACTCGTTCAGCGAGCCGGCCCGTCAGGTCATGGCCCTGGCCGAGGCCGAGGCCAGGGCCCTCGGCCATGCCCACATCGGCACCGAGCACCTGCTCCTCGCCCTCATGGTCGACGAAGGCGGTCAGGTGGCCCGGGACCTGGCCCGGGCCGGCGCCACCCTCCATCCCGCCCGGGCCAAGGTGGCAGAGGCAGTGGGACGCAACAGCGCCGATCCCGGCGGGGTGCACCCCGCTGACACCGGCGGCCCGGCCCTGCCCCTCACGGCCCGGGCCAGCCGGGCCCTGGAGCGGGCCTCTCGCTTTTGCTTCCAGCGCCGGGACGGAGAGGTGCAGCCCGTCCACATCCTCCTCGGCGTCCTCGACGTGGAGGGCACCGCCGGCCAGGTGCTGCGGGGCCTGGGGGTGGACGTGGGCCAGCTGCACGACCTGGTGGGGTCGGGCCGCCCCGAGCCGCGGGAGCCGGCCCCCGCTCCCGTGCGGGCCCGGCCCGTGCCCGGCGCCGAGCCCCGTGGGCCCCGCTGCCAGTCCTGCGGGGTGGGCCTCGAGGCCGTGCTGGGGCACCGGCTCCTCACGGCCCGGGACCCTGCTGGCGTGCCCCGGGCCTTCCTGGTCACATACTGCTCGGCCTGCGGGGCCGCCCTGGGGGCGGCCCCGGCGCCCACCGGGCTCGGCCATGGCTGAGCGCCCTGCGCCCCCTCACCGGGAGGCCAGCACCGGCCCGCCGGGAATCTGAATCGGGTCCCAAACTGTTAGACTGACTAACTGATAGCCAGTAGAGGGAGAGCCGCCCATGAAGGACGAACGGCGCTCAGCCGGCCGGGCCGCCGCCGTGGAGAGGTTCCTGGAGCTGCGCCCGACGGTCGTGGCCCGCATGCAGGCCTCGGTCCCAGACGAGCTCCAGGCCGAGCTCAAGCCCATCACCCTTCACCAGCTCCAAGCCCTGTCCAGCCTCCCCGCCGAGGGTATGACCATGCACGAGCTGGCCTCCTCGCTCAAGGTCAGCGGGGCCACCGCATCGTCCCTGGCAGACCGCCTGGTGGCCCAGGGCCTCGTGCGCCGGACCACCGATCCCACTGACCGGCGCGTCGTGCGCCTCGTGCCCAGCCCCAAGGGCCGGTCCCTGGCCCGCCGCCACCGTGAGGCCCAGCGCCGGGCCGTGGCGGGGCTGCTCGACCTCCTGTCCGACGATCAGGTGGCGGCCTGGCTAGACATCATGGAGACCCTGGCCGCCGCAGGAGCCGAAGCCCGCCCCGGGCATGCCGCCCCCGTCCGCCAGCTGGCGGAGGTGAGGCGGTGAGCTTGCCCGGCCTCAAGCAGAGGCGCTCCCAGCGCCACTCAGGGGAAGATCCTTACCAGGGGAAGTGGTCGACGCTCTCCAACACCACCTTGGGCGTCCTCATGGCCACCATCGACGCCTCGATCGTGTTGATCTCGCTCCCGGACATCTTCCGGGGCATCCACCTGAACCCCCTCCTGCCCGGCAATACCAGCTACTTCCTGTGGCTGCTCATGGGTTACATGGTGGTCACCGCCGTGCTGGTGGTGAGCTTCGGGCGCCTGGGCGACATCTTCGGCCGGGTCCGCATGTACAACGCCGGCTTCGCCATCTTCGCCCTCTTCTCGATCCTCCTGTCGGTGACCCCCTTCACGGGCCCGGTGGGAGCCATCTACATGATCGTGACCCGGGTGTTCCAGGGGGTGGGGGGCGCCTTCATCATGGCCAACTCCACTGCCATCCTCACCGACGCCTTCCCTCCCGACCAGCGCGGCCTGGCTCTGGGGACCAACACCGTGGCCGGTATCGCCGGGTCCTTCATCGGCCTGGTGCTCGGGGGGATCCTGGGCCCCATCGACTGGAGGCTGGTCTTCCTGATCTCGGTGCCGGTCGGCGTGGCCGGCACCATCTGGGCCTACATCAACCTGGTCGAGAAGGGCGTGCGCACGCCGGCCAAGATCGACTGGATAGGCAACTCCCTCTTCGCCGTGGGGCTGGTGGCCCTGCTAGTGGGGATCGTGTACGGCATCGAGCCCTACGGTGGCCACGCCATGGGCTGGACCAACCCGGCCGTGATCGGGGCCCTGGCAGGGGGCATCGCCGCCCTGGTCCTGTTCGTCTGGGTGGAGACCAAGGTAGAGGCGCCCATGTTCCGCATCCCCCTGTTCAGGATCAGGGCCTTCGCCGCCGGGAACCTGGCCAGCCTGATGGCCGCCCTGGGGCGAGGGGGGCTCATGTTCATCCTCATCATCTGGCTGCAGGGGATCTGGCTGCCCCGCCACGGCTACAGCTTCACCTCCACCCCCTTGTGGGCCGGCATATACATGCTCCCGCTGACCTTCGGCTTCCTGCTGGCCGGCCCGGTGTCGGGCTACCTTTCGGACCACTTCGGCGCCCGGCCCTTCGCCACGGGTGGGATGCTGCTGGCCGCCCTCAGCTTCGGGCTCCTCGAGCTGCTGCCCATCAACTTCAACTACGTGTGGTTCGCCCTGCTGCTGCTCCTGAACGGCCTGGCCATGGGGATCTTCTCCTCCCCCAACCGGGCCGGGATCATGAACAGCCTGCCCCCCGACGAGCGGGGGCAGGGAGCGGGGATGGTCTCCACCTCCCAGAACGCCGCCATGGTGCTTTCCATCGGCATCTTCTTCACCCTCATCATCGTGGGGCTGTCCTCCCACCTCCCCCACGCCCTCTACGCCGGCCTGACGGCCCAGGGGGTCCCCAAGCAGGACGCGGCCAAGCTGGCTGGCCTCCCCCCCACCTCGACGGTCTTCGGAGCCTTCCTCGGCTACAACCCGATCAAGAGCCTGCTCGGGCCCACGGGGGTGCTGTCCCACCTCCCCCATGCCAAGGCCGCCTACCTGACGGGGCGTTCCTTCTTCCCCAACCTGATCTCGCCGCCCTTCGCCGCCGGACTGCACGAGGCGTTCGACTTCGCCATCATCGCCGTCCTCATCGCCGCCGCGGCCTCCTGGTTCCGGGGCAAGAAGTACTACTACCAACCCGAGCGCGCCACGCCTGCCAACAACCCTGCCGGGGTGGCGCCGACTATCCCTCCAGCGCCGGGTGTCGGTCGGCCCACGGCGCCGCCTCCTCGATCTGGGAGGCGATCCGCACCAGCAGGTCCTCGCGGCCATAGGCGGCGACAAGCTGGACACCAACCGGCAGGCCGCCGGCCGTCCAGTGGAGAGGCAGGCTGATGGCCGGCTGCCCGGTCATGTTGAACTGGGCGGTGTAGGGGATGTAGCTCACGATGCGGGGCCCTTCGGCCTCGGGCCCCTCCGCCGTGAACCAGCCCAGCTCCGGCGGAGGGGCGCCCACCGTCGGGGTGAGGAGGAGGTCGTGGTCCTCCCACCACTGGGCCATGCTCCGGGCCCACATGGAGACCCAGGCCCGGCTCTGCAGGTAGGGCACCACGCCCATGGACCGGCCCGCCCCGCGATAGGCCAGGTTCCGGGGCTCGATCTCCTCGTCGCCGATGGACCGGCCTATCAGCAGCTCGAAGGCCTGGAACATGGCCTCGCTGTCGGCAGCGATGATGGCAGTGAAGTGCTGGACCAGCTCGGGCTCGAAAAGGGCCGGGGGGAAACCCTCCTCGACATGGTGGCCCAGTGACTCGAGCAGGCTCGCCGCTCCCTCCACCGCCGCACGGCACTCGGGGTCGTCCAGGTACACGGCCTGCCCGGGCCGGTCAACGAACCCGACGCGCAGGGACCCGGGATCGGCGCCCACCTCGTCCCGGAGGGGGCGGGGCCACGGGGGGGCGTAGTAGGGCTCTCCCGGCATGCGGGTGCTTATGGCGTCCAGCACGGCGGCGGCATCACGCACCGAGCGGGTGAGGGCCCCGTCTATGGTGCCCCCGGCCCAGCCCTCGCCCACCAGCGGCCCCTGGCTCACCCGCCCCCTGGTGGGCTTCAGCCCCACCACTCCGCACTCGCTGGCGGGGATGCGGATGGAGCCTCCCCCGTCGTTGCCGTGGGCCACCGGCACCATCCCGCTTGCCACTGCCGCTGCCGATCCCCCCGAAGACCCTCCCGCGGAGTACCTCGGGTCCCAGGGGTTGCGAGCGGGCGGGAAGCTCATCGGCTCCGTGGTGACCGTGGTGCCGCACTCGGGGACATTGGTGCGCCCGAGGCACAAGAACCCCGCCTCCCGGAACTGCTCGGCCAAGTAAGAGGTCACCGGCCAGCGGTAGCCCCGCAGCGGCCCCAGCCCGAAGGCCGTCTCCTCCCCCTCCACCAGGCAGCCCAGGTCCTTGAAGAGGATGGGCACCCCCCGGAACGGACCGGGCGGCACCTCGCCCGCCGCCTCCTCCCGGGCCCGGTCGAAGCGCTCCCGGACCACCAGGTCCAGCTTGGGGTTGAGGGCCTCGATGCGGGCGACGGCCGCCTCGACCAGCTCCTTGGGGGAGACCTCGCCCCTGCTCACCAGCTCGGCCTGGGCCGTCGCGTCCAGCCACGTCACGTCGTCCACGGGCATGCCACCGTACCACCGGGGTCCCGGGAAGCCACGGGGAGGCACAATGACCCCTGTTTCCTATCCCCCATCCTCTTCGCTCACCCGGGGTGGCCTCACATCCGAGCCTTCTGGCACGTTTACCTGTCGTGGCAGGAGGTCAGGAGCGGGAGCCCTTCGAGCGGGTGGTCGAGCGGCACGGGAACACCGTCCTCAGGGTGTGCAGGGCCCTGATCGGCCCCGACGGGGCCGAGGACGCCTGGTCGGAGACCTTCCTCGCTGCCCTGCGGGCCTACCCGCGGCTCCGCCCCGGAAGCAACGTCGAGGCCTGGCTGGTGACCATCGCCCACCGCAAGGCCATCGATCATGCACGGGCCAGCGGGTCCCGTGCCCTGCCCCGCGCCGACCTGCCCGAGGTGCCCAGCCCCACCGGCGTCCCGGGGGAGTCGGGCTCCTGGGAGTCCGACCTCTGGCCGGCCCTGGCCGCCCTGCCGGCCAAGCAGCGCCAGGCCGTCGCCTACCACCACCTGGCGGGCCTCCCCTACGCCGAGGTCGCCGCCGTGGTGGGAGGCTCCGCCCAGGCTGCTCGCCGGGCCGCCGCCGACGGCATAGCGGCGCTGCGAAAGGCGCGCCAGCGCAGCGAGAGGAGGAGGCCATGACGATCTGGCCGGAGGCCATGCAGGAGGTGGGTGCCGCGGAGAGGGAGAGGCTGCACGCCAAGCTGGAGGAGGCCGCGGGCCGGGCCGGCCTCCTGGACGTCGCCTACCGCACCCTGGACACCCCCATAGGCAGGCTCCTCCTGGCCGCCACCGAGCAGGGGCTGGTGCGGGTGGCCTTCGCCCACGAGGACTCCGACCGGGTGCTGGAGGAGCTGTCCCGGGCCATCAGCCCCCGGGTCCTGCGGGCCCCGGGCCGGTTGGACGAGGCGGCCCGGGAGATCGAGGAGTATTTCGCCCGGCGCCGGCGGGAGTTCGAGGTACCCGTGGACCTGAGGTTGTCCAAGGGGTTCCGGCGCCAGGTGCTGGCCCGGCTGCCGACGATCTCCTACGGCAAGACGGCCAGCTACGGGGCCCTGGCTGCTGCCGTGGGTCACCCCGGGGCGGCCCGGGCCGTGGGGACGGCCTGCGCCACCAACCCCGTCCCCATCGTCGTGCCCTGCCACCGGGTCGTGCGAAGCGACGGCTCCCCCGGTCAGTACGGGGGCGGGACCGAGACCAAGGTGGCCCTGCTGGAGATGGAGGCGGCCGGATAGCGGCGGGGCACTAGAGAGGCGGCCGGCGCCGGGGCGGCTGGGCCGCCTCTACCGCCTGCCCCACGCGCAGGACGGTGTCCTCCTGCCACCGCCGGCCGACCACCTGCAAGCCCACCGGCAGGCCCTGGTCGTCCCGGCCGCAGGGCACCGACAGGACGGGGCAGGGAGACACCAGGTTGAAGGGGGCGGTCATGTCCGGGGCGTGGTGGCGGCCGTCGTCGGGGGGCGGGCCCGAGGGCTGCTCGGCGCGGGCAGCGGGGGTCGGCCCCTGCGCCATGGTGGGGCACAGCAGAGCCTCGTGGCCTTCGAGCACGGCCGCCATCCGGCGCCACAGGTCGGTCCGCTCGAGCTCCAGCTTCTTCAGCTGCACGGCGCTCATGGAGCTGCCCCGCTCGATCAGCTCGAGCACCGTCGGGTCCATGCGGTCCCGGTAGCCGGGGACGAGGTGGCCGTAGTAGGCGGCCATGAAGACGCTCCACAGCTCACCCCAGACCTCCTCGTCCCGGGGGGTGAGGTGGAGGTCCACCTCCTCCACCTGGGCCCCTGCCTCCACCAGGGCCTCGGCCGCCCCCCGCACCGCCCGTTCGATGGCAGGGTCGACCGCCCAGCACCCGAGGTCCACGGAGAGGGCCAGGCGCAGCCCGTCCACCGAGCCGGGTACGGGCCCGGCCAGGTCCAGGGGGACAGGGGTGGACAGTATGTCGGAGTCGTCCGGCCCCTGGGTGGCCATCAGGAAGATGCGGGCGTCGTCGACCGTGCCGGCCAGCGGGCCGTGGTGGGAGATGGTGTCGAAGAGGCCGGGCAGGGTGTCCATGGGGATGCGGCCCAGGCCCGGCTTGAGGCCCACCACCCCGCACCAGGCGGCCGGGATCCGCACCGATCCGCCCATGTCGGAGCCCTCGGCCAGAGGGACGCAGCCCGAGGCCACTGCCGCCGCGCTCCCGCCCGAGGAGCCCCCGGGGCTGCGGGAGCGGTCCCACGGGTTCCTGGTGACCCCCCACAGGGGGCTGTCGGTGATGCCGCAGCAGGCGAACTCGGGGGTCGTCGTCTTGCCCACCACGATCCCGCCGGCCCGGCGCAGGGCCCGGGCCACGTAGGCGTCCCGGTCCGGCACCCAGTGCTCGTGGGTGTACGAGCCCAAGGTGGTGCGGTGCCCGGCGGTGGGGGTGGTGTCCTTGAGGGCCACGGGGACCCCGTGGAGGGGGCCGAGGGGCCTTCCCCGGGCCACCGCCTCGGCCGCCCGCTGCGCCGCCTCCAGCGCCTCGTCGGCCCACACGAAGCAGAAGCAGTTGAGCACCGGGTTCACCTCCTCGATCCGCTCCAGGGCGTTCGAGGTGACCTCGACCGGGGAGAGCTGGCCCGAGGCTATGAGGGGGGCCAGGCGCCCGGCGGGCATGAAGGCCAGGTCCCGGTCCACCACCGGCCGAAACGCTAGCGCGACGCCGGTGGCGGCCTACCGGGAGGGGTCTCGGGTACCAGGCGGCGAAGGTCAGAGGGCCCGGGCGGACAGGAGCTCCCGGCGGCGCCTAACCCAGGCTGCCGCCTCGCTGGCCGGTAGCGGGGGCGAGAAGTGGAAGCCCTGGGCGGTCCGGCACCCGAGACGGGCCAGGCGGTGGGCGACTTCCTCGGACTCGACCCCTTCGGCCACCACGGCCAGGCCCATGTCCTCCCCGAGGGTCACCATGGACCGGACGATGGCCTCCTGGTCCCGGTCGAGGTCGGGCCCGACCAGGGAGCGGTCCAGCTTGACCTCGTCCACCGGCAGGGCATGCAGATAGGAGAGGCAGGCGTGCCCCGTGCCGAAGTCGTCCAGGCTGGTCTTGACGCCCAGCCGGCGGAGAGCGGCGAACGTACTGGCGGCCAGCCCCGGCTGCACCAGCTGGGTGTGCTCGGTCAGCTCCAGGCACAGGCTCTCCCCGCTGAGCCCCGCCTCACGCAGGGCTCGCACCACCCGGTTGTGGAAGCCCGGGTCGGCCAGGTCCCGAGCGCTCACGTTCACCGCCACCGGCAAGGCCATGCCCCGGTTCCTCCACTTGGCGGCCTGCCCCAGGGCGTGGCGGAGGACCCAGGTGGTCACCGCCGTGATCTGGCCCGTCACCAAGGCGACGGGAAGGATCTCCGCCGGCCCGAGCAGGCCGAGGCGGGGGTGCTCCCACCGCACCAGGGCCTCCAGGGCCAGTGGCGACCCAGTGCGCAGGTCCACCTGAGGCTGGTAGTGCAGGACCAGCTCGTCACCGGAGATGGCCCCGGGCAGCCCGGCGGCCAGCTCCGTGCGCCGGGGTGCGGACCAGGAGGCTCCGGGACGGTACACGAGCCAGGCCAGCCCCGCCTTCTTCGCCTCGTACATGGCGGCGTCAGCCCGCTGCAGCAGCTTGTCGGGGTCATCCCCGTGCTCGGGATAGGTGGCCAGCCCCATGCTGGCGGCCACCTTGACCGCGCTCCCGTCCAGGTCGAAGGGGTCGTCCAGGGCGGCCATCAGGCGGGCCGCCAGCACCTCCCCCTCCACCGCCCCGAGGCCGGGCTCCAGCACGGCGGCGAACTCGTCGCCTCCCAGGCGGCCCACCAGGCCGTCACGGCCCACGGCCTGCTCCAGGCGGCCCGCCACCTGGGCGAGGAGCTTGTCCCCCTGGTGGTGGCCTAGGGCGTCGTTCACCTCCTTGAAACGGTCGAGGTCCACCAGCACCACGGTGAGGGGCGCGACCCGCTGGCGGGCCCGGTCCAGGGCATCCACCAGCCGGTCCCGCACCGTGGCCCGGTTGGGGAGGTTGGTGAGGGGGTCATGGCTGGCCTGGTGGGCGAGGTGGGCCCGGTGGGCGGCATCGGCCTCCCTCAGGCGGGCCCCGTCCATGACCAGGGCCCCTTCCAGGGCCAGCTGGGTCGCCATCACCCTGTCCGCCTCCCGCCACCGGCGCTCCCGGGAGGAATGGCCGCACACCACCCGGCCTACCAACTCCCCCCCGGCGAACAGGGGCAAGCTGGCATAGGAGCGCAGTCCCAACGTGCGCAGGAGGCCTGATGGGCGCCCCATCCTCTCCCCCACCCGGTCCACCAGGTAGGGACGCCGGGTGGAGGTGGCCAGCTGCCAGCCCCGGGAGGTGGCGGGGTCCACCGTCGCGACGGCCCGGCGCACAGCGGCATCCAGCTCGGCGGGCAGGTCCACCGTGGCCACCTCGACGTGGGACCCGTCCAGTCCCGGGAAGTACATGACCGCGCAGCGCTCGGTCCCGAGCGCCCGGTTCACGACCCGGGCCACCGCCGTGGCCGCCTCCATGGCGGTGGTGGCCCCCGCCGACTGCTCCATCATGTCCCGCATGGCCCGGGCCGCCGCCAGCTCGGCCTCCTGGCGCCCCACCCTGAGGCCCGCCGCCACGACCGGCCCGAGCTGGGCGGTGGCCTCCAGCACCCGCTCGGCCATCTCCATGTCGAAGGCCCCCGGCGCCGGGTCGTCCAGGGCCAGCACCCCGAGCACCCTCCCCTGGGAGGCGAGGGGAACGGCCAGGGCGGAGCCGATGCCGAAGCTCCGTGCCCACCAGGCATCTCCCGGCTCGACACCGAACCTCCTCGCCACGTGCGGCCTCTCGTCCGCCAACGCCACCGACACCAGGGAGGGAGGGCTGGGGGCGGCGAGGAATCGGTCCCAGAGGTCGGGGTCCCGGCTCCCGTCCACGCGCCGGGCCATCCTCGGAACGAGGCTGCCCTCCTCGATGAGGAACATGCTTGCCCGCCTGGCCCGGAACAGGCGGGCCGTTCGCTCGCACATCGTGGCCAGGAGGTGGGGAAAGAAGGCTTCGCTGGCCAGGATCTCGGTGAGCTCGGGCAACAGGGCGCTGGCCGGCGCTGCCCCTCCAGGGGGCGCCGGCGCCTCGAAGGGCGAGAACGGCAGGGGGCTCACGTCGCCGGCAGGCACGGTCCATGTATCGGCGGGGCGGCCGCGAAGCTGAAGTGCCCCCCACCCGGTCACCGGCCCGCCGGTCAGGCCGGCTTCACGGCCCGCACGTGCAGGAACATGGGCACGCGCCTCCAGCGCTCGTAGTCGGGGTGGGTCGTGGCCGGCGTCGGCTCCCGTATGGCCTCGATCAGCAGTCCCGCCTCCTCGAGCGCCCTGGCGTAGTCCTCGAGCGGATAGCACCAGCCGCGAAAGGTCATGTGGAGCCCATCCCGCTCCAGGGAACCTTCGAACCTCCGCCGGGCGAGGTAGCTGCCCTCGATGGCGAAGATGGCACGGGCGTCGTCCCCCGCGAAAGCTCCGGCATCGTTGATCGGATGGGTGACCGAGATGCACAGCCTCCCGTGGGCCGCCAGGACCCGGGCCACCTCTCGTACCGAGGCCGGCATGTCGGCCACGTCCATGAGGGAGTTGTAGGCCACGGCCACGCCGAAGCTGGCGTCGGGGAAGGGGAGGGAGGCGGCATCGGAGACCAGGTAGGTGCCGCCCGGGTCGGCTTGGCGGGCGTAGCGGATGAGGGTCGGCGACGAGTCGATGGCCACGACCCGGTGGCCGCGACTGACCAGGTCTCGGGTGGTCCGGCCCTCTCCGCAGCCCACGTCGAGGGACCTGCGCCGGGGTGCCGGCAGGAGCCCCTCGAAGAACGAGTCCCGGTAGTGCCAGTAGGCATCATGGCCGGGGGTGCGGGCCCAGGCTACCCAGCTTTCCGCCTCAGCGTCCCAGTCCGACGGCACCCCGGTCTCCCTGCAACCACAGCGCTCTCCCCTGCAGCCGCTGCAGGGCCACGAACCTCAAGAGCCCCCCTCCGGGCCGGACCGAAGCGCCGTCCACGGGCTCGCCGTCCACCCGGACGTCCCACTGCCCCTCCGTCCCCGGCTCAGGAGCAGGCACCCACTCGTAGCTGAGCCTCCCCCTCACCGTCCTGCCGTCGCCGGCCTCGGCCACCACCTGTATGCCCTCTTCGGGGTAGCCGGGCGTCACGGGGTCCACCCTCCCGTCCCACGCCCGACCCCCTGGCGTGGCCCACACGTACCCGCTGGTGCAGCCGTTCAGCTCGTCGAACAGCTGGCGGTCGGAGATGCCCGGCTTGAACAGCCGGGGCCTCAGGAACAGGTCCTCGATGTCCTCCGGCTCACCCCGCAGCCTGTCGCCCTCCAGGTACACCGTCCCGAGCCTGGCGTTGGACGACCGCACGCACAAGGACCTCATCTTCTCGGGGTCCACACTTTGTCCTTCACGTTCCACATCATGTCTGCTTATCACCTGCCCGCCCCGCGGGTAGTGGTCCAGCGAATCCCCCTCAGCTGGGTGGGTCGCCTCCGGGCCCCCTTGGTGCTCGGGATATCGGGTGGCCGGTTCGAGGCCGGTCGCTGTGGGCCGGCAGCGGGCGGCGGCCGGTGCGCCTGGCCTCACCTGGCGTGGGCCGGGGCCGATGTTCATAGCCGCCTCTCAGACCGCTGTCACCGAGCGCACACCCTCCCCGTCGATAGTGGTTGCCAGGCGGGAGAGGCCCGCCGAACAACGAAGGAGCAACCGCCATGAAACCTCGACATCTGCTCTGGAAGCTGACAGCGGGCAGTGCCCTCGCCCTTGGCGTGACAGCCGGCGGCTACGGGGTGGCATCCGCCGCGACCACCGCCGCTGTGCCGGCCACGGCGGTCACTGGGGCGGTGACAACTGCGACCACCAGGCCCTTGACGACCCACCGCTGCCCGTCATCGAGCAGTTCCTCATCGGGTTCCACCTCTACATCAACCGCCTGATCCCCGGCTCGGGAGGCCCTGCGTAGGAGGGCTTCCCTGCTGGCAAGCCGCACGGCGGCATTCGGGGCCGTCATCACCCCAGGCCCGGCTGGTCGCTGCGGGTGCTCCTTCGGTCTGGGAGGTCGTCCATTCCTGGACCTCATAGACCCGCAGGCCCCGCAGCGTCCGCCGGTCTCATCCCACTGGCAGCAAGCACCCGAGCGGCGGAGCGAGCCCGAGAGGGGACTCGAACCCCTGACCTGCGCATTACGAGTGCGCTGCTCTTCCGGCTGAGCTACTCGGGCGTGCATTGGAGCCTAGGCCACTCCCTCCCGTTCCACCGCCGACAGCCGAAGCAGGAGCGCCTGGAGCAAGAGGGACTCGTTCGGGTTGTGGTCGAGAGCCCGGCTGGCCTCGTCGATGGCGGCCACCGCCCGGCTGGCAACCGCCACCCGGCCCATCGGGCGGCGCCCCTCCGGCCCCGGCCCCTCCGGCCCCCGCCCCCCGCCGGACCCGGACCCGCGGGTCAGCGCCTGGACCGGCTCCGCGTAGCTCCGGGCCAGGGTGGCCAAGCCCGCCCGCAGCTCGTCGGTCCTGATCCGTCGCAGCTCCCGCCGGTGCCGCCTCTCGACCTCCTCCCGCCCGGGGAGGCCTCGCTCCCCCAGGGCCCCGGCCTCCTCCGCCAGCTGCTCGATCTCCTGGCGCTGGCGGGCCCTCACCGGCTCCAGGGCCGCCTCCGTCCCGGCCAGCAGCCGGTCGACCAGCACGGCCACGGTGGCCCCGGACCCATCGAGCTGGCCCCTCACCTCGGCCCAGGCCTGCTGGCGGGCCGCCAGCCCCTGGTCGGCAGCGAGGAGGCGGGCCCGCCCCAGGCTGCCGCCGGCCGCCCGGGCAGCCAGCTCGGCCTGATGCCGGGGAGCTCCCTCGGCCTGCAGGAGGGCGACCAGGCGGCTGGGGGCCAGCGGGCGCAGCTCCACGGTCACGCACCGGCTGGCAATGGTCACCAGCTCGGGCACCACCCGGTCAGCAAGGATCACGAAGACGGTCGAGGCGGGGGGCTCCTCGATGGTCTTCAAGAGGGCCGGGGCGGCCTTGTCCACCAGGTGGAAGTCGGTGAGCACCAGCACCCGCCGGCGAGCCTCGAGGGGTGTGCGCACGGCCAGCCTGGTGATCTCCCGTGCCTCGTTCACCCCTATGAACGGGCCCGAGCGCTCCACGACCACCAGGTCAGGGTGGGCGCTGGCCAGCGCCAGCCGGCAATGGCGGCAGGTACCACAGCCGCCATCGGGGCACAGCAGGCAGGCGGCAAAGGCGCGGGCGGCGGCCCGCTTGCCCACCCCGGACGGGCCGAGGAGCAGGTAGGCGTGCACGGGGTTGCGGGCGGCGGCCCGAAGGGTGGTAACGGCCTCCTCCTGGCCGACCACCTCGGCGAACAAGGGGTCGCTCATCTGGCAATCCCGAGAGGACCCAACCGCTGGTTGACAACCTCCAGCACCCTTGCCGCCACCTCGTCCACCGTCCCCGAGGCATCGACGACGGCCCAACGCAGGGGGTCGGCCTCGGCCAGGGCCCGGTAGCCGATGGCCACCCGGTGGTGGAAGGAAGCGGCCTCGTCCTCGAGGCGATCGACGAGCTGGCCGCGAGCCGCCTGGCGCCGGCGGGCCTCGGCCCCGGGCAGCTCCAGCAGGACGCTCAGGTCCGGCTGCAGTCCCCCGGTGGCCCACGAGCACGCCAGTGCCAGCTCCTCCATGTCGAGCCCTCTCCCGTAGCCCTGGTAGGCGAGGGTGGAACCCGTGTAGCGGTCCGTCACCACCCACCTGCCTTCCTCCAGCGCCGGGGCCAGCACGCAGGCCGTGTGCTCCGCTCTCTGGGCCAGCATGAGCAGGGCCTCCGCCTTGGGAGTGATCCTGATCCCATCGCGCTCGAGGAGAATGGCGCGCAGGCGCTCCCCCAGCGCCGTGCCTCCCGGCTCCCGGGTCAGCAGGGCATCGAGGGCCGTGGCGAGGAGAGAGGCCTGGGTGGTCTTGCCCGTCCCGTCTGGGCCCTCCAGCGCGATCAGCCGGCCCCGGCCCATCGGGCCCCCGCTCAGCTTCCCGTGGCGCGCCGGCCGGAAGACCTCCCGCCCGGACGGCGACCGCCGCCCCGGGCCCGGTTCGCCGGCCCCTTGGCTCGCCGCTCAGCCAGCAGCTCGATGGCCCGCTCCTCCGTGACCCCCTCCACCGTGTCCCCCTTGCGGAGGGACGCGTTGACCTCCCCGTCGGTGACGTAGGGGCCGAAGCGCCCCTCCCGGAGGGTGATGGTGCGCCCGGACTCGGGGTCGGTGCCCAGCTCCCGCAAGGGGGCCGCAGGGGCCCGCCTTCCCCGTCCCGCCTTGGGCTGGGCAAATAGGGCCTGCGCCTCCTCGAGGGAGATGGTGAAGAGCTGCTGCTCGTCGGCCAGGCTGCGGCTGTCCTTTCCCTTCCTCAGGAAGGGACCGTAACGGCCGTTCATGGCCAGGATCTCCTCCCCGTCAGCCGGGTCCCGGCCCACCAGCCTGGGCAGGCTGAGGAGCTTCAAGGCGTCCTCCAGCCCGATGGTGGCCGGGTCCATGGACCGCAGGAGGGACGCCGTGGGAGGCTTGGCGCCCCCGGCTCCCTCGCCCCCTTCGCCCAGCTGGACGTAGGGCCCGAAGCGTCCCGTCCTCAGCAGCACGGGCAGGCCGGTGTCGGGGTCCCTGCCGAGGAGCCGGTCCTCCGAAGGACCCGCCAGGAGGGCCACGGCGCGCTCCACCGTCAGCTCGTCGGGGGCCAGGTCATCGGGGAGAGAGGCCCGCTCCTCCCCCCTTTGGACGTAGGGACCGTACCGCCCCACCCGTACCACGATCTCACGCCCTTCCTCGTCCCTCCCCACGGGGATGGAGTTGACCTCGCGGGCGTCTATCTCACCCAGGTTCTCGGCCACGATGGACTTGAGCCCGGGGCGCCCGTTGCCGAAGTAGAACCTGGAGAGCCAGGGGACGGCCTCCTCCTGGCCGCCGGCGATCTCGTCGAGGTCGTCTTCCATGCTGGCCGTGAACCCGTAGTCCACCAGCTCGCTGAAATGCCTCTCGAGCAGCCCCACCACGGCGAAGGCGACGAAGGAGGGCACCAGGGCCGAACCCTTCTTCCACACATAGCCCCGGTCCTGGATGGTGGCAATGATGGTGGCATAGGTGGAGGGCCGCCCGACCCCCATCTCCTCGAGCGCCTTCACCAGCGAGGCCTCGGTGTAGCGGGCCGGGGGCTGCGTGGTGTGGCTCTCGGCCTCCAGCTCCTCGGCCCGCAGCCGGTCCCCCTCGGCCAGGGGGGGGAGCCGCCTCTCCTGGTCCTCGAGCTCGGCATCGGGGTCGTCGGCGCCCTCCACGTAGGCCCGCAGGAACCCGGGGAAGTGGATCACCTTGCCGCTGGCCGAGAACTCCGCCCTGCGGGCGGACGACGCCAGCGGAAGGCCAGGGCCAGGGGCAGCGGGGGCCATTTCGCCCGTCAGCCGGACCTGAGCGCTGGTCCCCCTGGCATCGGCCATCTGGGAGGCCACCGTCCTCTTCCACACCAGCTCGTAGAGGTTGCGCTCTTCCGTGCTGAGCTCACCGGCCAGCTGCTCGGGGGTGCGCCACGTCTCGCCTGCCGGGCGGATGGCCTCGTGGGCTTCCTGGGCGTTCTTCACCTTGCTCCGGTAGCGCCGCGGCTGCTCCGGGACGTACTCGGGCCCGTAGAGCTCGCGGGCCTGGGCCCGGGCCGCCTGCACGGCGGTCTCGGACAGGGCGATGGAGTCGGTGCGCATGTAGGTGATGTAGCCCCGCTCGTAGAGCCGCTGGGCCACCTGCATGGTGCGCTGGGAGCTGAACCGGAGCTTGCGGCCGGCCTCCTGCTGCAGCGTGGAGGTCATGAAGGGTGGGTAGGGGGAGCGCTTGTATGGCTTCTCCTCCACCGACGTGACCCGGAAGGGCGCCTCTCGAAGCCGGTCCACCAGGTGACGGGCCCCGGGCTCGTCCAGCAGCACGGCATCGCCCGCCAGCTCCCCCGCCTCCGAGAAGTCCCGCCCCGTGGCGATGCGCTGGCCGTCCAGGGAGACCAGGCCGGCGGTGAAGGTGTCACCCGCCTTGTCGAAGGTCCCGGTCAGCCCCCACCAGGTGCCGGCGCGGAAGCGCATCCGGGCCCGCTCCCGCTCCACCACCATGCGGGTGGCCACGCTTTGGACCCGGCCCGCCGACAGCTTGGGCATGACCTTCTTCCAGAGGACCGGTGAGACCTCGTAGCCATACAGGCGATCGAGGATGCGCCTGGCCTCCTGGGCGTCGACCAGGCGCCGGTCCAGTTCCCGGTACTCCTGGACCGCCCGCTCGATGGCCGGCCGGGTGATCTCGTGGAAGACCATCCTCTTCACCGGGACCCGGGGCGCCAGGACCTCGAGGAGGTGCCAGGCGATGGACTCCCCCTCGCGGTCCTCGTCAGTCGCCAGGTACAGCTCGGTGGCGTCCCTGAGGGCGGCCTTGAGCTTCTGGATCTGGGGCCGCTTCTCCTTGGTCACCACGTACAGGGGCTTGAACCCGTTGTCCACGTCCACCCCGAGGCGGGCCCAGGGCTCGCCCTTGTAGGCGGCAGGGATCTCGGCCGCGCTCCGGGGAAGGTCCCTGATGTGCCCGATGGACGACTCGACCACGAAGCCCGAGCCCAGGAAGCCGGCGATGGTCTTGGCCTTGGCCGGAGACTCGACGATTACCAGGGGTTTGGCCATAAGTATCCAGAAGGCTCCGCAAAACGGCGCGCGGCTGTCAAGCCACCCCTGTGTCGACCTGCCCGCACCGGCGATCAGGTCGTGGCGCTGGTCTCACCCAGTCCCGCCTTGACCTCGAGCAGGCGGTCCCGCAGGTCGTGCTCCTCGTGGCCCAGGTCGGCCACCCACCGGTCGATGGCCGCCCGCAGCACCTCGTCCCGGCCACCGGCCAGGAGGGCCGGGCCGCCGCCTGGCGCCGTGGCCAGGACCGACTCCGGCCCCGCCGCCACCTGGGCCGGGGTCGGCTCGGCCGCCATGGTGCCGGTCTTGCGCTTGGAGTAGGCGATGGAGGCAAGGAGTATGAGCAGGGCGAGGCCCGCGATCGTGTAGCGGGCGGCGGCATGGTGGTAGAGGGTGATGACCAGGGGCAGGATGAGCAGCGACACCAGGTTCATCACCTTGATGAGGGGGTTGAGGGCGGGCCCGGCGGTGTCCTTGAAGGGGTCGCCCACCGTGTCCCCGATCACCGCTGCCTTGTGGCCCTCGGAGCCCTTGCCCCCTTCGTGGCCGTCCTCGATGAACTTCTTGGCGTTGTCCCAGGCACCTCCCGAGTTGGAGAGGAAGACCGCCATCAGCTGGGAAGTGACGATGGCCGCGGCCAGGAAGGCCCCCAGGGCGAAGTAGTTGATCCCGAAGCCCACGATCACAGGGGTCAAGATGGCCAGGAGGGCCGGGGTGGTGAGCTCCCGCTGGGCCGCTGCCGTGCAGATGGCGATGACCCTGCCGTACTCGGGGCGCTCGGTGCGGTCCATGATCCCGGGGTGCTCCCGGAACTGGCGGCGCACCTCCTGGACCACCGTGCCTGCTGACCGCCCCACCGCCCGGATGGCCAGGCCCGAGAACATGAAGGCCACCGAGCCCCCGATGAGCAGGCCCACGAAGATGGTGGGGTTGGCCACGTTGATCTGCGTGGCGGCGTTCCGGAACAGCGCCGTCCCCACCGCGTGCAGGTTGAGCTGGGACCCGATGGTCTCGACGAAGGAGGCGAACAGGGCGATGGTGGCGATCACGGCGGAGGCGATCGCCACCCCCTTGGTGATGGCCTTGGTGGTGTTGCCCACGGCGTCCAGGTTGACCATGATGCTCTGGGCCTCACCCCCGAACTCCCCGGCCATCTCGGCCACGCCGGCCGCGTTGTCCGCCACCGGCCCGAAGCTGTCCTCGGAGACCACCATGCCCGTCGTGGACAGGAGCCCGATGCCGATCAGCGAGACCAGGTAGAGGGTGAGCTCGATGTTGTGGACCCCTCCGATGGCGATGGCGAGGGCGATGGCGATGACGATCGCCAGCAGGGCCCACACGGTGGACTCCAGCCCGGCGGACAGGCCCGAGAGGATGGTCGTGGCCGGCCCGGTGCGGGACGACTCGGCTATCTCCCGTACGGGGCTGCGCTCGGTGGAGGTGAAGTGCTCGGTTATGAGGCTGGCTGCCTGGCCCAGGCACACCCCGACCAGCACGGCCCAGAAGACCTTGAGGTCGTGCACGTAGAGCTCCGCCACCAGGAGGGCGGCGATCACGGTGACCAAGCCGGCCAGGCGGAAGCTGCGGTTGATGGCCGGCATGGCCGTGGCCTCCCCGTGGCGGCTGCGGACGGTGAAGATGCCGAGGATGGACGCCAGGATCCCGAAGGCCACCACGATGAGCGGGTAGATGACACCCTTCACGGGATTGAGGTGGACCGAAAGGAAGGCGGCGTAGCCGAGGATCAGGGCGGCGATGATCGTGATCTCGTAGGACTCGAACAGGTCGGCGGCCATGCCGGCGCAGTCCCCCACGTTGTCCCCGACGTTGTCGGCGATGGTGGCGGCGTTGCGGGGGTCGTCCTCGGGGATGCCGGCCTCGACCTTGCCCACCAGGTCGGCGCCCACGTCGGCGGCCTTGGTGAAGATGCC
>JAJPHD010000017.1 GCA_021325455.1 Actinomycetota bacterium
GCCCGGGACAAGGCGGTGTCGCTGAGCGTCGTGCACGGGAGCGTCCTCGCGCTTCGCAACCTGCTCGACGACATCACCCTGTGGGGGTGGGCGGAGCATCCCGGTCGGCGCCTGGGGGTCTGTGCTACCGACGTCCCGCGCCTGCCCCTGCCGCTGCCATGTGGCCCTCGCCTGCGCTGCGCTCCCCTCCGCCTACGACAAGGCCATCGGCAAGGTCTGTCGTCTCATCCCAGTCGCTCCCCCCGGCTCCCCGGCAATCCCCCCGAAGCTGGAGTGGATCGCCTCGGAGTACCTGAAGACACGCCTCGGGACCGGCTACTGCTCCCGGCACGTCGCGGCCGAGGCCTGTCGCTACGCGAACGTGGGCGAGACCTGTGACAATTTCGTGGCCGTGACTGCCTGACAGACTGGGTCAGCGGCGAGGTTCAAGGCGGGCTGGTCTACACCACTGCGCGGGGCGCCATCCATCGCTCGTAGCCGTGACCAGTGGCGGCTTGACCATCAAGGTCCCCAGCGTGGCAGGAGACGGGGTGATCAGACGACTCGTGCCACGGAGTTGCCATCCGCTGTCCCCATGGCGGCCAGGACTGCTGGGTCAGGGTGTCGTCGCCGAGCAGTCCGACTGGGGGCAGGGCTCCTCCCGCCAGTTGACGAGCTTCACCTGCTGGCTGCTGATCGAGCTGAGCGACTGGTCGTAATGGAGGGCGAACTGGGCGCCGATCGATGACTTGGAGCTCGAGTTCTGGGCCGTGGAGCCAACGGTGAGGGCCCCCCACATCGATATTTGCGGGGAGTTGTTGGTGGACAGCACGGCTTGGGGGGCATAGATGACGCCCCACCAGTCGATGTGGTTGCCGGCGAAGACGACGCTGGTCCCTCGGCTGTAGATCCGCAAGCCTCCTGACCATCCCGGGCAGTAGTACGAGGCGGGATTGCCGAACACGTCCGTACCCGTGTAGCTGAGGCAAGTGGCTGGAGTTGGCGGGTCGATGGCGCCCACATTGCCGTTGCCGCTCCCGATCTGGACGGTGCCGGTGGCATAGATGTTCACCGGGTCGGACATGGACACCCCAGAACCGAGGGTGCAGCCCGGCTCGATGGTCACGTTCACGTAGACGTAGGTCCCGGGGGACAGGGGCGTGGTGCACACCAGGCTGGTGGTGGGGGTGCCCGGTATCTTCGGGGTCGGGTCCTGGTAGGAGCCGGGTTCGTAGATGATGTCGTTTGACGGGCACGCCCCCGAGCCGGATGGAGGGGGCGTGCTGCCGGAGTCGTCGTAGACGATGCAGCCGTCCACCGGGTATCCGGGGGTGGTCTGGTTGTAGGTGCAGTTGGTGACCCCGTTGCCGTTGCCCTGGTTGCCGAACGTCATGCTGTTCACGTCGTCCGTGGCGACTATCCCCTGACCTGTGCACATGTCCTGGGCGGTGGCGCCGTTGGTGAAGCTGTCCACCGAGATACCCGAGGACAGGTGCATGCCTGAGTTGGCGAAGAGGGCGTCGGCGAAGAGGCTCTGGGTCTCGGCATCCGCCTCGATCTTGCGCTGGGCCCCCCGCCAGTCCTTGCCGACCGAGATGATGTGCCACGAAGCGGGCGTGGTCCCCGCCGATGTGTAGCTGTACGTGTAGCTTCCCGCTCCGGGAACGGAGACCGTCGTTGGCCCTCCCGTCCCCCCGTTGGTGGCGTCCCGGACGGCCTGGTTGACGCCGGCGTCGGCCAGCTGGAGGGCGGCCGCCGAGCTGCCTGCTCGCACCGTGGTGTCCTGGGCGAAGAGGGCGTTGGCAAGGGATGCCACCACGAGCATGGAGACCACGGCGGCCACCATGATCACGACTATGAGGCTTCCCCTCTCGTCGTGGTGACGTCTGCAGGGCAGCCGGGCTCCTTGCCACCGCGCCCGGGCCCCGCCTTGAGCCGGTCTGGTCTGTGTCAGGGAGTTCATGATCCTGTCCGGTTGTTGCGGAGGGCCACGGAGGAGTCCAGCTCCATGGCCGGGTTGGCGCCGGCTGGTGGCTCGATCAGCTCGACCTTGATGGTGGCGGCCAGGGCGAAGGGGTTGGGGTTGGTGCCGGAAGTGGCGAGCTCGTTCCCGTAGCCGTCGTAGTAGGTGAACAGCGGGGTGGAGCCGTTGCTGAGGTCGGAGATGACGGGGGTCCGGCTGAAACCCGTCGATGCCGAGCAGGCGCCCCCCGGTGAGGATGCCGTGTAGTTAGTGCTGGACTTGTACACCGTCCCCCCCGACAGCCAGTAGGTCAGCACGGTGCTCGGGTAGAGCAGGTGCCGGTTGCTGTAGGTGCAGGTATCGGTCGGCGTCTGGTCGTGGATGACGGTGAACTGGAGGCAGTCGCCGTAGTCCGCCGGGTAGGTGCCGCCGCTGGGGCAGGCGGAGGGGTAGGTGGTCGAGATGGAGGTGGCTGCCCTGACGTCCTCAGTTATGGTCCTCATGGCCAGCTGCAGCTGGTTCTCCGCCTGGGAGCGGACATCGGCAGAGGCTGTGCCGGTCGTGACGTTGATGAAGAACTCGGTGGCGATGGCCATCACGATCCCCAGGACCACGAGCACGACCATGAGCTCCACCACGGTGAACCCTTGCTGGCCTGGAGCCCCCTGAGCCCGGAGCGGCCTCACTGGAAGGTCACCGGGGAGCTGGCTGCCGCCGTCGTGGAGCCGTTGTCCACAGTGTCGGTGGGGCAGGACGTGGTGGATGTGGTGGACGTGGTTGACGTCGTGGTCGAGCTGGCACAGGGGTTGCCGCTCTGCTGGGCAGCTGTGAAGTAGAAGGGCTGGGATCCGGTCGGGAAGCGGTAGGAGGAGGTCGTGGAGATGGTGGCTGACCAGGTGCAGGGGTCCCCCTGGGGGTCGCAGGCGCTCCCGGGCTGCAGGCTGATGCTGGCCGCCCCGGTGACCGTCTCGAAGGTCACGCTCACGGTGTCATAGACGGTGACGTTCGTGGTGTCGGCGGACACCGTGACGTCCTGGGTCAGGTATCCCGCTGAGTCGGTGGAGACAGGGGTCGATGGCACGCTGGTCGACGAGATGGCGGGGAGGGTGGACGAGGTGCACCCTCCGCTCGGGCAGAAGGTATTGGCCGGCACCACGATCGAGCTGTTGGATTCGTCGTCGGACTGACGGATGGCCGTGATCGTGAAGTACTGCGACCCGGTCGGGAACTCGTACTGGCTGCTCGAGGCCGGAATGGTGCCTTTCCAGGTGGTGCCGTCGGTGGAGGTGAGGGACAGCTCCTGGGGTGTCGGGGTACCGTTCTGGAGGGCGAGGAAGTTGGCCACCACCACGTCGCTCGAGCTCAGGCCGCTGGTCGTGGCCGTGATGGTGAGGGAGCTTGTCAGCTGGCCGGAGCTGTCGACTGTGCTGTTGGTGGAGCCGCTGGCGTTGACCACGGTCGGGGGGGACGAGGTGGAGAAGCCGGGGGGGGTGCTGCCCGGGGCGTTGGGCTGGCTCGGCACCCTGAGGGCGCTCTGCTCGGTGACCTGGTGGTTCCCGGCCTGGTCGGTCCAGCTCACCACTACGGCCAGGCTCTTCTGGGTCTCGGTGGCATCGGCCCACACGATGTACCGGTCCACCTTGTAGCTGACGTCGTCCTTCGTGCAGGTGTAGTTGGCGGCCGGGACCGGCATGGTGGTCAGGGTGGCCGTGGTGGCGTGGCAGGGATCCTCGTAGGTGGGGTCGGAGCAGTTGGTGAGCATGACGGGGCTCAACCCGCTCAGGTTGGCGGGTGGCGCATCGGAAGCCGTCTGGCACAGCCCGAGGTGGGAATAGTCGAAGCTCTGAAGGTTCTCCATCCCTTGGGTGGCGTACTCGTTGGCCTGGGCCCGGGTCTTGTTGATCCCGACGACCTTGAGGGTCGAGATGAGGACCCCCGCCAGGGCCATGAAGACCACCGCGCACACGAGAAGGGCGACGACCATCTCTATGAGCGTGAAGCCTTCCTCGCCGCGGCCCTCCCGCCCGGGCCTGCCCGTGGCCGGGTACTGGCCCCCCGCCGGGCCTTCGCTCTTCATTGGGCGATGGTGCTCACCTGCAGCCGCCGGAGGAAGCCGCAGGCTGTGTTCACCGTGACCTCGGCCCGGAGGGCGATGCTGCCCGTGTCACCCCCGCTCTGGTAGGCGGATATACCCCCTGAGGTCTGGAACAGGTCCGTGATCAGGTTGTAGATGACCGTCTCGACGGGGGTGTCGGTGCTGGCGTAGTGGTTGAGCGCTGTCTTGGACGAGGCCAGCAGGGACTTGCCCATCTGGAGTATGGCCTTGTCGTTGGCCAGGGTGAGGGCCGGGCCCACTCCCTTGGTCAGCTTGTCCTGGGGCAGGGTGGAGAAGGCATGGCAGGTGGAGAGGCCGGCGGCCAGGGCCTCGGCGTCCCCTGGCGCCATGTAGGTCTTGGGAACGCTGGGGGCGGCGGCCTTGGGTTGCGTGGTGGTGGGCGTCGAGGCCGACGACCCTGACCCCGACGGCCCGGTCCCTGACGACGGTCCGGGGGACGACGACCCCGACGAAGGCGAGCCGGGGGAGGACGCCGGCTGCTTGGCGGCGGCCGTGGTGGGGGTCGAGGCCTTCAGTGCGGCCGCCATGGCCCGGGTGGGGACGAAGGGGTTGCGGGTGGCACCGGAGGTGGGCAGGACGGCCGGCCCCCGCCGGCGGTGCGCCCGGGCCGAGGCTGTCGTCCCCGCCCCCGCTGCCGCCGGGGGCGCCGAGGCGGCCGTCATGGCGACAGGGCCCTGATGGAGGTGCGTGTAGCCGAAGGTCGCCCCCAGGAGGACCACGGCCGTGCCGCCGATGATCCCCAGGCGCTTGAGGGCGGCTGCTTGCGAGCCAGGGCCGGATCCGCCTCCGGCTCTGGCCCTCCGGCTCCCGCCACGCTTGGCCTTGGTCGCGGACATCCTGCTCATGACCCGGTGCTCCCTGACTGTGTGGTGCTGCTCGGCGCCGCGGCACTGGCGCCACTGCTGCCCGGCTGCACGACCGGCTGGGTGGTGAAGGCCTCGAACTGCAGGCTTCCCTGGACCTGGGTGCCCCGGACGCTGGATGGCGAGGTGCCGGTGCCGGCCCCTCCGCCGGCACCGGCACCCCCCGCGCCAGCTCCGGAGCTGCCGGACAGCTGCACGGAGGTGACGACGATCAGGCGGGGGAGCTTGTAGAGGCCGTCCAGGAAGGCCTTCACGTCCCCGTACGAGCCCTGCAAGCTGGCCTGGGCCTGGACCACGGTGACGGGTATGCCCGAGACCGTGGAGGGGCTTTCGGGGGAGAGGCTGGCGAGCCTGACATGGCTCCTCTTGGCCAGGTGGTCCATCTGGTCGATCAGAGCGGCCAGGTCCACCTTCTTGGGTATGGCCCGGCTCAGGCGGGCCAGCAGGACCCGCCGCTCGGGGAGCAGCTTGCTGCGGCGCTTCAGGTCGGCCAGGTGAGCCTCCAGGCCGGGCACCGACTGCTCGAGCTGGGTCACCTTGGCCTGCTCGGCGGCCAGCCGATGGCTCTGGGGCCGGAAGGCGGCGACGTACCACACGACCACGGCCATGACCATGGCGGCCACGGCGACGGCCACGAAACGGCGGGTCACTGCTTGACCTCCCCGAGAGGGCCAGGAGCTCTCACCGGCCCATCTCCTCGTAATGCCCGTACCGGGTGGAGCGGGCCCCGCCCAGCACGTTGACGCTGGAGCTGAACTGCACGATGTTCGACCCGCCGCTTCCCGAGCCCCGGCTGAGGCTGGAGATGTAGACATCCCCGAGGGCCGGCGACGTCGAGAGCTGGCGGATCCACTGGGCCCCGCCATGGAAGTTGGTGGCCGTCCCCGAGATGGAGAGGTTGCCGATCACTGCCGTGGGGGCCGGCAACGTGGCTGCGGGGGTGGCTTGAGCGCCCGGCGTTGAGCTCGACGAGGCCGAGGACCCCGACGAGGCCGAGGACCCCGACGACGCTGTGGGGGAACTGGAGGACGGAGCGGTCCCCGAGGAGGAGGCTCCGGACGCCGACGAGCCCGAGGAGGACGGTGACGACGAGGAGCCCGATGACGACGAGGAGCTGGACGGGGCGGTAGCCGGCGGTGGCGGAGTTGCCTGGCCCGAGAGCGAGGTCAGCACCACGTTGGCGGGCATGCGCCGGGCGATCTGGTCCAGGACGGTGGGCCAGCTGACCTCGTCCGCCACCACGGCAGCCGCCTGGCTCCTGTCGTGGGCCAGGGCCGAGTCCGTGGCCACCACCGTGTGGTAGCTGGCTATGTCCCGGTTGAGGGCCTGCACCTGGTCCTGTGCCGACACCACCTTGCGATGCTCGGAGCGGGCCTGCCAGGCCCGGAGACCGCTGAGGCCGGCCAGGAGGACCACGAGGGCGCCGGCGGCCACGGCCACGCCCCGGCGGGCCCTGGCCTGGGCCAGGCGGCGGCGGTACTCCTCGGGCAGGAGGTCGAACTGGGACCCGAGGGCCAGGCCGACCGCAGTGGCGAGGAGGGGGTCGATGTGCACCAGGGTGTCGGAGCCCAAGCCGAGGGTTCTCACCTGGAGCCCGTCGGTCACCCGCCCCACCTCGACCGGGCAGGGGAGGCCCTGGACGAGGGCCCGGACCAGGGCGGCCAGCCGGGTGGCCCCGCCGGTGGCAAGCACCAGGTCCACGCCGGCGCCGTCCTCCTGCTGGAACAGCTCGATGGCGGCCCTGATCTCGGCCACTATGGACTCGATCACCGGCACCATGGCCATCGCTGCCTGGGCCCTGGCCACGGGCGAGCCGGTGTGGCCCCTCTTTATGGCCTCGGCGTCCTCCAGCGGTATCCCCAGGCGACCGGCAATGGCTGCGGTGAGGGCCATGCCCCCCAGGGGGACCGTGCGAAGCAGCAGGGGAAGGCCGCCCCGGTGGATGGCCACGCTGGACTGCGCCGCTCCCACCACCACCACGGCCTCGGCCGGCACGGCCAGCCCTTCCAGAGCCTGGAGGCCGTCTCCGGCGGCCTCCGGGAGCCCGGCTGCCCCCGCAAAGGCCCGGGCCAGGGCGGCCGAGCCCAGGTCCACTCCCACCACTGTGAGGCCGGCGGCCAAGGCCGCCTCCACCCGGCTGTTCACCAGCTCCCGGTGGGCCGCAGCCACCAGCACCTTCTGGCGGCGCTGGCCCTCCCCCTCGGGCTCGGGCCCACCTTCTGGGTCGGAGCCCGCCCCCCCCGGGGCGATGTCAGGGGTAGCAGGGTCCGCAGGCAGGCCGGCGGGGGCGGCCTCGCCGATCACCAGCGGCGAGAGCACGACGTCCTCGGGGGCGAACTGGGGGACGATGTCCTGGATCTGGTACCTGATGCTCTGGGCCAGCTCGTCGGCGTCGAGGACGGGGGTCTCGGTCCGGCGCGCCATGGCCCGGTTGCCCGAGACCGCGATGCGAACCCTGGTCGTGCTGAACTTGCCGAGGCGCCACAGCCGGCGGATGGCGTCTGCCGCCGACTCCTGGTCCACGACCGTCCCGTCGACCACAGCCTGGGGAGGCAGGAGCACCTGGCCCACGGCCAGCAGGCGGGGGAGGCGACCGCTGGTGTCCAGCTCGGCGGCGCGCACGGCGCTGGTGCCGATGTCCAGACCCACGATGCTCTTAGCCACAGCTACCTCCGTAAGGGCCCTCTCGGGGGGCGGTTTCGACGTCTGTTGGTTTCGGCAGGCCCCGGCGCCAACTGGAGGGAAGACCGGCCGGGGCTCATGTAAGGGACACCGGCACCATGGGTCCACCACGAGACTGACGTTCCAGGGTTGCATGGTCATCCCGGCTGGTCCGGGGAGTGGCGTCGAGATCGGTTCTGGGGGAGGCCGTTGAGAGCCTCGCCCCGTTCTTCTGATTGCCACACCCGGCCCGGCCACGGATGCCCCGGATAAGGGAAGTGGACCGGTCCGAAGAGGCCGGGTCCGGTTGCAGCACATGAGTGGGAGCCGCGGTTGGGCGTGTCTCCCTGGGACCGTGGCCTGATGCGTGCGTCGCTCCTGCGGGCGAGCCGGTGGAAGAGACACGAGAGAGAGGAACGACATGAACCACCGACGGCTCGTCGGCATCGACCTTGGGGTAGCGAGCGCCCCCACGGTGCGGATACTCGACGGCGAAGGGACCACGCTCGCCAAGCGCAAGTGCTGGCCGACGAAGAAGAGCCTGGCAGAGATAGAAGCCGTGGCGCTCGCCGGCTGCCCGGAGGGAACCACGCTCGAGGTGGTGATGGAGCCGACCGGACCGGCGTGGCTGCCCGTCGCCGTCTTCTTCTCGGCCCGGGGCCACCGGGTGTTCCGGGTGTCCTCCCAGAAGGCGGCCGACCTGCGCCGGTTCCTCTCCCGGCACACCAAGACCAACGGCATCGACGCCGACACCCTGGCTCGCCTGGCGCTGCTCGACCCGGCAGGACTCCAGGTCCTCTGCCTGCCCGACGCCGACCGGGCGGCCCTCGACCGGCGGGTGCGCGCCTGTGACCGGCTCACCCAGGCCGGGGCTGAGCACAAGCGCCGCATCAAGGACCTGGTCCGCCAGCTCTTGCCCATGAGCCCGCTCACCGGTGAGCTGGGGGCGGCCGACCTGGCGGTGCTCGAGCGCTTCGGTGATCCGAACACCCTGGTGAAAGTGGGTGAGAAGCGCCTCGTAGTGCTGATCGCTCGCGCCTCGCACCACCACCAGGGCGCCGAGCGAGCACGCCAGTGGCTGGAGGCCGCCCGCGCCTCGCTCGACCTCTATGGGGACCACCCGGCGGTCGCCTTCGCCGAACTAGCCGCCGAGGTGGCGACCGAGGTGCGCCTGCTCCGGGCTCTCCAGGCCGAGCTCGCCGTCCATGCGCCCCGCCGGGAGGAGGCCTATCGCCGGGTCGATCCCACGGCGCTCGCCCGCTCGCTGCCCGGTCTCGCCGAGGTCGGTGGCCCGGCCCTCGTGGCCGCCATGGGCGACCCTCGGCGCTTCTATAAGGGCAAGGCGTTTCGCTCCTACACCGGCCTCGTGCCGCGGGCATCGGAGACCGGCGACACCGACCGCAAGGGTCAGCCCATCTCCAAGGCCGGACCGTCGCTGCTGCGGACCACGCTCGTGCGGGCCGCCGACCACGCAAGGAAGGTCGATCCCCAGCTCGCCCGCATCTACTACGTCCAGATGGTCGAGCGGGGCAAGAACCATCTCGGCGCCCTCTGCGTCGTGGCCGCCAACCTGGCCGAGCGGGGGTGGAGGACGATGGAGCGCGCCACGCCCTACGTGCTCTGCGACATCGACGGACGGCCCGTCAGCGTGCCCGAAGCCAAGGCCATCATCGCCGAGCGCTTCAGCGTCCCGGCCGACGTGCGCGCCCGCCGGCGCTCGAAGAAGGGCGGGGGGAAGGCCCCCAAGAACGTCCTCTCGGGACAATCGACACCACGCGCTCGAAGCGGCAGCACACGGGGCCACCTTCCCCCCACGCCATCCTCGGCGCTCGCCAGCTGACTCGTCAAGAGAACCGGTGTTCGATCCCATTGCCCTCTTGACAGCGAGTCCTCCATAGGGAATCAGTGGATGAGCTTGATGACGTTGAAGATGGGCAGGTAGAGCGAGATCACCATGGCGCCCACGGCCCCGCCCACGATCATGATGAGCAGCGGCTCCAGGAGCGAGGTGAGGGCGGCGACCATGGCCTTCACCTCGGAGTCGTAGAAGTCGGCCAGCTTCTCCAGCATGGCGTCCAGCGACCCCGACTCCTCGCCCACGGCGATCATCTGGCTCACGAGCGGGGGTATGGCAGGGTTCCCCTCCATGTTCCTCGTGATGGACTCGCCCCGGGCCACCCCCAGCTTCGACTCCCTTATCACCTCGGCCACGACCTCGTTGCCTGCCGTGGAGGCGGAGATGTCGAGGGTCTCCAGGATGGGCACACCCGAGCGGGTGAGCGCCGCGAAGATCCGGGTGAAGCGGGCCAGGGCCGTCTTGTGGAACAGCTTGCCGAAGACCGGCAGCTTCAGGTACAGGCGGTCGACAATGGCCCGACCCTTGGGCGTCCGCTTCCACCGGGTGAAGGCCACCAAGGCCACGATGGCCACTATGGCCACTGCCCAGGAGCTGTGGATCAAGATGTTGGAAGCGTGGATCAGGATCCGGGTGGGGAGGGGGAGGACGCCACCGAGGCTGGCGTACATCTTCTTGAACACCGGCACGATGAACAGCAGCATGGCGGCCAGGATCAAGGACACGAAGCCCACCACGGCCGCTGGGTAGGTCATGGCCGACTTGATCTCCCGGCGCAGGCCGGCCTGGGCCTCCAGCGTCGACGCCAGGCGCTTCAGGATCTCGTCCAGGGCCCCGCCGGCCTCGCCTGCCCTCACCATGGCGATGTACAAGGAGCTGAACACCTTGGGGTGCTTGGACAAGGCGGTGGAGAGCGAGGACCCCTGCTCCACGTCGTTGCGGACGGCGGTGACCGTCCGGGAGAGGGTGGGGTTGGTGGCCTGGTCGGCCAGGACCCCGAGGGCCCGCACCAGGGTCAGGCCGGCATCGATCATGGTGGCGAACTGCCGGCTGAACATGGCGATGTCGTTGGCCGAGACCCGGTCGGTCAGGCCGGGGATGGTGACATCGGCCTTGAGCCCGGACTTGGCTCCCTCCTTGATGTCGATGGGGGTGTAGCCCATTTCCCGCAGGCGGGTGGCCACGAGGGAGGTGCTGTCGCCCTCGATGTGGCCCTGGTGCAGCTGGCCTTCCCGGTCCCGGACCTTGTAGGAGAAGGTGACGGCCACGGCCTACCTCCCTGCCGCCAGCAGGCGGCGCAGGTCCTCCGAGCTGGCGCAGCGGCTGTAGGCGACGGAGTCGGTGATCTTGCCCGCCCGGACGAGCTTGGCAAGCGACTGGTCCATGCTCACCATCCCGTGCACTGCCCCGGCCTGCAGGGCGCTCGGGATCTGCTGAGCCTTGGCCTCCCGGATCATGGAGCGGATGGCCGGGGTGGCCACGAGAACCTCTACTGCCACCACCCGCCCGTCGTTGTCGACCGTGGGCAGGAGCTGCTGGCAGACGATGCCCTGGAGGGTGGTGGACAGCATCATGCGCACCTGGGCCTGCTGGCTCGGTGGGAAGACGTCCACCATGCGGTCCACGCTCTGGGCCGCGTCCTGGGTGTGGAGGGTCCCGAAGACGAGGTGGCCGGTCTCGGCGGCGGTGAGGGCGGCGGAGATGGTCTCCAGGTCCCGCATCTCGCCGACCAGGATGACGTCGGGGTCCTGGCGCAGCACATGGCGCAGCGCCTCGGCGAACGACACCGTGTCGCTGCCCACCTCCCTCTGGTTGACCACCGCCCGCCCGTGGTCGTGCACGTGCTCGATGGGGTCCTCAACGGTCATGATGTGCACGGGCTTGGACTGGTTGATGCGGTCCACCATGGCGGCCAGGGTGGTGGACTTGCCCGAGCCGGTGGGCCCGGTGACGAGCACCAGGCCGCGGGGCCTGTCGGCCAGCTCCTTCACGATCTCGGGCAGGCCCAGGCTCTCCAGCTCGGGGACGTGGTCCGGGATGGCCCTGATGACGGCTCCCACTGCGCCCCGCTGCACGAAGAGGTTCATCCTGAACCGTCCCAGCCCCGGTATGGCGTAGGCGGTGTCCAGCTCCTTTCGCTCCTCGAACCGCTCCCTCTTGGAGGGGTGGAGCGCATCGAAGAGGAGGGCCCGCAGGGGCTCGGGCTCGAGCACAGGAGCGCCGTCGAGGGGGCGCAGGGCGCCGTGGACCCGTACCGACGGCTGCTTGCCCACGGTGAGGTGGAGGTCGGACCCGCCCTCGGCCAGGAGGCGCTCCAGCAGCTGGTCCAGGTGTGGAAGGGGGCTGGTGGCCTCTGGTCGCGGCGCCGGAGTGGACGCCTCGGAGGTGCCAGGAGAGGCGCCGTCTTGCCCATAGGCGAGGTCGATCACCCGCCGAATGGCATCCGGGGCGGCCAGGACGGGGTGGACCTTGGACCCGAGGGCCCCCGACACCCGGGCCACCTCGAGCTCGCCGGGGGGGGTGGCGAAGGCCACGACCACCTTCCCTGCCTCCTTGTCCGCCCGGACGGCCACCGCCAGGACAGGGCGGGCGATCTGGGCCGGAAGGGAGCGCACGGTGGCGGGGTCGGGGGGCTGCTTGTAGAAGTCGACCACCTCCATGCGGGACAGCCGTCCGAGGAGGGAGAGGCCCTCGGTGGCGGCGGCAGGGTCGTGCCGGGCCAGGGCCTGCAGGAGGGGGACCTGGGCGTCCGAGGCAGCCTCCAGAGCCTCTCGCACGGCCTCCTCGGTGGCCACGCCCTCCGTCACCAAGGCGGCCGCCAGGCGGCGGTCCCACTGGTCGCGGGGGCTCATGACACCACCCGCAGGACCTCTTCGACCGTGGTGAGGCCGAGGAAGGCCTTTCGCAGGCCGTCCACCCTGAGCGGAAGCATCCCTTGGTCCATGGCTATCCGCTTCACCTCCTCGCTCGGCGCCTGGGCGATGATCAGCCTCTGTATGTCTTCGGTAACTCCGAGGATCTCCTGGAGGGCCAACCGCCCCCGGTAGCCGGTGTCGGCGCAGGCCTGGCAGCCGACGGCCCGCAGGAGCTGGCCCGGGCCGGCCTGCTTGATCTCCGCCGGGGACCAGCCGAGGGCGTCCAGCTCGGCCATGCTCGGGTCCCACGGTTCGGCGCACTTGGGGCAGACCCGGCGGGCCAGGCGCTGAGCCACCACGCAGTCCAAGGCGGTCGACACGAGGAAGGGCTCCACGCCCATCTCCACCAGGCGCAGGGGCGTCTCGGCGGCGCTGTTGGTGTGCAAGGTGGAGAGGACCAGGTGGCCGGTGAGGGAGGCCTCGACGGCCATGCGGGCCGTCTCCCTGTCCCTGATCTCGCCCACCAGGATCACGTCGGGGTCGGCCCGCAGTATGGAGCGCAGGGCGGAGGCGAAGGTGAGGCCGGCCTTGGGGTTGACCTGTATCTGGCTGATGCCCGGCATCTGGTACTCGACGGGGTCCTCGACGGCGATGAGGTTGCGGTCCGGCCCGTTGATGACGTTGAGGGTGGCGTAGAGGGTGGTGGACTTCCCCGAGCCTGTCGGCCCCGTCACCAGGATGGTGCCGTAGGGCTTGCGGTAGGAACGCTCGTAGCGGGCCAGGATGTCGGGCAGGAACCCGAGGCTCTCGAGGTCCTGGATGGCCTGGCCCTTGTCCAGGATCCGCATGACCACTTTCTCCCCGTGGACGGTGGGCAGCGTGGCCACACGCAGGTCGATGTCCCTGCCGTTCACGATCGTGGTGATGCGGCCGTCCTGGGGCACCCGGCGCTCGGCGATGTTGAGGCCCGAGAGCACCTTGATGCGGCTTATGACGCCGTTGCGGATGCTCCGGGGGGCTCGCATCATTTCGTGCAGGACGCCGTCTATGCGGTAGCGGATGCGCAGGTCCTCTGCCCCGGGCTCGACATGGATGTCCGAGGCCCGCAGGTTCACGGCCTGGGCGATCGTCAGGCGCACGAACTTGGCGATGGGCTGGTCGCCGGTGGCCGACGCCAGGGCGGCCAGGTCGTCTTCCTCCTCCTCGCTCATGCTGGCGGCGGAGTCGGCGGCGGCCGAGGCCTCCTGGTCGAAGCGGTAGAGGCGCCCTATGTAGTCGTCGATCTGGCTCCTGGCGGCGAGCACCGGCCGCAGGCCCTGGCTGCCGAGGAGCGATCTCAGGTCGTCGAGGGCCACCAGGTCGTCGGGGTTGGAGACGGCCACCACCACGGCCCGGCCCTCCCTGCCGATGGGCAGGACGTGGTGCCGGCGGGCCAGCGATTCGGGGACCAGGCCTGTGACGCTGTGGTCCACGGCGTAGTCGTTGAGGTCCACGTAGGCCATCCCCACGGTCTCGCTCACCAGGCGGGCCAGGTCGGGCTCAGAGACCATCCCCGAGGTGACCAGGACGCGGGCCAGCGGGCCGCCCTTCTCGGCCTGGACGGCCAGCGCCTCGGTCATCTGGTCCTCGGTGAGCAGGCCCGAGGTGACCACCAGGTCGGCCAGCCGGGGGCGCCTGCTCCCCAGCCGGTTCATGGCGGGGGGACCCGGAGGGCGGAGGGGATGAGGCCTGGCATAGCTGCAGTGGGGATCGGCGCGTTCGGGGCCCTACTGGAGGGGGACTTGGGGACACCCCTCCGCTAGGCGTGCTGGCCCCCTCTCGCGTGATCCGACCCTGGTGTTCCTCCCGGCTCGTGCCGATAGCAATGGTGTGGCACGAGGCTCCCTGCTGCTGGCGCGCCTCGAGTTCGCCTGGCGGGAGCCGGGTGGCTCCTGGCTGGGCCGCCTGCCGGCCTGGGTGGCGGCTCCCACCCTGGCGGCGGTGGCCCTGGAGCTGACGGCAGCCTTCGAGCCCGTGGCGCGGGCCGTGCCGGGTTGGCTCGTGCCGGAGGTGGGCGGGGTGCCGCTGAGCCCGGCGGCCCCCCTCGGCGTCCTGCTCTTCGTGGTGGCGATGAAGCGGGGGAGGGACCAGGTGGGGAGCCGCCCGTTCCTGGTGATGCTGGGCGCCCTGGCGGCGGCGGCCCTGGTCACCTGGCTGGTGGTGACGAGGGGGGACTCGGTCGGCCTGGTTGCCCTGACTGCTGGCGTCGCCAGCGAGGTGGCCGTGTACGGGATCGCCCTCCCCTGGCTGATCTCAAGGGGTCTCCGGCGGTTGGGGGACAAGGGGGTGTGGGCCGGGATGGCCGTGTCGACCCTGGTGTTCGTGCTACTGCCCGGGCACACGGCCCAGTACAGCCTGGCCTCGGCGGGGCCGGTCGCCTTTGCCGCCTTCGGCCTGTTCAGCTGCGTGGTGGCCTGGGAGGTGGAGAGCCCGGTGCCGATCTTCCTCGCCCACCTGGCCATCGACCTCCTCGGCATGGCGGCCTGGGTATCGCCCTCCGTGCGTGTGCTGGCCGCCGTCGGCTCTCCGGGCGCCCTTCTCGCTGCTGGTGGGGTGATGGTGGCCTCACTGTGGAGCCGGTTGGTTACCACCGGTGGATGAGGGCTGATGCCTGGCCCCGGGTTGGCCCCCCCGGCTCCGCAGCTACGCCTCAGCTCCAGTAGTGGGAGGAGATGAGCCGGCTCTGGCGGAGCCGTCCCAGGGCCGCAGTGTGGATCTGGCACACCCTGGACTCGGTGACACCCAGGTCCTCGGCGATGTCCGCATAGCGCCGGCCGTGGAACCAGTGCTCGACGATCACGTAGCGCTCGTTGTCCCGCAGCTTGGAGATGGCCAGGGCGATCGTGGCCGACAGCTCGGCCGCTTCCAGGGCCGCCGAGGGGGCTGTGGCATTGGCATCGGCCAGGGCCTGATGGCCCCAGGGCGACCCGTCGGGCCCGGGTGTGTCCAGCGAGATGGGGGCGGCGGCCATGGCCTGGAGCTGGATGGTCTCCACCTTGTCCGGCGTGGTCTCCATCCGGGCCGCGATCTCCGCCACCGTGGGCTGGCGGTCCAGCTCCATCACGAGACTGTCGGTGGTCGAGTCCAGCAGCTTGACCTGGGCTCGCACCGTGCGCGAGGCGGGGTCCATGGAGCGGAGGTGGTCGATGATGGACCCCCTGATCCTGGGCACGGCCAGGGTGGAGAAGGCGTAGCCGAGGCTGGGGTCGAAGCGCTCGATGGCATCACAGAGGCCGAAGAACCCGAAGGCCTCCAGGTCCTCGAGGTCCACGTAGCGTCCCGGTCCCGGCAGCATGCGGGTGGCGACGGACCTCAGCAGAGGGGCGTAATGGCGGGCCAGGGCATTGCGGTCCGCCACCGAGCGGGAGCTCAGGTAGGCCTCCCACAGGTCGTGGGGATCGCGGTCGGAGGCCGGGTCGACCCGGGGGGCGGCGGCCGGCCCGGTGCCCGTGCCGGGATGCCCGGCCCTCGGGAGGGCCGGCTGCGTCCGGCCCGGTGCCGCCATCACGGCGGTGCTGGGGGCCCCACTCATGGGGAGCCCCCCGACCTCTGGTTCGATGTCAACCTCAACCGACACTGCTGTTCTCCTGACTCCGCCCACTGGCTGGAGCTGGAGGCCCCAGCCGGTCACCGGACCAGCGCCCGATGTCCATCAGCACCATAAGTGGCCGGCCGGACTCCGACAATGCTGTTCGTTCACTCTGGCCCCTTCGGACCCAAAGGTTGCCCAAAGGGGCAAAATCGCCGCTGTTTGCTGAGTTTTGGGCAAGAAGTGGTCAAGTAGACGTTGAGTCACCGCTAAATGTGCCCCTTGAGACGGAGCCCAGTGCCGGGGCAGCTACCAATCGCGTTGGTAGGGCTCAAGGTCCCCACCCTCCGTCCGGGGCGGCTTCAGGGTCCTTGCGGTCGCGCCGAAACAGGGAGTGATGGCCGCCACCGATTTCCTCGGGTCCGGAGGTGGGCCAGAGAACGCGGTCGGTGAGGAAGCTGGGCCTGCACCGCCCCTCGGGGCGGTCTCCCTGGGGGGCCAGGCCGTCAACGAAGGGGTGATGGTCCGGGGCGACCGGTGGTGGGCGGTAGCCGTGCGGGGCCCGGATGAGAAGGTGGTGGTGGCCCGCCGGGAGGTGCCCACCCGGTCGGGAGCCCGGCGCCTTCCTCTCGTCCGGGGGGTTCTGGCCCTGGTGGACTCCTTCACCATCGGCCTGGCTGCCATCAGGCTCTCGACCGCACTGGCCCGGCCTCGTGACCGTCTGCCGAGCCGGGCATCCATGAACCTGGTCCTGGCCGGGGCGGTGGCCTTAAACGTGGCCCTCTTCGTGGTCCTGCCCGGCCTGGCGAGCCAGCAGCTGGTGGGTCGCGCCTCGGGCCACCGGGTGGCCTTCGGCCTGGTGGACGGGGCGGTCCGGGTGGGCGTGTTCGCTGCCTGGCTGGCTGGTGTGCGCATGACCGAGCTGGGCCGGCGGCTGTTCGGCTGGCACGGTGCCGAGCACCAGGTGATCGCGGCCTACGAGGCGGGTGAGGCGCCGGGGTCCCGCCGGTTCCTGGGCCGGGCCGCCACCTGCTCCCCCCGCCATCCCCGCTGCGGCACGAACTTCTTGTTCCTGGTCTTCGTGCTGGTGAGCGTGGGGGACGCCCTCGTGGGAGGGGGAGGGGCGCTGGTCTCCCTGGAGAGGCTGGCCCTACTGCCGGTTACGGCCTCCATCGGCTACGAGCTGATGAAGCTTGCCGGCCGGCGGGCGCGAGGCGTTGGTGACGAGGTGGCGGGGCCGGGAGGGCTTGCTGGCCGCCTGGGCCACCGGGCCCTTGGCCTGCTGGCGGTCCCGGGATTGGCCGCCCAGTACCTCACCACGGCCCCGCCCCGTCCCGACCAGCTGGAGGTGGCCCACTTGGCCCTCCTGGCTGCCCTGGGCCAGGACATCCCCGGGCTGGTTGGCTGATCCCTCCACCGGGCGCCGCCCCTGGTCCGGGCCCCGGAGCCGGGAGCGCAGCCTCGCCCACCAGCCGAACCGGTGCTGGCGGTCCAGCACGGCCAGGTCTGCCTGCCGCTGACGGTCCAGCTCACCAGCCCAGTCCTGGAAGAACCGGGGGTGGCGGCTGGGGTCGACCAGCCGGCCGTGGGTGGCCGGCCGGGGCGGTGCCCCGGGACCTCTCCCCGGGAGGGCCTTCCCGGCGGAGCCGGAGGGAGCCTTCCCCCCGGCCTGGCCGACCCTGGTCGAGCCGGCGGGGGCCACGGTCCCCGGCCTTGGTCGGAGGCGGAGCTCGCTGCCCTGGCGGACCGGTGTCCTGGGAACCGCGTGCGTGCTTGGGGCTGCAGCCGTCATGCCTCTGGTATCGGCGGCGGGGGCCCGCCCCTCGAGCCGAGCCGGGGGCCGCCCTTGAGCCCAACCAGGGCTCGGGCTCAAGCCGAGGGAGCCGGGGCGGACGCCGGCTGGGCGGGGGCGGCGGCCTGGCGGGTCCCGAGGAGCCCCAGCTCCCTCATGCGGACCCGCAGGCTGTGGGCGTTGCTGGAGGCGGACATGGCGTCCTCCAGCTCCACCAAGCCGTCGCGCAGCAGGCCTATCAACGAGGCCTCGAAGGTCTGGCTGCCGTCGAACTCGCTGGAGGCGATGATCTCTTGGACGTCGGCCCATTCCGGGTCGATGATCCACTTGCGGACCCGCTCGTTGGCCACCATCACCTCGACAGCGGGTACCCGCCCGCCCCCCCGTCGCCGGACGAGGCGCTGGCAGATCGTGCCCACCAGGGTCCCCGACAGGGTGAGACGGATCTGGTCCCTCTGATGGGGCGGGAAGAAGCCCACGATCCTGTTGACGGTCTCGGCGGCGTCGATGGTGTGCAGGGTGGAAAGGACCAGGTGACCTGTCTCGGCGGCGGCCAGGGCGACCTCCACGGTCTCGGCATCGCGCATCTCGCCCACCAGGATCACATCGGGGTCCTCCCGCATGGCAGCCCGCAGGGCCGTCGGGAAGTTCAACGCGTCCTCACCGATCTCGCGCTGGTTGACAATGGCCCGCCGGTCCTTGTGCAGCATCTCTATGGGATCCTCGATGGTGAGGATGTGGCACTCGCGGGCCTCGTTGATCTGGTGAACGATGGCGGCCAGGGTCGAGGACTTGCCCGAGCCCGTGGGGCCGGTGGCCAGCAGGAGCCCGCGGTGTCGACGCCCCATGGCGGCGATGACGGGGGGCAGGCCGAGCTCCTCCACCGAGCGGGGCTCGGTGGGGATGGCCCGCAGGACCAGGGACACCGATCCCCTCTGGCGGAAGGCGTTGACCCGGAACCGGGCCAGATTACGGCTCGAGTAGGCGAAGTCGATGTCCGAGCTGGTGGCGAAACGGGCCCCGACGGGGGGTGACATGGCTGCCGCTGCCAGCTGGTCCAGCTCCTCCGAGCTCAGGGGGGAGGCGTCGGGGAGACGGCGCAGGACCCCGTCCACCCGGACGCAGGGTGGCGACCCGGCCTTCAGGTGGAGGTCAGAGCCGCCGATAGCAAGGAGTCGAGCGAGGTAGCCCTCGAGGTCGGTCTTGGACTTGGTCAGTGCCATCGCCGTGGGTATCGGCCCGGCCCCTCCCCGCCTGAAGGCCGCCTCCGCCCGCAGGGATCGATCAGGAAGAAGACGAAGACATGCCCCTCCTCCCCACCTGGTTCAGTGCTGCAGCCGCCGGCGTCACCGGCCTGGTCGTGGGTTCCTTCCTGAACGTCGTCGCCTACCGGCTCCCGGCCGGTAAGTCCCTGGCCAGCCCCGGCTCCAGCTGCCCCCACTGTGCCGCCCCCATCCGGGCGTGGGACAACATACCCGTACTCTCCTGGCTGGTCCTGGGGGGGCGCTGCCGCTCGTGCCGGGCGCCCATCTCGTGGCAGTACCCGGTCGTGGAGCTCATGACAGGAGGGCTCTTCGCGGCGGTGGGGGCCCGCTTCCCGTGGTCGCCCCTGGAGGTGGCGCTCCTCGTCTTCGTAGCGGCGGGAGTGGTGATCGCCGTCATCGACATAAGGGAGCGGGTGATACCCGCCAAGCTGGTGTGGGGAGCCGGGCTGCCGGGCCTCGGGCTGCTGGTCCTCGCCAGTCTCACTGCCGGTACTCCGGGGAGGCTGGGCCTGGCCCTGGGGGGCGGGGCCGCTGCCTTCGGTGCCTTCTACCTGGTCTGGTACCTGCGGCCGGGCGGCATCGGCTTCGGTGACGTGCGCCTGGCAGCCCTGCTCGGGCTCTTCGTCGGTTGGCTGGGGCCCGGCGAGCTGTTCGTGGCCCTCTTCGCCGCCTGCCTGACCGGTGCCGCCGTGGGCGTGCCCTTGGCCCTCATCGGAGGGGGCGGCCGCCGCTTGGCCATACCCTTCGGGCCGTTCCTGATGGTCGGCTCGCTGATAGGCATCTTTGCTGGTCCCCAGCTGGTCCATCTCTGGTTGGGCTGATGGTTGGGCTGAAGCAGCTGAGCCACCCCGCCGGCCGGCGGAGGGACGCTGGCGCGTCGGGACGACTGAGAGCGCTCCAAGGTCCTGCCGGCTGGCCCGCAGCGAGGAAGGGACCAACTCGCCACCAGACCGTACAGTCCTCCGGCCCGGCCGCCGATACCAGGGCCACAGGCTCCAGTTCGTAAGGAGGAAGCGAGTGCCCGCCTTTCCGCAGAACGGGTCGGCCGCCACAGTGGCGCTGCTAGACCACATACCGCCGGTCCAGGAGGCCCCTGCCCGGGTCCAGGTGGAGTGGGACTCCGTGGTCCTTGTCACCAGGGACAGCCGGGGCTCGGAGCGCCTCGTCGAGGGGCTGCGGCTGGTGCTCGACCACAGGGGCATAGGCATCCAGCGGGGTGACCGCTCCTTGGTCCATCGGCTCGGGTGGGACGAGGTGGTGACCTTCCGTGCCCACCCTCCCGCAGGGGGCCTGGACCGAGGGGTGATCCTGGACATCGAGGCCGAGTTCAAGGTCCACCGTTTCGTGCTCACGAGCGAGAGCGTGGTGGCGTGGGTCCTGGACGCCCTGGCTGTCGTCGTGCGCCGCCACTATCCGGGGGGAGCGTCCGGGATCACGGTTCCCGCTATCCCGGTGGAGCAGGCCGCCCCGGCCTTGCACGATCCGGGGGAGCTGGGCTCCGTCGGTGCGTCGGTTCCGGACCTTGAGCCCGGGAGCGGCGCTGGGACGACCGAGGTCCCCGGCCTCTCCCGGCCCCGAGGGTGGGCCCGTCGGCCCCTGCGGCTGCGCCGCCGGCCCCCGGTCGCCGGAGACGAGACGCCTGTGGGGGCCGAGGAGCCGGGGCAGCCGTCCGAGGAATGGGCGGCAGATGGCGCCGAGCAGGTGGATGCCCCCATCCCGCTCCGCCGCCCGGTACCCGTCGAGGCCGGCGGTGAGCAGCGCCGGAGCACGGCCCTGCGCCCGCTGCTGTTCCTGCTGGTCGGGCTCCTGGTGGTGGTGGCTGCACTGGCCTTCGCCCAGGTGGAGGGGTTCGTGCACGTCCTGCCCCACTCGCTCGGAGCCGTCGGCTCCTATCGCCACTTCACCCTGCTGCGCTGAGAAGGCCCAGCTCGTCCAGAAGGGAAGCTGCGTGAAGGCTCGAGGCAGGGGCGGGCGCGCCCTGGTGGGGGGAGTCCTGGCGGCGCTGGTGGCCGCCGCCCCGGCCTTCCTCGCCCAGAGCCCGGCCGGCGCCTCCCCCCTGGCGGCAGCGGGGCCGCCGCCGTCTCGCACGGGGTCGCTCCTCTCCGAGGTGGCCGGGCCCGGCCTCGCCCTGTCCGCAGTCAGCCTCCGCCCGGCTGGAGCAAACGGGGAGGCCAAGCCGAGAGGGGTCCTCTTCGCCAGGCCCTACACGCGCGCTGCCCTGGTCAGGGCGGAGAGGGCCGCGGCCCGGGCGGCCGCCGGCCTCCAGTCGGCCTCCAGGACCGTGGCCACCCTCACCTCGGAGGAGCACCGTGACCTGGCTGCCTTGCGCACCATGGCTGGGAAGCCGGCGACCGGAGCAGCCCCGATCACGTCGCAGCCGGGCGGGGGGCTGTTCGGCGCACCGGGCACCACCGGCACCGCTGGCCGGAGCTTGTCGACCATGCCGTCCTTCGGCCTCCAGACCCGCTTGGCGCGGGACTCCGCTGACCTGGCGGAGGCCCGCCTGGCCCTGGCCGAGCGGGTAAGCGAGGCCGAGCAGGCCCTGGCCGTACTCAGCCTGGTCCGCCTGACCGCCCCCGTCGCCGGTCTCCATGTTCCCCCGAACCTCGGGATACCGACGGTCGTATATGACGCCTACGTCAACGCGGCCAGGGAGATGGCGCACTACGACCCCTCGTGCCACCTGTCCTGGCAGGACGTCGCCGCTCTGGGCCGTATCGAGTCTGACCACGCCCGCTATGCCAACACCAGCATCGCTGCCAACGGGGACACGTACCCTTCCATCCTCGGCCCAGCCCTCAACGGGACCGGTGGCAATGGGACCTATCGGATACCGGCCGGCATCACCTGGGACGGGCCAGGACCCTGGGAGCGGGCCGTGGGCCCCATGCAGTTCCTGCCCACCACCTGGCTTGCCATCCGGCCCCTGATGCCTCCCCTACCCCGAGGGGTCCCCGCCGACCCCAACAACGTCTATGCCGCCACCCTGGCGGCAGGGACCTACCTCTGCCTGTCGGCGGGCCCCGCCGGGATGGGATCCCTGTCGGGCATCATGGCCGCCTACTACTCCTACAACCACTCCGCCAGCTACGTCGCCGAGGCCCTTGCCAACGCCCTCGCCTATGGGGCCACGATCACCCCTGCCCCAACGACGGCTGACCTCAACCCTCCGGCACCGTCCAGCCCGCCGCCTGTGCCGCCCAGGTCCCAGCGACGCCCGCCGGCCGGCCCGAAGGCCAAGGCCACCCCCACGACCAAGCCCCCGGCCACCACCCCCACGACCAAGCCCACGACCAAGCCCCCGGCCACCACCCCCACGACCAAGCCCCCGGCCACCACCCCCACGACCAAGCGCCCGGCCCCCACAACCTCCGCTGGCTCGGGCGGCTCCTAAGTCAGACCGTCAGTCTCCGCCGCCTCCCGCAGCTGGGCCAGGCTACGGGCCAGAAGCCGGGAGACGTGCATCTGGCTGATGCCCAGCCGGGCGGCGATGTCGGACTGGGTCAAGCCCTCGAAGAAGCGCAGGTGCAGGATCAGCTGCTGGCGATGGGGCAGCTTGGCTATGAGCGGGGAGAGCGTGGCTCTGTGCTCGGCCCCGGTGAACTCGGGGTCCTCCTCGCCCAGCCGGGAGGCGAGGGCCTCGGCTTCCTCCGGGCCGGTGCCGGGGGCGTCCAGCGAGGCGAAGCGGTAGGCCTGGCCGGCCTCCAGGGCCTCCAGCACCTCCTCCTCGCTGACCCTGGTCTCCTGGGCCAGCTCGGAGATGGTGGGGGAGCGGCCCCTCTCCTGAGAGAGCGCCGAGATGGCCTGGCCCAGGCGCAGGTACAGCTCCTGCATGCGCCGGGGTGCTCGCACCGCCCAGCCCTTGTCCCGGAAGTGCCGCTTGAGCTCGCCAGCAATGGTGTGGGTGGCGTAGGTGGAGAACTCCACCCCCCGGTCGGGGTCGTAGCGGTCCACGGCCTTGAGCAGGGCGACCGAGGCCACCTGGATGAGGTCGTCCAGGGGCTCGCCGCGGTTGGCGAAGCGCCGGGCGAGGTACTCGGCCAGCCCGAGGTGGGCTTCGATGAGCTCCCGGCGGACGGCCTGGTCCCGGGTCTCTGAGAACTCGCTGAACTTGGCCTTCAACTCCTCCCGTCGGGAGACGTCGAAGCTCACCCCGCTCGGACCTTGCGCAGCCATATGCTCGGACGCTCGCCGGCGGGACGCACGGCATGGTCGTCCACCAGGGCGGCAAGGATCTGGTCACCCAGGTCGCTCAATGAGGGGGCCACCGCGGATCCGGACCCCAGCAGGGTCCCCTCGACCTCGATGGTCTTGTCCGTGACGGTGTAACGGACCTCGAGCGTTCCCATGCGCCCGTCCGCCCCGACCAGGGCGAAGCACAGCTCGTCCAGGGCCAGGCGGAGGTCCTCCACCTCGTCGTAGGTGAACCCCAGGCGGCTGGCCAGGCCGCTACCGGTGATGCGGGCCAACCGCAGGTACTCGGGCGTGGCAGGCACGCTGAGGCGAACCTCCTCGGCCCCGTCGCCTGCTGCCATGCCAGCTTCGTCCTCCACTTGGAGTGCCTTCCTCCTGGTCTGACCCGCCCCGTACGGCGGACCCCGCGCCTGCCCGCGGCCTCTCCCTCCAGGCTAGAGGGAGACGGCCCGGCCCCCGCTGGCCTCCCCGGGCCGCGTTGCGCCCCCCGGTTGGTGAGGATGGGGGCCGGTCGGGGAGAATCGGATCATGAACGTCGCTGTCTGCGTCAAGCAGATCCCGGATCCGGCCGCTCCCGGTGAGCTGGACCCCTCCACGCTCACCCTCAAGCGGGACGGCAAGCTCATCCTGGACGACTCCGATTCCTACGGGGTGGAGATGGCCCTCCAGCTCGCCGACCAGGCCGGTGGAGGCGAGGTCACCCTGGTCTCCATGGCACCCAGGGGTGAGACAGGCGGCCTGAGGACGGCCCTCGCCATGGGTGCGGCCAAGGCCATCCTCGTGAGCGACGACGCACTGGCCGGCTCGGACGCCTTGGGCACGGCCAAGGTGCTGGCCGCGGCCATCAAGCGCATCTCCCCCGACCTGGTGGTGGCCGCCACCGAGTCGACCGATGGCTACACCGGGACCACCCCGGCCCAGGTGGCCGAACTGCTGGGGATGCCGTCGGTGACCTTTGCCAACAAGATCGAGGTGGCCGACGGGGCGGTTAGGGTCCACCGCCAGACGGAGGCCGGCTATGACGAGGTGGAGTGCCCGCTGCCGGCGCTCGTCACGGTGACGGCCGGGGTGGTCGAGCCCCGCTACCCCTCCTTCAAGGGCATCATGGCCGCCAAGAGCAAGCCCATCGAGGAGCTCAAGGTGGCCGACCTCGGGCTGGACCCCACCCAGGTGGGGGCGGCCGGTGCCCGCCAGGAGATGGTGTCGGTCGAGGAGGCCGAGGAGCGCCAGGCCGGCGAGGTGGTGGTCGACGAGGGCGACGCCCACGAGCGGATCATCGCCTTCCTCGAGCAGCTCAAGGTGATCTAGCCCTCCATCCGGGCCGCCCTCTCGTACGAACGGAGTGTGACATACATGGGTGTAGACAAGATCTGGGTCCTGGCCGAGTCGGTGGAGGGTGTCCCCACCGCCACGACGCTGGAGCTGCTGGCCGCGGCCCGCTCCCTGGGTTCGACCGTGGAGGCCTTCACCTGGGGTCCTGACACTGAGTCCCTGGCCCCGGTGCTGGGGGCCCACGGGGCCACGAGGGCCTACACGGTGGGAGACGTTTCCCCCGGTCTGCCCGGGGCCCCGGTGGCCGCTGCCATGGCCGCCCAGGTCCAGGCGGGGAACGCCCCCGACATGGTCCTGGTGGCGACCACCTACGACGGGCGGGATGTGGCCGGGCGGCTTTCGGCGCGCCTCGACCGGCCGGTGCTCACCAACGTCGTGAACCTCACCGTGGAGGACGGGGTCCCCACCTCCCACCATGCCATCTTCGGCGGGACGCAGGTGGCCAAGGCTCGTTTCACCGGCCCTGGACCGGCCATATTCGTGGTCCGGGCCAAGTCCTTCGTCCCCGAGGAGACCGGCGGGGGGCCCGCCGAGGTGGTGACGGTGGAGGTGCCGGACCTGGGGCGGGCCAACGACGCCCGGGTGCTGGAGCGTCATGTCGAGGAGCGTGCCGGCCCCAAGCTCGACGAGGCCGACGTGGTGGTGTCGGGGGGAAGGGGGCTGGGCCAGCCCGACAACTACGCCATGGTGGAGGAGCTGGCCCGCCTGCTCCATGGTGCACCCGGGGCCTCGCGGGCGATCGTGGACGCCGGTTGGGTCCCCTACGCCTACCAGGTGGGCCAGACGGGCAAGACCGTGAAGCCCACCTTGTACGTGGCCTGCGGGATCTCCGGGGCCACCCAGCACATGGTGGGGATGAAGGGGGCCAAGAACATCATCGCCATTAACAAGGACCAGGAGGCGCCCATCTTCGGCATCGCCGACCTCGGCGTGGTGGGCGATGTGCACAAGGTGCTTCCCAGGCTGATCGACGCCCTGAAGGCGAGGTCCTAGGGCCTCCCAACCGACCAGGCCCAACCGGAAGTGGCCGGGCGGGGGGCTGGCGGGCTCAGACCGGGGGCCAGGGGTAAGCCCGCCGGTCGGCCCGGGGGGCGGGGAACCGCCGGCGGGACAAGAGGGCGGAGGCCCGGCGCAGCAGGGCCTCCGCCTCCTCCGGAGTGAGCACCTCCTCGAGGGCCGGGGGCAGCTCTTGGCACAGCCTCTCCACGTCTGCGCAAAGGTGGGAGGGCACGGGGTCGCCGGCGAAGTCCCAGATCACCGTGCGCAGCTTGGGCTCGGTGTGGAAGGACAGCCCGTTGTCGATGGCCCAGATCCGCCCGTCCTCCCCGAGGAGGCAATGGCCGCTCTTGCGGTCGGCGTTGTTGGCGAGCAGGTCGAAGGCGCACACGGCCCGGAGAGCGGCGTGGTGGGCGGGCACCTCGATCAGGGTGAAGTAGTGCTGGGTGAAGTCCGCCGGTACGAAGCGCTGCAGCGAGCCGGTCCCGAGGGGGGCATCGTGGCGGGTCACCGTCTCGGGGACGAGCCCCCAGCCCAGCGCCTCGGACAGCCGGTAGGCGGCCACCTCGCGCCGGAAGAGCCCGTCAGGGAAGTCCCAGAGCAGCCGCTCGCCCCGGTGGGGCTTGTACACCGCGGGGAGAACCACCTCTCCCGCTGTGCAGGCGACCAGGAACGTGTGGTTGCTGCTCCAGGGCATGCGGCCCCGGATGTCCACCTCGCCCCGGGACAGGACCTCGAGGGCTTGGCCCGGATCTAGAGCTTGGGCGGGCGGAATCCGTTGGTCCTCGGGCACGCGTGTCCTGCCGGGTCGAGCGGGTACCCGCACAGCGGGCAGGGGGGGCGGCCGGCTACCACCAGCTGGGTCCCCCGGATGGCCAGGGCGGCCACCTGCTCCCGGCTGGCGCCGAAGCGGGCGGTGGCCCCCACCTCGTCCTCGCTCACCGCCTCCTCGGCTACCAGCACCACCCGATCTTCGTCCTCGTCGTAGGAGAGGCCCAGCGTGCCCACGACCCAAGCCGGGTCATGAGGCTCCTCCAGCTCCAGCTCCTCGGGTAGGTGGCCCGGAGGGGGCAGCTCCTCGAGGAGCTTGCCCAGGTACTGGGCCAGGGCCGCTACCTGGGCCTTTTCCATCTTGAGGGTGAGCACCTCGGCCCCCTGGCGAGCCTGGAGCAGGAACGTCCGCTGCCCCGGGGGACCCAGGGTGGCCACCGTTATCCGGTCCACGGCGGGCATCTCGTGGGACTCGCTCACCCTTCCCTCCTGCTAGGGCCCCAGCTCGCCCAGAGAGCTGATGGAGTTGACCGCCAGCACCCTCGGGCCCGTCTCCCCGTAGGCAATGGCAGTCACCGAGGCGGGGCTTATGGCGATGCGCTGGAACAGGTCGAGGTGCGTCCCCAGGGCCTGGGCCACCACGGCCTTGATCGGGTCGGCGTGCGACACGGCCACCACGGCGGCCCCCCGGTGGCGGGAGAGCAGGCGCTCCACGGCGCCCACCGCCCGGGCCTGCATCTCCAGGAAGGACTCCCCGCCTGGGAACCGGAAGCCGCTGGGCCAGCTCTGCACCGCCTTCCACTCGGGCCGGCGGGCCAGGGCCTTGAGCTCGGCGCCTGTCCACTCCCCGAAGTCGCACTCGGTGAGGCCCCTTTCCACCGTGACGGGCAGGCCCAGGGCCTCGGCGATGGGGCCGGCCGTCTCCCTGGCCCGCTCCATGGGTGAGGAGTACACGGCCTCGAACCGGGGCGGCTCCGGCCTGCCCCTGGCCCGCCGGGCCGCAGGGCGGTCCGGCCCGGAGGCGAAGGCTGCGATCCGCTCGGCGGTGGCCTTGGCCTGGGTCACCCCCTCCTCGGCCAGGTGGAGCCCCCGGGCCCGGCCGGGCAGCACCTGGCCCGTGGTGGGGGTGCGGGCATGGCGGACCAGGAGGACCAGGGTGGGGGAAGGGGCGCTGGAGCGCGTGGCCATGGCCCAACCAACGTTAGTGTCCGCCCGGTGACCACCCCTACCCCGGCCGCCCTGGCCGCCCTCGCCGAGGAGGTGGTGAGCTGCCGGGCCTGCCCCCGCCTGGTGGCCTGGAGGGAGCAGGTGGCGAGGGAGAAGCGGGCCTCCTTTGCCGGCGAGGAGTACTGGGGCCGGCCCGTGCCTGGCTTCGGGGATCCCGCCGCCCGTCTGCTCATAGTGGGCCTGGCTCCGGCCGCCCACGGTGGCAACCGCACGGGGCGGGTCTTCACCGGGGACCGGTCCGGCGACTGGCTCTTCAGCGCCCTGTACCGGGCCGGCTATGCCAACCAGCCGACGAGCGAGGCGAGGGATGACGGCCTGCGCCTGGACGGGGCCTACGTGACGGCCAGCGTGCGCTGTGCCCCCCCCGGCAACCGGCCCACCGTGACCGAGCGGGATGCCTGCCTGCCCTACCTGGCCCGGGAGATCGAGCTTTTGAGGCGGGTCCGGGTCATGGTGGCCCTGGGGGGCTTCGCCTACCAGGTGCTGGCCCGCCTCCTTCCCCTGCGGCCGCGCCCGGCGTTCGGCCACGGCGTGGAGGTGCCCACCACCGATGGGCGCACGGTGATCTGCTCCTACCATCCGAGCCAGCAGAACACCTTCACCGGAAGGCTCACCCAGGCCATGTTCGACGCCGTGCTGGCCCGGGCCCGGGCCCTGTCGGCCTCGACCCAGGAGGAGGGGAGGCGAAATGGCCGCCGGTGACCTCCCGCCGGCCGTTCTCTCAGGCCCCGACCCTGGGGGGCAGTAGCCGGGGCTCGGGGACCGCCGTCTCCGGCCAGCGCCTCCTGCTCGACCGCGACAGCTTGCGCAGCAGGGCGATGGCGCCAGGGTCGTCGTCCCCCGGGCGGACCTCGATGGCCTTGTCGGCCAGCATCCCCTCCATCACCTCCCGGCCCCGGTCGGTGCGGACCAGGGTGAGCGTCCAGTCGTTGAAGGCGCCGATGCCCCCGGTCGAGATGTCGGCATGCTCGGCGGCGAAGTCGGGGCAGGCCTTGCACCCCTCCCTCGTCCAGGCGTGGGCCTCCTTCAGGGGGACCTCGTGGTAGCTGCCGTCCCGCATCCAGATCTGGATGACCCCCTTGATGTTCATCTTCACCATGTCCTGGCGGGCCAGCCCGTAGCGCCCCTCGAACAGCTCGGGGAAGATGGAGTCCTCGAAGGTCTTGGAACAGAGAAGCCCGATGTTGAGAGCGAAGCGCCGCGCCACCTTGCCGGCCCGCCGCGCCGACATGACGGGGGGAACGGAGGCCTGGCAGCTCATGCCCACCAGGCCGATCCGCTCGCAGCCGGCGGCCACGGCGTCAGGGTAGGCCAGGGTGTTGGCGGAGTACGTGTAGCGAGAACCGGCACCGGCCAGGACCTCCTCCCTGGTGCGGGCCAACCCCGGCACCGCCTTCCAGGATCTTCCGTCGCCCTCCAGGTAGGAGACCAGGGCGGCGTCGATCACGCCGTTCTCCAGGGCCCAGATGAGCATGGCCGACACCAGGCCGCCGTCCTGGCCCACCTCCTGGACGGCGGGGTCGGTGGCCCGGGCCAGCACGATGTCCTTCGAGATCCCCTCCACCTCAGCCGCCTCCCTCGGCCGGCCGAACAGGGCCGTGTCGATCTCGGGCTCCCACGCCCGGAACCGGGGACAGGCCCGCGTGCAGAGAGTGCACCCTCTCTCGCCATGGGTGCAGTTGTCGGAGCCACCTGCCTCCTCCACCTTCCAGGGGCGGTAGGTGTCGGTGTGGTCGTACTTGAGGACGTCGTAGGGGCAGGCCAGCACACAGCCGGCACAGCCGGTGCAGAGCCCGGAGGTGACGACCTCCCGGAACAGGTGGGCCCAGTGGGGCTTCTCGGGCGGCATCGGCTCAACTCTAGTGAAGCCGGGTGGCACCCTGGGGAGGCGGTAGGGTCCGGGCCCGGTGCCCGAGCTGCCCGAGGTGGAGGCCTACCGCCGGCTGGCGGAGAGGGCTGTCGGGCGGACGGTGGCGGAGGTGGGGGCCCCGGACGCCTGGTACGTGAAGGGACGGACCGGGCCCGGGGAGCTACGGGGCGCCCTGGTGGGGCGGGAGGTGGTGGCCGCTCGGCGGACCGGCAAGCTCCTGCTCCTGGACACCCGGGCCGGCCCCACCCTGGGGCTCAGGTTCGGTATGACCGGGCGTCTCGTCATGGATGGGCGACCGGGGGTGGAGCGCCTTCTCTACTCCAGCGAGCGTCAGGAGCTGCGATGGTGCCGGTTCTGGCTGGGCTTCTCCGGCGGAGGGCAGCTGGTGGTCCAGGACCCCCGCCGGCTGGGAGGGGTCGAGCTGGACCCCGACGAGGGCAGGCTCGGCCCGGATGCCACCAGGATCGGGCTGGCCGAGCTCCGTGCCGCCCTCGGTACCAGCCGGGTCGCCCTGAAGGCCCGGCTCATGGACCAGGCCCGCATCGCCGGCGTGGGCAACCTGATCGCCGACGAGTTGCTGTGGCGGGCGGGCCTGGACCCCCGCAGGCCGGCGGGCTCGCTCTCGGCCGCCGAGAGCCGCCGCCTCCACCGGAGCCTTCGCTCCGGCCTGGCCCTGTTGATGGAACGAGGGGGGTCCCACACCGGCGACCTGCAAGCCGAACGCCGGGCTGGCGGGCGCTGTCCCAGGGACGGGTTCGCCTTGCAGCGGGCCACGGTGGGAGGGAGGACCACCTGGTGGTGCCCCCGCCACCAGCTCTAGGACCGCCCGCCGGCCCTCAGTGGCGGAGCGGTATCCGCTGGTCCAGGAGGACCTCGAGGTTCCCCAGGGCCTGGCGGACGGTCCAGCCTGTCGAGGGGCTGTGCTGATGGGGGATCCCCTCCAGCACCAGGAGGTGGTGGAGGTCAGCGTCGAGGGACGCCTTCCCGGGGCCGAAGGTGGCGATCCGTACCCGGCCCTTGGGGCTCAGGAAATAGAGGGCATCGTTGTGGCGCACGGCGTAGCTGGCGGGCTGGCCCGTCTGCCAGTCCCTGGTCGTGGCGCCCGGGGCCACCCGCTCGTGGGAGATGCCGAGGAACCGCCACAGCCGGTACACGTTGGACGGGCTGCCGGTGAGAAGGGGCCAGGATATGCCGGTCACCTGGGAGAAGGACCGGAGGCGGGCCGGGGTGTCGAGGGAGGGGTCCAGGCTGACTTGGACAATGGCCACCCGGCCGCCCAGGCCGGCCTGGGTCACGTAGTGCTGGACCCGCTCGAGGGCGGCGATGGTATAGGGGCAGGTCCCGGTGCACTCGCTGAGCACGGGGGCCAGGACCACCACCTTGCCCCGGTAGGCGAGCAGCGAGGTGGGCGCCCCGCTCTCGCTGGTCAGGGGGACATAGGGGAGGGGGCGGTCCTGGCGCAGCCCGGTGACGGTCACGGGTGGGGCGCTGCCCAGGTGCCTGTTGCCCCGCGCCCTCACCAAGAGGAAGATGCCGATGATCACAGCCACCAGCAATACGACCATCGCCACCTGGAAGCGCCAGGCCTGGCGACGGTCTGCCTCCAGGCGCTCCCGGCTCCAACGGGGGAGCTGGGCCGCAGGCGACGGGCGGCGGTTGCCGATCATGGCCGGTCGCCAGCCGGGGGACGGGGCGGCTGGCCGACGGGTCGGGGCGAGGGGGCAGGCCCGCCAACCGTTCGGGGGGCACTCACGGGATGCCCGGCGGCGGCCATGGCGGCCCGGTAGGCAGCCAGCTGCGCCTCGTAGGCGCCGGTCTCGACCATCCGCCGGCTCTCGCGTTGCGAGCGGCGCTCCTCGTGGCGAGCCCACTGCACGGCGATGATGAGGAGGGCGGTGGCATGGCCCATGCCCTCCATGACCCACAGGATGGCCCCACCGGTGTGGATGTCGGCCACGGTGTGGGCGGGGGAGAGGGTCCGGCTGGTCGAGATGAGGGCCACGCCCAGGAAGGAGGCGAAGGGGATGCCGAGGAAGACATAGAAGAGCCGGATCGGGTAGGGCATCTGCCAGCGGGAGCGGTCCACGCCCACCACCGGCATCCAGTAGAGGACACCGGCGACGAGGAACTCCAGGTGGCTCAGGTCGTGCACCAGGGGGTGGCGCAGCGTGTAGGCGTAGATGGGGGTGAGGAAGTAGGCGTACATGGACCCGAAGCCGAGGACCCAGGACACCCCGGGGAAGGTGAGGAGCTGGACCGGAGAGCTGTTGAGCACGCGCAGGGCCCGGGTCTGGGTCGAGCGGCTGCCGGCCTGCAGCAGCAGCGTCACGGGCGCCGACAGGGCGATCAGCGCTCCTGCCGCCATCATCAGCAGCAGGTGCTGGATGACGTGCATGTAGAAGGTCCGGTCGTCGTAGGCGGCCACGCCGGAGTTGACGGCAATGACCACCACGGCCATGGCGCCCAGGAAGGCGGCCGTCCTCCAAGGGTTCCAGCGGTGGCCCCGCCTGGCCAGCCGCCGGACGCCCGCTACGTAGGCGGCGGCGCAGGCCAGGGTTACGGCCAGGGCCACCAGGGCCAGGGGCTCGAGCTGCCAGCCGAGCAGCAGGACCCGCGTCGTGACCGGCGGCGAAGGACCGGGGCCCGGTGTGGCGAGGGAAGCAGGCAGCGTGGCTAGGCAGCAGGCCACGAGCTATGAGGGTAGGGGCTCGGGCCCACCGTCATGCAGTCGGCGGGCGCCGGCCGGTGGCTCAGGTGCGGCCTGCGGCCCGCACGGTGTGAGGTGGCGCCTGCCGGGGCGGGGGCCGGCGGGCCAGGGCCGCCTCCACGGCCGGGCCCAGGCGCTCGGCCTTGGCCGCCTCCCGGACCGGCTCCTCGTCGTGGAGCTCGGGCATGACCTCCTGGGCGAAGAGCTCCATCGACTCGCAGATGTGATCGTGGTGGTTGCGGCCGGCCTGGCTCACGAAGACCACCTGGTCGACGCCGGCATCGGCGTACCCCCTCAGCAGGTCCCGGATCTGGCGGGGCGTCCCGATCGCCCCCCGCAGGGACCCGAGGCCTTGCTCCAGGAGCTGGGCCCCGAGGATCTGGCCCGTCCTGGCGGCTACCTGGCGGTCGAAGCCCCAGCCCGAGCGGTTGGCCTGGAACTCGGACCACAGGTCGGTCCGCCCCGGCTGGTGGCTGCCGAACACGTAGTAGTGGGCGAGGGAGTACCCGAAGAAGTGCCCGCCGTCCAAGCCCCGCTCGATGGCCGTCTCCTCGTCGCGGTGGCACATGAAGGGCAGCACCACGGCCAGGTTGGGGTTGACGGAGAAGCCGGCGGGTACGCACTCGGCCGAGGCCAGGGTGGCGTAGTAGTCGTCGACCCACACCTTGGCCTCCGAGGGCTCCACGAAGGAGAACGAGAGGGCTCCGAGGCCCTTGGTGGCGGCCAGATGGATGGTGTCGCGCCGTGAGCAGGCCACCCACAGGGGCGGGTGCGGGCGCTGCAGAGGCTTGGGGACCACGTTGCGGGGGGGCATCTGGAGGTAGGCCCCGTCGTAGCCGGCGAAGGGCTCCTCGACGAACATGCGGGTCAGGGCGTCGAGCGCCTCCGCCCAGCGGGCCCGCTTCTCCTCCCTGGCCACGCCGAACCCCGCCAGCTCCACCTCGGAGGAGGTCTCCCCGGTGCCCAGCTCCACCCGTCCGTCGGAGATGAGGTCCAAGGTGGCTGCCCTCTCGGCCACCCGGGCCGGATGGTTGTACGGGTGGGGCAGGGCGACGATCCCGTGGCCGATGCGGATGCGGCGGGTGCGCTGGCTCACCGCCCCCAGGAAGACCTCCGGGGCGGAGGAGTGGGAGTACTCCTCCAGGAAATGGTGCTCGACCTCCCATACGTGGTCGATGCCGAGGCGATCAGCCAGCTCGACCTGCTCCAGGGCCTCCCGGAGGAGCCGGTGCTCGTCCCCCTCGTGCCAGGGCCTCGGGAGCTGGTGCTCGTAGAAGATTCCGAACTTCACCGGGACACCACTGGCACGACGGTGATTGTGTGCGGGCGGGCCGGTGCCGGTCAAGGCCTGCGGGAGGCCGTGGGGGGAGGGGGAGGAACCATTTCGCCTATAATCTGGTCGTATAACTGGCGAAATTGCCCTGTCGACATCCCGCGCGAAAGAAGGCATGACTACTACGTTCAACCAGCTGGGTCTGACGGCCGAGCTGGTATCGGCCCTCGAGGAGCAGGGCATCACCCACCCCTTCCCGATCCAGGGCCTCACCATCCCCGACGGCCTGGCCGGGCGTGACGTGTGCGGCAAGGCCAAGACCGGGTCGGGCAAGACCTTGGCCTTCGGCCTCCCCTTGCTGCAACGGCTCCAAGGCGCCGAGCGGGCCCCGTCCCGTCACCCCCGGGCCCTCGTCCTGGTGCCCACCCGGGAGCTGGCCACCCAGGTGGGATCGGTGCTGCGCCCGTTGGGCCAGAAGGTGGGCCGGCGGGTTCTCACCGTGTACGGAGGCGTGCCCATGGACAGCCAGGTGGCCAGCCTGCGCAAGGGGGTGGACGTCGTGGTGGCCACGCCCGGGCGCCTCATCGACTTGGAGGAGCGGGGGGAGTGCTCGTTGGCCGAGGTCTCGACCCTGGTCATCGACGAGGCCGACCGCATGGCCGACATGGGGTTCATCCCGCAGGTGGAGTGGATCCTGCGCCGGGTGGGCGGTGAGCACCAGACCATGCTGTTCTCCGCCACCTTGGACAGCGATGTGCGCTACCTGGTCCGCAACTACCTGCGGGACCCGGTGCGTCACGAGGTCTCCTCACCCCAGCCCACGGTTGAGGAGATGGAGCACCGGTTCCTGGCCGTGCACCAGATGGACAAGGCTCGCGTGGCGGCGGCCATCGCCCGGGGCGGCTACAAGACCCTTCTCTTCGTGCGGACCAAGCGGGGAGCGGACCGCTTGGCCGGCCAGTTGCGCCAGGAAGGGGTGAAGGCGGCCGCCATCCACGGCGACCTGCGCCAGTCGGCGAGGGAGAGGGCGCTGGCGGACTTCGCCCGGGGCAAGCTGGCGGCGCTGGTGGCCACGGACGTGGCTGCCAGGGGGCTCGACATCGAGGCGGTGGACGTGGTGGTGCACTACGACCCCCCCGAGGACCACAAGTCCTACCTTCACCGTTCCGGGCGAACGGCGCGAGCCGGCGAGAGGGGCGTGGTGGCCACGTTGGTGCTGTGGGACCAGCGGGCCGAGGTGGAGCGCATCCAGCGTCGGCTGGGCCTCCAGCTGCCCATCGTGGAGGTCTTCTCCAACGACCCCAGGCTGGGGGAGCTGGCCAAGTGGCGTCCCCAGGAGGACGCCGCCTAGGCGATCACCGGCGGGCCCCCGGTAGGGTGGCGGGCCGTGCTCCCCGACGACCAGGTTGACCGGGCGCTGGCGGTCTTCGCCCATCCCGACGACATCGACTTCGGCGCCGCCGGCACGGTGGCCCGCTGGGTGGAGGCGGGCACGAAGGTCACCTATGCGGTGGTGACAGACGGAGACGCCGGGGGGTTCGACCCTGCCGTGGCCAGGGAGGAGATCCCCCGTATCAGGAGGGCCGAGCAGCAGGAGGCGGCGGCTGAGCTGGGCGTCTCGGAGGTGGTCTTCCTGGGTTACCCCGACGGCAGGCTGAGCCCGTCCCTGGACCTGCGCCGCGACATCGCCCGCCTTGTCCGCCAGGTCAGGCCCCAGCGGGTCCTCACCCAGTCACCCCTGCGCAACCTGGACCGCATATACGCCAGCCACCCCGATCACCTGGCCACGGGCGAGGCGACGCTTTGCGCCGTGTACCCGGATGCCCGGAACCAGTTCGCCCACCCCGAGCTGGCAGCCGAGGGCCTGGCCGCCCACGTGGTCCCCGAGGTGTGGCTGATGGGAGGCCCCCCCGAGGGCCAGTGGGCCGATTCGGTGGGCTACGGGATGGTGGCGGTGGACGTCACCGATGTGGTGGACCGCAAGCTGGCCGCCTTGCGCAGGCACGTCAGCCAGATGGTCGAGATCGACGACCTGAGCGGCATGATCAAGGGCTGGCTGGGCTCGGTCGCGGCGGCGGCTGGCCTGCCCGACGGACGCCTGGCAGAGGCGTTCCGGGTCGTCGACACCCGGTAGCGCCGGCTCCTTCGGGGGGGTCAGCCCTCCCGGGCCTGGAAGTCGGCCCAGGTCCCCGCCAGCCCCTCCCGCAGCTCCACGGTGGGTTGGAAGCCGTAGGAGCGGGCCCGGGAGGTATCGACCACCACAGCCGCCATCTCTCCCGGCTTGGGGTCCACGTGGGTGGCGGGTATGGCCCGGCCCGTCACCTGACGGGCCGCCTCCAGCAGCTCCAGCACGGAGGTGGAGTGCCCGGTGCCCACCACCAGCGGGCCCGGCTCGGGGATCTTGGCCGCCAGCAGCAGGGCCTGCACGGCATCCGACACGTGCAGGTAGTCCCTCTTCTGGAGACCGTCCCCGTATATGGAGAGGACCCCCCCCGAGAGGGCGGCGCGCATGAGGCGGGGGATGACCGAGTCCTTGCCGCCCATGCCCGGCCCGTAGATGTTGGTGAGGCGGACCGCGCAGGTGCCCATCCCGTAAGCCCCGGCGTAGGCGCTGGCCAGCATCTCCCCGGCCGCCTTCGTGCCCCCGTAGGGGGTGAGGGGGCGCAAGGGGGTCGTCTCGGAGATGGCGGTGGTGGCCGGGTCGGCACCGTTGAGGCCACCCCCCACCACGGCGTTGGTGGAGGCCAGGACAAAATGCGACACCCCGACGGCCCGGGCGCGCTCCAGGAGGGCCGCCGTCATGGCCACGTTGGTCTCGTAGACCTCCTGGGGCCGCTGCACCGACCCGAGGACCGAGGTCATGGCGGCCAGGTGGTAGACGACCTCGGTCCCTGGGCCGACGGCTCTCTCCACCACTGCCGGGTCGCACAGGTCGCCCCCTACGCAGGGCACGGTCGGGTCGGGATGGGGGACCTTGTCGGCCACCACCACCTCGACGCCTTCGGAGCGAAGGTGGGCCACCAGGTGCTGGCCGATGAACCCCGATCCCCCGGTCACGAGGACCCGGGGGCTGCTCACCGCCACTTCCACCAGGTGGAGAGGATGACCCTGGCGTAATGGGCCCCGTAGAGGAGGTTGGGGCCCTTCTTGGTCTTGCCCGAGGACCGGGGCCGCATCGTCACCGGCACCTCGACGACCTTGAACTTGCGGCCGATGGTCTCGAGCAACAGCTCTGCCGCCTGGTACTGGGGCTCATCGAGCCGCACGGCGGAGGCCACCTCGGCCGAGAGGGCCTTGAAGCCGGACGAGGAGTCGGTGATGCGCACACCGGTAAGGACCGAGATGAGCGCCGAGAAGAACACCACGCCGGCGTAGCGCACCCGGTCGTCGACATGGGCATGGCCCAGGCGCCGGGACCCGAGGACCAGGTCCGCCCAGCCCTCCATGATGGGCGCAGCCACCGTGTCCATCTGCCTCGGGTCGTACTGGCCGTCGGCGTCCACCACGACTATGTAACGGGCACCGTGGTCAACGGCCACCTTGTACCCGAGGCGGAGGGCGGCGCCCTGGCCTCGCTTGGCCCTGGCCCGGCACGTGTAGGCGCCGTGCTCCTCGGCCACCTGGGCCGTGGCATCGGTGGCCCCATCCACAACCACCAGGGCCGAGGTGGCGTACCCCCCAACCGTGGGCGGGATCCTCTCCACCACTGACCCGATGCTCCCCTCCTCGTTGTAGGCGGGGATCACCACCACCACGGGGCCGAGATCGGGGGCCCCGTAGCGGGCGGTGAAGTCGGAGAGGGCGTCAGCATCGATGGGCCCCGCGGTCCAGGACGGACCGGATGGCGCCCGGACCTCGGTCAGAGGGTCGGCGGTGGCGGTAAGGGGGAGGAAGCGCATGGGTGGGCCCTATGAGGCCCGGGCCGGGGCGCTCACCGTCGACTGGGTCCGGCGCCATTCCACCGTGGGCCGGATGGCCGCGTCGATGACCCGGTCCCGGTAACGCTCGACCACCTGGGCCAGGGAGGTGATGAGGTCGTCGTCGAGAAGATGAGGCACGAGGCCGAGGTCGAGCAGCTTGGTGTGGGCTGCCCGGTAGTAGTGGTCCTCGAGCTCCACCCGGGGGTCGGTGAGGTGGTCGATGCGATGCTCGCCCGGCACCACCTTTGCCACCATGTCGGCCATCTGGTTCACGGAGAAGGACTCGGTGAACTGGTTGAAGACCCGGTACTCGCCCTCGGCCGGGGGGTTGAGCAGGGCCAACTCGATGCAGGCCAGGGTGTCCCGGATGTCGAGCATGCCCCTCGTCTGGTTCCCCTTGCCGTAGACCGTCAACGGGTGCCCCACCACGGCCTGGATGACGAAGCGGTTGAGGACCGTCCCGAAGACGCCGTCGTAGTCGAAGCGGGTGGCCAGGTCAGGGTGGAGGGCCGTCTCCTCGGTCTGCTGGCCGTACACCACGCCCTGGTTGAGATCGGTGGACCGCAGTCCCCAGATCTTGCAGGCGAAGTGGATGTTGTGGGAGTCGTGTACCTTGGACAGGTGGTAGAAGGACCCCGGTGACTTGGGGTAGGGGAGGGTGTCCGTCCTCCCCCGGTGGTGGATCTCGATGAAGCCCTCTTCGATGTCGATGTTGGGGGTGCCATACTCGCCCATGGAGCCCAGCTTCACGAGGTGGATGGAGGGGTCCTGGTCGGCTATGGCATAGAGCAGGTTGAGGGTGCCGACCACGTTGTTGACCTGGGTGTAGACGGCATGGGCCCGGTCGATCATCGAGTAGGGGGCGGACCGCTGCTCGGCGAAGTGCACGATGGCCTCCGGCCTGGCGTCGGCCAGGGTGGAGGAGACGAAGGCGGGATCGGTGAGGTCTCCGATGTACAGCCCGAGGGTCCGGCCCGCCACCTCCTCCCAGCACTGGACCCGCCGCTGCAGGCGGGCGATGGGGACGAGGGAGTCCACACCCATCTCCAGGTCGTAGTGGCGACGCACCTGGTTGTCGACGACTCCCACGTCGTGCCCCCGCCGGGACAGGTGAAGGGCGGTGGGCCAACCGAGGTAACCGTCACCGCCAAGTACGAGGATCCTCATGGGTGGCTGCTTTCCTTTCCGTCAGTTCCGGACCCGGTATGCCGGAGGACCGTTCGAGTCTGCCAGGTCGCCTCTGGCCCGTGGGGGATCGCGCGACCGCCGGCCAGGCGCGTCCCGACCAGACGGTAGCGGTCCCTGGCATGCATCCTGCCATCAGGGCCCGCCTGCTCTTCAGATGGGGGAAACGGCGTGGCTGCCCCCCGGCCCGGCCAAGCGGTCGGATCGGGTCGCCCGGCTGTCATAGGCATGGCGATCTGTGGTCGTTGTAGCTGGTAGGGCTCTCTGTTGTGGGTCTCCTGCCTGGGGCTCGAAGACCAGTCTCTGACGAACCGGGCTCCCGGACCCCACCCCATGACCGACTCATGCGAGGGGCCGGAAGCGAGGCAGTCATGCAATCGTAACATTCTACCCACACGTTCTGCCAATCCCTGCTATGGCTGGTGCATGATGAGACTGAGCAGCGGCACTGCAAGGTGGGGGGCAAAGGCCCTGGCTGGCATACGGATCGGCGTCGGGGCGGCGGCCATGGCGGCCCCCGTCCCCCTGTCCCGGGCATGGACCGGAGAAGACAGGGGAGCGGCGGTGCTCGGCCGGGCCCTGGCTGGGCGGGACATGGCCCTCGGGCTGGGGGCCATCCTGGCCATGCGCCACGATGCCCCCGTGAGGGGATGGGTGGAGGCGGGAGGCCTGGCCGACGCCATCGATCTGGCCGCCACCCTGCTGGCCTGGCGGTCGCTCCCCCGGGCCAGCCGTTGGGGGGTGGCAGCCGTGACGGCGGGCGGCGCGGTGGCGGCCCGGCTCGTCTCCATGTCCCTCTAGCGCTCCTGGTCTGCTCCTCGTGCCCTCGGCCCGGCGGGCCCGCCGGGGGTGGCCAGCACGGGCCGTCCCGTCCCCGAGGGAGAGGCCCACGCCCTCGGTTCGCGGCCGGGGGAGGGTCAACGTGGGCAGGGGCTGGCCGCCTCATTGATGGCGGGCGGGGCCCTCCTCCTGTGTCCCCTCCTGCGCACCCTGTGGGGCTGTCGTGCCATCCCTGGCCTCCGGCTCACCGAGGAGGCTGCGGACCAGGTCGGCGTCGGCCCGGTGGGTGAGGATGCCCACCCGGTCGCCGGGTTGGAGGACGCTGTCCCCCCGGGGCAGCAACGGCTCGCTCCCCCGCTGCAGGGTCATGACGATCGTTCCGACCGGCAGGTGGGCCTGGCGGAGCGGCTTGCCGGCCAGGGGGGCGCCCTCTGCCACCTGGTGGTCCACCACCACGGCGTCCCTCGTCTCCTGGGAGACGTTGCGCAGGTTGGCCCGCAGCCCGGCCCGGTAGCCCCGGACCACGGCCGAGGTGGTGAGGATCCCCACCACCTGTCGGTCGTCGTCGAGGACCGGGACCCAGCTGTCCCGGGCGTCCATCAGGGAGGCCAGGGCCGAGTCGAGCTTGGCCCCGGCGGTGGTCGTCGGTGCGGTCAGGTCGGCTTCCCTGGCCACATCGGCGTCCGGAAGGGTCACGGCCCGCTCGGCCAGGGCCGGCCGGCGCACCACGCCGATGAAGGCTCCCCGTTCGTCCACCACGGGGGCACCCGGCAGCTGCTCGCGCTCCAGCTTGGCGGCCGCCTCCCCCACGCTGTTGCGCCCCGTGAAGACCACCCGGGGGACGGCCATGAACTCGGCCACGTCCAAGGTGCCGAGGAGGGGCATGGTCTGGCGGACCCGGTGGGCGGGGGCCTCGGCCCGGCTGCGGAGCTGGCTGCGATAGATGGTGTCGTCGGCCCGGCGCACGATCAGGGTGGCCAGCCCCACGGCGATCATGGCCGGGGCCAGGGCGGCAAGGGTCCCCGTCATCTCGGCGACCATCAGCATCACTGCCAGGGGGGCCCGCGAGATGGCCCCGAAGGTGGCCATCATGCCCACGATCACGAAGGGGGCGGGACCGTGGGGCACGCCGGGAGCCACCGGGGCGAGGAGCCTCCACACGGCGGCTCCGGTGAAGGCTCCGATCACCATGCCGGGGCCGAAGATCCCTCCGGACCCGCCTGACCCTATGGAGAAGGAGGTGGCCAGGATCTTGGCCAGGGGCAGGACCAACACCACCCACAGAGGAAGGCCGAGGAGCTGGTGGCCGAGGCTGCGCTGGATCCACCCATAGCCGGTGCCCAGGACCTGGGGGATGGCCACCGCCAGGGAGCCGGTGAGCAGCCCGCCGATGGCGGGCCTCAGATGGCGGGGGACCGGCAGGCGCTTGAAGGCATCCGTCAGCCCGTAGAAGCCCTTGGAGTAGGCCAGTCCGACGAAGCCGCCAACCACGCCGATCAGCGCGTACCAGGCCAGCTGGAGAGGGTGGGTGAAGTGGTACCCGGGGGCGGCGAAGCCGAACAGGGGCTGGTAGCCCATGAACGCTCCGAAGACCGTGAAGCCGATGATCGAGGCGATGATGGACGGGATGAGCGCCTCCACCTCGATGTCGTCCCGGTAGAGGATCTCGGCCGAGAGCAGGGCCCCGCCCAGAGGGGCGCTGAAGATGGAGCCGATGCCCGACCCGATGCCTATGGCCACAGCTATGCGACCGTCGCTGGGCGACAGGTCGAGCACCCGGGCGAGGAGCGAGCCGAACCCGGCGCTGATCTGGGCGGTGGGCCCCTCCCGACCCCCCGATCCCCCCGAGCCGATGGTGAGAGCAGAGGCCACGATCTTCACCGCCACCGCCCGCGCCCTCACCCCCCGGGGGTTGACATGCACGGCCGAGATGGCGGCGTCGGTACCGTGCCCTTCCGCCTCGGGGGCCAGGGTGAAGACGAGCAGGCCGGAGAGGAGACCGCCCAGGCCCACGATGAGGGGGAGGGCCCACGGGCGGGGGAAGGCGGCCGACCCGTGGAGGAATCCCTCACCGGCGGGGGTGGGAACCTGGTAGCCGGCCAGGTCCGTGAGGAACAGGTGGGTTGCCAGGGTGAGGCTCTGGTAGAAGGCCACCGCTCCGAGGCCAGCGATCACGCCCACCAGCACCCCGAGGATGAGCCACTTGCGCAGGTAGGTGGCGGAGCGCAGGTGTCGGGAGGCAGTGCTGGTGAGGGACCGCAGCCGGGTCCGCACCGTGGGCGGCAGAGCCAGGGGGAAGGAGCTGGGCTCGGGGCCGCCGACCCGGCTGCCGGGGCGCTGGTCGGGCGTCACAGCTCCCAGCCCGCCGCCCAGTCCTGGTCGGGGACCTCGCCGGCGCCATCGGCGAAGGCCGAGAGCGATTCCACCAGGCGGTCCCGTCGCTCCGGCGGGATGGTCGCCACCACCCGGGCGATCTCGGCCCGCCTCCTCTCAGTGACCTCCTCTATCAGCCTCCGCCCGGCGGGAGTGAGGGCCAGCACCACCTGGCGGCGGTCCCGCGGCGAGGTGCGCCGGCGGACGAGGCTTTTCTTCACCAGGCGATCGACCATGCGGGTGGCGGTGGAGGGGGCCACGCCGAGGGCAGCAGCCAGGGGCCCCACCCCTTGAGGGCCCCGGGCAGCCAGGACCACCAGTGCCCGGTACTGAGGGAGGGTCACGTCCTCGGCCATGCCGGCGAGGGACCGGGCGGCCACGGCGACGAGAGCCCGACTGGCCCGTAGCACGGCGTCTATGACCGGGTCGACGGTGCCCCCAGGAGCGATCGATGATGGCACAAGGAAATTATTGCATATAGCAGGTAGCTCTGGTGGAGGCCGGCCGGCCGGAGGGTAGACCGGGCCCGTGACGGCAGTCCCTTCCGGCCCCCTCGGGACCCGGGGCCGCCGGTGGGGCCGGCCGGCCCTGCTGGCTGGGGCTGTCTGCTCGGCGGCGTTGCTCGCTTCCTGCGGGCGGCCGGCGCTGGTTCCCCCACCGTTGCCCCGGGGCTTTCCCCACGACGAGTTCGCCGTCCGGGTCCTGCGTGGCCCTCAGCACGCCACCCTGCTGGTGGCGGCGGTGAGCATTGCCGGCCGCGGCCCCTATCCCTTCCTGGTGGACTCCGGGGCAGCCGTGTCGATAGTGGCACCGGCGCTGGCCCGGTCACTGCACCTGGCCCGGGCCCCTTCCTTCTCCCAGCCTCTGAGCGGCGTGGGATGCACCACCCGGCCCCGGGCCGTGCGGGTCAGCCGTTGGAGGGTGGGCCGGCTCCAGCTGCCCGCGGCCCGGGTGGCCAGCCTCGAGCTCGACATCGGCGCGTCCGGAGAGCAGGTGGACGGGCTGCTCGGCTCCGATGTCATGAGCAGGCTCTCGGCCCTCACGGTGGACTACCGGGCCGGTCGGGCCACCCTGGCGCCCGTCCCGGCCCGGAGGGGGCGCGATGGCGTGGCCCGGCTGGTTGTGGTGCGAGCCCTGGGAGAGGTGGCCGCCTTCGCTCCGGTGAGGGTGGACGGCCGGGGGCCCTTTCCCTTCGTCGTCGACACCGGGGCCTCTACCTCCGCCATCTCCTCCTCGCTGGCAGGGAGGCTTCATCTGGGCGTCGCCAGCCGGCACGTGAGGGTGGGAGGGGTGCACTGCCCGGCCACGGCCAGTGTGGTCAGCGTCCACCGCTGGGACGTGGGCAGCGTCCCCCTTGCCTCCCACCACCTCATCTCGATCAGCTTCCCCGCCCTTCCCCGCCGCCGGGGAGTCACCCGCCGGGGGCTGGCTGGGCTCGTGGGCTCGGACGTCCTCAGCCGGTTCGGCACCGTCACCATCGACTATGCCCATGGCCGCCTGCTGCTTGGCCCGGCCGACGGCGGGGGGAAGCCCGGCTCCACCAAGTCGTAGATTCCCGGGGTGGCCAACAAAGCGTGGTCGGCCAGGTCCGTGGTGAGGGACGCCCTGAGTGTGGACCGCTCCAAGCTGGCGGCCGGCGCCGGAGCCAGGGCCGCTCTCGGGATGGCCATCCCCCTGGTCGTGGGAGCTGCCACCGGCCAGCTCCTCATGGGGGTCTCGGCATCGGTCGGGGCCCTGTCCGGGGGGTTCGCCTCCCTGCAGGGCACGTACCGGAGCCGAGCCGGCGTCATTGTGGCCGCGTCAGGGGGGATGGCCCTGTCGGCATTCGTGGGCGCCAGCGCCGGCCACCTTCTCGGACCGGGAATCGTGCTCACGGCGGCGTGGGGCTTCGCCGCCGGGATCCTCGTGGCCTTCGGGCAGGCGGCCACGGTCGTGGGCTTGCAATCGGTGGTGGGACTGGTGGTCTTCGGCCAGTTCTCCCTGGGACCGGGCGAGGCGGCCCTCCAGGGAGCCCTGGTCCTGGCCGGAGGGCTGCTGCAGACCCTCCTCGTGGTGGCTATCTGGCCCTTGCGCCGGTTCCCTGCCGAGCGCAAGGCCCTGAGCCAGGCCTACGGGGTGCTGGCCAGCCACGCCCGCTCGCTGGCCGGGTCTCCTGGGAGGCTGCTGGAGCCGTTGGCCCTCCAGGGCCTCGATGCCACCATGCGTGATCCCCAGCCCTTGGGGGAGGCGGGCGACATGGTTGCCTACAGGAGCCTGGCGGACCAGACCGAGCGCCTCCGCCTGGAGCTGGCCCGCCTGTCCCAGGCTCGCCAGCACCTCCAGGAGGCCGGCGACGAGGGCGGCGTCCGGGACCTCGACGCCGTCACCCGGGCCGCAGGGGGCTTGCTGGACCGGGTGGCTGATGCCATCGGGTCCGGACATGCCCCATCGGGATTGGAAGCTGACAGGCAACAGCTGCGCGAGGCTCTGTCCCACCTGGACCTCCTGGCCCGGCGGTCCGGTGATGACGGCTCCGGCTGGAACGAGGCCCTGGCCAGGGAGGCCAGGGACGCCGCCCAGGCCCTGGCCGGCACGGTGCGCTCGGTCGTCCGGCTGGCCGGGGTCCCAGCCGGCAAGGGGAACCTCCCTGCCGATCCGGGGGCCGAGCTGGCCTCACTGGTGCCCCGCCGGCCCGGGACCGAGGTCCTGAGGCTGGGAGATCGCCTGGAGATGCTGCGGGCCAACCTCACGCTCGGGTCGGAGGCCTGTCGCCATGCCATCCGGCTGGCGGGGACGCTGGCACTGGCTGCGGGCGTATCCCACCTGGTTCCCCTTGGCCACGGCTACTGGCTCCCCATGACCGTGATGATCGTCCTCAAGCCCGACTTTGCCGCCACGGCCTCCCGCGGGGTGGCCCGGAGCCTGGGAACCCTGGTGGGGGCGGCCCTGGTGACGGCGGTCCTTGCCGGGTTGCGCCCGGGGCCCGATGCCCTCATCGGGCTCACCGTCGGCCTCTACTGGGCAGCCATCACCCTCCTGTTTGCCAACTACGCCGCCTTCAGCATCTGCGTGGCGTCCCTGGTCGTGGCCCTCTTGGCCTTCACCGGGCAACCGGAGGTAGCCTTGGCCGCCGATCGGGCCGTCTACACCCTGGGTGGGGGCTTCCTGGCCCTCGTCGCCTACCTGGCCTGGCCCACCTGGGAACGGGCGGTGGTGGCCGAGCGCCTGGCGACGCTGGTGGAGACCGATGCTCGCTACGGCCGTGCCGTCCTGGCAGCCTGGGCCGACCCTTCGGGCCCCGATCCCGCCCGGCTCCAGCGGGCGAGACTCGAGGCCCGCCTGGCGCGCTCCAACGCCGAGGCGTCCGTCCAGCGCTGGCTCTCCGAGCCCTCCTCCCCCAGGGGCGGGAACGGGGCGGGGCTTTCCCCCGAGGTGGCCCGGGGGGTGCTGGCGGCCGTGCACCGCTACGTCCGGGGGGTGCTGGCCCTCCATGCCGCCCTGGTTCCCAGCGGGCCGCCTCACCCCGAGGTCGCCGAGCTGGCCTCCCAGGTGGAAGAAGCCCTGTCAGCGGTGGCTCGGAACCTTCGCACCGGCCCGGGCCATGGCTGCCTACCTCCCTTGCGCTCCACGCAGCTGGCCCTGGCGGGCGGGGAGGGGGAGGGGAGGGGCCCCTCGGCCAGCGTCCTGGCGACCGAGAGCGACCTCATCGTGGACGCCGTGGACACCCTTGGGCACCTGGTGGGCCTCCGCCCTCCCGGAGAAGGGCTCGCCAGCACCCCGTGAGCCCCCCGCCCCGGCCCTAGCCGGCTGGGGCGCTGGGTCCCTCACCGGCACCGCTCGCCTCGACGGCTGCGGCCAGGTGGGCAAGGTCGTCCTCCTTCAGCTCGAGGCCGGCAGCCGGGAGCCAGCCATCGACCTGGCTGGGCCGGCGAGCGCCCACGATGGCGCCCGTGACGCCCGGGAAGGACAGGGTCCAGGCCACGGCCACGGCTGCGGGGGAGACCCCGTGGCGGTCGGCTACGGGCCGGATCGCCTCCGCCAGGTTCAGGTTGGCCCGCAAAGCCTCTCCCTGGAAGTCCGGATGGCGGCTCCGCCAGTCGCCGGGGTCCAGGCTCGATACCCGTTCGGGGGTGAAGGCCCCGGTGAGGAGCCCCGAGGCCATGGGGCTGTAGACGATGGCCCCTGTCCCGTGCGCCGCCGCCCAAGGCAGCACGTCAGCCCCGGCCCGGCGGTGTATGAGGTTGAAGGGGGGCTGGACGGAGTCCACGTGACCGAGCTTCTCGGCCGCCTCCAGCTGCTCCACGCCGTGGTTGGAAAGGCCCACCGCCCGGACCTTGCCCTGTTGCTTGAGGTCCAAGAAGGTGGCCCAGTAGTCCTCGAGGGCGGTGCCGTCCTCGGCGGGCCAGTGCATCTGGTAGAGGTCGATGCGCTCCACCTGCAACCGGCGTAGGGACGCCTCGACCTCGCCCCGCAGGCTGTCGGGGTTCCCCACCCGGCGAGGAGGCGACGAGGGGTCCCGTCGGTCCCAGACCAGCCCGGCCTTGGTGAAGATGTAGGGGCGGTCGGCGGGGGCCAGGCCTGACACGGCCCTGGCCACGACCTCCTCGGAGTGACCGAGCCCATAGACGGCGGCCGTGTCTATCCAGTTGATGCCGGACTCCAAGGCGTGGCGGATGGCGGCGATGGACTCCGAGTCATCCTGGGAGCCCCAGGCGAAGGCCCAGCCCCCGCCTCCGAGAGCCCAGGCTCCGAAGCCCACCCGGCTGATCTCCATGTCCGTCCGGCCCAGCCTGGCCGTGGGGAGAGAGCTGCCCATAGGTTCCTCCTTTGGAGTGGCTGGACGTCTACGATACGGAGCGTATCGTAATAGGCGCTTGCTAGGGTCAAGACCATGGGGACCATGGGCCTCCCGGGTGCTCACCGGGGCCGGCCCCGCAGCGAGGGGGCCGACCGGGCCATCCTGGAGGCCGCCGCCGCCCTGCTGGCCGAACGGGGCCTGGCCAGGATGTCGATCGAGGAGGTGGCTGCGAGGGCGGGCGTGGCCAAGACCACGGTGTACCGGAGGTGGACCTCCAAGGGTGCGGTGGCCCTGGATGCCTTCGTGACCCGCTATCTCGCCCTGCAGCCCCTCCCTGACACCGGGAACCTGCGGGGAGACCTGCTGAAGGCCCTCCGGAACTGGCGCCGGGCGGTGAGTGACCCCCTGATCGCCCGCTCGCTCACGGGCCTCATCGCCGAGGTCCAAGGGGACCCCGTGCTGGCCCTGGCCTGGAAGGTGCGGGTGGTGCAGCCCATCCGTGACCAGTGGAGGAGGATGTTCGAGCGGGCCCTGGACCGCGGGGAGATCGACCCCGGAACAGACGTGGAGGTGGCCATGGACCTCGTGTTCGGGCCTGGGTACCATCGCCTCGTCCACCGGCACCTTCCGGTTACGGACGGGTTCACCCGCTCAGTGGTGGATGCGGTTCTCGTGGGGATCGGCACCCGCCCTTGATCGGCCAGCGGGAATGTTGCGGTCACAACTATCGTTTGGCCCTACAGACCCCCAGGAAGGAGGCGGCAGATGCCCGCCATCACCGTTGATGACATCTTGACCCTGCCCCGGATCCCGAGCCCGGACCCCGTCGTGATGAAGGAGCGCCCGGTACGCTCGGTTACCAGCGCGCCGGCGGCCCTCGAGGGTGAGGGCTTCCCGGTGCGGCGGGCCTTTGCCGGGGTGGCCCTGTCTGACCTCGACCCCTTCATCCACATGGACCAGATGGGAGAGGTGGAGTACGCCCCGGGTGAGCCCAAAGGGACACCGTGGCACCCACACCGGGGGTTCGAGACCGTCACCTACATGATCGATGGCGTCTTCGACCACCAGGACTCGAACGGGGGCGGGGGCCGTATCACCAACGGCGACACCCAGTGGATGACCGCCGGTGCGGGGATCCTGCACATCGAGAGCCCGCCTGAGTTCCTGGTGGCCTCCGGGGGGCTCTTCCACGGGGTCCAGCTCTGGGTCAACCTGCCCAGGGCGAACAAGTGGAACCCGCCGCGCTACCAGGACATCAGGGGCAGGGAGGCCACCCTCCTCACCACCGAGGACGGGGGGGCCCTGGTCAGGGTGATAGCGGGCGAGGTGGCAGGCCACAAGGGCCCAGGCTCCACCTTCACGCCCATCACCTACCTGCATGCGAGCCTCAGCCCGGGAGCCAGGCTGGCGCTCCCCTGGCCGGCTGACTTCAATGCTCTGGCCTACGTGCTGGCCGGGCAGGGCAGTGCCGGGGCCGCAGGGCGGCCGGTCGGCACGGGCCAGCTGGCGGTGTTCGGGCCCGGGGACTTCCTCAGCCTCGCTGCCTCCCCCCGGCAGGACAGCCACATCCCCTACATGGAGGTCCTGGTGCTCGGGGGGCTGCCCATACGCGAGCCCGTAGTCCACTACGGGCCCTTCGTCATGAACAGCAAGGACGAGATCATCCAGGCCCTGGAGGACTACCAGGCCGGGCGGTTGGGCCGTATCCCGGCAGCTTCCATGCCTCACCGGCACCCGGGAGACGCCGACCTCGGCTCAGAGGTCCGTTAGGCGACGGCGGGACCTGGCTCGATAGGCAGCCCGGCGAGCCGGCCCGGCCCGGGGTGCTTCGCCAGACGGTGGTGGAGCCGGCGGGCGGGCCTGGACCGGGGTGCTTCGCCAGACGGTGGTGGAGCCCGGCGGGCGGGCGACTGGGCCCGGGCCCTGTCGACCCGGGCCCGGGCCGTGCTGGCGAAGGGCCGCCGTTCAGGCTGCGTTGAGCTCGGGGGCCGAGCCGACGGTGACGGCCACCCGCCGGGGCTTGGCGGAATCAGCCACGGGGATGGCCAGGGTGAGCACTCCCTGGTCGTAGGAGGCCTCTATCGCATCGGCGTCCAGAGCCTCGCCGAGGAAGAGCTGGCGGGAGAAGCTGCCCCGGGGACGCTCCGACACCAGGACCTCGTCCACCTCGGCGGGTGCCCAGGACCGGTCGGCCTTGATGGTCAAGACGTTGCGGTCGACCGAGACGTCGATGGAGGAGGGCTCCACACCCGGCAGGTCGACCTGGACCACGAAGCGGTCACCCTGTCGATAGGCGTCCAGCGGGGCCGCTGCGGCCCAGAAGCCGTCACGGCTGCCCCAGAGCCCGTTCCGGCTCCACAGCTGCTGGCCCAGACGGTCCAGCTCTCGGAAGGGATCAAACCTCATCAGCATGTCGCAACACCTCCTTTCGCCGGCCCTGTACGGGCTTGTCGCCTATTTTGACAGTAAGCCGCTCAGGTTTATTCCCAGCATGGACTAAAGGGCCTCTGGACCCGCCGATGAGGCTCCAACTGGGACCTCTGGCCGGCTGGGGGCTCTGGCCGTCCCCGCCGCACGGCCCGGGGGCCGGCCACCGGGGTCGGCTAGCCTCCCACCGCCCACTCCAGGAAGGCGAGGAAGTCGGCTCGCTCGGCGATGCTCTTGCTGGTCGGCTTTCCCGCCCCGTGCCCAGCCGATGTCTCCACCCGCAGCAGGACGGGCGCTTCGCCTCCGTGGGCGGCCTGAAGGGCAGCGGCGAACTTGAGGGAGTGGCCGGGAACCACCCGGTCGTCATGGTCGCCGGTCATGATCAAGGTGGGCGGGTAGCTGCGCCCGGGTACCACGTTGTGCAGGGGCGACCAGGAGCGTATGAAGCGGTACTGGTCCGGGTCGTCGGGGTTGCCGAAGTCGCTGGTCCAGGCCCAGCCGATCGTGAAGCGATGGAACCTCAACAGGTCGAGCACCCCCACCTCGGGGACGGCGGCCCCGAACAGTTCGGGGTGCTGGGTGAGGCAGGCGCCCACCAGCAGGCCGCCGTTGGAACCGCCGTTCATGGCGATGCGCCCTGCCCGGGACCATCCCGATGCCTCCAGATGGCGGGCGCAGGCGCAGAAGTCGTCGAAGACATTCTGCTTGTGCTCGAGCCGGCCGGCCTCGTACCACGCCCGACCGTACTCACCGCCCCCCCGAAGATTGGCCACGGCCAGGAGGCCGCCGCGCTCCACCCAGGCGGCCCAGGTGACCGAGAAGGAGGGGGTGACCGGGATGTTGTAGCCCCCGTAGCCCCACAGCAAGGTGGGGACGTCACCGTTGGGGACCACGTCCGTGCGGTGCGTGAGGAACATGGGCACCTCGGTCCCGTCCGCCGACCTGGCCCGCACCTGCTCGGTAACCAGGCGCGTGGGGTCGACCCGGGCCGTTGAGGGGTGGAGGAGCGCGGTCTCCCCCGAGGCGAGGTCGTGGGACCATACCGAGCCGGACTCGGTGAAGGAGGTGAGGGAGAAGTGCAGGAGGTCGCTTCGGGGCCGGCCGGCGATGGCTACGACCGAGACGATCCCGGGGAGGTCGATGGCCCCGAGCCGTCGCCCTTCGAGGTCGCACACCTCCAGGGCGGACCGAGCATGCTGCAGGTAGTGGCAGACCAGGCGGCCACCGCAGTGGTGCACACCCACCAGGGTGTGGCTGGACTCGGGTACGACCTCTCGCCAGTCCCGGGGACGGTCCAGGACCACGGAAACGACCCTTCGGCGCTCAGCGCCCTCGTCGGTCAGCAGGTAGAAGGTGCGCCCCACGTTGGCCACGACCTCGGCCTGGCAGTCAAAGCCCGGAGCCACGCCCACCAGCCCTGAGCCGGGGTCCTCCCGGTCCAGCACGTGCACCTGGTGCTCGGGGAAGGTGCCCCGGCTGATGGTGAGCACCACGAAGCGCCCGTCAGGGGTCACCTCGGCGCTGGGCAGCCACTCGGGCTCGTCGGGCGCCTCGTAGAAGAGCTCGTCGGCCTCCTGGGGGGTGCCCAACCGGTGCAGCCGTACCCGCAGGTGACGGCTCTCGCTCAAGTACTCCTTCCCCGGCTCCGGCGGGTCCGGAGCGGAGTAGTAGAAGCCGGAGCGGTCAGGCAGCCACGACGCCCCCGAGAACTTGGACCACTCGACCACGTCGGCCAGGTCCTCCCCGCTGGCCACATCCCTCACCCGCCAGGTCATCCAGTCGGAGCCCGCCTGGCTGGTGGCGTAGGCAGCCAGCTTCCCGTCCTCGGTCACCCCCAGCCCGGTCACGGCCACCGTGCCGTCCGGGGAGAGCTGGTTGGGGTCGAGCAGGACCCGGCCGGCCTCCCCGGGCCGGTCCATCACATGGACGACCGGCTGGTCCTGGAGGCCGGTGTTGCGCAGCTGGAACCAGGTCCCCCCCCGTTCGAACGGGGCTCCCATCTTGGGGTAGTCCCACAGCTCGGTCAGACGCGCCCTCAGCTCCTCGCGGGCGGGGATGGCAGAGAGGAAGGAGTCGGTGAGCTCGTTCTGGGCCTTGATCCAGGCCCTGGTCTCAGGGTCGTCGGTGTTCTCCAGCCAGCGGTAGGGATCAGCCACCAGCTCCCCGTGGTACCAATCAGCATCCGTCCCCTGCCTGGTTGCCGGGTACTCGATGTGCACCGAAGGGGAGGGATCCATGAGGGCATCGTAGGGGTGGAGGGGGAAGCTCGGCCGAGAGGGGAGCGAGGCCCGCTGTGGCACATCGCACCTCACCGAGGATCTGACCGTGCTTGGAAGCGTAGGGCTATCGGTAAGGTGGCCCGTGGCCCTGCCCCACTTTTCCCGTTAGGTGGAAGGAGGAACCTCTTTATGCCCTCGGCCAGGCCGAAGCCTGTCCCTGCGCCCGCACCTCGTCCTGGAGCCGCCATGGCCCCCCTGGGCGAGGGCGCGCCATGGGAGGAGGGGATGAGGGGGAGCTCGGGCCGCCGGGAGCGCGGTTGATGCCCGGCGACCTCGCCGGGTCTCGCCGGGGGTTCCTGCTGGTGGCTGCGGCCTTCACCACGGTGATGGTGGGAGGGCTCCTGCCGAGCCCCCTCTATGTGATCTACCAGTCACGCCTGCACTTCTCCACCGGCATCCTCACGGTCGTGTTCGCCGTGTACGCCGGGGGCGTGCTGGGGGCATTGGTTCTGTGGGGCGGGCTCTCCGACCAGGTGGGAAGGCGGGTCATGATGGCCGCGGCCCTGGTTGTGGCCGCGGCGAGCTCGGCGGCGTTCATCGCTGCCCAGGGACTGGCCCTGCTGCTCGTGGGCCGGCTGCTCTCTGGCGTGTCCATTGGCCTGGCCCTCGCCACGGCCAGCGCATACCTGGCGGAGCTCGACCGTAGCCGGGCTTCTCGGGTGGCCACGGCGGCGAGCACCGGAGGGCTGGGGCTCGGCTCCCTGATCGCCGGCCTTGTCGCCCAGTGGGTGCCCCAACCGACGGTGGTGGCCTTCGCCGTTCTCCTCGCCCTCGTGGTTGTCGCCGGCCTCGGGCTCATGCGGGCTCCCGAGACCGTGCCTTCCCGGCCATCGGCTCGCCCCGGAGGGCCGGGCAGCGCCGGGCTCCTCCGTCCCCAGCTCCCGGCGCTGCCCTCCGGGCGGGCATGGGCATTTGCTCCGGCCGCACTGGCGGCCTTCTCCGGGTTTGCCACCTTCGGGTTGTTCGCCTCCCTGGCCCCCTCGTTCCTGCGCCACCGCCTCCACGACCCCAGTCACGCCGTCGCCGGGGCGGTCGTGATGGCCGTGTTCGGGGCCGCGGCCATCGTCCAGTCGGGGGTCGGGGAGGGCGGCGGCCCTGCGCTGATCCGCTGGGGTGCCGTCCTGCTCCCGGCCGGGCTGGGCCTCGTGGTGGCCGCGGTGGGGATCTCCTCGGTGGGAGCGCTGGTGGGTGGGGCGGCCATCGGCGGGGTGGCCGTCGGGTTGCTGTTCAGCGGGGGATTGTCGATGGCCAACGCCCTCTCCCCACCCGAGCAGCGGGCCGGTGTGCTGGCGAGCTTCTACATTGCCGCCTACCTGGGGGTCGGGCTGCCCCCGATCGGCGCCGGCATCGCCCTCGACCATGTGGGCACGCTGCCCACTACCGCCGCCTACGCGGGGGTGATGAGCGCCTTGGCCGGTCTCGCCGCGCTGGGCATGCGCCGCGGTCGCGGCAGAGGGGGCCCTCTTCTCGTGCGCCAGGGCGACGCCAGGAAACGCCCCCCGGTGCGTGCCGCCAGCTGGTCCGGCACGACGTGTGCCTGACCGGCCTGACCCCGCCCGAGCAAGGGAGCCCGGAAACGTAACGGGCCCAGCGCCCTCGGGAGGATTCGAACCTCCGCACCCGGCTCCGGAGGCCGGCGCTCTATCCCCTGAGCTACGAGGGCCGAGGACCTCACTCTACCGCGCCAGGGCCTTCCCGCCTCCTTCTACCATGGCGACCATGGCCGCAGGGACCGTGCTGGTGGTGGACGACGACCCGGTCATACAGCGGCTCTTGCGGATCAACTTCGAGATGGAGGGCTATGAGGTGCTGGTGGCCGGCGACGGGCCAGCGGGACTCGACCAGGTGAGGGCGGCCTGCCCTGATGTGGTGGTGATCGACGTGATGATGCCGGGGATGGACGGCCTCGACCTGACGGCCGCCATCAAGGCCGACCCCGCCACCTCCCATCTGCCTGTACTGCTCCTGTCGGCCAAGGCCCAGGACGCCGACATCCGGGCCGGCGAGGCCAGCGGGGCGGACGCCTACGTGACCAAGCCCTTCGAGCCCCTGGAGCTGCTGGACAGGGTGGCCGAGCTGGTGACCGCCAACAAGGGCCGCTCATGAGCCCGCCCGGCGGCCGGCCCCCCGCTGCCCCGGAGGCGGGGGCACCGATCGGTCTCTCGCCGGCCAGGGACAGGCTGGTGGAGGCGGTCCAGTCCGCCCTCGTCTCCTTGGGCCTGGAAGGTGCCGTACCCATGCAGCGCCCCAACCGGGCCGAGCATGGAGACTGGGCTTCCCCCGTCGCCCTGGGACTGGCCAAGCGGGCCGGGCGCCGACCCCGGGACCTGGCCGAGGACCTGGCGGCCGCCATCCGCAAGGATCCCCCCCCTCACCTGGAGGCGGTCGAGGTGGCCGGCCCCGGCTTCCTCAACTTCACGCTCAACGCCTCGTGGCTGCACGAGGAGCTGGCCAGGGTGGTGCGGGCCGGGGTCGATGGATACGCCTGCCCCGACCTGGGCCAAGGGGAGACGGTCCAGATCGAGTTCGTGTCGGCCAACCCCACGGGCCCGCTGCACATGGGCAACGGGTGGCTGGCGTCCTATGGGGATTCCCTGGCCCGGATCATGGCCCGCTGCGGGTACCGGGTGAGCCGGGAGTACTACGTGAACGACACGGGTGGCCAGATGCGCCGGCTGGGGGAGAGCCTGCTCGCCCGCCACCGGGGGGAGGAGCCACCCCAGGACGGCTATCACGGCGACTATCTGGTCGAGCTGGCCCGGTCCTATGACGGGCCGGCGGATGTGCAGGCCGCCGGCCGCTGGGCTGCCGAGCAGATCCTGGCCAGCATCCGGGCCACCCTGGACCGGCTGGACATCACCTTCGACGAGTGGAAGAGCCAGGCCTCCATCGAGGAGGGGGGCGCGGTGGAGGAGACCATCGCCCTGCTCTCCGAGCGGGGCCTCGTCTACGAGCAGGGCGGCGCCCTGTGGCTGCGCTCCACCGCCTACGGGGATACGAGGGACCGCGTCCTTCGCAAGTCGGCGGACAAGGGCGGGGACTACACCTACCTGGCCGGGGACCTCGCCTACCACCGGGACAAGTTCCTGCTCCGGGGATTCGACCGTGTCATCAACGTTTGGGGGGCGGACCACCAGGGCCAGGTGCCCAGCCTCCTGGCGGGCGTCGAGGCCCTGGGCGTGGAGCGGGGCCGGCTCGAGGTGGAGATCGGCCAGATGATCTCCCTGGTCGAGGACGGCCGGAGCAGGCACATGTCCAAGCGGGCCGGCCACTTCGTGACCATGGACTCGGTGGTCGAGCGGATCGGCCCTGAGGCAACCCGGCTCCTCAGCCTCGTCAGCTCCATCGACCAGGCCACGACCGTCGACCTCGGCCTCCTCGAGAAGCAGAATGCCGAGAACCCCGTCTATTACGTCCAGTACGCCCACGCCCGCATCGCCTCCATAGGCCGGGTCGCGGCCGAGCGGGGGGTGAGGCGCCGGCTCATCTCCGAGGTGGACCTCTCGCTGCTCACCCACGAGCGCGAGGAGGCCGTCCTGCGGATCCTCTCCGAGCTGCCCGACACCGTGGTCACGGCCTGTGTCGAGAGGGCCCCCCACAAGGTGACCACCTGGGTGAGGGAGCTGGCGGCCCGCTTCCACGGCTTCTACCACGACTGTTACGTGATGGGGGAAGGGGTGGCCGAGGAGCTGACTCAAGCCCGGCTGTGGCTGGTGGAAGGGGCGCGCGTGGGCCTGGCCATCGGGCTCGGGTTGCTCGGGGTCGAGGCTCCCGAGTCCATGTAGGCCGTGTCGACCCCTCCGTCCCTCACCGGCGGTGCCGGCGGGCTGCTGGCGCCGGCCGCAGACCCGCTTCCCACCCACCTCCTGCCCGACACCGCCCGCATAAGCCCAGAGGGCCGGCTCTCGGTCGGCGGGGTCGACGTCCTGGAGCTCGTGGCCGAGCTGGGGACACCCGTGTTCGTCTACGACGAGGCTCACCTGCGGGCCAGGTGCCGGGAGGCGGTGGCGGCCTGGAAGGGCGGCGTTGCCTACGCCACGAAGGCCTTCCTGTGCAAGGCCATGGCCGGCCTGGCCCATGAGGAGGGCATGGCCCTGGACGTGTCGACGGGCGGGGAGATGCACGTGGCGCTCGCGGCCGGGGTCCCAGCCCGGTGGCTGGTCCTGCACGGCAACAACAAGTCTGAGGAGGAGCTCGCCCGGGCCCTTCAAGCCGGCGTAGGACGGATAGTGGTGGACTCCTTCAACGAGATCGAGCGCCTGGGGCGGTTGGTCGCCGAGAGAGCGGGCCGGCCACCCGTTCGGGTCCTGGCCCGGGTGACCCCGGGCATCGAGGCCCACACCCACGAGTACATACGCACCGGCCAGGAGGACACCAAGTTCGGCTTCGGTCTGGCCAGCGGGGCGGCGGCAGAGGCGGTGGCTCGCCTGCGCCGGCTCCCGGGCGTGGAGCTGGCGGGGTTGCATGCCCACATCGGGAGCCAGGTCCTCACCACCTCCTCGTTCGAGAAGGCGGTAGCGGTGCTGGCCGAGTTCTTCCTGCCCCTGGACCTGCCCGAGCTCTGCATCGGGGGTGGCCTGGGCGTGCCCTACACGGCGGGGCAGGAGGCCCCCAGCCTCACCGAGTGGGCCCGAGCCGTCCACGGGGCGGCGCACCGGGCCGGCATCCCCGAAGCGACCCGGCTCACGGCGGAACCGGGGCGGGCCATCGTGGCCGGGGCCGCCATCACCTGCTACACGGTGGGGACCATCAAGGAGCTGACCGGCGTCCGCACCTATGTGGCGGTGGACGGAGGTATGAGCGACAACCCCCGTCCCGTCCTCTACGGCAGCGGCTACGAGACCTTCCTGCCGCGGGCCACGGATGCCCCCCGGCCCCTCAGGGCAACCGTGGTCGGCAAGCACTGCGAGAGCGGTGACGTGATCGTCCGCCGCGCCGCCCTTCCCTCCGACCTGGCCGTGGGTGATGTGCTGGCCACCCCGGTCACGGGCGCCTATGGGCACTCGATGGCCTCCACCTACAACAAGGTGCCCCGGCCGCCGGTGGTGTTCGTGTCCAATGGCCGGGCCCGGGTGGTGGTGAGGCGGGAGACCTGTGACGACCTCCTCCTCCTCGACCAGTGATGCCTCTTTCCTCCGTTGTCGCCCTCGAGTATCAGGCTGAGCTTGAGAGTAAGGTGGAGAGAATGGAGGAGGGGGAGCCTTGAGGCCCCCCAGGGGAGTCATCGAGAGGTATCGCGACCTGCTCCCGGTGGGGGAGAAGACGCCGATCGTGAGCCTGGGGGAGGGAGGGACCCCCCTTCTCCTGGCACCCCGTCTCTCGGAGCGGGTCGGAGCCAGGGTGCTGCTCAAGGTGGAGGGTGCGAACCCGACGGGGTCCTTCAAGGACCGGGGGATGACGGTGGCCATCTCCAGGGCCCTCGAGGACGGGGCCCGGGCAGTGGTGTGCGCCTCGACCGGCAACACCGCAGCCTCGGCGGCGGCCTACGCGGCCCGCGCCGGCCTGGCCTGCTCCGTCGTTGTCCCCGAGGGGGGCATGGCTCTCGGAAAGATGGCCCAGGCCCTGGTGCACGGGGCCAAGGTGCTCCAGGTCCGGGGCAGCTTCGATGAGGCCCTGGCCCTGGTCCGGGAGCTCGGGGAGCGGGACCCGGTGACGATCGTGAACTCCGTCAACCCTGACCGCATCGCCGGGCAGATGACGGCGGCCTTCGAAGTGGCAGACGCCCTCGGGGACGCCCCCGACCTCCACTGCCTGCCGGTGGGAAACGCCGGCAACATCACCGCTGCCTGGCGCGGCTACCGCCTGTACCGGGAGGCGGGGCGGGCCGGCCACCTCCCCCGCCTGTTCGGCTTCCAGGCCAACGGGGCGGCCCCCCTGGTGACCGGCCAGCCCGTGGCCCAACCCCGCACCGTGGCTGGCGCCATCCGCATAGGCCGGCCCGCCTCCTGGAAGGGGGCGATCGCGGCGGCCTCCGAGTCCGGCGGGGGGATCCAGGCGGTGGACGATGGCGAGATCATGGCCGCCTACCGCTTCCTCGCCGCCGAGGAGGGGGTGTTCTGCGAGCCGGCGTCGGCGGTGCCGGTGGCGGGTCTCCTCCGGTTGGGAGCACCACCCGGAAGCACTGTCGTGTGCGTGCTCACCGGGCACGGGCTGAAGGACCCCGACACCGCTCTCAGCCAGATCGGGTCTCCGGTGTCGGTGGAGGCCGACCTGGACCAGGTGCGGGCTGAGCTGGGTCTGTCAGGGGATGATGATTGAGGTACCGGGGCTGACCGGGTATCATTTCAGTCGCCACCGCTCGTTGTCCTGATGCGGTCGCTTCGCCACCTGATCAAGGCGGGCGCCGGCAGCGGCGGGGGAGTACGTGTTCCCTGATGGTTGTCCACGGGTTCCCTGTGCCGTTGGCCCGGACGCTCTGCCGGCTCCCCCAGGGGGAGCTAGGGGAATCGAGTCGGCCACAGCTTGGTTACAGACCGAGCGGCGGGTAGGGGAGGGTGCCGGAAGGCGGGACATGGCCCCGGGCCCGGCTCCCAGGCATCGTGACAGTTGTCCCGTGGAACCTCCCACACCAGTCCTATCTCCAACCAACACAAGCGAGGTGCCTGATGAGCGGAGAGCAGCAGCTCGAGCGCTCGGTCCTGGAGCGTAAGGAGCGCGATGAGCTCCAAGCCATCGCCGAGGCGATGGCGCTCAAACCAGGCGCGCGGACCAAGAAGGCGGACATCATCGACCAGATCCTCCAGGCCACCGGCATCGAGGTGGAGGCTGGGGAAGCCGGCAACGGAACCACCCCGGGGACCGGGAGGCCCAAGCGGACACGGTCCTCCCGGTCCCGGCCCCAGGCCGGGGAGGGGGCCAACGGGGCCGTGCAAGGCGAGCTCGTGACCAGGGGGGAGCAGGACGGGCCCGGTGCCGGCGCCGAGCCGGAGAGCCGACCCGATCCCTCGGCCAGCGGTGCCCACGGCCATCCAGGCGAAACATCGGGCCCCCAGGGTGTCGAGGTAGGGGGCCCGTCTCCAGAGGCAGGTGCCCGGGAGGACCAGGGTGGCGGCGCCGAGGCTCCTGTCCCCAGCGGTGAGGCGCGGACCGTCACGAGCGAGGAAGGGGGAGAGCAGTCCGGAGCTTCCGGCTCAGGGGTGGCGACCCGGGACGGTGGCAGGCCTGCGGCCGACGGCGGCGGGCAGGCCGAGCAGACCCAGGAGCCTCATCGCTCCGAGGGGGAGGCCCGCCAGGACGGCTCTCCCGATCGGGGCGGCCATGACCGCCAGGGCCAGGACCGGGGCCGCAACGGGCCTCGACCTCAGCAGGCCGAGGCGGGCAACCGGCGAAGCCGGAGGCGCAGGGGCCGGGGCGGAGGCGGTGACCGGGCCGAGCGGGACCTGCAGGGTGGAGGCCAAGAGCCTGCCTTCCAAGGTGAGCCGGTCCCGGTCAAGGGCCTGCTGGACCTGAGGGAGGAAGGCTTCGGGTTCCTGCGAACGAACGGGTACCTCCCGAGCAGCCGGGACGTGTACGTGTCCATCAGCCAGGCCCGCCGCTATGGGCTGCGAAAGGGCGACTACATCGAAGGTCTCTCCCGGCCAGCCGCCTCGAACGAGAAGTACCCGGCGCTCCTCCAGGTCGAGAGCGTGAACGGCATGGCTCCCGACGAGGCGCGCCAGCGGCCCCGGTTCGAGGACCTGACACCCCTCTTCCCCGACCAGCGGCTCCGGCTCGAGGTGCCCGGGGACCCAGCGAACATGACGGCCCGGATCGTGGACCTGCTGTCCCCGATCGGAAAGGGCCAGCGGGGCCTCATCGTCTCGCCCCCCAAGGCGGGCAAGACCACGGTCCTCCAGCAGATCGCCCATTCCATAGAGGTGAACAACCCCGAGGTGCACCTCATGATCCTGCTCATCGAGGAGAGGCCGGAGGAGGCCACGGCGTGGCGCCGCTCGGTCAAGGGAGAGGTGATCGCTTCGACCTTCGACCGGCCCTCCGACGAGCACACGGCGGTGTCGGAGCTCACCATCGAGCGGGCCCGGCGCCTGGTCGAGCAGGGCAAGGACGTGGTGATCATCCTGGACGGCATCACCCGTCTGGCCCGTGCCTACAACCTGGCCCAGCCGGCCACGGGACGGATCATGTCCGGTGGCGTGGACTCGGGAGCCCTGTACCCACCGCGGAAGTTCTTCGGAGCGGCCCGCAACATCGAGGAGGGGGGGTCGCTCACGATCCTGGCCACCGCCCTGGTGGAGACCGGGTCCCGCATGGACGAGGTCATCTTCGAGGAGTTCAAGGGCACGGGGAACATGGAGCTCAGGCTGGACCGGCGGCTGGCTGAGCGGCGCATCTACCCTGCCATCGAGGTCAACGCCAGCTCCACCCGCCACGAGGAGCTTCTCTTCGACCGCTCCCAGCTCCAGCAGGTGTGGAAGCTTCGCCGGGTCCTCAATGCCCTGTCGAACGACGGCAGCGCCGCCGCCGGCTTGGAGCTGCTGATGGACAAGACCAAGACCACCAAGAGCAATGACGAGTTCCTGGCCGAGATCGCCAAGGGTCCGGCCCCGCCCGTCTAGGCCGCCAAAGGAAGGACCATGAAGACCAACATCCACCCCGAGTACCGGGAAGCCACCGTGCGCTGCTCCTGCGGCAACACCTTCACCACCCGCTCCACCAAGTCGGACCTCCATGTGGAGCTGTGCAACGAGTGCCACCCCTTCTACACCGGCAAGCAGAAGCTGGTGGACACCGGGGGCCGCGTGGAGCGCTTCCAGCGCCGTTACGGCCAGCGCGGGCGGGCGGGGGCGAGGAAGCGCTAGGGAGCCGGCGGCCTCCCCCCATCGGCCCCTCGTTGGCCGACAGGACGTGAGGCACCATCCCGCTCGCCCCGGGCCCCGCCCGAGGGCCGACGGAGGCTCCGGTACAGCTGGACCGTCTCGGGCTCCACGGCCAAGGTGGGGTCCTCCTCCGCGTCCAGGGCAGCTGTCAGCTGGCGCCAGGCCGCCTCTATGCCCCCGCGGCTGCCGCTGATGCTGGCCGCCCGCATCCAGGCCCGGTAGAGGCGCTCGTCCCAGGGGCAGGCGACCAGGCCCTGGCGGGCCGCCCACGCTGCCTGCCGCGGGTCGCCCCCTGCCAGGCAGCGCTCGGCCAGGGCCAGGGCCACGTCCACCACCTCCTGCTCCATGGCGGCCACATGGCCCTCGACCCGGGCCCAGGGGGCGTCCAGTCCGGCCAGGGGCTGGCCCCGGACCAGCATCAGGGCCGCCCGCCAGGTCTCGGGGCCGCCCGCGGCCAGGTCCCGGAACCGGGCCCAGTCCGACCCCACCTCGGGGCTGAGGCTGACCCGGCCGGCCTCGTTCCGGAGGCGGGGCTGGCCCCCCGGGCCCGTCCCCAGGGCCCGGCGGGCGTAGGAGAGGAGGTTGCGGCGGGTGCCGGACGCCACCCGCCGCTCCGGCCAGAGGGCGGCCTCCCAGGCACTGGTGCTGGCTCCCTCGGGATGACAGGCCAGGTAGACGAGGAGCTCCAGCACCTTTCCCCAGTCGGAGCGGACCATGCCGCCGGTGAGGCTGGGGGGACCGAGCACCCCGACCTCCACTGGGGCCGGGGTGGGCGCCGGGCGGGGGCCCAGGCTGTCGTAGGGGGGGTCGGCCGGGCCCACTGTGGCCGGGTCTGCGGCCCTGGCAAGGAGATGGGCCACGGCCCTTGAGCCGGAGGCGGAGAGGCGCTGGGAGGCCAGGGTCGAGGGCCCGGCCCTCCTCTCGACGGTGGGGGCCCCCTCCCCCGAAGGGTAACCCTTCTCCTCCGGGGAGTCCTGGCCGGCGGCCCCCCGGGGTACCAGCTGCCCTCCTTCGACGGCGAGGGTCCACGCGCCCGTCACGGGTCCTGCCACCACGGCGACTATCCCCGGCCTCCGGGCCAGACGAGCAAGGGCCGCCAGGCCAACAACCGGGGCCGGGCTCTGCGGGCGAGAAGGGATCCCCCGGTCCGGCTGTTCGTGAGAGGGGCGGCCAGGCGCCAGGGAGGGCGCCGGCCCCCCCGTCACCCGGGGTGCCCCCGGCGGCTCCTGGGCCGCCTCCGGGCCCACCACCACCACCGTGGGGGCCCAGCACGGCTCCTGGTCCGCCAGCCGAGCCGCTGCCGGGTCACAGCGGCCCACCCGGGCCAGGTTGGACTCCATCTGGGCCGCCACGCCCTCCAGGCCCCCGATGATCTCGGGGAGACCCCCCGCGACACGAACCCGCTCCAGGCCGCTCAGCTCCCGGCCCAGCCCCACGAGGACCACCTCGGTGCACTCTGCCCAGGCCGCCGTGGCCAGCTCCAAGGCCAGGGCCCGCAAGGCGGAGGCCACCTCCTCGGGGTCGCCGACGAAGGACACCAGGCGGTGAGCCTCCAGGTTGGCCAGCACCAGCTCGTCCCCTGCCGGGCCGCTGGCGCTCCCCAGGGTCACGAGGGCGGGCAGCGGTGCACCGCCATCGGATCGGTCGGCCAACCGACCTGGGTCGGCCCGGTCCAGTCGCCAGCAGCTCCCATGGGCGTCGAAGGGAGGGGCGGGGGGTACGGAACCATCCGCCTCCACGATCAGCTCCCGCTCGGACAGGCGGACCTCGAGGACGACAGGTGCCTGCTCAGCCCGGCCGCTGTCCCGCAGGGCGGCTCCCAGGCAGCGGAGGCCCCGGTCGACCCAGCGGGCGCCGTCCAGGTCAGCAGAGGCCGCCACCCGCCGGGCGCACTCACCGTCCTCGCCCAGGGGGAGGGGGATGCGCCGGCCCTCCGCCCGGGAGCGGAGCTGGCGGCGGCGGCGGCGGGCGAGCTCGGCCGCCAGACCGGCGGAGAGGAGCCCCAGGCCCACGCCGAGGCCCCTGTCGGCGGCCCTGGAAGGCGCCTCCCCGGTGGGCGGACTGGCAGGGGTTGTGCTGGCCCGGGGGGAGAACATCCCCGCCGTCTGTGGTGGGCGGGAGCCAGCCGGCGGGTGGCCCCTCGGCGGGGGTGGAGGGGGCGGGGGCGCGCCCGGCCTCGCCCGGGCCCAAGGAGGCGGGGCCGGCACCGGTGCCGGGAGGGACGGGACCGGGGCGGCCCCGGGCCGGGGGCGGTGGGCGAGGAGGTGGCCAGCTCCCCTCGAGAGGGAGGCCGGGAGCTCCAGGACCCAGCCGGGGTAGAGGAGGTTGGGGTCCGTGAACCGGATCCCCCCACCCATGTCCCGCCCCCGGTTCAGGGCCCAGATCTGCTTCCAGTGCCCGCTTATGGCTTGCAGGGTGGCGCCGGGACCGAGGTGGTCGGCGGCGATGTCCCACAGGCTGTCCCCCCTTCGCACGACGTAACGAGAACCTGGCGGCTTGCCCCCGTCCCCTCCCTGGCCCGGGAGTCCCGGGTGGAGGGGCGGGAGAGCCTCAGCGGGCTCACCCGGCGCCGGGGCCCGGGCACCCCCCCGGTCCTCGCCGGCCGGCAGCGGTCCGGCGCCGGCCGGCGGGGCGAGCGAGCGGCTGAGGCTGGACGGCGCCGGCGCAGCCAGGGCCACAGTCCTCGGCAAGGCACTCCACAGCCCCGCCACGGCCGTCGCCACCAGCCAGGCGGCAGGCGATGCCCGGTGCCGCGGCTCGTAGGCCCGCCGGCTCCTGTGGGCCACCCAGGCGGACGCCGCCTCCGAGCTGGCGACCCAGGCCAACCGGGCCCACGCCGCCCAGAGCACCAGGGCCAGGAGCTTGGTCCACGCCTGAGGGGAGACGTTGCCCGAGGAGATGGCCAGGTGGACCTGCTCCCAGGAGGGAAGGGCGGTGGGGAAGGGGTTGCCCACCGCCACCGCCAGGCCGGCGGGGAGCCCGGCCACCACCGCCAGGAGCAGGGTGCCCGCCAGGGCCGCCTGCAGGCGCCTCACGGGGTCACCGGCTGGTCGACGGCCCGGGCCGAGGCGTGGGCGGAGATGGTCACCTGCCTGATTCCGACGACCGACAGGAGGGTGGTGGGCATGGGGAAGGGGTCGATGGTGACGAGCACCTCGTTGCCCCTAACCGTCGCCGTCCCTGGGTGTCCCCCTCGCGCCATCCACGCCTCGGCGGCGGCGACCGCCTCCCCGGAGGGGGCGAGCGTGCCCCGGCGAGGGCCGGCGCCAAGGGTGGCGGCCCCCACCCGGGCGGCCTGCTCCGCCTCGTTGAGAGCCGAGATGTGGGCGGACTCCGCCCTGGCCCCGTCCACCACCAGGCCGGCCACGGTCAGCAGGGCCAGCACCATCACCACCGCCATTCCGGTCAGGATTCCCTCCTAGGTCGGGTTGCGATAGGGGTCGACGGGGCCGGCGCCGGTGCCGGCCAGGACCACAGAGCCCGGCAGCCCGGGCACTGCGGCCGATGAGAGGGAGACCGTGCAGGCGACGCGGGCCCACACCTCGCCTCCGGGGCGGAACGAGCTCAGGTCCAGGTGGACCACGGTCGTGGTGCAGGTGACGCCCCCGGCCGCCAGGTCCTGGCGGGCGGCCGCGGAGGCCGCCGACTGGGCTGCCGATGCAGTGGGCGCCACCACCGCAGCGGAGACGGCCGCTCCCGCCGCATCCTCCACCCGGGAACGGGCCAGGCCCAGGCGGGCCATGGCGAGGATCAGCCCGGCCACGACGAGGAGGAGGGGAGCCAGCATCACCAGCTCGGCCTCGGCGGCCCCCGACTCCGCCTCGCGCCCGGGTCTGCGCCTCCCGAGCCCGTGCCGGGCCTCGGACCTAAGCATCGCCTTGTTCATCCGCTGTCCCTGAACCGCTGGGCAGGCCCCGTGCTGGAGGCCGAGACATGCAGGGGCAGCCCGGGCAGGACCGGTGCGACCCGCCCGGAGACGGCCACCGTCACCGACCCCCCCGGCCCCTGGGTGACCCGGACGATGGGCTGCTCCAGGGCCGACCCAAGGCCGGCCAGCACCCGGTCCGCCGCCGCCCGGCCGGCACCAGGCCCTCCCCCGAAGGCCCGGGCGGCCTGCCCTCCTTCGGCCGCCGCCAGCTGGGCGGCATGCGCAGCCAGGCCCCACAGGGCGAGCTGCAGCGCCAGCCACACCAGCAGCAAGAAGGCGGGGAGCACCACCACGACGGCGGCCAGGCCCTCCTCGCCTCGTCGCCGGCAGGCGGCGTGCCTCGCCCGGCTGGAGGCCATCAGCCCCCTGCGCCGCTGATGGAGTTGGCTATCTGGTGGGCGTGGGTGATCACGGCCGCCACGATTATCCCGACCACGGCGATGGCTCCGGCGATTATGAGCCCGCGGATGACCGTCTGCTCACCGATGCCGCCCCCCTCGTCCTCGGCGAGTGCCCGCAACCGGGACACCAGCAGGGCGAGCGACACCTGCAGTCGTTGCATCTGGCCCATCGGATCTTCTCCTTTCCGGGTTGCGGATGTGGTAGCTGAGGCTCAACCCCCTCCCAGGGCGCTCAGGACCTGGGTCAGGGCCGGGTAGAGGATGAACAGCATGAAGCCGGCGGCGAGCAGGATGGCGGGTAGGAACAGCCGCTCGGTGAGGGCATTGGCCTTGCCCTCGTTGTCGCTGAGGGCCCGGGTGCGCAACGAACCGGCGGCGGCGGCCAACGAGGCCCGGACGCGGGCGCCCTCGGTTCCGGCCAGGGACAGGCTGGCTGCCACCCGGGCCAGGTCCTCCACCCCCACCTCCGCCCCCAGCGCCCGCAGGCCCTCCCACGGCCCGATGCCCGCCCCCCGGCCGGCAGCCAGCGCCCCCGCTATCCGCCTCAGGGCCCAGTCGTCGCCCAGCTCGCAGGCGGCGGCCATCGCCCCCTCCACGCCGGCGCCAGCCGCCTGGCCCAGCGTCACCAGCTCCAGCCAGGTCACGAAGACCTGCCGGAAGTGCTCCCGGGCCCGTCCCGCCCGGGAATGGGCGTCCTGGACCGGCAGGACCACCCCGAGGACCCCCAGGAGGACCACGGTCCCGGCGGCCATGCTCGGGGGAAGCCGGAGGCCGAGCAGGGCCAGGCCCCCCGCGCCCAGGGCACCGATCGCCGCGAGGGTCAGCGACCCCAGCACCACCTGGGTCCCCCAGGACCCCAGGTCCCGCCCGGCGATGGCCAGGTCGGCTCGCAGCCACCCCGGCACCATCCCCCACTGGTCCAGCTGCGTGGTGAGGGCTCTGGCCCCTGCGAGGCGGTGCCCGCGGCCTCGGTGACCGGGGCCTTCGAGGCGGGCCAGCTCGATGCCAAGGGGCCTTGGCAGCGGGCGAAGCAGCGTCCATGCGGCGGCCAGCCCCGTGCCCACCAGGGCCCCGCAAAGGGCGAGGGAGATCATCCCTCGCTCCCCCGGAGGAAGCGCTCGGGCCGTCGGGGCCTGACCATCGAGGCCATGAGCCACAGTCCGGCGGCGAAGACGGCCCCCACGACCAGGAGGACGGCCTGGCCGGCGACGGTCCCGTAGGGCTGCAGGAAGCGGTGGGCAGCCAGGGCTGCCATCACCACGAAGCCGATCGACACCCCCGCCACCGTCCTGGTGGCGGACCAGGCCCGGGCCCGGCTGGCCTCCACCCGCTGGCGCATGGCCACCTCCTCCCTGGTGGAGCGGGCCAGCTCGGAGAGGACCTCCCCCAGCTGGCCGGCCCGGGCCTCGGCCGCCAGCACGAGGGCCGCCACCACCGCGTCGGCTGCGGGGTCGTCCAGCTCGTCGGCCAGCTGGCGGAGGGCCGTCGCCAGCGGCACCCGCCCCGCCAGGCGCCCCGCCAGGCGGTCCAGCTCGGCCCCCATCCCGGCCGGGGCCACCTCGGCGCTGGCCATGATGGCCTGCACCAGGCCGGCTGCTCCGGCCATGGTGTCACGCAGCATCTCGGTCCAGGCCGCCAAGGCCTCCAGCCGCCCTATGACGTCACGGGCCTGCCTGCCGCCGCCAAGAAGCACCGGCAGCCCGAGCACCGCCCCCGCGGCGAGCACCCCGGCCATGGGCCATGTCGTGGCCAGGCCGGCGGCCAGGCCCACCGCCAGTGCGGCGACGGCCCGTCGGGCTGGCACGGGTGAGCCCGAGGCCCGAGGCAGGCGGGGCTGGGGAGGGCCAGGCACCAGGGCTCCCAAGGCGGCAGCGAGGGACGCCCCGACCAGGGCACCCAGCGCTGCTCCCACCAGCATCACCAGCGCCTCCCTCCCCGCACGGCGGCGGGGGCCTCGTAGCCCACGGACCCGAGCTGAGCCAGGCGGCGATCGGAGAGGGGGACGCCGGGCATGGCCCTGCCATCGGGGCCGGGACGCCAGACCTCGTTGGAATGGACCATGCGGCCGTCGGCGTCCATGACCTCGCGCACGGAAGAGACGAAGCGCTCCGTGCGGGGGCCCGCCGGTTCGCACCGCCGGGTGCGGAGCTGGACGTGCACCACGAAGTCAAGTGCCTGGGCGGCGGCCATGGCCGTGGCTTCGGGGCTCAGGCGCTCGGGAGCCTGGATGGCGTAGGTGGCCAGTCGGGAGAACACCGCCTCGGACGAGTCGGCGTGGATGGTGACGAGGGAGCCCCGGCTGCCCTGGGAGAGGACATTGAGGAGGTCCACCACCTCGGGCCCCATGGCCTCGCCCAGGATCACCCGGTCCGGCGTCATGCGCCGGGTCCGGCTCACCAGGCTGGCCACGGTCACTTCGCCCACCCCCTCCACGTTGGGCGGCCGGGCTTCCAGGGCCACGCAGTCAGGGTGGCGGTCTGCCTGCTTGTCGAGGCCCAGCTCGAAGGCGGTCTCGATCGTGACGATGCGCTCCTCGGGGGGGATGGCCGCCGCCATGGCGCGAAGGAGCGTGGTCTTGCCGGCGTTTGTCTCCCCGGAGATGGCGACGTTCTGCCTGCTCTTGACCAGGGCGGCCAGGAAGGCCCCCAGGTCCTCGGACACCATGCCGAGCGCCCCCAGGTCCTCGAGGGTCCGGTCCGGGTGGCGGTGGCGGCGGATAGAGACGCTGGGCCGCTCGCACACCGCCATCACGGCCGAGAGCCGGCTCCCGTCGGGCAGGCGCAGGTCGAGCTGGGGGGACGCCAGGTCGAAGCGGCGCTCGTGCTGGCCCAGCCGGGCGGCGGCGGCACGGATCAGCTCCACCAGCTGCTCGTCCGAGTCGGCCACCGGGGCGGCTCGCTCCTTGGTGCCGTCGGCGTGGGTGACCCAGACCACATCGCAGCCATTGACGTTGATGTTCTCCACGGAGGGGTCGTCCACGAGGACCTGGAGCCGGCCCAGCCCCCACAGGTGGGCCGCCACCTGGGCCGCCACCTCGTCCTCCTCCTCGGGGCTGAGGAGGAGATGGCCGCCCCGCGCCGACCGTCTGGCCTCCTCGGCCAGCGCCCGGCGCACCAGGGAGGCGCCGTAGGCACGGCGGTCCTCCTCGTCCAGCCCCGCCTCGGCCGCCTCGGCCAGCCCGGCCGCCACCACCCCTGTCACCCTGCCCACCAGGGCCGGGTCGACCAGCGGACGGGGGATCACCACTCGGCCTCCCCGGACAGCAGAGGGGCGCCCTCGGTGGCCCGGGCGTCCCCCGGCAAGGGGCCGTCTTCCCCAGAGCCCCCCAGCGCCATGAGCGAGAGGGCCCGGGACAGCCGCTCGGCCCCCCGGCGGAGGGCACGGGCTCCAGGGGACCACTGGCCGGCGAGTGCCGCCTCGGCGGCCTGGCGATCGCAGGGCAGGGCTCCCAGGAGCTCCAGGCCGACGGCGGTGGCCACCTCGCTCGGGTGATAGGGAGCCGAGCCCACCATCACCAGCACGGGGCGGGGGCCCGCCGGCCAGGAGCGGGCCAGGGCCCGGGCGTGGCTGGTCGATGCCAGGTCGGCTCGGCAGACGAGCACGGACACGGTGGCCAGGGCCGCCACCTCCTCGAAGGGTGGTTCGCCCGCCGAGGCTCGGCCGGCGTCCACGATGACGGTGTCAGGCACCGCCGCCAGCAGGGTGACCAGCGCCGCCCAGGCCGGGCGGAGCGAGCGTCCTCCTGCCGACCCCACCGGGCCCACCACCACTCCGGCTCCGGTTCCCCCTGACCTCCTTCCTCCGGTCAGGGCCTGGGCGTGGTCCCAGACCCGTCCGGGCTCCAGGCCGGAGCGGGCCCCGATGGCGAGCGAGAGGAGGTTGGGCTCCCCCGCCAGGCCCAGCCGGGCGCCCAGGTCTCCCCCGGCCGGATCGGCCTCCACCACCAGAGCCGGCCCCGGCCAGGCCCTGGCCAGGAGGACCGCCAGGGTGGAGACCCCGGGCGAGCCCTTGGCGGAGGCCAGGAGGACCAGGGCCATCAGTGCCCCTGGTGCTCCTGCGGGAGCAGGACGAGGGCCACCCGCCCAGCCGAGGAGGCCGTGGCCGCCGCAGGGGCCGCCTGCCGGGAGACGGCTAGAACCACCTCGATGTCGCCGGAGGAGCTGGACACGGCCGGAGGCCCGGTCAGGATGCCGGTGGTGAGGACCTGGCCCCCGGGGAGGCCCAGCACCCCCCTCACCTGCTCCTGGCCGCCGGTGAGCACCACCTCCACCCGGTCCCCGGCCACCAGGGCCCCCAGAGGCAGCTCGCCACTGCGCAACGAGAAGCCCACCTCAGCCTGGCGACTGGAGAGCAGGGGCCCGCGGGCGAGGGCGCCGTCCGTGAGCAGCTCGCCGGGAACCAGGCCCACACCGGCCCGGCGTCCGGTCACCTGGGCCTCCCTGTCAGCGGGGACCGGGCTCAGGCTGGCGGACCGGGTGATCCTGGTGACCACCAGATCGCTGGCCTGGATCGGCTGGCCGGCCTCGACCCTACGGCGAACGGCGAGGACCGGCACCTTGTGGCCGGCAGCCTGGTAGGCAAGAGCCCCGGCCAGGGCGAAGGCCGCTACCAAGGCCAGGGACAGGGCGGCGCGAAGCGGCCGCCGGCGCCATGGTTGGGCCGGACCGGGCAGGGGCGCCGTGGCGCCCCGGCGCCCTTCGCCGTCGGGACGGGCGAGAGTGGCCAGCCTCCTGTCAGCCGCCACCGGTCACCTCCAAGGGTGACCGGTCCCCACCAGCAGCAGTCACTCCTCCCCCTTCGGTTCTCCCCGCAACCTTCGCCGCACAATAGCCACGGATGACCGGGCGCGCACCGGACTGACGGCGCGCCACTCATGACCCAATGGTGCAGCACGAGGGCCCCCGGGAAGTCCTGCCTGGGGGTCGAAGACAGCCTGCCCGCCGCAGCTCGCCTGTGCGAGGCCACCTGCGGCCGCACCGAGGCTCCCTCCGGAGGCCCGGGGCGGTCCCAGGTTAATCCCCGCCCGTCTCGTCCCGCCAGGCGGGAGATGGTGGCCAAAGGCCCAAGGGTCCCCCCGGTCGCCCTCATATGACCGGGTCAGGGGCAAAAGACCGTCATATGACCAGGTCAGGCGGGAAAGGAGAGGAGCCGGTCAAACCTTGTCGCTGACGCCCTGGCAGTGACGATCCCCGTGACGCCAGCCGAGGAACCTGCCCGTGCGGTGCTCCAGAGGAGGACGCCGGCGAGGGACGAGGAGGTGTCGAGGTGGGCATAGAGGTGAGCGCCAGGACGGCGAGGCCCGGTCAGGCCAGCGGGGGACTGAGCCCGGTGAGGTCCCGTCAGGTCACCGGGGGTCGGGCGCCCTTGAGCCCCGGGCGGGCGGGGACGGAGGGAGGGCCCCTCCCCGCCGGCCCTGGAGCCGGCGAGGGGGAGCGCGGTGGGGAGCGGCCGGTGCTGGTCATCCGGGCCTGGTTGGGGCCCGAGCCCGGGGGTGGCCTCTGGCACGGTCCTGACGACGACTACGTGCTCGAGTGCTGGGTCGGGACGTTGGGGCCGAGCGCCACTCTCGCCTGGTGGCACCTGGCCCGGCGCCTGCGCCAGGGCGGCACCCAGGTGCTGGACCTGGCTGACCTGGCCCGGGCTCTGGGCCTGGGGGGCCGCATGGGGCGGTCAGGCCCGCTGTGGCGGGCGCTGGGGCGCCTGGTCCGCTTCGGGGCCGCCCGCTTCGTAGGGCCCGTGATGGAGGTGCGCCTGGTCCTGGCCGACCTCTCGGCTCAGGCTCTGGCCCGCTCGTCCGGGTCGGCCCGCCGTTACCACGCCGCCACCCTGGCCCGCCGCTCAGGTGCCCCCGGTGGGCTCGGTAGGCCGGGCCGGGCCGGCCCTGGGGCTCCGCCCCCCACGGCAGCCGGGGGCGGGCCGCCTGTCGCGGCCCTTCAGGCCCGGGCCGAGGCGCTGCGGGCCCGGGCAACCGGCAGCAGGATTGGACGCCCGGGCTGAGCCGGGGCGCTGAGCGGCGTTCCGGTCTCGGGCCGGATGGAGGCAGGGCGGGCGAAGTCCCCCGGCAAGGGGTAGGTTCCCGGCGGTGCAGCCTGGCCCCTGGTCCGCTCCTACGCACAGCACCAGGCCGCCGCTGGCCCCCCGCTCCCACCCGGGGGGGGCCGGTGCCCCCCCCGCCGGGATCCGTCCCCTGGGCCACGACGACATGTGCTGGGCGACCCGCCTGCTGGTGGACCGCCTGTCGGCCTCCCCGGGGTGGCGGTTGGTCCTGCCCCCGGGCCTGCGCCGGCCGGTGCTGGGAGCCCACGTGAGGGGGTGCCTGGCCGGCGGCCAGGGCTGGACCGATGGGCGGGCGGTGGCCCTCCTGGAGCCCCCGGGGGCGAGGTCCCCCTCGGGCGGGTCGGGGCTGGTGGCAGGGGCCTCCCTGGCCGCCGTGGGGGTGGTGGCCGCTCTCGGGTGCTGGGTGCCTTGGGCGGGGACCGCCCTGGGGATCCTGGCCGCAGCCCTGGCTCTAGCCCGGTGGTGGCCGGCGTTCCCGGCCCTCCGCCTGGCCCGCCGGTCGCGGCCGGCCGGGTCGGCATGGCTCCACGGGCTGGCCAAACCGGCGGGGGATCCTCACCGGTCCGCCTCCCCCCTCCTCGAGGGCCTCCTGGGCCTGGCCGACGCCTCGGGCTGGGTGGTGGCGCTGGAGACGGACCACAGGGCGCTGGTCGCGCGCTACGCCGAGATGGGCTTCCAGGAGTTGGCAACCGCTCGGGCGCCCTGGGGGGAAAGGGTGGTCATGGCCCGCCAGCCCGCGTCCGCCTGAGCGTCGATGGCGCCCCCTTCCCTGGACCCCGACCGCCGGGCCACCGTCCTCCAGGCCAAGCTGCGGGCCCTGGTGGCAGGGAGGTGGGGCCAGGGGTTGGCCCGGCCGGCAGTGGCCGGCACCCTCCCCGGCGGGGCCACCCTGGCCTCGGCCGACCGCAGCGTCGGCTGGGTCCTGGCCGAGGAGCGTCCCGACCGGTCACTGGGGGCGGCCCTGGCCTGGGGAGAGCAGGCCGGCGTGGGCGAGCTGCACCTGCTCGTGGAGGGGGATCCCGCCATCCCGGCCCGGAGGGCTGCCTGCTTCTCCCCGAGCCCCGCGGTCTGGGCCGTGAACGGACGCTCGCTGGTGCCGGCTGCCCCGGGGCGCCCCGCCGTGCCTGCGCCTCTCCCGGCGGGAGCCGCTGCCCTGGCTCCAGCCATCAGGCAGGCGGGGGCGGATGCCGTGGTGGAGCACGGGGCGTTGCGGGCCGAGGTCCTCGGCCTCGAGGTTGGGCGGGTGGTGGAAGCCCAGGGCTGGCACCTGGAGGTGGGAGTGGGGCGCCACGACCGGGAGGCCCACCGCATGCTGGGGGGTGACGAAGACGAGGGAAGCTCCCTGGCCCGCGCCGTGGCGGAGGTCCGCCGCCACCGGCGGGCCGGGGCGCCGGCCCATCCAGCCAACCAGCTGGCCAGGGAGCGGTGGCTGCGGGCCGTCCTCCTGCGCCGCCCGGAGCTGGTAGGGGCTCGGACCCTGGTGCCCGTGGACCCGCCTGAGCCGGTGGTGGACCTGAGGGCGCGCTCGGTGGCGCCGGCCCTCGGCGAGGACGGCGACGGCACCCCGGTGCTGGTCGTGGCCTCCACCGGAGTGGACCCCGAGCTGGTGCCGGCGGCCGCGGACGCCAGGCAGGCGGAGGAGGGACTGGGGATGGGGCCTCTCCGCCTGGTGCTGGCCGTGCCCGAAGGTGATGACCACCCTGTGACCCGGGCCCTGGCAGGGCGGCTGTCCCGCCCTGCCGAGGTGAGGCGGGTGCCCAGGGACTGGCGCCGGGCGGGGATGGACGAGGGAGGTTGAAGGAGAGGAGGCGCCCCGGGGACCACAGGTAGCCTGGCCGGCGTGCTGGACCGCTTCGCCGAGGTCGAGAGGGAGTACGAGGACGTCCTCCAGCAGCTCTCCGACCCGGGCGTCGTGTCCGACCGGGCCCGGTTCCGGGACCTCTCCCGCCGGCACAAGCAGCTGGAGGCCATCGTACGGGCCTACCGGGAGCGTGAAGCGGTGGCCGAGGACCTCGAGGTGGCCCGGGAGATGGTGGCCGAATCGAGCCCGGAGGAGAGGGAGGAGGCAAGGGCCGAGCTGTCCCGGGCCGAGGCGGAGCTGGAGCGGATGGACAAGGAGCTGGAGCTGCTCCTGGTTCCCCGTGACCCCAACGACGGCAAGGACGTAATAGTCGAGATCCGGGGGGCCGAGGGGGGAGAGGAGGCCAACCTGTTCGCCAAGGACCTCTTCGACATGTACACCCGCTGGGCCGACAGGAGGGGCTGGAAGGTCGAGGTGCTGGGGTCGGATCCCTCGGAGAGAGGCGGTTTCAACGAGGTCACCTTCGTGGTGAAGGGGGAGGACGCCTGGCGCCGCCTCCAGCACGAAGGGGGCCCCCACCGGGTCCAGCGGGTGCCCATCACCGAGTCCCAGGGGCGCATACACACCTCATCGGCCACGGTGACCGTGCTCCCCGAGGCTGAGGAGGTGGAGGTGGAGATCGACCCCGCCGACCTCAAGATCGACGTCTACCGCTCCACGGGGCCGGGGGGGCAGTCGGTCAACACCACCGACTCCGCCGTGCGCATAACCCACCTGCCCACCGGGATCGTGGTGGCCATGCAGGACGAGAAGAGCCAGATCCAGAACCGGGCGAAGGCCATGCAGGTCCTGCGGGCCCGGCTCCTGCGCGCCGAGCAGGAGCGCCAGGCCGAGCAGCTCTCCCAGCAGCGCCGCAGCCAGGTCGGGGGAGGAGGGCGCTCCGAGAAGGTGAGGACCTACAACTTCAAGGAGAACCGGGTGACCGACCACCGGGTCCACCTCACCCTGCACCGCCTGGACCAGGTCCTCATGGGCGATCTGGACGAGATCAGCGACGCCCTCGTGCTGGAGGAGCGGGCCCGCCAACTGGCGGCGGGCGTCTGAGGGGCACCGTGCTGTTGACCTGGGGCGAGCTGCTGGCCGAGACCGGTGAGGCGCTGGGGCGGGGAAACGAGGCCCGCTGGGTGGTCGAGCAGGTGTCCGGGCAGGACCTCCGTGGCCTCCCGGGCTTCCTGGAGGAGCCGGCCCCGGCGCGGGCGGTGGCCGCCTGCCGGGCCATGGTCCGGCGCCGGGAGGCGGGCGAGCCGCTGCAGTACGTGCTGGGCAGGTGGCCATTCCGGCGGCTGGAGCTGCTGGTCGACCGCCGGGTGCTGATCCCGAGGCCGGAGACCGAGCAGGTGGTGGAGGTGGCCAGGCAGGAGCTGGGCGCCCTGGCCGGCCCGGGGCGGCCCAGGCTGGCCGTCGACCTGGGGACGGGCTCAGGTGCGATCGCCCTTTCCCTGGCCGCCGAGGAGATGGGCCTCACCGTGTGGGCCACCGATGCCTCTGCCGGGGCCCTGGCCGTGGCCAGGGCCAACCTGGCCGGCCTGGGGGGATGGGCGGCGCCGCGAGTACGCCTGGTGCAGGGGGAGTGGTACGGGGCCTTGCCGGCCGGGGTGCGCGGCCAGGTGCAGCTGGTCGTGGCGAACCCTCCTTATGTGGCCGAGGCCGAGGTGAAGGGCCTTCCCGACGAGGTGGCCGCCTGGGAGCCGAGGGAGGCCCTGGTCTCGGGGCCGACGGGCATGGAAGGGGTGGAGGCGGTGGTTTCGGGGGCGCCGGACTGGCTCAGCTCCCCCGGGTCCCTGGTCGTCGAGCTCGCCCCCCACCAGGCTCCCCATGGCCTGGCCTTGGCCGAGAGGGCCGGCTTCGACGAGGCCTCGGTCCGGGTGGACCTGGCCGGCCGGCCCCGCGTCCTCGTGGCCCGCTGGGGCTGGCGGGGCGCTGTCAGCCCCGCCGCCGCTGTGGGTTCGGTCGATCAGGCCGGTCCTGGGGCGAGTCCCGGCTCGGCCCTCCCGGCCGGAGAGGTGGGCCGGTGACCGTGTTGGTGCCCGCCTCGGGGGACCCCCCTCCCCGGGAGGCCCTGGAAGCGGCGGTCGAGGCCCTGTCCGGCGGCCAGGTGGTGGGCCTGCCCACGGACACCGTCTACGGCCTGGCCGTCGACCCCGTGCGTCCCGGGGCCACGGACCGGCTCTTCGCCACCAAGTCGCGGCCTCGCACCGTGGAGCTGCCCGTGCTGGTGGCCGACGTCGACCAGGCCCTGGGCCTGGCCACGGCCGTCCCCGAGACCGCTCGGGCCCTCATGGACCGCTGGTGGCCGGGCGCCCTCACCCTGGTCCTGCCCCGCCGGCCCGACCTCGCCATGGACCTGGGGAGCGACGAGGCCACCATCGGGATCCGCTGCCCCGACCACGCCGTTCCCCGGGCCCTGGCCCGCTCCTGCGGGCCGCTCGCCACCACCAGCGCCAACCGCCATGGCGAGCCCCCCATCACCACCGCAGCCGGGGTGGCCGAGGTGCTGGGCGAGGCGGTGGCGCTGGTCCTGGACGCCGGCACATGCGCCGGCACCCCGTCCACAGTGGTGGACTGCACGGGAGCCGAGCCCCGCTGCCTGCGGGAGGGAAGGCTGGCGTGGGAGGTGGTCCGAGCCAGTGCCTATGGCGCCTGAGCGCTCCCCCCGGGCCGCCGGCAGCCCTCGGTAGACTGGCCGCCATCGAGGTCCTCGTCCTGTGCACCGGCAACGTCTGCCGCTCACCCATGGCGGCCGCCCTCCTGGCCAGGAGGCTGGAGGGGGCTGACGCCAGGGTGCGGTCCGCGGGCTTGCTCGCCGGCGGTTCCCCCGCTCCCCCGGAGGCCGTGGCGGTCATGGCAGCGAGAGGGATCGACACCAGCCGCCACCGGAGCCGGCGCATGGACCCCGCCGAGGTCCGCTCCGCCGACCTGGTCGTCGGGATGGCCCGCGAGCACGTGCGGGAAGCGGTGGCGGCTGTCCCTTCGGCCTGGCCCCGGACCTTCACCCTCAAGGAGCTGGTGCGGCGGGCCGAGCAGACGGGCCCGCGCCGCTCCGGCGAGGACCTGGCCTCGTGGCTGGCCCGCGTGGGGTCGGGCCGGACCCCTGCCGAGCTGCTGGGCAGCTCGCCGGATGACGACGTGGCTGACCCGCTCGGGGGGTCGCGATCCGACTACGAGCGGGTGGCGAGCGAGCTGGAGGGCCTCACCGACCGCCTGGTCGAGCTGGCCTTCCCCCACCCGGCCAGCGGCCCACCTCCACAGCCCGCCTCCAGCCGGGCGGCCCTATGACCGCCCAGAGAGCCCACCGGCCGGCGGAGCTGGCCGCCTGGGACCCGGAGGTGGCCTCCATCATCGGGAGGGAGGAGGAGCGCCAGCGCACCACCCTCCAGCTCATAGCCTCGGAGAACTTCACCTCGCCGGCGGTGCTGGCGGCCACGGGCTCGGTCCTCACCAACAAGTACGCCGAGGGCTACCCCTCCCGGCGCTACTACGGGGGTAACCATGTCGTCGACCAGGTCGAGGACCTGGCCCGCCGCCGGCTGCGGGAGCTCCTCGGGGCCGAGCATGCCAACGTCCAGCCCCATTCCGGCTCGAACGCCAACGCCGCCGCCTACCTGGCCCTGCTCGAGCCCGGAGACACCGTCCTTGCCATGCGCCTGGACCAGGGGGGGCACCTGACCCACGGGTCGCCGGTGAACTTCAGTGGCCGGCTCTTCCGCTTCGTCTCCTATGGGGTGTCGGCGAGCGACGAGCGGATCGACCTTGACCAGGTCGAGGAGCTGGCCCTCCGGGAGCGGCCCAAGCTGATCGTGGCCGGCGCCACGGCCTACCCCCGGCTCATCGACCCGGCCCCCTTCCGCGCCATCGCCGACCGCGTGGGAGCGGCTTTCCTTTTCGATGCCGCCCACGTCATAGGCCTCATCCTGGGCGGTGCCCACCCCAACCCCGTGCCGGAGGCTGACGTCGTCTCCTTCACCACCCACAAGACCCTGCGGGGCCCCCGGGGGGGCGCCCTGGTGTGCCGGGCCTCCTTGGCCAGGGACATCGACCGGGCCGTCTTCCCCGGGCTCCAGGGAGGCCCGCTCCTGCACGCTATTGCCGCCAAGGCGGTCGCCTTCGGCGAAGCGGCCCGGCCCTCTTTCGCCTCGTACGCCTCGCAGGTGGTGGCCAACGCCCGGGCCCTGGCCGAGGCCCTGGCCGGCGAGGGGCTGCGCCTGGTGTCGGGGGGGACGGACAACCACCTGGTGCTGGTGGACCTGCGCAGCTTCGACCCCGACCTCTCGGGCAAGGAGGCCCAGGAGGTGCTGGACCGGGCCGGTATCACCTGCAACCGCAACCAGGTCCCGGGAGATCCGAGGTCCGCCTTCGTCACCAGCGGGTTGCGCCTGGGGTCGCCGGCCTGCACCACCTTGGGGATGGGGGAGGCTGAGATGCACCTGGTGGCCGGCCTGGTAGCCCGGGCCCTGCGCCTACGGGACAGGGAGCGGGAGGTGGCCGCGGTGGCCGAAGAGGTGGCCGTGCTGTGCTCCAAGTTCCCCCCTCCGGGGGCAGGGGGCGGCTCGCCGTAGTGGCGGGCTACCTGGCCGTCCTGGCCGTGGCCGCGGTCGGGAGCTTCCTCCTGACCTTCCCGGTGCGGCGGCTGGCGGTGCGCTTCGGCGCCGTGGTGCTCCCCGACGACAGGAGGGTCCACGACCGCCCCACTCCCACGGTGGGGGGAGCGGCCATGTTCGTGGCCTTCCTGGTGGCCATGGTGCTGGCATCCCGGCTGCCCCAGTTCCGGGACGTCTTCCAGGGGTCGTCCGAGCCCCTGGGGGTGGTCCTCGGGGCCACCGTCATCTTCGCCACCGGCCTGGTGGACGATCTGAGGGAGGTATCGGCCCCGGCCAAGGTCGCGGGCATGGTGCTCGCCGCCTGCGTCCTCTACTTCCTCGGTGTCACCATGATCTCCTTCAAGGTGCCCGGGGCCGGGGTGATCGTGCTCTCTCCCTCGATCCTTCCCCTGCTCACGGCTCTGTGGGTGGTGGGCATGGCCAATGCCATCAACCTGATCGACGGGCTGGACGGCCTGGCGGCAGGGATCGTGGCCATAGCCGCGGGGGCCTTCAGCCTCTACAGCCTCCACCTGGTGCACCAGGGGTCTCTGTCAGCCGACAACCTGGGCCCTCTCCTCGCCGTCATCACGTGCGGTATCTGCCTGGGCTTCCTCCCCCACAACTTCCACCCGGCGCGGGTCTTCATGGGGGACACGGGGGCCCTGGTGATAGGCCTGCTCATGGCGGCCTCGACCAGCGTGGTGGGGGGCCGCACCACCCATGTGAGCGGCCAGACCTATTTCTTCTTCGCCCCCCTCTTCATACCTTTCGTGATCCTCGGGGTGCCGATCCTGGACACCGTGCTGGCCATCATCAGGCGGACCGCCCGGCGCTCGGGGATCTTCTCCGCCGACAAGGAGCACCTCCACCACCGGCTGCTCCAAATGGGCCACGGGCACCGCCGCTCGGTGCTGATCCTCTGGGCCTGGACGGCCCTGCTGTCGGCGTTCGTGATCTACCCCGTGTTCACCAGGCAGGGGAACGCCATCATCCCCTTTGCGGCCGCCGGTCTGGGCGTGGCCCTCTACACCGTCTTCCGTCCCGGAGGCCGGCGCAGGAGCAGGGCGGCAAGGGTGGCCGAGGCCGGAGCCCATGAGGAGGCCGAGCCCGCCCCCTTGGCCGAGGCGGCGGGGGAGGGCCCGAGGAGGGGGGGCGGGGGCCGGCTGGCCGAGGTCATCGCCATCGAGGAGGCCAAGGGCGCCGGGGACGCCCCCCGCCGCCCAGGGCGTGGCCCCGCCGGGCCGGGGTGAACGGGCCTGCCTGAGAGGAAGGTTGGGCCAGGGTTTGCACCACCGGCGCCTGGCATGCCAGGATGCACGCCTGGGAAGCCGCGTTCGCTTGCGCTCCCTTACCCCGCCGGTCGGGCCAGTTAACCGGCTCCCGCCACCAGGCTTCTAGTCTCAATAGCGCCTAATCACGAACGCACCAGGGAGAGAGTCAGCAACCGTGGACGCAGGGTACCCGCTGGTCGGTATGGGGGTAGTGAGGGTCATGCGCCGGACCCTGGTGAGCGCCGGGGTGCTGGCTGCGGCCTGCCTGGCCCTGGCCCTGGCCTTGGGCTACCCGGCTGTCGGCGCCGGGGCGGTGGTGGGCCTCTTCCTCGGGGCTGGCAACGCCTATGGCATGCGCCGCATGGTGGGGCGGGCAGCCGCCACCGGCGAGACCAGCAAGCGGGCCCTGGCCGGTGCCAGCATCAGCCGCCTGGGGGTGGTCACGGCGGGGGTGTTCATCCTCTTCCTCATCGACCAGCACGCCGGCCTGGGCTCGCTGGTCGGCCTGGCGCTGTTCCAGATGTCCATCCTGGCCAACTCCTCCCGGGTCCTGCTCCGCCAGCTGAGGAGAGAGGCGGGCCTGTGATCCACCACGGCGACCTGGTGCTGGCCGCCGCCCAGGCACCCCACCAACTGGTCCACGCTGGCATCCTGCGCCCCCCCTTCCCCAAGGCGGCCAACTGCGCCAACAACCACGTCTGCGTCACCGACGACGTGGCCATCAAGTTCTTCGGCCAGGAGCTGGACATCAACGACATCTGGGCCACCTGCGTGGCGGCCCTCATCGTGGGCGGCCTGGGGATCTACACGGCCCGCAGGGCGACCAGCGGCGTCCCGGGCAAGCTCCAGCTGGCCTGGGAGGGCCTGATCGGCTGGATCACCGATCAGGTGGAGAGCCGGGTGGGCCCGGCAGGACGCCAGGTCGTGCCCCTGGCGGTGTGCATCTTCGCCTTCATCCTGATCGCCAACTGGTTCGAGATCTTCTGGCCCGCCGGCCACGCCCCCAACTACATGCCCACCCCCACCTCGAACGTCAACATCGACTACGCCATGGCCCTCACCGTGTTCGTCTACACGAACTGGGTGGCCATCAAGTCAGCCGGCCTGCGCAAGTACCTTCGCCACTACGCCAACCCCATCAAGGCGGTGGAGGAGCTGTCCAAGATCCTCTCGCTGTCGCTCCGACTCTTTGGCAACGTGTTCACGGGAGCCCTCATCCTGGCGCTCATCGCCGGCCTGTTCCCCCTGTTCATCATCCCCTTCGCCGACATTGTCTGGGTCCCCTTCGACCTGTTCATCTTCGCCATACAGGCCTTCATCTTCTCGTTGCTGACGATCATCTACTACACGGAGGCCGTCAACCTCGGCAAGGAGGGTGCCCACTAGAGCCTGATCCCCGCCGGCATGGCAGGTCCGGGTGACCGAGCCCGATAGGGTGCGCCTGCCGGTCAACCAACCAGCCCCCGGCCCGCGCCGCCGGGGCGAGTGACCGATCCGCCCGGGGGGACCTTCCCTGGCGGCACAAGGACAAGGAAGGAACCACCAACGATGAGTCTTGACCCGGGAACCATGCTCTTGGCCCTGGGTAAGGTGACCAGTCTCCCCTCCGGGGTGGACATGGCCGGCGCCCTGATCGGCGGCGGCCTGGCCCTGGGCGGGGGCGCCATAGGCGCCGGTATCGGCGACGGCCTGGCCGGGAGCCAGACGATCGCCGGCGTGGCCCGTCAGCCCGAGGCCCAGAGCCGCTTGTTCACGATCATGTTCCTCACCGTGGGCCTGGTCGAGGCGGCCTACTTCATCAACCTGGCCTTCACGGTCTTGTTCGTGTTCGTCCTCAAGTAGGGGTGCGACCGGCAGGAGAGGAGCGGCCATGATCGCCACCACAAACAACTTCATCCTCCCCAACGCCACCTTCATCCCCGAGGCCATCACCTTCTTCATCCTCTTGTACCTGCTGGCCAAGTACGTCCTGCCGCCCATCAAGGCCCGCATGGACGAGCGCCAACAGCAGATCGCCCAGTCCCTCGAGGTCATCGAGCAGGCCAAGGCGGCCGAGGAGGAGACCAAGGCCAGGGTCGAGGCCATGCTGGAGGAGGCCCGCCGTCAGGCCCGGGCCCAGATCGACCAGGCCACCCGCCTGGGCGAGGAGATGAGGGAGGAGCTGCGCCGTCGGGGCCAGGAGGAGTACCAGCGGGCCCTGGCCAGAGCCCAGGTCGAGATCGAGAGGGCCACCCAACGCGCCAGTGACGAGCTGCGCAGGCACGTGGCCGAGCTGGTGGTGACGGCATCGGAGCAGGTCCTCGGCCGGGAGCTGGACATCGACCGGCATCGGGACCTCATCGACGCCGCCATCGGCGAGGTGGAGACGAGTGCGTGAGCAGCTGCGGGGCTTTGCGGCCGCGGTGCTGGGGAGCGCCCGGGAGGCAGGCGACCTGGCCCGGGTGAGGGGGGAGCTCCGGGTCCTGGCCGAGGCTGTCTTCGGCAGCGAGCCCCTCTATGACACCCTCACGGACGGGGCCATCCCGGTGGCCACCCGGCGGGCAGTGGTGGAGGACCTCCTCTCCGGGGCCGCCCCGGCAACGGTCCAGCTGGCCGGTGAGGCCATAGCCAACGAGCGCTCCGGCGAGGTGCCGCCCACCCTGGAGTGGCTGGTCGAGCGGGCCGAGGCCGAGGAACGGGCGGCCGAGGCGGGCCAACCGGCCTTCAACGACCCGCCGGCGGGCCGCAGCGCCATCAAGGCCAGGCTGGACGGCTTCGCCACCGCCTTGTTCCAGTCCCTGGAGGACCGCTCGGAGGTCGACGAGGCGGAGGACGAGCTCTTCCGCTTCGCCCGCACCGTGGAGGGCTCGGCCCCCTTGCGGGGGGCGCTCACCAACCCTGACGTCCCGGTCGAGGTCCGCCAGGCCGTGGTGACGGACCTGGTGGGAGGCAAGGTCCGGCCGGCCACGGCCCGCCTGATCGCCTACACAGTGGGCGCCGCCCGGGCTCGCGGCCTGGTCGACCTGCTCGACTGGCTGGTGGAGAGGGCTGCCGCCGAGCGGGGCCTGCGGGTGGCCGACGTGAGAGCGGCGGTGGACCTGGACGAGGGCCAGCGCCAGCGCCTGGCCGCCGCTCTGTCCCGGATGACGGGCCGGCCCGTCGAGCTGCGGGTCAGCGTCGACCCCTCGTTGCTGGGCGGGCTCAGGGTCCTGGTGGGCGACACCGTCATAGACGGGACCATCAGGAGACGCCTGGAGCGCCTGAGGGTCGAGCTGGCCTCCGAGGATACACTCGCCCCTCCCTCCCAGGTGGAGGGCTAGGTGCCCGCCCAGCCATTGCCCGAGGAGCCCGCCCCCGACCAGGCCCGCCCTCCCGACCAGCCCGACCAACGGAGCAAGGAACCAGGTTCGATGTCAGAGCTAACCATCAACGCAGACGAGATAGCAGCCGCCCTGCGCCGGCATCTCGAGTCCTACCGGGCCGGGGTCAGCACCGAGCAGGTGGGCCGGATCACCGAGATCGGGGACGGCATCGCCCGAGTCTCGGGCCTGCCCGGAGCAGCCGTGAACGAGCTGTTGGAGTTCGAGGGCGGGACCATGGGCCTGGCCCTCAACCTGGACGAGGACACCATCGGCGCCGTCATCCTGGGCGAGACCAGCCACCTGGAGGAGGGAGACCTAGTCAAGGCCACGGGGCGCATCCTCTCCGTGCCCGTGGGGGACGGGCTGCTGGGCCGGGTGGTCAACGCCATCGGCGAGCCGATAGACGGCAAGGGCCCCATAGCCTCCGACGCCTCTCGCCGGCTCGAGGTCCAGGCTCCCGGCATCGTGGACCGCCAACCGGTATCCGAGCCCCTCCAGACCGGCATCAAGGCCATCGACACCATGATCCCCATCGGACGGGGTCAGCGCGAGCTCATCATCGGCGACCGCAAGACCGGAAAGACCACGATCTGTGTCGACACCATCCTGAACCAGCGTGGCCAGGGCGTTAAGTGCATATACGTCGCCATAGGCCAGAAGGGCACGACGGTGGCTTCCACCGTCGATACCCTGGACCGTTACGGCGCTCTCGAGTACACGGTCGTGGTCTCCGCCCCGGCGTCCGACCCTGCCCCCTTCAAGTACCTGGCCCCCTACGCCGGCTGCGCCATGGGTCAGCACTGGCTCGACAACGGCGAGGCCGCCCTCATCGTCTACGACGACCTCTCCAAGCAGGCCGAGGCCTACCGCCAGCTCTCCCTGCTGCTGCGCCGGCCACCCGGGCGCGAGGCCTACCCGGGGGATGTCTTCTACCTGCACTCCCGGCTCCTCGAGCGGGCGGCCAAGCTCTCCGACGCCAAGGGGGGCGGATCCCTCACCGCCCTGCCGGTCATCGAGACCAAGGCGGGGGACATCTCGGCCTACATCCCCACCAACGTCATCTCCATCACCGACGGCCAGATCTTCCTCGTGACGGACCTCTTCTACTCCGGCGTGCGGCCCGCCATCGACGTGGGCAACTCCGTGTCCCGGGTGGGTGGGGCGGCCCAGATCAAGGCCATGAAGTCGGTGGTGGGGACGCTCAAGCTGGAGCTGGCCCAGTTCCGGGAGCTGGAGGCCTTCGCCACGTTCGGGTCCGAGCTGGACAAGGTCTCCCAGGCCCAGCTGGACCGGGGTTACCGCCTAACCGAGCTCCTGAAGCAGCCCATCAACGCCCCCATGCCCGCCGAGGAGCAGGTCATGGTGGTGTATGCCGGCACCAACGGCTACGTGGACGACGTGGCGGTCGAGGAGGTGCGCCGCTACGAGAAGGAGATGCTGGACTACCTGCGGGCCCGCCACCAGGACCTGCTGGAGGAGATCCGCACCACCGGGAAGCTGCCCGACGACGAGAGCCGCATCAAGGAGGCCATGGAAGGCTTCAAGCGCACCTTCTCCCCGCAAGTGGCGGGAGGCGCGCCGGCGAGCGGTGACGGGAGCCGGGCCAGCGGGGACGCCAGCCGGGCGGCGGGGGAGGAGGAGGCGCCGGGGGACGGGGCCCCGGCGGGCTCGCCGCAGCCGGGCCAGCCCTCCTCCGCCTCCGGGGACCAGGAGGGCTGAGGTCCCATGGCCGGGGGCCAGGAGCGCATCCTCCGCAGGCGCATCCGCAGCATCCAGTCCACCCGCAAGACCACCCGGGCCATGGAGCTGATCGCCAGCTCCCGTATCGTGAGGGCCCAGCAGAGGATTGCGGGGGCCCGACCCTACGTGGAGCGCCTGGAGCAGCTGACCGCTGATCTGGCCGCGGCTCCCGGCGGGCTGACCCACCGTTTCCTCCAAGAGCCCGAGCCCCAGGCGCCAGTGGCGATGGTGGTGGTAGCCGGCGACCGGGGTCTCTCCGGTCCCTACAACTTCTCGGTCCTCAGGGTGGCCGAGCAGGCTCTGGCCGCCCACCAGTCCGAGGGGCGCCGGTGCCAGCTGATCGTGATCGGGAGGAAGGCGGTCGGCTACCTGCGCTTCCGGGGGATGAGGGTGGACCACTCGTTCACCCAGATGACCGACCGGCCCACGTACGAGGACGCCCGCCGCATAGCCGAGGTCATAGAGGCACCCTTCATGTCGGGGGAGATCGGCTCGGTGGAGGTGGTCTCCACCCGTTTTTTGTCCATAGGCTCCCAGCGGGTCGAACGGCGCCGGCTGGCACCTCTGGCCGAGGACATGGCCGAGATGGGCCGGCCCTTCGACTACGAGATGGAGCCCGAGCGGGCGCAGCTGCTCGAGGTGCTCATACCCCTGCTCGTGGAGTCCCGGCTCTTCCTGGCCCTGCTGGAGGCGGCGGCCTCCGAGCACGCCGCCAGGCAGCGGGCCATGAAGGCGGCCACCGACAACGCCGATGAGCTCATAACCACCTTGCGCCGGGTCATGAACCGAGCCCGCCAGGATGCCATCACGACCGAGATCATGGACATCGTGGGTGGCGCCGAGGCCTTGCGCCAGGCGGCCGCCGTCGAGCCCGGGGAGCCGGGCCTGCCCGGGGACGGGCGCCGGGCCGGCTGAGGCCCGGGCGAGCGACGGGGTGGCCCGGGGGCAATGAGGAGCATTTTGCCAAGGACGGAGGTAAGCAGATGACGACGGTCACCACCGAGCAGAAGGAGCCGGGGACCGAGCAGCTGGCGGACGGGCGGGTCGTGGCCGTGGCCGGGCCCGTCTTCGACGCTGAGTTCCCCCCTGACGCCTTGCCGGAGATCAACTTCGCTGTCCAGGTGGACCTGGAGCTGGAGGGGCGGCCGGAGACCATCACCGCTGAGGTGGCCCAGCAGATCGGTGAGGGACGGGTGCGCTGCGTGTCGCTGCGGCCCACCGACGGGATGACGAGGGGCATGCCCGTGCGCAACACCGGTAGGGGCATCTCGGTCCCGGTCGGGGACGCCGTGCTGGGCCATGTGTTCAACGTCGTGGGCCGACCGCTGGACACCGACGACATCGGCCAGCCGGACGACCGCTGGGAGATCCACCGCGACCCGCCCCCCTTCGACGCCCTGGAGCCCCGGGCCCAGATGTTCGAGACCGGCATCAAGGTCATCGACCTCCTCGAGCCCTATGTGCAGGGGGGCAAGATCGGCCTGTTCGGCGGGGCCGGGGTGGGCAAGACCGTGCTCATCCTGGAGATGATCAGCCGGGTCGCCCAGCACCACGGCGGTGTCTCGGTGTTCGCCGGGGTGGGGGAGAGCACCAGGGAGGGCACCGACCTGTGGTTGGAGACCCAGGAGTCGGGGGTGATCGAGAAGGCCGTCCTGGTGTACGGCCAGATGGACGAGCCGCCCGGCGTCCGCCTGCGGGTGGGGCTGTCCGCCCTCACCATGGCGGAGTACTTCCGGGACGTCAAGAACCAGGACGTGCTCTTGTTCATCGACAACATCTTCCGCTTCGTGCAGGCGGGCTCCGAGGTGTCCACCCTTCTCGGGCGCATGCCCTCGGCCGTGGGTTACCAACCCACGCTGGCTGACGAGATGGGCGAGCTGCAGGAACGCATCACCTCCACCCGGGGCCGTTCCATCACCTCGGTGCAGGCCGTCTACGTGCCTGCCGACGACTACACGGACCCGGCCCCTTTCACCACCTTCACCCACCTGGATGCCACCACCAACCTGGACCGCCAGATCGCGGCCCTCGGCATCTACCCGGCGGTGGACCCTCTGGCCTCCACCAGCAACATCCTCGCTCCCGAGGTGGTGGGCGACCACCACTACGCCGTGGCCCGGCGGGTGCAGGAGATCCTCCAGCGCTACCGGGACCTGCAGGACATCATCGCCATCCTGGGCCTGGACGAGCTCTCGGAGGAGGACCGCATCACCGTGGCCAGGGCCCGCAAGATCCAGCGGTTCCTGTCCCAGCCCTTCTTCGTGGGCGAGGTGTTCACCGGGCTGAAGGGCATCTACGTCCCGGTGTCGGAGACCGTCGAGAGCTTCGAGGCCCTCGTGAACGGGGACCTCGACCACCTCCCCGAGCAGGCCTTCCTCAACGTGGGCGGGGCGGAGGGGGCCATCGAGAAGGCGGAGAGGATCTCCAAGGGGTCGGGCAGCTAGCCGTGGCGACCTTCCCCTTCGAGCTGGTCACCCCCGAGCGCACCCTGCTCGAGGGCGAGGCCGAGATGGTCACCCTCCGCTCCGCCGAGGGAGACATCGCCTTCCTGGCCGGCCACGTGCCTTACATCGGTGCCGTGCAGACCTGCCTGGTGCGGGTCCATCGTGGTGGCGGGCAGGTGGACGCGGCGGCCGTGCACGGAGGATTCGTGGAGGTGGCTGACGGCCGGCTCACCCTGCTCGCCGGGGTGGCCGAGGTCGAGGGGGAGGTGGACGTGGAGCGGGCCCGGCGGGCGCTGTCCAACGCCGAGTCGTCGGGGGACGAGGCCGCCCGGCGGCGGGCGGAGGTGAGGCTGGAGCTGGCGGGGGCGTCCTGACATCCTGGGGGGCCCCGCCTTCTCGTGGCTCCCGGCCCGGGGCCAGTGCTGGCGGGCCCGGCCTTCGTGGGCCCGCCCCGTGGGATCGCCTGGTGGGGCCGTCCAGTGGGCTTGTGCTGGCGGGCTCGGCCCCTGGGCCCGGTGCTGGCGGGCCCGGCCTTCGGGGCCCGCTCCGACGGCTTGGGTCTACTTGGTACCGTGACGGTGCTTTTTGAAACGTCACCGTACCAACTACGGGTCTATGGCCATTGCGCAACCAGGGGAAACGTGCTGCGCATCGGGGCCTAGCGCTCCGGTACCAGGCCCACCTCCCGCAGCTTGGACATGCGATGGCTGGCGTCAATGCGCCGCACCGTGCCGGTCTTGGACCGCATGACCAGGGACTGGGTGAGGGCGCCGGCGCTGTGGAAGCGCACGCCTCGCAGCAACTCCCCGTCGGTTATGCCGGTGGCGGCGAAGAAGCAGTTGTCGCCGCGGACCAGGTCGTCGGTCGTGAGCACGGCCTCCAGGTCATAGCCCCGATCGATGGCCGCCTGACGCTCCGTCTCGTCCCGGGGCCACAGACGGCCCTGGATCTCGCCGCCCATGCACTTGAGGGCGGCGGCGGCCAGCACTCCCTCGGGGGTCCCGCCCACGCCGAGCAGCAGGTCCACACCCGACTCGGGCCAGGCCGTCGACATGGCACCGGCCACGTCCCCATGGTCGATGAGGCGGATGCGGGCGCCGGCCGCCCTGACCTGGGCGATGAGGTCGGCATGGCGGGGACGGTCCAGGATCACCACGGTCAGGTCTCCGACCTCGGAACCCTTGACCTTGGCCACCTCGGCCAGGTTCTCCTCCGGAGGGCGGGTGATGTCGACATGGCCTGCCGCCTCGGGGCCCACCGCCAGCTTCTCCATGTAGACGCAAGGGCCAGGGTCGAACATCGTCCCCCGCTCGCTCACGGCTATGACTGACAGCGCCCCGCCCTGGCCGAGCGAGATCAGGGTGGTCCCCTCGATGGGGTCCACGGCGATGTCGGTGAGGGGCGGGTTCCCGTCCCCGATGCGCTCCCCGTTGTACAGCATGGGAGCCTCGTCCTTCTCACCCTCCCCTATGACCACGACCCCATCCATGGACACCGTGGCCAGGATCAGGCGCATGGCGTCCACGGCGGCCCCGTCGGCCGCCTCCTTGTCTCCCCGCCCCAGCCACCGGGAGGCGGCGAGGGCCCCGGCCTCGGTCACCCTCACCAGTTCCAGGGCCAGGTTCCGGTCCGGCGCGATGGGGTGGGTGGCAGCCCTTGCCGGCCGCCCGACGGGGCCCGCGGCACTGACTTGCCCGGTGTCCGGTAGCTGGCCGTGGTGCTGGAGGTCACTCACGGTGGACGACGATAGCCAATGCGGGCAAGGCTGGCAGGGGGCGGGCCCGAAGAGGGTGGTGCGGGGGCCGAGAGGTGGCGAGGGTCAAGGTGGCTCGAGCTGCAGCCAGGCGGTTCGGGACCTTGCGGAGCCGCAGGTCGGCGGCGGTGGGACCCCAGGGGGCCCGGGGGCCCCGGCGCCACCGATTCGCGGGCTGGGGGCTGCGGGCGGCAATACTGGCCGGCATGGATCAGATGGCGGGATCGGATCGCTTCCTCGTCCGGGCCGGCCGGCCCCTCTCGGGCACCGTACGGGTCCAGGGCGCCAAGAACTCGACGCTGAAGCTCATGGCGGCCTGCCTGCTCGCCCCGGGCCGCCACCGCCTCCACAACGTCCCTGACATCGTCGACGTCGACATAATGTCCGAGCTCCTGCGGGCGCTGGGGGCCAGGGTGTGGCGGGCTCCGGCCCCAGGAGGCCCGGAGGGCAGGGCCGACGAGGGGGCGCCCCAGCGGCCCGGTCCTGGCTCCGGTGGGGGGTCCCGTGGCGTCGCCCGAGGCGCCGCGACCCCGCCTGCTTCCGGGAGAGGCCCGGCCGGGGGCCTGGTCATCGAGGTACCGGAGGATCTGGGCCACGAGACCCCCTACGAGCTGGTGGAGAGGATGCGGGCCTCCGTTGTGGTGCTGGGCCCGCTCCTCGCCCGCCAGGGTGCGGTGCGGCTGTCGATGCCCGGTGGTGACGACTTCGGTACCCGCCCCATCGACTACCACCTGCGGGGGCTTGAGGCCATGGGCGCCACCTTCGAGAGCTCCCATGGCTACGTGGAGGGGCGATCCGGGCGGCTGGTTGGCAACCGGGTGGTGCTGGAGTACCCCAGCCACACCACTACGGACAATCTTGTGATGGCAGCCTCCCTGGCCAAGGGCCGGACCGTGATCGAGAATGCCGCCCGGGAGCCCGAGGTGGCGGACCTGGCAGCGTTCCTCAACCAGATGGGCGCCCAGATCGAGGGGGCGGGGACCTCCCACATAGAGATCGAGGGCGCGGATCGCCTGGAACCGGCCGAGCACGGTGTCATCCCCGACCGGGTCGAGGCCGCCACCTATCTTGCCGCCGTCGGGATGGCGGGGGGCGAGATCGTGGTCGAAGGGGCCAGAGCCGAGCACATGGACATGCTGATCGCCAAGATGGGCGCGATGGGCCTACGGATCTCCCCCATGTCCGGGGGCCTGTGGGCACAGGCCCCGGGACGCCTTCAAGCCACCGACGTCTCGACGCTGCCATACCCAGGAGTGGCCACGGACTATAAGCCCCTTCTCGTCACCCTGCTGTCCGTTGCGGAGGGAGCCAGCATCGTCACCGAGAACCTGTACACAGGGAGGTTCCGCTACGTCGACGAGCTCCGGCGCATGGGGGCGGACCTCCGCACAGAGGGGCACCACGCCCTGATCCAGGGCGTTCCCCGCCTGTCGGGGGCCCAGGTGAAGGCCTGCGACATCAGGGCGGGGGCGGCCCTGGTATTGGCGGGCCTGCGCGCCGAGGGGGAGACCGTTGTGACCCAGGCCCATCACGTGGACCGTGGCTACGAGGACCTGGCGGGCAAGCTGGCCGGCCTTGGTGCAGACGTCTCGCGCATCCCGTGACGGCCCGTGTGCCGGCGCGAGGTAGGCCCTCTGTGACGGGTGCTCGCGGCCCCGGGGCCGATCCCGAAAGCCTCCTCCAGGCCGCGGCACAAGGTGACCGGTTGGCACTGGCCCGCCTGGTCTCGATGGTGGAGAGGGGCGGCGACCCGGCTCGAGAGGTGGGCCGGTTGGCCTTCCCCCGGGGAGGTCGTGCCTACACGGTGGGCATCACCGGCGCTCCCGGCGCAGGCAAGTCCACCTTGACCAGCCAGTTGATCGGACACCTGAGGTCTGGGGGCATCCAGGTGGGAGTGCTGGCCGTGGACCCCACCTCACCGTTCTCGGGCGGGGCCCTGCTGGGGGACCGAGTCCGCATGCAGGACCATGCTCTCGACCCGGGGGTGTTCATTCGGTCGATGGCCACCCGGGGGCACCTGGGAGGGCTGGCTCTGGCCGTCCCCGAAGCAATAAGGGTTCTCGATGCCGCAGGCCTCGACACCGTCCTGGTGGAGACGGTCGGCGTGGGCCAGGTGGAGGTGGAGGTGGCCGGGGCGGCAGACACGACGGTGGTGGTCGTGACCCCCGGCTCAGGGGACAGCATCCAGGCCAACAAGGCGGGCCTGCTGGAGATGGCCGATGTCTTCGTCATCAACAAGGCGGATCGACCGGGGACCCGGGACCTGAGGAGGGACCTCAAGCTGATGCTGCAGATGTCCCCTCCCCGGGAATGGCAACCGCCCATCGTGGAGGCGGTGGCCACGACCGGGCAGGGCATCGAGGATGTGTGGGGCGCGGTTGTCAGTCACCGTGCCTTCCTGGAGGAGGACGGCAGGGTGACGAGGTTGCGCCAGGCCCACCTCGAGGAAGAGCTGCGCCGCATCGTGGCCCGCCGCCTGGAGGAGCAGGCCAGGCGGGCCCTCTCCGATCCGGACCTGGATGAGGTCCGGGAGGACCTGGCCCAGCGTCGGATGGACCCCTACCAGGCAGCCGAGCGGGTCCTTGAGCACATGGTGGGTTGACCGGCCAGGCATGGAGCCGCCCCGGGCCGACCGTCCGCCCGCGAGGGGCGCATGGTCCTGATCCCTGGCCTGGTGGCTCAGGCCGGTCCGGCAAGCCTGCGCATGGCACCCGCAGCCAAGGCTGCCATGGCCAGGATGGCCAGGCCCCCCACGATCTCCCACGCTGCCGCCAAGGAGGACCCCAGCCCCGTGGTCAGGAAGATGAGTCCACCGAACACGACCGAGCCGAGGAAGGAGACGAGGAGGAGGGCGGCACGGAATGGCCCCAGTGCCGGGTCCGCCTTGAGCTGCACGCTCACCCGCCGCTCCCCCGCCCAGGCCATCAGCTCGGCGGTGGCCACCAGCACCCCCGCCTCCACCGGGGCCCATGGGTCCAGGTGGCCACCTCTCAGGAGGGCGAAGGCGCCGTACTCAGCGATCAAGGCAGCAACCCCGAATCCCAGGGCGGGTGGCCACAACCATGCCAGCCCGGTCAGGGCCATACCGGCCGCGCCCAGTCCTATGACCAGGCCGGCCTGCTCCGGGGTGGCTGCAGCGGGCCGGGCGGCCAGGGCACCAGCCAGCACCAGGCTGGCGAACGCCAGCCCAGCCCCCCGCCGCATGAGAAGCGCGCCTCGTCCCCCGCCAGGAGCCACCTCCTCCTGCCGGGTGGTGCCGGATCCGGACTGTCCCGGGCTCACACCACCCCCCTGCGCTGGATCCGCCTGGTCCCCTCGAGCTGCCTGATGGCCACGTCGGCAGCGGTGGAACGGTCCCACTCCACCACCGCAATCCCTGCGGACCGATAGGCCTCGTGTAGCTGCCGGCGCTGCAGGGACCACATCCTGCGAGCCAGGGCCGTCACCCTGGTGGCGGGGAGGGGCTCCTGCCTACCCCTGCGGGTCAGGCGCCCTCGGGAGGGAGCTCTCCCGCCTTCAGGTTGTCCTGAGCTGTAGCCCAGGGGGGACACGTCTATGACAGCCACATCCCAACCTCTGCGCCTGAGATCGAAGAGCACCTGGATGGCGCGCTCGTCCAGCAGGGGCGTGATGCCAAGCACGAGTGCCCTCGGAGGCAGTCCCCGCACAGGGAGGCTCTGGATGTCCTTCCAGGCCGTGGTGGGCATGACCACCGAGGCCAGCAGGGCGTCCACGATCCGGTAGAGGGTGGTGGTGCCCATACCCGGCCTCACCCATTCCAGGTAGCCGCCGAAGCTGATCAGCCCGACCCGGTCCCGTCGGGCGAGGTAGGCCGCCGCCAGCCGAGCGGCCGCTCTGACCGATCGGTCCAGGGTGCCCGGCCCGGCACTGTCAGAGACCGATTCGAAGAGGTCGAGGAAGAGAACGACATCGGTTGCCTGCTCGAGGTACTGCTCGTTGACCCACAGATCGCCTCTGCGGGCGCTTACCCGCCAGTTCACCGACCGAGCCCGGTCCCCGGTCTGGTACGGGCGGATGTTGGCGAACTCCAAGCCCTCGCCCGAGCGCCGGGAGAGCTGGTTGCCGGCCACCGCCCTGGTGGCGGAGGGGGCGATCATGGTGCGCAGGGTGTCGAGGCGAGGGAGCACCCGCACGGGGATCGGGTCGTACGACTCCCCCCGGGCCTGGACGAGGTGGAGCAGGTCCCAGGAGCGAAGGTGGACCCGACCGAGGTCGTAAGCTCCCCAGTGCTCGCAGCGCAGGCGGAGCGTCAGGTTCCTGCGCCCCGGGGACAGGAGCAGTGCGAAGCCGTCGGGCTGGTCATGGCCCACGGGGGCCAGGCCCGTCCCGAGCGCCGGCCGGATGTCGATATGGTGGAGGCCTCTCCCCTTGGCCAAGCCAACGGTCAGGTCCACCTCCTCGCCCTCGACGAGGCGGGCCGAGGAGAGGGAAACTGACACCTCCAGGGCGGGGGTGGGGCCTATGGCCAGGGCGATCACCACCAGGGCCAGGAAAGGAGCAGCCACGATGACCAGTTCGGGTCGGCCCAAGGCCATGGCGCCGACCATGGAGCCGATGCCGATCGCCGCATAGGCGGGGAGGCGTGCCGTGGGCCGGGGGCGGCTGAAGACGGCGGGGGCCCAGGTTCCCCCGGCGCCCCCCGCCCGGCCTCCAGCTCCGGATGTGGCCGCCTGACCGGCGCCCCCCGCCCGGCCTCCGGCTCTGCGGCTCATGCCATGAGCCCACGCTCGGCAGTGCCGGCCCCCACCGCCGGATCCTCTGCCGCAGGTGCCGGGACATCAGACAGGATGTCCGCCATGACGTCTTCGGGACGGACCCTGCGCACCCAGAGCTCGGTTCTCAGGATCAGCCGGTGGGCCAGGGCCGGGACCGCTACCTCCTTGACGTCGTCGGGAACGACGTAGTCCCGCCCCGCCAGGGCGGCGCGGGCCCGGGCCAGCTTGACGACCGCCAGGCTGCCCCGGGGGCTGGCGCCGACCTCGAGGCGGGAGCTGGTGCGGGTGGCGTTGATGAGGGCCACCACGTAGCCGATGATCCCGGGGTCCACATGGACCTGCTCCACAGCCTCCTGCATGGCCACCACCATGCCCGCGTCGGCCACCCTGGCCAGGTTCACCTCGTCGGCACCACGCTCGAGACGGCGAGCCACCATGTCCCGCTCGGCCTCTTCGTCGGGGTAGCCGATGGAGGTCCGGAGCAGGAAGCGGTCCAGCTGCGCCTCGGGCAGCGGGTAGGTGCCCTCGTACTCGATGGGGTTCTGCGTTGCCAGCACGAGGAAGGGCCGGCCCAGGCGATGGGTGACGCCATCGATGGTGACCTGCCGCTCTCCCATGGCCTCCAGGAGGGCGGCCTGGGTCTTGGGCGGGGCGCGGTTCACCTCGTCTCCGAGCAGCAGGTCCGTGAACACCGGGCCCCGGCGCAGCTCGAACTCGCCCTCCCGCTGGTTGAACACGACCGAGCCCGTGACATCGGCGGGCATGAGGTCCGGGGTGAACTGGATGCGGGTGAAGCGCAAGCCCAGCACGTGGGCCAGGGAGCGGGCGATGAGGGTCTTGGCCAGCCCCGGGTAGTCGTCGATCAGGACGTGCCCATCAGCCAGAAGGCCCAGCAGCACCAACTCGAGGACGGCCCGCTTCCCGACGACCGCCTTCTCGAGCTCGGAGAGGATGCGCCGGGCCAGGGTCCCCACCTCGTCTGGACGCACTCAGCCCTCCTCCACCAGGCAACGCGTGTGCACAGGATGTGCCGGCTCTTGCTCCGCCAGGTCTACCAGGGCCTCGAGGGTTGCCAGGTCTATGTGCAGGGGCTGGCGGGGAGATGGGGCCAACTGCCGGAGCTGGCTGGCTCCGCCGCCCGGGTCGTCTCTTGCCTGCTCGAGGTGGTCGAGGAGCGGCACCAGCCTTCTCCGCGGGTCGCCCGAGCGACCTGCCGTTTCCACCACCACGGCCTCCAGGGAGGCCAGCTGCTTGGGCTTGGACGGCCGGCTCCGCAGGCGGCGTTGCCTCCATCCCTCGCGGGTGAAGGGATCAGGGACCACCGTCCTCCGTCCGGGCAGGGCCGGGCCGAACCCGGCCCTGGCCCAATGCAGCAGGGCCTGGGATCCGACCACCGCCACCACGAGGGCCCACATGCCCGTTACCAGGTGGGCATGGGACGGGAAGAGGCTGAGGGCGATCACCAGGGCCACCGTGGCGGCGACCAGCAAGGCCAGGGCCCTGAGCAACCGGCGGCGTTCGGTCACGCAGCGGCCTCGCCGGCCAGGCGGCGATCAAGCTCCGCCCTCACCGCTTTCAAGGCAGCTATGGCCTCCCGCCGCATGTCCTCACCCACCTCGTGGCGGCTGAACCGGGCTTCCTCGAATAGCCCCGTCAGCCGCTTCACCGCCACATCGGAGAGGGCCAGGCCTCGCAGGGCCCTTTCCACGAACTCCCGCGGAGCCTCCGAGGCCCGGCGGGGGAAGCCGGACCGCCCAAGGCCGGCCTCCATGGTGGCATAGGCGGCTATTACCGCCTTGCGGGGGTCGGACTCGGCCAAGAGGTCGTCCAGGGAAGCCTCCATCGCCATGAGGGCAGCTTCGGGGGAGGCCTCCTCGGGCGGGCGGCGCCAGCGTCGGGCGTGTCTCCTGGCCCGGGCCACCCAGAGCCCGGCGGTCACCATCAAGGCGACGACCACCACTCCCAGGGGGGTCCACTCGAACCGCGACAGGCCGCCTGCCGCCCTGCCCTTCAGTCCACGGGGGAGCCGGGTGTGCGTGCTGGGCTTGATGCGCAGCGAATGGATGTGAAAGTGGAGGTAGTGGGTGACAAAGTAGATTACCGCCGCCAGGGCCAGGACCCCGAGCACGCTCAGGATGGGCGCCGTAGCCACCGAGCGGCGCCGGCGCTGCGGCACGTTGGCGGCGGCCCAGGCCGTGGCGAAGATCCCGGCGAGGAGAGCCGCGGCCACCAGCAGGACCAGCGTCTCGCCCACGGCGGTGGGGAAGTGGCCCACGGCGGCCGGGCGGCGGGCCAGCGAGAAGGCCGAGGTACGGCTGGCCAGGCCGACCAGTATGGCCAGCCCCAGCACGGCAAGAGCCCCCAGGACGGCGCCGGTCGAGCGGGCCGGAGGGTGCTCCCTGGCTGGCGAACGCTGCCTTCTCACCAGGCCATGATGGCACCGGGGCGCCAGGGGCTCCTGCCGGCCCCCGCTGCTGGCTTGCCTCTCCCTGCCACCGAGGGCTCGGTCGGTGCCACTCCTCCGGCACATCCCAGGACAGCCCGCCAGGAAGCCGGAGCACTACCGTGCAGCCCACATGGCGGTCCTGTCCTTCGTGCTGCTGGGTGCAGGCATAGCCGGTGTCCTGGCGCGCCCCTTGCGCCTGCCGGCCTGGGCTGTTCCCCTGGGAGCCGTAGCCGCAGCCCTTGGCCTCGGGGTTGTCACGCCCCAGAGGGCGGCTCTGGCCCTGGGGCCGCTGGCCCAGGCCCTGGGCTTCCTCCTGGCCGCCGTCCCGCTGGCCGTCCTCCTGGACCGCCTGGGTTTCTTCGAGAGCCTCTCCCGCCTGCTGACCGGCAACGGGATGGCCGGCGATACCCCGCCCACCGACCGGCGTCCCACCAACCGGGTGCCGGGCGATGGGTCAGCAGGCGACCCTCCACCCGTGGCAGGCGGAGCGGTCCCTTCCCACTCCGCCTCGGCGCCCCTCCTGCCTGCACCCAGGGGGAGGCGCACCGTCGCCGGGCTCTGGGTCCTCGCCGCCTTGGTGACGACGGTCCTCAACCTCGACGCCTCGGTGGTCCTGCTCACCCCCCTCTACGTTCGGGTGGCCAGGAGGACCGGGATGGCCCCCCTCTCCCTCGCCTTCCAACCCGTCCTCCTGGCCACCCTCGCCTCCTCGGCCCTGTCGGTCTCCAACCTCACCAACCTCATCGCTGCCGGTCGCACCGGCGCCACTCCCGTCCAGTTCCTGGCCCACCTGGGCCCTCCCTCTCTGGCGGCCACCCTCGCCGGCTACTGGTGCTACCGCTGGGCCGTGCGGCCGGGCCGCCCGGAGGTGGCCGAGCCGGCCACGCCGGACCGGCGGCCCCTAGTGGCCGGTGGGGCTGTGGTGGTGGCCGTGCTGGCTGGGTTCGTGGCCGGGCCCAGCTTCGGGGTCCCCCCCTGGATGGTGGCCGTGGGCGCGGATGCGGTGCTCGTGGGCCTGACCTGGAGCCTCCCGCTGCGGACCGTCCCCTGGGGGACGGCGGTGGTCGCCTCCTCCCTTGCGGTCCTGGCCTATGCCGTCACCGCCCATCTGCCTGTGGCCCGCTACCTCGCGGGCTCAAGCCTGCCGGATCAGGCCCGCACGGTGGGTTTGAGCGCGCTCTCCGCCAACGTGGCCAACAATCTCCCCACCCTCCTGGTGGCGGTACAGGCCCTCCCCCCTCACCCCACCTGCCAGTTGTGGCCCGTCCTGGTCGGCGTGAACATCGGCCCTACGGTGCTGGCCACCGGCACATTGGCCACCCTTCTCTGGCTGGAGTCGGTGAAGCGCCTGGACGTGGAAGCCTCGCCTCTCGACTACGCCAGGGTGGGAGCCAAGGTGGGGATCCCGGCCCTGGCGGTGGCCACGGCCGTGCTCCTGGGGCTAGCCCCCCTCCTGGGCTGCGGTTGACGGGTCAATGGGCTCCCGCCCCCCCGTGCCCACGCGCCGGGGGGCGCCCACTAGGCTCTGACCGTCGTGCGCCTGCTCGCCCGCCTCCTCTCCTTTCCTGCCCGCCTGGTGGCGGTGGTCGGCATCGGCGGGGCCTGCCTGGCCCTGCTGGTGGTGGCTCTGGTCCCGGCGGGTTCCCCCCTGGGCGGGACCGTGCGCCTCAATCCCCATGCTCCCCCTATAAGGCTGCGGCCGCTCTCCCTCCCCTCCCACGTCTACGACAGCCAGGGCCATCTCATGGCGGTTCTCGAGGACTCCGACTACCGCAAGCCGGTGAAGTTGTCTCAGGTCCCCCACGATGTGGTGCGGGCGGTGCTGGACGTCGAGGACCGCAACTTCTACCGGACCGGGGCGGTCAACCTGTCCTCGATCCTCAGGGCCTTCAAGGCCGACGTCACCTCCACGAGCGGCCTGCAGGGTGGCTCGACCATCGCCCAGCAACTGGTGAAGGAAGCAGTCCTCACGCCCAGGCGGACCCTGGGACGCAAGATAAGGGGAGCCCTCCTCGCCATACGGCTGGAGCACCAGATGTCCAAGAACCAGATCCTCCAGCGCTATCTCAACACCATCTACTTCGGCAACGGCGCCTACGGCATACAGGCCGCCTCCTACACCTACTTCAACGAGCCGGTGTGGAAGATCAACGCCGCCCAGGCAGCGCTGCTGGCGGGCATGATCGAGAACCCGAGCCTCTACGACCCCATTACCGAGCCCCAGAATGCCCGATTCCGGCGCAACCTGGCCCTCGAGGAGATGGTCCGCAACCATGACCTCACCCCGGCCCAGGCTGCTCAGGCCGAGCGCCAGCCGCTGCCCAAGACCGTGCATGTGAGCACCGGGTACTCCCCTCAGACCACGTACATGGAGGAGGTCATCCACGACCTGCTCAACGACCGGCGGCTGGGCAGGACGGCGGCTGCCCGCTACAACGCTGTCTTCCGGGGCGGCCTGAGCATCTACACCACGCTCAACCCCACCATGCAGGCGGAGGCCGAGACGGCGGTGAAGGACACGCTCCCGGACACCAACGGCAAGTTCACCTCGGCCCTCGTCGCCATCGATCCCAAGAACGGCGAGGTGAGGGCGCTCGTGCCCGGCAACGGGAACCCCAACGCTCCGGGCTACGACGTGGTCACCGGCCTGGGGGCCGGTGATGGGCGCCAGCCAGGGTCGTCGTTCAAGCTCTTCACGCTCATGGCGGCCATCGAGAAGGGCTACAGCGTCAAGGACCTGATCGATGGGAGCGGTCCCTGCTATTTCGCCAACCCCACTGGCAGCCCTCCTGTGTACAGGGCGAACAACGCCGAGCCAGGCAACGGGATCATGACCATCATCAAGGCGACCTACGACTCGGTCAACTGCGCATACCTGCGCCTAGGCCTCGACGTCGGCCTGCCCTCGGTGGTCCACATGGCCAAGATCATGGGCAACATCACCCTGCCCTATCCCAACGCCCCCTCCCTCATCATCGGCGGCGAGGACGTGCACCCGATCAACATGGCGGCGGCCTATGCCACCATGGCCGACGGCGGCATCTACCACCGACCGCGGCTGATCGCCAAGGTGGTGGGACCCCATGGCAAGGTCCTGATCGCCCCCCCGGGCCCGGGCAAGCGGGTCGTGCCCAAGAAGGACGTGGAGATAGCCACCTCGGTACTGGAGGACGTCCTCACCGAGGGGACGGCCGCCGGCAAGGGGATCCCGGGCCATCCCGCAGCAGGGAAGACCGGGACCACCGACAACTACTACAACGCCTGGTTCGATGGCTACACGCCACAGCTGGCGACCGTGGTGTGGATGGGCGACCCCAACGCCGAGATCTCCATGCAGTACCCGGCCACGCCCATTACCGTGTTCGGCGGGACGTACCCGGCCTCCATATGGCAGGCCTTCATGACCCAGGCCATGGCCGACCTGCCCTCGGTGGGCTTCCCGCCGCCGCCCCCGGGGTCCATCAAGAAGGGCAAGTACCTTCCCCCGCCCTCCATAGACATCTCGGGGCGCTATGGCCATCCGGTCCCCAAGTCCCTCCCCAAGCCCAAGCCCAAGCCCCCTCCCACCACGACCACAGCACCCACCACGACCACAGCACCCACCACGACCACCACCACCACGACGACGATGCCAACTACCACCACCACCCGGCCCCCGCCCACTACGACCACGACGTCGTCCACCACGACCACGACATCGTCCACCACGACCACGACGGCTCCCACCACCACGACGACGGTGTGCAAGAAGCACTGCCGCCACTAGGCCTCAGTTGGGCGCCCTCGACACCCTGCTGCAGGTCCAAGAGCGTGACATCGCCCTGGACCGCCTGCAGCACCGCCGCCAGGCCCTTCCGGAGCGCCAGGAACTGGCCCGGCTGGACGCTGCGCTGGAGGCCCTGGGCCGGCGGCGGGCCGAGGTGGGGGCGGTGCGCCAGGAGCTGTCGACCCGCCAGGAGGGTCTGGAGGCGGAGGTGGAGGCCATGGTACGCAGGGTTGGGGAGATCGAGGGTCGCCTCTACGGGGGCCAGGTCTCGGCCTCCCGGGAGCTGTCGGCCATGGCCGGGGAGGTGGAGCACCTGCAGAGCCTGCGCTCGGACCGGGAGGACCAGGTCCTCGCCCTCATGGAGGAGATCGAACCGCTCGATGCCGACCTGGCCAGCCTGGACCGGGAGCGCGGGCGGCTCGAGGCTGAGAGGGCAGAGGTGCTGGAGGCCATCCGCCGAGCCGAAGAGGCCATCGGAGCAGAGGAGGCAGAGGAGCGCCGAGCCAGGCGAGCACTGGCCGCCAGCATCCCTGCTGACCTCATGGGTCAATACGAGCGGCTCCGGGCCAAGCTGGGGGGGGTGGGTGCCGCCCGTCTCGTGAACGGGTCGTGCACCGGCTGCCACCTGAGCCTCCCCGCCAGCGAGAGGGAGCGCATACGGCACCTGCCTCCCGAGGAAGTGGTCACCTGCGAGCAGTGCGGGCGCATCCTGGTCCGATGAACAGGACCGCTCCGAGTCACCAGCCGGGCTCGGCGCCCGTGGCGCTGTCCGGTCCTGCCTGACGCTGCGGGTACGTTGCCCGGCGTGAGCCGGCGCACCCTCATACTCATAGGGCTGTTGCTGACGCTGGCGCTCTCGGCCATGGACTCCACCATCGTGGCCACCGCCATCCCCTCGATCGTCCACGACCTGGGCGGGTTCTCGCTCTTCGCCTGGGTCTTCTCCGTGTACCTTCTCACTCAGGCCGTGGGGGCGCCGGTGTACGGCAAGCTGGCCGACCTGTACGGGCGCAAGCCGGTTCTGGTCGGCGGGGTCCTGATCTTCCTCGCCGGCTCCATCCTGTCCGGGCTGTCTTGGGACATGGTGGCCCTCATCGCGTTCAGGGGCCTCCAGGGGATAGGCGCCGGGTCCATCCAGCCCATCGCCACCACCATCGTGGGCGACATCTACACCGTGGAGGAGAGGGCCAAGATCCAGGGCTGGCTGTCCAGCGTGTGGGGCTTCTCGGCCATCGTCGGTCCGGCCATCGGGGGCTTCTTCTCCGAGTACCTGACCTGGCGGGCCATCTTCTACATCAACCTGCCCATCGGCGCCCTGGCGCTCCTCATGGTGAGCCGTCATCTGCACGAGCAGGTGGAGAGGAGACGGCACCGCATCGACCTGGCCGGGGCGGGACTGCTCGTGGGTGGCGTGGCCCTCTTGATATTCGGTCTCCTCGAAGGAGGGGTGTCATGGCCGTGGGGGTCCGCCCAGAGCGTCGCCACCTTCGTCGCGGCAGCCCTGGTGGTCGGAGGTTTCATGGTCTGGGAACGAAGGGCCCCTGAACCGATCATCCCGCCCTGGGCCTTCGGCCGCCGCCTGCTCACCGGGGCCAACGCCTCTGCCGGCATCCTTGGCCTGCTCGTGATCGGCCTCACCACGTTCCTCCCCACCTTCGACCAAGGCGTGCTTGGCGCCAGTGCCGTGGTGGCCGGCTTCGCCCTGGCCGCCATGTCCGTGGGCTGGCCCATCATGTCCGGGTTCTCGGGACGGCTCTACCTGCGCATCGGCTTCCGAGACTCGGCTCTCATCGGAGCAGCGGTGGCCCTGGGAGCGTCTTTGGTGTTCGTCTCCCTGCCCCCCACGGCCCCCGTGGGAGAGACGGCCGGCGCCAGCCTGCTCATGGGGGCGGGGCTGGGGCTCCTCTCCACCCCCATGATCGTGGGCATCCAGTCCGTGGTGGGGTGGGAGCGCAGGGGGGTGGTCACCGGCGCCTACATGTTCATGAGGGGGGTGGGAAGCGCGGTGGGGGCGGCGATCTTCGGCAGCATCGCCAATGCCACCCTGGCGGGATGGTTCCGGCACGCCCCGCCGGCGGTAGCGGCCCACCTGCCCCGGTCATTGAACGCCACCGCCACCGTCCTCGGGGCCCGGACCCGCCTGCCGCCCGTGGCCATCGCCTATGTCCGGCGCGGCCTCTACCTGGGCGTGCACCACATCTACCTGGGCCTGGCGGCAGCCGCCGCCCTGGGGATCCTCGCGGTGGCCTGCACGCCCCGGCGGTGGCGGACGCTGGCGTTCGGACCTCCTGTCCCCCTTGTCCCCCCCGCCCCCGAGGGCGCTCCCCGGGGGGAGGCTCAGCCCCGGGCGGAGCGACCTCGGCCGGCCCCCCGGGCGCCGCGCAGCCGCCCTCTGCAGAGGACCCGGCGTCCCGCACCCCGAGGCCCCCGTTGAGACGGGCGGCGTGGCTCTCCCCGCTCGTCGAGGGTCCTCGTGGGCACCTCCTACCGGCGGGGGGCGGCAGGCGGGCACGAGGCCCGGAGGGCCAGAAAGGGGAATCCCGGCCGGGAGAGCGGTACGTTGCAGTGATGGCTCTTCCCGGATCCGGCTACTCCATCACCATGCGGGTCGAGCTCCCCGCCGACCCCAACGCCATAGGGCAGGTGACGACGGCCGTGGGGAGCGTCGGCGGCGTGGTGAGCGCCCTGGACGTGGTCGAGTCACGCTCCGACCACCTGGTGGCGGACATCACCTGCCACGCCTCCGACGCCGACCACGCCGCCACGATCACCGATGCTGTGGGCGCCCTTCCTGGTGTGAAGGTGCGGAAGGTGAGTGATCGCACCTTCCTGCTCCACCTGGGGGGCAAGATCGAGGTGAGCTCCAAGCTGGCCCTTCGCACCAGGGACGAGCTGTCGATGGCCTACACACCCGGGGTGGCCCGGGTGGCGTTGGCCCTGGCGGCGAACCCCGAGGATGCCCGCCGGCTCACGATCAAGCGCAATGCTGTTGCCGTGGTCACCGACGGGTCGGCGGTCCTGGGCCTGGGAAACGTCGGGCCGGAGGCCGCCCTTCCCGTCATGGAGGGAAAGGCGGCCCTGTTCAAGCGGCTGGGCGGGGTGGACGCCTGGCCGGTGTGCCTGGCCACCCAGGACGTGGACGAGATAGTGCGCACCGTGGAGATCATCGCCCCCGTCTACGGGGGAGTGAACCTGGAGGACATAGCTGCGCCCCGGTGCTTCGAGGTGGAGAGGAGGCTGCGGGAGCGCCTCGATATACCAGTGTTCCACGACGACCAGCACGGGACGGCCATTGTTGTCCTGGCCGCCCTCACCAACGCCCTGCGGGTGGTGGGCAAGAAGCTCTCCGACGTGCGGGTGGTGGTGTCGGGCGCCGGTGCCGCTGGCATGGCCGTGATCCGGCTCCTCGTGGCCCAGGGCGTGGGCGACGTGGTGGCCTGCGACAAGCAGGGGGCCATCCACGCCGGGCTGGAGGGGATCTCCGCCTGGGACGAGAGCTGGCAGTGGCTGGCGGCCAATACCAACCGTTCCAGGATGTCCGGCACCCTGCAGGAGGTGCTCCCTGGGGCCGACGTGTTCATCGGCCTCAGCGTGGGTGGCCTCCTTTCGGGGGACGACATCGCGGCCATGGCGCCCCGGGCCGTGGTCTTCGCCCTTGCCAACCCCACCCCGGAGGTGGACCCGGCGGCGGCCCGCCAGCATGCCGCCGTGGTGGCGACCGGACGCAGCGATGAGCCCAACCAGATAAACAACGTGCTGGCCTTCCCGGGAGTCTTTCGGGGGTTGCTGGACGCCCAGGCCACCGGGGTCACGGTGGGGGTGGAGCTGGCGGCGGCCCGGGCTCTGGCGGACGTGGTCGGCGCAGAGGAGCTGAACGCCACCTACATCGTCCCTTCCGTCTTCGACCCGGAGGTCGTGAAGGCGGTGGCGGGGGCGGTGAGGGAGGCAAGCGGGGGATAGGCGGTGGCAACCGGCCCCTGCGGCCCTGCTCCCGTCCTTTCTCCCTTCGATCTCGTGGCGAGGCCGGCGTACCCCGCGTTCAAGGCGCCCTGACGCGGAGGGGAACAGGCCACCACGACAGCTGGTGATGGCCGGCGCCTGTCAGGGGCTGCCCCCGGTGGTAGCGCACCGGGCCCGGGCCTGGGCCAGGACCGGGGACGGCCCCGCTACGATCCGAGCGGCCATGAGAAGGCTCCAGGTGAGGGGCCGGATCACGGCCGGGTCCAGGAGGGGGGGGCGGCGGATGTCGTGGAGGCGGCGGGCCCACCCAGGGAGCAGATCGGCGGCGGCCTGGGTGATAACGAGGCTCATGGACAAGGTGAGCGGGTCGCGGCCATAGGGCGTGAGGAGGAAGGACATCGCCTCTCGCGCCTGGTCGCCAGCGTGCAGCTCGGGGCGGACCCGGCTCAGGTAGTCCCGGACCTCGCTGCGACTGGCCGGCACCTGCGTCGCCCCGAGGCGCTCGGCCACAACGGCGGTCTCGGCGTAGTAGCGGTCCAGGTCCCTTCCCCGAGCTGGCCACGGATGGTAGCGCTGGTGCGCACGGAGGAAGCTGAACACCTCGGCCACGTGGATCCAGCGCAGGAGATCGGGATCGGAGGCGGCATAGGGCCGGCCATCGGGGGCCACTCCCGTCACGCGATCGTGGACGGCTCGGACAGAGGAGATGATCGCCTCTGCCACCGGCGTGGCCGCAAAGGTGGTGGCGGACACGAAGGAGGACGTCCTCGACAGCCTCCTGAGGGGATCCCTGCGGTAGTCGGAGTGGTCGGCGACCCCAGCCATGGCCAGGGGGTGCAACGTCTGGAGCATGAGGGCGCTGACCCCACCCACCAGCATGGAGAGATCGGCGTGGACCCGCCAGGTGATGCTGTGGGGGCCGAACAGCCCCGGGTCCCCAAGGGGCTCGCGGTATTGCTCCTCGGGGAAGCGGTCGGTGCCCAGCAACCGGCCCAAACCGGCGGCCATGGCCGAGTGCAGAGGGGCCAGCGGGTTCAGGGTGGGCATGGTGGCTATGGCCCCAGCGTAGGGAGCCAGGCCGGGGCGCTGGCCTCTCCAGCCCGCAACAGGACGGGCCCCGGCTGTCGAGGTGGACCGCCTCCCCCTGCCACCAGGTCACGGCGACCAGCCCCTAGCGTGGCGCCGTGGCCCGACGTGCCCTCCCCGCTGCGGCCGTGCTCAACCTGGCCCTGGCGGCCATCGTGTTGGCGGGCGGCACCCTGGCCGTAGTGACCCACGAGGTGCTGGGATGGGTCTGGGTGGCCTTCGGGGTGGCCCTCACCGTGCTGGCCCTGCTGTGGGTGGTGCTGAGGCGGGTTGAGCTCTGAGGCAGCCACCCTCGGTGATGGTGGAACATCGCCGGTGCTGTCAGCGTTGTAGCGATAGAGGGGCCAGCGCCAGCGTCGTTGAGCGCCTGCTTTCCCCCCCAGCAGGCAGCTCCGGCGCTGGCGGTGGCCCTCCTGGGGGGACGGGTCGTCGTTCAGGTCCTCAGGTTCGCCGGCGCTTCCCGGGCCTCACCCGTCCCCAGCAGGTTGGCTTCCACTCGGCGCAGGTGAGCTTGCATGGCTTCCGTGGCCCGCTCCGTGTCCCTGTTCTTGAGCGCTGCCACCAAGGCCCGGTGGTCTCGCTGGTACTCCTCCCGGCGCAGTCCCGAGTCGCCTCGGCGCTTTAGCGCTCCCCACAACGGGCCCCCCCGGGCCGCATCCACCAGAGAGTACATGCGAACCAGCAGACGGTTGTGCGTGGCGGCAATGATCGTCCTGTGCAAGGCGGTGTCCCAGGCCTCGAACTCCTCATAGGTCGAGGCCGCATCCCCGCCCCGCAGGCACCGGTCCATCTCAGCTAGTTCTCGAGGGCTGGCCCAGGCGACTACCAGTGGTATGGCGGATGGCTCGATCAGCAACCGCACCGCCATCACGTCGGCTGGGCCGATGTCATCGGGCTCCCCCAGGGCTGTCGGCCGAGGGCCCTGGTCATCCCGGGCCTGGGCAGGCTCACGCACGAAGGTGCCGCGGCCCACTTCTCGGGAGATGAGACCCTCAGCCTCCAGTAGCGCCAACGTGCGTCTAACCGCAGCCCGGGTAACCCCCAAGTGGTCAGCCAAGGCTCGCTCAGTGGGGAGGCGGTCGTGTGGACGGAGGTGACCGGACTCGATCTCGAAGCGGATCGCGGCCAGGGCCCTGAGCCCCGTGCCTTCAATGGCCGTCAAGCCCGATGCGGGCGAGCCGGCCAGGGCCGGCGGAGCACCTTCGGCTCCCATCCCTTCCGGCAGGACGTCTGCCGGTGCCGCGCTCCCCGGATCGGCTGCCCGGGGCTCCCCAGGCTCCGGGTCCTCTCGCCCCGACGGGGGGGCGCTCGCTTCAGGCAACGGTTCGCCCGACCTCCGGCTCACCCTCGCAACCATCTTGACCGATTCTACCAAAGGATTTGACTTGACGCTTGACGTCCATCGCCGATGGTCATAAAGTCTCCACAGACAACACCAGACCGGGCTAACCAATACAACCAATCTGTCTCTGGCTGTTGGTCGTATCCGTACATCGCCTGCCCGCCGGCTTCGCCAGTTTGAAGGGAGTCGAAGAACGTGAGATTGGCCACCATCGCCACCCCCAGCGGGTTGCGCCTTCATGTCCGGGGTCGTTCTGGTTATGTGGACGTGGCCGAGGGCACCGGAGAGGCGAGCTATGCCTCCATGACGTCGTTCCTCGAAGGCGGCCCAGCGGCTATGGAGGCTGCCCGCCGCCTGGAGGACCTTGACGGGAGGGAGTACGGACCCGAGCAACTGGGGCCAGCGGTGCCTACCCCAGGAAGGGTCCTGTGCCTCGGCCTCAACTACCGGGAGCACGCCATCGAGGGGGGGCGCAACGTACCCACCTGGCCCGAGTCCTTCCTGCGAGGCCCGGCCACGGTCATTGGGCCTTATGCCGATCTGGTCCGGCCCGCCCTCACTCAGCGCTTCGACTACGAGGGGGAGCTCGGAGTGGTGATCGGGCAGGGGGGTCGCTACATCCCCGCCGAGAAGGCCCTGGCCGCTGTGGCCGGCTACGTGGTCCTGAATGATGCCTCGGCCCGTGATTGGCAGCGCGCAGGGACCCAGTGGACGGGCGGCAAGAACTTCGACGGAACCTTGCCGATGGGCCCCGAGCTGGTCACCACGGAGGAGGTGGACGTCTCCGACCTCGAGCTGACCACCAGGGTGAATGGTGAGGTCATGCAGTCGGCCAGAACCTCCCAGATGATCGTTAGCGTCCCGGCCACCATCGAGTTCTTCTCGTCCTTCACCAGGCTGTGCCCCGGGGACGTGCTTGCTACAGGCACTCCTGGCGGGGTCGGTTTTGCCCGCCAGCCCCCCGTGTGGCTCGAGCCGGGAGACGTCGTGGAGGTTTCGGTCGAGTCGGTGGGAACCATCCGCAACCGGGTGGTCGCCGAGGATGGGAACGGGCGGGAGTGGCGGTGGAACCCGCTTGCGACCGCCACTGGGAGCCTATGAGTCAGGGGCCGCACAGCCCCGCCACGCCCAAGGGGGTAGGCCGTATGCACGGACCCTTCGCAACACGAGGCAGAGCAGCATCAGGGGTATCGGCAGCAGGGTTGATGACCCGGTCAGGCAGGCAGGGGACTCGTTCCGGGGAGCAGTGCTGGGCAAGCGGTATTGGGGCGAGAGCGAGGCCCAGGCCATCAGCGAGGCGGAGTCCCTCCTTGAGCGGTTCGGCCTCTCCGACCTCGCTCATGAGTACGCCGGCGACCTCAGTGGTGGTCAGCGGCGGCTGGTGGAGATCATGAGGGCGCTCATGGCCAGGCCACGGGTCCTGTTGCTGGACGAGCCAATGGCGGGCGTCCATCCGCGGCTGGCCCGCCGTATCGGTCGCGAGCTGGTGACCCTATGCCGGGAGGGCATGGCCATCCTCATGGTCGAGCACGAGCTGGCCATCATGGACGAGTTCTGCGATCCCGTCGTCGTCATGGCCGAAGGCCGGGTCCTGGCCGAGGGCACCATGGCCGAACTGAGGGGCCGTACGGAGGTGGTGGAGGCCTACCTTGTCGGCTGAGGGCGCCAGCGCCACTGTCCGTTCCGGCCCTCCGTCCCCCGCCTCCTCCATCAGGGGAGTGTCCCTGCAGGCGCGGGACGTCGTGGCCGGCTACGGCGGAGCCCCGGTGATCCACGGCGTGTCTGTGGATGTGGACCCCGGCCGGATCGTCTCCCTCGTGGGCCCAAACGGTTCGGGGAAGAGCACCCTCCTCAAGGCCCTCGTTGGCGTCATCCGAGTCTCGTCAGGACAGGTGCTCTTGGGTGGGTCGGACGTCACCAACCGCCGGCCCGAGGACATGGCCCGATCGGGTGTGGGCTACGTGCCACAGGTGGATGACGTCTTCGCTCCTCTCACCGTGAAGGAGAACCTGGAGATGGGGGGATACCTCCTCCGGCCCAGAGAGGTGGCGGCGCATGTGGAGCGGGTGATCGAGGTCTTTCCCCGCCTCGGCACGATGCTGGGCAGGCGGGCCGGCAAGCTGAGCGGAGGGGAGCGCAAGATGCTCGCCATGGCCAGGGTGCTCATGCTGGAGCCGAGCGTCGTCGTGCTGGACGAGCCCACCGCCAACCTTGCCCCGGCACTGGCCCAATCCCTGCTCCATGAGCAGGTTACCCGCCTGGCTGGGACCGGCTCATCGGTCCTCATCGTGGAGCAGCGGGCCAAGGCCGTCCTGGAGATATCACACCGGACCTACGTGCTGGGAGGGGGGCGGACCCAGATGGAGGGCACGCCAGCTGAGCTCTCGGCCAATCCCGAGTTCATCGAGTCCTTCCTCGGCGGCGGCCGTGGCACTGCGCTTCGGGTCGACGGCGACTAGCTCGGCTGGGGGGAAGGGGCGGATGGGGAGCCTCTCCGCCGGGAGCCCCGAAAGGGCGCCTTGCCGGCCGGCCCCCCGGAGGGGGACCATGGGTGCATGAGCAAGCCGTACACGAGGTTGACGGAGCCCTTGGTCCGAGAGGGGGGGGAGCTGCGGCCGGTGTCGTGGGAAGAGGCGCTGGACCGGGCGGCCGAGGGGTTGGATCGGGCCCGCCGGCATCCTGCCGGGGCCACCAGCACCTACGGGATGTTCTCCTGCTCCAAGGCCACGAACGAGATGAACTACGTGGCTCAGAAGTTCGCCCGGGTGGTGATGGGCTCCAACAACGTCGACTCCTGCAACCGCACCTGACACGCCCCCTCGGTCGCCGGTCTGGCGGCAGTGTTCGGGGCGGGGGGAGGGACCACCTCCTACAAGGAGGTCGAGGACACCGATCTCATAATCCTCTGGGGCTCCAACGCCCGGGAGACCCACCCGATCTTCTTCCACCATGTCCTGAAGGCCCTTCACCGCGGCGCCCGCCTCTACGTGGTGGACCCGAGGCGCACATCCTCCGCCCAGTGGGCTGACGCCTGGCTGGGGATAGACGTGGGGTCCGACATCGCCCTGGCCCACACCCTTGCCCGAGAGATCGTGCACGCTGGCCTGGCCAACCGGCGCTTCGTCGATCACGCCACTACGGGGTTCGACGACTACCTGGGCCTGATCGAGCCCTGGACCCTGGAGCGGGGAGAGGCCGAGACGGGGGTGCCGGCCGACCTGATCAAGGAGCTGGCCCACGCCTACGCCCGGGCGGACCGGGCCGTGCTGTGCTGGACGCTCGGTATCACCGAGCACCACAACGGCACCGACAACGTGCTGGCTCTCATAAACCTGGCCCTGCTCACCGGCCACGTGGGCCGCTACGGGTCGGGTCTCTCACCCCTCCGGGGCCAGAACAACGTCCAGGGCGGAGGGGATATGGGCGCCATCCCCAACAAGCTGCCCGGCTTCCAGGAGATCACCGATCCTGCGGTGCGAGCCAAGTTCGAGACCGCCTGGGGTGTGACGATCCCTCCCGAGCACGGCTGGCACCTGTCCGAGATGTTCGAGGCCATGGAGCGGGGCGAGCTCACCACCGCCTACTGCATAGGGGAGAACCCGGCCCAGTCGGAGGCCGACACCATCCGCACCGAGAGGCTGCTCCAGGGGCTCGACCTGCTGGTGGTGCAAGACATCTTCCTCACCCGCACGGGCCGGCTGGCCGACGTGGTGCTGCCTGCCACTGCGGCTTGGTGCGAGGCCGAGGGCACGGTCACCTCCTCGGAGCGCCGGGTGCAGAGGGTACGCAAGGCCGTGGATCCGCCCCCCGGCGCCCGGGACGACATCGAGATCATCTACGAGCTGGCCCGCCGGTTGGGCCACGACTGGGGGGAGCCTTCGGCCGAGGCCGCATGGGACGAGCTGCGCAGCCTCTCGCCGATGCACGCCGGCATGAGCTATGCCCGCCTGGAGGCGATGGGTGGGATCCCCTGGCCGTGCTGGAGCGAGGACCACCCGGGCGAGCTGTACCTGCACTCCCGGCTGTGGGAGGACCCTCGGCGGGGCCGGCCCGCACCGTTCTCGATGGTGGAGCACGAGCCGCCGGTGGACGTCCTCGACGAGCGCTTCCCGATCCGCCTCACCACGGGCCGACGCCTGGACTCCTACAACACCGGTGTGCAGACGGGGGGCTACTCCTCGCCCATGCGCCGGGGCGAGACCATCGACCTCGCCCCCGAGGACGCCCTGCGCTACGGCGTCGGCCCCGGCGAGAGGGTCCTGGTCAGCTCCCGGCGGGGCCAGGTGGAGGTCCCCGTGCGTGTGGATCCCTCGCTGCGGCCCGGCCTGGCGTTCATGACCCTTCACTTCCAGGACGACGTCAGGACGAACTTCCTGACCATCGACGCCACCGATCCCAAGGCGGGCACCGCCGAGTTCAAGGCCACGGCAATCCGGGTGGACAAGCTCCCGGCCCCGGCCCGAGCTGAGGCAGCTGGGGAGAAGGAGCCCCATGGCACGGCTCCACCCCGTCCCGCCTCCGTCCCGGAACCTGCCGCGGCCGTGGCTCCCGGGAGGGGTGGCTCATGGACCTGAAGCCCGTTGGGGCGCTGGCCACCCGGGCGGAGCAGGAGGCAGTGGATGACCTGCTGGCTTCCTTGGAGGGGGCAGTCCTGGAGCGGGATGGCGACGGCGTCCATGGTGGGCACGGAGCCCGGGGTGGGCTGGCCGCCGCCTCCAGTCGGCGGCACCTGCTCCTGCCCGTGCTCCACGCTGTGCAATCCCGGGTGGGCTGGATCAGCGAGGGAGCCCTCGGTTACGTGTGCCGGCGCCTGCACATCCCCCCCGCCGAGGCCTACGGAATGGCCAGCTTCTACGCCCTCTTCGACCTGGAGCCCAGGCCCCCGGTCGTAGCCCATGTCTGCGACGACATCGCCTGCATGGGCTCTGCACTATCCGCCTCGCTGGCAGGGTCTCCGCTGCCCGATGGGACGGCCTGGGTCCCGAGCCCCTGCTTGGGCCAGTGCGACCGGGCCCCCGCCGCCTTGGTGCTCCGGGCCGGCCGGCACCCGATGGAGAGGGCCCTGACGGGGCTGTCCTCGGCCGGCGAGGTGGTGGAGACGTTGGCCTCCGCAGCAGGCTCCGCCGACGGGGTGGCCCCCGCAGGCCGCAGCCTGCCGCCCTTGGTCCCCCAGCGCGACCAGCCTGGGGCGCCCGAGCTGCTCCTGTTGGAGCGGGTGGGTCGCGTCGACCCCACCAGCCTCGACGATTACCGGGCCCATGGGGGTTACCAGGCCCTGCGCCGGGCCTTGGCCCTCGGCCCCGAGGGGGTCATCCGCGAGGTCACCGAGTCCGGGCTCCTGGGCCGGGGAGGCGCGGCCTTCCCTACCGGGCGCAAGTGGGAGGCGGTGGCCAGGGCTCCCGAGCGCCCCCACTACCTGGTCTGCAATGCGGACGAGTCCGAGCCGGGCACCTTCAAGGACCGGGTCCTCATGGAGCACGACCCCTTTGCCGTGATCGAGGCCATGACCATCGCCGCCCTGGCCACGGGCTGCGAAAAGGGCTATCTCTACGTCCGGGGCGAGTATCCCCTGGCTGCAGCCCGCCTGGAGTCTGCGCTGGAGGAGCTGCGCCGCCACGGGTTCCTGGGCGAGGACATATGGGGGAGGGGGGCCCGTTTCGATGTCGAGGTGCGCCGGGGCGCCGGCGCCTACATCTGCGGGGAGGAGACCGCCCTGTTCAACTCCCTGGAGGGCTATCGGGGCGAGCCGCGCAACAAGCCACCCTTCCCGGTGCGGTCGGGCCTGTTCGGCCGGCCCACGGTGGTGAACAACGTGGAGACCCTGGTGAACGTGCTGCCCATCCTGAGTGGCGGCGCAGCCTGGTACTCGGGCCTGGGCACCCCACAGTCGACAGGGACCCGCCTGCTCTGCCTGTCAGGGGCCGTGGCCCGTCCCGGTCTCTACGAGGTTCCCCACGGGATGAGGCTGGGGGACGTGGTGGAGCTGGCCGGAGGGGTGGCGGGTGGCAGGCGACTACGGGCAGTGCTGCTGGGCGGGGCGGCGGGCGCCTTTGTCGGGCCTTCCGAGCTGGACCTCGAGCTCAGCTTCGAAGGGACCCGGGCGGCCGGTGTGACCCTGGGCTCGGGGGTGGTGATGGTCTTCGACGAGACGGCCGACCTCGGGGCCGTCCTGGCCCGGATAGCCCGGTTCTTCCGGGACGAGTCCTGCGGCCAGTGCGTGCCCTGCCGGGTGGGCACGGTGCGCCAGGAGGAGCTGCTCCAACGGTTGATGGCCGGGCGGTCCCTCGGGTCTCCGGAGGAGGAGCTGCAACTGCTCTCCGAGGTGGCGGCCGTGATGCGGGATGCCTCCATCTGCGGGCTGGGCCAGACCGCGGCCTCGGCCATCACCTCGGCGTTGGAGCGACGCCTGTGGGAGGCGAACTAGATGGCGACCTCGACCGTTCCCGCCCCGCCCCCCGTCCCGGTCGCCCCGCCCGCCCGCCGGGTCGGGCTGTCCGTGGACGGCCAGGCGGTGAAGGTCCCGGAGGGCTCCACGATCCTCGACGCCTGTAGCGCCCTGGGCATCGACACCCCGACGCTGTGCTTCCTTCCGACCCTGACGCCCGTCAATGTCTGCCGGGTGTGCGTGGTGGAGCTGGAGGGCTCCCGGGCCCTGGTCCCGGCCTGCTCCCGCAAGGTGGAGGAGGGGATGGTGGTGCGCACTGACTCACGCCGGGTGAGGCTGTCGCGCAAGATGGTGCTCGAGCTGCTCGGCTCCTCGGTGGACATGTCGCTGTCGCCGGAGTTCGCCTCCTACGCGGCTCGCTACGGGGCCGACCCCGGGCGCCACGGGCCTATGGCCCCGCCGGCCCCGGCGGGCGAGAGGGACCGGGCCCACGCTGGTCACCACCGTCCCTCCCCGCCCGGCACGGCCGCCACGGTGGGCCAGCCGGTGAAGGTCGACAATGACCTCTACGTCAGGGACTACGCCCGCTGCATCCTCTGCTACAAGTGCGTCGAGGCTTGCGGGGTGGACGCTCAGAACACCTTTGCCATCGCGGTGGCCGGCCGGGGCTTCGAGGCCCGCATCGCCACGGAGTTCGACGTGGCGCTTCCTGGATCGGCCTGTGTCTACTGCGGCAACTGCATAGGCGTGTGCCCTACGGGCGCGCTCATGTTCAAGTCCGAGCACGACATGCGGGAGCGGGGGGAGTGGCACGAGGAACGCCATTCCACCACCGACACGATCTGCCCCTACTGCGGGGTGGGGTGCACCCTCACCCTGCACGTGCAGGACGGGGACATCGTGAAGGTCACCTCGCCGCTCGAAGGGGACGTCACCAGTGGGCATCTGTGCATCAAGGGGCGCTTCGGCTGGCAGTTCGTGCAGAACAGGGCTGAAGGGGAAGGACGGGGGGCCCGGGACCCGGACTAGGCCGTTCCTCCGGGGGTGCTCTCCCTCTTCGCCCGGTTCGGCGGCAGCCCTCCCCCCGGTGGGCGGCGGCAGCCATGGGCTGGGGCGAGAGCCGGATACCCCGGGGGCCGAGGGCGGTGCCGGGGGCCGATCGCCGCCTTGAGCCGGGAGCAGCGCGGGAACTGTGGTATACCTTACACCAGGAGGTCCAATGACTGAAACCCTGGCGTCGAGCAAGCAGGAGCGGGCAAGTGGGGAGGAGCTGGTGTCGGGCGGGCACCTCGTGGCCAAGGCCCTACGTGCCGAGGGGATCGACACGATCTTCACGCTGTGCGGGGGACACATCATCGACATTTACGACGGGTGCCTCGACGAGGGCATCAAGATCGTGGACGTGCGCCACGAGCAGGTGGCGGCCCATGCCGCCGACGGGTACGCCCGGCTCACCGGCCGGCCGGGGTGCGCAGTGGTCACGGCTGGACCGGGCACGACCGACGCCGTGACGGGCGTCGCCAACGCCTGGCGGGCCGAGAGCCCGATGCTCCTCATAGGTGGCCAGGGGGCCCTCATCCAGCACCGGATGGGGTCGCTGCAGGACCTTCCCCACGTGGAGATGCTCGCCCCCATAACCAAGTTCGCCGCCTCGGTGCCCGCCACCGAGCGGGTCGCTGACATGGTGGCGATGGCCTTCAGGGAGTGCCTGGCCGGCGCTCCCGGTCCCGCCTTCCTGGAGATACCGAGGGATGTGCTGGACCGGCGCATTCCGCTGGAGCAGGCCGTCGTCCCTCAGGCCGGGCACTACCGGGCCTCGACCCGCAGCCTGGGGGACCCCGCCGGGATCGAGGAGCTGGCCCGAATCCTCGCCACCAGCGAGCGGCCTTGCGTCCTCCTCGGTTCCCAGGTCTGGACCTGCCGTGCCGCCGGCGCCGCCGAGGCGCTGTGCCGGGCCTACGACATTCCCGCCTACATGAACGGTGCTGCTCGGGGCACCCTGCCTCCGGGGCACCCCTACCAGTTCCAGCTGACCCGGCGCTATGCGTTCGGGCGGGCCGACGTGATCCTGGTCGTGGGCACGCCCTTCGATTTCCGCATGGGCTACGGCAAGCGCTTGCCGGCCGGGGCCACGGTGGTCCAAGTGGACATGGACTACCGCACCGTGGGCAAGAACCGGGACGTGAGCCTGGGGCTGGTGGGTGACGTGGGGATGATCATGGCAGCGGTGGCGGACGCCGCCACCGGGTCGGCGGCCTCAGCTGGTCGGCCGGTGAGCACCTTCTCCGCAGCAGCAGCGAGCAGGCGGGCCTGGCTGGAGGAGCTGAGGACCGAGGAGCAGCGCCTCCTCGAGGAGCGGCTGCCGAGCCAGCTCTCGGGCGCTACCCCCATCCACCCCCTTCGCCTGGCTCACGAGATCAACGAGTTCCTGACCGAGGACACGGTGTTCATCGGCGACGGTGGGGACATTGTGACCTCGGCGGGAGGGGTGGTCCAGCCTCGCCGGCCAGGCCACTGGATGGACCCCGGGCCGCTCGGCACGCTGGGCGTGGGGGTTCCCTTCGCCATGGCCTCCAAGCTGGCCTGGCCTGACCAGGAGGTGGTGGCGCTCTTCGGGGACGGGTCGTTCTCCCTCACGGGCTGGGACTTCCAGACCATGGTGCGCCAAGGGCTTCCCTTCATCGGGGTGGTGGGCAACAACTCCTACATGAACCAGATCCGCTACGGGCAGATCCAGCGCTACGGGCCGGAGCGGGGCGAGGTGGGCAACTACCTCGGGGATGTCAGGTACGACCTGTTCGCCAAGATGCTCGATGGCTACGGGGAAGAGGTGCGGGACCCCGAGCAGATCGGCCCGGCCCTCAGACGGGCCCGGGACTCGGGCCGGCCCGCCCTCATCAACGTCTGGGTTGACCCGGACGCCTTTGCCCCAGGAACCTTGAACCAGACCATGTACAAGTAGGGAGGAGGACGCCCACGTGAGCATGGACAGCGCTGACGGCCCCAAGGCCCTCTCGGGGGTGACGGTTGTGGACCTCACCCATGTCCAGTCGGGGCCGGTATGCACCCAGTTCCTGGCCTGGCTGGGTGCCGATGTGATCAAGGTCGAGCCTCCGGGCCGGGGCGACGTGACCAGGGTCCAGCTGCGGGATGTCCCCGACGTGGACAGCTTGTACTTCACGATGCTCAACGCCAACAAGCGCAGCCTCACCCTCGACCTGAAGACCGACGGGGGCAAGGAGGTCTTCACGAGGCTGGTGGCCAGGGCCGATGTGCTGGCCGAGAACTTCGCTCCCGGGGCCCTGGACCGCATGGGGTTCACCTGGGAGAGGCTCCAGGGGATCAACCCCCGTCTCATCTACGCCTCCATCAAGGGTTTCGGGGAGGGGCGCTTCGCCACCGCCAAGGCCTACGAGACCATCGCCCAGGCCATGGGCGGGGCCATGAGCACCACCGGCTTCGAGGACGGTCCCCCGACCAGCACGGGCGCTCAGATCGGGGACTCGGGGACCAGCATCCATGCGCTGGCTGCCATCCTGGCCGCCCTCTACCAGCGCACCCGCACGGGCAGGGGCCAGCGGGTGGAGGTGGCCATGCGCCACTCGGTCCTGAACCTGTGCCGGGTGAAGCTCCGGGACCACCAGCGCCTCTACCACGGCCCCCTGGCCGAGTACCCGAACGCCAGCTTCGCCGACTTCGTCCCCCGCTCGGGCAACGCCTCCGGTGGGGGGCAGCCGGGTTCGGCCCTGCGCTGCGCCCCCGGAGGGCCCAACGACTACATCTACGTGATCATCCAGCCCCAGGTCTGGAAGGCCCTCGCCCACCTCGTGGGCCGCCCCGACCTGGCCGACCATCCCGACTACGCCACGCCCGAGGCCCGCCTTCCCCGGCTGGGCGAGGTATGGGACATGATCGAGGCCTGGACCATGACCCGCACCAAGTGGGAGGTGTTCGAAGAGCTCAATGCCCTCAACGTCCCGTGCGGGCCCATCTTCGACACCAAGGACCTCATGTCGGACCAGTCGCTCGTGGACAACGGCATGATCGTGGAGGTGGACCACCCCAAGAGGGGTGCCTACCGGACGGTCGGCTCGCCTCTCCGGCTGTCGGACTCATCTGTCGAGGTCGGTCGGGCTCCGCTGCTCGGGGAGCACAGTGCCGAGGTGCTGACCGGGCTCTGCGGCTACACCGCCGAAGAGGTGGAGGCGCTCAGCCGGAGAGGTGTGATCTAGGCTCGCTGCCTCCCAGCGAAATGATGGCGGCGAGACCAGGCGCAGGGATCAGCCTTCTGTTTTATGGAGTGAAAAGGGCTCTACTGGGCAGTAGGCTCAGCCTGGTGGAGCCTTCGCCCTTCCCGTACCAGGGTCCCCTGGAGCCCTTCCAGGTGCAGGGCCGCGACGAGATCCTGAGGGACCTGCTGCAGCGGGTGGAGGGCCGGCGGGTCACCGCTCTTCTCGGCCCCCGGCGATACGGCAAGACAAGCCTGCTGCGCCGGTTGGCGGCCGACCTCCCCCACATGACCACGGTGTGGGTCGACCTCTACGAGGTGAGCTCCCTCCCCGATGTGGCGGTGCGCTTCGACGAGGCCCTGGGCAGCACGACCGGCCGCTTCGTCTCCATGGCCAGGGACCTGGCCGCCTCCCTCTCGCTCAACCTGGGCCTGGTCAAGATCGAGCTCACCGGCCCAGCCCGGGGCCGCCCTGATCCCTCCCTCACGTTCCGCTCCCTGCTGGAGGTGCTGGTGAGGACGGCCGTTCGCCACCCCACCTTGCTGGTCCTGGACGAGTTCTCGTCCATAGGGCGGGTGTCCGGGGCGGCTGGGGCCCTTCGCACCGCGGTCCAGCACCACTATCAGGAGCTCGGCATCATCTTCGCCGGCTCTCACCCCTCGATGATGCGGGCCCTGTTCAGCGCCCGGCCCCAGCCCTTCTACGGGCAGGCCGACCTGGTGGAGGTCGGGCCGCTGTCGGCCGGGGCCGTGGAGGAGATGGTGCGCCAAGGGTTCGCCTCGACAGGGCGCGACTCGGGCCGCGCCGGGGGCCTCATCGCCCGCTTCACCGGCGGGCACCCCCAGAGGTCGATGCAGCTGGCCGATGCCTGCTGGCGCCACACCCCCCCGGGCGAGACCTGCGACGAGCACCGCTGGTCCCGAGCGCTGACCGAGGTCCGCCAGGCCACCTCCGAGTCCATGGAGAGGCTGTACTCGGCCTTCGAGCGTGGTGAGCGGGCCGTGCTGCGAGCCGTCGCTCGGTCCGGCAGCATCTACGGGGCCGAGGCGGGCCTGCTGGACCTGTCCTCGGGCACTGCCACCCACGCCCGCCAGGCCCTTCTCGGCAGCGGGGACCTGATGGAGACCGGGTCGGGCCTGGCCGTGGTGGACCCTCTCCTGGCGGACTGGCTGCGCCAGCGGTTCCCCGTCTGACCAGACCCCTAGCCCCCGGCCACGGCAGGGATGATGTAGACACACCCCCCCTCGGGGACGGGTGTCTGCAGCCCGGCGGCATCCCGGATGTTGGTGTCCCCGACAAAGATCTGGACGTGGCGGCGGACCATGCCCTGCTCGTCACGCAGGCGCCATTCCAGCTGGGGGACGGAGAGAGCCAGCCCATCGAGCATCTCGCCCACCGTGGCGCCCTCCAGGGAGAGGCTTGACCGCCCCCCCGCCCAGGGCTGCAGGGCGCCGGGCAGGAACAACGTGGCCGGGCGCCCCGGCGTCTCTGGCCCGACGTCCCTGGCCTCTCCCTCCACCTCGGGCCGTCGGCCGCCCTCGCCGGCCACGGCCGTCACTCCAGCACCGCGGCTCGCACGGACAGGACGTCGGGGAGGTGCTCGGACACGAGATGCCAAGAATCCCCGTCGTCGCTGCTGGCGTAGACCTCGCCGGCCCGCGTCCCGAAGTAGATGCCTGCCGGGTCGCCACCGTCAGTGCACATGGCGTCGCGCAGCACAGGGGCGTGGTAGCCCTCCTGGGGCAGGCCCTCGTTGAGGGGCTCCCAGTGCCCGCCGGCATCCTCGCTCCGGTAGACGCGGCACTTGCGCTCCGGCGGCATCCTCTCGGCGTCGGCCACCAACGGGAAGAGGTACAGCGTCTCGGGCCGGGAGGGGTGCACCACCAGGGGGAAGCCGAAGGTGGAGGGAAGGCCGGACTCGATGGGCTCCCACGACCCTCCCCAGTCCTCCGAGCGGTACACGCCGAAGTGGTTCTGCGCGAACAGCCTCTCGGGCCGGGTGGGGTGGCTGGCCACCTTGTGCACGCACTGCCCGAACTCAGGGAAGCGCTGGTCCTCGGGCAGCCAGTAGGCCTGGATGCCCTTGTTCCCCGGGTTCCAGGTGACCCCCCCGTCAGTCGTGCGGTAGACGCCTCCTGCCGACATGGCCACGAGCATCTGGGCCGGGTCGTCGGGATGGGGGACGATGGTGTGAAGGCAGGCCCCGCCTCCTCCCGGCTCCCACCTCTCCCGGTGAGGGTGGGAGTAGAGCCCCTCCACCAGCGAGAAAGTGATGCCCCCGTCCTCGGAGCGGAAGAGGGCATGAGGCTCCACCCCGGCGTAGACCACCCCCGGCTGGTTGGCCGGCGCGGGCTGCACCTGCCACACCCGGGCAAGGCTGGCCCCGGTCTCCTCCGGGAACCGGATGGGAGCCTGGTCCGGCTCCAACCAGGTCGCACCCAGGTCGTCGGAATGGTGCAGCGACGGCCCCCAGTGCTCGCTCATGGCGGTGGCGAACAGCCGGGGCGTCTCGGGGCGGGTGTCGATCCCCACCCCGTATACCGCGTTCATCATGAGCTGGAGGGGCTGCAGCTCGAAGTGCCGCCGCCCCTGCCGGCTCCGCCCCACCACCACCCCCTTGCGGGTGCCGATCAGAAGGACCGCCTCACTCATTGCCCACGCCCCCTTGGTCCGATGTTCCAAATAGGAATAGTACGCTGAGGAGCGTGCGTCAAGGGCAGATCTCGACCACCGGCCATGCCCTGCTGGGACTGCTCTCCTTCGCCGGCGAGGTGTCGGGCTACGAGCTCAAGCAGCTTGCCGACCGGACCCTGCGCTTCTTCTGGGTCTCGCCCGCCATGAGCCAGGTCTACTCCGAGCTGGGCACCCTGGACCGGGCCGGGCTTGTCGAGGCCCGAGAGGAGGCAGCCAACGGCCCACGGCCTGCCCGCCGCTACCGGCTCACGCCCGCCGGGGAGGAGGAGCTGCGCCGCTGGTTGGCCCAGAGCGATGTGGGCTTCCCGGTCATCAAGCACGGTGTGGCCCTCAGGCTGTTCCTTGGCCACATGGTCAGCCCGGACCGGATGGAGGAGATGCTCCAGCGGTACACCGAGCAGCTGGAGGGGCGAACGGCGGAACTGGCCCAGATCCGGGAGGGCCTCGGGGACGACCCCGCCTACCGCTACGCCGCCCTGGTGGCCGAGTGGGGCCAGCGCTACTACCGGGAGGAGGCCGAAGCCGTCCAGGTCGTGCTGGAGGCGCTGTCCCGTCCCCGCACCTAGGCTCGCCCCGGTGGAAGCCCCCCTGGTCACCCTGGAGGACATCCGGGCGGCCGCCGGCCGCCTCCAGGGTTCTGTCTTCCGCACCCCCCTTGTCCCCTATGCCCCTGCCGACCCGGGGCGGCCCCTCTGGCTCAAGGCCGAGTCGCTGCAGCCCACGGGGGCCTTCAAGCTGAGAGGTGCCTTCAACAAGATCGCGGCGGTCCTCGACCAGGCCAAGCGCTCGGGGATAGTCACCCATTCCAGCGGCAACCACGCCCGGGCCGTGGCCTGGGTGGCCCGGGAGCTCGGCCTGCGAGCGGTGGTCGTCATGCCGGATGCGGCACCTGTCGAGAAAGTGGAGGCGGTGCGGGCTCTCGGGGCCGAGGTGGTCATCGTCCCCCCCGAGCGCCGGGACACCGAGGCGGAGCGGCTGGCCGGGGAGGAGGGCTACGTGCTGGTCCCGCCTTACGACGATCCCGCCATCATCGCCGGCCAGGGGACCGCTGGCCTCGAGATCATGGAGGACCTCCCCGACCTTGATGTGGTCCTGGTCCCGGTGAGCGGGGGCGGCCTGATCTCCGGTGTGGCCACTGCCGTCAAGTCCCTGCGCCCTGAGGTCCAAGTGGTGGGGGTGGAGCCGGAGCTGGCCGGTGACGCTGCCGAGAGCCTGCGATCAGGACGCCTGGTCGCTTGGGACGTCGGCCGCACCTACCGGACCATGGCCGACGGGCTGCGCACGACCAGCGTGGGCCGGCTTCCCTGGGAGCACATCCGCCGGTACGTGGACGACATCCTGTTGGTCAGCGAAGAGGAGATCGGTGCCGCCTCCAGGGCCCTGGTTGCCGACGCCCGGCTGGTCGCCGAGCCCTCCGGGGCGGTGACTCTGGCTGCCTACCTCAACCGCCGGGACTCCCTACCCCCCCAGGGACGCTATGTGGCCGTGGTTAGCGGGGGATCGGTGTCGCCCCGGCTCCTGGCCCGGCTGCTCACCGGGGACGGGACCGAGCCGTGAGGCTGGCTGAGAGGGCTGCCCGGTCGGGCCTGGCGGCGGGAGGCACCCCCGACGTGGCCTCGCTCGAGCTGCTGGTCCTGGCGGCCAGGCGGGGCAGCCTGTCCAGGGCGGCAGCCGAATGTGGGCTCTCGCAGCCCTCGGCCTCGGCCCGCATCCGCCAGTTGGAGCGCCAGCTGGGGCTGCGCCTCCTGGAGCGGGGCCCGAGCGGCTCCCGCCCCAGCCCGGCCGGAAGGCTGGTGGTGGAGTGGGCTGGGAACGTGCTCGAAGCCATGGCCGGCCTGCGCCAGGCCGCCGCTGCCCTGCGCAGCGAGGCCCAGACCCACCTCCGGGTGGCAGCCAGCTACACCGTCGCCGAATACCTGCTACCCGGTTGGCTGGCCGCCTTCCACCGCCTGCGCCCCGACGTGGCCGTCTCCGTCGACGTGGTCAACTCGGCCCAGGTGGGGGAGCGGGCCAGGGCGAGGCAGATCGACCTCGGCTTCGTTGAATGCCACGACGCCCCCGCCGGTCTCCGGGCCGAGGTGGTGGCGACCGACGAGCTGGTCGTGGTGGTGGCTCCCGACCACCCCTGGGCCCGCCGGCGCCGGCCTCTGGAGGCCGCCGCCCTGGGCCAGGCGGAGCTGGTGGCGAGGGAGCCTGGCTCCGGCACCCGGGACTCGTTCGAAGCGGCCCTTCGGGCGGCGGTGGCCTCCGACGATGTCGCTGGCCTGCACCCCTCCATAGAGCTGGGCTCCACCTCTGCCATCAAGGCCGCCGTGGCCGATGGCATGGGCCCCGCCGTGCTCAGCCGGCTGGCCGTGGCCGCTGAGCTGGCTTCGGGGGCCATGGTCGAGGTGGAGGTCAGGGGCGTGGACCTCTCCCGCCGGCTCCGGGCGGTCTGGGCTGGAGGGGCCTACCCGCCCGAGCCCACGGCGTCGCTGTTGCGCTCGCTCGGCGGGTCATAGCCTGGGCCTATCACCTGATCGACAACGGGGGCCTAGCCGGTCCGGGTCCCCGGCCTTAGGGTCGATCCAATGGCGGGCGTCGGGTCGGCGTCAGTTCTCCAGCGCTACCGCGTCCTGCGGGTCTTGGCTGTCCTCGGCCAGGAGCCGGGGCCGGCGCACGCCCGGCTGGCCGTGGCCATGGGCCTGGGGCCCGTCCCCCCTGCCGGCGAGTACGCCGAGGTGATGGAGCATCAGTGCCCTCCCTATGGCGGCCACTACCTGGGCCAGCCCCCCTCTGCCGGGGTCGTTGACCACCTGTGCTCGCTGCTCTTCTTCTATGCCGGCTTGAGCGAAGGGGGAGACCGGGAGGACCGGCCAGGCTTCCTGATGGAGAGGCTTGCCTCCTGGGCCCCGGCCTGCCTGGCCGCCGTGGCCGAGGTGGGCCATCCCTGGTACTGGGCCTGGGCCGGCCTGGTGCGTGAGGCGCTGGTCGAGGAGGTGGCGGAGCTGGGGCCCGCCCACCGCCTGCCCCGGTGCCTGCGGGAGGCCCCACCACCCCTGGGCACGGGCGGGGACGTGCTCGGCGCTCTGAGCTGCCCGGCGCGAAGTGGGCTGGTGCTCACGCCGGCGAGGGTGGCTGCCCTGGCCGCCGAGCTGGACCGGCCCGGTCCCGGTGGCCTTGGGGGCCTGCTGGCCCGGGAGCCGGGCGGGACCCTCGAGCTGCTGGCCCTGGAGGCACGGACCTGGGTGGAGAGGCACCGGGCCTGGGGGGTGCCGGCCGGAGGGGTAGCCGGCTGGTGGGCGGGCCGGGCAGCCCGTACAGCCGAGGTGCTGGAGGCCCTGGCCGAGGCCTGCCCGACCGGCCACTCCTGGCTTTAGGCAGGGCGGTAGGCAGGGGCGGCCTCTCAGTCCGCCGTGGGGAACCCGAGGTGGACGGCTCGCTCCCCCGTCGGCTCTGGCCAGCGGGCCGTGACGGCCTTGGTGCGGGTGTAGAAGTGCACGCCCTGGCGGCCGTGCACATGGGTGTCGCCGAACAGCGACTGCTTCCACCCGCCGAAGGAGAAGTACGCCATGGGAGTGGGGATGGGCACGTTGATCCCCACCATGCCCACCTCGACCTCGGACTGGAAGCGGCGGGCAGCCAGGCCGTCGTTGGTGAAGATGGCCACCCCGTTGCCGTAGGGGTTGCGGTTCACCAGGCCGAGGGCGTCGTCGAAGCTGCCCACCCGGACCACGGAGAGGACGGGGCCGAAGATCTCGTCCCGGTATATCGACATCTCCGGGGTGACCCGGTCGAAGAGGCAGGGCCCGAGGAAGAAGCCGGCCTCGTGGCCCTCCACCTTGAGGTCCCGGCCGTCCACTACCAGCTCGGCCCCCTCCCGGATCCCGGCCTCGACGTAGGAGGCCACCTTGTCCCGGTGGGCGGAGGTGACGAGCGGCCCCATCTGGGAGCCGTCCGACATCCCCGGCCCCACCACCACCGAGGCCGCCCGCTCAGCCAGGGCCGGGACCAGAGCGTCTGCCACCTCGCCCACGGCCACCACGGCGGACACCGCCATGCAGCGCTCGCCGGCCGACCCGTAGCCGGCCGAGGCCAGGGCCGAGGCGGCCATCTCCACATCGGCGTCGGGGAGGACCACGGCGTGGTTCTTGGCTCCGCCCAGGGCCTGGACCCGCTTGCCCTGGGCCGTGCCCCTCTCGTAGACATGGCGCGCTATCGGGGTGGAGCCCACGAAGGAGACGGCGGCTATGCCAGGGTGGTCCAGGATGGCATCGACAGCCACCTTGTCACCCTGCACGACGTTGAACACCCCGTCAGGCAGGCCGGCCTCCTGCCACCAGCGGGCCAGGAGCAGGGAGGCCGAGGGGTCCTTCTCCGAGGGCTTGAGCACGAAGGCATTGCCGCAGGCGATGGCGACGGGGAACATCCACATGGGCACCATGGCCGGGAAGTTGAAAGGGGTGATGCCGGCCACCACACCCAGGGGCTGGCGGATGGAGTAGGCGTCCACCCTCGTGGAGACGTTCTCGGAGAACTCGCCCTGCAGGAGCGACGGGATGCCGCACGCCAGCTCCACCACCTCCAGGCCGCGCTGCACCTCTCCCCGGGCGTCCTCCAGGGTCTTGCCGTGCTCGGCGGTGATGAGCCGGGCCAGCTCGTCGCGGTGGCGGTCCACCAGCTCCCTGAAGCGGAACAGGACCCTGGTCCGACCGGAAAGGGAGGTGTCGCGCCACTCGGGGAAGGTGGACCGGGCCGCTCTCACCGTGGCGTCGACGTCCGACGGGGTGGCGAAGGCCACCCGGGCCTCCTCCGAACCGGTGGCGGGGTCGTAGACGATCCCGTGGCGGCCCGCCTCCTCCCCGCCGGCAAGCGCACCGCCGATCCAGTGGGTCACGGTCTTCATGGCACGGGCTCCTTCTCGGCCTCGGCTATGGCGTCGGTGAGGATCCTCAAGCCCTCCTCGGCCTCGCCCTCGGTGAGCGTGAGGGGGGGGCGATGCGAAGGACGTTCCCGTACAGGCCGCCCTTGCCTATGAGCAGCCCCCGCCGGCGAGCCCCCTCCATGACCCGGGCGGCGGCGGCGGGGTCGGGCCGGCGCCCTGCCGACACCAGCTCCACCCCGATCATGAGGCCCTTGCCCCGCACCTCCCCCACCGGGCCGCCGGCGCCAGCCCGCAAGCCGTCGATGAGCCGGGACCCCACCTTCAAGGCGTTGGCCTGGAGGTCGTGGTCCACCACGTAGGCCAGGGTGGCCCGAGCGGCCCGGGTGGAGAGGGGGTTGCCCCCGAAGGTGGAGATGGAGTTGGCCCCGATGGCGTCCATGAGGTCGCCTCTGGCCACCACTCCTCCGATGGAGAGCCCGTTGCCCAGGCCCTTGGCGAAGGTCATGACGTCGGGGACGAAGCCGTGGGCCCCGATCCCCCAGAAGTGCTCGCCCGTCCGCCCCCACCCCGTCTGGACCTCGTCGGATATGAAGGGGATCCCGTATTGGTCCAGCACCTCCTTCATGGCCCCGAAGAAGCCGTCAGGGGGGACGGTGAAGCCGCCCACGCCCTGGATCGGCTCGGCGATCATGGCCGCCACGTCTCCCGACGTGGTGGTGTCTATGACCGTCCTCAGGTCCTCCACGCACACGGCGGTGTACTCGTCGTCAGGAAGGTGGGCGAAGGGGGAGCGGTACCTGTAGCCGCCCTGGACGTAGCTGACCTGCAGAGGGGAGAGGCCCGAGGCCGACCACGAGCGGTTGCCGGTCACTCCCATGGCGGCGTAGGAGCGCCCGTGGTAGCTGCCCCGCAGGGCGATGACCTGGTTGGAGCGCCGGAGGCTGGTGCACAGGAGGAGGGCCGCCTCGTTGGCCTCGGTCCCCGAGGTGGTGAAGAAGACCTTGGCATCGGGGATCCCCGACAGGCGGGCGATCTCCTCGGCCAGGGCCACCTGCTCCTCGATCAGGTAGACGGTCGAGGTGTGCAGGATGCGCCCGGCCTGGTCCCGGATGGCCTCCACCACCTCGGGTACGTTGTGGCCGACCATGGTGGTGAGGATGCCGCCGAAGAAGTCCAGGTACTCGTGGCCCTCGGCGTCCGTGACCCGGCAGCCGTGGCCCTCCACCAGGGCGATGGGCTGGTCGTAGTAGAGGGACAGCCAACTCGGCATGACGGCCCGGTGGCGGGCCAGGAGATCGGCATGGCTGCTCATCCCCCCATTGGAAGCCTTGCCACCGTCGTGCCGGCAACCCCCAAGCTGTCCGGAACTACCTTTGGGGCCGGACGACCTGTATGGTCCACCCCGGTGCTGCCCTCGCTGGCCGAAGTGCTCGGGATGGACGTGGTGCGCCGGGGCCGTCCTGAGGTCGTGGCCGGTGCTGGCGGCCTTTCTAACCAGGTGCGCTGGGTGCATGTGAGCGAGCTGGCCGACATCGCCCACCTCCTGAAGGGCGGTGAGCTGGTCCTCACCACGGGGGTGGCCCTTCCTCCCGACAGTGCAGGTCTCGGGGGCTATGTGAAGGACCTGGCCGGGGTGGGGGTGGCCGGGCTCATGGTCGAGCTGGGCCGGCGCTTCGTTGGCTCCCTTCCTCCCGCCCTGGCCCGCCCCGCCGAGCGAGCCGGCCTGCCCTTGGTCGCCCTTCGCAAGGAGGTCCGCTTCGTGGAGGTGACCGAGGCAGTCCATGCCCGCATCGTCGACGCCCACCTGGAGGAGCTGCGCCGGTCGGAGCGTCTGCACGCCGTGTTCACCGAGCTCTCCCTGGAGGGAGCGAGCGTGGCCGAGGTGATCCACCAGGTGGCCCGCTTGGGCGGGATGCCCGTGGTCCTGGAGGACCTCACTCACCAAGTGGTGGCGGTTGACCCCGCCGGCGAGGACCCCGAGGCAGTGCTGGAGGGGTGGGAGGGGCGCTCCCGGGCCGCCGTATCGACCGAGAGGGTCGCCTACGTCCCCGAGAGCGGCCTCCTGGTGGCCAGGGTGGGCGCCAGGGGGGAGGATTGGGGCCGGTTGGCGCTGGTATGCGAGGAGGAGCCCGGCGGCGCCCAGAGGATGCTCATCGAGCGGGCCACCACCGCCCTGGCCCTGGGCAGGCTCATCGAGCGTGACCGTTCCGGGCTTCGCCGCCAGGCCGAGCGTACCCTCCTCGCCGCCATCTTGGACCACGAGGTCGCCGACCATGAGGTCACTGCCCGGGCCCGGGCTCTTGGGGTCCCGGTCACCGGTCGCCAGCTGGTGGGGGTGACGGCCCGCCTGCCCGCCGGCTGGGCTGTGGGGGATCCCCAGGCCATCACCCGAGCGCTGGCGGAATCGGTGGCCGGCTCCGCCCGGCGCTCCGGGCTTCCCGTCCTGGTGGGCGTGCTGGAGGAGGGGGTGGTGACGGCCTTGCTGTCCATGCCGGCCGGGGTAGGGGTGGAGGCGGTCCTGACCCGCCTGGCAGGCGCCTGCGCCGAGGCATTGCCGGCCGCGCCGGTGGTGGGGGTGGGTTCGGTGGGGCACACCGTGGCCGAGGCGCGCCGGTCGTTGCGGGAGTCCCGGCAGGTGGCTGACCTGGTCCGGGACCAGCCCGGCACCAGGCCCTACCACGAGCTCGGAGACCTGGGCATCCTGGGGCTGGTCCACCTGCTGAGGGATGACCCACGTCTGCAGAGCTTCGTCGAGCGCCAACTGGGACGACTCCTGTCCCGGGAGCGGCGCGAGCAGACGGGGCTGCTGGAGGCCCTGTCGGCCTACTTCCGGGCGGGGGGCAACAAGTCCACCGCCGCCCGTCTGGCCCACCTGTCCCGCAGCGTCTTCTACCAGCGCCTGTCCCGGCTGGAGGAGATCCTCGGGGTCAGCCTGGCTGACCCTGGTCAGGCCGTGTCCCTCCATGTGGCCGTGCTGGCCCTGGAGGACCTGCGGAGGGCCCGGGGCCGGGGGTAGGCGATGCTCGAGTGCCTTGGGCTGGATCACGTCCAAGAGGCGCTGTACCTGACGCTCCTGGAGCGCCGATCGGCCACGCCAGCCCAGCTGGCCCGGCGCCACCCGGAGATCGCCCGGGAGCAGGTGGAGGGTGCTCTCGCCGTCCTCGAGGCCCGGGGCTGGTTGCGACCCGGCCCGGCCCGTCGGGCCGCTACCTGGCCTTGCCGCCCGACGTCGCCCTGTCGGGCTGGTTGCAGGCCCAGGCTCGCCGCCTACGCGCCGCGGAGAGTGCCCTGGCCGAGCTCACCGATCGCTACCGGGAGGCCGCGCCCAGGCGGAGGGCCTCGGCGGCCCTAGTGGAGCAGATCCACGGGCCGGCGGCCCTGGAACGCTGGACCCAACTCGCCCGCAGCGCCACCAGGGAGAAGCGGGCCCTGGAACAGCCCCCCTACGAGACCCCGAGGACGAGGCTCAGCTCCATGGAGGCCGGGGGGTCGCTCAGGGCGTCAGGCACCGGGTGGTGTACGACCAGGCGGCCATCGAGGCCCCGGCCGGCCTGTCGCCCTTGCGAGAGGGCCTGGAGGCCGGCGAGGAGGCCCGCGTCATCGGCAGGGTGCCGATCCGGCTCTTGCTCGTCGACGACGAGGTGGCCCTCCTGCCCACCTGGCAGGGCGGGACCTACGCCGAAGGGTCGTTGCTGGTCCGGTCCGCCAGCCTGCTGTCGGCTCTGTCGGCCCCTTCGAGGAGCTCTTCCAAGTGCAACTGGGACATCATCGAGTTCGGGGGCTGGGTCTACGGGCCGGACTACTACCCCACCGGGGGAGAGCTCTTCTCCAGTGGCGCCGCCACCAAC
>JAJPHD010000027.1 GCA_021325455.1 Actinomycetota bacterium
ACATCACCATGGATCAGGCAGCCGGCACGGCCGGCTGCCTGACTGCTCACTGCATCGTCACGAACGCGCGTTCGTCGCCAGCGGCCCACGGATCCGTCAGGAGAGCCCAGAAAAGGGGTCGACAGCGCATGGTCGACCTCGAGGCCGGGAACCTCGACGGAGAGCTCTTCGGCGGCCTGGCGGCGGTCGTCGGTGACGACCACGGCTTGGACGAGAGCATTCAGCTCGAGGTGTTCGGCTCGCTCGCCGGCCTGCTCTGCGACAAAGGCCACGGTGGCATCGAGGCGCTCGGGGTCCCAGCGGACGGCGTGGGCGTTGCCGTCGGGGAGGGTCTGCCCGAGCATGGTGAGCCCGAGGATGTCGGCGTGGCGCGCCGCGTGGGCGAGGGCAGCGCGCCCGTTCACCCCGACCAGGATCGGGACGTGATCCTGGGCTGGCTCGATCGTGGCGAGCCCGTTGAGCTCGTAGTGCCCGCCTTGCCGGTCGACCCGCTCGCCGTCGAGGAGGTGGCGCAGGATCTCGACCGACTCGGCGAGGCGGGCCTTGCGCAGCGCCGGGGGGTCGAAGGCAACGCCCGCCGCCTCGTACTCGGGGAAGGCGTGGCCGGCCCCAATCCCGACTTCGAGGCGTCCGCCCGAGAGCTTGTCCAGCGTGGCAAGGCGCTGGGCCAAGAGAGCGGGGTGGTGGAAGTCGTTGTTCAACACGAGCGGGCAGAGCCTGAGCCGCTTCGTCCACGCGGCTGCGAACGCGAGCGGCTCGAGCGCCGAGAGGTACAGCCCGAGGTGGTCGAAGGTGCACACCACGTCAAAGCCGGCCGTCTCGGCTGCCTCCACTTCTCGGCGAAGTCCTTCGGGGTTGTTGGATCGGACCTGGTAGCCGAAGCGGAAAGCTCGCACCTGCCTCAAGCTATCCACCTGCTATCCAGCCGGCACCGACACGTGTTGCGACGGCATCTTCAACATGCCCGAGTCCGAATACGGGCCACGAGAGCGGGCGACGGGAATCGAACCCGCATAACCAGCTTGGAAGGCTGGGGCTCTGCCATTGAGCTACGCCCGCATGACCCGACGAGGGCCGTGTCGGGGAGGGGGGATTCGAACCCCCGACCGCCTGCCCCCAAAGCAGGTGCGCTACCGCTGCGCCACTCCCCGTGGAACACCGGACCCAGGCGCCGGGACCACGGCCGCCATGCTAGGCGGAACCGGAGGGGGGCGGCGTTCCTCCTGTGCTCGGGGACCCAGGGGACCCAATGGGTCCGTGGTCCCCGGCCTGGTCCGGGGCACAGGCCGGCTCACCCCGATCGGATGCCCGTCGGGGCGGTAGAAGCGAAGCTCGCCATCGGCGCTGCCTGATATGAGGTAGGCCCCCTGGTGGACCAGGGTGTGGTGGTGGGCGCAGAGGCTCGCCCCCCGGTGAAGGTCGGTGGGCCCGCCCGCCGCCCAGGGAAGGAGGTGGTGGAGGTGGGTGACCCTCCGCCCACAGCCCGGGAACCGGCACCTACCCCCGTCTCTCACCAGGGCAGCCCGCTGCTGAGCCCGTGTCCAGGACCGGTGCCGCCTGCCGAGGGTCATCGTGCGGCCGGAGCTGTCCTGGTAGTGGGCGATGACCGAGGCCTCACAGGCCAGCGCCTGGGCCACGGGGGACGGGAGGGGAGCTCCCCCCGACAGGGTCGCCGTGTGGTCGGGGCCCACCACCACATGGACCAGGCAGGCATCAGGGAGCAGAACCTGGCCCCGGGCCAGCTCGGAACGGGCCAGGGACACCAGGTCCATCAGGGCATCGGCGCTCCTCTCCGCCGCTCCCTGGGAGTACAGGTCGTAGGCGGCCAGCCAATCCCTGGGGCCAATGCCCTCCGGGCCGGCCTCCTTCGCGGCTCCCCGGTCTTCACGTGAAGACTGGATGCGAGGGAGGGCGCCATCCTCAAGGGAGGCATCACCTTCTCGGCGGTCCTCTCCTCGGGGACCGGCACCTTGCTCGCCGGCGTCTCCGGACCAGGGACCTCCCCGGCCCTCCTCCTCGATCACAGCTCCCAAGGTGGTCTCCAGCAGCTCGGCCTCGGCGTCGGTGAGGTACCCCTCCAGCCGGACCAGGCCGAAGGGGGTAGGTCGCATCCGCAGACCCCTGCGGGGCAAGGGGCCTTCTCCGGGAGCCAGCTCCTGGTCCCTGTAGAGCTGGTAGGCGCGAACTGCTGACTCCACGTCCTTCACCGTCCCGGCTTCGGCCAGGGCCACCAGGGCCCGGTCCACCTCCTCGCTGGCCCCGCTGGCCCGGGCCATGGCCCGGAGGGCCGAATAGGACACCTTCCCGTCCCTGTAGGCCGAGGTCAGCACGGGGCGCCTCTTGAGCTCCCTTGCGACTCGCAGCTTGTCAAAGGCGGTAGAGCGGGCCATCTTCACTACCCCCACCAGCCAGTCCACGCTGGACAGGTGCCCCCAGGCTTCGAAGCCGGCTGAGGCATCGAACTCGAAGAGGGCCTCCAAGAAGGCGGCCTCGCCCCGCTCCAGGGCCTGGGCCTGGTCGATGAGCGCCTGGCCCAGGTCCGAAGGCTCCTCCGGCTTGGCAATCCACTCCGGGGCCGAATCGGACTTGGCCATGGCCCTTCTCCTTCGCTAGTCCAGGGTCCAATCGGCGTCCCCGAGCCAGGAGGACGGCCCCCCGCCGAGAGAGAGGCCGTGGAGGGAACTGGTGTTCCCCCCAGGCTAGCAGGGACCTGTCCCACACAACGGGCAAGGAGGTTGTCAGGCCCGCCAGGGGGCCGGAGAGCCCTGCGGGGGCCCTGAGGCCTGCCAAAGGGTGGCCGGGGCCTGGAGGCGCACCCGCCAATATGTGGGGGTGGGCAGGGCTGGGAAGGTGGGTCCGGGACGATGAGGACGAGAGGCGCCCTCAGCCTCCTCGCTCTGGCTCTCGCTGCCGCCATGCTCACCGCTTGCCCCGTGGCTGGCCCGCAGCCCAGGGCGCTCATCCCCACTCCGGTGCCGGCGTCGAGCACCTACGGGCCCCCGTGGGGAAGGTTCACGGTCTCCTTCCTCGGCCCCCCCAGGCACCTCGGCTCCCTCCCCCCCGGGCCGGGCCAGCCCGGCGCCACGACCGTGGAGGCATGGCGGTTCCCGTCCCGCGGCCCGGTGGTGAAGGAGGAGGTCATGGTCTGGCGGCTGTCACGGCGCCTCACCGGGTCGGCCCGTTCGGGTTACCTGCGCAAGCTGCTCCCCTCCGGCTCGCCCTTCATCCGCTTCGGTCACCTGGCCCGCCAGGAGCTGAGCCCGTGCAGGGCGGGGCGCTCTTGCGATGGCTACCGGGGCCTTCTCGACGTGGTGGCCGGCGACGTGGTCTTTGCCGTCAGCGTCTCCCACGTGAACGGGCCCACCGTCCGCACCCTCCTCCACTCGTTCCGGGTGGGGGCCAAGCGTCAGTAGGGCTCGCTCTCGTGGCCGGGCCTGACCCGGAGCAGGCCCCGGTAGGCGTCGGCCACGGTCAGGCGGCCCGTCACCACGCCATTGATCCGGGAGCAGATGGGCATCTCCACCTGGTAGCGGGCGGCCAGCTCCATCACCAGGCCGGCGGTGCGCACCCCCTCGGCCACCTGGTTCATCCCGGCGAGGATGTCGGCCAGCTGGCGCCCCCGGCCCAGCTGCAGGCCGACGTAGCGGTTGCGGCTCTGGGGGCTCATGCAGGTGGCCAGAAGGTCGCCCAGGCCGGCCAGGCCGGCGAAGGTGGTCGGCTCCCCGCCCATGGCCACGCCCAGGCGGGTGAGCTCGGCCAGACCCCTGGCGATGACCGCCGCCCTGCTGTTGTCGCCCACCCCCAGACCTTCGCCGACGCCGGCCGCGATGGCGATGACGTTCTTGAGGGCCCCGCCCACCTCCACCCCCACCACGTCGTGGTTGGTGTACACACGAAAGAGCCCGATGTGAAACACCCGTTGCAGGGCCTCGGCCACGCCGGCGTCCTCGGTGGCGACCACGGTGGCGGCGGCATAGCCGGCCATTATCTCCTTGGCTAGGTTGGGCCCGGACAGGGCGGCGGTGGGCCGGCCGGGCAGGATCCGGGCGGCCACCTCCGTCATCCGCAGGAGCGAGCCCTCCTCGAGGCCCTTGGCGATGCTCACCACCGGGATCCAGGGGCGCACGTGGGGGGCGGCCTCCTGCAGGACGGCACGAAAGCCGTGGGAGGGGACCCCCACCACCAGCAGGTCGGCGTGGCCGGCGGCCTCGGCCAGGTCGGCCGTGGAGCGCAGCTCCTCGGGGAGGGGGAAGTCGGCCAGGTACCTCGGGTTGCGGTGCTCCTCGTCGATCTGCTTGGCCAGGTCGGGGTCCCTGGCCCAGAGCAGGGTCGGCTGGCGCCGGCAGCAGATGGAGGCCACCGTGGTCCCCCAGGACCCCGCCCCCAGGACCGTCACCCGCATGGCCCGCGGTCCTAGCGGGGGGCAGCCATCATGGTCCAGACGATGGCGAAGTAGCAGGCCCCGGCCAGGACTACCAGGGTATGCCACACCTCGTGGTAGCCAAAGACCCGGGGGAAGGGGTCCGGGCGGCGCAGGGCCAGGACGGCGGCTCCGGCGGTGTAGGTGAGCCCCATGCCGACGAGGAGGCCGACGTCGAGGAAGCTCAGACGGGCCACCGCCTCCGGCACGGTCACGAGGGCCAGCCAGCCGAGGCCCAGGTAGAGGATGCCGGCCACGGGGCCCAGGCTCTCGAACCGGGCCAGCTTCACGGCCACGCCCGCCAGGGCCCCCGCCCACACCAGGCCCAGGACGATCGACCCCAGCTCGCCCCTCACCACCAGGCCGCAGTAGGGCGTGTAGCAGGCACCGATGAAGATGTAGATGGTGGCGTGGTCGGCGCGCCGCAGCCAGTGCCGGGTCCGGCTGGAGACCGGCATGAGGTGGTACGAGGCGCTGACGGAGAACAGCACGACCAGGGCGCAGGCGTAGAGGGCCACAAAGGCCGCCGAGCCCGTGCCGGCGGCCCGGTCCACCAGCGCCGCCCCCGCCGGCAGGGCCGCCACCGCCGCCCCGGCGTGTATCCATCCCCGCAGGAGGGGGGTCTGGTCGCGGCCGCTCAGGCAGGCGGGCCGGGCCACCCACGCCGGGGGGATGGGGTCTCGGATGGCGCTGGTCATGTTCACCCGCAGGGTAACAAGCCCACCGCGCCCAGAGCCGCCAGGGCTCCTAGCCTGGTGGCAGCACGTGAAGAGGAGATCGCCATGACCTTTGCCCGACGCAAGACCGAGATGCCCACCCAGTCGGAGGCCCTGCCGGGACGGGAGCAGCCCATGGCCGTACCCGGGCGCCACTTGGTGACGGGGGCGCCCCTGGTACCGCCCTTCCCCGAAGGCATGGCCACCGCCATGTTCGCCATGGGCTGCTTCTGGGGGTCCGAGCGGCGGTTCTGGGAGACGCCGGGGGTCTACTCGACAGCGGCCGGTTACGCCGGTGGGTTCACCCCCAACCCCACCTATGAGGAGGTGTGCACGGGCAGGACGGGCCATGCCGAGACGGTCCTGGTGGTCTTCGACCCGGCCAAGGTGAGCTACGAGGACCTCCTCCGGGTGTTCTGGGAGGGTCACAACCCCACCCAGGGCATGCGCCAGGGGGGCGACGTGGGGACGCAGTACCGATCGGTGATCTTCGCCGCCGACGAGGCCCAGCGCCGGGCGGCCGAGGACTCCCGGGCCGCCTACCAGGCTCGTCTGCAAGAGGCCGGGTACGGCCCCATCACCACCGAGATCAGGGGCACGGCACCCTTCTACTACGCCGAGGACTACCACCAGCAGTACCTGATCAGCCATCCGGAGGGCTACTGCGGGCTCGGTGGGACCGGGGTGACCTGCCCCACGGGCCTTGCCCTCGAGGGCAAGTAGCAAAAGGGCATGAGCATGGCCTCGCCCCCGCTGTCCGCTCCCGCCTGGCGGCGGGTCTGTCCGGCCCCCCTCCGCCTACCAGTAGAGTGAGCTACCTGTATGCGAGCCACTGTCCAACCCGTTGAGGGCGATGCCGGGGCCAGCAAGGTGAAGCTCTCGGTCGAGCTCGACGACGAGGAGATGGACCGGGCAGTGAGCGCCGCTGTCCGCAAGCTGTCCCGTGAGGTGAGGGTCCCCGGCTTCCGCCCGGGCAAGGTCCCTCGGCGCTATCTGGAGGCCCGGGTGGGGGCGGACGTGATCCGCCAGGAGGCCCTGCGGGAGGCCCTGCCCGACTTCTACGCCCAGGCCCTCCTCGACACCGAGGTGGACGCCATCGCCCCGCCCGAGATCGACATAACCTCGGGCGAGGAGTCCGGCCCGGTGGCCTTCGATGCCACCGTGGAGGTCCGGCCCACCGTCACCCTGGCCGGCTACCAGGGGCTGGCCGTGACCCTGCCCAGCCTGGAGGTCCAGGACAGCGAGGTGGACGCCGAGGTGGACCGGCTCCGGGGGCAGTTCGGCGAGCTGGTGAGCGTGGGCCGTCCGGCCCGGGACGGGGACCACGTCACCATCGACCTCAAGGCCTACCGCCACAGTGAGGTCATAGAGGGCCTCACCAACGACGACCTCTCCTACGAGGTGGGAAGCGGCTCCATCGTGGCCGAGCTGGACGACCAGCTGCGGGACAAGCGCCCCGGGGACATCCTCAAGTTCAACGCCAAGGTGGGCCCTGAGGAGCTCTCCTTCCAGGTGCTGGTGAAGGACGTGAGGGAGAAGATCCTGCCCGAGGCCAACGACGCCTGGGCCTCCGACGCCTCCGAGTTCGACACCCTGGAGGAGCTGAGGGCGGACCTGCGCCGCCGCCTGGCCAGGGCCAAGAAGCTGAGGGCCCGCATGGTCCTGCGGGACCGGGCCCTGGAGGCCCTCATGGGCCTCGTGGACATCGAGCCCCCCGAGACCCTGGTGAACGCCGAGATGGAGCACCGGACCCAGGACCTGGCCCAGCGCCTGATGGCCCAGGGGATCGACCCCCGCAGCTACCTGGCCAGCCAGGACCCCGAGGCCCTGACCAGGGAGCTGCAGGAGGTGTCGGCCAGGGCCGTGGTGGCCGACCTGGCCCTGCGGGGCCTGTGCGAGGCCGAGTCCGTGGAGGTGACCGACGAGGACCTGGACGCCGAGCTGGCCGCCCTGGCCGAGAGGGCGGGCCAGAGCCCGGAGCGGGTGAGGCGGGAGATCGAGCGCAGCGGCCAGCTGCCGGCGCTACGCTCCAGCCTGCGCAAGGCCAAGGCCCTCACTTGGCTGGTCGAGCACGTCGAGTTGGTGGACGAGGAGGGCAAGGCCATATCCCGAGAAGAGCTGTTCCAGGAGGAGGAGGGGGACGACCGGCGCCGGGAGGAGGCCGCAGAGGCGGCTGCCGGGGAGGCGGGCGCCAGCGCGGATCCCGGCACCTCAGTGGAGGCCCCAGCGTGATCCAGCCAGCCTACGCCTACATGGTCCCTACGGTCATCGAGTCGAGCAACCGCGGCGAGCGGGCCTATGACCTCTACTCCCGCCTGCTGCGGGAGCGCATCATCATCCTGGGCACTCCCATCGACGACACCGTCGCCAACCTGGTCTGCGCCCAGCTCCTGTTCCTCGAGTACGAGGACCCGGACAAGGACATCAACCTCTACATCAACTCCCCCGGGGGGGACATCACCGCCCTGTTCGCGATCTATGACACGATGAAGTTCGTGAAGCCGGCCAAGAGCACCTTCTGCTTCGGCCAGGCCGCCTCGGCGGCAGCGGTGCTGCTGGCGGCCGGCACCAAGGGCAAGCGCTTCGCCCTGCCCCATGCCCGCATCCTGCTCCATCAGCCCTACGGGGGCGCGGCGGGGCAGGCCACCGACATCGAGCTGCAGGCCAAGGAGATCCTGCGCATGAGGGACCTCCTGAACCAGATGCTGGCCGCTGACACCGGCCAGCCCATCGAGAAGATCCAGAAGGACACTGACCGGGACTTCATCATGAGCGCCGATGAGTCCCGGGACTACGGGATCATCGACGAGGTGATCTCTGCTCGGGAGCTGGCCGGGATCCCGCAGGCGGCGGGTGTGGCCTAGGACAGAGGGGGCATCGTCGTGGCCAAGTTCGGGGACGGTAACGATCTCGTGAAGTGCAGCTTCTGCGGCAAGTCCCAGAAGCAGGTGAAGAAGCTCATCGCCGGCCCAGGGGTCTACATCTGCGACGAGTGCATCGAGCTGTGCAACGACATCATCGAAGAGGAGCTGTCGGACTCCTCCGAGCTGCGCTTCGACGAGCTGCCCAAGCCCCGTGAGATCTGCGATTTCCTCAATGACTACGTCATAGGCCAGGACTATGCCAAGAAGATCCTGGCCGTGGCGGTCTACAACCACTACAAGCGGGTCCAGGCCGGCAACTCCCACGATGCCGACGTGGAGCTGGCCAAGTCCAACATCCTGCTCCTCGGCCCCACCGGGTGCGGCAAGACCCTGCTGGCCCAGACCCTGGCGCGCATGCTCAACGTGCCCTTCGCCATAGCCGACGCCACGGCCCTCACCGAGGCCGGCTACGTGGGCGAGGACGTGGAGAACATCCTCCTCAAGCTGATCCAGGCCGCCGACTACGACGTCAAGAAGGCCGAGACCGGGATCATCTACATCGACGAGATCGACAAGATCGCCCGCAAGAGCGA
>JAJPHD010000025.1 GCA_021325455.1 Actinomycetota bacterium
ACCGAGATCGGGATGGACCCGGCCGAGGTGCGCAGGCGGAACCTGGTGCCTGCCGACGCCTTCCCCTTCACCACCCCCACCGGCACCACCTACGACAGTGGGGACTATGCCCGGGCCTTGGAGCTGGTGCTCGACGCCGCCGGCTATCCCTCCCTGCGGGAGGAGCAGGCCCGGCGGCGGGCGGCCGGCGACAGGTGCCAGCTCGGGATCGGCCTGTCGGTGTACGTGGAGATAACCAACGGCCTCCCCGGCTCGGAGTTCGGGGCGGTGCAGGTGCGGCCGGACGGGACCGCCCTGGTCCGCACCGGGACCTCCCCCCATGGGCAGGGCCACGCCACGGCGTGGTCAATGCTGGTCGCCGACACGCTGGGGATCCCGGTGGACTCCATCCAGGTGGTCCACGGGGACACCGACGTGGTCCCCCGGGGCATAGGCACCTTCGGCTCCCGCTCCCTGCAGACAGGAGGGGTGGCCGTGCGCCAAGCGGCCGTGGAGGTGGTGGAGAGAGGCCGCCGGCTGGCAGCCGAGCTCCTCGAGGCCGATCCCGCCGACGTCGTCCTCGACCTGGCGGGCGGGCGGTTCCACGTGGCGGGGGCTCCCGAGGCCAGGGGGGCTGCCCGCACCTGGGCCGAGCTGGCCCGGGAGGCGCAGGAGCGCGCCGGGGCCGCGGTGGGCGAGAGCGGAGAAGGAGGGCCGCAGGGAGACGGGGCGGTCTCGAAGCCGGCGACGGGCGGCGGCCAGAGCAAGGTGGCACTGCCCGCCGGGCGGCTGGAGGCGGAGGTGGACTTCGAGCCGCCCGGGCCCACCTTTCCCTTCGGTGCCCATGTGGCCGTGGTGGAAGTCGATACCGAGACAGGCCGAGTGGAGCTCCGCCGCCTGGTGGCCGTGGACGACGCCGGACGGATCGTGGCGCCGCTGCTGGCCGAGGGGCAGGTCCATGGTGGGTTGGCCCAGGGTGCCGCCCAGGCCCTCCTGGAGGAGATGCGCTACGACGAGCAGGGGAACCCGCTCACCGCGACCCTGGCCGACTACGCCTTCATCACTGCGCCCGAGCTCCCCAGCTTTGAGACCGTCCATGCCGAGACACCCACGCCCCGCAACGAGCTGGGTGCCAAGGGGATCGGTGAGTCGGGCACCATCGGCTCGACCCCGGCCGTGCAGAATGCCGTGGTGGATGCCCTCGTCCATCTCGGGGTGAGGCACCTGGACATGCCGACCAGCCCGGAGAGGATCTGGCGGGCGGTGACCTCGGCCTCGGCCGGCCGGACCGCCTGAGGGGGCCGGCGGCATCGGTGGCCGGCGGCGCCCGCCCAGTCCGCCTAAGGGGGCCGGCGGCATCGGTGGCCGGCGGCGCCCGCCCAGTCCGCCGGGGGGGGGCCGGCGGCGCCCACCCCGGTGGCCGGGCTCCCGCAGGCCCCTTGCGACCCAGGTCGTCAGAGGCCCGCGTGATGCGCCATGATGGGCCCAACCGCCGGGAGCTCGATCCTGTCGGCGCCAGCAGGACACCCAGAAACCGAAGCCAGCACTAGCTACGAGAGGGGTTGGTCGCCCGTGAAGGTAGCCATGACCGTCAACGGCAAGACCTACGAGCACGAGGTCGAGCCCCGGCTGCTCCTGGTGTACTACCTGCGGGAGGTGCTGGGGCTGACCGGCACCAACGTGGGGTGTGACACCACCTCCTGCGGGGCGTGCACCGTGCTGCTCAACGGGGAGTCGGTGAAGTCCTGCACCGTCCTGGCCGTACAGGCCGACGGGGCCGACATCACCACCATCGAGGGCCTGGCCGGCCCGGACGGCAAGCTCCACCCGATCCAGGAGGCCTTCCGGGAGCACCACGCCCTCCAGTGCGGGTACTGCACGCCAGGGATGGTCATGGCGGTGACGTCCCTGCTCCGGGAGAACCCCCACCCGAGCGAGGACCAGGTCCGCTTCGGCCTGGAGGGTAACCTCTGCCGCTGCACCGGGTACCACAACATCGTGAAGGCCGTGCTGGCCGCCGCGGCCGCGGGGGCGGGGAGCGCCCCCATCGGGGCGGGCACGGCCGGCGCCGTCCCCACCGGAGGCGCCGTAGCTGGCGGTGGGGCCCGATGAGCGCCACCCAGGCCCCGGCAGCTGGCACCGTGGGCTCCCGGCTCACCCGGCTGGAGGACCCGGCGCTCCTGACGGGGGAGGGCCGCTACGTCGACGACCTGGCCGTCCCCGGGGCGCTGCACCTGGCCGTGCTGCGCAGCCCCTACGCCCACGCCCGCATCCGCTCCGTGGACACCTCGGCGGCCCTCTCCCAGCCGGGCGTGGTGGCTGCCTTCTCCGGAGCCGACCTCCAGCAGGAATGGGCATCGCCCATGCCCTGCGCCTGGCCCGTCACCCCGGACATGAAGAACCCGCCCCACTATCCCCTGGCCGTCGACACTGCTTGCTATGTGGGTGACGGGGTGGCGGCGGTGGTGGCCGAGACCGCCGAGCAGGCCCAGGACGCCCTGGCCTCCATCACGGTGGACTACGAGGAGCTGCCGGCGGTGGTGGACCTGGAGGATGCCGCCAGCGACCGCGTGCTGGTGCACGAGTCCCTGGGCACGAACACCTCCTACGTGTGGGAGCTGAACCCCGACCCCGAAGCCGTGGAGAGGGCCTTCGCCGGCGCCGCTCACACGGTGTCCGAGCGGTACGTGCAGCAACGCCTCATCCCCTCGGCCATGGAGACCCGGGGCGTCTGCGTGGTGCCCCAGCCGTACGGGGGCGAGTACACGCTGTACTCCGCCACCCAGATACCCCACATTTTGAAGATCATGGCCGGCCTCACCACGGGTATCCCCGAGTCCAAGGTCCGCGTCGTCGCCCCGGAGGTGGGAGGCGGGTTCGGCTCCAAGCTGAACGTCTACGCGGAGGAGCTCCTGTGCCTGGCGCTGGCCCGCCGGCTCCGCCGCCCGGTGCGCTGGCGCGAGGAGCGCACCGAGAACGCCCAGGCCACCATCCAGGGCCGAGGCCAGGTCCAGCGCATCGAGCTGGCCGCGGACTCGGAGGGGAAGCTGATGGCGGTCAGGGTGAAGTTGCTGGCCGACATGGGTGCCTACCTCCAGCTGGTGACACCGGGCATACCCCTGCTCGGGGGCTTCCTCTACCACGGCGTCTACCACACACCGGCCTATTCCTTCTCCTGCCAGAGCGTCTTCACGACCAAGACCCCGACCGACGCCTACCGGGGGGCGGGCCGGCCCGAAGCCACCTACGCCATCGAGCGGGCCATGGATGCCCTGGCCCGCAAGGTCGGCGTTGACCCGGCCGAGATCCGCCGGCGCAACTTCATCCCCACCGAGTCCTTCCCCTACGGCTCCACCCCCGGGCTGGTGTTCGACAGCGGCAACTACCCCGCTGCCTTGGACAAGGCGCTCCAGCTGGTGGGCTACGAGGAGCTCCGGGCCGAGCAGGCCCGGCGTCGGAGCGCCGGGGAGACCAAGCACCTCGGCATCGGGATCTCCTCGTACGTGGAGATGTGCGGCCTGGCCCCCTCCCGGGTCCTGGCCTCGCTCAACTACTCGGCCGGCGGCTGGGAGGCCGCCACCGTGCGCATCCTGCCCACGTCCAAGGTCCAGGTCGTCACCGGCACCAGCCCTCACGGGCAGGGCCACGTGACCTCGTGGTCCATGATCGTGGCCGACAAGCTGGGGATCTCGCCCGAGGACGTCGAGGTGATCCATGGTGACACCGCCTCGTCCCCCCACGGCATGGACACCTACGGGTCGCGTTCGCTGTCCGTGGGCGGAACCGCCGTCTACCTGGCCACTGAGAGGGTGCTGGACAAGGCCAAGCGCATTGCAGCCCACCAGCTGGAGGCGGCCGAGGAGGACCTCGAGTTCTCGGGCGGGGCCTTCTCGGTCAGGGGGTCTCCGGAGCGTTCCATGCCCCTGGCCACGGTCGCCTTCGAGGCCTTCACGGCCCACAACCTCCCCGAAGGCACGGAACCGACCCTGGAGGCCTCCGTCACCTGGGACCCGCCCAACTTCACCTTCCCCTTCGGCACCCACGTGGCCGTGGTCGAGGTCGAGGAGGAGACCGGGCGCATCGAGCTCGTCAAGTATGTGGCCGTGGACGACTGCGGCAACCAGGTGAACCCCCTGCTGGTCGAGGGACAGGTCCACGGTGGGATCGCCCAGGGCGTGGCCCAGGCCCTCTGGGAGGAGGCCGTGTACGACAAGGACGGGAACCTGCTCTCGGCCACCCTGGCCGACTACCTGGTGCCGGCAGCCTCGGAGTTGCCCAGCTATGTCACCGACTCCACCGTGACCCCGAGCCCGACCAACCCCATGGGCGTGAAGGGAGTGGGCGAGGCCGGCACCATCGCCTCCACCCCGGCGGTGATGAACGCCGTGGTGGACGCCCTGTCCCCCTTGGGGGTCACCGATCTGGACATGCCAGCCAGCCCCATGCGGGTCTGGGAGGCGATCTCCCGGGCTCGTCAGGGCCGAAATTGACCTGGTTCCCCTTGCCGTCGCCTTCCACTGCCGCCCCTTCCCCCAAGGAGGTCTGCCGTTGATACCCGCTGCTTTTGACTACACCCGGGCCGGTTCGGCCGAGGAGGCCGTCTCGCTCCTCAGCCAGCACGGTGACGAGGCCAAGCTCCTGGCGGGCGGCCACTCGCTGCTGCCTCTCATGAAGCTCCGCCTGGCGACCCCCGCCCTGCTGGTGGACGTGGGGCGGCTGGGAGAGCTGTCATACGTGCGTGACGAGGGGGACCACATCGCCATCGGCGCCCTCACCCGCCACCATGACCTGGTGCACTCCGACCTGCTGCGCCAGCAGGTGCCGATCCTCTCCCACACCGCCGGGCTGGTGGGCGATCCTCAGGTGCGCCACCGGGGCACCATTGGCGGGTCGTTGGCCCACGGGGACCCGGCCTCGGACCTGCCGGCCGTCGTGCTGGCCCTGGGCGGCACCCTCGTTGCCCGGGGTCCCAGAGGGGAGAGGACCATACCGGCCACGGAGTTCTTCCGTGGGTTCCTGGAGACGGCGCTTGCCCCCGACGAGCTGCTCACCGAGATCCGGGTGCCAAAGGCCGGCGGGGGCTGGTCCTACCAGAAGTTCAACCGCCGGGCGTTCGACTGGGCCATCGTGGGGGTGGCGGCCGTGGCCGACGGCGGGGGAAGGGCCGCTGTCTCGCTGGTGAACATGGGCCCCACCCCCCTGCGGGCCACGGCCGTGGAGGAGGCGCTGGCCGGCGGGGCATCGGTGGCCGAGGCAGCCAGCCACGCCGCCGATGGCCTGGACCCGCCCTCGGACCTCAACGCCAGCCCCGAGTACCGCCGGCACCTGGCCACGGTCCTGGTCCGCCGGGCCCTCGAGGAGGCGGGCACCCGCTGACGGTGAACCCGGTGGAACGGCCCCCGGCCAGCCCGGAGGAGGTCCAGGCCGCCCTGGCCCGCCACGGGTACCTGGCTGACGAGGGACTGGCCACCGCCGTCTTCCTCGCTCTGGCCCTGCAGCGGCCACTGCTCCTGGAGGGGGAGGCCGGCGTGGGCAAGACCGAGGTGGCCAAGGCCCTGGCCCGATGGACCGGCGGAGAGCTGGTGCGCCTCCAGTGCTACGAGGGGATCGACGTGTCCCAGGCCGTCTACGAGTGGGACTACTCCCGCCAGCTGCTGCACCTGCGGGCGGCCGAGGCGCGGGGCAGCGCCACCGGGCAGGGCTTCGGACCGGAGGTGGAGGACGAGCTCTACTCGGAGCGGTTCCTGGTCCGTCGCCCCCTGCTGGCCGCCATCGCCCCCGTCGGTGCCTCTCCCGGATCGCCGCCGCCGGTCCTGCTGGTGGACGAGGTCGACCGCTCCGACGACGAGTTCGAGGCCTTCCTCCTCGAGATCCTGTCGGACTACGCCGTGACGGTGCCCGAGCTGGGGACGTTCCGGGCCGCCGTCCCCCCCGTGGTGGTGGTGACCTCCAACCGGACCCGTGATGTCCACGATGCCCTGAAGCGGCGCTGCCTCTACCACTGGGTGGAGCATCCCGACTTCGAGCGGGAGGTGGCCATCGTGGCACTGCGGGCTCCTGGGGTGGACGAGAAGCTGGCCCGGCAGGTCGCTGCCGCCGTGGAGAGGCTGCGGGACCTGGGTCTCTACAAGCCGCCCGGAGTGGCGGAGACCATCGTGTGGGCCGAGGCCCTGGCGGCACTGGGGCGTTCTGAGCTGGATGAGGCCAGCGTGGAGCTCACCCTGGGCACCGTGCTCAAGTACCGGGAAGATGCCGAGAGGGTGCGGGGCGCCGGGGTGGGGGACCTGGTGCGGGCGGCGGTGGGGCGGGCCTCGGTGGGGTGAGCCGGGGCAGCGCCGGTAGCGCCGGACAGGAGGAGCGGGTGGCGTCGGGGAACGGGTCCGCCGGGCAGGGAGCGCTCCCGGGCGGGAGGTGGCAGGGGGATGCCGAGCCTCGGGAGCCGCCCCGGAATGGCCCTGGCGGCCCAGGGCCCAGCCGGGTCTCCGAGCATCTCCCCGTGGCCTTCGCCCGGGTCCTGCGGGCCTCGGGGCTGGACGTCCCGGTGGGCTCGGTGGTGGCCTACGCCGCCGCTCTGGGCCGGCTGGGCCTGGACCGCCAGCAGTCCGTGTACTGGGCCGGGCGGGCCACCCTGGTCCGGCGGCCCGAGGACGTGGCTCCCTATGACCGGGCCTTTGCTGCCTTCTGGCTGGGGCGCCCGCCCGTCACCCCGGGCCAGGTGGCAGCCGTCCCCGTCACCCTGGCCCTGGACGAGGGGGAGGAGGGTGGCCGGGAGGAAAACGGGCAGCGGGAGGAGGAGGGCCTCACCCTGGCCGTGCGCTACAGCCGGACCGAGGTGCTCAGGCACAAGGACTTCGCGGCCTGCACCCCCGACGAGTTGGAGGAGGCCTATCGCATGATGGAGGGCGTGCGCCTGCGGGCTTCTCCGCGCCGCTCCCGCCGGCAGGTGGCGGCCCGCCATCGTGGCAAGAGGCCGGACCTGCGGCGCACGGTGCGCCAGGCCCTCAGGGCCGAGGGGGAGCCCCTGCGCCGGGAGTGGAGCGAGCCGGGGGTGAGGCCACGACGGGTGGTGCTGCTGTGCGACATAAGCGGCTCCATGGAGCCCTACGCCCGAGCCCTCATCCGGTTCCTGCACGTGGCGGTGGCCGGCGGCCCCAAGGTCGAGGCCTTCACCCTGGGAACCCGGCTCACCCGGGTGACCAAGGAGCTCTCCCAGCACGACCCCGATGTGGCATTGGCCCGGGCCACCCGCAGCGTGGCGGACTGGTCGGGTGGGACCCGCCTCGGCGAGGGGCTCGCCGCCTTCAACGACCGTTTCGGGGTCAGGGGGATGGCGAGGGGAGCGGTAGTGGTCATCCTGTCCGATGGCTGGGACCGGGGGGACCCCCGGGTCCTGGCCCGGGAGATGGCCAGGCTCAGCCGGGTCGCCCACCGGGTGGTGTGGGTGAACCCCCTCAAGGCCAGCCCGGGCTATGCCCCGCTGGCCCGCGGGATGGCTGCGGCCCTCCCCTACGTTGACGACTTCGTGGAAGGGCATTCGTTGGCCTCGCTCGAGGGCCTGGTGGAGGTGGTGAGCCGATGAAGGAGGTCATGGCCGACATCGACCGGTGGCGGTCGGCCGGGAAGAAGGTGGCCGTGGCCCGGGTGGTGGGGGTGGAGGGCTCCGGGCCCCGGGACCCGGGGGCGACCATGGCGGTGAGCGAGCAAGGAGAGGTGGCCGGCTCGGTGTCCGGGGGGTGCGTCGAGGGGGCGGTGGTCACCGAGGCCCTCGATGCCCTGGCCCGGGGCGAGGGGGCCCGACTCTGCACCTTCGGCTACTCCGACGACGAGGCCTTCGCAGTGGGGCTCACCTGCGGAGGGACCATCCACGTGCTGGTGGACCCGGGCATAATGCCCGTCTACGAGTCGCTCCGGGCATCCCTGCGGGCCGAGGAGCCGGTAGCTCTGGCCACCGTCGCCTCCCTGGAGGTGGCGGACAGCGGGGACGAGTCCCTGCCGCCCCTCGGCACGACCATGCTGGTTAAGGAGGGGGGGGCGGTCGAGGGGAGCCTGGGGGAGGAGGACCTGGACCGGGTGGTGGCCCGGGATGCCCTTGGTGCCCTGGCCAGCGGGCTGTCCACGACCCGCCACTACGGGCGCCACGGCGAGGCCCGCCAGCGGGAGGTGGCCGTCTTCCTGGAGGTGTTCGCGCCCCCGCCCAACATGATCATCTTCGGGGCGGTGGACTTCACCGCTGCCCTGGCCCGCATGGGGAAGCTGCTCGGCTACCGGGTCACGGTCTGCGATGCCAGGCCCGTGTTTGCCACCCCGGCCCGCTTCCCGATGGCGGACCAGGTCGTGGTGGACTGGCCCGATCGCCACCTGTCTGCCGTGGGTGCGGGGCTCGGTCCGCGCGACGCCGTCTGCGTGCTCACCCACGACCCCAAGTTCGATGTGCCCGCCATCGTGGCCGCCCTGCAGACCAAGGTCGGGTACCTGGGCGCCATGGGCTCGCGGCGCACCCACGTGGACAGGGTGGCCCGCCTCCGGGAGGCAGGGGTGACGGAGGAGGGGTTGGAGCGGGTGCTGGCCCCGATCGGGCTCGACATAGGGGCCCGCACCCCGGAGGAGACGGCGGTCTCCATCTGCGCCGAGATCATCGCCCGCCGTACCGGGCGTCAGGCGCCATCCCTGCGCGATGCCGAGGGCCCGATCCACCACGGGATGGAGGCGGCCCGGGCCTGAGTGGCCTCCCGCAAGGGCCTCCCCGGCACAAGTGCCCGCCGGGAAAATTAGGGCCCACGCCGGGAGACGGAATGTGGCCGGGCAAGGGGGGAGGCGCAACGGCCATTTTGGAGTGCGCAAGGTCACTCTGATGGCCCTGGGGCTGGATATGTGGCTCCAGGTTGACTCGGAATGATCCAACGCACTCCGAAATGGGGGTAGCACCAAACAGGTCGGCGGCTCCGGACCTAAAGACGCCAAGCCCCCCGCCGGCCGCCGGCCGCGCCGCCCCCGCCCCCCGTCGGCCGCCCCGCCCCGGCCGCCGCCCCGCCCCGGCCGCCGCCCCGATCCCCCCCGCCCCACCCCCGCCAACGACGCGCCTCCGGCCCGCCGCCGGGGAAGGGGCTAACGTAAGGGCCCAGATGCCCACGGACCCCCATGTTGCCCGCCCCCCCCTTCGCAGCTCGGCATGGTTCGGCATCGGGGGCAAGCTGGGCTTCCTCCACCGCTCCCACACCCGCTCCCAGGGCTTCACCCCCGAGGTCTTCGACGGGCGCCCGGTCGTCGGCATCGCCAACTCGTGGTCCGAGCTCACCCCGTGCAATGCCCACCTGAGGGAGCTGGCCGAAGCGGTCAAAAGGGGCGTGTGGCAGGCGGGCGGGTTCCCCCTCGAGTTCCCCACCATGTCGCTCGGCGAGACCCTGATGCGCCCCACGACCATGCTGTACCGCAACCTCATGGCCATGGAGGTGGAGGAGTCCCTGAGGGCCAACCCCCTTGACGGGGTGGTCCTCCTGGCCGGGTGTGACAAGACCACGCCGGCCCAGCTGATGGGGGCAACCAGCGTGGACCTGCCGGCGGTCATGGTCACCGGAGGCCCCATGCTGACGGGCCGCTTCCGGGGCCAGCCCGTGGGCTCGGGGACCGACGTCTGGCGCTTCAGCGAGGAGGTGCGGGCCGGGATGATGGCCCCCGAGGAGTTCCTCGAGGCCGAGGCCTGCCTGTCCCGCTCCCATGGCCACTGCATGACGATGGGGACCGCCTCCACCATGGCCTGCCTCACCGAGGCCCTGGGCCTGGCGCTGCCGGGCTCGGCTGCCCTGCCCGCCCCCGATGCCGGCCGGCTGCGGACCGCCCAGCTCGCCGGCCAGCGCCTGGTGGCCATGGTCGGGGAGGGGCTCAGGCCCTCCTCGGTGCTCACCCGGGCCGCTTTCGAGAACGCGGTGCGGGTCAACGCCGCCATCGGGGGCTCCACCAACGCCGTGGTGCACCTGCTGGCCCTGGCGGGGAGAGCCGGCGTGGACCTCACCCTGGACGACGTGGACCGCCTGGGAGCGGCCGTCCCCACCCTGGTGGACCTCAAGCCCTCGGGGCGCTTCCTGATGGAGGACTTCGCCTACGCCGGCGGGCTCCCCGCCGTGATGGCCGAGATCGCTGACCTGCTGCACCTGGACGCCCTCACCGTCACGGGCCGGACCGTGGGCGAGAACCTGGAGCGAGCCGAGTGCTTCAACCGGGAGGTGATCCGTTCCCGGGACGAGCCCCTGCTCCCACCGGGGAACGCCACGGTCGTGCTGCGGGGCAACCTGGCCCCCGACGGGGCCGTCCTCAAGGCGTCGGCGGCCTCGCCGGAGCTGCGCTCCCACCGGGGAAGGGCCCTCGTGTTCGACTCCATCGAGTCCTACGACGAGGCGGCCGACGACCCGTCCCTGGAGGTGGGGCCGAGCGACGTCCTGGTCGTTCGCTACGCCGGGCCCCGCGGCTACCCGGGGATGCCCGAGGTGGGCAACCTGGCCCTCCCGAGGAAGCTGCTGGCCCAGGGGGTGACGGACATGGTGCGCATCTCCGACGCCCGCATGAGCGGCACCTCCTACGGGACCGTGGCGCTGCACACCGCCCCGGAGGCGGCGGTGGGTGGCCCCTTGGCCCTGCTGGAGACGGGGGACGTCGTCCGCCTGGACGTCGAGGGCCGCCGCTTGGACATGGAGGTGGACGAGGCGACCCTGGCCCGCCGGCGGGCAGCGTGGACCCCGCCCCCCCGGGCCGCCGAGGGGGGCTGGGTGGGGCTGTACCTCGACCACGTGCTCCAGGCCGACCGGGGTGCGGACCTGGACTTCCTGGTCGGGGCCCGGGGCAACGGGGTGCCTCGCCGCTCCTTCTAGGCGCCCCGGCCCCCACACGCCCTAAGCCGGCCCGGCTCCCACACGCCGCCGGGTGCCCCTCCCACCCGCCGCCGGGTGCCCCTCCCACCGGCCGGCGGCCTCGCCTGGCAGGGCCGGTCAGGCGCCGGCTTGCAGGTGGGCCTCGGCGCACTCCACCCCGGAAGGCCCCACGGTAGCGGCATGGCCGACCCCGGGGTCCAGGACCATGCGGTCGCCGGGGTTGAGCGGGATGTCTCCCGAGTCGGTGTGGAACACGATCGAGCCCGACAGGCAGCACAGCACCTTGCGGTAGGGATGCTCGTGCCAGGCGTAGCGGTCCCCGGGAGCGTTGCCCCAGCGGTATGGGGACAGCCCCTCGGCCCGCAGGCCTTGGACCAGTTCCTCCGGCCCCTGCCCTGAGCCCCAGCCCTCCTGCACGCTCACCCCGGCTCCCATGAGCCCCAGCATGGGCCAAACTGGCGGCATGGAGCCAGCAGCCGGAGGGGCCCGGTGACCATGGCCGCCGTGGTCCTGGCGGCGGGCGGCTCCCGGCGCTTCGCCGGCGAGGGGCCCAAGCTGACGGCGCCCTTTCGTGGGCGCCCTCTGGTCACGTGGGCCGTGGAAGCTGCCCTGGGGGCGGAACTAAATGAGGTCGTGGTGGTCACGGGCGCCGTTGACCTGGAACCCCTGCTGCCCGCCGCCGTCACCCTCCTCCACAACCCGGCCTGGGCTTCCGGGCAGGGCGGGTCGCTGGGAGTGGCCCTGGACTGGTGCCGGCGCCAGGGCCACGAGGCGGCGGTGGTGGGCCTGGCCGATCAGCCCCTGGTCCCGGCGGAGGCCTGGAAGGCGGTGGCCGGGGCCCCGCCGGCTCCCGTCGTGGTGGCCACCTACGATGGGAGGAGGCGGAACCCGGTCCGGTTGGACCGCTCGGTATGGCCCCTGCTATCCCTCGACGGGGACGAAGGGGCTCGCTCCCTGATGAGGGGGAGGCCGGACCTGGTGGCCGAAGTAGCCTGCCAGGGCAACCCCATGGACATCGACACGGTGGAGGACCTGCAGGCGTGGAGCTGACCAACGAGTTCAAAGTGAGCGTGCCGGTGGAGCAGGCCTGGGCCATCCTCACCGACGTGGAGCGGATCGCCCCCTGCATGCCCGGAGCGGAGCTGCGGGAGGTAGAGGGCGACGAGTACCGGGGGGTGGTGAAGGTGAAGGTGGGGCCCATCACCGCCGAGTACCGGGGGAAGGCCAGGTTCCTGGAGCAGGACGAGGAGGCCCACCGGGCCGTGCTGAGGGCCGAGGGCCGGGAGACGCGGGGTCAGGGCAACGCCAACGCCACCATCACCGCCACCCTCGAGCCCGAAGGGGACGGGACCAGGGCCTCGGTCGTGACCGACCTCGCCATCACCGGGCGGGTGGCCCAGTTCGGTAGGGGAGTCCTGGCCGACGTCTCGAGCAAGCTGCTCACCCAGTTCGTGCAGTGCCTGGAGACCACCGTCCTGGCCGGCGAGGGCGCCCCTGGCAGCCAGGAGGCGGCCGCCGCGGCCGCCGCCGACGGCAGCAGCGAGGCCGTCGGCTCCACCGACAGCGCTGCCGACGGCACAGCCGGGGGCGGCGCCCCCGAGCCGTCCCCGATTGGAGGGGGGGCACCGGCCGCCGCGACCGGCCCCACCCCTTCGGCGGTGGGTGGAGGAGCTCCCGCCGTGGGTGGAGGAGCTCCCGCCGCCGGCGGGGTGCGCACCATCGAGTCCCGCCAGGCGGAGCCCGTGGACCTGGTGGGGGTGGCGGGCGGCTCCGTGCTGCGCCGGCTCGGCCCCGTAGCCGGGGGGCTGGGGGCAGTGGTGGCCCTGCTGGCCGCCCTGGTCTTCTGGCGCCGCCGGCGGCGGTGACGGGGCCCTCCGAGCGCGACAGGGAGCAGGTCGCAGCCCTCCTGGGTCGCCAGCCCCGGGGGGCCTTCGAGGTGGTGGTGCGGGGGGCCGGGGGCAGGCCGGTGGTGGTGCGCAACGAGCCCTTCGAGTTCGACGGGCGGCCCATGCCGACCCGCTGGTGGTTGGTGGGCAAGGAGCTGCGGGAGGCGGTGAGCAGGCTCGAGGCGGGGGGCGGGGTCAAGGCGGCGGAGGCCGCCGTCGACCCCGCCCGGTTGGCGGCCGCCCACGAGCGGTACCGCCAGGAGCGGGATGCGGCCATCCCGCCGGGCCACTCCGGGCCCCGGCCACAGGGCGGGGTCGGGGGGGCCCGGCGCGGGGTCAAGTGCCTGCACGCCCACCTGGCCTGGTTCCTGGCCGGCGGGGACGACCCGGTGGGCCGCTGGGTGGCTGAGCGCCTGGGCCTGCCTGCTGCCGTGGCTGCCGTGGACTGCGGGACCAACTCCACCCGCCTTCTCGTGGCGGGAGCGGGCGGAGCCCCGCTGCGCCGGCTTATGCGGATCACCCGGCTGGGCCAGGGCGTGGACGCCACCGGCCGCCTCGACCTCGAGGCGGTGGAGCGGACCCTCGCCGTGCTGGCCGAGTACCGCGAGGAGATGGACCGCCTGGGGGTGGGCCCGGTCAGGGCGTCGGCCACGTCGGCGGTGCGCGATGCGGCCAATCGGGACGATTTCCTGGACGGGGCGGAGAAGGTGGTGGGCACCCGCCCCGAGCTGCTGAGCGGGGAGGAGGAGGGGCGGCTCTCCTACGCCGGGGCCACTGCCGACCTGGACCCCGCGGCCGGCCCGTACCTGGTGGTGGACATAGGAGGGGGCTCGACCGAGCTCGTGGCCGGGCCCGGAGGGGGAGCCGAGCCCGAGGGGGTGGTGTCCATAGACGTGGGCTGCGTGCGGGTGACCGAGCGGTTCCTGCACCACGACCCCCCAACGGAGGAGGAGGTGGCGGCGGCCCGCCGGGCGGTGGGGGAAGCCCTGGACCGGGCGGTGGCCGCCGTGCCCGCCGCCCGGGGGGCCCGGGTGCTGGTGGGGCTGGCCGGCACGGTCACCACGCTGGCGGCGCTGGACCAGGGCCTGGAGAGCTACGACCGGGACCGGGTCCACCACTACGTCCTCGACCGGGGCAGGGTGGAGGAGCTGGCCTCGGTGCTGCTGGGGGAGCCCGCCGCGGCCCGCTCGGCCCGGGCCGGGGTGGAGGCGGGCCGGGCCGACGTCATCGCCGGCGGGGCGCTCGTGCTGGCGGTGGTGATGGAGCGCCTGGGGATCGACCGCTGCCTGGTGTCGGAGGCCGACATCCTGGACGGGATGGTGGCTTCGCTGCGGGGACTGCCCTAGTGGGGACCCCGGCCCTGCAGGTCGGCCTGTTGGCCGACCTGGACGGCTCCAGCCCGGTGCCGTGGCTGGCCCTCCGGGCGGCGCGCTCCGAGCTGCGTCGGCGCCTCCCCGGTGCCGACGTGAGGGCCTTCTCGGTCTCCCCGCGGGGCGGCGCCTGGGACGGGGGGGAGGCGGTGGAGGCTATTCCTGCCTGGGGGGAGGGCTGCCTGCCGCCCGGCCTCGACGCGGCCCTGGTCATGACGGCGGCCCGGGTCGAGCCGCCCTGCCCGGCCGTCCGCGCCGAGCCGGGGGACCTGGCCCGTCTGCTCCCCGAGGTCCTCGACCAGGCCGTGGTGGCCAAGCGGCGGGCCTGGCTGGAGCTCATGGGATGGTGGCCGGAGCCTCCGGTGGGCCCTGAGCTGCTCAGCCCCGAGGACTGGGTGGCGCTCGGCGCTCCCATCCCTGCCGACCCCGGGGCGGGAGAGCGGGCCCGGGCGGCGCTGGACGAGGTGGCCCGGCTGGTGGACGCCCGGGCGGCGGGTGAGTGGCAGGAGGGGGCGGGGAAGGGGCCATGCCATTTCGAGGAGCTGCAGGAGGCGGCTCGCCTGGAGCGGGAGAGGCGGCTGCTGGCTATGAGGCTGGTCCTGGCGGAGGTGGTGGACGACCTGGGGGGGAGGAAGGACCAGGCCGAGGCGGCACTGGCCAGGTGGCGCCGGGAGGTGTCCGAGGCCTGGGCGGCCCAGGATGCGGAGCTGGTGGCCCTGCGCGCCCGGGTGGGGGAGCTGCCTCCGGGCAGCGGGTTCCGGGAGGAGCTGGGACGGGCCCTGCGGTTCCTGCGGCGGCGGCTGGCCCGGTGAGCCCGGTGCAGGTGCCGACGGTGGGGGAGCCGACCGTATCCGTGGTCATGCTCACCTACGGGGGCAGGGAGTGGGTGGAGGCTTCCCTACGGGCTCTGGTGGACTCCACCCCGCCCGTCTACGAGCTGGTCGTGGTGGACAACGCCTCTCCCGACGGGACGGGGGAGTGGCTGGCCCGCAACCTGCAGGGAGCCCAGCTGGTCCGGAACGCCTCCAACGTCGGGTTCGGTCCGGGTGTGAACCAGGCCGCCCTCCTGGCCCGGGCCCCCTACCTGTGCCTGCTCAACAGCGACGCCCTGGTCACCCCGGGGTGGCTGGCCGCCATGGTGGCCTGCCTGGAGGGGGCGGAGGGGTGCGGGGCCGTGGTGCCCATGCTGTTGAACCTGGACGGGACCCTGCAGGAGGCGGGCGCCGTGGTGGGCAGGGAGGGGACCACCATGTCGATCGGCTGGCGGGACGACCCCAGCCGGCCCTGGTACTGCTTCCCCCGCTACGTCCCCTACGGCAGCGGCGCCTGCCTGGTGGTGCGCCGCTCGGACTTCCTCGCCCTCGGGGGCTTCGACCCTGCCTACGGGAAGGGCTACTTCGAGGACGTGGACCTGTGCTTCCAGATGGCCCAGGCGGGCCTGCGGGTGGCCTACGAGCCCCGTGCCGTGGTGCGCCATGTACGGGGGGCCTCCAGCAGCGCCGGCCTCGTGGCCAGGCTGAGGGAGGCGAACAGGGAGGAGTTCTGCAGGAGGTGGGGGGCCGAGTTGGCCCGCCTCCCCTCCCTCGTCGACCTGCCCCGCCACCCCTACCGGGCCATCGCCGCCCGTGATGCCGGGACGCCCGACAGGGTGCTCGTTGTGACCGATCGTCTTCCGAGGCAGCGCCAGGGGAGCCGCGCCGGGGACCTGGCCTTTGGCCTTGCGGGGGTGGCGGGGCAGGCCAGGATCACCATGGTGGGCCTCGAGGACCTGGGGCCTGCGGAGGAGGCCTCGTGGCTGCTCGATGCCGGGGTGGAGCTGATCTGGGGCGTGGGTGACTGGGAGGACTGGATGGGCCGCCACCTGTGCCATTTCGGGGTGGCGGTGGTGGTGGCGGCCCCGGGCCAGGGCGCCGGGCCCCCCGAAGCCGCCGGGACCCCCGAAGCCCCCGGGCCCCCCGGAGGCGCCGGGACCCCCGAAGGCGCCGCCGGCGCCGGGGCGGCGGGGGCCGGCTTCCGCAGCGCCGGCGGGGATGACCCGGTGATGCGGCGGGCTTCCTCCCTTCTGGAGCGGTACCAGCCGCAGGCGGCGGTGGTGCTGGACCTCCCCAGCCCCGAGGCGCTGGCCCGTGTGCCCAGCTCTCTGCTGGCCCGGGCGGAGGAGCTGTGGTGCCCTTCACCACCGGCGCAGGAGGCTGCCGGCGGCCTCAGGGTGTCGGCCGTGGGGCCGGCGTCTCCAGAGGGGATGGACCGGGCCCTGGCGGCGGCCTTGGCCCGCCTGGGCGTCGTGCCCACGGGGCCGGCGGGTTGGCCCCGCCGGGGAGCGGTGCCGGCAGGGTGGCCGGAGGAGCGCGGCCCGCGAACGGCCCCCGGGTGACGTACGGTGGACCGGTGCTCTTCGTGGCGACCTCTGATGGCATCCGCGGCCAGGATGGCAGCGCCGAGCTGGGTGGGCACCGGGTCCGGGCCCTGGCCACCGACGGGGGTGGCTGGTGGGCGATCGTGGACGGCCACGAGGTCTACCGCCGACCTGACGGGGGCGCCTGGGCGCCGGCGGCCCGTTCCAGCGAGCCGCTGACCTGCCTGGCCCCCCTCGATGAGGGGGGCCTCCTGCTCGGTGCGGCCGGGGCCCGGCTGCACCTCTTCCGTGCCCCAGGCTCCCTGGATCCGGTCGAGTCCTTCGACCGGGCGCCGGGGCGGGAGGAGTGGTACACGCCCTGGGGGGGTCCGCCCGACACGCGCTCTCTGGCCGTGGCCGGGGACGGCACGCTCTACGTGAACGTGCACGTGGGAGGGATCCTCCGCTCGGCCGACCAGGCCCGCAGCTGGGCGGTGACCATCGACCTTCACGCTGACGTCCACCAGGTCGTCTGCCCCCGTCCCGGCCAGGCCCAGCTGGTCCTGGCCGCCTGTGCCGACGGCCTGGCCGTGAGCGAGGACGCCGGGAGCACCTGGGTGCTCCGGGAGGTGGGGCTCCGCCGGACGTACTGCCGGGCGGTAGCCGTCGCCGGCGACACCGTGCTGGTGTCGGCCTCGGACGGCCCAGGAGGGTCGCACGCCGCCGTCTACCGGGCCCCCTTGAAGGGCTGCGAGCGCTTCGAGCGCTGCCGGCGGGGGCTGCCCGAGTGGTTCGAGGGGAACATCGACACCGGATGGCTGGTGGGGACGGATGGCCTGGCGGCCTTCGTGGGCCCCGACGGCAGGCTTTACCGGTCAGAGGACGAGGGGGGCACCTGGGAGCAGGCCGGCGAGGACCTGGGGGAGCCGTCATGGTTGCTCGCGACGTGACGGTGGCCGGCGCCGACCGGCTCTCCGGGCGCCGGGTCTACCTGCGCCCCTTGGTGGTGGACGACTTCGCCCAATGGAGGGAGGTGCGCCGGCGCAGCCGGGACTGGCTCACCCCCTGGGAGCCCCGACCGCCGGCAGGCGCCGGGGACGTGGTGGAGGACCGGCGGGCCTTCGCCTCACGGTGCGGGGCCCGCCAGCGCGAGCGCCAGCTCGGCACGGGATACGGGTTCGGCATATTCATAGAGGGGGGAAACCTGGTCGGGGAGGTGAACCTCTCGTCGATCCAGCGGGGCCCTCTCCAGAGCGCCTACGTGGGCTACTGGGTCGACCGGGCCCAGGCCGGCCGTGGCTATGTGCCCGAGGCAGTGGTGGTGGTCTTCCGCTACGCCTTCGAGGACCTCAACCTGCACCGGCTACAGATCTCGATCATCCCCCGCAACCGCCCGAGCCGGCGGGTGGCCGAGAAGCTGGGCCTGCGGGACGAGGGAGTGGCGGTGCGCTACTTGGAGATCAACGGGCGGTGGGAGGACCACATCCGCTACGCCATAACCGCCGAGGAGTGGTGGGAGCGCAGAGCCGACTACCTGCGGGACTGGGTGCTCTAGGTCCCAGGCACGGCCCTACGGCTGGCCCGCTCCCACGAAGTAGGTCTGCCACCCAGGCCAGAGGGGCGTGATGGCCACCGGCACCCCGGGTTGGGAGGCCTGGATGATCTCTCCGTTGCCCACGTACATGACCACGTGGTTGATCCCCGGCTGGGAGTCGAAGGGGAACGAGAAGAACAGCAGGTCCCCGGGCTGGAGGGCTGAGGTCGGGACCGGGGTGGTGTCGGCGTACTGAAGCGACGCCAGGTGGGGGAGCGAGACCCCGGCCGCCTGCCAGGCCAGCATGGTGAGCCCTGAGCAGTCCACACCGGCCCGGCTCGCCCCTCCCCAGACATAAGGCACCCCGACGTAGCTCTCGGCGGCCTTCACTGCCGCCTCCCCGCCCTGGCCAGGAGGAGGGGGCGAGTGGACGGTCGTGGTGGTGGCGAGCGGCAGGGTGGTGGTGGTCGTGGTCGGGGGGACGGTGGTGGGGGGCACGGAGGAAGGCGGAGTGGCGGAGGCCTGGGTGGTGGTGGAGGCGGAGGCCGCCTGCTGGGCCGCTTGCTGCTGGGCGGCCTGCTCGGCTGCCTGCTGGGCCGCGGCGCGTTGGGCCGCGGCCTGCTGGGCCGCCTGGCGCTGGGCAGCTGCCCGGGCTGCTGCCTGCTCCGCCGCCGCCCGGGCGGCGGCCTCCTCGGCGGCCTTGGCCGCGGCGGCCCGAGCCGCAGCCTGGGCGGCGGCCTGCCGGGCGGCTTGGGCGCTGGCCTCGGCCTGCGCCTGGGCCTGGCGCAGCTGCCGGCTGGCGTCTTGCTGGCTGGCGGCTGCCGCCTGGGCCTGGGCCTCGGCCTTGGCGGCGGCGGCGCTCTGCTGGCGGGCCCGTTGGGCCGCGGCCTGCTCGGCCGCCACCTGGCGGGCCAGGGCGTCGCGCAGGTCAGCCAGCTGGACCTGGTCGGCCTGCTGCAGCTGGATGGCAGCCTGGCGCTCCTTTGCCACCTGGGCCAGCGCCTGCCTGCTGGCCCTGGCCTCCCGGGCCATGGCGGCCCGGGCGGCCCGGAGACGGTGGACGGCCCTCACGTACTGGACCACGGCGTCATGGGAGCGCGACGTGATGGTGGAGGCATACTGCTGGCGGATGCTCAGCTGGTCCGCCGAGCCCACGGCGAACATGGAGTCCATGCTGGACGCCGGGTTGGCGAGCACCCAGTCCGTGACCATGGCCTTGCGCAGGTAGGAGGTGTCAGTGGAGAGCTGGCGCCGGGCCCGGGCCAGGGCGGCACGGGCCGCTTCCAGGCGCTTCTTGGCCTGCTGGGCCCGGATCATGGCGGCGTCGTAGGCCTCGTCGAGGCCGGAGACGCGATACTCCTGCTCCGTGAGCAGCTGCTGCACGGCGCTCACTGAGGACTGGGTACGGCTCACCTGGTGGCTGGCCGCCCCGGCCTCGGCTTGAGCCTGGGAGGCGCTGGCCTGGGCCTCCGAGGCGCTCTGGCGGGCCTGGGCGGCGGCGTCCCTGGCCTCCCGGGCCCTGGCCGCCGCCTGCTGGGCGGCTTGCTGGGCCGAGCGAGCCCTGGCCCTGGCCTGGGCCACTGAGCCGCCCTGGCCACTGCCAGAGCTGGCCGCGGCGGCAGGGGCCGCCACCCCGCTCACCGCCAGCGTGACCGACAATGCCGTCCCAGCTGCCGCGGCGCCATAACGCCGCCGAGATCCGGAGGCCATCCTCTACCGCCACCTTTCGGATGTTCCAAAAAATGGGTCCGATCAGCGGGGAAACCCGTCACGCCTCCGGCTAACCCCTCGAAACCGCCAGAAGACTACTCCGCGTGGGGGAGCAACTCAAGCTTTTCGACACGCATCTGCAACATGGGCGCAACACCCCCCTCGGCGGCGCCCGGTACGCCGGGGCGGCCCTGGGCGGTTGCTGCGCCCCCCGGACCGGACGACGCACCCCTCCTTGACCCGCCTGTGCCCGCCCCCTACGCTCCGCCCGGAGATGGCGATCAACCCGGAGGCCGTCGGCGCCACCAGCGGCCCCTTCGAGAGACGGTGGGGGTCCAGCGAATGCCTTCTCTACGCCCTGGGGGTAGGGGCGGGGACCGAGGAGCTGGCCTTCTCCACCGAGAACAGCGTGGGAGTGGCCCAAGCCGTGCTGCCCACCTTCGCCACGGTCATAGGCCGGGCCCGCCTCCCCAAGGAGGTGGGGAGCTTCGACCCCGCCATGCTGGTCCACGGCGAGCAGGCGCTCGAGCTGGCCGGCCCCCTCCCCGTCGAGGGCCATGTCCTCACGACCGTCGAGGTGGTGGGTATCTGGGACAAGGGCTCGGGCGCCCTCGTCGTGTACGAGACCCGGTCCACCGACGCCGGCACCGGCGAGTGGTGCTTCACCAACCGGTCATCGGTGTTCATCCGGGGGGAGGGGGGATGGGGTGGGCCCCGCGGCCCCTCGGGCCCGCGCCACGAGCCGCCCGAGCGGCCCCCGGACCATGTCGTCACCTATGAGACGGCGCCGGATCAGGCTCTCCTCTACCGGCTGTCCGGCGACCGCAACCCGCTCCACTCCGACCCGGTCTTCGCCGCCCGGGCCGGGTTCGAGCGCCCCATCCTCCACGGCCTCTGCACCTACGGGTTCACGGGCCGAGCCCTGCTGCACTGCCTGTGCGGGTCCGACCCCGCCCGCTTCCAGGCCATGGAGGGCCGCTTCAAGGCGCCCGTGTACCCCGGTGACCTGCTCACCATCTCCATGTGGGAGGGAGCTGACGGCGCGAGCGCCGTCTACCGCACCGAGACCCAACGGGGCGAGATCGTCATCGACTCGGGCTTCTTCCGGTCTAAATAGCCGCCTCGCTCCCCCCGGTCCCGCTGCCGCTCACGCCGGGCCCGAGTGGGCAGGGGATCCTTCGGGGAGCGGGGTCATTTCGCCCAGGACTAGGGTTCTGGGGCACAAAGCCGGGCGCGTGGTGGAACCGGTAGACACAGCGCACTTAAAATGCGCCGCTCCGGGAGGAGCATGAGGGTTCAAGTCCCTCCGCGCCCACGTGCCCGCCTCAGAGGCGGGGGAGGCGCTGGCGGCTGTGGTCGGCGATGGCGGCCCACAGGTCGCCCCGCTCGGCCAGGCGGCTCGCCATGTTGGCCACCGTGTAGCGCCGGGGGGTGAGGGCGGGGTCCGAGAGCTCGTCCCTCTCCAGAGGGGCAGCGACGGGGGCACCAGGGAGGGCCCGCACCGCGTAGGGGGCCACTGCCGTCTGGGCGTAGGCGTTCCGGCCGACGTCGATGAAGATGCGCCCGCCCCGCTTGCTCTTGCGGGCCTCGGTGGTGAGGTGGGAGGGATCGGAGGCGGCCAGGCGGGAGCCCACTTCCTCGGCGAAGCGGCGGGTGGCCTCGAAGCCCTGGCGGCGCTCGACGGGGATGACCACGTGCAGCCCGCTGGACCCCGTGGTCTTGGGGAAGCTGGCCAGGCCCATCTCGTCGAGCATCCCGCACAGGGTCTGGGCCGCCCGGCGAACGAGTCCGAAGTCGGCACCGGAGGGATCCAGGTCGAACACGACCTGGTCCGGGCGGTCCGGCCGGTCGGCCCGGCTCAGCCAGGGGTGGAGGGTTATGCACGCCTGGGACGCCAGATAGGCCAGGGTGGCCTCGTCGTTGCAGACCACATGGTCGAGGGTCCCGCCCTCCTTGCGCATGCGCACCCGCCTGATCCAGTCGGGGAAGTAGTCGGGGGCGTCCTTCTGGTAGAAGCCGCCGGCCTCGATCCCGTCCGGGAAGCGCTGGAGCATGAGGGGCCGGTCGGCGAGGTGGGGGAGCATGGCCGGCGCCACCTCCCGGTAGTAGGCGAGGAGGTCGGACTTGGTGATGCCGTCAGCCGGGAACAGCGCCTTGGCCGGGTGGCCCAGCTCGAAGCGCCGCTTGCCGACCTCCACCTCCAGGGTGTCAGCCATGGCTGGTGGGCCTCTCCCGGGAGACCTCCGTGGCTGGCTTGTCCGGCCGCAGGCCCTCGAAGCGGGGGTGGCGGAGCTTGCCGTCCTCGGTCCACTCGGTGAAGGCGACCTGGGCCACCAGCTCGGGGCGGACCCAGTGGACGCCCCGCACCCGCTCGGGGTCCTCGAAGGGCGGGCGGCCCTGCTCCAGGGCGTCGAGGCGCCGGCGCAGGTCGGTGAGGACGGTGCGGGTGAACCCGGTGCCGACCTTGCCCGCGTAGCGCAAGCTTCCCCTTTCGTAGTAGCCGACGAGGAGGGCGCCCAGGCCGGTGCGGCTGCCGCTGGGCTCGGTGAACCCGCCGATCACCAGCTCCTGGCCGGCCGAGCACTTCATCTTGAGCCAGTCGGGAGAGCGGCGGGAGGCGTAGGGGGCGTTGGCCCTCTTGGCGATGATCCCCTCCCATCCCTGGCGGCAGGCATGCTCCAGGTAGGCCTGGCCGTCCCCGTTGCGGTGGGTGGTGAACCGGAGCCGGCCGTGGCGCCCGAAGGAGATGGTGGCCCGGAGCAGGGACTTGCGGGCTCGCAGCGGCAGACGGGTGGTGTCCTGGCCCTCCAGGTGGAGGAGGTCGAAGAGGTAGAAGTAGACCGCCACCGGACTCCTGCGGGCTGCTTCAGGATCGGTTATGCCCAGGCGCTGCTGCAGCCGGGAGAAGCGGGTCTGGCCCCTCTCGAAGGCCACCACCTCGCCGTCCACCACGAAGTCCTGTGCCTCCTCCCCTCCGAGGGCGTCGGCCAGCTCGGGGTAGGTGTTGGCGAGGGGCTGGCGGGTGCGGGAGAGGAGCCGGACCCTCCCCCCGTGGCGGAAGCCGAGGACCCTCTCTCCGTCCAGCTTGCGCTCGAATATCCAAGCCGGGTCGGAGAAGCGCCGTTCGGTGAGGGTGGCGAGCATGGGCCCCACCCATTCCGGGTGGCTGGCAGGGCGCAGCAGGTCCCGGAGAGCGGGGCTGAGCGTGGCGAAGGGGTCGCTCATGACCCCTGGGGGCCCGGACCGGCCGAGCCCCGGGGGCGGCCCCTGGCGGACTTGGTCCCCTTGGGGCCCCGCCGCCCCCCGGCCCCCTCGCCCTCCCCGCCTCCCGTTCCCTGCGCCCTGCGGCCCCTTCCCTCCTCGGCGGCCACCTCTTCCACGGTCCGCCCCGAGCGCACGGACTCGGGCTGGGTGCTGGTGGGATGGCGGCGGGAATCGGCCCCTTCGTCCTTCATCTTCACGAGCAGCCAGGCCTCGGACCTCCCCTCGCGGATGCGGGTCAGGGCGTAGCCGCCGGTGAGCTTCTGGCCCTCGAGCCACACGCTCAGGTGCCCTCTCTCGATGGCCTCCTCCACCGGTACGTCGCCCAGGTTCCGATAGGTTCCGGCGTCCCAGATGATGACCGGCCCGGCGCCGTAGTTGCCTTCGGGGATCACCCCCTCGAACCCTGCGTAGTCGAGCGGGTGGTCCTCGGTGGGCATGGCCAGCACCTTGTCGGCGGGGTTGGTGGACGGCCCCTTGGGCACGGCCCAGGACTTGAGCACGCCGCCAGCCTCCAGGCGGAAGTCGTAGTGCATGCTCGTGGCGTCGTGCTGCTGGATCACGAACCGGGGCCGGCCCCCTCCCCGGCGGCTCCTCTCACCCGCCCGGCTGGGCCCCGCGTTCCCGCCGGCCCCGGCGGGGCCTCCGCTGGGCTCGGGCGTGCGCCGGAAGTCCCTTTTGTGCTCGTAGTCGGCGGTGGAAGGTCGCTGGCGGGCCATGGGGATGTGGCGGTTGTGTGTACCCGCTGGCCCGGGATCGTATCCCGGTGGGCCATGATGGCCCCCTGGGGACGGCTAAGAGAAAGGAGACCGCGGTGGCACTGCCCTCACCGGCCCGGGCCCGGACCCTGCCCTGGAGCTGGTACTGGGACCCCGAGGTGGCGCGGCGCGAGGAGCGCCTGTTCACCACGAGCTGGCAGTACGTGGGGCCCCTGGAGAAGGCGGCCGAGCCGGGGCAGTTCTTCACCGCCCGCTGTGGGCCCGTGCCGGTGGTGGTGGTGAGGGACGAGATGGGGGTGCTGAGGGGGTTCGTGAACGTGTGCCGCCACCGGGGGACGCCCGTGGCCTCGGGTGAAGGGCGCTGCGGGACCACGTTGCAGTGCCCCTACCACGCCTGGACGTACGCCCTGGACGGGAGCCTCCGGTCCGCCCCCCGGTCGGGCCGGGAGGAGGGCTTCGATCCCTCCCGGCTCGGGCTGCTGCCGGTCGCGGTGGGCTCCTGGGGCCCCTTCGTGTTCGCCAACTGCTCGCCCGAGGCCCCCTCGCTGTCGGAGACGCTGGGCGACCTGCCCGGCATGGTGGCCGAGGCCGGGCTGGACGTGGAGGGGCTGCGGTTCCGCCGGCGCTCCCATTACCAGCTGGCAGCCAACTGGAAGATCGCGGTGGAGAACTACCTCGAGTGCTACCACTGCCCCGTCGCCCACCCTGGCTTCACGGCCGTCATGGAGGTGGCGCCGGAGCGCTACCGGCTGAGCGAGGCCCCCACCTTCGTGAGCCACCTGGCCCCGCTCCGTCAGCGGCCTCTGCAGACCCCCTACCCCCTGGAGGGGCCCGTAGGGGTGGGCAGCTTCCACCTGATCTGGCCCAACCTCAAGGTGAACGTGAATCCCGGCCAGCCCAACCTCTCCATCGGCCCGGTGGCGCCGGAGGGGCCGGAGCGCTGCTCCGGGTTCCTCGACTACTTCTTTGCCGACACGGTCGGCGACGACTGGGTGGAGTCCTTCATCGCCTTCGATGACCAGGTGGGCACCGAGGACCGGTCCTTGGTGGAGGCGGTCCAGCGGGGGATGCGTTGCGGGGTGCTGGACGAGGGCCACCTGCTCCTGGACAGCGAGTGGCTCATCGCGGCCTTCCAGGCCTACGTGCGGCGGGAGTGCGGCGGCTAAGCAATGACAGTCCTCCGCCGTCCCCATAGGGAAGGGAGGCTCCTGGGCCGGCGAGGCCCGCCGGCCTGGGCCGGCCGGCCTGGGCCGGCGGGCCTGGGCCGGCGGCCGTTGCCCTGCGGGCCTGGTCCTGTGGGAGGAGGCCGAGGGCAAGCACCCGCTGGCGAGGGCCCACTGGCAAGCCCCCGCTGGCGAGGGCCCGCTGGCGAGGGCCCGCTGGCAAGCCCCCGCTGGCTGACAAGCGCCCGCCCGGCGAAATAGCTATTTCAGAGTGCAAGAGCTCATTCTGAGTCAACTTGAGTCCATATAGCAGCGCTGGATGCAATCAGAGTGATCCTGCGCACTCTGCAATGGCTCTTGCCAGGCCGGCTGGCGTTGGCCCCCCACACCTTGCCCCAACCGCCATGAGGCAGCGGTCCCCGGGGTGGCCCCTCCCCGGACAGCGGCCGGGGGCAAGAGGCCAGCTTGGCGGGCAGGAAGCTGCCTAGAGGCGCCCCGAAGGCAGTCGGTACGCTAGAAGGCGTGGTGCAGCGGTGGTTGTCCCCCAGGGCTCTGCTGATCCACCTGGGCATCCTGATCTGGGCTCCGGGGTGCATGGCGGCCTGCTGGTGGCAGGTCACGGTCGCCCTCGCCGGCGACGCGCTGGGCTGGGTGTACAGCATCGAGTGGCCCATCCTCTCGGCCCTGGGGATACTCGTCTGGTGGCACCTCATCACTGACGACCCCGACACGGTCGGGGCCCGGGGCCTCCAGCGGGCCCGGCGCCTGGCGATGGCGACGGGCGGTGCCCCCGGGGGAGGGCTTCCGGGTGACGGACAAACCGGGGGAGCTGCGTCGCCGGGGAGCGCCCGGGCCGCTGGACCAGGGGTGGACGGGACGGCGGGAGGGGTGCGCCGGCGCCGCTACGAGGAGGAGGACCCCGCCCTGGCTGCCTACAACGACTACCTGGCCGCGCTGGCCGCCAGCGGCAGGCGCAAGACCCTCCGGCGCCCATGAGCGCGGCCGCCTCGCTGCGGGCTTACCGGGTGATGGCCTACGTGGTGGGCGTGGGCCTCCTGGTCCTGGTGTTCGCCGGCGTGCCCCTGCAGTACGGGGCCAACCAGCCGGCCGTGGCAAGCATCGTGGGGCCCATCCACGGCGTGCTCTACATCATCTACCTGCTGGCTGCCTACAACCTCTCCCGCAAGGCTCACTTCAGCCTGTTGCAGCTGGCCGCCATGGTGGGGGCCGGCTTCGTGCCCTTCCTGGCCTTCGTGGTGGAGCACCGGACCACCACGCGCATCCAGAGGGACCTGCTCGCCTTCGAGGAGGCCCAGGCCGCCGCGGGGCGCCCCGGAGTCACCCAGGAGCAGGGGTAGCCGACCAGCCGGGGCCCACCGCTCCCGAGGGCGGGCGCGGCTAGCTTTGCCTTGGACCTGCGAAGGGGAGAAGAGGTGGTTGCCGTGCCCGTAACCCGCCTGAACCATGCCGTCCTCTATGTGCGTGACCTGCGCCGGAGCGTGACCTTCTATACCGAGGTCCTGGGGTTCCGCCCTGTCAACATGACGCCGGACGGGTTCGCCGGTGCCGCCTTCCTGCAGGCCCCGGGATCCACGAACGACCACGACCTCGGCCTGTTCGAGGTGGGCCACGACGCCGGGCCGTCCCTGGCCGGCCGGTCGACGGTGGGCCTCTACCACCTGGCCTGGGAGGTTGACACCCTCGAGGAGCTGGAACGGCTGGCGGGGCGCCTGGGCGAGGCCGGGGCCCTGGTGGGCGCCTCGGACCACGGGACGACCAAGGCCCTGTATGCCAAGGATCCCGACGGGATCGAGTTCGAGGTGTCCTGGCTGGTGCCGGCGGAGCTGCTGGACGAGGCCGCCCTGGACGCCCGCCGGCGCATCGGCCCTCTCGACCTCGACAGGGAGAAGGCCCGGTACGGCTCGCAGACGAGGGGGGGAGTGGGGATCTCGACCCCGAAGGTGCCGGCCTGACCGCGACGCTGGCCCGAGCGGCTGGCCCGACCGGGGACGCTGGCCTGACCGGGAGGCTGGCTGCCACCGCCGGGCCGGCGGGGAGCGCCGGCGGCGGGCGCTGGCCGTTCAGTTTCCGCTACAGCTCCCCTGTCTCGGGCTCTCCCATCACCCGGGCCTGCTCGGGCCGGGGGCGGAGAAGGGCGGGGTGCAGGAGCCGCGCCGGCCCTGCCTGGTAGAGATCCGGCTGCCGGGCCCCTTCCGGCCCCGGGGAGGCGGTGCGGCCCACGGGGAGCACGAAGCCCTCTATGGAAAGGACCTTGCGGCGGAAGTTGGCGGCGTGCACGGGGGTCCCCCATACGGCCTCGTACACGTGGCGGAGCTCGGAGAGGGTGAAGGTGGGCGGGACGAAGGTGGTGGCAAGGGGCGTGTACTCCAGCTTGGCCCGGGCCCGCTCCACCCCGTCGGCCAGGATGGCCTCGTGGTCGAACGCCAGCCAGGGAGCCACCTCGGCCTCGAGGTCCTCCACCGCCCAGAACCGGGCCGAGGTGGTGCCCCTGCCGCCCACCGGGGCCGGCAGGTCGGCCACCAGGCCCAGGTGAGCCACGGACACCACCCTGGTACGGGGGTCCCGGCCGGGGGCCCCGTAGGTGCGGAGCTGCTCCAGGTGCGCCACCTTGGGCCGCAACCCCGTCTCGCGGGCCAGCACCCGCCAGGCCGCTTCCTCCAGGTCCTCGGAGGGCCCGACGAAGCCGCCGGGAAGGGCCCAGCGGCCCCGAAAGGGCTCCTCGCCCCGCTGTACCAGCAGCACGGCCAGGCGCCCCTCGCGGATGGTGAGGATCACCACGTCGGCCGTCACCGCCGCTCCGGGGACGAGGCCGTCGGCCAGGGCCCGGTCAGCACCGGTCGCTCCCGGACGTCGGGGTTCGCCACGGGGCCGGCCGTCACCGGGCCAGGTGCCCGACCCTGGGTCAGGGCCGGACATGGTCGACCTCGCTGGAGCTGGTGATGGTGATGCCGGCCTCGGCCAGGGCGGCCAGGGAGGCGGCGGAGCGCTCAGGGTCCACCCCCACGGTCAGGTCCGCGAGGACGGTGGTGTGCAGGCCGGCCTCCTTGGCGTCCCGGGCCGTGGCGGACACGCAGTAGTCGGTGGCGATGCCGGCCACGTGCACAGCCTCGATCCCCCGCCCTCTCAGCCACTCCGCCAGCGTCTCTCCCGAGGGCGCGGACCCGTCGAAGCCGGAGTAGGCCGGGGCCCACCTCCCCTTCGAGAAGACGGCGTCGGGGGACACGGCAAGGTCGGGGTGCAGCTCGGCTCCCGGCGTGCCGGCCACGCAGTGGACGGGCCAGGTCTCCTGGTAGTCGGGCTCCTGGCCGGGAGGGGCGAAGTGGGATCCCGGGTCCTCGTGCTCGTCCCTGGTGGCCAGCACGGCCTCGTAACGGTCCCGATGGGCGGCGACCCAGCCCGTTATGCGCCGGGCCACCTCGGCCCCGCCCGCCACTGCCAGGGCCCCTCCCTCGCAGAAGTCTCGCTGCACGTCCACGACGAGCAGGGCGGTCGCCACCCCCTGCGCCCGCCGGCCCGGCCCACCAGATGACAAGGGCCCAGCTCCCCCGCCGGAGGGACCACCGCCGCCGCTCACCTGGTCGCCTCCAGCATCTGCTCGAGCTCCTCCACAGGCGCCAGGGTCACTTCGAGGGCCGGCGGGCCGGCCACGATCATGCGGGCCACCGGAGGGAGCTCGGCCAGGGCCGCCTTGAGGTGGCGCCGGCTCTCCTCCAGGGTTGGCATGCCGAGCGGTCTGCCGGCCTCCATCACCCGGACCTGTAGGGGGCGGCTGGGCCCCGGAAGGCCGGGCCATCCGGGAGGGGGGTCGACCGCCGCCACCTCGCCGGTGGCCTGACCGGCAGCGTCGAGCCGGCGCCAGGCGACCTTGCGTCCGCCCCGGTTGGCCTTACCCGCCGACAGCTTGGCAACGGGACGCATCTCCCCGCTGGCCGGGTCGGCGATGGCCACCAGCTTGTAGACGAAGCTGGCGCTGGGGGCCCCCGAGCCGGCCACGACCTTGGTCCCCACGCCGTAGGCGTCTATGGGCTCAGGGGCCAGCTCCTCGATCCCGTACTCGTCGAGATCGCCCGAGACGACGATGCGGGTGTCCCTGGCTCCGAGGGAGTCGAGCTGGGCACGGGCGGACCGGGCCGCCGACGCCAGGTCCCCCGAATCGATGCGGATGGCGCCCAGCTCCGGCCCGGCCACGTCTATGGCGGTGGCTATCCCCTGGGCCACGTCGTAGGTGTCGACGAGGAGGGTGGTGCCGGGGCCCTGGGCCTCCACCTGGGCCTCGAAGGCCTCCCGCTCGCTGCCGTGGGCCAGCACGAAGGCGTGGGAGGCGGTGCCCATGGTGGGTACCCCCCACCGCCGGCCTGCCTCGAGGTTGGAGGTGGCGCTGAACCCCGCCAGGTAGGCGGCCCGAGCGGCCGCCACGGCCGCCTCCTCGTGGGTGCGCCGGCTCCCCATCTCGATGAGGTTCCTGCCCCGGGCGGCGCAGACCATTCGGGCGGCGGCGGCCGCCACGGCCGAGTCGTGGTTGAGGATGGAGAGCACAACCGTCTCCAGCACCACCGCCTCTGCGAAGGTGGACTCGATCGTCACCACCGGGGAGGCGGGGAAGTAGAGCTCGCCCTCGGCGTAGGTGTCTATGGAGCCCCCGAACCGGTACGACGCCAGCCGCTCGAGGGCCCCCTGGCCCACCACCCCCGACCGGCCCAGCGCCTCCAGCTCCTCCTCCCCGAAGCGGAAGGCCTCGACCGCCTCCACCATCCGGGCCACGCCGGCCAGCACCCCGTAGCGCCGCCCCGCTGGCAAGCGCCGGGAGAAGACCTCGAAGACCGCCCTCCGGTCCGCCAGCCCGGAGGCCAGCGCCGCCTCCAGCATGGTGAGCTCGTAGTGGTCGGTGAGGAGTGCGGTGCTGTCCGGCCCGTCCCGGGACGGAATCATCATTCTTGCCCTCCGGCCAAGCTGTCCACCTACGCCCTCCGCTCCTCCCGCGTCCTCTAGGCGCGAGCGGTCACCTCGCTGTCAGCCGATCCGGTAGCGCCCAGGGCCGGTGCGCCGGCTACCCCCTCGGCGTCAGGTTCCTGCCCCGGACCGGGCACGCCCCGGCGCTGCCTTGCCCAGCGGAAGAGCAAGAAGGCGCACATGCCAAAACCGATGGTGATGAGGACGAGGCTGGCCCCCTCCACGGCGTCCCACAAGCCGGCGGCGTTGAGCCACAGGTACTCGTCGAAGAACCTGCTCACGTCCCACACCCCGAGCATGGTGAAGAAGACCAGCCCGGTGGGGCCTTGGTGGGCCCGGACCCAGCGCTCCACGGCGAGGAGCACCAAGAAGACGCCGAAGCTCTCCAGGCACTGGAAGATCGGCACCGGTATCCGGTACCCCGCCTCCCCGGCGTACTGCAGCCCATACCAGGCGTGGGTGGGAAGGCCCCCGCCGTTGATCTCGAAGTTGGGGCCCAGCAGGCGGCCCATGGACCAGGCGGCCATGAGGACGGGTGAGATGAAGTCCAGGCCGCGCAGCCCGAACAACGCCGGGCAGTGCCGCTTGGCGAACCAGAGCCCCACGGGGACGGCGAAGAGGAGGCCCCCATAGGACGAGAGGCCCCCGTGCCAGACGGCCACTATCTGGCCGGGGTGGCTGTGGTAGTACTGGTTCCAGTTCGCTATGACGTGGACGACACGGGCACCGACGATGGCGGCGGCCACGATCCAGAGGAAGGCCCGGTTCATCCAGTCCGTCGCATAGCCCCTGGCCCGCAGGCGGCGGTTGGTGTAGACGAGGCCGAACCAGAACGTGAGGGCCAGCCCGATCCCGTAGGTGTGGATGTTGAGGGGCCCGAGGTGGAAGACGATGGGGACCGGCTTCACGATCCCCAGCGTAGGCCGGCCCCGCGGCGATGACGGCATCGCCTGGATCCTGGGAACGCATGTTCGCTAGACTGCTCCCGTGCAAGAGGGCGGAAGCCGGCCGGTCGCTCTGCGCTGGCGGCTGGTGGAGGAGGAGGAGCGCTGCGGCCAGGGTGAGCTGTTCCCCGAGCGGGGCGTTCTCGACCGCCATGTCGGCACGGGCGAGTACCGGGGCCTCGAGTTCCTCCATGTGAGGGCCAAGCGGGTCATCAACCGGGTGCCGGCCTCGTCCCGGATGCCGTTCCGCTGGACGATCAACCCCTATCGGGGCTGCTCCCATGCCTGCACCTACTGCTTCGCCCGCCCCTCCCACGAGTGGCTGGGGCTCGGGATGGGCGAGGACTTCGAGCGCCGCATCGTGGTCAAGGTGAACGCGGTGGAGCGGACGCGTGCCGAGCTGGCCAGCCGGCGCTGGGCCGGGGAGCCCATCGCCATGGGCACCAACACCGACCCGTATCAGAGGGCCGAGGGGAAGTACCGCCTCACCCGGGGCATCGTGGAGGCCTTGGCGGAGGCGGCCAACCCCTTCTCGATCCTCACCAAGTCCACCCTCATCCTTGGGGACCTGGAGCGCCTGGCCGAGGCGTCGCGGCGCACCGCCGTGCGGGTGAACCTGTCCATCGGCACGCTGGACGAGGGCGTGTGGCGGGAGACCGAGCCGGGCACCCCCCATCCCTGCCAGCGCCTGGCTGCCGTGCGGCGCATCAACGAGGCCGGGATCCCCTGCGGGGTGCTCCTGGCCCCCGTGATCCCCGGCCTCTCCGACCGGCCCGAGCAGCTGGAGGAGGTCGTGACCGGCTGCGTGGAGGCCGGGGCCGTCTCCATCTCCCCCATCCTCCTGCACCTGCGCCCCGGGGTGAGGGAGCACTACCTGGCCTGGCTGGCCGGGGCCCACCCCGAGCTCCTGGCCGCCTACCAGGCCGCCTACGGGGGCCGGGCCTACCTGCCTTCGCGGGACCAGGCCGCCCTCACCGGCCTGGTCGGCCGGCTGGAGCGGAGCGCCCGGCGGCGGGCCTGGCCATCCGGCGGCCCCTGAAGCCCCGCCCGCACCAGGGGTGGCGGGCACCAACCGCGGGGCCAGCCGGGCAGCGCCGGGCCCCTGCTCAGCCGCCCGCCACCAGCACTATCTTGCCCACCTTGCCGCCCCCGGCGAAGTGGCGGTACGCCTGCCCCGCCTCGGCCATGGGGTAGGTGGCTGCCACCGGCACCTTGACGTCGCCGGTGGACAGGAGCGGCAGCACATGGGCCTCGACGGCCCGGGCAGCGGCAGCCTTGCCCTCGAGGGGGCGGGCCCGGAGGGTGGACCCGTGTATGCGGCCACGGGATCCCATGAGGGCCCGCAGGTCCACCTCGGCGGTGGCGCCCGCACCCACCCCGATGACGGCGATGCGGCCCCCGCTGGCCAGGGAGGCCAGGTCTGAGGCGAGGTTCGGCCCCCCCACCAGCTCCAGGACCACGTCGTAGGGGCCGTGGGCGGCCGCCTGGTCCGGCTCGACGGCGGTGACGCGCGCCCCCAGGGCCTCCACGGCCTGGCGCTGCTCCGGCCGGCGGGCGGTACCGACCACGCTGGCGCCGGCGCACAGCCCGAGCTGGACGCCGGCGGTGCCCACCCCACCGGCCGCCCCGTTCACCAACAGGCGCTCCCCGATGGTGAGCCCGCACTGGCTGAACAGGGCGTCGTGGGCGGTGGTGAAGACCTCGGGGAACCCCCCCGCCTCCTCCCAGGTCAGGTCGGGGGGGACGGGTAGGGCCACCCGCTCGTGGACCACGGCCAGCTCGGCCTGGCCTCCGCCCCCCACAATGGCCATCACCCTGTCGCCCGGGGCGAAGCGGGTCACCCCCGCCCCGACGGCCGCCACCTCGCCGGCCATCTCGAGGCCGGGGATGTCGGCCGGGCTCCCGGGAGGAGCGGGGTAGCGGCCCGCCTGCTGCAGCAGGTCGGCCCCGTTCAGGCCGGCCGCCCTGACGGCGACGAGCAGCTCGCCGGTGCCGGGCTCGGGATCGGGGTGCTCCCTCCAGTGCAGCTCTCCATCGACGATCGTGACGGCGCGCATGGCGCCCGAGGCTACCGGAGCCCTTCCCCGCTACGTTCGGCCCCATGAGCCAAGAGGACCAGGCGGCGAGCTACCGGATAGAGCACGACTCCATGGGCGAGGTCCGGGTACCAGCCGGGGCCAAGTGGGGAGCCCAGACCCAGCGGGCGGTGCAGAACTTCCCCATCTCGGGACTGCGCATCGACCGCGACCTGATAGCGGCCTTGGCTGCCATCAAGGGCGCCGCCGCGGCCGTCAACGCCGAGCTGGGCGTCATCGACCCCGACGTGGCCGACGCCTTGCAGGAGGCGGCCGCCGAGGTGGCGGAAGGGCGCCACGACGGCGAGTTCCCGATCGACGTGTACCAGACCGGCTCGGGGACGTCCTCCAACATGAACATGAACGAGGTGCTGGCCCATCTGGCCGGTGAGCGCCTGGGCAGGGAGGTCCGCCCCAACAACGAGCCCAACGCCTCGCAGTCCTCCAACGACACCTTCCCCTCGGCCATCCACGTGGCCGCCACCCGGGGGATCGTGGTGGTCCTCATCCCCGCCCTCGAGCACCTGGCCTCGGCCCTCAGGCGCAAGGCCGAGGAGTTCGCCGGCGTGGTCAAGTCGGGGCGTACCCATCTCATGGACGCCACCCCTGTCACCCTGGGCCAGGAGTTCGCCGGTTACGCCGCTCAGGTCGAGCGCGGCGTGGAGCGCCTGCAGGCCTGCCTGCCCCGGGTGGCCGAGCTCCCCCTGGGGGGGACGGCCGTGGGCACGGGGCTGAACGCCCCACCCGGCTTTGCCACCAAGGTGATCTCCCGCCTGGCCGAGATGCTGGACCTACCGCTCACCGAGGCACGGGACCACTTCGAGGCCCAGGGCGCCCGCGACGGTCTGGTGGAGGCCTCGGGCGCGCTGCGGACCGTCGCCATCTCGCTCTACAAGATCGCCAACGACCTGCGCTGGATGGGCAGCGGCCCCCGTTGCGGACTGGCCGAGATCCGCATCCCCGACCTCCAGCCGGGCTCGTCCATCATGCCCGGCAAGGTGAACCCGGTCATCGCCGAAGCGGTGTGCCAGGTGGTGGCCCAGGTGGTGGGCAACGACGCCGCCGTGGCCTTCGGGGGAGCGGCGGGGAACCTGGAGCTCAACATCATGCTCCCGGTCATCGCCCGCAACCTGCTCGAGTCCATCCGGCTCCTCTCCAGCGTGAGCCGGGCCCTGGCCGACAAGTGCGTGGCCGGCATCGAGGCCGACGAGGAGCGGTGCCGGACCTATGCCCTGTCGTCGCCTTCGATAGGGACCGCCCTCAACCCCTACATCGGCTACGAGGCTGCCGCCAAGGTGATCAAGCAGGCCATGGCCGAGGGCAAGGACCTCCGCACGGTGGTGCTCGAGCAGGGGCTCATGACCGAGGAGGAGGTGGACCGGGCCCTGGACGTGCTGGCTATGACGAGGGGCGGCATCATGGGGTAGGGCGCTCAGGGAGCGGCATCATGGGCTAGGGCGCTCAGCGGCTGGGAAGGGGCTTGGCCACCGCCCCTGCCGGGCAGGCCCGGGGGTCGAAGCTGGGGAGCTTGGGGCGGGGGGGCAGCACCGGGCTCACCCCCGCGTTGTCGGCCGACTGGCTGGCCTGGGGGGCCCGGGCTGCCGTCGAGGTGGTGCTGGCCGAGGTGGTGGTCGTCCGGTGGCGGGCGGCCGGGGGCCTGGCCACGGCGAGCTTGGAGCCGGTCACCACCACCACGTCGGTCCCGGCCGGGGTGGCCGGCCCGGCGGCCGTCCTGGCCATTCCCATGGTGACCTCGCCGGCCAGCTCCTGGGCCACCCGCTCGGCATCGGCCAGGTGCCCGGGGGAGTAGCGCACCACCGTCTCGGCGGGCTGTCCCGTAACCAGGGTGGAGCCGGTGTCCGTCACCTTGAATCCGAGGGCCCGGAGCGAGCGGGCCACGCTCGCCGCCTGGCCCGGGATGCCCGAGCCGTTGAGCACGCTCACGCTGACGTGGCGGGGGGCCACCGCCTGGCCAGGAGGCCGGGGCAGGCCGAGGGCCTTGTCGATGGTCTGCTGGTCCACGGGCTCGAGGGGCATGACCACGTCCCCGTAGTCGACGCCGTCGTACACGTAGCTGTTGGCGTAGGCGATGGGGAGGGTGTAGGAGGGCATGGTCGCCGGGTTCACATGGCGGAAGTCCCGTACCAGGCGGACCATGGTGCCAAGGGTGAACCCGGAGTCCACCTTGAGCTGGGGAGCGATGTCGCCGACGACGTTGTTGGCCCTGATCGGGTTGGCCAGTCCCTCGTGGATCACCTGGCTCGCCAGTGCCTTCAGGAACTGGTGGTCCCGCTGGATCCTCGAGAGGTCCCCCAGGCCGTCGTAGTGCCAAGCGCCGTCGTGGAAGTAGAACATGTGCCGGGCCCGCACCAGGGCCAGGGCCTGGGTGCCGTTCAGGTGCAGGCATCCGGTGGTGGGGACGTCCAGGCCGGAGTAGGCGTCCTTCACGGGGTCGGGGAAGTACATGTCGATCCCGCCCAGGTCGTTCACCACCCGCTGGAAGGTGTCGAAGTTGAGCTCCACGTAGTGGTTGATGGGGATGCCGAGGTCGTCCTGGATGGTCTGCACCAGCCGCTGAGGGCTGACGTTCAAGGCGTCGTCCACCCGCAGGGCCCGGTGCGTGCCGGGTATGGGGAGCCACAGGTCCCTCGGTATGGAGAGCAAGGCAGCCTTGCGGGTGGCCGGGTCCAAGTGGAGGACCATGGTGACGTCGCTGCGCCCCCCGCCCACCTGGGCACAGGAGCCGAACTGGGCGGCCTGCTTGCCGTTGAGGACGCAGCGGGAGTTGTTGCCCACCAGGAGGATGTTCATGGGAGGCAGGCTCCCACCGGTACCTCCCCCGGAGCTGTCCCCGTCTCCCGCCTGGGGACTGTCCCCCGAGAACGGCTTGGTGAGGGCGGGCACGGAGACCTTGGCGATCTGGCCGTAGCGGTAGCGGAGGTAGGCATAGCCGCCCGCTGCCAGGAGCCCGGCCAGCACCACCACGCAGACCGCCCCGATGACGAGCCGGCGCAGCCAGCTCCGCTGCCTCCGGTGCCGGGCGGGCGCGCGCCGATCCGGGGTCGAAGAGCTCATCCTCCTCCATGCTAGAGAGGCGGTGGCGGGCTCCTGTCGTCACCCGGGCCCGGCCCGGTCAGGGGGCACGGGCGCCCGTCCCGGCCCCCGGCGGGGGCTAGCGTGGCCGCGGTGCACCCCATCGAGCGCCTGCGCTACGTGGCCCGGGCAGGCGGAGCACCCCCGTCGTCCCTGGTGCGGGAGGCGGCAGGAGCGCTGGCCGGCTTTGCCGATGACCCAGCCGGACTGGTCACGGCTTGCCGGCGCCTGGTCGACCGCCATCCCCAGGTGGGCCCCATGTGGTGGCTGGCGGCGCGCATCCTCCAGGCTCCCAACCCTGTGGCCGAGGCCTGGCGGGTGGCCGACGAGCTGGACGAGGACCCCACCGCCGGCGTGCTCGCCGCTGCCATACCCGAGGCGGCGGCAGTGGTGGTGATCGGGTGGCCGGAGCTGATCGGCTCGGCCCTGCGCCGACGGGGTGACCTGGAGGTCCTGGTGGTGGACGCCCTGGGCGAGGGGACGGCCCTGGCCCGCCGGCTGCGCAGCTCGCTCGAGGATGTGGTGGAGGTGGCCGAGTCCGGCCTGAGCGCCGCCGTGGCGGCGTCGGACCTGGTGCTGGTGGAGGCCCTGGCGATGGGGGAGGGCGGGGCGGTGGCCACCAGCGGCTCGTGGGCGGCCGCCGCCGTGGCCAGGTCCGCCGGGGTGCCGGCCTGGGTGGTGGCCGGCGCCGGCCGGGTGCTGCCCCCACCCCTGTGGGAGGCGCTGGCCCGGCGCTTGGACGACGACCCCGAGGAGCCCTGGGAACGGCCGTACGAGGTGGTTCCCCTGGACCTGGTGAGCCAGGTAGTGGCACCCGGTGGGCCTGAGGGCGTGGAGGCTGCACTGGCCCGGGCCGACTGCCCGGTGGCGCCCGAGCTGCTCCGGCCCATCGGCGCCTGATCTCCCCTCCCACCTGGCTGGCGGAAGCTGCCCAGGGGCAGACTGCTGGGATGAGCAGACGAGCTGAGATCGCCATGACCGAGGAGGAGGTGGAGAGGTTCCTGCAGGGCCGGCGGCACATGAGCGTGGCCACCATTGGCGCCACGGGACAGCCACACCTGGTGGCCATGTGGTACGGCTTCCTCGACGACAGCCCGGCGTTCTGGACCTACCGCCGCTCCCAGAAGGCGGTAAACCTTCGCCGGGACCCGCGCCTCACCTGCCTGGTCGAGGACGGCGACACCTACGACACCCTGCGGGGCGTGGAGCTGGTCGGACGGGCGACCCTGATAGAGGACCAGCAGACCGTGGCGGCCGTCGGCCGGAGCGTGGCCGAGCGCTACAGCGGCCCCCTCGACGACTCGGCCCGGGCCGCCCTGCTGGAGAGCGCCGCCAAGCGGGTGGCGGTGAGGATCGAGGTGGAAAGGGTGGTCTCCTGGGACCACCGCAAGCTGGGCGGGAGGTACTGAGGGCATGGATCTGGGTCTGAACGGCAAGCGGGCGGCGGTGGCCGCCGCCTCCACGGGCCTCGGGTTGGCCAGCGCCAGGGCGCTGGCCAGCGAAGGGGTGCGGGTGGCCATCTGTGGCCGGGACAGGGACCGCATCGAGCGGGCCGCTGCCTCCCTGCCAGGGGAGGCCGTTGCCCTGGTGGCTGACGTGTCCTCGCCTGAAGGTGCGGCCGGGTTCGTCCGCCAGGCTTCGCAATCCCTGGGAGGCCTGGACATCCTGGTGACCAACGCCGGTGGCCCGCCTGCGGGCAACTTCAGTGCCACCGACCTCAGCGCCTACCAGGCTGCCCTCAACCTCAACCTCATGTCGGTGGTGGCCATGTGCCACGAAGCCGTTCCCGCCATGCGGGCCCAGGGGTGGGGGAGGGTGGTGGCCATCACCTCGATCTCGGTCCGCCAGCCCATCCCCACCCTGATCCTGTCCAACACGGCCCGGGCAGGCGCCACCGCGTTCCTCAAGACCCTGGCCACCGAGGTGGCCCCCAACGGCGTGACAGTGAACTCCGTCCAGCCCGGCTATCACGCCACCGACCGGCTGCGGGCCCTGCGGGGGGACGCCGTGGACCAGCTGGCCGAGGAGATCCCCGCCAGGATGCTCGGCGATCCCGCCGACTTCGGCGCCGTGATCACCTTCCTCTGCTCCCAGCAAGCCCGGTTCATGACCGGCGCAGCCATACCAGTGGATGGAGGCGAGGCCAGGGGCCTGCAGTAGGGTCGGACCCATGGGAGAGATGATCACCTTTGCCAGCAACGGCGGCACCGACCAGGGCTACCTGGCCACTCCGGCATCGGGTCGGGGCCCAGGTGTGGTCGTGATCCAGGAGTGGTGGGGCCTCGTCCCCCACATCAAGGACGTGTGCGAGCGCTTCGCCGGCGAGGGCTTCGTGGCGCTGGCCCCCGACCTCTACCGGGGCAAGACCGTCGACGAGCCCGACGAGGCCCAAAAGACCATGATGGGGATGCGCATCGAGCAGGCCGCCAAGGACATGAGCGGGGCGGTCGACGAGGTCGACCGGCGCTCCACGGGCTCGGGGGTGGGGGTCGTCGGGTACTGCATGGGGGGTGGCCTGGCCCTGGTGCTGGCCTGCCAGCGCCCGGACAGGGTCAAGGCCGTGGCCCCCTACTACGGGGTCATCGGGGGCCCCATCCCCCGTCCGGACTTCTCGGCCATGACGGCTGCCGTCCAGGGCCACTACGCCACCCACGATGACTTCGCCGGCCCGGAGGTGGCCCGCTCGCTGGAGGACGACCTGCGGGGGCTCGGCAAGGAGGTCGAGTTCTTCATCTACCCCGACACCCACCACGGGTTCTTCAACGACACCCGGCCCGGCCAGTACTCGCCGGAGGCATCCCGGCAGGCGTGGGAGCGGACCGTGGCCTTCTTCAGGGAGCACCTCGGGTGAGTGGACAGAGGGGGCGGGGGGAGCGAGCGGCCCTTTGGGGGATTTCAAGGACCGTCGGCCATGTCGGCCCGTAGCAGGGAGCTTCCCCGTCGCTCCTGCCTGTCGGTGCCCGGGTCGAGCGAGCGCTTCCTGGCCAAGGCGCCCGGGGTGCCGGCGGACATGACCTTCCTCGACCTCGAGGACTCGGTGGCCCCCCTGGAGAAGGAGGCGGCCCGAGCCAAGGTCGTGGAGGCCGTGAAGAACCAGGATTGGGGGGACCGGGTCCTTTGCGTCAGGGTGAACTCCTGGGACACCCGCTGGACCTACGGGGACGTGATCGAGGTGGTGGGCCAGGCTGGCGAGCGGCTCGACGAGATCATGATGCCCAAGGTGGAGAGGGCGGCCGAGGTGGTGGCCATGGACCTGTTGCTCACCCAGGTGGAGGCGAATGCCGGGTTGCCGCCCGGCCATATCGGCATAGAGGCCCAGATAGAGACGGCTCGTGGCCTCATCGATGTGGAGGAGATCTGCGCCGCGTCGGGCCGGCTGGAGGCCATCGTGTTCGGGCCGGCCGACTTCGCCGCATCCGTGGAGATGCCCGTGCTCACCGGCGGCATCCAGGTGCCCGAGTACCCCGGGGACCACTTCCACTACGTGCTGTCCAAGATCCTCATGGCCGGGAGGGCCAACGGCCTCCAGGTGATCGACGGGCCGTTCCTCAGGATCCGGGAGATGGATGCCTTCCGGGACTACTGCCAGCGGTCCCGGGTGCTCGGCTACGACGGCAAGTGGGCTCTTCACCCCGACCAGGTGGCGGTGCTGAACGAGGTCTTCTCGCCCACCCAGGAGCAGTTCGACCAGGCCTGGGACATCCTGGATGCTTACCGGCGGGCCACCGAGGGGGACGGCGGTGGCGAGCGCCGGGGGGCAGTCATGTTCGGGGACGAGATGATCGACGAGGCCAGTCGCAAGATGGCCATCAAGTTCGTGGCGAGGGGCGAGCGGGGGGGCCTGCGGCGCAGCGTGCCCCCGGCCAGGTGAGGTCCCCGGGGGGTCGCGGGTAGGACACCGGTCGTGGCAGAGTCGCACGTGCAGAGGCCGTCTCCCGGAGGACCGTCCCGCTGGCGGCCGCCGCCCAAGCGGCTGGCGCCGGTCTTCCGGGAGCTGCTGGCGGCCGGGATGGTGAAGAGGACCGGCCCCCACGGGGCCTGGGAGCTGACGGGGGAAGCCCGCCGGCTGCTGGACCAGCTGGACCGGGTGTCGCCCGACCCGTCCAAGGTGGAGCTCTACTTCGGGCAGCGCTGCTCGGTGTGCGGGGAGGACACCGTGACCCGTCGCCGGGACGGTCGCCAGCTGTGCAACCGCTGTCTGCGCAGAGTGGCTTAGGGGGAGCGGCTGCTTCAGGGGGCGTCCGGTGGCGGGCCCTGGCGGGGGATCAGGCGGTGGCGGCGGCGACGAGGTGGCGGGCGATGACCTTGAGGGCCAGGGTCTCGTCGGCGCCCTCGAATATCGAAAGGACCCTGGCATCAACGAAGTACCGGCTCACCGCGTACTCCTCGGCGTACCCCATCCCCCCGTGCACCTGCATGGCCTCCCGGGTGACCCATTCGGCCGCCCGGCAGGCGTAGGCCTTGACCATGGAGGACTCGGTGCCGCCTTCTCCCTTGGCCATGAGCCGGGCCACCTGGTAGGCGAACTGGCGGCAGGCCTGGATGGTGACGGCCATCCGGGCCAGCTTGACCTGGGTGAGCTGGTAGTCGGCGATGGGCCGGCCGAACACCACCCTCTCCCGGGCGTAGGCCAGGGCCGCTTCGTAGGCGGCTTGCATGACGCCCAAGGCCCTGGCTGCCGTCTGCAGGCGGCCGTTCTCGAACCCCTCCATCTGCAGGTAGAAGCCCCTGCCCTCGCCGGCGTCTCCTCCCACGAGGTTGTCAGCGGGCACCCTCCAGCCGTCGAAGGCGATCTCGTAGGAGTGCATGCCCCGGTAGCCGATGGTGTCGATGGCCCTGCCCTCCATGCGCCCGCCGCCATCCTGGGTGAAGGCGAAATGGCTGCCGGCGGCCCTGGGCTTCTCCACCACGAACAGGGACAGGCCGCGGTGGGCCTTGGCACGGTCGGGGTCGGTGCGGGCCAGGAGCATGAGCACCTCGGCCCGCCCGGCGAACGTGCACCACGTCTTGGTGCCCTGGATGCGCCAGGCGCCGTCGTCCCCTCGTGTGGCGGTACACGCCAGGTTTGCGACGTCGGACCCGTGGTCGGGCTCGGTGACCGCCACGGCCGCCATCACCTCACCCGAGGCCAACCTGGGGAGCCACCGCCTCCTCTGGTCCTCCGTGCCGCCCTTCACCAGGGCCCGGGTGAGGATCTCCGGCCTGGTGATGAGAGACCCACCCGCCCCGAGGGAGGCCCGGGAAAGCTCCTCGGTCGCCACCACCATGCCCAGGTAGTCGTGCTCCCCTCCCGAGGCAAAGCCGCCGTAGGCCTCCGGCACGGACAGCCCGAAGGCCCCCAGCTGGGCCAGGCCGGCCAGGATCTCCTCGGGGATGTCCTCGTTGTGCCGGTGGATCCTCTCGGCCAGGGGCGCGATCCTCTCCTCGGCGAAGCGGCGGAAGGTGTCCGCCACCAGCTGGAAGTCCTCGTCGAGGTGCCGGGGGCCCTCCTGGCCCGACAGGGCGGCCAGGTAGCCGGGGTCCCGGAAGGTGGCGAGGAAGGCCCGGGTGGGCTCCAGCAGGGCCGGTTCCACGCCCCAGGCTGCCTCGCGCCCGAGGAGGGAGCCCCACAGGGAGGCCACCGTGTCGGCAACCGAGGCACAGGCCATGGCCGCCTCGAGCTCGCCCTTGGTGCCGTAGTCCAGGCAGGCCCGGGCCGCCTCCACGGCCGCCGCAGCGTGGGCCAGGTCGTAGGCCAGGGCCTGGTGGCGGTCGATGCCCTCCGGGGAGGCTGGGGCCCCCTCGCCCCCCGAGCCGGTGGCGGCCTCGGGGGAGGCCCTGGCGGCCAGGGTGGCGGCTCCCCGGCCTACGACCTCCGTAGCGAGGTCCAGGGCGCCGGATGCTGCCTGCAGGTCCGGAGGGGGCATCGGGTGAGCGACTCTATGCCGTTGGGGGGTCGGTGGCGAGCGGGCGGGCTTCGCCGGCGGGGCGAGTCTCGCCGGCGGGTGTCGGTCAGCGGGGCGGCCCGTTCGACCCGGCGACCAGGGCTGTGGTGTGCAGGTCACCGTGGTCGCACACCGTCTGGTCGAGGGCCACCTTGAGCTGGGTGGTCTGGTTGGGAGGCGTCACCTCGAGGGTGGCCGACGGAGGCTCGCAGCCGCCGCCGGCGGTGGGGACGTCGGACCAGGTCACATCGGTGGAGGCCGTCCCTCCGGGCCGGAGCACGACGGTCCGGGGGCCGGGGTCGCTCCGGAAGTAGGTGGGCCCCCGCACCGCTCGGGAGGGGATGGGGGCGCCGGCGGCGTCGTAGAGGCCCAGGCCCACGTAGCCGTGCATGACACAGCTCTGGGAGGAGGCGTTGAGGAGCACCAGGATCATCCCGAGGTGCCCGCCCCGAGCCTCCCCGGGGGCGGGGTACGCCCGCACCGCCAGCTGGGCGGTGGTGCACTCCGGCAGGGGAGGCTGGCTCGAAGGCGGGGCGGCCTGGGCCAAGGTGGTGCCGGTGGCGCCCGTGGTCGTGGCCGTGGTGGAGGAGGCCGCCTGGGTGGCGCCCGGGGTGGTGGACGTGCGCCGGGAAGGATGGGCGGTCGCGGCGTGGGACCCCGAGCGGTGTGCCCGGGGACCCGAACCGGCTGCCGTCACGCGGGTGTAGTTGTGGCCCCCGGAGATCAGGGCTCCTGCGGCGGCTCCGCCGCCCAGGGCCACCATGGCCCCGGCCAGGGCAGCCGAGCCCACCATGCGCCGCTGGCGGGCACGGCGGCGGACCCGGGCGTCGATGCGCTGGGGCAGGTCGGGGGAGGGTTCGACGCTCGCTGCCCGCCGGCGCAGCTCGGCCCGGAGGCGGTTCTCCAGGTCACTCACCGGTCGTCCTCCCCTATGGCGTCCCGGAGGCTGGAGAGGGCCCGGGCGAGGCGGGACTTGACCGTGCCGGGGGGCACGCCGAGCACGCGGGCCGTCTCAGCCTCGGAGAGGTCCTCCAGGTAGCGCAGCACGACCACCTGCTGTTGGGGGAGTGGCAGCCGGCGTACTGCAGCCCACAGCAGCTCGCGCTCGGCCACTCCCTCGTCCAGCTCGCGGGGTCCGGGCCCGGGGCTCCAGCTCTCCTCGTAGCGCCGGCGAACGAGGAAGTGGCGATGGCGGTTGCGTATCCCGTTGACCACTGCCCGACGGAGGTAGGCCCCGAGGTCGTCCACCCGGCCCGCGGCCCAGCGGGGCCATACCCGGGCGTAGGCGTCGGCCACCGCATCCTCGGCCTGGGAGAGGTCGCCGCACAGCACGTAGGCCAGGCGGACGAGGCGACGGTGGTCGAGGACCACCGTCTCGTGGAAGGCCCGCTCGCTCGCCACCCGGGTGGTGGCCGTCCCGCTCACGGGATAGATAGATAGCCGAGCCGGGACGCCTGTGGGTGGCCCCGTCAGTGCGAGGGGGGGATGCGGTGCTCCCAGCTGGGCAGGCACATGAGGACATGACACCCGTGGGGCGGGCGCGGTTCCCCGTTGGGCCCGTGCCGGGCGCCGCCGCCTCCTCGGGTGGCAAGGCGGGGGGTGCCCCGCTTAGGTTGGCCGCCCGTGAAAGTGACCATGATGCTTTGTGACGCGGCCCAGGTGGCGGAGGGCAAGCTGTTCATACTGGGAGGGGGCTGGAGCATGATCGGCCCCGCTCCCACCCCCTCAGCCATCGCCTTGAAGATCGAGGTGGGCTGGCACGAGGCCGAGATGCCCCACCACTGGGAGCTGTTCCTCCAGGACCAGGACGGCGCTGACGTCACCGTGGAGACGCCGGAGGGACCGCGCCCGGTGGAGGTGCGGGGTGACTTCCAGGTGGGGCGGCCCCCCGGAGTACCTGAGGGGAGCCCGGTGGACGTGACGCTGGCCATCAACCTGGGGCCCCTGCCCCTCCAGCCGGCCAGCCGCTTCACCTGGCGGCTCACGATCGACGGCGAGACCGACGAGGGCTGGACCCTGAGCTTCAGCACCCGACCCCCCGAGGCCGAGATCCCGGAGGCGATGTAGCCCAGCGCCTGGCTCTGGCGGTGAGGCGTCGGTCTGGACGGGAGCGCCGCCGCCGTAGTAGGCGGGAGCGCCATGACCACCTATGAGCGGCCCTTTGGCCGGTGCCTGGAGGACTTCGAGGTGGGGGACGTCTACCGCCACTGGCCGGGCAAGACCATAACCGAGTACGACGACCATCTGTTCTGCATGATCACCATGAACCACCACCCCCTGCACACCAACACCTGGTTCGCCGAGCGGGACACGGTGCACGGGCGCAACGTGGTGGTGGGCAACCTCGTCTACTCGCTGGTGCTGGGCATGAGCGTTCCCGATGTGAGCGGTTCCGCCATTGCCAACCTCGAGGTGGAGTCACTCGTCCACCGCCACCCGACGTTCCACGGAGACACCATCTACGCCGAGTCCCGGGTGCTGGACGTGACCGAGTCGAGGTCGAAGCCCGACCGGGGGGTCGTGACGGTGGAGACCAAGGGCTTCAACCAGCGGGGGGAGGAGGTGTGCTCCTTCCGGCGAAAGGTCATGGTCTGGAAGCGGGAGGCCCAGCCGCCCCGGCGCCGGCCCTACGAGGAGGGTGTGTGGGGACCCTAGGCGAGCAGCATCGTTATCTCGCCTGCCATGGGGTCGGTTGGGGGCGGCCGGCCAGGAGACCCCTGCCCGGCCATGGCGCTTCAGCTGAGAGCTTCAGCTGGTAGGGGTTTCAGCTCGTGAGGGCGGCCAGAAGGCTGTCCAGGGCTCCGTCGGCCAGGGCGGCCAGCTCCTCGTCGGTGCGGTCCTGGATGGGGTGGGCCACGTAGACCGCTGCGGGCTCGACCCCGAGCGACCGGGCCTGGGCGGCCAGGGCCTCTCGGAACTCTTCGGAGGCCACGATCACGCCGGGCACCCCTCTTGACTCCAGGTCGGCGATGTCGTGCACACTGCACGACGTGCAGCTTCCTCAATCGGCCAGGGCTTCTATGACCACATCACAAGTGGTGGCGATGCGGTGCCTGAGGTCGACGGGAGCCGGCTTGGTGAAGGTGGGCTTGGAGTAGCGCTCCACCCGCAGACCCCGGCGGGACAGGTGGTCGGCTATGCGGTCCAGGAAGACATCGCCCCGGGACTTGGAGATGTCCAGGAGACCGATGGTGGCTCCCGACAGGGAGGCCGGCCGGGGGGCCCGGGGCCGCTTGCTGGGCACGCGCTCCGACGTGGGGTCCAGTAGGACCCGGGGCCCCGGAGGGGGGGTCGAGGTCCCTGCGGTGCTCATGCTCTGACCTCCTTCGTCACGGGCTCGCTGCCCGCCGGGCCGGACACCCAGCTCCCGATGATGGCCGAGAACAGGCCGGCACGCCCGCCGGCGTGCACCACCAGGAGGCCTCCCGGGCGGAGCTTGGGCAAGGTGCGGTTCGTCTCTGCCCAGCGCGGCGGGATGCCCTCCGCCATGCCACCGGCTCCTTGGACCAGCTCCTCGACCGGCAGCTGGAGCAGCTCGTCCAGCTCGGCTCGCAGCCGGTCCTTGCTCCACCCCGCCCGGCGGAACACCTCGCCGTGCTCGGGAGAGACGACCAGCACGGCGTCGTAGGCCACCGGCCACTTGGGATGGGCCACCGTGCGCAGGCAGGCGGCGTAGGTCCGCACCAGGGAGGAGGGCTCCCGGGAAAGCTGGTCGAAGACCGCCCGTGGGGCCTCGCCGGCGAACACCGTCACGGCCGAGGTGCCCGGTGGGAGCCCTCTCTCCACCGACAGGGGCTCCCAGGGGGAGCCCTGCTCGTCCTCGGCGAAGCAGAATGTGTACTTCCCCGGTTGGCCAAGGGTGGCCCGGTCCACCTCACCCGGTCGGCCGCCGCCCACATTGCGGATCACCAGCTGCAGCGCCCGTCCGATGGTGGCGTTGGCCCTGTTCCCCGGGCCGAGGGCGTTGATGCCGCTGTTCATGCCGATGGCCCTGGCCAGCGGCCCGTTCACGATCACCACCGGGCCGGGGAAGTACGTGGTGGCCAGCACGCCGTGGGCATTGAACTCGGGAGTGCACGCCGCCTCCACCGCGGCCAGGACCACAGGTAGGTACTCCGGGCGGCATCCGGCCAGGACGGCGTTGACTGCCACCTTCTCCACCGTGGCCTCGGCCATGTCGGGGGGGACCACCGCCACCACCTCGCCGGGGTCCCGGCTGGTCCCGCTCAGCATGCGCGCCACCCGCGCCTCGGTGGGGGCCACGACCGGGAGTCCGTCGGTCCAGCCCCGCTCGAACATGGCCTCGGCCTCGTCCTCCAGCTCGCCCAGGGGGATGCGCCTGGACGCCAGGTGCGCCCGCGCCCACTGCCCGGCTCGCCGGTCCTCCAGGGCGGGGTCCTGGGTCAGCGATCCGCAGCCGGGACGATACCCGGGCAGCCCGGGACCGAGACCCGTCGAGGAGCACACCTTCTCCCACTCGTCACGGGACCACCCAGCGGCACGGGCCACCTCCCTTCCCCCGGCCAGGCGCACGACGGTGGGGACGGTGTCGATGCCCAGGGCGAAGGACAGGTCCAGGCTCGAGTCGTCAATGCACGACAGCCCTGGGGGGAACCCCGGGCCGTCCTGGGTCAGGATCGTGAGGGACGCCCCGCCCTCGGCCAGCTGGGCCAGCACAGGGACGATCAGCCGGCAGGTGGGGCAGTCGGACCGGACCACCACGGCCAAGCCGTCGGGCAGGGCCGCCCGGGTGGTGAAGGTGGTCACCCCGGCCACCGTATTGCGCTCGGAAGGGACTCCGGTCCACGATCGGTAACCTCCCGTGCGAAGAGAAGGGGGAGAGTGCTGAAGGTCACGTTCTACGGAGTGCGAGGGTCGTGCCCGTGCTGCGGCGACCGCATCCGCCGTTACGGGGGCAACACGGCCTGCGTGGCCCTCGAGTCACCCGGAGAGCCCCCCATTCTCCTGGACCTGGGAACGGGGCTACGCAGCTTCGGGGAGGGCCAGCCCACCGACGGCAGCTTCCGGGGAGCGGCTCTGGTGAGCCACCTCCACTGGGACCATGTCCAGGGCCTCCCGTTCTTCCCACCCATAGACCGTGAAGGGGCGGTCATGGACGTGTACGGCCCCGGCCAGGACGGCACGACCCTCGCCGACTGCTTCGACGCCTTCATGCGCCCCCCGTACTTCCCGATCAGGGCCAGCGACCTGCGGGGCCGGGTCCGCTTCCACGACCTGGCTGACGAGGATCTGGCCATCGGGGGGGCCAAGGTCCGGGCCCGCCAGGTCCCCCACCTCGGCGCCACCCTCGGCTATCGGGTGGAGCGTGACGGGACCAGCCTCGCCTACGTGAGCGACCACCAGGCTCCGCCGGGCCTGGACCGAGTGGACCCGGCCGTCTTGGAGCTGTGCGACGGCGTGGACCTCCTGATCCACGACGCCCAGTACACACCGGCCGAGTTCGCCGGCAAGGAGGGCTGGGGCCACTGCACGGTCGATTACGCCCTGCTCGTCGCCAAGGAGTCCGGGGCTCGTCGCTTGGCGCTGTTCCACCATGATCCCGCTCACGATGACGACGACATCGACCGGCTCCTGGAGCAGGCCCGGCGGCGCGCAGCCAGCACGGGGCTCGATGAGGTCGTCGCCGCCGCCGAGGGCCTGGTGATCCAGCTGGACGGTGCCTGAGGATACGCCGCCCGTGCCCGAGGGCCCTGGGACAGCGCCCCTGGCTCCCGGTGGCGCCACTGGCCCCTTCGAGGGCGGTGGTCCCCGCGCCACTGGCCCCTTCGAGGGCGGTGGGCCCGGCGCCACGGGCCCCTTCGAGGGCGGCCCCGTGGAGCTGTCGGGGACGGAGCCGGTCTCGCCCGACCAGGCTCGCTTCCGGGAGGTCCTGGGCCACTTCGTGAGCGGGGTGACCGTGGTCACCACCATGGGCCAGGACGGGCCCCATGGGTTCACCTGCCAGGCCTTTGCGGCATTGTCCCTTTCCCCGGCCCTGGTCGTGTTCGCCCCTGCCAGGACGTCCCTCACCTGGCCCCGCATCCGGTCTGCGGGGGTCTTCTGCGTGAACGTCCTGAAGGACGACCAGGAGGCTCTGGGCCGGGTGTTCGCCACCAAGGGTGACGCCAAGTTCGACGGGGTGGGGTGGGGCCCGAGCGCCAAGGGCTGCCCGATCCTGGCCGGGGCACTGGCCTGGGTGGAGTGCGAGTTGGCGGATGTGCACGACGCCGGGGACCACTTGCTGGTGATCGGGCGGGTGCTCGACCTGGGGGCGGGGGAGGGCCACCCCCTCGTGTTCTATCGGGGCGGCTTCTACCGGGGCGGCTTCGGCGCCTTCCCGGCCTGAGCACCCGCTTTCCAGGGCGGCTTGGGCGCATTGCCGGCCTGAGCACCCGCTCCCGGGGCGGCTCGCCAACCCGCCCCGGTCGGTGGGGTCGCCCCGGCTACCGGGGCTGCCCCGGTAGCCTCCCGTCGTGGCGAACATCACCCCCTCCGACGTGATCGCCGATGTGGTCATTGTCTCCCCCGACGTCCACCGCGACGAGCGGGGACGCTTCGTCGAGACCTACCGGCGGTCCTGGTTCCCATTGGGCCGGGAGATGGTCCAGGCCAGCCGGTCCGACAAGGCCGCCGGGGCCGTCGTGGGACTGCACTACCACCTGCACCAGGCGGACTACTGGTACGTCCCGAGGGGACGAGCCCGGGTGGTGCTCCACGACCTGCGGGAAGGTTCCCCCACCGATGGCGCCACCCAGGTCCTCGAGATAGGCGAGCACGACGACCGGGGCGTCTTCATCCCCCCGGGTGTGGCGCACGGCTTCGCGGCCCTGACCGACCTCACCCTCACCTACCTGGTGGACGGCTACTACAACCCCTCCGACGAGCTGGGCGTGGCCTGGGACGACCCGGAAGTGGGGGCCGACTGGGGGGTGGAGACCCCCATCCTCTCGGCCCGCGACCGGGCCAACCCGAGGAGGGCGGACATCGAGCCCCGTGACCGGCCCCGGGTCGGGCTGCGGAGTTGAAGATCTCCTTGCATGTCAACCACCGAGGGCGGCCGACGTAGTTCAATGGTCTGGAACCGTATGGTGGTTCTCGGTGTCGGACGATAGGAGGGGAGTGCTCCCCGGAGAGAGGCAGTAGATGGCAAGCCTGGTGATCATCATCGCTATCGTCGTGGTGATCGTCCTCTTGCTGTCCGGCCTGAACCGGTTCCCCTGGCGCAGGGAGCGGCACTCGATCAAGCACTACAAGCAGGCCATGGGCGTGCTGAGCGAGGTGTCGCGTCGGACCGAGGATGTCACGGTGCCACCGGGGGAGGATGAGGCCGAGGCGGCGACGCCCAACGGCCAAGCGCCTCCTCGCCGGCCTGCTCCCCTCTATGCTCCCCGCCGTCCCGCCGGCCACCTGGACGACGACCAACGGGCACCCCGGCCGGAGGCCCAGCCGGCCACGGCAGGTCCGTACTGGTCCCCCCGGGCACCCACCTCCCCGGAGGACACCGGCATCCTCTGGATCGGCCCGGCGGGTGAGGAGCGCCCCCCTGGCCCGCCCGGGCCCGAAGAGGCCCCCGCACCCCAGCCGGAGCCTGCCGCCACGACCATCCCGCCCGCCCCGGCGGCCGAGCCCCCGGCTGCTTCCGAGCCGGCGGCCGGTCCCGAGTTCCCGGCTGGTCCCGAGCCGGCGGCCAGTCCCGAGCCGTCGGCACCGGAGCTCCCCGCCGCCGCCCGAGCCGGGGAGGAGCCGGCAGCGGCCGCGGGCCTGGACCCCTTCTCGCGGCTGATGCAGCTGCTGCAGCCGGGGCACCGCACCCCCGCCCCAGAGGCCGAGTCGCCATCCAGCCCGGCCGCTTCCCCCCAGCCCCCCGAGGCTGGGGCCGGGCCCGAGCCCGAGCCGGCACCGGCCCCGGGCCGCTCGGGGCCCTCCTGGCCGCCTCGCCCTCCGAGGCTGCGTGCCGGGGCTCACGCCCGGCGCCGTCCCGCCAGGCTGGCCAGACCGGCCAAGACGCCGGAGCCCGCCGCCTCGCCCGGCGCGGCCCCTGCCCCGGCCGCAGCCTCGTCGGGTGCTGACTGGGACGAGGAGCAGCGGTCCACACCGGCCCGCACCCTCCGGTTCTCGCTCGCCGGCAACCGGGGGAGCGCGGTGGCAGCCGTGGCGGCCCTGGTGGTGGTCGTGGCAGGGGCCGCCACTGCCCTGGCCGTCACCGGTGGCCGGCCCACCACTCCCGTCCGCCGGTCAGCCCCCAGGGTCCACCGCAGGGCGGCGCCAACCACAACGACCACCACCACGACCTCGCCCCCGCTGCTCCAGCCCACCACGACCAGCGCCACCGGGGCCACCTACCGCCTGCCGGCGGGCCAGTCCACGGTGACCCTCTCGGCTACCGGCCCCTGCTGGATCCTGGTCCAGTCCGCGCCGCCCCCGGCCACGAGCCCGGTGGTCTTCGAGGGGACCCTCCTCGCCAACCAGACCAAGACCTTCTCGGCCAGCGGCTCCCTGTGGATCAGGCTGGGCTGGCCGGCCCACGCCGCCCTCAAGGTGAATGGTGTGCCGGTGCGCGTCCCGACCTCAGGTGCCACCCCCTTCAACCTCACCTTCGGGGCTCCCGGCGCCGGTTCCTCCGCCTAGCCCCACGGCGTCGAGGATGAAGGCGTACACGAAGGCCTCGTCCCGCCAGGCGTCGTAACGGCCGGAGGGGCCCCGGTGGCCGGCCCCCATCTCGGTCTTCAGCAGGACGACGTTGGTGGGTGAGGCGGCCCGGAGGGCCTGGACCCATTTGGCCGGCTCCCAGTAGCTCACCCGGGGGTCGTTGAGGCCGGCCGTGGCCAGGATGCGCGGGTAGGGGCGGGGTGCCACGTTGTCGTAGGGCGAATAGGACTTCATGGTCGAGTAGACCGCCGGGTCGGACACCGGATTGCCCCACTCCTCCCATTCCGTCACCGTGAGGGGCAGGGTGTCGTCCAGGATCGTGGTCAGGCAGTCCACGAAGGGGACCTCGGCCACGATGGCCGCGAAGCACTCAGGGGCGGCATTGGCCACGGCCCCCATGAGCAGTCCGCCGGCGCTGCCTCCCCGGGCCACCAGGCGGGCGGGCTCGGTCCACCCGCCGGCGATCAGGTGGCGGGCGCAGGCGATGAAGTCGGAGAAGGTGTTGGGCTTGGCCAGGAGCCTGCCCTCCTCGTACCAGGAGCGCCCCATCTCGCCACCCCCCCGCACGTGGGCTATGGCGAAGACGAACCCCCGGTCGAGCAGGGAGAGGCGGAAGGACGAGAAGGCGGGGTCCACGCTGTGCTCGTAGGAGCCGTAGCCGTAGAGGAGGCAGGGTGCGGGCCTCTCCAGGTCCAGGCGGTACACGAGCGAAATGGGCACTTTGGCCCCGTCGGGGGCGACTGCCCACTCCCGCTCCGTGCGGTAGGCAGAGGGGTCATAGCCCCCGAGCACCGGCTGACGCTTGCGCAGCGTCGTCCGCCCCGTCTCCAGGTCGTGGTCGTAGACCGAGCGCGGCGTCACGAGTGAGGTGTAGCCGTAACGCAGGACCTTGGACCCGATCTCCGGGTTCGCCTCCCCCCAGGCGGTCGAGACCTCCTCGGGTTGGGCGATGGCCCTCAGGGTGCCCGGGTCGGGCAGGCCGTCAGGCCCGAGGTCGGCCACCCGGATCCGCCGGCAGCCGCCAGCCCGCTCGTAGAGCACCAGGTGGGAGGAGAAGAGGTCGATGTCGTGGAGGCGCACCTCCGGCTCGTGGGGGAGGGCCTCGCTCCAGTGCTCCCGGCCGGGGGTGGTGTCAGGGGCAGTGAGCAAGCGGAAGTTGGGTGCCCCGTCGTTGGTGACGATGAAGAAGCGGGTCCCGAGGTGGTCCAGCCGGTACTCGAGGCCCTGGTGGCGGGGCTCCACGACCAGGAAGTCCCCGTCGGGGTCGCTGGCCCGGAGGACCCTGGCCTCGGTGGTCATCTTGCTCTCGGTCTCTATGACCACGTAGCTCTCGTCCTTGGTGAGGGCCACGCTCAGGAAGAACCGCTCGTCGGGCTCGGTGAGAACACAGGCGTCCTGGTCCGACGGTGTGCCGAGGCGGTGACGCCACACCTGATAGGGGCGCATGGCGGCGTCAGGGCGGGTGTAGAAGACGGTGCCACTGTCCCCGGCCCAGGCCAGGCCGTAGTAGGTGTCCTCCACCACGTCGGCCAGGTCCTCACCTGATTCCAGGTCCCGGAAGCGCAGCGTGTAGCGCTCGCCCCCCGTGGTGTCGGTGGCGTAGGCGAGGAGCCGGTGGTCGGGGCTGACGGCGAAGTTCCCGAGGGCGAAATAGCTCTGGTTCTCGGCCAGGAGGTTCTGGTCCAGGATCACCTTTTCGCCCGGCAGCGTCTCCCCCTCGGCTCCCTCCGGGAGGGCGGCGTCCGCATCGGGGTCCCCGCTGGCCGGGCGGCGGCAGTGGATGGGGTACTGGGCCCCCTCCCTGGTACGGGTGTAGTAGAGGAAGGGCCCCTTGCGCACGGGCACCGAGAGGTCGGTCTCCTGGATGCGGGCCCTCATCTCGGCGTAGATGGCCTCCCGCAGGGCCGCCGTGTGGGCGCACATGGCCTCGGTGTAGGCGTTCTCGGCCTCGAGCAGGGAGATCACCTCGGGGTTGTCCCGCTCCCGGAGCCAGTACCAAGGGTCCACCCTCTCGTCACCGTGGGCCCGCAGGACATGGGGCCGGCGAGGAGCGACGGGGGGCGCGGCAGGTTGGGGTGGCGCTTGGGTCATAGGGGCCAGGATCGCGCACTGCGGGAAGCTCGGCCTGAACTAGTAAGCTAGGACTAGTAAGATAGGACCGTGTCGCGAAGGGTGGCACGGCTGGGCGTGAGCCTGTGCCTGGGCACCGGTCTCCAGCTCGGGCTCCTCGTCACCCCCGCCCGGGCCCTCCCGCCTCGGGCCGGGGGGCCGGCCGGGCACGCGGCCGCTAGCCCGGTGGCCTCGCTCCGCCGGCGGGCCGCCGCCCTTGCGGCCGGGATCGGGGCGGGCGCCACCCAGGTGTACCGGGACTCCGTGGCCCTGGGCATGGCCGAGGCCGAGGTGCGCAGGCTCCGCCGGCAGCTTGCCACCGCCACCCGGGCCGTGGTGCGCTCCAGGTCCTTGGTGGCCGAAGCGGCCCGCCGGTTGCGGGAGGAGGCGGTCCTCGACTACACGGAGGCAGGCCTGCCGGGCCCGCTGGGCTCGGCATTCGGCACTCAACCGGCCGGAGCTGAGCAGGCCCAGGTCATCCTCTCCGCCGCCTCGGCCCGGACGGATCAGGCCTTGGAGGCCTACCGCCTGGCGACTAGGACCCTCGAAGGCCGCCGGACCGCACTGGCGGCGGCCGAGGCGACGGCAAACCGGGTGGCGGAGCGCTACTACGCCAGGAGGGCCCGGTTGCAGGCCGCCCTGGATGCCGAGGCTGCCGCCCTGGCTCGGGTGAGAGGCCGGCTGGCCCGTCTGGTGGCGGAGGATCACGTCCCAGAGGGAGGGGCCGGCCCGGCCTCAAGTGGCTCGGGTCCTGGGTCACCGGGTCCCGGCCTGGCCGGGGGTGTGCAGGGCCTGCCCCTTCCGACCGGTGTGAGCGGGCTGGCCTCCACCCTGGCTCAGGGCATGCCAGCCACCCTGGCGGGCGACCTCGCCCGGCTGCGCCAGTGCGAGTCCAGCGGCAACTACCGGGCCGACACCGGCAACGGCTACTACGGCGCCTATCAGTTCGACCTGACGACCTGGGAGGGCCTGGGCTACCAGGGACTGCCGTCCGAGGCCCCGCCGGCCGTGCAGGACCAGGCCGCCTACCGCCTCTACCAGGAGAGAGGGTGGGCCCCCTGGCCCACCTGCTCGGTGATGCTGGGGCTGTAACCGGGGCGGCTGGCAGTTCGGGCGCCCCTCGGGGAGGATGGGGCATGGCCCGGATCCTGGTGACCGAGAAGCTGGCCCCCCGGGGCCTGGAGGCCATGGCCGCGGCCGGCCACGAGGTGGAGGTGCGCCTGGGCCTCTCGCCTGCTGAGGTGGTCGAGGCGGTCCGGGGCGCCCATGCCCTGGTGATCCGCTCCGCCACCCGGGTGACCGAGGAGGTGCTGGCGGCCGGGACGGAGCTGGTGGTGGTGGGGCGGGCCGGCATCGGCCTGGACAACGTGGACGTGGGGGCAGCCACGAGGCGGGGCGTCATGGTCGTGAACGCTCCTCAGTCCAACGTGCTGTCGGCGGCCGAGCACGCCATGGCCCTCCTGCTGGCCCAGGCCCGCAACATCCCCCAGGCCCATGCCGCCCTGGTGGCAGGGAAGTGGGAGCGCTCTAGGTGGGAGGGCGTGGAGCTGCACGGCAAGACCCTCGGGGTGGTGGGGCTGGGGCGGGTGGGGGCACTGGTGGCCCAGCGGGCCCTGGCGTTCGGGATGAGGCTGGTGGCCTACGACCCTTACGTGGGGAGGGAGCGGGCCCGGCAGATGGGAGTGGAGCTCATGGGCCTGGAGGAGGTGATGGCCGAGGCCGACTTCATAAGCATCCACTTGCCCAAGACCAGCGAGACCATGGGATTGATAGGCAAGGAGGTGCTGGCCCGGGCCAAGCCGGGGGTGCGCATAGTCAACACCGCCCGGGGAGGCATCGTGGACGAGGAGGCCCTGGCCGAGGCCGTGAGGAGCGGGCGGGTGGCGGGAGCGGCCCTGGACGTCTTCGCCACCGAGCCCACCACGTCCTCCCCCCTCTTCGAGCTGGACCGGGTGGTGGTCACCCCGCACCTGGGGGCCAGCACGGTGGAGGCCCAGGACAAGGCGGGCGTCACCATCGCCGAGCAGGTCATCCTGGCCCTGGCCGGAGAGTTCGTGCCCTTTGCCGTCAACGTGGCGGCCACCGAGGCGCCGGAGGCCGTACGGCCCTTCCTCCCCCTGGCCGAGCACCTGGGCCGGTTCCTGGCCTCCCTGCTCGGTGGCCTCCCTCCTGCCCTGGACATCGAGTACGAGGGGGGCTTGGCGGGGGCGGACACCCGGATCCTTTCGCTGGCCGTCCTCAAGGGGCTGTTCGCGGCGGGCACGGAGGAGCCGGTCAGTTATGTCAATGCTCCCCAGCTGGCCGCTGAGCGGGGCCTGGAGGTGAGGGAGACCACCACCTCGGTGACCCGCAACTACGTGAACCTGATCACCTTGCGCGGCGGCGGCCATGCCGTGGCCGGCTCGGTGGCCGGCCTGGCCGGGCAGCCCCGCATCGTCATGGTGGACGGTTACATGGTGGAGGTGCCGCCCGCCCCCCACATGTTGGTCGTGCACAACGACGACCGTCCCGGGATGATCGGCCTGGTGGGCACGGTCCTGGGCGAGGCGGGGGTGAGCATCTCCAGCATGGCCGTGGCCCCCTCGGGCTCGGATGGCGGAGGGGCGGAGAGCTCGGTGGGCGGCGCGGCGGGGGGTTCGGTGGACCCGGGCCTGTCGTCTGGGACCGCCCTCATGATCCTTGCCACTGACCGGCCCGTTCCCGGGGAGGTGGCTCGCCAACTGGCTGAGGCCCCGGGGATCCTCGGGGTCCACCTGGCCGGGGCAGGCTGAGAGTTCCCACAGCGGCGGGAGTTCCTATTGGGGCGGGGGGCGGGGTGAGGGTTCCCACCAGGGCGGGAGTCCCCACTGGGCCGGGGGGCGGGACGTGGCCGAGCACCAGCATCTCGAGAAACACGGCGTACTTTTCGCGCTGCGGCGCGATAATTACCCCGGAGCGCGAAGAGTAGGCCGGTTTTCCGGAAGACCCGAGGGTCCCTAGTGCCCCAGCAGCAACGTTTGAGGGCGCGTCCACCACCTGAACGTCGAGGTCGCGCACACTGGTCCTGTCGTGTCGGATCGGCGGGGAGGCGGTGTGCGAGAA
>JAJPHD010000022.1 GCA_021325455.1 Actinomycetota bacterium
TACGAGCTGACCGAGATCAACTGCCACCTGAAGGGCGTCAGCTACAACGCCTACCTGGAGATCGAGCCCGACCGGTGGTACCTCACCAAGGGGTCCTGCAAGGGGTCGGCCTAGACGACCAGCGCTCCGGCGAAGGAATCGGACGGGCCGGCTATCCGGGCGGGGCCGGTCGGCCTAGGTTGTTCGCATGAGCTTCTTCCGCAGACTGGAGGAGATGGCCTCGGGCACCGCCGGCGCCAGCCAGGCCACCCTCCCTCCTCATCCGTGCGCCAACTGCCGGACCGAGATGCAGTACCGGGGCCCCCAGGCCATCCGGACCGGGGGGGTGACCCGGGGGGTGGGCCTCGGGCTGGACCTCCTCCTCGGGGGCGGAGGGGATGACTTCTTCAACCAGGCCATCGAGCGCAATGTCGTGGTGCACGTGCTGGTCTGCCCCAGTTGCGGGGAGGTGGCCTTCGTGAACGACCCCCGTCGGGGGTTCTGAGAGGGCCGGGGGGCGAGCGGGGAAGGCAGCCGCCTCCCGGGTCGTGCTAGGGGGCGAGGACGGGTGCGCCCGTCCGGGCCAGATCCTCTAAGAGTCGGGCCCCGTGCCGGGCATCGGGCAGGGATTCGATCTCGTCTTGGATACGAGCCGCCTCCTGGCGGTAGGCATCGATGCCGAGGAGGGCCCGGGTGGCCTCCCGCACCTCGTGGGGACCGGCGCTCAGGGCGTCGAGGACCATGCCCACGCCGAGGGCGGCGCACCGGTCGGCGTTGAGGGGCTGGTCGGCGCCCATGGGAAGGACGAGCTGAGGGATCCCCAGGGCCAGAGCGGCGATCACCGTTCCCGACCCCCCGTGTGAGACGACCACGTCCGTGCCAGCCAGGGCCCGGGCCAGGGGCACGAAGGGCTCGACCCGGACGTTGGGAGGTAGCGAGCCCAGCTCCCCGGGATCCAGCTGGTGCCCCACGGTGGCGAGGACCTGCACGGGGAGGCCGGCCAGACCGGCCAGGACCCGCCCGAAGAGGTCCCCGGACTCCTGGTTGAAGATGGTCCCGAGGGTCACATAGATGCGAGGCGCCGCCCCGGCCTCAGGGCGGGGACCGGTCGCAGGGGGCTCCGGGCCCCCGGGTCGGTCGAGCACGGCGGGACGGACCCAGTGGGCCGTGGCCGGCAAGGGATCCCCGGGGTGGCGGAAGGAGGGCGGGGCGGGGACAAGGGTGAGGTACCGGTGGAGCATCCCCATGGCGTCCTCGGGCGGCTCGAGCCCGTGCTCGGCCCGCAGGGCGGCCAGGGGCTCCGCCACCACCTCGGGGCGCAGGAAGCCGCCGGCGGCGATGACGACGACGGCAGCGTGGGGGACGCCGATGGCCTCGGCCGCCACGGCGCCGGCGAAGTCCATCTCGTCCCGCACGACCAGGTCCGGGCGCCAGTCCCGGGCCACATCGAGCAGCCGTCCGGTGCGCTCCCGGGCTACCCGGCCGGCAAAGGAGAAGCGGACCGCCTTCTCCTCGGCCTCCCGGTCCAGGGGGGCGAGGGGGCGGCGGGTCCGGGGGTCGAGGAGGGTGCTCCCTCCGGTGGCAACGGCGTCCCATCCCGCCCCTTCCACGGACCGGACCATGCCCTCCTGGCACGCGTACAGCACCTCGTGCCCCCGCTCCCGGAGGAGGCGGGCAAAGGGCTCGGTGGGCAGGAAGTGCCCCAATCCTCCCGTGAAGCTGAACAGGGCCCGCACGCCGCCATCATGGCAGCCCGGCCGGTCTCCCCCCGCGTCCTCTCTGTCCCGGGGTCCTCTGAGAAGACGACTCTGCCCCGGGCCTCTCGGGGAAGACGACCCTTCCAAGGTCCCCGAGACGAGATGAGGGCGGCGGCGCGCCGGTGGCGACGGCCTTGGAGAAGGAGCGTCCATCGAGGCGGTCCCGAGCCCCCGGCGCCCTCGGGGTCACGGGCCGCCCTGCCCGCCCTTCCCGGCTCCTCCTGGGCCCGACATGGACCCCAGGTAGTCGTCTTCGGGGGCGTAGTCGGGGGGGCCCGGATGGCAGGGGTCGGCCACCACCCGAGCAAGGGGATGGCCCGTGGCCCGGATGCCTACCAGCCAGTCGATCTCCTCCACGACGGTCTCGGCATAGGTGCCTGCCGGGGTGTAGCCGAGCTCCCGGGCCGCCGTGGTGTCGAGGACGACGGGAGGGACCCGGTCCCAGGGGTGGCGCCCGAGAGCGGGCGGCGCGCTCTCGTCGAGCAGGACCGCCCGCCAGGAATGCCCGAGATGGGCGGCCACCACCGAGGCGATGGTGGCGCCATCGGGGCAGTCGGGATCGGCGATGTTGAGGATCCGCCGGCCGGGCCTGTCGGCGACGGTCTCGATCAGGGCAGCGATGTTGAGGGCGGCGCTCGGGTGGTCGGCGCCCGTCCCCCTGTGGGCCAGGAGGACGGCTGGGCGCCGGTCCAGGACCCGCTTCACGAAGTACCACTCCCTTGGCTGACGGCTCCAGGAGCCGTGGACCTTGGAGGGGCGCAGGACGGTGACCGGGTGACCGCTGGCGAGCAGGGTCTCCTCGGCGGCCACCTTGTTCGGGCCGTAGCCCTCCCTCGACTGGTAGGGAGCCCGGTTGGGCCGGAGCGTGGGCTGGGTCTCGCTGACCGGCCGGCCGAACTCGGGGGGGTCGTTCGAGTTCGAGTGCCGCCCACGGGCGTCCACGTAGACCGCCTTGGTGGAGATCATGACCGACGAGGACGCGTCGGCCAGGAAGGGCAGCAGCCCGGAGGCATGGGCCGCCGTGTGGCAGGCGCAGTCCACGAGCAGGTCGGCGCCGTGGGCCATGACACGGGGGAGCGAGGCCGGGTCGTCCCGGTCGGCCAGGACGTAGCGGGCGCCCGAGGCGCCGAGCCCGGGGGGCACGTGCTCGGGGTTCCTGCCCGTGACCGTCACCTCCCATCCGGCGGCGGTGAGCCGCCGGGCGGCGGCCCACCCGATGGCCCCCGTCCCGGCCAGTATCACCGCTCGGCGCACCGCAGGACCCTGCCGGTGGGCTCCTTGCCCGCCCGGCCGTGCCCGGGCGGGAGGGTGATCAGGACGGCCTCCGGGGGCCCCGGCTGCGGATCAGGGGAGGCGCCGGTCGTGGTGAGCGGCGGCGGAACGGCGCTCCTCCTCGGTGAGCCCGGAGGCGACCACCGGGGTCACCAGGCTCCAGTGGTGCCCGACGGGGCAGCGCTGCAGGCGCCACCAGCCCAGGCGGACGGCCTTGACCGAGGCTCCCGGGGCCCACCAGGTGGTGAACAGGTGGCCCCGGCGGCAGCGCACCACCGTGTCCAGCCCCACGAGGAACCCCCGCCGCCGGGCCAGGACGGCGGCCTCGGCGCCTGTCACGGCGGCGGCCAGGAACACCGCCAGGCGACGACGACGGGAGCGGGCCGGTCCCAAGGGCCTACCTCCTTTCGTCCTGCGGCCAGCGTGGTCGGCCGGCCGCGAGCGCGGGGCCGCCAGAGGCTAGCGCCATCGGCGTGGCAGGTGCCGCTCGAACACCCGCCCGGCAGCCGCGACCCGGCAGGCCGGCTCAGCCCTTGGCGGCTCTTCCCTCGTAGGTATAGGTGAGGGGGCGGGGGCCGGGCATGTAGTACCTGTCCAGGCCGGTTATGCGGAACCCGGCCCCTTCGACGAGCCGGTCGATGGGCCGGTTGAGGTTGCAGCCACCGGCCAGCCGGCGCTGGAGGGGGTTCATCCTGTCCTGCCACGCGGCCACCCCCCCGTCAGGGGAGCGCCCGTGCTCCACGAAGTGCAGCCTGCCTTCGGGGCGCAGGACCCGGTGCATCTCGGCCAGCGCCCCGGTGACGTCGGGGATGGTGCACAGCGTCCAGGTGACGAGGACGTGGCCCACCGAGGCGTCATCGAGGGGCAGGCCCGGGCCCTCGAGGTCCAGGTACTCGACGGGCACCGGGCTCCTGGCGACCCGCCTGGCCGCCAGCTTGCGGCCCACGGTGGCGGGGTCCACGGCCAGGACCCTCTCCACCCGGGGGGGATAGTGGGGCACGTTCAGCCCCGAGCCGAAGCCCACCTCGAGGACCTCACCCCACAGGCCCGATGCCACCCGCTCCCGGATGGCGGCCAGCTCCCGGTGGGCAAGCACGACATTGATGACCCGGGGCAGGACCTGCTCGCGGTAGAGGCCCATGGACCCATCGTGCCCACAGGGCAGAGCGGCCGCAATGCCGGCGGGAAGAGGCCGGGCCCCACTACCACCCTCAGGCCATCGGCCCCGGTGCCTACGGCAGTCGAGCGGGCCCGCTCACGGCGCCCCTCCCCGGCGCAGACCATCCCGGCATCGGGCTGGTAGAACCGGCTGCACCGGCGGGCCCCACCAACCATCCCGGGGTCCGGTAGGATCACGGCCAAGCCAGGGGGAGTAGTGGTTTGCTCCGTATGTGAGTCGGAAATCCCGGCGGACAGCAAGTTCTGCGAGGAGTGTGGCGCCCCGGTGGGGGCCACCTGCCCTACCTGCGGCACGGCGGTCAGCCCCGGCAAGCGCTTCTGCCGGGGGTGTGGGCGGCCCCTGGCCGAGGAGGCGGGAGAGGCCGGCTCCCTGGCCGCGGTAGAGCCTGCCGCCGAGCCCTCCTCCCAGGTGCTGGGGCGGCGCATCTGCTCCGTGCTCTTCTGCGACCTGGTGGGCTTCACGGTCCTTTCCGAGGCCCGCGACCCCGAGGACGTGAGGGACCTGCTCTCCCGCTACTTCAGCGTGGCCAGGACCGTGATCGGCCGCTACGGGGGCGTGGTGGAGAAGTTCATAGGCGACGCCGTCATGGCCGTGTGGGGGGCCCCGGTGGCCACCGAGGAGGACGCCGAGAGGGCGGTGCGGGCCGGCCTGGACCTGGTCCAGTCCGTCGGGGCCCTGGCCGGTGAGGTGGGCGTGGCCGACCTGTCGGCCCGGGTGGGCGTGGTGACCGGGGAGGTGGCCCTTCGTTCCGACGCCGGCGGTGAGGGGCTGGCGGGGGACACGGTGAACACCGCCGCCCGGGTCCAGGGCGTGGCCGACCCCGGGACGGTCCTGGTGGACGCCACCACCTGGGAGCTCTCCCGCTCGGCGGTGGCCTTCACCCCGGCCGGCGAGCACCTGCTCAAGGGCAAGGCCTCCCCGGTGGCCCTGTGGCGGGCCGAGCACGTGGTATCGGGGATGGGCGGGGCCCAGCGGGTGGACGGCCTGGAGGCCCCGCTGGTGGGCCGGGGCAGCGAGCTCAGGCTCATGAAGGAGCTGTTCCACGGCTGCGTGGAGCGCCGCAGCCCCCGCCTGGTGTCGATCACGGGGACGGCAGGCGTGGGCAAGTCACGCCTAGGCTGGGAGCTCGAGAAGTACCTGGACGGCCTGGCCGTGACCGTGTACTGGCACCGGGGGCGCTGCCTCACCTACGGGGACGGGGTGGCCTTCTGGGCCCTGGCCGAGATGGTGCGGGCCCGGCTCGGGATAGCCGAGGAGGACCCCGGCGAGGTGGTGGACGCCAAGCTGGCCACCGGCCTCGAGCGCTGGGTCCTCGACCAGTCGGCCCGGGACTACATCCGCCCCCGCCTGGCCCGGCTGCTCGGGGTCGGGGGCGACGACAACCCTCTCGGCCGGGAGGAGCTGTTCGCCGGCTGGCGGCTGTTCTTCGAGCAGCTGGCCGCCGAGGCGCCCGTGGTCCTGCTGGTGGAGGACGTGCACCAGGCCGACGCCGGCCTGCTCGACTTCCTCGAGCACCTCCTCGACTGGGCCCGCGACGTGGCCATCTTCGTCCTCACCCTGGGCCGTCCCGAGCTGCTGGAGCGCCGGCCCGGCTGGGGTACGAGGCGCAACGGCACCGTGCTGGCCCTCGAGCCCCTCCCCGACGAGGCCATCGCCACCATGCTGGAGGCAATGGTGCCCGGGATGAGCGAGCCGGCCCAGCGGGCCATCGTGGCCCGGGCCCAGGGCATCCCCCTCTACGCCGTGGAGACGGTGCGCATGCTGATCGACAGGGGCGCCATCCGCCAGGTGGGGCCCGGCTACGAGCTGGTGGAGCCGGTCGAGACCCTGGCCGTGCCCACCAGCCTGCAGTCCCTGGTGGCGGCCCGCCTCGACGCCCTGGCCCCCGACGCCCGGCGCCTGGTCGCCGATGCCGCCGTGCTGGGGGGCAGCTTCCCCCCCGAGGCCCTGGTGGCGGTGTCGGACCTGGCCGAGGACCAGGTGCGGGCCCTCCTGGACGAGCTGGTGCGCCGGGAGGTCCTCACGGTGCGGGCCGACCGGCTCTCCCCCGAGCAGGGCCAGTACGCCTTCGTGCAGACCCTGGTGCGCCAGGTCGCCTACGACGGGCTCTCCCGCCGGGAGCGCAAGGCCCGCCACCTGGCCGTGGCCGCCCACCTGGCCCGGGTCTTCCCCGATGGCGGGGAGGAGGTGTCCGAGGTGATCGCCGGCCACCTGCTCGAGGCCCTGGGCGCCCTCCCCGAGGACCCCGACGTGGGGGAGCTGAGGGAGCGGGCCATGGCGGCCCTGGTCCGGGCCGGGCAGCGGGCCGAGCGCACCGGGGCTCCCACCACCAGCGGGCGCTCCTATGCCAGGGCGGCCGAGCTGCACGAGGAGGAGGGCTCGCCGGAGGCGGTCCTGGCCGCGGCCGGGCTATGGGAGCGCGCTGCCGGGGCCCTGCTGGTGGCAGGCGACGCCCCCTCGGCCGAGGGGAAGTTCCTGCGGGCCGCCGAGCTCTACGCCCGCCACGGCCGCCTGCGTGACGCCGCCCGGGCCAGGGCGGCGTGGGCCGAGGCGGTGCGGATGATGGGCCGCCACGAGCAGGCCCGGGCCGCCCTGCGGGAGGCCCTCGGGGTGCTGGGCTCGCCCCCCGACGCCGACACCGTGACCGCCCTCAGGCACCTGGCCACCCTGGAGACCTTCTCGGGGGCAGCCGAGGAGGCCGACGGCCTGCTCCGCCAGGCCCTGGGCCTGGCCCAGGAGCTGGGCCTGCCCGACCAGGTCTACACCGACCTGTTCATCATCTACGGGATCGCCCTCGGCGCCCGGTCCCGGCCGGTGGAGTCGATCGTGGCCCTCCGGGAGGCCGCCCGCCGGGCCGAGGAGGCCGAGGACGGGGTGCGGGCCAGCCGGGCCCTCCTCAACCTGTCCAGCCTCCTTCTCGCCACCGACCCCGTGGGGGCGGCTGCGGCGGCCCGGCGCAGCGTCGAGCACGCCAGGCGGGCGGGTTTCTCCTACGTGCTGGTAGTGGCCTCCTTCAACCTGTCCCTGGCCCTGCTGCTTGCCGGGGACTGGGACGGGGCGGCAGCCACCGTCGAGGAGGCCCGGGCCCACGGCCTGGACGAGGACCCCCACCTGGCCGGCCTGGCGGTGCTGCTGGCCGGCCTCCGGGGCCAAGCCGGCGAGGTGGGCGTCCTGCTGGAGAAGGTCCGTGGCGACCTGTCGGGCTCCGAGGACGTGCAGGACCGGTCCTTCGTGGCCCTGGTGGAAGCCATGGCCGCCTCGGTCCAGGGCCAGCCGGCGGCGGTTCTCCGCCATGCCGGGCAGGCCATGGAGCTCGGGGAGCGCATGGGGGTGTTCTCCGATGCGGTCCTGTTCGGCTGGCCCCTGGCCGCCAACGCCGCCTTGGAGCTGGGCGAGACGGAGCAGGCGGAGCGCCTGGTGGGCTGGCTCGACGCTCACCCTGCCGGCCACCTGCCCCCCGTCCTGCGGGCCGAGCGGTCCCGGGTCCATGCCTGCATACGGGCCCGCAGGGGGGACCCCGGTGCCGGGGAGGCGCTGGAGCGGGCCGTGGGCGAGCTCCGGGCCTGCGGCTCCCCCTACCACCTGGCCCTGGGCCTGCTCGACCGGGCCGAGCAGCTGGCCCGGGCCGGCCACCGGGACGACGCCGTGGCCCTGGTGGGGGAGGCGGAGCAGCTCGGGGCCCGGCTGAGGGCCCTTTCGCTCACCCGGCGGGCCCTCCGGGTCAGGGAGGCCCTGGAGGCCAGCGCCCGGGCCGAACGGGGCCGCGTGCCGGCCGGCTGACCCGGGGGGGCCGGCCGGCCCCCGGTGCCGGACCACGAGGGCGATGGAAGGATCGCCCCATTTGGCCCATGCTCAAGGTCCGTAAACCGCTTGCCGAGGCTCTATGTAAGCGGAGCAACGGCCGGACCGGCGCGCCGGCCAGAGGAGGCACAGGTATGACGTGGCGCGGGGCTGTGGGGGCGAGCGCGGTAGCGGCGGCGGCGCTGGCCCTGGCCTTCCCGGCCCGGGGCGCCTGGGCGAGCACGGGCCATGACCTCGGCTCCACCGTCTACGACGGCACCACCCTCCAGGCCGGCGACTACCTCCAGTCCGCCAACGGCGCCTACACCCTCTTGATGCAGGGGGACGGGAACCTGGTGCAGTACGCCTCCTCGGGCCAGGCCCTGTGGGCCACCGGCACCTCGGGCAACTCCAGCGCCCACGCCGTCCTCCAGGCCGACGGCGACCTCGTGGTGTACGGGCCCTCGGGCCAGGCCCTGTGGCAGTCGGGGACCTCGGGCTACCCGGGGGACGCCGGGGACCACCTCAACGTGGGCAACCTGGGAGTGGTGGCTCTCTACACCTCGGGGGGCACGCCGCTCTGGGCGGCGCGGCCGGCGGCCCCCGCCGCCTCGCCCCCCCTCAACCCCGGGGCCGCCCAGGCTCCCGACGGCCAGGAGATGGTGGCAGTCACCTCGCCCCAGGGGGACGTCCAGGCCGTCCTCTCCACCCAGACGGGAGGCTGGTCCACCTCCATCCATCTGGGGGGTCGGGCCCTCGGCGGCCCCGCCGTGGCATCGCCTGGCAACGGGGTCTTCGACGTCTTCGTGCGGGGCATGAACGACGCCGTCTGGGAGGACAGGTACTCGAGCGGCTCCTGGTCGGGCTGGCGGTCCCTCGGGGGAGTCGTCCTGGCCAGCCCCGGGGCCAGCTCCGACGGTGGCCAGGTGTACGTGGTGGCGAGGGGCCAGGACTCGGGGCTCTGGGAGCGCCTGGCCGACACCTCGTCCTCCTGGCAGCGGGCGGCGGGAGCCTCGCACACGGCGGCCGGGCCGGCGCCGGCCCTGGACGCGACGGGGGACATGGCCATCACCTACGAGGACAGCACCGGGGCGCTATGGGCCTACCGGGCCGGCGCCTGGACCAACCTGCAGGCCACGGCGGCGGGCGATCCCGGGGCCTCCAGCTTCGCCTACGGCGAGGAGGAGGTCTTCACCCGGATGGCGGACGGCCACATCTGGCACCGGTGGTGGAACCTGGACCACGGGGGAGTGCCCTACGAAAACCCCTTGCGGGCGGTGAAGGGGCTGCAGGCGTACCGGATCGACCAGGGAGTGGACTACGGGGACAGCGCCCCTTCCCCCATCTACGCCATCGGCCAGGGGGTGGTGACCATGTCCACCACCAAGGCCAACTGGCCGGGGGGAGGCTGGGTGGTGTACCAGCTCACGGCCGGTCCGGCCTCGGGGATGTACGTCTATGTGGCCGAGAACGTGGTCCCCCGGGTGAAGGTGGGCCAGAAGGTGAGCGCCAGCACCGTTGTGGCCACCTTGAACCCGGGATGGCCGGACATGGAGACGGGCTGGGCCGCCCCCTATGCCGACCAGGCCTACGCCGGCTACACGAACCAGTACGTGGAGGGTGAGCTCACCGCCCCGGGGGAGAACTTCTCGGACCTCCTCCAGGTGATCGGGGCCCCCGGCGGTCAGCGGGAGGGACGGCTCACCACCGGTTGGGTCCCCCAGAGCTGGCCCACGTGGGGGCACTGGTCGGGCTGGGTGTCCCTCGGAGGCTCCCTCAGGTCGGGGCCGGCAGCGGCGGTGGCCCCCGGCTCGGACCGCCAGGACGTCTTCGCCGTGGACGGTGAGGGGCGGCTGTGGCAGGTCAGCGACCTGAAGGGCCAGTGGGGCAACTGGCGGCGGGTGCCCTGAGCCCCTAGGGCTCGCCCCTCCTCAGCGCGTCCCGGGCCCCTAAAGGCCTTGAGGGCTCAGCGCGCCAGGTGTAGCCTCGCCTGGCACCTGGCTGATCGAGTGATCGCCCTGATCCCTTGAGAGGTGCGCAGTTACATGGAAAGAAGGGGCGTGAGGGCTTCGAACGCCTGGCCGTGGGGAGCGGCGGCGAGGTCCCGGGGCCGGTGGGCCCCCGGCGCGGCCGGGGGGCGGCGGCCCGGGGCCGTCATGGCCCTCCTTGTGGTCGCGGCGCTCGTGCTCTCCGCCTGCGGAGGAGGCGGGAGCCGCAGCGGCACCGGGGTCTCCCACCCCGGCTCCACCGTGGCCGGCGCCGAGCGGCAGGGGGGCACCGCCGTCTTTGCCCTCCCGCCCGCCACCATCCCCAACTACATCTTCCCGCTCACGACCCTGGCCCACTTCCTGGTCGTCGACACCGAGGACTTCCAGTACCTCATGTACAGGCCCCTCTACTGGTTCGGGCAGGGGGGCAAGCCCCTGCTCAACGAGGAGCTGTCGCTCGCCAGGCCCCCGGTGTGGTCGCACGGGGGGAGGACGGCCACCATCACCCTCAAGCCCTACCGCTGGTCGGACGGGGAAGCGGTCAGCGCCTCCGACGTCCGGTTCTGGCAGAACATGGTCACGGCCGAGAAGGCGAACTGGGCTGCCTACGTGCCCGGCAACTACCCCGACAACGTCGTGAGCACCACCGTCACCGGGCCCCGCACCATCCAGTTCCACCTCAACGGCTCCTACAACCACCGCTGGTTCCTTTACAACGAGCTGTCCCAGATAACGCCGATGCCGGCGGCCTGGGACGTCACCTCGGCGGGGGCGGCCCCCGGGAGCGGCGGCTGCGCCGCCTCCATGGCCAAGTGCAAGGCCGTCTACAACTTCCTCATCAACCAGGCCAAGGACGCCCGCTCCTATGCCACCAACCGGCTGTGGAAGGTGGTCGACGGGCCCTGGACGCTCCAGCAGTACCAGACCACGGGGTACGCGGTGTTCGTCCCCAACCGGAGGTACTCGGGGCCGGTCAAGCCCCACCTGGCCCGGTTCGTGGAGGAGCCCTTCACCAGCGACGCCGCCGAGTACGACGCCGTCAGGGCCGGGAAGGTGGACTACGGCTACATCCCGGTCCAGGACGCCGGCCAGCAACGGGCGACGGCAGCACAGGGGTACCGCTTCGCCCCCTGGGTCGGCTGGCTGATCGGCTACATGTACATAAACCAGCACAACCCGACCGTGGGCCCCATGCTCCGCCAGGCCTACATCCGCCAGGCCATGGAGGAGCTCGAGAACCAGCGGGGATGGGTGAGGACCTTCTACCGGGGCTACGGGACCCCGACCTGTGGGCCGGTGCCGCTAAAGCCCTCCAACCCCTATGTCGACAGCTACGAGCGCAGCTGCCCCCACGGCTACAACCCGAAGAAGGCCGTCGCCACGCTGCGGGCCCACGGGTGGCACGTGGTGCCCCGAGGGGTGACCACCTGCGCCCGGCCCGGGACGGGAGCAGGCAGGTGCGGGCCGGGCGTCCCGGCGGGGGCCAAGCTGGTGTTCAACCTCGTTTACGTGAGCGGGAACCAGCCCGTCTCCCAGTCGATGCAGGACCTGAAGAGCACCATGAGGGGGGCGGGGATAGTGCTGCACCTGTCCAGCGAGCCCTTCAACACCATGGCGGGGTCGGTCGTGGCCTGCAAGCCCCAGCAACCGACGTGCTCGTGGGAGATCTACGACTTCGGGTTCGGCTGGACCTACGCCCCCGACTACTACCCGACCGGTGGCGAGATCTTCGGCACCGGGGCGGGTTCCAATGCCAGCAGCTATTCGAGCGCCACCAACGACGCCAACATCGCCGCCACCCACCACTCCTCGAGCCCGGCCGTGTTCCGCCGCTACGAGGATTACCTCACCGATCAGGTGCCGGTCCTCTGGACCCCTTCTGCCGACTACCAGCTGTCAGTGATCCGCTCGAACCTCCACGGGACCCTCCCCCAGAACCCTCTGGCTGCCATCACCCCTGAATCGTGGTACTACGGCTAGGAGCGGCAAGGAGGCCGCGCCACCGCCCACCGGCGGCGGCACACCGGGCACAGACAGCACACCGGGCACAGACAGGAGGCCTGAGGTGAGGATCACGATCATCGGTGCCGGCAACATTGGCCGGGGCATAGGGACCAGGGCCGTGGCGGGGGGCAATGAGGTGGAGCTGGTGGACCGCAACCCGGAGGATGCCCGGGCCCTTGCTGACGAGCTCGGGACCCTGGCCACCACGAGCGACACGGTGAGCGGGGACGTGGTCGTGCTGGCCGGCTGGACTGGTCCACGCTGGAGCGGGTGGTGACCCCGGAGGGCAGCTCGTCGGCAGAGGAGACGGCCCGGCTCCTGCCCGAGGCCACGGCCGTGGTCAAGGCCTTCAACACCACCTTCGCCAGCACCCTGGTGAAGGGGGAGGCGGCAGGCGAGACCCTCAGGTGATGATCGCCGGTGACGACGCTGGCGCCAAGGCCAAGGTAGCTTCCCTGGTCGAGGCGGGGGGGATGAGGGCCATCGACGTGGGCCCCCTCAGGAGAGCGCGCATGCTGGAGCAGGTGGGCCTGTTCCATATCGCCATCCAGGAACAGATCGGCTCGGGCTTCGCCAGCGCCATCAATCTCCACTGGTAGGGGGCAGCTAGGGGGGGCCCGGGGGGGCCTGGCGCCGGCCCGTCACCGCCCTTCCTTAGGGCCGGCCCCCCTCTCGCGTCACCGCCCTTCCCTGGGGCCCGGGCCCCACCCGCGAGGCCCGGCTCGCTCAACCGGGCTTCCACGAGCGCCGGGCCGCCCAGGCGGCGTGCATGGCGGCGGTGACCGCCCACAGGCCGAGGGTGGCCAGCCCGGCGGCCCTGCCCAGGGAGCTCACGGCTCGGAGGTGCCCCAGGCGGCCGGCCTGGATGGCCCCCAGGGCGTAGACGCCGGTGGAGAAGGTGGGTGGCCACGGAGGGGACCCGTGGGGGCGGAGCCACCTCGCCAGGTAGGCCAGGCTCCCGGCAAGGACCGGGACCAGAAGGGCGGTGCCGATGGCCCACAGGGCCAGGGCGGCGGCAGCGAAGCCGGCCGGGCCGACGCCTCCTCGTGGGGCGACTCCTCCCGGGGCGACCTGCGCCACCCGCCCGACGCAGGCTGCGGCCAGCCCACCGCAACCGGCCGAGATCCACCAGGGGGAGCGGGCCGTCCCCCCCATGCCCGCCCGGCTCACCCGCAGGGTGGCCAGGGAGAGGACGAAGGCGTAAGCCACGACGCCAAGTGCGCACGTCACCAGGGCCAGCCAGGTCAGGCCGGGGCCCAGGGCCCGGACCCGGGGCTGGATGGCGGCGACGGCCATGGCGTCAGCCAGGAGGGCTGCCGGGCCCAGGAACCAGGCCCCGTCTACCCCGGCGAGGCCGGGGCGGCGGACGGCGACCGGGGCCACCACCCGGCCCACCAGGGCGAGGGTGGTCACCCAGGCCAGGGCCGTGGCCCCCAGGGCGGCGCCCACGGCCGGCCCGGTGCCGATCCTCGCCAGGCCGGTGCCGATGACGGCCAGGCCCACCGGCACCGTGAAGTCCCCGAAGAGGCCCTCGGCAGGCACCCCGGGGAGGAGGCGAAGACGGCAATCGCCAGCGCAACGGCGGGCGAGGGCACCCAGCACGGGGATGAGGGCGGCTTCGGCTATGGCCAGGCAGAGGAGCGGGAAGGCGAGGGGGCGCAGCGGGGTTAGCCCGGACAGCTGGGAGGCGCCCGCCGTGGCCATCACCGCCCCGAAGGGCAGGCCCGAGGAGGGATGGGCTGATAGACCCGGGCCGGTGTGCCTGGTCAACCCGCACCGACCACGCAGGAGAAGATAGCCCATGCCCCTTTCCCCTCCCACCGTGGTCACCGCCCGCCTCCGGCTGCGCCCGTTCAGCGGGGCCGACGCCGACTCTCTCTTTGCGCTGCAGAGCAATCCCCACGTCCTGCGCTACTGGGACTCGCCCCCCTGGACCGAACGGGAACGGGCCGAGCAGTTCATCACCGCCTGCCGGCAGATGGAGGAGGAGGGGACGGGGGTCCGCCTGGCCATGGACCGTCTCCCCGACGGGGCCTTCATCGGCTGGTGCAGCCTGCGGTGGAACCCGGTCCACCGCAAGGCGTCGCTGGGCTACTGCCTCGATGACGCCGCTTGGGGGCACGGCTACGCCACGGAGGCCGCGGGCTGCCTGCTGGCCTGGGCGTTCGAAACGCTGGACCTGAACCGCGTCCAGGCCGTGACCGACACCCGCAACACGGCATCGGCACGCGTCCTCGAGAAGCTCGGCTTCGTGCGGGAAGGGACGCTGCGGGAAGACTGCATCGTGAGCGGGCAGGTCTCCGACTCGTGGGTCTACGGCCTGCTCAGGCGGGAGTGGCGGCCGTCGACCGGCCCGTCGCCGGGCACTGAGGCTCCCCTTGGGGAGGCGTGAGGAGTTGGGGAGGCGTGACGAGGCACGTCTGGCCCCTCCTCCAGGGGCTTGCCCCGGTGGTCGGCCGGCCCCCGCCAGCCTGTCGGGGGGAGCCAGGGGCATCAAGTCGGTGGCCGAGGGGGTGGAGGAGCCACGACAGGTGGAGATCCTCCGGGATCTCGGCTGCCACCTGGGCCAGGGCTACCACTTCGCCCGGCCGCTGGCCCCCGGGGAGCTGGTGCCCTGGTGGCTGAGGAGGACCTCGGAGGCCCTCCCCGCCGCCGTCTGACCCGCTATACCGGGCCCTCGGCGGACACCTCCCGCAGCCGGGCGTGCATGCCCTCCATGGGCTGGGCCGGGGGCAGCCAGTCCTTGCGTAGCTTGGCCACGGAGGTGTAGTTGGGGTCGCACACGTTGGCGAGGGGCGCTTCCACGGCCTGGGTCACCAGCTGGTAGGCGTCCATCTGGTCCAGGCCCCAGTCCTCGCCCAGCCAGCGGATGAGGTCCACCTGGGCGATGCGGAAGGCGGCCTCCAGGGGACGGGCCGACCCGGTGGAGATGATGTGGGTGTCGGACTCGAGGCGGGGCCAGGGGCAGGGACGGCCCTTCAGGAGGTCCACCACCAAGACGGTGTTCATCGCCGTCTCCACCGCCACCCCGCACGTCTCCCCTTCCCCCTGGCGGGCGTGCCCGTCGCCCAGGGAGAAGAGGGCTCCTTCCACGTTCACCCCCAGGTAGCAGGTGACCCCGGCCCGCATCTCGGGGGTGTCCATGTTGCCTCCGAAGGCGTCGGGCACCAGGGCGCTGCGCACCTCCAGGTTGGCCGGCGCCACCCCCACGGTGCCGTGCATGGGCTCCATGGGGAGGTCGACGCTGGCCTCGCCCGTCCGGGCCGTGAAGCGGCAGGTCCTCGCCTGGCGGTCCAGCTCCCATATCCACACCAGCTCCGGCAGGGGGTCGTGCAGGAGGGCGGTGAGGTGGGTGGCGGTGAGCGCCCCGAAGAGGGGGACGGTGGTGGAGGCGGCCCAGTCGCGGGCCGGCTCGATGCTCAAGAAGTGCAGCGCCAAGGTGTCGCCCGGCTCCGCTCCCTCCACGTAGAAGGGGCCCGTCTGGGGGTTGAGGAAGGGCATCTGGCACACCTCGGACACCAGGTCCCTCTCGCTGCGCACCCGGCCGGCGAAGCAGTCTTCGGTGAACACCTCGAGGACGGTCCCGGGCGCCAGCCTGGCCACCGGGGCGGCCCCTCCGAAGGTCCACGCGTACTGGTCCTCACGGGGACGAAATCGCACCCTCTGCCTCTCGCTCATCTCTCTCACTCACCTTCTGGTGGCAGGTCCAGGTGCACCAGGCCGACCTCGACCACCCGCCTCGGGTCCCGCACGTACAGCACGACCAGGTAGCCGAGCCCCACCAGCATGTAGATGCCGACGGCGATGCCCATGTAGGAGAGGGGGGCGGTGAGGGGCGAGATGAACGAGAAGGCCGGGGCGCCCACGGCGGTGAGCCAGGCGGGGATGAAGGTGAGGATGCCGAGGACGGGGAAGACCACGTGCAGGAGGGGGCTGAGCCTCCAGCCCCGGCGGCGGGCGAAGTAGCCGATGCAGGCGGCGTCCACGAGGATGTAGATCCCCACGAAGATGATGACCAGCCCCGTGCCCACCATGGCGAAGGCGGTGGTGGGCCCGTAGCCGAACCCGAGGCCGAGGGCCACGGCCAGGCTGAAGAGGAAGGTGAAGACGATCCCCACCACCGGGGAGCGGAACCGCGGGTGGACGAAGGAGAAGGCCGCCGGAAAGGCGCGGATGCGGCCCATGGCATAGGCGGTCCGGCTGGCCACGTTCACCCCGGCGTTGGAGTTGGCGATGGTGGAGTTCACGATGGCGAGGAAGGCGAACACCCAGAAGATGCCGTAGAGAGCCCGGGCCAGGCCGACCCAGGAGTCGGGGCCGGCCGCCCCGAAGTGCGTGAAGCGCCCCGGCCCGAACGCTACCGAGGCGGCGTAGGTAGTGAATATGTAGAGAAGCCCGATCCCCAAGGTGGCCAGCAGGACGGCCCAGCGCACGGTGCGGCGAGGGTTGCGGGCCTCCTCGGCCAGCGGGGCGGCGGCCTCGAACCCCCCGAAGGCCAAGATGGTGTACACCGAGCCGGCGATCACCCCGGCGATGCCGCGATGGCCGGGAGGGGTGTGGGCGGGGGTGAAGACCGAGGCCGTGTTGGCCGAGCCGGCGTGCACGGCGAAGAACACGCCCAGCACCAGGAAGACCAGGATCTCGAACAGACCGAGGAGGGTGCCCATGCGGGCCGAGGTCTGGATCCCGTAGTAGCCGGCGGCCAGCACGATGACCGCCCCCAGGATGGTCCAGGGCCACCACAGTCCGGCGGAGTAGGCCGGGAACTCGGCGTGGATGGTGCCGGCCACGGTGAAGCCCAGCTGCAGCAGGACCAGGGGTGGGATGAGCGCCCCCACGATGAAGTACCCCCAGGCGACGAGGAAGCCGATGGAGGGGTGGAGCCCCCGGGCGGTGTAGGTCGCCATGGAGCCGGCGGCAGGGAGCTCCCGGGCCAGCTCGGCGATGCACGAGGCGCAGAACAGGGAGGCGATGAGGGCGAACACCACCGACAGGGGCAGGGAGCCGCCGGCGAAGGCCGCCCCCGTGGGGATGGAGGCGGCGATGGCGGCACCGGGAGCCATGTCGGTGATGCTCTGGAACAGCACCTCCCGCAGTCCGATGGCCTCCCGGCGCAGGCCCGTGGCTCCGACGGCCGCGGGCTGGCCGGAGACCTCTCCCGCCACCATGGCCCACTTCTATTGCCGGGCGGCCCCGGTGTCAACTACCGGCCCGCCCGCGGGCCTCAGGGAACCAGGGTCCAGCGGCCCCAGTGGCCCGAGACCTGGGCCAGGTGCCAGACCTGGCCGTCGGTGCCGAGGGCGTACACGTCCTCGCGGCCCGACCCCTGCCGGTAGGCCACAGCCGGCCCGCTGGTCAGGACGCCGCCCAGGTCCGACCAGGCGCTCCACCCGCTGGTGGTGGTCCACCGGTGGTAGAGGGCCCGGTTGGTGCCCCGCACGAACCCCTCCAGGTGGCCCGAGCTGGTGCTGGATGCCCCCGGGGGGGCCGGGTCGACGGCGCCCCCCAGGTCATGGAAGCTCCCGTCCAGGTGGTACCAGAGCTGCTTGTCCGTCCCGGTGCCGAAGATGGCCAGGTGGCCGGAGTAGGGGGCGGCAGCGGCGGGGGAGGTCCCCTGGTAGAGGATGCCGCCTACCTCCCACCATCCGCTGGTCTTGTTGGCGCCCCGCTCCCAGATGTGGCCGCTCGGGTCCACGGCCACCACGGCCACCCACGAAGACCCGTCCAGGGCCGCCCCGGGCTGGCCGGCGATCCTGCCCCCCAGGGACCACCACTTCGACCACTGCCCCCCCCGGTCGTCTCTCTCCCACACGGCGTTGTCGGTGCCCCGGACGAAGACGTCGAAGTCGCCGTTCCCGGTGGACACCACGGCTGGCCCCCCCACGGCGTGGCCGTGGAGGTCGGTGGGGATGGACCACTGCTGGCCGGGGTACCACGTGGCCACCGCCACCGACCCGTCCGGCCTGGTGACGGCCAGCATCTCCTGGTGGTTGGGAGCCTCGGCCGCCCCCGGGGTCAGCCCGGGGGCCGGTTGGAGCCCGCCCGGGATCTCCCAGGCGCCCCGCCCGTGGGTGAGGGCCACCACGGCCCCGTTGGGCTCCCTGGCCACGTCCATCACCTGGACGTTGGGCAGGCCCGTTCCCAGCCGGTCCCAGGTCGTCGAGGTCCCGCTCAGGGTGACGGCCTGGAAGACCCCCACGTCGGTGGCGGCGAGGAGGCCGCCGCTGCCGTCGGGGACCACCGAGTTCACCGGGACCTGGGCCGGGAGGTCACCGGTCAGGTCGGTCCAGGAGGGCTGGCTGGCGAGGTTGGTCCCCTCGTAGACGTGGGCGGACTGAACGGAGTACTGGGGGAAGGTCTGGGCCGCGCTGAGGTAGACCGTGTAGGGCTGGGCCGGGTTGACCGAGATGTGGGTGATGTAGTCGGCACCCCACGGTCCTCCCCCGCTGGCCAGGGTGGTCCAGGACGTGCCGCCGTTGGTGGACATCTGCAGGGTGCCGTCGTCCCAGGCGGCGTAGACCACCTGGGGGTCGCTGGGGGCCACCGCTATGGCCGACACCTCGGACCCCGAGTAGGTGGGAAGGGTCGTCCAGCTGCCGCCTCCGTCGGTTGAACGGTGGACGTGGGCGGCCCCGAAGTAGATGGTGGGGCCCGAGGACCCCGAGACCACGATGAAGGGGGGGCTGAAGTTGGAGTACGTGTAGCAGTCCACGCCGCTGCAGCCGGGCTCCAGCACGGGGTTGGGGGTGCTCTGCCAGGCGTCCGTGGTCGTGTACAGGTAGCCGTCGGCGGTGAGGGCCTGGAAGCTCGGGTTGGCCTCGTCGATGGCGGAGAAGCCGCCGTCCCCGCCACCCTCGTCCACCCAGGGGGCCGGGTGGCTGGAGGAAGCGGTGTAGAGGGCGGTGCCCACGTCCTGGGCGCCGGCCAGGAGCTCGCTGGCCGTGCTGTTGGAGCCCACCCCGGGATAGAACTGGGTGATGTCGAGGTTGGTGTTGAGGTTCTTGTAGTCCGATGACGACACCGACCCGGGGTTGGCCACCCCGGTGGCGCTGAGCTCCCACACCCCCCCGTCGCAGCAGATGTAGACGTCGCCGGCGCTGTCGAACACGAGGGCGTGGATGTCGGCGTGGAAGAGGTCGGTGGAGACCTGGAAGAACCCGCCACCGTTCATGTTGTGCCAGGTCTTGCCCCCGTCGGCCGACTCCACCACCGTCTCTCCCCCCGCCAGGACCACGTCGGGGTTGGACGGGTCCACGGCGACGACGTTGTCGTACCAGGACTGGTCACCGCTGTCCCCGGTGGAGCTGCCGTTGTAGGCGTAGTCCTGGCCGGTGAAGTACGGCACCGAGGTGAGGCGGCTCCAACTCGTGCCCCCGTCGGTGGACTTCCACATGCCCACGTAGCCCGTCCAGGAGCCCACCGACACATAGAGGGTGGTGGTGGCGGCGGAGGCTCCCGGGTAGAGGCCGATGGCACCGAATTCGAACCCGGCGCTGCTCGGGATGGACGAGTTGGGGAGGACGGTGGTCCAGGTGGCGCCGTTGTCCACGCTGCGCTCCACCCCCACCTTGTAGACAGCGGCGTAGATGATGGTGAACGGCGCCGTGTCGGCGTCCACCGCCACGGCCGTCACGTCGGGGTTGGACGAGCTCAGCTTCCAACCCGTGCCTGACTCCTTGGCCCAACTCGTGCCCCCGTCGGTGGACACGTAGAGGCCCTTGGAGGTGGCGGCCAGCACCTCCGTGGTGGAGAGCGAGCCCGCCCCCGGCTCCACCGCCAGCTGGGCCACGTCCACGCCGGTGAACATCCCGTTGGGGTTGTGGGTGGCCCAGCTCTGGCCCCCATTGGTCGAGACCATGATCCCGTCCCCGTAGAAGCAGTCCCCGCACTCGTTGTTCTCGCCGGTGCCGGCGAAGACCACCTTGGGGTCGGAGGGGTCGACCGCCACCGCCCCCATGGCGATGTCGGGCTGGGTGTCGGTGCCGGTCCCCCAGCTCTGCCCGTTGTTGGTCGAGGACCACACGCCTCCGCCGGCGCTGGCGGCGTAGATGGGCTGGGGGCTGCCCGGGGCGAGGGCGAGGCCGGTCACCCGCCCGGCATTGGCACCGGCCATGTCCTGGGTGATGGGCGCCGGCCCCAGGGGGGTCCAGGCCGGCGCGGGGGCCATGGGGCTGCTGGTGGAGGTGGCGAAGGCCCGGGCCGGCCGGCTGGCCGCCTCCCTGCGGGCCTGGGTGAGCGCCTGCTCATAGCCCGGGCCCCGCACGGCGGCGAAGGCCTTGTCGGCACCGATGGGGTTGTAGGGGACCCGGGGGAGACGCTGCCCGGAGGGGGCGTTGGCGCTCCCCCGTGCCGGTGCGCCCGGAGCGCCGGCGGCAGGACCGGGAGCGCCAGCGGCAGGGCCGGGAGCGCTCGCCGCTGCGCCCGGGGCGAGGGCCAGCCCGAAGGCCGTGAGGCCCGCCACCAGAGCTGTGGCAAGGGTGCTGGCCCGCCTTGCCCGCCACCCTCCTCTGCCGCCGACCGCCATCCCGTCTCCCCAGCTTGTCACCTTGTTGCCACTATTTGTCCTGGGCCATCATAAACGAGGGAGGCTCGCTCCTCCCCCTCAGCCTCGGCCCGTCCCCCTCAGCCTCGGCCCGTCCCCCTCCCCCTCAGCCCGTCACGATGACGGTCAAGCGGTACGACGAGCCCGGGATGTGGGGGCTGCCCGGCGGTCCGGTGGCCTGCAGGGTGGTCCTTCCCGGGGAGGTGGCCCGGAAGGTGAGGATGGTGAGCACGGGGCCAGGCAGCTCGTTCCTCCGGGCCTTCCTGGGCCGCGCCCCGGGGCGGGAAGGGGCGGCCAGCCTGGTGGCGACGAGCCTGAGGACCCGGGGGTCGGGCCGGCTGGTGAGGGCCCAGGCCCCCGAGCAGTGCGGACAGGTGACCAGCCTCAGCTCGAGCTCCTGGCCGGGCCGCAGGTGGACGGTGCGCCCGTGGCCGGAGTTGGTGAGGGTCACCCTCTCGGCCTGCGGCGGGGGGACAGACGGGGCCGATGCCGATGTCGTGGGCGGCACGGCCGGGGACGAGCTGGTGCAGGCGGAGAGGGCCAGGCCGGCCGCCACCACCAGGCCGGCCGCCAGCACCAGCCCGGTGAGGCCCCGGCCCGCCGCCAGCACCAGCCCGGTGAGGCCCCGGCCCGCCGCCAGCACCAGCGTGAGGCCCAGGCCGGCCGCCAGCTCCAGCCCGGTGGGACCCATGGGACGGTGGTTCCCCCGTGGTCGCAAGGTCAGCGGGGGAAGCGGGCCAGGGTCTCGACCAGGAAGTCCCAGAACCCCTGGCGGTCGAGGTGGAGGGCCACCTTGGAGCTGGGGGGCCCGGCCCGGCCCCGGAAGTCGGTGACGGTCATGCCTGCCGTGAGCTCCCCCCTCAGCTCGACGGCCACGTGGGCGTCCACCACCTCGACCAGTCCCGGGCGGGCCACCCTTGCCACCGCGCAGGGGTCGTGCAGCGGCGGGTCGGCCACCCCCTGCTCCCGCTGGCAGGCCGCCCCCAGGAACTCCAGCATGTCGGCCACCATCTGGCCCACGGGGTGGCCCAGGTCCCGCACCCGGCGGCGGACCTCCGCCGTGGCCCCGGCCTGGCGGGTGAGGTCCAGGCCCACCATGGTCACCGGCCACCCCGCCCCGAAGACGGCGGCGGCCGCCTCGGGGTCCACGAAGATGTTGAACTCCGCCGCCGGGGTGTGGTTGCCCCGCCCCGCCGACCCTCCCATCAGGACCACCTCGGCCACCCGCTCGGCTATGCGGGGCTGGCGCCGCAGGGCCACGGCCAGGTTGGTGAGGGGGCCCACCGGGACCAGGGTGATGTCGCCCTCGGACTCCATGACCGTGCGCACGATGAAGTCCACGGCGTGCTCCTCGCTCACCGGGACCTGCGGGGCGGCCAAGTCCGGCCCGTCGAGGCCCGATGAGCCGTGGATGTGCCCGGCCGTGACCAGGGGCCGCACCAGGGGCCGGTCGCAGCCGGCGCAGATGGGGACAGCGGTGATCCCGGCCACCGTGCAGACCCGCTGGGCGTTGAGAGTGGTCCTGTCCAGGGTCTGGTTGCCCGCCACGGTCGTGATGCCCACCAGCTCGATCTCGCTGCACCCTGCGGCCAGCAGGATGGCGATGGCATCGTCGTGGCCCGGGTCGCAGTCCAGGATGACCTTGCGGGCCGGGTTGGCGCCGAGGGTGCTCATTGGGCCCCCAACCGGCCGACGGCCCGGGCCGCCGCTTCCTGTCCCAGGCGGACGGCGTCCAGGAGGGAGGACCCGCCGGCCAGGGCGGCGGCCAGGGTGCCTGCCAAGGCATCGCCGGCGCCGGTGGTGTCGACCACCTTGGCCACGGGCGGCGCCTCCAGCCGCCTGGTGCCCGCCGGGGTGGCCACGGCACACCCCGCGGCACCGAGGGTCAGGACCACCGACGCCGGCCCCCGGGAGAGGAGCTCGGCGGCTGCCCCCTCGGCTCCCTCCACGCCGACGGAGCCCCGGCCGAGCAGGATGGCCGCCTCGTGCTGGTTGACCACCAGGGGGTCGATCCCTCCCAGGGCCTCCGCGGGCAGCCCGGCGGGGGGTGAGAGGTTGAGGACCCGGCGGGCACCGGCCTTCCGGGCCAGCTCCAAGGCGGTCACCACGGTGGCGGTGGGGACCTCCATCTGGACGAGGAGGACGGCGCAGCTCCCCACATCGGCGGCATGGAGGCGCACGTGGTCGGGTCTCAGCCGCTGGTTGGCACCTCCCTCCAGGATGATGGTGCTCTCCCCGTCCGGGGTGAGGAGGATGTAGGCGGCGCCGGTGGGAGCAGAGGCATCGGCCTCCACCAGGGCGGTGTCGACGCCCCGCTCGTCCAGGGCCTTCACCATCCGGGCCCCGGCCGGGTCCTCGCCCACTCGGCCCAGGAGCTGCACCCGGGTGCCCTGGCGGGCCGCGGCGGCGGCCTGGTTGGCCCCCTTGCCCCCCGGCGAGCGGGTCACCGACCGGGCTGGCAGCGTCTCCCCGGGCCGGGGCTGGCGGCCCACGTGCAGCACCACGTCCTCGTTGACGGAGCCCACCACCAGGACCCCGCCCGGCCGCTCCCGGCGATCGCCCACCCCGGTCAGTTGGTGTAGACGTCGGGCCCGAACCGGGTGCTCACGGTCCGGGCCATGCCGAGGGCCGGGAGCCCGAACAGCTGCTCCACGGAGGCCAGCGATGAATAGTGGTTGTAGGCACGGGTGGTCACGGTGCCCGGCTTGATGAACGGCGACAGCAGGACGGCCCCGACCCGCCCGCCTCCGGGGCCGTCGATGCCGGGCAGGGGGGAGTTGGGCCCCGGTGTCTCGTTGCAGCAGGCCGACGAGTCCGACTTGGGCCCTGCGGACTCGTCGAAGGTGATCTCGAGGAGCCCGTTGCGCTTGAAGGCCGGCGAGCCCGTTATGAGCGGGACCCAGGTCTTGAGGAAGGCGTCGATGTCGGCCAGGGCGGACGAGCCGGAGGGCTGGTTCTTGCACGGGTAGTCGTGCCCGTCGTAGCAGAGGTTGGGGACGATGAAGGCCAGGTTAGGGGTGGTACTGGCCGACCTGAGGTCGGTGGCCAGCCCGGTGGTGCCGGGCGGGACGCCCTTGGGCAGGGCCCCGGTCGTGCTCCCGAGAGGCACCACCCGGGAGTCGCAGTAGGCCGGGTGCCCGATGATGCTCTCGAAGTACACGAAGGGGTCGTGCCGGGTGGCGTACCCGTCGCCGGGGACGGCGGCCTGGGTGTCGTCCTTGGCCCCCAGGGCCGGATGGGCGCAGACGGTCCCGTGGTCCCGGGTGGAGTCGTTGCCCATGTCCTGCATGTACCCCTTCCAGGTGAACCCGTGGCTGGTGAGCTGGTTGGCCAGGGTGGGCACCTGGCCGGGGAACACGCACCCGTCCCCGACGGCCTGGCCCGGGTAGACGGTCCCGGTGTCGCTGAAGGGCGTGAAGTACTGGCAGTCGGCCTGGTTGGCGGGGTTGGGCGCCTGGCCGGAGATGAAGCTCACGTAGTTGTCGTTGCTCTCGTGGCCGGTGGCGTAGTAGCGGGTGAGCAGGGCGCCCTCGCTCACGAGGGTCCTGGCCAGGTAGGGGTCGGCCCCCGGGTCCCCGAAGGTGGCGGCATAGTCCTTGTTCTCGAGCATGATGACAAAGACATGGCGGATGGGCGGGGGAGTGAAGGTGGCCTGGCTGCCGGCCCGGCCGGCCCCCGACCGGGCACCCACCCCGGGGGCGAGCAGGAGGAGCCCCGCCAGCACCGCTCCCCCCCGGCTCAGCCACCGCATGACGTCACTCAAGCACAGGGCGGGCCCCCGGTTCCAGGCCACGGAGGGTGCCCGGAAGGAGAGTGCCACTCGTCTCACATCATCCTCACATCTGCCCCGCCCTACGGTGGCGGTGTGCGAGTGATGGTGGTCGAGGATGACATCCGCATGGCGCGCTTGCTCAAACGGGGCCTGGAGGAGGACGGCTACGCCGTGGACCTGGCCACCACCGGTCCCGAGGCCGTCTGGATGGGCACCGAGAACGACTACGCCGCCATCGTGTTGGACGTCATGCTGCCCGAGCTGGACGGCTTCGAGGTGTGCCGGCGGCTGCGCTCGGCCGAGTGCTGGGCGCCCATCGTGATGCTCACGGCCCGCACCGAGGTGGAGGACAGGGTGGAGGGCCTCGACGCCGGGGCCGACGACTACCTGGCCAAGCCGTTCAGCTTCGCCGAGCTCTCCGCCCGGCTGAGGGCCCTGGTCCGGCGGGGCCAGCGAGCCCGGCCGGCCGTGCTGGAGGTCGGCGACCTGCGCCTCGACCCCGCCCGGCGGCGGGCGTGGCGGGGGGAGGTCGAGCTGTCCCTCTCGGCCAAGGAGTTCGCCCTCCTGGAGCTGTTCATGCGCAACCCGGGCACCGTGCTCACCCGGACCCGCATCCTGGACCACGTATGGGACTTCGCCTACGACGGCACCTCCAACGTGGTGGACCAGTACGTGGCCTACCTGCGGCGCAAGATCGACCGTCCCTTCGGGCGGGATGACCTCGAGACGGTGCGGGGCATGGGCTACCGGCTCCGGGAGCACCCCGGGGCGGGGGGACGAGCCATCCTGGGGGCCGAGCAGGCGGTGAGCTGACCCATGCCCCTGCGGGTCCGCCTGGCCCTGGTCTTTGCCACCGGGGCGGCCCTGCTCATCGGGGCGGGCGGGTTCCTGTTCGTCAACCTGCTGGCGGCGGGCCTCCACCGTTCGGTCGTGAGCGCCCTCCAGAGCCGAGCGGCGGCGCTGGCCCAGACCTTGCCCGACCGGAACCGGGCGGACCAGGACCTCAGCCGGGTCGACATAGACGGCGACACCATCTACCAGGTGGTCACGCCCGCCGGCAGGGTGACCCTGTCCTCGAGCCGCGACCTGGGCTCCCCCCTGCTCAGCCGGGCCCAGATGTCCCGGGCCATGGCCCGCAGCATCTACATGCAGGAGACGGTGGGGACCGCCCAGCGCGCTCCCTACCTCCTCCTGGCCGAGCCCCTGTCCGGCTCCTCTCCTGACTCCGTGCTGGTGGTGGGGGAGTCCCTGGCCATCCTGGACCAGTCCGTCCACCGTGTGGAGCTGGCGCTGTCGATCGGGGGCCCCCTGGCCGTGGCCGTGGCCGGTCTGGGAGCCTGGCTGCTGGCGGGAGCGGCTCTGGCCCCGGTGGAGAGGATGCGGCGCCAGGCGGCCGAGATCTCGGAGAGGGACCGGGAGGCGTCCCTCCTGGTGCCCGCCACCCGGGACGAGGTGGCGGCCCTGGCCCTCACCCTGAACCAGCTGCTGGACCGCCTGCAGAGCGCCATCAGCCGCCAGCGCGGCTTCGTGGCCGCCGCCAGCCACGAGCTGCGCACGCCCCTGGCCATCCTGCGCGCCGAGCTGGAGCTGGCCAACCGGGAAGGCCGGACCAGGGAGGAGCTGGCCGAGGCGGTGGCCAGCGCCGCCGAGGAGACCGAGCGGCTGGTGCGGATGGCCGAGGACCTGCTGCTGCTAGCCCGGAGCGACGAGACCGCCCCGCTGGCCCAGCTCTCACCCGGGGACGTGGTGGCGGTGGCCCAGCGGTCGGTGGAGGCCTTCTCCGACCGGGCCCGCAGGGGGGAGGTGGACCTGGTGCTGGACGCACCCGACCATCTGGGCCTGTCCCTGGACGAGGCCCGCATCCGCCAGGTGGTGGACAACCTCATCGACAACGCCCTGCGCTTCGCCCCCCGGGGGTCCGGGGTGGAGGTGCGGGTGCGGGAGGAGGCGGGCGGGGCCGTCATCGAGGTCGTCGACCGGGGGCCGGGGTTCCCGGAGGAGTTCCTGCCGCACGCCTTCGAGCGGTTCCGGCGGCCGGACCAGGGACGCAGCCGTGACCACGGCGGGGCGGGACTGGGCCTGGCCATCGTGAAGGCCCTCGTCGACGCCCACCACGGGCGGGCCGAGGTGGCCAACCGGCCCGGGGGCGGAGCGGTGGTGCGGGTCTTCCTGCCCTCCGGCGGGGGGCCGTCGGCTCCCGCCGAGCCGTCGGCGGGCCCGGGGGGTGCCTGGCCCCGGCCCTGGGCCAGGAGGGCCGGACCCAGGGCGGCGGCCCCGGGCCCGTCCTTCACACCGTTCTCACATGGGAGCCCGGCCAGGATTGGGCAGACCAGCCCGAGGGCATCTGAATAGACCTTGAAGCCTTCCCCGATCAGGAGAATGCCAGTCCTGTGAGCTCGCCTGACCCTTCGACCACGGGTGCCGTGACGCCCTCCGCCCCTCCGGGGGGCGTGGCTGCCCGGGACACCTCGACCGACCGGCCCGGGCGCCGCCTGGCCGGGCCTGGTCTGCGGGCCGTGGCCAGGCACTGGCTCTTCTTACTGTTCCTGCTGGGCGGGGCGGCCATGCGGGCCCTGGTGGCCCTGGCCTACCGGCCTGCTCTCGAGCTGTTCGGTGACTCCTTCACCTATCTCTACGACGCCGCCCACCCGGGGGCCGTGGCCCAGGTCGGCCACCCGGTGGGGTACTCCCTCTTCCTCCGCGCCTTCTTCCCGGCCGGCTCCATCGGGGCGGTCACCGACGCCCAGCACGTGCTGGGCCTGGCCATGGCGGTGCTGGTCTATGTCCTCCTGCTCCGCCTGGGGGTGCGCCGGACCCTGGCCGCCCTGGCCACCCTGCCCATCCTGCTCGACGGGTACCAGCTCGACATAGAGCAGTTCATCATGGCCGAGACCCTGCTCGAGCTGCTCCTGGTCGTGGCCATGGCCATCCTCCTGTGGCGGCGGCGGGTGAGGCCCCTCGGGGCAGCCGTGGCCGGCCTGCTCCTGGTCGGCGCCGTCCTCACCCGGCTGGCGGCCGCCCCCGTGCTGCCCTGCGTCGCCCTCTACTTCCTCCTCCGCCGCCACTGGCGGTCCCTGCTCGTCTTCGCGGCCGTCTGCGCCGCCGCCCTCACCGGGTACAGCATGTGGATGAGCAGCGCCAGCGGGTACTCGGGGCTCTCGGCTGGAGGGGGTTACCAGCTCTACGGGAGGGTCGCCCCCTTCGCCACCTGTGATTACCCCCTGCCCCGGAAGGTGCGCCGGCTCTGCCCGGCCCTGCCCGTGGGGCTGCGGTCCCACAACCTCGAGTTCTACGTGTGGGACCCGGTGGGCTCGCCCCTCTACCAGCCGGGGCTGGGATCGCCCCGCCAGCGCAATGCCCTGGCCGAGAAGTTCTTCAAGGAGGTGGTGATCCACCAGCCGCTGCAGTATGCCGCCGTGGTGGCCGGCGACACCTGGCACTACTTCACGCCGGGCCGGTGGATGACGCCTGGCACCAACACCGTCGACCTGCAGCGCTGGCGGTTCCCCACCAGTGCCCTCCAGCCCTACCGGGACCAGCTGCACGTGTTCTTTGCCAACCACGGCTTGCGGCTCCAGCCCATCCGGCCCCATCTCGACCCGGCCCTCTTCACGCCCCTGCGCCGTTACCAGTCCATCGCCTATACCGAGGGCCCCCTGCTGCTGGCCTGCCTGGTGGGGGCGGGCCTGGCGGCCCTCGGGCTGGTGCGCCGGCGAACGGGTCGGAGGCAGGCCCGCTGGGCGGGCCTGCTGCTGGCGGCCAGCGGGCTGGTGCTGCTGCTGACCCCCTCTCTCACCGCCGGCTTCAGCTACCGCTATGGCCTGCCGGTGCTGGTCCTGCTGCCGCCGGCCGGGGCTCTGGCTGCCGACGTGGGGGTCGACGGCCTAGCCGCCCGCCTGGGCCGCATGGGGGCAGCCCGGCGGGGAGCCGGCGGGCTGCTGGCCGGCGGGCTGGCGCGCTTCTCCGGCGGTGGCTGGCGGGAGGAGGGGGCGCCCCGGCCTCCGGCTGAGGACCTGCCGGGCGAGGGAGCCACGGCCGGCGGTGTGGCCCCGGCCGCCGGCGGCCTGCCTGGCCACCACGGCTATGGCCACCACGGCCACGGCACCGCCGGCCAGCTGGACGACCGATAGGGGCTGGCGGAGGATCACCAGGGCGGCCAGGCCCGCCACCACCGGGTTGCCGGCTCCGATCACGGAGGACACCGAGACGTCCACGAAGCGGTGGGCCCAGTTGAAAAGGAGGTGCCCGGCGCCAGGGACCACGGCCAGGAGGACCAGGAGGACCCAGTCCCTCCCGGTGCCCGGCCCCAGGGACTGGCCGGAGGCGAGGGTGACAGGGGTAAGGGCCAGGGCCGCCACCAGCATGACCCCGGCCGTGTACTGGCCGGCCCCCACGCCGGCGGCCCGGGCTCGCTTGGACAGGAGCCAGTAGCCGGTGAAGGCGAGCAGGGACGCCACCGCCAGGCAGTCCCCGAGGACGCCGGGGCCGTTCGGTATGCCGCCCCCCAGCGCCACCGCCGTCACCCCGGCGATGGAGGTGAGGGTCCAGGCCACCCCCCTCCGTCCCGGCCGCTCACCGAACCAGGGGCCCGCCACCACCAGCACGAGGGCGGGCTGGAGGGCACCGATGACGGTGGCCACGGCCACGCTCGTGAACTTCAAGGAGCTGAAGAACAAGGCGATGTCCGCCCCGAGGAACAGCCCTCCGGGGACGGACCGGGCCAGGACCCGCCACGAGAGGCCCCTCCTCCCGGCCAGGAGGGCCAGGGCCATCATGGCCGCCCCCAGCCAGAGGCGGTAGAGGGCAACGGGCAGGGGCGGGAGCGAGATGAGCTCCACGAAGATGCCCGTGAAGCCCCAGCAGACGGTGCCGAGGGCGCCAGCGGCCAGCCCGGCGGCGGCGTGGCCCGTGCGGGCCGGGCCAGCGGCCCGGCGGGACAGCCGGGCACGACCTGCGGACGGCTGGCTGGTCCCCTCGGAGCCCATGATCGCCCGACGCTACCGGGGGCGGCGGGAGCCGGCTCTTGCCGCTCCGAGCCGCTCGGGGTCCCCCCGCCGTTGCGCCCCGTGCCCTGGGACCCACCGGCTACCACCGTTCCCGGTCGAGACCGAGCGGCAGGGGACGGCCGGCCCGAAAGGGGCGCCTAGCGCTCCAGGGGTGGCCGGTCAGGGTGGTCGGCGGCCACGTGGTGGCGGAGCTCCCACTCCTCTCCGAAGCGCAGCTCGCAGTACGGGCACTGGTGAGAAAGGGGGTTCATGGGGACCGTGAATTCGAGCTTGGCAGCCGTCCCGGCGCGGGCTAACTTTAGCGCGCCCGAGTTCGGCAGAGGGAGGGGGACCAAGTGGCTTCAGCTCCTTGGAATCGGCGGGGATTGGCGGCAGCAGCCTGCTCGGGGGCCCTGGTGGCGGCACTGGCGGTGGCGGCACCGGCCCATGGGGCCACGCCGAGCGGCGGGAGGGCGGCGGGGGCCGGCTCGCCGGCCGGGCCCGACCCGACCTGTGCCCTCGGGCCCTCGGGTGCCATCAAGCACGTCATCTACATCCAGTTCGACAACACCCACCTGGCCCGGACCCCCCAGGTCCCGAACGTGCCCTCGGACATCCAGCAGATGCCCGCCCTCCTGCACTTCATGGAGTCCAACGGCACCGTCCTCACCAACGACCACACCCCCCTCATCGCCCACACTGCCGATGACCTGGTGACCTCCGAGACGGGTGAGTACGGCAACAACCAGGGCATACCCGAAGCCAACAGCTACCTCTACTACCGGCCCAACGGCACCACCGACGAGGCCGGCTCCTTCTCCTACTGGACGGACCCGGTGGACAGCTACACCACCGCCACCGGGACCGGGCCCGACCACACCCCCAACCTCATCGACGCCGCCGGCAAGATCGCCCCTGCACCGTGGGTGCCCTTCACCCGGGCGGGCTGCAACGTGGGAGAGGTGGCTCTGGCCAACCTGGACATAGAGAACGCCCTGCCCGACGTCCCCATCGTCTTCGGCCCGCACTCGGCCGAGGCCAGGGACGCCCGGAACCCGAACTACCCCAGCGAGACCGAGTTCGAGGGCCTGTCCGTGCACTGTGCCCGGGGGGCGGACTTCTGCGCCGACAACAGGCGCCCCGTTGCCGACCGCCTCCCCGACGAGCCGGGCGGGTACCGCGGCTACCAGGCCGTGTTCGGGGCCAAGTACCTCGATCACGAGCTCAGCCCCTCGGGGCCCCTCACGAACCTGGACGGCCAGGTGATAACCGACAGCAGCGGCCGCCCCGGGTTCCCCGGCTACGACAGCATGCAGCCGGTCAACGCCTTGGCCTACACCCTGGACATGCAGGAGCACGGTGTACCCGTCACCTACACCTACCTCACCGACGCCCACGACAACGCCCAGACCGGCAACGGGATGGGCCCGGGAGAGGCCACCTACGAGTCCCAGCTGAGGGCCTACAACCGGGCCTTCGCCATCTTCTTCCGCCGGCTGGCAGCAGCGGGCATCAACAAGACCAACACGCTCTTCGTCTTCGGCGAGGACGAGAACGACCACTACGTGGGTTCCCGGCCCACGCCGGCCAACTGCAACGGGGTGGTCATCACCTGCTCCTACCGCCAGCTGGGCGAGGTGGGGCTGAACGTGCAGGGCCTCCTGGCCCGCCAGCAGCACATAACCACTCCCTTCACCGTCCACTCGGACTCCGCCCCCTTCGTGTACCTCCAGGGCCAGCCGGCCAGGACAGCCCCCGAGGTCCGGGCGTTCGGCCGGGCGCTGGCCCGTCTCACCGCCGTCGACCCCTACCAGGCCAAGAGGGTGAGGCTGGCCAACTACCTGGCCGACCCGGTCGAGCTCAAGGTGCTGCACATGATCACGGCCGACCCGGCCCGCACGCCCACCTTCACCCTCTTCGCCAAGCCGGACTTCTACCTGTCGGCCGACGGCACCTCCTGCGCTACTCCCAACTGTGAGGCGTACCAGACCGACGTGTGGAACCACGGCGACATCTCCCCCGACATCAACCGGTCGTGGATGGCCTTCGTGGGCCCGGGAGTGAAGGAGCTCGGTACGAGCGACGTGTGGGCCAGCCAGAGCGACACCCGCCCCACCATGATGGCGTTGCTCCGCCTCACCGACGACTACGCCCACGAGGGACGGGTGCTCACCGAGATCATCGACCGGTCGGACCTGCCCGCTTCCCTGGCCGCCCCGGCCTATGAGCGCTTGGGCGCCGCCTACAGCGCCATCGAGTCGCCGGTGGGACCGTTCGGGTTGGCCACCTTGACCCTCTCCACCAAGGGGATCGCCAGCGGGTCCCCCGGCCATGACGGCACCTACCAGAGGGACGAGCGAACGATCGCCGCCCTGGGGGCCAGGCGGGACCGGCTGGGGGCGGTGATGATCCGGTTGCTCGAGGGGGCGGCCTTCCACGGCCAGGCCATCAACCCCCACCGGGCCCAGGCCCTGGCGCGCCGGGCCCACGCCCTCATCAGGCAGGCCCAGAGGGACGCCCGGGAAGGAAGCTGAGGCCGGGCCCCACCGCCGGGGAGGGGAAGGGCGGACCGGGGAGGGCCCTCTCGCCCGGCACCCGGCCCAACATTGGGCATAGGGTGGGTCACGTCGGTGATTCGAGGAGGTGGAGGCATGAAGACGCGCGGCGCCGTGGTGCACAAGGCCCCGGGGACCTACGAGGTGGTCGAGCTGGACCTGGACGGGCCCCGTCAGGGGGAGATCATGGTGAAGATGGCGGCCTCCGGGCTGTGCCACTCCGACGACCATGTGGCCACCGGGGACATCCCCGCCGGGGTGTACCCCTTCTGTGGGGGCCACGAAGGGGCCGGCGTGGTGGAGGAGGTGGGCCCCCACACGCCCGGGTTCAAGGAGGGGGACCACGTCGTGTTCTCGTTCCTGCCCGGGTGCGGGCGCTGCCGGTGGTGCGCCTCGGGCATGCAAAACCTCTGCGACCTCGGTTCGGGCCTCCTGGTGGGGAGCAGGTGGGACGACCCCACCGATTTCCGGATGACCCTGGAGGGCCAGCCGGTGGGCCAGATGTGCGGCATATCCACCTTCGCCGAGCACACCACCGTCTCGGTGGCTTCGGCGGTCAAGATCCCCGCCGACATCCCCCTCGACCGGGCCTGCCTGGTCGGCTGCGGGGTGGGGACCGGCTGGGGGTCGGCCGTTAACTCGGCCGGGGTGAGGCCGGGGGACACGGTGATAGTGATGGGCGTGGGGGGGATCGGCATCAACGCCGTGCAGGGAGCGGCCCACGCCGGCGCCTCCTACGTGATCGCCGTGGACCCGGTGGCCTTCAAGCGGGAAAAGGCCGAGGAGCTGGGCGCCACCCACAGCTTCGCCTCCATGGAGGAGGCGGCCGCCCTGGCCAAGGACCTCACCAACGGGCAGGGGGCCGACAGCGCCATCGTGACCGTGGGGGTGACCCGGCCCGAGCACGTGGGCCAGGCCTTCTCCGCCATCCGCAAGGCGGGGACGGTGGTGGTGACCGGCCTCGGCAACATCATGGAGGTGGGCCTGCCCATATCGCTGGGGGAGCTGACGCTGTTCCAGAAGCGGGTGCAGGGATCGCTCTTCGGGGCCTCCAATCCGAGCACCGACATCCTGAAGATGCTGAGGCTCTACACGGAGGGCAGGCTCAAGCTGGACGAGCTGGTGACCCGCACCTACACCCTGGACGAGGTGGCCCAGGGCTACGAGGACATGCACGCCGGCAAGAACATCCGCGGGGTCATCGTCTATGACTGAGACGCTGGCCGCTCCCCGGGGTGAGCAGGTGCGGGTGGAGCCCTGCCCCAAGCGGGTTCGCGTGGTGGTGGGGGGCGCGGTGGTGGCCGACTCGGCCCATCCCCTCCTGCTCCTGGAGGCGGGCCACCTGCCCGTCTACTACTTCCCCCGGGGCGACGTCCGAGCCGACGTGCTGGAGCCCTCGAGCACCACGAGCTACTGCCCTCACAAGGGCGAGGCCAGCTACTACTCCTTGCGGGTGGGGGAGGTGGTGGTGGAGGACGCCGCCTGGAGCTACGAGTCCCCCCTTCCGGGGAGGGAGGACATCGCCTCGCACCTGGCCTTCTACTGGACCAAGGCTGACGCCTGGTTCGAGGAGGACGACGAGGTCTACGTCCACCCCCGCGACCCCTACCACCGGGTGGACGTCCTCAACAGCTCCCGCCATGTCCGGGTGGCGGTGGGGGGGGAGACCGTGGCCGACAGCCGCCGGCCCCGGCTGGTCTTCGAGACCGGCCTCCCCACCCGCTACTACCTGCCGAGGGCCGACGTCCGCACCGAGCTGCTGGTGCCCAGCCCCACCACCTCGCAGTGCCCCTACAAGGGGGTCGCCTCGTACTGGTCCATCCAGGCCGGGGGCCAGCGGGTGGAGGACGGCGTGTGGAGCTACCGCTTCCCCATCCCGGAGTGCCCGAAGATCGAGGGCCTCCTGGCCTTCTTCAACGAGCGAGTGGACATCTGGGTGGACGGGGAGCTCCAGGCGCGGCCCCAGACGCCCTGGTCGTAGGAACTGGCCCCGGCACCGGGGGCCCGGCCGTCCCGTGGGACGAGCCTGGCCCCCGGGAGCGACCCGCTCCGCCTGCCTGTGGCCCCCGTCAGGATGCCAGCCGGGCGATACGGTCCAGCGCCTCGGCCAACCGGCGCTCGTCCTGGTCCGGATGGGACAGGGCCGACCGGCAGATGGCCGCGATGGCGACGAGGCACTCCCGAGCAGACACCGCGGAGGTAGTAGCTGAAGCCATCAGCCCTCCCCTCCCTAGGCGGCGCACTCCACCCTACCCAGCCGGCCAGCCGCCGTTTGGCGAGCTGGGCAAGCCCATCTTGCCTCGCCGGGGGGTGGCTTGGCAAATCGTTCCTGCTTCTCCCGCCGGCCGGCCGTCTCTCCGCCCCCGGTCTCCTCAGTAGGCGCCCCTTCCCCGCACCACCGCCGAGAGGGTCTTCAGCACGATCACCAGGTCGAGCATCAGGCTCCAGTTGTCCACATAGTGCAGGTCCAGGCGGACCGCATCCTCCCAGGGGAGGTCGGTGCGGCCGCTCACCTGCCACAGCCCGGTGAGGCCGGGCTTCACCAGGAGGCGCCGGCGGACGTCGGGCCCGTAGCGCTCGACCTCGGTCGGCAGGGGGGGCCGGGGCCCCACGATCGACATCTGGCCCGTCACGACATGCCACAGCTGGGGCAGCTCGTCCAGGGAGGAACGGCGCAGGACCCGGCCCACCCTGGTGACCCGGGGGTCCCTCCTGATCTTGAACAGGAGCCCGTCCGCCTCGTTCAGGTGGGCCAGGCCGGCCTGGGCGCTCTCGGCTCCGGCCTGCATGGTCCGGAACTTGAGCATGGTGAAGGGCTGACCGTGCCTGCCCACCCGGACCTGGCGGAAGAGCACGGGCCCGGGGCCGCTGGCCCTGACGGCCAGGGCGACGGCGCCGAACAGGGGCGCCATCACCACCAGGGCCAGGCCGGCCAGGACCCGCTCGGCGCCGCCCTTCACCAGGCGGGCCAGCCCGCTGAAGCGGGCCTCCTCCACGTGCACCAGCGGCAGGCCGGCCACGGGGGTGACCCGCAGGCGGGGCCCTGCCACGTCGGTGGCGCTGGGCACCACCACCAGGTCGGCCCCCATCCCCTCGAGCTGCCAGCCCAGGTGGCGCAGGCCGCCCGGGCCGAGCCGAGAGGGGTCGGACACCGCCACAGTGTCGGCGGCGCCGAGGCGGACGGCTTCCAGGATCTCCTCCCGGCTGCGCAGGACGGGGACCACCTCGCCCCCGAGGTCCACGAACTCCTCGCTCGAGTCGGCCCGCACCGCCACCACCCGCAACCCGGCCTCGGGCGCCTGGCGCAGGTGGCGGGCCAGGGCGGTGGCGGAGGAGGGGGGGCCCACCACCACCACCCGGGAGGAGCAGGCGCCCCGGAGGCGGGCCCGGCTCAGCCAGCGGCGCCCCTGGTGGTGCCCCAGGCAGCTCAGGGCCACGGCGAGGGGCACGGTCAGGATCACCACGGAGCGGGCCACCGAGGTGGCCAGCACGAAGCTGAGCAGGGCCATGAAGGCGAGGAAGCGGACGCCTGCCTCCAGGAGCCGGCGGTACTCCTCGGCCCCGGCTCCCACCGCCCGCCGGTCGTAGGCTCCCGAGATCCCGAGGATCCCGGTCCACAGCGCCCCGGCCACCACGGCCAGGGCCAGGTAGGGGACCCGCAGCCCGGTGGTGTTGAAGGCCTGCCCCAGGTTGCCGAAGCGGACCAGCTGGGCGATGACGACGGCCAGCACGGCCCCGGCGGTGTCGGCGCCGGCCTGGGCCGTCAGGTAACGGACCTGCCAGGATGGCCGCTCGGATCGGGGGGCCGGGGCCCCCTCGAGGGGCCCTCGGCCCAGGTCGGCCGAGGGATGAGGTACTACCGCCACCGCTTCGCCCGCACCCTGACCGTCCCCCTTCTCCACCCTGACGCCTGCCTGAGATTACTGATTGTGGCGCGACAACGTCAAGGAGAGTCGATAAGCTGCCGGCCAAGAGGTGGCGGGAACCGGCGCACCGGGCGACCAGCGGGCAGGCGAAGGGACGGGAAGGGACGGGTCAGGGCTTGTACGAGGCGCTCATGCCCTTCCTCGCCGCCGGCTCCCTGGGCGGCGTGCTGCTCCTCTCCCGGGCCACCCGGGGGGTGCTGTCGGTGCGCTCCTGGCCGGCGGTGTGGTCACTGGGCGCTCTGGCCGCCCTGGGGGCCGTGGTGGCCCCGGGGGCGCCCACGGGCCTGGTGCCCTTCGATGCCCTCCTGCGGGCCGCCTTCGCCCTGGCCTGCACCCTGGCCGCCTCCCGGGCCAAGCGGGTGGCCTGGATCCTGGCCGCCGGGATCGCCGCCGTGTTCTCCCCCGGCCAGCCCGTGACGGCCCTGGCCTTCCTCGCCCTCGGCCTCACGGTGGGCAGCATCCTGGCCGGGAGGCGGGGGAGGGGCCCGGTGCTCGGGGCCCTGGTGGGGGCCATGACGGCCGAGGTCCTGCTCCGCCTGACCTTCTCGCCGGTGTTCGGGACCAGCGCCGTGGCGGCGGCGGTGGCCTTTGGCATCCTGGCCCTGTCCGGCTACCGCCAGGCCCGCCGGAGGGAGCGGCGGTGGGCGAGCCGGGTGGTCGAGGGAGTCGCCGGGCTGGGGGTGGTGGCCCTGGCCCTGGCCGGCCTCAGCGTGGCCAAGTCCCGGCCCCAGGCCGAGCAGGGGGTCCAGGAGGCCTGGGCGGGGGTGGCGGCGGCCCGTGCCGGCCACGTCACCCAGGCCGCTTCCCTGCTGTCGCAGTCCTCGTTGGACCTCTCCGCCGCCCATGCCGACCTGAGCGCCTGGTGGGCCTGGCCGTCCCGGCTCCTGCCGGTGGTGGCCCAGAACGACCGGGCCCTGGTCCTGCTCACCGGCCAGGGCTCCCGGGCCACCGGGACGGCGGTCAGCCTGGCCCGGGCCACCCGTCAGACCACCGCCGACGTGCCGGCCGGCTCCATACCGATCGCCCGGCTGGAAGCCCTGGGCCCAGCCGTGCGCTCCAGCGAGAGGGTGCTGGCCTCGGCCGGCGCCGCCCTGGCCAGGGCCCGCTCGCCCTGGCTGGTGCCCCCCGTGGCCCACAAGCAGGCGGCGCTGCAGGCCAAGGTGGCCTCTCTGGCCACCGAGGAGCACCAGCTGACCCTGGCCACCAGGGCCCTACCCACCCTGCTCGGTGCCCACGGTCCCCGGCGCTACCTGCTGGTGGTCCAGGACCCGGTGGAGGCACGCGGCGGTGGGGGCATAGTGGCGGACTGGGCCGTGCTCGGTGTGGACCACGGCCACCTCCACCTCGGGCCGCTGCAGGCCATACCCTTCCCGGGCCCGGGGACGGCCCCCCTCCGGGTGCCCGGCCCCACCGCGGCTTGGGCCGCCGGGGAGGGCTTCGACCTCTCCCTCTATCCGGTGGACGACACCTTCTCCCCGGACTTCCCCACCGACGCCCGCCTGCTCGAGGAGACCGCCCGGCAGCGGGGCCTGCCCCCGGTGGACGGGGTGGTGAGCGTGGACCCGGCGGCGCTGGCCGCCGTGCTCCAGCTTACTGGGCCCGTGGCCGTGGCGGGCTGGCCGGCCCCGCTCTCCGCTGCCAACGCCGGCCCCGTGCTGCTGCACCAGCAGTACCTGGCCCTTAGGGGCCCAGTGCGCCAGGCCTTCCTCACCCGGACCACCAAGGAGATCTTCCGCCGCTTCACCGCCACCCACCTGCCCGGCCCCACCACCCTGGCCAAGGTGCTGGGGCCCGTGGTCGAGGCCGGCCACCTCAGGCTGTACGCCAACGACCGGGCCGCCGAGCAGCTCTTCCGGTCACTGGGGGCGGCCGGCGAGCTCCTCCCCCCGGGGAGGGGGGACTTCCTGGAGGTGGTCACCCAGGACGCCGGGGCCAACAAGATCGACTGGTACCTGCGCCGCTCCCTCCGGGACCGGGTGCTCTACGACCCGGCCACGGGGGAGGTCACCTCGACGGTGTCCGTGCGCCTCACCAACCTGGCCCCCGCCCGGGGCCAGCCCCGGTACGTGATCGGGAACCCGGGCTCCCACGCCCGGCCGGGCACCAGCGAGCTCCTGGTCACAGCGTACACGCCCCTGTCCTTCACCGGCGGCACGGACGGCACCCGGCCCCTCCGGGTGGGCTCCCAGGTGGTGAAGGGCACCCATGCCTACTCCACGTGGCTGGCCATCCCTCCCGGGAGGAGCACCACCTTGGTCATGCACCTGGAGGGGCGCCTCGCCCCCTCCACCACCTACCGGCTTCGCCTGGGGGAGCAGCCCCTGGTGTTCCCCGACCACGTGTCGGTCTCGGTGGGAGCCGGCCCCGCCGGTTGGCGCCCCGTTGGGTCTCCGGGCACGGTGGCCCGGGGGGGCATGGTGCTCCTCAGCCGGGCCCTGGACCGGAGCGAGCAGCTCAAGGTGAGCTTCGCCCCCTCGATCTGACCGGCCCGGGTCCTCAGCGGGCTGAGAACCCGCTGTCCATGATGCGGGCGGCCCAGTAGGAGCCCTGCTCGACCTGGGCGCCCATGACCACCACCACCTCGCCGGCGGGGAGGCCGGAGGGGGCTTCCCTCACCGCCGGGTGCCCGGTGCCCTGATAGCGGAGGGCGCGTGACTCGTTGCTCAGGCTGAAGGTGGTCTGGGTGCCATCGGGCTGGGCGATCACGAGCCGGCCCTGGCCGAACAGGCCGCCCGAGGCGGAGTCCGAGACCACCTTGCCGACCATGCGGCGGGGGACCAGGGGGCGCTGCCGGCGCCGGGCGTGCCGCTTGGGCGCGGCCTGGGTCAGGCTGGCCTCCAGGGAGGCCGTGCTGGCCCGGGCCGGAGTGCCAGCCGTGGCCGATGGTGTGCCGCCGGTGGCCGCGAAGGCCACGCCGGTGCCCAGTGCCCCGCCGGCCAGCAACGCTCCTGCGGTGGCCGCCCGGGCTGTGGTGAGGAACCTGTGTCGCATGGAAGGAGACGCTACGCACCCACCCTGGCAGGCACCTGAGCGGTGTCTGGGAGTTCACTGGGTTGCCGACCGTGACTGACCCGAGCGGGCCAACCACCCTGGCCAACTCACACCATGGGTGGTACACTGCCCGCCTTTAGTGGTCGACCACAGGCGCCCCCGAGGAGCAGCGGGGGCAGCGGGGTGGCCGGGGGATCGGAAGGCGGCTATGGCCCAGGCTCAAGGGGTAACGGCGGGCTCGAGCGTCCTCCCCAGCGGCTTCCTCCTGGGCCAGCCGGCGGAGCGCACCGTGGGCTTCGACCCCCTGACCGGCCTGGCCGACCGGGCCGGGGTGATCGCCTGCCTCGACGCCCAGCCGGGGTGGTTGGGGGGCAGGGGGGAGACCTGCGTCCTCGTCCTGGACCTGGACCGCTTCAACCTGGTGAACGACAGCCGTGGCCACCTGGCCGGGGACATGGTCCTCCAGGCGGCCGCCCGCCGGCTCCGGTCCGCGGCCCGGAGCCAGGACCTGGTGGCGCGGCTGAACGGCGACCAGTTCGCGGTGGTGGCCACCGGCATGCGGGACCGGGCCGGGGCCCTCGCCTACGCGGGCCGCCTGCAGCAGCGGCTGGAGGCCCGCTTCCGCCTCCGCCGGGTGGATGCCATCCTCACCGCCAGCGTGGGGGTGGCGCTCGGCAATGCCACCACCCGGCCCGCCCACCTCCTGGCCCAGGCCGAAGCGGCCCTGCACCGGGCCAAGGAGAGGGGGGGAGGACGGGTGGAGATGTTCGACCCCAGCCTGCAGGAGAGGGCCCACATGACCCTGGCCACCAGGGCGGACCTGAGCCAGGCCCTGGCCCGGGGAGAGCTGTGGCTGGCCTACCAGCCGGTGACGGTGCTGGCCACGAGGATGGTGGTGGGCTACGAGGCCCTCTGCCGCTGGGAGGTGCCTGGGCGGGGGCCGGTGCCTCCGACGGAGTTCATCCCCCTGGCCGAGCAGAGCGGCCTCATCCGGTCCCTCGGAGGTTGGGTCCTGCGTGAGGCCGTGTCCCAGCTGGCCGCCTGGCACCGGGTGGGGCGGCGCCATCTGTCGGTGTCGGTCAACGTTTCGGCCCGCCAGCTGGAGGACCAGGAGCTGGTGGCCGAGGCGGTGGACGTGTGCCGGTCGGCAGGGGTGGCGCCCTCGGCCCTGTGGATGGAACTGACCGAGTCGGCCCTGATGGGCGACCTCGACGCCTCCGCCCACTTCCTGGCCGAGGCCCGGTCGGCCGGCGTGCGGGTGGCCCTGGACGACTTCGGGACCGGCTACTCCTCGCTCAGCCGGGTGAAGCAGCTCCTGCCCGACCTCATCAAGGTGGACCGGTCCTTCGTGGGCGACCTGGTGAGGGAGCCGACCGACGTGGCCATCCTGAAGGCCGTGCAGGCCATGGCCTCGGCCCTGGGTACGCCCACCCTGGCCGAGGGGGTGGAGCGTCCCGAGCAGACAGCCGTCCTGCGGTCGCTCGGTTACCGGCTGGCCCAGGGCCACCTGTTCGGCCCCCCGCTCCCGGCGGCCCGCCTGCCCGGGCGACGGTCCCTGCGGGCCACGCCCCGCTGCGCACCGTCCCTGGCCGAGACCCAGTAGCCCCGGGCGGGGAGGGGTCACGGGGCCTCCCGCCCCGGGCGGGGGATGGAGCCACCGGGCCTCTCGCCCCGCCGGCCCGGCGGGGCGGGGGATGGCCCCTAGTTGGTGCAGTACCCGTAGGGGTCGATGGGCGCGTTGCCCCAGCTGTTGGAGGCCTCGTTCATGTACGCCGCCGGGCAGGGGTCGGCGATCACTATCTCCGAGACCCCCATGGGGCACTCCGGCGGGTGGTTGGAGCAGGTCATTGCCTGGTGCCCCCAGGCGTACCCGGGGCAGATGAAGGTGTAGCCGGGAGCGGCATGGGCCTGCAGGTAGGCGATGGCGGCCGCGCAGCCATAGCCCGCCGGCTGGGTCGTGGGGGGCGCTGCCGTGGTCACCGGGGCCTGGGTCGTGGGCGGCGCCGAGGCCGTCGTGGGCGGGGCCGGGGCCGTCGTGGGGGGCGGCGGGACCGTGGTCGGAGGTGGGGGGACGGTGGTGGGGGGTGGCACCGTGGTGGTGGGAGCCGGCGTGGTCACGGGGGCCTGCGTGGTGGCCGGGGCGGTGACAGTGGTGGCCGGCGCCTGGGGCCGGGCGGGCCGGCGGTGCCTGGCCGCCCGGGCCAGGGCCAGCTCGGCCCGGGTGGCCCGGTGCAGGACCAGGAGGTACCTCTGGGAGGCGCCGGACCCCGATGCCGCCCCATCCTGGGCCTTCTCCCTCAGCTCCATGAGGCCGATCCGGCTCCCCTTCAGGGTCCCCGAGGGGGCCACCACGACCAGCCCCGACCCGGCGCCGGCGGAGTGGGCCACAAGGCCGTCCGGGGTCCGCTGGCCGGTGAGGGCCTCCTGCGCGGAGAGCGGGCCGCGGGCGGAATGCCCGGTGAGGAGCCCGCCCAAGGCCAGGACCACCCCCAGCACCAGCACCCCCAGGGCCCAGGCGGTGGCATGGTGCCGGGCCCAGGGAGGGTGGCCTTCTGCACCAATAGCAGTTGTCCTCATACAGCTAGTGTAGAGCAGAAGGGCTAAAAGTAGTCAAGACAACGCTAAAAGTGCTAATAGTGCTGAAAGCACAGTATGCAGCACTATTAGTGCTAGAGAGACCACCCGCCGCCGGGTACGGTGGGCCCTGTCCCCTCGCCACCCCCGTGGAGGGGGCAACCAACTCACATGCAACCCACCCTCCCCCCACCGCTGGTGACTCCCAGCCCCCGCCTGGCGGCCGCCCTGGCCAGGCTGGACGACCACGCCCACGCCGTGGCCCCGCCCGGAAGGCGGGGGGAACCCTCCCTGCGCCGCACGGCCGCCCTGCTCCGGGCCCTGGGCGACCCCCACCGGGCCGTCCCGGTCCTGCACATCACGGGGACCAACGGCAAGTCCACGACCGCCGCCCTGGCCGGCGCCCTCCTGGGGGCGGCCGGCCAGCGGGTCGGGGTGTACACCAGCCCCCACCTGGAGCGGCCCAACGAGCGCCTGGTCATGGCCGGGGAGCCCATCGGGGACGAGGCGCTGGCCACGCTGCTGGAGCGGGTGCTGGAGGCCGAGGGGCCGGCGCTAGGGGACGAGCGGGCCGGCTACTTCGAGCTGCTGACGGTGGCCGCCTTCACCTGGTTCGCCGAGTCCGGGGCCGAGGCGGCCGTGGTGGAGGTGGGCATCGGGGGCCGGGCCGATGCCACCAACGTGGCCGATGGCAGGGTGGCGGTGGTGACCAACGTGGCCATGGACCATGCCGAGGTGCTGGGCCCCACGCTGGCCCACATCGCAAGGGAGAAGGCCGGGATCGTCAAGGCCCGCTCGCACCTGGTCCTGGGCCAAATAGACCCTTCCCTCCTCCCGATCTTCTCGTCCACTCCCGCCCGGCGCGCCTGGCGCCTGGGGGCCGACTTCGGATGGGGGGCGGCCGCACCGGCCGAAGGAGGTCAGTGCCTGGACCTGTTCACGCCGGGGGCCCGCTACGAGGCCGTGTACCTGGGCCTGGCCGGGCCCCACCACGCTGCCAACGCCTCCACGGCCCTTGGCGCCGTGGAGGCGTTCCTCGAGGCGCCGGTCCCGCCCGCCGCCGTGTCCCGGGCCCTGGCCGGGGCCGCCTCGCCCGGGCGCCTGGAGGTGGTGGAGGTGGAAGGGGGGCCGTGCTTCGTGCTGGACGGGGCCAAGAACCCCGCCGGCGCCGCCTCTGCCAGGGAGGGGGTCCCCGCCGCCACCGGCGGCCGGGACGCCGCCGTGGTGGTGGTGGGGCTCCTATCCGAGCGGGACCCGGTGGAGATGCTCTCGGCCCTGGGCATCGGGGCGGGCTCGGTGCTGGTGGCCTGCCCGCCGGCCAGCCCCCGGGGCCTGCCGGCGAGCGTGGTGGCCCAGGCGGCCCGACGGCTGGGGGCAGGGGCGGCCGAGGCGCCCTCGGTGGGGGAGGCGCTGGACCGGGCCGGCCGGATGGCCGGCCCGGGCCAGGTGGTGCTGGTGACGGGGTCGTTCTACGTGGTGGGGCCGGCCCGGGCCTGGCTGCGCCAGGCCCGGGCCGTCCCCCCGGGTCCTCAGTAGGCCCTGCCCACCACCGCCACGGTGCCGGCGTCCTGCCCTGGCAGGGGCAGGCCGCCGTCGGGGCCCACCAGGCAGCGCACGGTGACGCCGGCGGTGGCCAGCTCGGCCTCGCCCTCGGGACCGAGCGAGGCCCAGGGCAGACGGGCGAAGCCGGCCTGGCCTGCCTCGGCGGCCTCCGGCACGGAGCTCACCTCGGCCGTGCGCTCCCTCTGGAAGGACTCGGCCTGGGCCAGCAGGTCCCGCTGGGCCTCCTCCAGGGCGGCGGGGACGACCTCGCTCACCGCCCGGAGGGGGACGGTCTCCTTGGTGCCCGGCACCCGGCGTGCCAGGGTGGCCTGGCCGGCGGCCAGCTCCCGGGGGCCGACGTCCACCCGGACCGGCACCCCCTTCAGGTCCCAGGCCGTGGCCCGCCGGCCGTAGGAGGTGTCGACCCGGTCGTCCAGCTCCACCCGCAGGCCGGCGGCGGCCAGCTCGCGCACCAGCTGGGCGGCGGCCTGGCCCGCTCCCTCCTCGTCCCGGACCAGCACCACGGCCACCTGGACGGGAGCCACCCGGGGGGGGACGCGGAGGCCGGCGTCATCGCCGTGGGCCATGATGAGGCCCCCGAGCAGGCGGGTGGAGGACCCCCAGGAGGTCTGCCAGGGGTAGGCGGTCCCGCCCGTCTCGGTCTGGAACTGGATCCCGAAGGCGCGGGCGAAGTTCTGGCCCAGCTCGTGGCTGGTGCCCATCTGCAGGGCCTTGGCGTCGCCCATCATGGCCTCGCAGGTCCAGGTGGTGGTGGCCCCGGCGAAGCGCTCGCGCTCGGTCTTGCGCCCGGTCAGGACCGGCACGGCCAGGATGTCCACCATCACCTCGCGGTACACGTCCATGAGGATGCGCAGGGCGTAGCGGCGGGCCTCCTCCTCGGTGGCGTGGGCGGTGTGGCCCTCCTGCCAGAGGAACTCGGTCGTGCGCAGCAGGATGCGGGGGCGGAGCTCCCAGCGGACCACGTTCGACCACTGGTTGATGAGGAGGGGCAGGTCCCGGTGGCTCTGGACCCACTTGGCGAAGAAGGCGTTGATGACGGTCTCGCTGGTGGGCCGCACCACCACGGGCTCCTCCAGCTCCTTGCCCCCTCCGTAGGTGACCACGGCCAGCTCGGGGCTGAACCCCTCGACGTGCTCGGCCTCCCGGCGCAGGTAGGACTCGGGGATGAAGAGCGGGAAGTAGGCGTTCCGGGCCCCGGTGGCCTTGATGCGGGCGTCGATCTCGGCCTGGATGCGCTCCCATATGGCATAGCCGTAGGGGCGGATCACCATGGTCCCCCGCACCGGCCCGTTGTCGGCCAGCTCGGCCTTGGCCACCACATCCTGGTACCAGCGGGGGAAGTCCTCCGACCTCGGGGTGAGGACGCTCGCAGGAGCCATCGGCCGGACCCTAGCGGGGACGGCCCCGGGCCCGCAGGTGGTTAAAAGGGCCCCTCGCATTTCTCAAATTGCTCTTGACATTCAGTCAAGTGTGGTTATCATTCTCTGCATGACGGACGAGGAGAGGGCCATCCTGGAAGCAGTGGCCGAGGGACGCATGACCCCCGAGGAGGCGGCCGCCAGGCTGGCTGGGGCCAGAGGGGGGACCGCCGGCGCCGCTGAAGCGGGGGAGGCCGGGGCCCGGCCCGCTCCCGGGGCGCCCGGCGGGGGAGAGGAGGCCCCCTTGCGGGTCCTGCGCGTGAGGGCCGCGGCCCGGCCCGTGCGGGTGGTGGCCGATGCCACCGTGGCCGAGGTGTCCGTGGAGGGCCACCACGAGGCGCGCCGGGAGGGTGACGTCCTCACGGTGAGCGCCCATCGCTGCGGTGACGAGGGCCCGGGGGGCTTCTCCTTCGTGGGCCCCCAGCTGGGTCGGCTGGCCCGGAGGGCCTGGCGTGAGCAGGAGCGCATGTGGCGAGACCAGCAGAGGGCCTGGAGGCACGGGGAGCGCCCCGGCCCCCCGCCGCATCCCGGACCTCCCCCCTGGGAGCGGGGCGGCCCCTGGGACTGGCACCACCAGCACGACTGGCCGGACTGGCGGGAGTGGCAGCGCCTGGTCGAGCCCCTGGTGGTGCGGGCCAACCCGGAGCTGGAGGTAGAGCTGGACATGAGCGCCGGGGCCGCCACCGTGTCGGGGCTGCGCCGCCGGGTCGGCGTGGAGGTGTCGGCGGGCTCGGTGACCCTGGAGGATGTCACCGGGCCCCTCGACCTGCGGGCCCAGGCCGCCGCCGTGCGGGTGCGGGGGCGCCTCTCCGAAGGGTCCTCCCGGGTGCGCTGCGACGCCGGCACCGTGTCAGTCGTGCTGGAGCCCGGCTCCGACGTGCGGGTCAAGGCCAGCTGCGAGCTGGGCCGTGTCCGGCTCTCCAGTGACGCCGGCGACTGGCGGGGCAAGGGCGTGGGCACCCGGGAGATGGTGGTGGGCTCCGGCCGGGCCACCCTGGAAGTGGAGGCCACCATGGGCGCCGTGGACGTGCGGGCCGAGGCCGCCCGGGAGGCAGTGTGAGGTCCCACCAGGCGCCCCGCCACTGCCCGGTGTGCGGGGACGAGCTCACCCTCACCCGGCTCGGCTGTCCCTCGTGCGGGACCGAGCTGTCGGGCTCCTTCCAGGCCTGCGACTTCTGCGCCCTCAGCCCCGAGGAGAGGGACCTGCTCCGTGTGTTCCTCGTGTCCCGGGGGAACATGAAGGAGCTGGAGCGTCACCTGGGCGTGAGCTACCCCACCGCCCGGGCTCGCTTCGACTCCCTGCTGGCCCACCTGGGGCTGGCCGCCGGTCCGGGCGGGGCCGCACCGCCCGGACCGGCGCCAGGGCCGGCGCCAGGCCCCGGGGAGAGCCGCCTGGCCGTCCTGCAGCGGCTGGCCAGTGGGGAGGTGGGCCTGGAGGAGGCCGAGGAGCTGATCGAGCACCTGGAGGAGGCGTGATGGGAGAGGCGGGGGGCAGCGGGCCGGCCGTCCTGGTAGAGGGCCTCACCAAGTCCTTCGGGTCGGTGAGGGCGCTGCGGGGCATCGACCTGGCGGTGGCCCGGGGGAGGGTCCTGGGGCTGCTCGGGCCCAACGGCTCGGGCAAGACCACCACCGTGCGCATACTCACCACCCTCCTGGAGCCCGATGGCGGCCGGGCCACCGTGGAGGGCCTGGACGTGGTGCGCCATGCCGTGGCCGTCCGCCGCATCATCGGCCTGGCCAACCAACAGGCGGCGGTGGACGAGACGCTCACAGGCCGGGAGAACCTGGAGCTGGCCGGGCGCCTTTACCACCTGGGCCGACGTGAGGCCCGCCGGCGAGCGGCGGAGCTGCTGGAGCGCCTGGAGCTGGCCGAGGCGGCCAACCGGCCGGCCAAGACCTATTCAGGAGGGATGCGCCGGCGCCTCGACCTCGGGGCCAGCCTGGTGGCCCATCCCCGGGTCCTGTTCCTGGACGAGCCCACCACCGGCCTCGACCCCCGCAGCCGGGCCGACATCTGGGAGATCATCCGGGACCTGGTGGCCGACGGCACCACCCTGCTCCTCACCACCCAGTACCTGGAGGAGGCGGACAACCTGGCCGACGAGATCGCCGTCATCGACCACGGCCAGGTCATCGCCTCGGGCACGCCGGACCAGCTGAAGGACCGCATCGGTTGGGACGTGGTCGAGTTCCGGGTTACCCAGCGGGAACAGCTCGACCTCGCCATCGAGGCGGTGAGGCCGCTCGCCACGGCCCGGGCCGAGGTCGACCCCCGGTCCGGGGCCGTGACCGTGCCCGTCGGCAGCGCCGGCTCCGACGCCCTGGTGGACGCCGTGCGGCGCCTGGACGGGGCGGGTGTGGAGATCTCGGACCTGGCCCTGCACCGCCCCTCGCTCGACAACGTGTTCCTGGCCCTCACCGGCCATGCCGCCCAGGACGAGGCCCCCGCCCCCAAGCGGGGCCGGGGGCGCAAGACCTACGCCGCCAGCACCAAGGAGGCCTGAGCCATGTCGACGGCGGCGCCCGCCCTGCTGGGCGGCCTCGAGACCCCTTCCCTGGCCAGCCGGGCCCGCTGGGCGGTGTCGGACGCTGCCGCCCTCACCCGGCGCAACCTGGTGCACCTGTACCGCGTACCGGCCCTCATCGTCTTCACGGCTATCCAGCCGGTCATGTTCACCCTCCTCTTCCGCTACGTGTTCGGCGGTGCCATCCACACCGGGGCCGGGGCCTACGTGGACTTCCTCATCCCCGGGATCATCGTGCAGACGGCCTCCTTCGCCTCCTTCGGCACCGCCGTGGGGCTGGCCCAGGAGCTGTCGGCGGGCGTCATAGAGCGGTTCCGCTCCATGCCCATAGCCCGCTCGGCCGTGCTGGTGGGCCGGCTCGCCTCCGACACGCTGCGGATCCTGCTCACCGTCCTCATCCTTTTGGCCGTGGGCTACGGGGTGGGCTTCCGCATCCAGACCGGGGCCGGGCAGACCATCGCCATGATCCTGCTCTCGGTGGGCTTCGGGCTGGCCATCTCCACCGTGTCCGCCTTCGTGGGCCTGGCCGTGAAGGACCCCGAGTCCGTCCAGTCCTTCGCCATGATCTGGCTGTTCCCCCTGACCTTCGCCAGCGGGGTCTTCGTCCCCGTCCAGACCATGCCCCACTGGCTGGCCGACTTCGCCCGCAACAACCCGGTCACCCTGTTCGCCGAGGCTGCCCGGGCTCTCTCCATCGGCACGCCGGCCGGAGACTCCATCTGGCTGAGCGTGGTGTGGATGGTGGCCATCGTGGCCGTGTTCGTGCCCCTGGCAGTGAGGGCCTACCGGCGGGCGGGCTGAGGGGCGCCGGCGTCAGGGACCGGGCCCGGGCCCGGGCCTAACCTGGATGTGATGCAGCCCAAGGAGAGCCTGTCTCTGGACGAGATCGACCTCTCCGACCTGGACGGGTTCTGGACCCTTCCGCTGGAGGAGAGGGAGGGGGCCTTCGCCACCCTGCGCCGGGAGCGGCCCATTGCCTTCTTCGCCGAGCCCCAGCTGGGCTTCGCCCCCTCGGGCCGGGGCTATTACGCCCTCACCCGCTACCGCGACGTGGTCGAGGCCAGCCGGCACCCGGAGATCTACTGCTCGGGCCGGGGAAGCACGAGCATCCCCGACCTGCCCCCGGAGTTCCTCGAGTACTACGGCGGCATGATCAACGCCGACGACCCTCGCCATGCCCGCCTGCGCCGGATCGTGTCCCGGGCCTTCACCCCCAAGCGGCTGCAGGCCCTGGAGGGGACGGTGGCTGCCGCCGCCCGGGCGATAGTGGACGGAGTGGTCGAGCAGGGGGAGTGCGATTTCGTGACCGATGTGGCCTCGGAGCTGCCCCTGCGCATCATCTGCGACATGATGGGCATCCCCCCCAGCCAGTACGGCTTCGTGCTGGAGCGGACCAACATCATCCTGGGCCCCGGTGACCCCGACCTCGTGGCGGAACGGGAGGACATCTATGGCGCCCTCCTCACGGCGGGGGCGGAGCTGGGGGAGCTGGTACGCGAGCTGGGCAGGGCCCGGGAGGAGAACCCGACCGACGACGTGGTGTCGGCCCTGGTGAACGCCGAGATAGACGGCGAGCGTCTCACCTTCGACGAGCTGGCGTCGTTCTTCATCCTCCTCGTGGTGGCCGGGAACGAGACCACCCGCAATGCCCTCAGCTGGTCGCTGGTGGCCCTTGACGAGCACCCCGAGCAGAGGAGGGTGTGGGCCGCCGACTTCGAGTGCGTGGCGCCCACGGCGGTGGAGGAGATCGTGCGCTGGGCCACCCCGGTCATCCAGATGCGAAGGACCGTGACCAGGGACACGACCCTTTCGGGGCAGCGCCTCGAGGAGGGGGACAAGGTCCTCCTCTTCTACAACTCGGCCAACCGCGACGAAGGGGTGTTCGAGGACCCCTACCTTTTCGATGTGCGCCGGCCCGACAACCGCCATGTGGGGTTCGGCGGCTTCGGCCCCCACTACTGCCTGGGCGCCCACCTGGCCAGGAGGGAGATAACCGTCCTGTGGCGGGAGCTCTTCCGCCGGGTGCCCGGCATCCATGCCACCGCCGAGCCAGCCCGGCTCCGGTCCAACTTCATCAACGGGATCAAGCACCTTCCCTGCGCCCTCACCCCGGCCTAACCTGGCCGGCTCGTGCGCCCCTTCACCTCAGACCTGGCCGGCCGCCTGGACGAGACGGTCATCGACAGCCCCGCCCTCCGGGAGAACCCCCTGGGTGACCCCGCCGAGCGCCCCCTTTGGGTCTACTGCCCTCCCGGCTACGACGACGACCCGGGCCGGCGCTATCCCGCCATCTACGTCATCCAGGGGTACACCGGCACCATCGGCATGTGGCGCAACCGCACCCCGTTCCGCCCTACGGTGATCGAGAGGGTGGACGACCTGTTCGCCGGCGCCGGCTCCCCACCCCCCGCCCTGGTGGTCTTCGTCGACGCCTGGACCTCCTACGGGGGCTCCCAGTACGTCGACTCCCCGGGGACGGGCCGCTACCACACCTACCTGTGCGAGGACGTGGTGGGGTTCGTCGACGCCAACTGGCGGACGTTGGCTAGCCGGGACCACCGGGGCATCTCGGGGAAGTCCAGCGGGGGGTTCGGGGCCATGATCACCCCCATGCTGCGCCCCGACCTTTTTGGTGGCCTCGCCACCCATGCCGGGGATGCCCTCTACGAGCTCTGCTACCTGGCGGAGGTGGGCAAGGTGGTGCGGGCCCTGCGGGACGAGTACGGTGGCTCCTACGAGAAGTTCTGGGAGGACTTCCGGAGCCGGGTGGCCTTCACCAAGGACAGCGACGCCCTCCTGGTCATGTACTACGGGGTGGCGGCCTGCTTCTCGGCCGACGAGGACGGCACGGTGCGCCTGCCCTTCGAGCTCTCGACCGGGAGGCTGCTGCCCGACGTGTGGCAGCGCTGGCTCGACTGGGACCCGGTGCGCATGGTCCCCAGGTACGCCGGGGCCTTGCGTTCCCTGCGCGCCATCTGGGTCGATGCCGGCCGGCGGGACCAGTATTTCTTGGACCTGGGGGCCCAGGCGTTCGTGGACGAGCTCAAGGCCATCGGCGTGGAAGACGTCCGCTTCGAGCTGTTCGACGCCACCCATGCCGCCATCGAGTACCGCTACCCCGACGCCATCGCCTTCCTGGCCGAGAGGCTGGCGGGGTAGGCGGCCCGGGACCGGCCCGGGACCGGCCCGGGCTCCCTCCAGATCGTGGCTATGCCACCTCGGTCAGCCGGCCCGTCCTCTCGTCGTACATGAACCCCCGCAGGGAGCCATAGTGGGCCAGGAAGGGGCTCTCCCGGAGGCGCGCCAGCGACTGGCGCACGTCCTCGGTTGAGGGCGGGAAGGACGGGGTTGCCCAGGGCGGAGGGGACCCCGCCTCCCTTTCCAGTTGGCCGTTGAAATCCTCGTCCCTGAAGGTCCGCATGCCGCAGTCGGCATGGTGGACCAGGATCACCTCTTGTGTGCCGAGCAGGCGCTGGGAGATGGCCAGGGACCTCACCACGTCGTCGGTGACGAGCCCCCCCGCATTGCGTATGACATGGGCCTCGCCCTCGGAGAGACCGAAGATCCCGTATGGGTTCAACCTGGCGTCCATGCAGGCCACGATGGCCACCCGGCTGGCGGGCTGCATGGGGAGGCCGGCCTTGTCGAAGTGCTCGGCATAGGAGGCGGCCCGGCGCAGCAAGTCATCGGTGGCGGACACAGTTGCGGCACTGTAGCGGGGGCCGCCGGGGACAGGGTCGGGGGCGGCGGCCCAGGCCCGGTGCTCTGGCCCGGCGGGGCGCCCGTTGCGTGGGCCACCCGGACGGGTCAGCGGCCGGCACGGCTGGGGGCTCGGTGCTCCGACCCGGGCGGGGCGCCCGTTGCGTGGGCCGCCCCGGCGGCTCGGCCCTCAGCCCGTAGGGTCCGGCCCGGCCAGCCCCTCGCTGGCGGGAGCGGCCTGCTGGTGCCGGCGCCGGCCCCGGGTCAGTGAGGGCACCCCTCCGAGCAGGGCCGATATCCGCTGGCGGGTGACGCCGAAGAGGTCGGCGACCCCCTGGGTGGTGAGGCCCTCCTCGTAGAGCGCCTTGGCCTGGGCGCGCCGCCACTGGCTGCCGGCGGCCGTCAGGCGCTCCTGGGCCATGGTCAGCATCTCCACCACCAGCGGGCGGGGCTCACTGGGCACCAGCTCCCGCCAGGACTCTCCCGTGCGCCGGCGACGGGTCACCCGGGCCGCCTGGACGCTGGCCCGGTCCAGCAGGTCGCGCACCTCCCCGATGGTGCTTATCAGGTTGTCCAGTGCTTCCAGGGCTTCGTCCCCGCCCACCTGGCCGGGTTGCTGGGTGGCCGTCACGCTGGTCAACCCTAGCGCAAGGGCCGGTCGCGGATATAGCCGTTGCCGGTCAGGGAGAGGACGGAGGGGGGAGCAATGGCTTGCTCCGTCTCGCACCGGTATGGGGGTTCAGCAATGGCTTGCTCCGTCTCGCACCGGTATGGGGGTTCGCCTTCTCACCTGGGGCAACCACGGGGCCATGGGGGCCGGTGGGGGCAGGTACGGTGGGGGAAGTAAACGGGCACTGGCGCCGTTGACCGGAGGGCGAGCACGAGGAGGTGAGGAGGTGGCCGGAGTGGACGACGATGTGAAGCTGGACGGAGCCGAACCGCCCCGGGAGGCGGGCGAGCTGGACGGAGCCGAGCGGCGCCGGCGGCTGGCGGACCTCAACGGCCTCATGGACATGATGCGCCCCGCCGTGCAGGCCGACGGGGGGGATCTGGTGCTGGTCAGTGCCGACGTGGACACCGGGGTGGTGGAGGTGATGCTCCAAGGGTCGTGCAGCTCCTGTGCCATCAGTGCCACCACCCTGCAAGCCGGCGTGGAGCGCATCCTGCGGGACCGCCTTCCCTGGGTGAGCGAGGTGAGGGGCGGGGTGGACGAGACCCTGGACTTCGAGGAGAGCGCCAGCCTGGGACGGGGCGGTTACGTCCCCCGCTGGTGAGGAGGTTGCCGTCCCCCTAGGAGGGCAACATGGAGGGGTGCGCATCCTGTCCCTCCTGCCCTCGGCGACCGAGATCGTCTACGCCCTGGGGCTGGGGGACCTGCTGGTGGGGGTGACCGACGAGTGCGACCACCCCCCTGAAGCCAGGCGCCACCCGATCGTCTCCAGGGCCGACCTGGCCTCGACGGCCGCGCCGCCAGGGTCTGGGGCCCCGTCGCCGGGCGGGCTCCCGCCGGCCGAGGTGGACAGACTGGTGGGCGAGAGGGTCGCCCAGGGGGAGGCGCTGTACAGCCTCGACACCGACCTCATACGCGAGTTGCGCCCTGATCTCATCCTGGCCCAGGACCTCTGTCGCGTCTGCGCCGTCCCGTCGGGCCATGTCGAGGAGGCCCTCGAGAGGATCGGCTGGCAGGCCCGCGTGCTGTCCCTCGACCCCGGGCGCCTCGATGACGTGATCGCCAGCATCGTGGCGGTGGGGGAGGCGGCCGGCGTGGAGGACCGGGCCAGGCGCGTGGCTGCAGCCCTGGGAGAGAGGCTGGAGAGGGTGCGCCGGGCCACCGCCGGCCGGAGGAGCCGGCCCACCCTGGCCCTCGAGTGGCCTGATCCGCCCTTCGCCGGAGGGCATTGGGTGCCAGACATGGTGCGGGTGGCCGGCGGAGAGCCGTTGCTGGGGAAGGCCGGCGAGCCGTCGCGCCGGCTCGGATGGGGCGAGGTGGCGGCCTCGCAGGCGGAGATGGTCGTGGTCATGCCGTGCGGGTACCGCCTGGACCGGGCCAGGGACGAGGCCACCACGGTGGCGGGCCGGCCGGAGCTGCAGGCGGCGAGGGAGGTGTGGGCCGTGGACGCCTCCTCGTCCTTCTCCCGTCCAGGCCCCCGCCTGGTTGACGGAGTGGAGGCCCTGGCCGGCGTGCTGCACCCGGGCTGCGTGCCCGAGCCTTCCCCCGGCATGGTGGCTCGGGTGCGGTGAGACCGGCGAGGTAGCGTCGGTCCCATGGCCGAGACCTTCGTGACCGTGGACCGCCGGCCCCCCAAAGAGCGCGGGGCCGGAGTGGCCCTCGTCCGCCTGGACCGACCCAAGATGAACGCCCTCTCTCTGGAGCTGCTCTCCCAGCTGGAGGAGGCCATGCGAGGCCTGATGGAGGACCCCCCGGGGGCAGTGGTGGTGTGGGGTGGTGAGCGGATCTTCGCCGCCGGGGCCGACATCACCGAGTTCACCGCCGGTCTCGACCCCTCCGAGACGGCCGGCCGCTTCCACTCGGCCCTGGGTGCGGTGGCGTCCTTTCCCCGGGCTGTCATCGCCGCCGTGAACGGCTATGCGCTCGGCGGGGGGTGCGAGCTGGCCCTGGCCTGCGATTTCCGGGTGGCCGGGGAGGGAGCCAGGTTGGGCCAGCCCGAGATCCTCCTCGGCATCATCCCCGGCGGTGGCGGCACCCAGCGCCTGCCCCGGCTGGTGGGCCGGGCCCGGGCCAAGGATCTCATCTTCTCGGGGCGCCAGGTGGGGGCCGACGAGGCCCACCGGATGGGCCTGGTCGACAGGGTCGTCCCCGACTCCGAGGTCCTGGGGGCAGCCCTCGAATGGGCCGAGAGCCTGGCCTCGGGGGCGGTCGTGGCCCAGGGCCTGGCCAAGGAGGCCATCGATCAGGGCCTCGACCGCTCCGAGACTGAGGGGCTGGCCATCGAGAGACAGGCGTTTGCCCGGGCCTTCGGGACCGAGGATGCCGGCATCGGCATCAGGTCCTTCCTGGACAAGGGCCCGGGCAGGGCCGAGTTCGTGGGCCGGTGAGACCGCTGGCCGACCCCGGTTCCCGTGCCGACCGGGTGGTGGCGGGGTCCTTGGACGACCTGAAGAGGGAGGGCTTTCTCACCACCAAGGTGGGCAACCAGCCGGTGTGCGTCTGGTGGCACCAGGGGAGGCCCTATGCCCTGGAGGACCGCTGCCCGCACCTGGGGTTCCCCCTCCATCGCGGCACCGTCGAGAGCGGCATGGTGACCTGCCACTGGCATCACGCCCGCTTCGACCTCTGCTCGGGCGGCACCCTGGACCCTTTCGCCGACGACGCCCGCTCCTATCCCGTCCAGGTGGAGGACGGGATGGTTGTGGTGGGCCCGAGGCCGGCCCCCTGGCCGCCGGATTACCACCGCCAGCGCCTGGAGGAAGGGCTGGAGCAGGGGCTCACACTGGTGATGGCCAAGGCCGTGCTGGCCATGCTGGAAGGAGGAGCCTCGCCGGCGGAGGTCGTACGGGAAGGGGTGGAGTTCGGCTGCCGTAACCGGGCCGAGGGTTGGGGCTCGGGACTGACCGTGCTCACCGCCATGGCCAACGTCCTCCCTCACCTGTGGCCGGCCGACCGGCCCTTGGCCCTGGTGCAGGGCCTGGCCTTCCTGTCCCGAGACACCATGGGCCACGCTCCCCGCTTCCCGCTGCAGCCCTTGTCCTCCCCGGCGGCCCCCCCGGAGCAGCTGGCGGCCTGGTACCGCCGGTTCATCGAGACCCGGAGCGCGGATGCGGCCGAGAGGACGCTGGCCACGGCCATAGCGGGGGGGATGCCCCTGCCGCAGCTGGCGGCCATGATGGCGGCCGCCGTGACCGACCACGTCTTCGTGGACGAAGGGCACACCATCGACTTCACCAACAAGGCGTTCGAAGCCCTTGACCACCTGGGCGAGGACGCCTCCCTCCTGGTGCTCCCCACGTTGGTGGCCCAGACGGCGGCGGCCCGCCGCCACGAGGAGGAGGCGGCCTGGCGCCATCCCCACGACCTGGCCGGCCTGGCGGCGGAGGCCGCCTCCCGATTGACGACGGCGCTGGCCGGCGGTGGCACGGGCCTGACCGGTGCCGGGAGCGCCGGGAGCGCTGCGGGCCTGATAGATGCCGGGAGCTCCGCGAGCCAGGGGTCCCTTGCTGCCCCCGGAGCCAAGGACATGGCGTGGCGGCTGCTCGGCGAGGACCCGGCTGAGGTTGTGGAGGAGGTCCTCTCGGCCCTTTCCCGGGGAGCCTCGGGCGAGGAGGTGGCCAGGGCGGTGGCCCTGGCGGCGGCCCTGCGGATCGTGCGCTTCCACGTGCAGAACGACCATGGCGACTGGGACGTGGTCCACCACGGCTTCACCTCGGCCAATGCGCTGCACCAGCTCGTGCTGCGCACCCACCGGCTGGCGGCGCCGGCGCCGGAAGCCTCGCCGACCCTGCTGCGGGGGGTGGTGCAGGTGGCCCTCAAGGTCTTCCTCGACCGTTTCCTGAACGTTCCGCCGGCCCGGCCGCCGACCTCTGACCACGGGGACCTCGAGGACCTGGCCGGGTGCTTCGACCAGGAGGGCCGGGTGGATGAGGCCGGGTCGATCGTGTACGGGTACCTGCGGGCGGGTGGCGACCGGGCCCGGCTGGAGGCGACCCTCGGTCATGCCCTGCTGATCGAGGACGCCGGCTTCCACTGGTTCCAGGTCTACGAAGCGGCCCTGCGCCAATCACGCGCCTGGCCGGAGGGTTCGGAGGAGTCCGCCCTGGTGCTGGTGGGGCTGGCCCGCTTCCTGGCGGCCCACACACCCACCCGGAGGGAGCTGTCCCAGGTGGTTCGCATCGCCACCCGGCTGCACCGGGGCGAGGCGGTCCACGAAGAGTAGGGGTCGGGCCGGGTGCGGCTGGTGGGCGGTTGCGGCCGGCCCCGGGTGCCATGGGCAGAGAGGGTGCACGCCCTGTTGCAGAGTGCAAGAGATCCTTTTGAGTCAACTTGAGTCCACATATTGGCGCTGAATGCAATCAAAATGATCCCGCGCACTATGCAATAGGGCTTGTCACTCAGGCCGTCCCATGGCCCCGTCGGCGCCCTGCCCCCGGCTGGGCCGTGCAAGCCCTCCTAGCTGCCCCCGGCCCAGGCGACCAGCCCCATCTCGACAGGGGAGGGGAGGTCCTCATGGACAGGAAGCACCCTCACCGTGAACCCGTAGCGCCCGGCCCGGGCGCAGGGGAAGGTGGCGGTGTAATGCCAGGGAGGGCCGGCCGCCTCCCCGCCGCCGGTGAGGCTGTCGCCCGCCCCCCCGGCCGCTGGGCGGTCGCCCGCCCCGCCTGCCGCCTCCCCGCCGCCGGTGAGGCTGTCGCCCGCCCCCCCGGCCGCTAGGCGGTCGCCCGCCCCGCCTGCCGCCAGAGTCCCGCCCGCCCCGGCGTGAGCGAGGGGCTCCATCTCCACCACGCCGACCCTGGTCAGCTCCCCGTTCCCCGTCACGGGGCCGTGCACCAGCTGGACGACCACGTCCCGGACGTCAAGGGGACCGAGCCAGACCAGGGCGTCGACCCGGCGCTTGGCCCCGAGGTCCACCGAGCCCCCGCCCAGTGAGTCCCCAAAGCCCACCGAGCCCCCGCCCAGTGAGTCCCCAAAGCCCGCCGGGCCCCCGCCCAACGAACCCCCGACGTCCACCGAGCTCGCATCCAGAGACCCTGGCGTGCTCCGTGGCGGGTGAGGCCCAGGCCCACCGGGGACCGTGGCGGCCTCACCGCCCCCGGGCCCGACACCCACCGGGCCTCCCTCACCCGCGGCCCCCTCCGGGCGGACCTCGACCCTCACCTCCGGCCAGGCCTCACGCACCCGGGCCTTCCAGGCCGCCAGCTCCCGTGCTCGCCGGTAGCCGTCGGCACTGAGAGCCACCGTGCGCCGCCCGGCGGGCTCGTAGATGCGGTCCGTGTACTCCCGCACCATGCGCGACGCCACCACCTGGGGGCCGAGGGAGCGCAGGGAGGCCTTGATGCGCCGCACCCATCCGGTGGGGACGGGCCCGGCGACCCGGTCGTAGAAGAGGGGGACGATATGGCGCTCGAGCAGGTCAAAAAGCGCCTCTGCCTCGATGGCGTCCCGCCGTCCCTGGTCCGGGTGGCTCTCTGCCGAGGCGATGGCCCAGCCGTTCTCCCCGTCGAAGCACTCGTCCCACCACCCGTCCAGGATCGAGCAGTTGAGGCCCCCGTTGAGGGCGGACTTCATGCCGCTCGTCCCGCAGGCCTCCTGGGGCCGGCGGGGGGTGTTCAGCCACAGGTCGCAGCCCTGGTAGAGGGCCCGGGCCACGGCGATGTCGTAGTCCTCGACGAAGGCGATCCGGTGGCGGATGGCGGGGTCCCGGGTGAACTGGACTATCTCCTTGATGATGGACTTGCCCAGGTCGTCGGCGGGGTGGGCCTTGCCGGAGAACACGATCTGAACCGGGCATTCGGCCGAGGTGAGGAGGCGGACCAGGCGTTCCCGGTCGGAGAGGAGGAGGGTGCCCCGCTTGTAGGCGGCGAAGCGGCGGGCGAAGCCGATCGTGAGCACCCGGGGGTCCAGTACCTCGTCGCACCAGCTGAGCTCGGGGCCGGACAGGCCCGCCCCTGCCAGCGAGGCCCGCAGCCGGCTCCGGACCATCGACACCAGGCGTTCCCGGCCCTGCTCTCGGACTCGCCACAGCTGGTCATCGGGGATGTTGTCGATCCGTGACCACTCGCTGGTCTCGGCCTCGGTCCAGGCGGGGCGGACCGAGCGGCTCATCAGGGCGTCCATCTCCTGGGAGACCCACGTGGGACCGTGGACGCCATTGGTGACCGAGGTGATGGGGACCTCGTCCTCCTCCACGTCGGGCCAGAGGGGGGCGAACATGGACCTGGTCACCTTGCCGTGCAGGCGGGACACGGCGTTGGCCGTGCCGGCCAGGCGCAGCCCCATGACAGCCATGTTGAAGGGCTCGTCGGGGGGGTCCCCCGGCAGGTGGCCCAGTTCCATGAGGCGGTCCAGGTCCACCCCGCAGTCCGCGCACCAGGTGCTGAAGTACCGCTCCATCAGCGCTCTCGGGAACCGGTCGATGCCGGCGGGCACCGGGGTGTGGGTGGTGAAGACCGTGCTGGCCCTGGTCATCTCCACCGCCTCGCCGAAGGAGAGCCCGGCCGTGGACATCAGCCATCGCACCCTCTCCAGGGCCAGGAAGCCGGCATGCCCCTCGTTGGTGTGGAAGATCTGGACCCTCTCCCCCAGGGCGGCCAGGGCCCGCACCCCGCCCATCCCGAGCAGTATCTCCTGGCGCAGCCGGTGCTCGGTGTCCCCGCCGTACAGCCGGTCCGTGACCTGGCGGCCGGCGGCGTCGTTTCCCTCCACGTCGGAGTCGAGCAGGTAGAGCCGTACTCGGCCCACATCGGCCCGCCACACCTGGGCCACCAGCGGCTGACCACCCAGATCCACGCTCACCCGCACGCCCTCCACGGGCCGGACCGCCATGGCGTAGGGGTCGATGAGGGGGTAACGCTCCTGTTGCCAGGCATCGGGCGACAGCTCCTGGCGGAAGTACCCCTGACGGTAGAGCAGGCCCACACCGACCACGGGCAGGCCCAGGCCGCTGGCGCCCTTGAGGTAATCGCCGGCCAGCACGCCCAGGCCTCCCGAGTACTGGGGGAGGGCCTCGGTGATCCCGAACTCCGGGGAGAAGTAGGCCACGGTGCCCAGCTCGCCCGGGCGCCGCTCCTGGAACCACAGGGGGGCCTCCAGGTGGCGGCGGAGGTCGGCGTGGACGTCGCGCAGGTGGGCCAGGAAGGCGGGGTCGGCAGCCAGGGACTCGAGGCGGGCGGGGTCCACCGCCCCGAGCAGGCGCATGGGGTCGTGGTCGACCTCCTCCCAGGCTATGGGGTCAACCCAGCGGAAGAGGTCCCTGGTCCGCTCGTCCCAGGACCAGCGCAGGTTGGTGGCCAGCTCCTGGAGGGGGGCGAGAGCCTCGGGCAGCCGGATCCGGACAGTGAAGCTTCGCAGCGCCCGCACGCCGCAACGTTAGAGGCAGGCAAGGGGCCAAATGGACCTCTCCGCCTCCAGGCGGCGCTGTCCCCTCACCGGCGGCGCCACGACCAGGGCGGTTGCCTCCTCAGCTGGCGGCAACAGGGCCACCCCGTGCTACACAGGAGTGGGTGATCGGGCGCATCGTGATCGACGACCTCCGTCCGCGCACCCCTAGCGGGGCCTTCCCGGCCAAGGCCGTGGTGGGCGAGGCGGTGAGGGTCTCGGCCGACGTCTTCCGGGACGGCCACGACCTGCTGGCGGCCCGGGTCAGGTGGCGCAGGACGGGGGAGGAGGAGTGGGGGGAGGCCCCCATGCACGAGCTGGGGAACGACCGCTGGGAGGCGGTGGTGAGGCCGGCAGCCATGGGGGACCACGAGCTGGTGGTGGAAGCCTGGACCGACGAGTGGGCCACCTGGCGCCACAAGGTCCAGGCCAAGCTGGGGGCGGGCCAGGAGGTCGAGGTGGAGCTGGAGGAAGGGGCTCGCCTGCTGGAGCGCCGGGCCGGGCTGGTCGGGGACGGCGGAGGGGCGGACGGGCCCAAGGCCGCCCTGCTCGCTGCGGCCGAGGCCGCCAGGCGTGGCCAGTCGCCCCTGCCCGACCGCCTGGCGCCCCTGCTCTCGGATCGGGCCACGCGTCTCATGGCCGGGCCGGCGGGGGCCCGGGACCTCACCTCCTCGCCTCCTCTTTCCCTGTGGGTGGACAGGCCCCTGGCCCTTTGCGGGGCGTGGTACGAGTTCTTCCCGCGTTCGGAGGGTGGGCTGAAGGGAGCGGCCGAGCGCCTCCGGGCGGTGGCCGACATGGGTTTCGACGTGGTCTACCTCCCCCCCATCCACCCCATCGGCCGCAGCTGGCGCAAGGGCCGCAACAACACCCTCGCCGCCGGGCCCGGGGACCCGGGCAGCCCCTGGGCCATCGGCGGGCCGGAGGGAGGGCACACCGAGATCCACCCTGAGCTGGGGACCCTGGAGGACTTCCGGTCCCTCCTGGAGCGGGCATCCCAGCTCGGCCTGGAGGTGGCCCTTGACTACGCCCTCCAGTGCTCCCCCGACCATCCCTGGGTGAAGGACCACCCGGAGTGGTTCAACCACCGGCCCGACGGGTCCATCGCCTATGCCGAGAACCCGCCCAAGAAGTACCAGGACATCGTGCCCATCAACTTCTGGCCCGAGAAGGAAGCCGACCGCAAGGCCCTGTGGGAGGCCTGCCGCCAGGTCCTGGTCACGTGGATCGAGCGGGGGGTGCGGATCTTCCGGGTGGACAACCCCCACACCAAGCCCTTCGCCTTCTGGGCCTGGCTGCTGCCCTCCCTCAAGGCCTCCTACCCCGAGCTGGTCTTCCTCTCCGAGGCCTTCACCCGGCCCAAGGTCATGGCCAAGCTGGCCGAGGTGGGCTTCTCCCAGAGCTACACCTACTTCACCTGGCGCACCACCTCGGGGGAGCTGCGCCAGTACCTGGAGGAGCTCACCTCCCCACCGCTCGCCGACTACCTGCGCCCCAACTTCTGGCCCAACACCCCCGACATCCTCTCCGGGCCCCTGCGCCGGGGGCCGCGTCCGGCCTTCAAGATGCGCCTGGTGCTGGCCGCCACCCTGGTCCCCTCCTATGGCATATACAGCGGCTACGAGCTGGAGGAGAACGAGCCGGCCTCGGAGGCCAACGAGGAATACGCCTGGTCCGAGAAGTACGAGATCAAGCACCGGGACTGGTCACGCCCCGATACCCTGGCCCCGTTCATCACCCTGGTGAACCAGGTCCGCCGCCGGCACCCGGCCTTCTCCATGCTGCGCAACCTCGTCTTCCACGACGCCAACAACCCGGCCATCCTGGCCTACTCCCGGCACACCGACGACCGCTCGGACGTGGTCCTGGTCGTGGTCAACCTGGACCCCTGGAACACCCAGGAGGCCACCCTGGGCCTCGACCTCGGGCGTCTGGGCCTGCCGTGGGACCGCCTGTACCTCGCCTCTGACGAGGTCTCGGGCCAGGTCTTCGAGTGGTACGGGCCCAACCCCTATGTGCGCCTGGACCCCTGGCAGGAGCCGGCCCACATCCTCTCGCTGCGCACGCCGTGAGCCTGGCAGGGGAGCTCTCGGCCAGGAGGGGGGCGGTTACTGACGACGACCCGCAGTGGTACCGGCGGGCCGTCTTCTACGAGGTGCCGGTGCGGGGGTTCTACGACGCCAACGGGGACGGGACGGGCGACCTGGCCGGCCTGGCCGAGAAGCTGGACTACCTCGAATGGCTGGGCGTGGACTGCCTCTGGCTGCTGCCCTTCTACCAGTCACCGCTGCGCGACGGTGGCTACGACATCAGCGACTTCTTCACCATCCTGCCCGAGTACGGGGACCTGGCCGACGCCGTGAAGCTGGTCGAGCAGGCTCACTCCCGGGGCATCCGCATCGTGGCCGACCTGGTGATGAACCACACCAGCGACGCCCACCCCTGGTTCCAGGAGTCCCGTCAGGACCGGACCAACCCCAAGGCCGACTGGTATGTCTGGAACGACGACGACCAGCGCTGGTCGGAGGCCCGCATCATCTTCGTGGACACCGAGAAGTCCAACTGGACCTGGGACCCCCAGCGCCAGCAGTACTACTGGCACCGCTTCTTCTCCCACCAGCCCGACCTCAACTACCGCAACCCCGAGGTGGCCGACATGATGCTCGACGTGGTGCGGTTCTGGCTGGACATAGGCCTGGACGGGTTCCGCCTGGACGCCGTGCCCTACCTCTTCGAACGGGACGGCACCAACGGTGAGAACCTGCCCGAGACCCACGGCTACCTGCGCCGGCTGCGGCGGGAGATCGACAAGACCCATCCCGGAAAGGTCCTCCTGGCCGAGGCCAACCAATGGCCGGCTGACGTGGTGGACTACTTCGGGGACGGCGACGAGTGCCACATGTGCTTCCACTTCCCCGTCATGCCCCGCCTGTTCATGGCGGTGCGCCGGGAGCAGCGCTACCCCATCACCGAGATCCTGGCCCAGACACCCGACATACCCGAGGGCTGCCAGTGGGGGATGTTCCTGCGCAACCACGACGAGCTCACCCTGGAGATGGTGACCGACGACGAGCGGGACTACATGTACGCCGAGTACGCCAAGGACCCGAGGATGAAGCGCAACCTCGGGATCGGCCGGCGCCTGGCCCCCCTGGTGGACAACGACCGGCGGGTGGCCGAGCTGCTGCACTCCATCCTGTTCTCCATGCCGGGCAGCCCGGTCCTCTACTACGGGGATGAGCTCATGATGGGGGACAACATCTACCTCGGGGACCGGGACGGGGTGCGCACCCCCATGCAGTGGACCCCCGACCGCAATGCCGGCTTCAGCCGGGCTGACTTCGCCCAGCTCTACCTGCCGCCGCTCATGGACCCCGTCTACGGCTACCAGGCCGTGAACGTGGAGGCCCAGATGCGCAACCCCAGCTCCTGCCTGCGCTGGATGAAGCGGATGCTGGAGGTGCGCCGGCAGCACCCGCTGTTCGGCACCGGCCGTTTCGAGGTGCTGCCGGCCGAGAACCCGTCGGTGCTGGCCTTCGTGCGGGTAGAGACTGACCCTGAGACCGGGAGGGATGACACCGTGCTCTGCGTCCACAACCTGAGCCGCTTCGCCCAGCCCGTGCGGCTGCCCATGGAGCGATGGGAGGGCCGTACCCCCATGGAGCTCATGGGCCGTGTCCCTTTCCCTCCCATCGGCCAGCTCCCGTACTTCATCACCCTCGGCCCCTACGGGTCGTTCTGGTTCCAGCTCCTCGCTCCCGAGGAGGAGACGGCGTGAGCCCGGCCACCGCCCCCACCCGGGCCGACCTCGAGCCCCTGGTCGGTGGCTACCTTGGCCGCCAGCGCTGGTTCGCCGGGCCCCCGAGCTCCGCCGCCGGCGCCTCCCTGGTGGCCCTGGAGGCCCTCCGGCCCGGCCTGGTGTGGGCCCTGGCCGAGGTGGGGCCGGCCACCTACCAGCTCCTCGTGGGCGCCCGCCCCGAGGATGAGGCGGTGGCCCTGCTGGGAGGCCAGGAGGGGGCGGTGCTGGGCAGCCTGCCGAGCGGGGAGATCGCCTACGACGCCCTGGTCGACCCCGAGCTGGCCCTGGCCGTGCTGGACATCGTGACCGAGGGCAGGGAGCGGGCCGAGCGGATCCGCCCCGTCGGCGCCGAGCAGTCGAACTCCTCCCTCATCTTCGACGACAGGGTCATCCTCAAGGTGTTCCGCCGGCTCCAGCAAGGGCCCAACCCTGACGTCGAGGTGACGCTCGCGCTCGACAGGGTCGGCTTCAACCACCTGGCCGCCCCCCTCGGCCACTGGAGGCGGGACGACCTGGACCTGGACCTGGCCATCGCCCAGGAGTTCCTCCACGGCGGGACCGAGGGGTGGTCGCTCGCCCTCACCTCGCTGCGGGACCTCTACGCCCGGGTGGGCGAGATCCAGGGCGGCCCGGTGGGGGTGGAGGTGGCCGCCGCTGCCGGCGGGGACTTCGGGGCCGAGGCCCGCAGGCTGGGCGAGATGACGGCCCGGCTGCACCTGGCCCTGGCCGCCTCCATGGGCGAGGAGGACGGCCGTCCCCAGGACTGGTCCGCCGATGTGGCCCACCAGGTGGCCACGGCCCGGGAGGCCCTGGAGACGGCCCGGGCGGGCGCCGTGCCGCGCCCACCCGACCGCACGGCCGAGGAGGCCGAGGCCAGCGCCCCGGCTGAGGGCCCGCAGGCCGCCCCTCCCGAGGTCGAGTCCCTGGGCAGCGAGAGGGTGGACGAGCTGATCGCCCGCCTGGGCCAGGTCAGTCACCCGGGCCGCTCGGTCCGGGTGCACGGTGACTACCACCTGGGTCAGGTCATGCGTACCGACCAGGGCTGGTTCGTGCTGGACTTCGAGGGCGAGCCGGCCCGGCCCCTCGCCGACCGCAGGCGACCCCGCTCTCCCTTGAAGGACGTGGCCGGGATGCTGCGCTCCCTGGACTACGCCACGGCCGCCGCCCTCAAGGACCGGGCGGACGGGGAGCGCATCTTGTCCCTGGGGCTGGACCGGGCCTGGGAGGAGCGCAACCGGGCCTCGTTCCTCCAGGGCTATCTCTCCATGCCCCAGATGGAGGGCCTGCTCCCTGCCCCGGGCCGGGACCTGGACACGGTCCTGCGGGCCATGGAGGTGGAGAAGGCGGCCTACGAGCTGGCCTACGAGCTGGCCTACCGGCCGACCTGGGCCGACATACCGGCCCGGGCCCTGGACCGACTGCTGCTCGGAGGAGGCAACCCATGAACCGGGAGGCGACCATGGCCCTGGACCGTGACGAGCTGGCCCGGCTGGTGGCCGGGGAGCACCCCGACCCCCACCGGCTGCTCGGCATGCACGAGGGGCAGGTGAGGGCCCTGCGCCCCGGGGCGGAGTCCCTGGCCCTGGTGCTGGCCGGAGGCAAGAGGCAGGAGATGGAGCGCCTGCATGACGCCGGGGTTTTCGCCGCCCGCCTGGACGGGGTCACCGGCCGGCCCAAGGGGGGCAAGGCCGGGGTGACTGGGCAGGCCAGCCCCTATGTCATCGAGGCGCGATTTCGGGACGGGACGACCGAGACCTACGAGGATCCGTACCGGTTCTGGCCCACCCTGGGGGAGGTGGACCTGCACCTGATAGGCGAGGGGCGCCACCACCGGCTGTGGGAGGCGCTGGGCGCCCATTACCGCAACCACCAGGGGGTATGGGGGACGGCGTTCGCCGTCTGGGCCCCCACAGCTCGCTCGGTGCGGGTGGTGGGGGACTGGAACCAGTGGGACGGCCGGCGCCATCCCATGCGGGTGCTGGGGAGCAGCGGGGTGTGGGAGGTCTTCCTCCCCGGGGTGGAGCCCGGCTACCGCTACAAGTACGAGATCTTCACGGCCGAGCGCCAGCTGCGGCTGAAGGCCGACCCCCTGGCCCGGGAGGCCGAGGTGCCCCCCGGCACGGCCAGCGTGGTCCCTGCCGCCAGCGCCCATTCCTGGCGGGACGGGCCCTGGATGGACGCCCGGGGGGAGGATCGCTGGCACGAGCGCCCGGTGTCGGTGTACGAGGTGCACCTCGGGTCGTGGAGGAGGGTGCCCGAGGAGGGCAACCGTCCGCTCACCTACCGGGAGCTGGCGGTGGCGCTGCCGGAGTACGCGGCCAGCATGGGCTTCACCCACGTGGAGCTCATGCCCGTGGCCGAGCACCCCTTCGGGGGCTCGTGGGGCTACCAGGTCTCGTCCTACTACGCACCCACCGGCCGCTACGGGGACCCTGACGGGTTCCGGGAGCTGGTGGATGCCTGCCACCGACGGGGCATCGGGGTGATCGTGGACTGGGTGCCGGCCCATTTCCCCCGCGACGACTGGGCCCTGGCCCGCTTCGACGGCTCGGCGCTCTACGAGCACGCCGATCCCAGGCAGGGCAGCCACCCGGATTGGGGCACGCTGGTCTTCAACTTCGGGCGCAACGAGGTGCGCAACTTCTTGATCGCCAATGCCCTGTACTGGCTGGAGGAGTTCCACGTCGACGGCCTGCGAGTGGACGCCGTGGCCTCCATGCTCTACCTGGACTACTCCCGCAAGGAGGGGGAGTGGGTGCCCAACGCCTACGGGGGAAGGGAGAACCTGGAGGCGGTCAGCTTCTTGAAGGAGATGAACGAGACCGTCTACGCCTCCCATCCCGGCGTGATGACCGTGGCCGAGGAGTCGACGGCCTGGCCCGCCGTCTCCCGCCCTGTCTACCTGGGGGGCCTCGGGTTCGGCTTCAAGTGGAACATGGGGTGGATGCACGACACGCTCGAGTACTTCGGGAAGGACCCGATATACCGGCGCTACCACCACAACTCGCTCACCTTCGGGCTGCTTTATGCGTTCAGCGAGAACTTCATCCTGCCCCTCTCCCACGACGAGGTCGTGCACGGCAAGGGGTCGCTGCTGTCCAAGATGCCGGGGGACGATTGGCAGAAGCTGGCCAACCTGCGCTCGCTCTTCTCCTGGATGTGGGCCCACCCCGGCAAGCAGCTCCTGTTCATGGGGGGGGAGCTCGGCCAATGGCGGGAGTGGCACCACGACTCCAGCCTGGACTGGCACCTGCTCGCCGATGGCCGCCATCGTGGCCTGCAGGCCCTGGTGCGCGACCTGAACCACCTGTACGGGGACCTCGGGTGCCTGTGGGAGAGGGACTCGGAAGGAGCAGGCTTTCGCTGGATAGACGCCAGCGACGTGGACTCCAACGTGCTTTCCTTCCTGCGGCTGGGCTCTGCCGGCGAGAGGGCGGGCAAGGGCGGCCTCCCGGGAGCGGCCCCGCTGCTCGCCTGCGTGGCCAACTTCTCCCCCGTCCCCCGCTACGGCTACCGGGTGGGGCTTCCCGCCGGCGGCACCTGGCGGGAGGTCCTCAACACCGACGCCCTGGCATACGGGGGGAGCGGGGTGGGCAACGGGGGGGCGGTGTGGGCCACCGACGCCTCTTGCCACGGGCTCCCCTTCTCGGCCGAGCTGACCCTTCCCCCTCTCGGGGTCCTGTGGCTGGCCCCGGAGGAGGGACCCGGGCTCTAGGCCGGGCTCCGGCGGCCTCCGGCGGGCTTCTGGCGGCCCTCCGGCGGGCTTCTGGCGGCCCTCCGGCGGGCTTCTGGCGGCCCTCCGGCGGGCTTCTGGCGGCCCTCCGGCGGGCTTCTGGCGGCCTCTAGCTCTAGGGGCCTCTGCCTCTAGCGGCCTCCGGCGGCGGACCTTTAGTGGGCCGGGACCCGGGAGCGCAGCTCCCGGGCGGCCTCCTCGGGGGCGACCACGTTGATGGAGACCCCCGTGCCGAGCTCGAAGCCCGCCTGGGTGGTGAGCTTGGGCCAGATGTGGACGTGCCAGTGGTAGGGGCCCGTCACCCGGTAGGGCGCCGAGTGGAAGACGAGGTTGTAGGCCACGTCGCCCACCCGGGAGCGCAGGAGGCTCACGGCGGACTGCATGGCCAGCCCCACCCCTTCCAGCTCGGTGAGGTCGGCGTGGTGCAGGTGCGGGCCGTGGTGCCTGGGGACCACCATCATCTCGAAGGGCGTCCCGCTCCAGAACGGGCACAGCACCACGGCCTGGTCCGTGGCCTCGACGACCCGGTGCCCGGTGTCCAGCTCGGCGTCGAGGGTGGTGCAGAGGAGGCAGCCTCCGGCGAAGCGGGAGAAGCCGGCCTGCTCGTCCACCAGCTCCCGGGGGACGAAGGACATGCCCATGAGCTGTCCGTGGGGGTGCTCGATGGAGGCACCGGCCTCCCGGCCGGAGTTGACTATGGCCTGGCTGTAGCGCAGCCCGGGAGTGTGCTCGTGGGCATCCACCCGGTCCCGTATGGCGGCCATGACCAATCCGATCTGGCTTTCGGTGAGGTCGGCCCAGGTGTCGTGGTGCACGGGGGACAGGACGAGCACCTCGTGGATGCCGCTGGCGGGGGCCTCCGAGAAGACCGGGCCCTTGGTGGTGACGACCATGGGCTCGTCCCCGCTGAAGGCCGGGTACAGGTTGGCCACCACCCGGACTAGCCACCCACCTGACGGCCCGTAGGTCTCGAGGGCCGGCGGGGTGGCCTCCTCGTTCCCGGGACAGAAGGGGCAGGGCCGGTCCTCGGCCTGCACCTGAAGCAGGCGAGGGGCGAAGGCGGCCGGGCGGCTCAGGCGGTCGGTGCTGACCACCACCCAGCGCCCAGTCAGGGGGTCGAGGCGCAGCTGGCTCGTCATTGGGGTTGAACTGCCATGTTCCCCTGCATATAGGAGCTGGAAACCTCCTGGACCGTGTTGTTTATCGAGGCCCCACCGTAGCGCCCACGGTGGCCCTTCTGGCGACACCCAGCGCTTCGCCGGGATCCGGGTGCACCGGCTCGCTCCCCGGCACCTGGGACAATGCTGGCATGGGAAGCGACCGGGCGCTGTACGAGGCCGTGCTGGCCGCCCACGTCCTCAGTGCCGTCATCGGCTTCGGCAGCATCCTGGTGACCGGCTGCTACGCCCAGCTGGCGGGGCGCCGTCCGGGGCCGGGGCAGACCGGCCCCTGGTCACCTTCGGAGGGCGTCCGGCGCTACTTCCGTCCCGGCGCCAACCTGGCCTCCCGCCTCATCTTCGTGGTGCCCGCCCTGGGCCTGGTGCTGGCGGGCCTCGGAGGCTGGGAGGACCTGCACCAGCTCTGGCTGTGGATCGGCTCGGGGCTGTGGGTGACGGCGGCGGGGGCGGCGACGGGGCTGGTATGGCCGGCGGAGTCCCGGATCCAGGTGCTCGTGCAAGGCCTCACCCAGCCGGGCAGCGGCGACGGCCAGGAGCCGAGCCCGGCAGTCGCGGGCGCGGGGCGGTCGAGCCTGGCCAGGGCTGGCCGCCGGGCTGTGACCGGCTCGGCCCTTGCGGACCTGGCCGCCGCCGCCGCCCTGGTCATCATGATCGCCAGGCCGGGGGGCTAGGACCGTCCGCCCGGCAGGGAACCGGACCGGCCTGGCCGGGTGGCTCGAGAGGAAGGTGAGGAGACCAAGAGCGATGATCCAAGGTGAAGGAAGCGGTCAGACGAGGCGGGTGCCCCTCCGGGACGAGGAGTGGGACGCCCCCCGGTCGCCCAGCACAGCCGGGATGGCGGCCCGGGGCTTGCTGATCGTCGTGCTGCTGGCCATCCTGGCGCTCACGGCGCTGGCGGCCGGGCACCATGCCCGCCACGGCGGCCCCTCGTCGGCGCTGTCTTGGACGGCGTCCTTGCCCTCCCCGGCGCTGGCGGCGCCGTCGGGGGGCCGGAGCGGCCCGTAGGCTGCCGCGTCCATGTCAGGGGCTGGACGAGGCAGGCGCCGGCATCCTGGTGCCCATCGGCGACGGCGGAGCGGTTCCTCCGCTGGCGGGTTGTGGGTCCTGGCAGGCCTGGCCGGGGCCATGGTGGTGGCAGGAGCTGTGCTCGGGGCCTGCCTGCGAGTGGGCCCCTCGGATGCCGTCCAGTCGCACCGGGACGCCTCGACGGCGCCCTCCCGCCCGGCCACGACGGCGAGCACCGCCGCCACCACAAGCCCCCCGTCCAGCACCACTTCCTCGACCACCACCACCACGGCGCCCACAACAACCACCACGACCGTGCCGTCGCTGGCGCCATCGCCCCGGGTGGGTGAGGTGAGGCTCACCTTCGCCCACCCGTCCACCGGCCTCCGGCTGCCCACCGTGGTCCTCTACCCGGCCCGGACCGGTTCGACGGCAGCGGTGAATCCCGGCGCCCAGCCCCTGCCCGGCGCCCACCCCCTTATCGTCTTCGCCCACGGCTTCCTGGCCCTGCCCTCCACGTACTCGGCCCTCCTCGACCACTGGGCCCGGGCCGGCTTCGTGGTGGCGGCTCCGATCTTCCCTGACACGAGCGCTCGGTCCCCCCATCCCGAGGAGACCGCCATCGTCCACCAGCCCGCCGACGTCTCATTCGTCATCTCGTCCCTCCTCGCTCAGTCCCGCACCCGCTCCAGCCCCTTGTGGGGGCTCATCTCTCCCCGGGCCATCGGCGTGGCGGGGCACTCCGACGGGGGCGACACGGTGGTGGCCCTGGGCTACAACTCCTGCTGCCAGGACCGGCGGGTGAGGGCCGTAGCCGACCTGTCCGGAGCCGAGTGGCCTGGCTTCCCACCCAGCTGGTTCCAGACCGGGGGGCCCCCGCTGCTGGTGGTGCAGGGCACCGGTGACGACATCAACCCCCCCGAGGACAGCAAGGAGATCTACGAGTCCGACCCGGGGCCGAAGTGGTTCCTCTCCATCCTGGGCGGGGGCCACTGGTCGCCCTATTCCAGCCAGACCAAGGTCCTCGAGGAGCAGTCCGCCAGGACCGGCGTGCCTCTCGCCCAGGTGGTCCGCCTGACCCGGGAGGAGCTGCCCGTGGTGGCCCGCACCACCACTGACTTCTTCGAGGCCGAGCTGCTGGGCCGGACGAGCGCGGACCGGCGGATGGTGACCGACGGCAACGTGGCCGGCGTGGCCAGCCTCACCTCGGCCAACACCGGCGGCGGGGGACCGGCGCCGTAGGCTGGTCCCGATGACCACCGCCTACCTCGACCATGCCGCCACCACGCCCATGCGGCCCGAGGCCGTGGCCGCCATGCTGCCGTTCCTCACCGAGCGCTTCGGCAACCCGTCGGGGAGCCACTCGGTGGCGCGCTCTGCCCGGGCCGCCCTGGACGAGGCCCGGGAGGTCGTGGCTGCGGCCCTGGGCGCCAAGCCCGGCCAGGGGGTGCTCACCGGCGGCGGCACCGAGGCCGACAACCTGGCCATCTGCGGGGTGCACGCCGCCCTGGGAGGCAAGGTGGTGTGCAGCGCGGCCGAGCACCATGCCGTCCTCCACGCCACCCGGGCCGTGGGCGGGGAGGTGGTGCCGGTCGACTCCACCGGGGTGGTCGACATGGACGCTCTGGCCGCCGCCCTCACCCCCGACACCCGCCTGGTGTCGGTGATGCTGGCCAACAACGAGACGGGGGTGGTCACCCCCCTTCAGGAAGTGGTGGCTGCCGTGCGAGAGAGGTCGCCAGAAGCCCTGGTGCACACCGATGCCGTCCAGGCCTTCCCCTGGCTCGATGTGGCCACGGAGGCGGCTGGCGCCGACCTGGTGGCGGTGAGCGCCCACAAGTTCGGGGGGCCCAAGGGGGTGGGGGCCCTGGTGGTGAGGGACCGGGTGGCCCTGCGCCCCATACTGCACGGCGGCGGGCAGGAGCGGGACCGGCGCAGCGGCACCCACAACGTGGCCGGGATCGTGGCCATGGCCGCCGCCGCCCGGGTCACCGTCGAGGGCCGGGCCGAGACGGTCGCCCGGGTGGGCGGCCTGCGGGACCGCCTGGCCGACGGCCTGCTCGCTTCGGTGGAGGGGGCGCTGGAGACCGGACCCCGGGAGCGCAAGATCGCCGGCAACTGCCACCTCAGGTTCCCGGGGGTGGAGGCGGAGGCGCTCCTCCTCTTGGTGGACCAGGCCGGGGTGTGCGCCTCGGCGGGCTCGGCCTGCGCGAGTGGGGCCATGGAGCCCAGCCACGTCCTGCTGGCCATGGGCCTGTCCAGGGAGGAGGCCTCCTCGGGGGTCCGCCTGTCGCTCGGGTGGCCCAGCACGAGCGCGGAGGTGGACCAGGCCCTGACCGTCCTCCCCAAGGCCGTGGCCCACCTGCGAGGGTGAGCATGCGGGTCCTCGTGGCCATGTCGGGCGGGGTGGACTCCTCGGTGGCAGCGGCCCTGCTGGTCGGCGCCGGCCACGAGGTGGTGGGCGCCACCATGAAGCTGTGGGGGGGGCCGAGCGACTCGGGCTGCTGCTCGGTGGCCGACGTGGAGGATGCTCGCCGGGTGGCTGCCCAGATCGGGATCGACCACCACGTGTTCAACTTCAGCGCCGACTTCAGCCGGTCCGTCGTGGAGCCCTACGTGGACGCCCATGCCCGGGGGCTGACGCCGAACCCCTGCATCGAGTGCAATCGCCATCTCAAGTTCGACCGGCTGCTGCGCCGGGCCACCCAGCTGGGCTTCGATGCCGTGGCCACCGGCCATCATGCCCGGGTGGAGGCCGGCCCTGACGGTCGCCTAAGGCTCCTGCGGGGGCGCGACCGCGTCAAGGACCAGTCCTATGTTCTTTCCGTGCTGGACCAGGAGCGCCTCGGGCGGTGCCTGTTCCCCGTGGGTGAGCTGACCAAGGCCCAGGTGCGGGAGAAGGCGGCGGCTCTGGGCCTGCGCACGGCGGCCAAGCCCGACAGCCAGGAGGTGTGCTTCGTGGCGGGGGGCGCCCGGGGCCGCCGGCGGTTCCTGGAGGAGAGGACGGCCCTTCACCCCGGCCATCTGGTGGAGGCGGGGACGGGTGAGCGGGTGGGCTCGGTCCCTGCCGTCGAGATGGTCACAGTGGGCCAGAGGCGGGGCCTGGGGGCCGGGCCGGGAGGGGCCCGCCGCTACGCGCTGGAGGTGGACGTGGCTTCCCGCACCGTGGTCGTCGGGGGGGAGCAGGACCTCCTGGCCCAAGGGGTGGAGCTGACCGGGCTCACCTGGGTGGGTGACCCCGTGCCCGCCGGGACAGCCGTCCAGGCCCAGGCCAGCGCCCACGGGGAAGCCAGGCCGGCGGTGGTCTGCGGCCATCCTGGGAGGTGGGGTCTGCGCTGGGTCATTCCCCAGAGGAGGGTGGCCGGAGGGCAGACGGTGGCCCTCTATTCGGGGGACGCTGTTCTGGGCTCGGGGGTGGCGGTGTGGAGGAGGTGACGCCCGTCAGCGCCGGGGGCGCGGGCGTGGGTGTCACCGGGGCTGGCGCCGGCAGGGGCGAGGCTGGTGCCGGCGGGCTGGGGGCCATCAACGAGGCCATCCCCTCGTCCCTGCGCACGGACAAGGACCAGCGCTACCTGGACCTCTACGCCGAGTTGCTGGCGGGCCGGGCCTCCTCCCCCCTGAACGTGCTCGAGCTCGGGGTGGACCGGGGCGGCTCAACCCTGCTGTTCGCCCGGTACCTGGAGCGGGCCCGGATCCTGGCCCTGGATGCGGGGCCACCGCCGGCGGAGTTCCACGAGGAGGTGGCCAGAGAGGGGCTGGGGGAACGGATCCATTTCGTCCTGGGGCGTCAGGAGGACGCCGGTCTCCTGGACAGGGAGATCGCCTCCTTCTTCGGGGGGGACAAGCTGGACCTAGTCATCGACGACGCCTCCCACCGCTACCGCCAGACCCGGGCCTCCTTCGACGCCCTGTTCGAGCGCCATCTGCGCCCCGGCGGCCTCTACGTGATCGAGGACTGGGGATGCGGGTACTGGCCCGCCTGGGATGACGGCCACCCCAACGGTCGCCACGGGCTTCCCCGCCTGCTGAAGGAGCTGGTGGACCTGACCGCCCTGGCCGACAGGACCAGGTGGTGGCAGGGGGAGCGCTCGCTGCAGGCTGGATCGCAGCTGGAGTCCCCCATAGCCCGGCTCATGGTCGTGCCCAGCCTGGCGGTGCTGGTGAGGTCGAGCGCCCCGCCCCGCCAGGGCGCCCTGCCTCCGGCCACCCCCATGTACCCGTGGAGGTACCGCCGGCGCTGGCAGAGGAGGGCTTACAACTACCTGGCCCGGGTACGAGCGGGCCGGCGCTAGACGGCGCGGCTCCTGCCGTGGAGGGGGGCGCCTGCCGTGGAGGGGCGCCTGCCGGGGGGAGATGCTTGGTGACCGGCGGGCCAGGAACTACCGTGGGTCACGCCCGCCCACCGACCAGCGAGAACGCTATGCATTCGTCGACAACCATCGAGAGCATCCTGGCCCGCCAGGTCCTCGACTCCCGGGGGAACCCGACCCTGGAGGTCGAGGTGAGGCTGCAGGGGGGCGCCACGGGCAGGGCCGTGGTCCCCTCGGGCGCCTCCACGGGGGCCTTCGAGGCGGTGGAGCGTCGAGACGGGGGCGAGGCCTTCGGGGGCAAGGGCGTGCTGGGGGCGGTGGCCAGCGTCGAGGGGGAGATCGCCTCCTCCCTGCTGGGGATGGACGGGACGGACCAGAGAGAGGTGGACCTGCGCATGGTCGACCTGGACGGGACGGACAACAAGTCCCGTCTGGGGGCCAATGCCATCCTGGGCACCTCCCTCGCCGTGGCCCGGGCCGCGGCCGGCCAGCTGGGCCTGCCTCTCTACCGGTACCTGGGAGGCACGAACGCTCATGTCCTCCCCATGCCGCAGATGAACGTGCTGAACGGCGGCGTCCATGCCGACAACAACGTGGACCTGCAGGAGTTCATGATCGTCCCCGTGGGGGCGGCCTCCTTCTCGGAGGCACTCCGGTGGGGGGCGGAGACCTACCACGCCCTGAAGGGGGTCCTGCATGCCGAGGGCCTCAAGACCGGGGTCGGGGATGAGGGGGGCTTCGCCCCGGACCTCCGCTCCAACGAGGAGGCCGTGCGCATGCTGGTGCGGGCCATCGAGTCGGCGGGCCGGACGCCCGGTGAGGAGGTGGCCATAGCCCTGGACCCCGCCACCAGCGAGCTGTGGCGCGAGGACCGCTACGTGCTGGCCGGGGAGGGAAAGGAGCTCAAGGCGGACGAGCTCGTGGGGTGGTGGGCTGACCTGTGCGAGCGCTACCCGATCGTTTCCATCGAAGACGGGATGGCTGAGGAGGACTGGGACGGATGGGAGATGCTGACCAAGGAGCTCGGCGGACGGGTGCAGCTGGTGGGAGACGACGTGTTCGTGACCAACCCCGACCGCCTGGAGCGGGGCATAGCCATGGGGGTCGCCAACGCCATCCTGGTGAAGCCCAACCAGATCGGCACCCTGACCGAGACCCTCGAGACCGTGCGGCTGGCTACCGCGGCCTCGTACGCCAGCGTCGTCTCGCACCGCTCGGGGGAGACCGAGGACACCACCATCGCCGACCTGGCCGTGGCCTGCAACAGCGGCCAGATCAAGGCCGGCGCTCCAGCCCGCTCGGACCGGGTGGCGAAGTACAACCAGCTCCTGCGCATCGAGGCGGATCTGGGGGAGGCGGCGGCTTACCTGGGGGGGGCGGCCCTGGCCGGGGGGCGGGGGGTGCTGTGACGGCCCGGCGGGTCATGTGGGTGGCGGTGGTATCGGTGGTGCTGGTTGGGGTGGCGTTCGTGACCCTGTTCCCCATCGGCACCATGCTCAGCCAGCGCCACCAGCTCAATGCGGTCTCCTCCCAGCTCTCCCGGCTGCAGGCAGCCAACCGGGCTCTGCGGGCCAAGGCCCGACTCCTCCGGACCAATGCCGAGATCGCCAAGCTGGCCCACGAGCAGTACGGCCTGGTCAAGCCAGGCCAGGAGGCCTACGTGGTTCTTCCGACCACGACGACCACCACCGGGAAGCACAGGTCCTAGCCCCCCCGGCCACCTGTCCTTGGCGGCCCTGCCCCCCCGGCCACCTGTCCTTGGCGGCCCTGCCCCCCGGCCACCTGTCCTTGGCGGCCCTGCCTCGTCTCCCGGCGTCTCTGCCACACCCGTGAGGCTCAGGTGAGAGCCCGGCCCCGTCCAAGGCGCGCGTGGTTACGCCCCCAAACTGGGAGGTAACCACGCGCGGAATCCCGAGCCGCCCTTCCAAGCCGCACCGTGCCCGCCCGAGCCGCCCGTGCGGGCCCGCGTCCAGCGCGGCGGCCCGCCCCCGGCCCCCGGCCTCGGCCCTCCCGGCCGCCCCCGGCCCCGTGCCGCCCTCCCGCCGGCTCGGCCCCGTGCCGCCCTCCCGCCGGCTCGGCCCCGTGCCTTTGCTAGCCTCGCCGGCCGGCGGGTGCACCCCGGGGCAGCGGTCCTGGCCGAGGGGAGCCCGGCCAGTGGGGGCCCCATGAGGGGCACCGCACCGAGTGGAGAGGCCGTACCGAGGAGGGCGGCCGAGCGGAATAGGCGTGAGAGCAGGAGGGTAAGGTGAGCATCCTCGGCAACAGGGTCCTGCGCAGCGAGGATCCCCAGTTCCTCACCACCGGGGCCCGCTACCTGGATGACCTGGACATCCCCGGGGCGGCCTGGGTGGTGTACGTGCGCTCCACCGAGCCCCACGCCCGCATAGCCGGCATCGACGTCACCGAGGCCAAGCAAGCGGCCGGGGTGCTCGACGTGGTCACCGCCTCCGATGTCGATCTTTCCCCCATCCCGCCCGAGCCGGCCGTCTTCCCCGAGGCGATGTCCCGGCCGTGGCTGGCAGATGGCGTCGTGCGCTTCGTGGGCGAGCCGGTGGCGGCCATCGTGGCCGAGACCAGGGAGCAGGCGGCCGATGCCGCCGACCTCGTCGTGGTGGACTACGACCCCCTGCCGGCGGTGGCGGACCCGGAGGCCGCGCTGGCCGGGGAGGTCCTCCTCTGGCCGGAGGTGGGGACCAATGTGGCCCTGGAGATGTCCGACGCCGAGGAGGGTTCGCTCTTCGACGGCTGCGACGTGGTCGTCCGCCAGCGGGTGGTGAACCAGCGAGTAGCCCCTTGCCCTCTCGAGGTGCGGACGGCGGCGGCCAAGTGGGAGGGGGACCGGCTGGTCCATTGGATCTCCACCCAGGCGCCTCACGGGGTCCGGGACTCCATCGCCAAGGCCCTGGATCTGGAGCCCGGGCTGATCCGGGTGGTGGCGCCCGATGTGGGCGGGGGCTTCGGAGCCAAGGGCTCGCCGTACCCCGAAGAGCTGTTCCTCGCCTGGCTGGCCCGGCGCCTGGATCGCCCGGTCCGCTGGACCGAGACTCGCAGCGAGAACCTCATCGGGATGGGCCATGGCCGGGCCCAGATCCAGGATCTGGAGATCGGCGGGACGAGAGACGGGCGGGTGCTCGCGTATCGGTTGAGCGTGATCCAGGATGCCGGCGCCTATCCCGGCATCGGAGGCATCCTCCCCAGCCTCACCAGGACGATGCTCACCGGGGTTTACAGCATCCCCAAGGTGGGCTTCTCCAACCGGACCGTGGTCACGACGACCACCCCCACCACGGCCTACCGAGGGGCAGGACGGCCTGAGGCGACGGCCGCCGTGGAACGGGCCATGGACCTGTTCGCTACCGAGATCGGGATGGACCCGGCCGAGGTGCGCAGGCGGAACCTGGTGCCTGCCGACGCCTTCCCCTTCACCACCCCCACCGGCACCACCTACGACAGTGGGGACTA
>JAJPHD010000010.1 GCA_021325455.1 Actinomycetota bacterium
CTGGCCTCCGTGGTCTTGGACCGTCAAGAAGCCCAGAACCGTAGGAGCCATGCGGGGTGTCACCGCGGATGGCCGCTCAACCCACCCACGACAACGTCAGTAGACCCGAAAGAAGGGCGTCATGAACCCGGGCGTGCTGACCGTGCTGCGGGACTTCGTGCCGATCCGGCCACTCACCCGGACCGAGGCCTACCGGATCGCCGAGCTTCAAGCTGCCCGGTTCTTGAAGATCATGCAGGTAAACGAAGTGCCAATCAACGAGCGGATCATTTCGGAGCAGCCGCGATTGCAGGTGCAACGCTTCAGCCCACTGCCGGTATCGGGCGCTACTCAGTGGTCCAACGGTCGCTGGATGATCATCCTGAACGCCAACGAGTCGATCGCCCGGCAGCGCTTCTCACTGGCACACGAGTTCAAGCACATCATCGACCACCGCTTCATCGACATCCTCTACGCCCGCGTTGCCGAAGATGACCGGGAAGACTTTGTCGAGAGCATCTGCGACTACTTCGCTGGCTGCCTCCTCGTGCCCCGACCCTGGCTGAAGAAGGCTTGGGGCGAAGGCATCCAACGGCCGGCAGACCTGGCTACTCACTTCGGTGTCTCCCAGCAGGCCATCCAGGTCCGGCTCTCCCAAACCGGTCTCACCGGACGCCAGCGTCGTTGCGGACAGACGGCGAGCGACTGGCGCTTGCCCCGATTCCCCCGAACTGGTACCCCCGAGAGTTACCACCGCCGCGCCCTGGCAGCAGCGGGATCGTCGGAGAAAGGACTTGCATGAGCAGCACCGCTTCCTTGCCGAACGAGTTACCGGCGAGCGCGCATCGCTCCAACCAGCGCCGCAAGCTCCCACCTCGCCTAACAACAGTGAACGGTAACTGCCGTGCCGTCATCTACCTACGGGTATCGACTGCCGGGCAGGTGCACACCGACCGTGATGCCGAGGGCCTATCTATCCCGGCCCAGCGTGAAGCCTGCTACCGGAAGGCCGAGGCCATCGGAGCCCAGGTCGTCGAGGAGTACGTCGACGCCGGCGAGTCGGCTCGAAAGAGCGACCGGCCAGCGCTTCAGCGGATGCTCAAGCGGCTCTCCGAGGAGGGCGACGTCGACTACGTCATCGTCCACAAGGTTGACCGTCTCGCACGCAACCGTGCCGATGACGTGACGATCAACCTGGCGATACGCGAGGCCGGCGCCGCGCTCGTGTCGGTCACTGAGAACATTGACGAGACCCCCTCCGGCACCCTGCTGCACGGCATCATGGCCTCGATCTCGGAGTTCTACAGCAAGAACCTCGCCGCCGAGGTCAGCAAGGGCATGGACCAGAAGGCCAAGAAGGGCGGTCGGCCCGGCAAGGCCCCGGTCGGGTACCTCAACACCAGGGAGATGGTCGACGGCAACGAGCTCAGGACCATCGTCCTCCACCCGGAGCAAGCCGACCACGTGCGCTGGGCGTTCGAGGCCTACGCCACCGGCGACTACACGGTGCGGACCCTGACCAACGCACTTAAGGAGCGCGGACTACGCACCAGCCGAAGCCATCGCGAACCGCCCAAGCCGATGAGCCCCTCGAAGGTCGCGTACATGCTCCGCAACGTCTTCTACGTCGGCGTCGTCGAGTGGAAAGGCGAGCAGTACCCCGGCCGTCACGAGCCGCTCGTCACCCCGGAGGTCTGGGGCAAGGTCCAAGAGATCCTCTCCTCCCGTGACCAGTCCGGTGAACGGCAGCGCCTCCACCAGCACTACCTCAAGGGCACCGTCTTCTGTGCCCGCTGCAAGCGCCGGCTCGGGTTCCTGGTCGCCACCGGCCGCAACGGCGGCAAGTACGACTACTTCTTCTGCTACGGCAGGCAGGCCAAGAACGGCTGCGACCTGCCGTTCCTCACCACGACCGCCGTCGAGGAGGCCGTCTCCGACGCCTACGGCGACATCGAGCTCGGCACCGCCCTCAGCGAGGAGGTCCGAGAGAAGCTCCTCGGTGCCCTGAAGCGCTCCACCGCTGGCCTGGAGCGGGAACGCAAGCGACGAGCTGAACGAGTCAACGACCTCAAGAACCAGCGACGACGCCTCGTGCAGGGGCATCTCGCCGGGGTCATCCCAATCGATCTGGTCAAGGAGGAACGGGAGCGGATCGAGGCAGAGCTATACGACGCCGAGAAGCAGCTCCTGGAGACCGCCGTCGACTGGGACACCATCGAGACCAACCTCACCCTGGCCATGGGCCTCGTGTCGGACTGCCAGCAGGCCTACCGACGGGGTGGGCCACGGGTGCGGCGACGCTACAACCAGGCCTTCTGGGAGGCGATCTACGTCGACGTCGATGGGGTCAGTTACGGCAGGTTGGCTGCACCGTTTCACCAGGTGCTACCACCAGAGATCACGGAACGGGTTGAAACAACAGAAAACCCCGACGCACATCAACGTGGTCGGGGTTTGAGTAAGAACGAATTGGTGGGCGCTGAGGGACTCGAACCCCCGGCCTGGTGGTTGTAAGCCACCTGCTCTGCCACCTGAGCTAAGCGCCCGCCGCTCCTACGGTAGCCATCCGAGGCGTTGCTCCCGCGTCAAGGTCGGGGTGACGGGCCGCCCCCATCCGCAGCGCCTGGCCCGGCGCCGAGGTCGATCTCCGCCTGGCAGCGGCCATCGCAGTCCAGGATGCCGATGTCGTCTATGGCCACCCTGGCCAGCTCCTCCCTGCCGGCCGCCCGTGACTGCCCGGCCGGGACCTCTCCCCGCACCGAGCTCTGCCAGAGGCCGAGGCCCTCCTGGACCTCGTAGCCGCGGGCCCTCAGGGCACCGAGCACCCGGCTGGCCTCGGCCTGGGCCTCGGCGAAGGTGTGCCGCCTGACCTGGACCGGGCCCGGCCCCCGCCGACGGCCAGGATCCCCGGCTCCTGCCACCAGGGCTCCAGCCAGCGAGATCTCGTAGTGGTGGACCGGCGCCATCTCCCGATCCTGGCACGAACAGGGCGATGCCGGCGGGAGCGGGCTCTAAGCCAACGCCTCCCGCCGGCATCTGGGGGGGTGTCCCACATCTACCCCCTGGGGGGGAATCGAAACAAGTCACTCCCGATTTTCTGGAGATCCTTGCATCAGGCCGTGAGCTGAGCCCGCTCGGACTTGGGCGGGCGACCCCTCTTGCGCTTGAAGGCCAGCACCTTGCCGTTGGCGAACAGCTGGCCTCCCCACACCCCCCACGGCTCGCCCCGCTCGAGGGCCCCCGCCAGGCAGGGGGACATGAGCGGGCACCGCTGGCAGACGGCCTTGGCCCGGGCGATGTCATCGAGCTGCTCGGAGAAGAAGAGGCTCACCATGGTGCCCGCCCCATCCCGGCACCGGGCCTCGGCCCAGGGGTCACCCTCGTCCCCCCGGGCCAAGCCACCCAGAATCTGGCTCAGGCCCCCGGGCGCCACCCGCTCCCCTCCTGCCGGCCGCCGTGGCCGGCCTTGCTGTTCGGCGAGCATGTCGCCGTCCCCTTTCGTAGTGATCGAGTCTTGTCCTGCTTGCGTCTCTCCCCGAGAAACAAAGAGGCCGCCGGCATAGCCGGCGGCCTGTGGGCCAGTACCTGGAAGATGCTGGACTACCCAGCTCTCGCTCCTCCAGGTGGGCCCGTCGGCCGCACAGCCGGCCCGTCGATGAGGCGGGTCTTGGCCAGCTGGTTGAAGTTGGTGCGCACCCCGGTGCCGCCGGAGGTCCCGATGCCGGCCGGAGGCGCGCTCCACCCCATGCTGGCCTTGGCAGTGTCCACCGCCGTCATCCGGTTGAGCATCGCGTCCCTCCTCTCCGGGGGCTTCATCCGCCGGTGGTCACCGGGGGGCAGGGGCATCTCCCCGCCGCTCCATCCGACCACGGCCCCGGCACCTGAGTCAACCCCTTTTTCGGTGCCGCTCGGTGCCCCCGCCCGGGGACACCCGCTCCCGTTCCCTCGCCTCGACGATCTCGCTGCGACCGGACAGGAGCTGGTCGAGGAGCTCGGCCGTGCCGGCCCCCACCACCGAGCGGCGCTCCCCGCTGACCCGCACCACCAGGTCCCGGCCCTCGCCGTCCACCACGTGAGCACCGGACTCCTGGCACACCAGCAGGGCACCCAGGTAGTCCCAGGGCGCCAGTCCCCGCCGGCTCAGGTCCACGAAGCCGTCCAGGCGCCCGTCGGCCACTGCGCACAGCTCCAGCGCCGCCGACCCCAGGGCCCGGTACTGGCGCCATCCCAGGTGGCGCGAGGGCCAACCGTTCACCCCCACCACGGCCCGGCCCATCTCCCGGCAGACCGATGGCCGCACCGGCCGGCCGTCCCGGCGGGAGCCTTGCCCCCTGACCGCCTCGTAGCGGGGACCGTCAGGGAGCTGGGCGACCACGGCCGCCAACGGGCCCTTGTCGTCCAGGGCGCAGAGGCTGGTGGCATAAAAGGGCAGGCGGCGGGAGGCGTTGGTGGACCCGTCCACCGGGTCCACCACCACCAGCACCGGTCGATCGGGCTCGTGCAGCCCGGACTCCTCACTGAGGACCCCCAGCCCCGCCCGGTCGAGCACCTCGAGGGCAGCGGCGTCGGCAGCGAGGTCAGAACGGTACTGGCCATCCCTGGTCCCGGCCAGGCCCCAGTCCTCCAGCCCCCCCAGGGCGCCCGCCACGGCATCGGCCGCAGCATGCAGCACCGAGACGAGGTCGGGGTCCTCCGGCACCCGCCCACCGTAGCCCGGGGCCGCGTAGCGTTAGGCTCTGGCGTCGTGGCCGTCATCGATGTACCGGGTTACGTGGCCGAGCTCAAGGAGCATGCCGTCGATCACGGGTTCCATGTCCATGACGAGCGTCACTTCGTCGAGACCTACTCGCTGCGCCAGGTATGGGAGGTGGACCTCCACCCGGAGGAGGGGTGCGGCGGGCCCATCGACCTCCACCTCTCCCTGGAGGTGGACCCCCGGGTGCTGCTCTCGTTCGAGGACGCCGTCATGGACCTGCCCGACGACGCCGACCCACCCGATGAGTTCCACTTCCCCCTGGTCTTCACCTGGGGCCTCCCCCCCCTCCCCGAGGGCCCGGACCTCCTGCGCCTGGCCATCGACCTGGCCGGAGTGGGAGGGATCGAGCTCCCGGTGGAGGTCTCTGCCATCGACTCCTTCGCCTCCCCCACCGACGCCCCCGAGCGCCGCCTCACCGTGGTGGCCCACCAGCAGGTGTCGCTGGCCCGGGTGCTGGCCGGCGAGGAGCTGCTGTGCGAGGTCTTCGACCGGTCCCTGGCCGTGAGCCGCTTCCTCCTGGAGCGGGCGCCCGGTTGGCTGCGGAGCTAGAAGCGGCAGGTCCCTTGCCCTGGGCCAAGGTCGCCCACATCCCTGGCGTGCGGGTCTGGTGGCGCCCGATACTGGCTGGCCTGCTCGCCTCGGTGGCGCTCACCGCCTGCGGCTCGGGCCAGCATGACGCCGAGGCGGCCTGCCGGCACGTGGCCAAGTCCATCGGGATCTACCGGCAGCTGCACCGACCGAGCAACACCCCCCCGCAGGTTCACCGCATCCTGTCCCGCTCTCTGCACCAGCTCATCCTGGCCGAGCCCCTGGCCGCCCTGGCGGCCACCAAGTCGCAGCGCTGGCAGGCCCTGGCCACCACCTTGAGCGAGGCCGGCCAGGTGTCCGAGCAGCACCTGGCCGGTGCCTTGGCCCAGCAGTGCGCCACCGTCCACGTGAAGCTGCTGCCACCCGTCCCCCCGGGACCCTCCTAACCCCTACGATCCGGGCATGGAGATTGAGGCGGTCATCGAGATCCCCAAGGGCTCGCGCAACAAGTACGAGTCCAACCATGACGACGGGGCCATTTGGCTGGACCGCATGCTCTTCACCGCCACCCAGTACCCCGCCGACTACGGGTTCGTCCCGGGCACCCTGGCCGACGACGGCGATCCGCTGGACGTGCTGGTGCTGCTGGACGAGCCCACCTTCCCCGGCTGCCACATCCGGGCCCGTCCGGTCGGGATGTTCAGGATGAGGGACGAAAAGGGGGTGGACACCAAGATCCTGGCCGTGCCCGCCACCGATCCCCGCTGGCAGGAGATCACCGACCTGGGGGACCTGGCCCCCTTCCTGCTCGACGAGATCCGGCACTTCTTCGAGGTGTACAAGGACCTCGAGCCGGGCAAGGGGACGAGCATAGAGGGCTGGGCCGACGCCCAGTCCGCCCGCCAGGAGATCGAGAAGGCCCGGGAGGCAGCCGCCCGCTAGATGTCCACTCAGGCGATGTCCAGGGGGTCGTAGACCCGCTCGATGCTGGTCCCGACCCGGGAGATGTCCGTCCCGTACACATGGAGGGAGGCGGCCAGTCCGTCGGTGGGGTTGCTCACCTGGTGGATGTCGGACGGAGGCACGAGGACGGCCAGGCCGCCCGCCTCCCGCACCGCCGCCCCCACCGCATGCAGCTCCGACCGGCGGACGGCCCTGGTGACCGAGTAACGGGTCTCTGCCTCTGCTCCCTCCGCCACCACCGCCACGCACCAGCACCGATGGTCGTGGATGGGCGTGGACTGCCCGGGGCCCCACACCAGCCACTCCACCGAGAGGTCCGCCTCCCGGTCCACGTGCACCAGGAACTGCCGGTAGCCGGGGCCCGATGCGGAGAGGAACGCCGGGTCGGGCCGTAGGCCCTGGCGCACCAGCTCCTGGGCGCAGCGCCCCACCCGTCGTGGCCGCTCGGCCCGGCCGGCCCCCTCCACCGCCCGGCGGAGAGCCGCCCGGGCCTCGGGAGCCAGGCTGCCCACCAGGGGGCAGACGGGTCGAGGAGCCGCCAGGCCGCCGAACCCGGGGACGGACGGCGATGCGCTGGCCACGCCGCTCACTATAACGAGACGCCTCTTGGCGGCTCGGCCTACGGCTCCTGGTAGCGGGCCACGGAGAAGCCGAACAGCAGTGGTATGTCGACGGCGAAGAGGGCCAGGGTCAAGGTGATGAGCACGAGGGGGCCACCGCTCACGTGGTCCAGGACGAAGACGTACTCAAGCATTCCGGCGATCACGCCGTAGGCCACGAGGGCCCACCCTCCCACCAGGAAGAACTTGTCCCAGGCGAACCGCCTGGCCCGGGCCAGGCTGGCCAGGTTGGCCACCATCACTCCCGCGGCCAGGCCGACCAGCACGGACGGCAAGGTGAGGGGGGGCCGGCGGGGGAGGTAGGAGACGAGGTATATGCCACCGGCGATGACCAGCACCATGGAGGTCACCGCCAGCTGGGGAACCGGCGGCAGGCCCCGGTCGGCCGCCTTCCTCACCATGTGGCCAGCCTGGTCATGATCACCAAGGTGGCCACCTGCATGAGGCCCGTGATCCCGGCCGTGTAGATGAAGCGCCGCATGAGCCGCCCCACCAGGGCGCCGTCGGGCTCTGGCTTGCGCAGCTCGAACAGCACGGCCAGGTTGGCCGGCTCCAGGATCCCTATGGCGATGACGGCCATGACCCCCACCACCATGAAGGTGGCCACCAGCCACCAGTGCCGGGGGTAGGCGACGGACAGGTCCCCCAGGTGGCGGGCCAGCTGCCAGCCCGAGGCCAGGGTCACGGTGACCAGGGTGGGCATGATCACCAGCATCTTGGGCATGAACCGCCGCGAGAACTCGACCCGGGCGGGGACGGGCAAGGCCCCCATCACGGGGCCGACCACCAGCCCCACGAACAGGTCTATGCCGGTCCACAGGGCCCCTCCGGCCACGTGGAAGAAGTCCAGCGCCCACAGCCTGTTGGTGGCGATGGCCGCGACCAGGAGAGCGAGGACGACAGCCACCAGCGGCAGGCCCCGCACGGGGACGATCGCTGCCGTTGCCCTCCCCTGGACCCTCTCTACATGGCCGCTGACACCGGGAGCCAGCTCGGTCATTGCACCCCCTGTTGCCGCCGGAGAGCATACTCCCCGAGGGCAAGCTACGGTCTGGTCATGGCGGAAGCCGGTGCCACTCTGGAGGTGGACGGCCACCGGCTCGCCATCAGCCACCCCGACAAGGTGCTGTTCCCCGGCCAAGGCCAGACCAAGTGGGACCTGGTGACCTACTACCAAGCCGTGGCCGGGCCGTTGCTCGCCGCCATGGGGGGGCGACCCGTCCTCCTCCAGCGCTTCCCCAACGGGGTGGGAGGGCCGTCCTTCTTCCAGAAGCGGGTGCCCACCACCAGACCCCCCTGGCTCCAGACCGTCACCGTCTCCACCCCCAACGGCACCACCTCGGATGCCCTGGTGGCCGCCGACCTGGCTCATGTCCTGTGGGCGGTGAACCTGGCCTGCCTGGGGTTCCACGTGTGGCCCTACCGGGCCTCGGACCCCGATCACGCCGACGAGCTGAGGATCGACCTCGACCCGACCCCTGGGGTCGGACTCCCCATGGTCAAGGAAGCGGCCCGGGAGGTGCGCAAGGTCCTGGAGGAGCTGGGCCTGTTGGGTCTGCCCAAGACCACGGGGAACAGGGGGATACACGTCTACGTCCGCCTGGAGCCTCGCTGGTCCTCCTATGAGGTGCGCTCGGCTGCCGTGGCCCTGGCCCGGGAGCTGGAGCGGCGCCGGCCCGACCTGGTGACAGCCGCCTGGTGGAAGGAGGAGCGAGGAGCCCGGGTGTTCGTGGACTTCAACCAGAACGCCCCCCACAAGACGGTCTTCGGGGCCTGGTCCGTGCGGGCCCGCCCCGGGGCCCAGGTGTCGACACCCTTCTCCTGGGAGGAGCTGGGGAGCATCGAGCCGGACGAGCTCACCATGGCCACGGTGCCCAGCCGGCTGGCCCAGCTCGGGGACCCGTGGGCATCCATGCCAGCCCAGTCGCTCGAGCCCCTCCTGGCCTGGCACGAGAGGGACAGGGCCGCCGGGCTGGCCGACGCTCCTTGGCCTCCCGTGTACCCCAAGATGCCCGGAGAGCCGCCCCGGGTAGCGCCCAGCCGGGCTCGGCCCCCCGCCAGCCAGGCCTGAGCCGGGTCAGCGAATGCCCGTGTCGCACCGCAGCTCGGCGGTGCTCCACTTGCCGGCGCTGACCACCACGACCTGGGGGGGGCAACCCCGACCCGGTCCCGGGTAGATGGCCACCACCTCGTAGGTTCCGGGGGGGACGGCCATCTTGAACTGGCCGGACCGGCTGGACCGGGCGCTGGCCACCGTGGATCCGCTCCTGCTCACCAGCCGGACCCGGGTGGCCACGGGCCGGGGACGGCAGCGGGGGGCCGCCCTCTCCACCGGGCAGGTCGGGGAGGCCGTCACCTTTCCCTGCACGCCTCCTGTCGCCGGCGGACGGCTGGAGGAGGTCGTGGCCCCTCCCACCCGTGCCCCGCAGCCGGAGGCGCCGAGCACCACCGCCAGCCCGGCCAGGACCAACCGCAACAGCGTCATGCTGGTTGGACGCCCGCTGGCGAGGAAGGGTTCCCGGAGCCTCTCCGCCAGCCCCCGGCGCCAGGGCCCGTGGCCCGACCCGGCGGCCGCACGAGACCGAGGGTCACTACGCTGCCAGCAAGGATGGCCAAGCTGAGCCGAGACCGCCAGCGCATAGAGCGGCACTTGGCCCGCCAGGAGACCGTCCTGGTGCAGAGCCGGGTGCAGTTCGTCGGCAGCGCCTGGAGCACGGGTGTCTTCGCCCCCCAGAACCGGCCCGAGCGGGCCAGGCGCGAGCGTCCCTGGCGAACCCCGGGCCGGAAGGGCGACCCGGGCACCCTGGGCCAGCGGCTACCCCGGGCCCCGGGGGCGCTGTGGGTCGCCCTCACCCCCTACCGCCTCCTCGTGGGGCCGGTGCTGGGGCCGCCCGCCGCCCTCCTCTGGGACGTGGAGCGCCGCCAGCTGGGAGGGGTGGAGCCCCGCCCGCGCCTGCAGATGATGGCCCGCTTCTGGCTGCACTTCGCCGACGACTCCGCCGTGGCCCTTCTCACGGCGCGCCAGCGCACGGTGGACGCCCTGGCCGAGGAGCTGGGCCATGTCGTCCCCGGCCCGGGCCGGGTCGGGGGCGGGGCGAGTCCCACCTAGCCGGGGCACCGGCGGCCTCAGGGTCTCTCGTCCACCTCGGTCACATACTCCCAGTCGTCCACATGGGCGCTGTGGCGGTGGACGACTATCACCTCCGCCTGCGACTTCGACAGCTCCCGGGCCCGGGCGTCAGCAGAGGCGTCATCGCTGAACTCACTGGTCTCCACCTCGGAGCCGTCCGGCTGGGTGAACCTGTACCTCCACATCCTGGCGGGCGGCGAGGGCTGGGTGCCGGTCATGGCCACCCACCATAACGACCGGGCCTCACCGGCCCGGGCCCGGGCAGGCGGGGCCCGGGGCTTCAGCCCGGGGGCCGATGCCGCCGGGCCGAACGCGCCCCGGGCCCGGACAGTCGGGCTGTCCGCTCCGTGCCCGGCCACGGGCGCGCCCCCCCTGAGCGTCTCCGCAGCGCGACGGGGGAACGGCGGTCGCCGCTCAAGGCCCTCGCCACCGCGACGTCGTGGGCGGCCTTCTCCGCCGCATCAGCCAAGGGATGGAGCGGCGGCACCTCCCCGCAACGGTGACCCAGAGCGCTGGCCAGCAGGCGGTCGGCCAGGGCCGGGTTCTTGGGCAGGACCGGACCGTGCAGGTAGGTCCCGATGGCGCCGGCCACCACGCATCCCTCGGTGCCGTCCTCGCCGTTGTTACCTCTTCCCACCACCACCTCACCCAAGGGCTGCGCTCCGGGGTGGAGGTAGGTCCGGCCCCCGTGGTTCTCGAAGCCCACCAGCTCCATCCCCTCCCGGCGCACGACAACGTTGCCAACGGCGCGCACCTGCCCGGCGGCCGTGATCGATTCCATCCGGGCCCCGATCTCGGCGGCCCGATGGACCGTATGGGCATCGAAGATCCCCACCCCCGGCAACCTCGTCCCGTCGGCCGCCAGGTAGAAGTGGCCCAGGAGCTGGTAGCCGGCACACACGGCCAAGAGGGCCACGCCCTCCTCCACCGCCTGGCGCAGCCCCTCGCCCTTGGTCCCCACCAGGTCCTCGGCCACCAGCCGCTGCTGGGTGTCGGCCCCGCCCCCCATGAGCAGGACATCGACTCGGTCCGGGTCCACGGGATCGCCCAGCTCCAGGGGAACCACCTCGGCCTCGATCCCCCTCCGGCGGCTTCTCTCGCAAAGGGTCAGGACGTTTCCCCGGTCCCCGTACTGGCTCATGACGCTCGGGTACAGGTAGCCGATGGCGATCCTCATCACTCCCCCCTCGCCGCTGCCAGCCCCCTCGGTGCCCCTGCTTCGACCCAGAACTCCGGCAGGTGGCCCTGGCGCACCAGGGCCTGGCGCAGGGACCACATGGCGGTGTAGGTGGCCACTACGGCCAACCGCCCTCCCTCCGGGACCCGGCCCAGCGAGCCCCACAACGCCGCGGCCGGGTCCTCCTCGATGGTGGGGGCCCCGAGCCCGGCGTACTCCACCCGGAGGGCCAGGTCCAAGGCCCTCGTGCCGGCGCAGGTGACCTGCTCCGGCCGGGGCAGACCCTCGAAGTCCACGTCCCAAATCCAAGAGACGTCCCGCCCGTCCGGTCCGGCATCATTGAGGGCGAGGAGGAGGTGGGAGCCGTAGCCGGCGCCCTCCAGCCACCGCAGGGTGGCGTTGAAGCCGCTCGGGTTCTTGGCCAGGGCCAGCACCACGTCCCGGCCGTGCAACCGCAGCTGCTCGGCCCGGCCAAATGCCCCTTGCACCGAGCCCACCGCCGCCACCAGGGACCCCTCGCTCACCCCGAGGGCCTCGGCTCCCGCCAGAGCGGCCAGGGCGTTGTAGACGTTGTGCAGCCCGGGGAGGGGGACCTGCAGCTGGAGCGCGGGTCGGTCCGCCCCTTCCACCTGGAACCGGCTCCACTCCGGGCCCAGCTCCACCCGGGCGGCGACCAGGTCGGGCCGGGGCCGAGCCCAGCCGCAGGCCGGGCAGGCGTAGTGGCCGAGATGGGCATAGAAGGTGCCGGCGTACTCCAGGGGGTGCTCGCAGCCCGGGCAGCGCCTGGCATCGGACGCGTGCTCCATGATGGGCCTCAGGTGCCCGGGGTCCTCGACGCCGAAGGTGAGGGCCCGGCCAGCCAGCTCCTGGGCCAGGTGCGCCAGGTGCGGATCGTCGGCGTTCACGACCAGGGTGGCCGACGGCGCCAGGAGGCGCAGGCCGGTCGTCCACAGATGGCGGAGGAAGTCCAGCTCGAAGTACCTGTCGAGCTGGTCCCGAAGGAGGTTGGTGAGAACCACCGCCCGGGGAGCCACCCGGGCCACCACCTGGGGAAGGGTTCCTTCGTCCAGCTCGAACACCCCGATGCTGCGTTCCGTGAAGCGCGGCCGCCCCCACCTGTCACTTGCCCCTATCAGTGCGGTCACCAGGCCCCGTGACAGGTTGGAGCCCTCCCGGTTGGCGATGGGCTCGTACCCCTCCAGCCGCAGGGCATCAGCCAGGATCCGGGCTGTGGTGGTCTTGCCGTTCGTCCCCGACACGGCCACACAGCCGCCGGGGAGAGCCCGGGCGAGGTCTGCCAGCAAGCCGGGGTCGAGACGCTCAGCGAGGTAGCCGGGGACCGTCGTGCCCCCGCCCTTGCCCAGGGCCCGCGACAGGGCACCGGCGCCGATGCCCAGGTTGACGGCAGTTGCCCTCCTCAGAGCGGCCAGCGACCGGGGGGCGCTCATGGTCCTTGCTTGCGTGCCAGCACCGCCAGCCAGTAGGGCCGGGTCAGGAGCTCGACCAGGTGGCACTGTTGGTCGAAGGGCAGCTGGCTGGCCCGCTGCGCCAGAGTGGGGCTTCGTATGTGGGCGGTGGGGTCGAGGGGGATGGGGCGATCGTCGTAGTCCGTGAGGGCCAGGACGCTCAGACCCCCCCTCGCCAGGCCGCTCACCACCTCGTCCAGGCGCAAGGGGCGCTCCCAGACGTGGAGGAACTCGTCCACCACCCAGTCATCGTCGTCCAGGTCCACTGGCGGGGCCGTCTGGGCGGCCAGGAAGCGGAGGTCGGCCGCGGCCCATTCCCGGACCAGACGGATCTTGTCCTCCAGGTCGAGGCCCTGGCCGAGGGTGCGCACGATCTCCTGCTGGATGTGGCGCTCCCAGTTGCCGTAGTAGCCGTAGACGCCCAGGCGCAGCACACCGCCCGGCTTGAGCACCCGGGCCAGGGCCAACAGCCCTTCCCCTGGCTCGGCCAGGTGGTGGATGGTGCCCCAGGAGACCACGTAGTCGAAGGACTCGGTCTCCCCCAGGTCCAGGAGGTCGGCCACGAGCGCCCTGGCGTTGCCCACTCCCTCCTCGGCGAGGGTGGCGTTGGCCCTCTCCACCGAGGCCTCCGAGAGGTCATAGCCCACCAGCTCCGCCTCGGGGAACTCCAAGGCGTAGTCCAAGAGCATGAGACCGGTCCCACAGGCCATGTCGCCGAAGCGCCGCCCGGCAGGATCGATACCGAGCCCTTCCAGGTACTGGCGCACGAACCTGGCATGGTTCCGGTAGGAGTGGCGGCGCTGTGGCGGCGGGAAGGGGTGCGCCCGGTACTGGCCACGCACCCTGGCGGCCACGTCGCGGTGGGCTCCCGGGTGGCCAGCCGGGGCCGCCGTCCGTTCCCTCTCGTCCGGGACCATCGACCAACCCTGGGCGCTGGGTCCAGGCTCTGCGTCCATCGGTCCTCCCCTTCCAACGAGGTGGCGGATCGACGCCTACGGTAGGGCATGGCTGATGCCATCGTCAGGTCGGCGGGGCCCCCCGAGCAGGCCGGCCTCCGCTATGGCAGCGGGACGGGCCGGTGGGTGGTGGCCGCCGCCGTGCTCGGCTCGGGGATGGCCAGCCTCGACGCCACCGTGGTCGCCATCGCCCTGCCCACCGTCGGGCGCCAGTTCCACACCGGCCTGGCCGACCTCCAGTGGGTGGTGACGGCCTACACGCTGACCTTGGCTGGCCTCTTGCTGGTGGGAGGGGGCCTCGGGGACCGCTACGGGCGGCGCCGGGTCTTTGTCGTGGGGGCGAGCTGGTTCGCCCTGGCCTCGCTGGCCTGTGGCCTCGCCCCCTCGGCCCGGCTGCTGATCCTGGCCCGAGCCCTCCAGGGTGTGGGGGCAGCCCTGCTCACCCCGGGGAGCCTGGCCATCCTCCAGGCCTCCTTCGTCCCCGAGGACCGGCCCAGGGCCATCGGCGCCTGGTCGGGGCTGAGCGGGGTGGCCACTGCCGTGGGGCCGTTCCTCGGGGGGTGGTTGATCACCGCCGTGTCCTGGAGGCTCATCTTCTTCATCAACCTGCCCGTGGCCGGCGCCGTCATCGCTCTGTCGGCCCGGCACGTGCCTGATTCGAAGGACCCGGCCGCCACCGGCCGCCCGGACCTGCTCGGAGCGGCCTTGGTCACGGGCGGGCTGGTGGGCCTGATCTTCGGCCTCATCCAGGGCCCCGACCTGGGCTGGGCCAGCCCCCCCAGCCTGGCTTCCCTCTCTTGTGGAGCGGCTCTTCTCCCTGCCTTCGTGGTGGCCGAGGCCCGGGAGGCCCACCCCATGCTGCCCCCCTCGATCTTCCGGTCCCGTCAGTTCTCGGCTGCCAACGCCGTCACCTTCGTGGTCTACGGAGGCCTTGGCGGAGCCCTCTTCCTCTTGCCCATCGAGCTCCAGCAGGTCTCGGGCTACACCCCGCTAGAGGCAGGGGTCTCCCTCCTTCCGGTCACCATCTTGATGCTGGCCCTGTCGTCCCGCTCGGGTGCCCTGGCCGCCCGCATCGGGCCCCGGGCCCAGATGGCCGTGGGACCCCTGCTGGCAGGGGTGGGTTTGGCCCTGCTCGCCCGCATCGGGCCCTCCGGGGCCTACCTCGCCCAGGTGCTGCCTGGTGTGGCCGTCCTCGGCCTGGGCCTCGCCATCACCGTGGCCCCCCTCACCTCGACCGTGCTCGCCGCCGCCCCCGGCGGGCACAGTGGTGTGGCCTCGGCGGTGAACAACGACGTGGCCCGCTCGGCCGGGCTCATCGCCGTGGCCGTCCTGCCCGTGGTGGCCGGCATCACCGGGACCAGCTACCTCCACCCGGCTCAGTTCGGGGCGGGGTTCCGGGTAGCCGTCTGGGCGGCGGCCGGAGCTTGCGGGGCGGGCGGGATCGTGGCCGCCCTCACCATCCGCAACCCCCCCCGTCGCCATCGGCACCGCCCCGACCGGCACCTCCACTGCCCGCTCGAGGCGCCCCCCCTGCGGGGAGGAGCCAGCCCTCACCCGCTGCCATCCGCCGGTCACGTGGGCGGGGCGCCCCCTCCCGGCTGACTCGGCTCCCACCCCACCTCCGCCCTTCGGGCACGGGATGCTGGCCGCCGCCGGCCGAGCGGCGTAAGGTCGAGCCATGGGCGGTGGCCGCCTCTTCGCCTCGGGCCTCTCAGGGCCGTGAGCACCAGGTGAGCAGGCTCGATGCCGAGGTGGAGGCCGCAGAGTCCACCCCCTCCCCGGGAGCGGGGGAGCTAACCTCGGCCCGGCCTGCCCAGCTGGGGGACCTTGCCGTCCGACGCCTCCTGCCCCTTCGCCACCGCCGGAGCATCGGAGGGTGGTGCTTCGTGGACCACTACGGGCCAGCCTCGGTGGATGCGGGGCCGGGGATGCAGGTTCCCCCGCATCCCCACATAGGGCTCCAGACCCTCACCTGGCTGTTCGAGGGAGAGGTGATCCACCGGGACAGCCTGGGGAGCGAGAAGGTGATCCGCCCGGGCCAGCTCAACCTGATGACCGCCGGCAAGGGCGTCGCCCACTCCGAACAGTCGGTGCGGCACCACGGCCCCCGACTCCACGGCCTCCAGCTCTGGGTGGCTCTTCCCGACCACTCCCGCCGGGTCGATCCCAGCTTCCAGCACCTTCCCGAGCTCCCCCGGACCGAGGTGGGGGGCTTCCAGGCCACCGTCCTGGCGGGATCCCTGGCCGGGGTGGCCTCGCCGGCACGATCCTGGTCGGAGCTGGTGGGTGCCGAGCTCGAGGCGGTGGGCGACACCATGGGCGAGATCCCCCTCCTGCCCACCCATGAGCACGGCGTGGTGCTGGCCCAAGGCCATGCCGTGGTGGCGGGCACCTTCCTCCAGCCGGGCCGGCTGCTCTATCTCGGGCCGGGCCGGGAGGTCCTCCCCATCTCGGCCCGCACCACCACCCGGCTCCTCCTCTTCGGGGGGCAGCCCCTGGGCGAGCCCCTCCTCATGTGGTGGAACTTCGTGGCCCGGACAGGGGAGGAGATCGCTCAGGCGGTGGCGGACTGGAACGCGGGGCGCTTCGGCCCGGTCGCCGGCTACCCCGGACCCCCGCTCGCCGCTCCGGCTCTGGACCCCGTCAGGCTGGTGGCGCGCTTCTGAGGCACCGCACGCCGCTCACCTCTTCGTGAAGTACCAGTCCTCCGGGCTGAGGGCGAGGAAGGCGTTCTGGGGGGTGACCCCGCCCAGGTCCGACTTGATCTCCGACAGGCGGGTGTCCGGGGTCGGCACCCACAGGAGGGGGAGCTGCTTCGCCAGGTAGTCCTGGTAGCCGTACAGGGGCTTCAAGCTGTTCGAGTGAAGCGACGCCTCTATGTTGCGGTCGTCCACGGGGTTGCTGTAGTGGCCCAGGTTGAGGGCTCCCCCGCTCTCCAGCAGGCTCTGTCCGGTGGGCACGGCGAAGAAGGAGAAGCCGCCGTACTCGCCGATGTCCCAGGTGTTGCTCGTTCCCATCGTGCCCACCACCGTGTTGAAGGGCTGGGAGGCCAAGCTGAGGTCGATGCCGGCCTCTGCCGCATAGGACTTGAGCGATTCGGCTTGGCGTGTGAAGGGGGCATTGCCGGCCGAGTAGAGGAGCGACAGGGCCAGGCGCTCGCCCTTGGCGATCCCTGCCCCGCACTGCCCCGCCCCCGACCCCGGGCGGGCGCAGGTGTCCACGCCGTTGGGCCGGACGGTCCAGCCGTGGCTGGCCAGCAGCTTCTTGGCATCGCCCACGCTGAAGGGATAGGGGTTGTGCTTCTCGAACGACGAGGCCAGATCGTTGGGAGGAGCCGTGGGGACAGGCCCATAGGTGGGGTGGGCGTAGCCGTCGTAGATCTCCCGGATGATGACCGGCTGGTTGACCAGGTGCTGCAGGGCTTGGCGGATGTACAGCTCGCGCACCAGCGGTCCCGCCGTCTTGCTCTGGAAGTTGTACACCATGTAGTCGATCCCGAAGTCGACCCAGGGAGTCATGCGGTAGCCCTGGCCCGTGAGGGCAGCCTGCTCCTTCAGGTCCTCGGTGGGCACGAAGCCGACGTCCAGCGACGTCCCCGCCCGGAGCACGCTGAACTCCGAGCTGTCCGAAGTGAACGGCAGCTCGACGAACCGGGAGAGCCTGGGCTTGTCGGGGCCCGAATAGTGGGGATTGGGAACGAACACCGCCTTGCCATTGGAGTCGTACTCGACCAGCTGCCAGGGGCCGTCCACCACCTTCCACAGGGGGTTGGTGCCATAGGTCTTCAGGTTCTTGGCCTGGTTGGTGAGGAAGGTGAAGACCTTCCTTGCTCCGGCCGCAGTCTCGTCGTAGTTGCCCACCTTGCCCGAAGTCGACTCCTTGTCCCAGGCCTGCTGGGGAAGAGGGGTGATGAGCCCGAGCTGGTCGTCAGTGAACCACAGCTCGTTGTAGGCGGCGTTCAGGTGGAAGACGACCGTACGGGGGCCCGTCGCCTTGTAGCTGACGACATTGTCGGGGAACTCCCCCTTCGTATAGCCCCCGAAGTCCGCCTTGTTGGCCTTGACCAGGTTCATGAAGAAGGTCAGGTCTCGGGCCGAGACCGGGGCCCCGTCGGACCACTTGTAGGGCTTGAGGGTCACGGTGACCGTCTTGCCACCATGGCTGTAGACGATGGAGCTGAACAAGCTCTTCGTCCGGTCGATCCTGATGTTCTCACCCGTTCCTTCCCACACCAGGGGGCGGTAGAGGAGGTTGAAGAACTGGCGGATGTTGTAGACCGTCGAGTCCACAGCCGGATAGATGGGGAAGATGTAATCGGGAGCAGCGCCGGGCGTCTCGGCGAAGGTGGCCGTGCCCCCATGGACAGGCTTGCCGACCGAAGCGGATGTGCTGCTCTTGCTTCCTGCCTTTCCTCCCCCACAGGCGGCCAGCAACCCGACCAGCATGGCCAGAGCAGGCAACACCCTCACCGCAACTCGCCTCATCAGGGGCCCAACCTTTCGCCCCCCCCGAGACAGGCCGATATCGTGTCGGCCGGCATAGTACAACCGGCGGGCGCCGAAGCACCGTCACGCCGGTCACGGGCCCGGGAACCCCGGTCCGGCCTGCTCTACACTTGGCTGGCCATGAGCAGCAACCAGGTGACCGGGGCCCGCCACGGCCAGGCCCCCAGACGGCGTGCCCCTGCTACCCGTGGCTTTGCCCCCGAGGACCTCTGGCACCTGAGAGCGGTGAGCGACCCTCAGGTCTCGCCGGACGGGGCGCGTCTGGCCTTCTGCGTAGGCACGCCGGACCCGGCGACGGATCGCTTGGGTACCGTCATCTGGGTAGGGCCGGTGGACGGCTCTGAGGAACCCCGCCAGTTCAGCCTGGGCCCCGAGGACTCCAGCCCCCGATGGTCGCCGGACGGGAGGTGGCTGGCCTTCGTCGCCAGGCGGGGGGAGGCGGCCCAGCTCCATGTAGCACCGCTGGACGGCGGCGAGGCCCGGGCCCTGACCGACGCCTCGCTGGCCGCCTCTCAGCCGGCCTGGTCGCCCGACAGCAGGCGGCTCGCCTTCGTGGGCAGGCCCGCCCGCCCGCCGGAGCTGAAGGAGCCAGGCTGGGAGGGACGCCCCGCCCCCCGGGTGGTCACCGGCCTGCGCAGCCGGTTCGACGGGGTCGGCTGGTTCGACGAGCGCAGGTCCCACCTCTTCGTTGTCGATATGGAAGGCGGCGACGTCACCCAGGTGACGGAGGGGGACTGGGATGACGCCGACCCGGATTGGTCCCCCGACGGCCGGTTCCTGGCCTTCGTGTCCGACCGCTCCCCTACGAGGGCGGACGAGGAGCACCGGGATGTCTGGGTGGTGCCCGCTCATGGCAGGCGCCGCCCCCGTCGCCTCACCCGGGGCAGAGGGACGGCGTCCTCGCCCCTGTGGTCCCCCGACGGGGGCACGATCGCGTACGTGGGCCACGAGCACCCCTCCGGGGACTCGGCCTCCAACACCCACCTCATGGTGGTGGCAGCAGAGGGCCCCACCTCCCCGCGATCCCTGAGCGCCCCCATGGATCGGCCCGTGTGGGGGCTGGTCCGTCCTCTGGGCGGCACCCATTGCTGGTCCGAGGACGGCCGGGCCGTGTCCTTCCTCGCTGCCGACCACGGGGCCATAGGCATCTACCGCAGTCACCTCGCCGACCCCGGGCCCACACCTGTCCTGGTCGGCGACCGCCAGATCGTGGCCTTCCATGCCAGCCGGGACACCCTGGCCTTCGTAGCTCAATGGCCCTCGGCCTTGCCCGAGGTCTACGTGGCCTCGAGGGACGGGGCCGGCGAGCGCCGCTTCAGCTCGGCCAACGCCGAACTGGCGTCCCGCTGGCTGGCTCCCGTCCACCGGATCAGCCACCGGGCACCGGACGGGCTGGAGATCGAGTCCTTCGTCATCTACCCGAGGCAGCGCCAGCGGGGGCGGCCTCTCCCTACCGTGCTCGAGGTCCACGGGGGACCCCACTTCTGGAACCCCCAGGGCCCGTGGCTGGTCCTCTACCAGTCGCTGGCCGCCGCCGGCTTTGCCGTCCTGCTGCCCAACCCGCGGGGCAGCCAGGGGTACGGCGAGGAGTTCTCCAAGGCGTGCGTAGGGGACTGGGGAGGCGCAGATTTCGACGACCTCATGGGTGCCGTGGACTCCCTGGTCGAGGAGGGGGTGGCCGACCCCCAGCGGCTCTATGTGGCGGGCTATTCGTACGGCGGGTTCATGACCAGTTGGGTGGTGGGCCACACCAACCGGTTCGCGGCCGCCTGCGTCTCCGCCCCCGTCACCGACCTGACCAGCTTCTGGGGCACCACCGACATACCCAACTTCCTCCACCACGAGCTGGGGTCGGCCCCCTGGGAACGCCCCGACGAGTACACCAAGCGCTCTCCGATCACCTACCTGCCCAGCATCACCACCCCGGTCCAGATCTTCCACTGGGAGGGTGACCTGCGCTGTCCGGTGGGCCAAGGCGAGGAGCTGTTCCAGGGCCTGCGCAAGCTGGGCCGCGAGACCGTGATGGTCCGCTACCCCGGAGGCTTCCACGTGGACCGCTCGCCGGCGGCCGTCGTGGACTTCACCCGCCGCCATCTGGAGTGGTTCCAGCAGCACGTGAAGGAGGGGCGCACCGCCTCCTCCCCTCCCCCGCCGTCAGCCCGGCCCCCTGCGGGACGGGGCAGGCGGGGGGCCCGGAAGTGACGTGAGGCTGGAGGCCTGCCGGGGGGCCGCCCGGTCAAGGAGGGCGACGGCCGCTCGGGAGCGGCATGAGCGAGGTCCAGATGGCTGGGTGGCAGCTTGCCTGTTGTGCGATTTGCAGACGCCAGACACGCCACATCGTGGTCAGCCTGAGCCCAAGGGTGCTCCGCTGCCAGGTCTGTGGCACGGCCAGGAACTAGCGACGGGCCGGCGCCGAGCCCCGGCCACCACCATGGCACTCGGTCCTCGTCGCCACGAGTCCCTTGGCTGGTGAGGCGACAGGTCGCCAGCAGCAGTACCCGAGCGGCTGTGGATCCCTGTGGTCCTTAGCACGAGCCCGGTCCCGGTGACGAACCGCCGGCCCAGGGCCCTCATCGACAATGGGCCTTTCGGCCCTAACCGCCATACCTCTCGGACAACGAAGATGCTGCTAGGCAATGCATCACCGAGAGGAGAACCAGGAATGCAACGAAAGGTTTTCGATGTGCTGGCAAGCGCCGGCGGTGCTGTGGTGGTCATCGCCCTGCTGGTGGCCGGTTCCTTGCTGATGTGGGGTTACAGCTTCGCCAGCTCCAACGTCCACGATCAGCTGGCCATGCAGCAGATCACCTTCCCCGCCAAGGGCAGCCCCGAGCTGGCGAACCCGAAGATCAGGCCCTACCTCAGCCAGTACGCCGGCAAGCAGCTGACCACCGGGCCCGAGGCCAAGGCCTACGCCGACCACTTCATCGCCGTGCACCTGAGCGAGATGCCCTTCGGCGGGGTGTACGCCAAGGCCAGCGCCGCTTCACTGGCCCAGCCCAACAACGCCAAGCTGGCAGCCCTGGTGCAGACCATCTTCCGGGGGACAACCCTCCGCGGCCTGCTCCTCGAGGCGTACGCCTTCTCGGTGTTCGCCGCCATCGCCCTTTGGTCGGCGGTCGCCTCGTTCGTGTTGGCCGGGGTGATGGCCATCCTCGTCGGCCTCGGCATCAGGCACTCGCACCGGGTCAGCAGCGAGACCCAGCTGCTGGGGAGGGGCTCTTCGGTGCCCCGGGCGGCGTGATCCCTGGGATCGCCTGAGCACCCAGGCACCCGGCCGGCCCCAGAGCCGGCCGGGTGCTGGCGCGTCTGGGATCTCGCGCCGCCACCCCTCCGAGGCGGCAGGCCCTCCACCCGCCGGAGGGCGAAGCTGGTGATGACCGGGCGGGCGATCGCCTTCGGGCTCCCGGCGTGGCGCTTCTTCCAGTGGGGATGACCTGGTGGGCCAACGCCGAGACGACCGGGGGGTTGGCACCGGTTGCGGCCCAGCCCGCATCAGCAGCGGCAGCCGACAGGGCCCTCCTCGCCTAGCAACAAATCATGCCGAGGCCCGCTCTTGGTCGCCTTCGTCCTCCAGCAACGAGAAGTAGGCCTCGTCCTCCTGGGAGAAGTGCAGGCGCAGGATGGCGTCCAGGCCGTAGAGGGTCCGGCGGAGGTCCAAGACGTCCTCCTCCTCCGGGTCGCCGTCCCCGACCTGGTCGAGCAGCCGACCCAGGCTGGCGATCAAGTGGGCTATCTCTGCGTGCGAGCGACTCATGGTGGCCGTGGCCTCGGTTCCTCCGAGGGACCGGTCGAGAGCTGGGTACAGCTCCTGGTCCTCGGCCAGCTCGTGTGGCTCCAGTCGTTCGGCCAGGAACCGGTGGGCACTCCTGGCCGCCGCCATCGCCTCGGGAGCTGGTAGCCGCCCCAGGGCATCGGCGGCTCGCCGCACCTCCTCGAGCCCCGGCTGCAGGTCGTGGTGCTCAGCCCTGAACCGCTGGCCCAGCTGTTGGGCCCGGGCATCAAGCACGGCCCTGCTGCGGGGAGCCTTCATGGCCCGCAGGGCGTTGAGGATGGCGACGAGGTCTATGGCCTCCTGGGCCAGGGCGCCGAACGTGGCCGGGAGCAATCCTGCCGCAGCAACCAACATCGCCGCCAGGGAGAGGGCTATCCCGGCCAGCATGCTCTGGGCGGCGATCCGACGAGCTCGCCTGGCCACCTCCATGGCATCGGCGAGGCGGTCGAGCCGGTCATTGGAGACGACTACGTGGGCCGCCTCGGCGGCCGCCGTGGCCCGGCTGCCCATGGCCACGCCGACGTCGGCCAGAGCCAGAGCCGGGGCGTCGTTGATGCCGTCACCCACCATGATGGTCGGGCCCAGGTGCCGGGCGAGACGGACAGCGTCCACCTTCTCGGCCGGGCTGCGCTCGGCCAGGATGTCGTCGAGCCCCAGAGCGGCACCTATGGCGGCTGCCGTCTCCTGGCGGTCCCCCGTGACCATGACCACCCGCTCGGCGCCGGCGGCTCGAAGGCGGCGCACCATCCTGGCCGCGTCAGGGCCAGCCCGGCCAGGCTCTCAGGCTCGTCCATCTCCCCATCGCCAGCGAAGCACCAGACATTGGAGGAGGTGGTGTCGGCAATCCCCCGGTCGGCCAGGTACCGGTTGAAGCGGGCCTGGTAAGCCGCCGCCAGGGGGCCCAGGCCCATGGACACCGTGGGGAACTCCCAGAAGTCGCTGCGCCGGGGGTGCGGGTAGCTCGGCAGGCCGCCCACGGTCTCCCGGCGAAAGCCGTCCAGGGCCTCCTCGGACAGCCGGCCCTCCAAGAAGGCCCGGGCATATAGCCCGGGCGAGGCGTGGCCCTGGAAGAAGACCTGATCCCTGCCCGGAGCGGCACCACCCCTGAAGAAGTGATTGAACCCGACCTCGTAGAGGGTGGCGGCCGAGGCGTAGGTAGCAAGGTGCCCACCCAGGCCGTCGAAGCGCCGGTTGGCCCGAGCCACCATGACGGCGGCGTTCCAGCGCACGTAGTGGCGTATCCTGGCCTCCAGTGCCTCGTCTCCAGGGAAGGGTGGCTCGGCCTCAGGGGGGATGGTGTTCACGTAGTCGGTGACAAGAGGGGCGTCGAAGGTCAGGCCCGCCGACCGGGCCCGTTCCCATACGGGCCCCAGCACGGCGGCAGCCCCCGCCCGGCCCCGAGCCGCGATCAGCTCGTCCACCGACTCCAGCCACTCGTCCCTTTCCGGAACGTCTTCCAAAGCACCCATCACGACCTCCATCTAGTGACGACAGGCCCCCGGAAAGGAGGTGGAAGCGGCGGCCGCCCTCCACCGCCCAGGGCCCTGGGAGGGGGGCTGCCGCTGACGCCCCGCCCGCCCAGGGGGCTCCTCAAGTCCCGCCCCGATGAGGAGAGATGCCAGGGCCTGAGCTCACCAGCCGCCTTCCCATAACGACCTCGGGGCTGATGGCCAGGCGCCGGGATGGTGGGCCAGGGGCCCAGGAGTCCACCCGGAGGTGCCGGAGGCTCTCGGATCGGTGATCGAGGGACCTGGAGATGTCGAAGGCAATCCCTCTTACCACCACGCTCCAGCCACTCCGGCCTTCCCGGTCGACCTCGTCGACCTCGAAGGCGACCCACCACTGGCTGGCATAGGACAGCTTGGTCCCCGCCTCCGTCCGGACCACCACCGACCCGTCGTCGGCCACCGCATAGTTGACGGGGAAGATCTGGGGTCGTCGGTCCACGTCCACGGCCAGACGGCCCACCCGCTTGGAGCGCAGGAGGCGCAGGCACTCCTCCCTCGACAGCGCCACCAGGACCGGCCCCCCCTCGCTGGCCTGCATATCGCTGGGTTTCTCGGCCTGAACACTCATCATCATCTTGATGATCACCTTCTCGGCGACCACGGACAAGGGCCAAAGGTCCCTTCGACGCCGGTCCATTGGTCGGTGGCCCCTACCCGGACCATCGCGGCGGCGTCATCGAGGGCGAGCGAGACAGGAGAACCCACAACCAGCACCTGTGGTCCTGGCCCGAGAGGTTGCAGCCGGCCAAGGGCGCCCCTACGGGAAGCTCCGCAGGGTGACCCCGAGGGGTTGCGGGTCCCCGAGGCCCGGCCCGGATGCCAGGCCCAGGCCCGGGCGGGGGGCTGGGGTGGGCCCGGTGGGGATCGAACCCACGACCAAGGGATTATGAGTCCCCTGCTCTGACCACTGAGCTACGGGCCCCCGACCGCCGCCGGCGGGCGTCGGAGCTCCGGGGGAGAGACTCGAACTCTCAACCAACGGATTAACAGTCCGCTGCTCTGCCGATTGAGCTACCCCGGATTGGCCGGCTAGGCCCGGGCCAGCTTAGGGGGAGGCCGGCTCGCCCCTACCCGGCCCGAGGCTGTTGCGCCCTCGGCAACCTGTCCACCCCGTCGAGGCGGACGAGGAGGCCGGGACCCGACCTAGCCGGCCCTGCCCACCTCCTCGCCGGTCCCCCTGCACCGGGCACACCACCGTCCGGCAGGCCGCCGGCCGCCCCGGCCTTCCCACTGGCACTGCCCAGGCCAGCGGCGCTATGAACCGCCCATGAGCATCAAGACGCGGATGGGCCTGGTGACCGGCTTCGCCCTTGGCTACTACCTGGGGACCAGGGCAGGCCACCAGCGCCATGAGCAGCTGAACCAGTTGCTGGCCAAGGTCCGCAGCTCGCCGGCAGCAGACATGGCGGCCGAGAAGGCCAGGGCCGTGGCCGGCCTCAGCTTCGAAAGGGTCAGGGGGTTGATCGAGAACCGCGTGGGCGAGACCCCGGTCGGTCGCCTCCTGGCCGGGCCGAGCGGCCGATGGAGCGACGCTCCTCCCGGCCCTCCCGCCCCGCCCCCGACGGAGTGACCGCCCCCCCGCCAGCCGGCCTCCGCCGCGGCCGGCGCCCGTAGCGACGTCGGGCGGGAGGACGGCTCCCATTCCGCCCCGAGAGGGCTCAAGCCTCCTCGAGGTAGTCCCGCAGGGGCTGGCCGCGCATGGGGTGACGGAGCTTGGCCAGGGTCTTGGACTCGATCTGGCGGACGCGCTCCCGGGTCACCCCGAACACCCGGCCGACCTCCTCCAGGGTGCGCACCTGCCCGTCGTCGAGTCCGAACCGCAGGCGCACCACCTCCTGCTCCCGCTCCGACAGCTGCGAGAGCGCCTTCTTCACAGCCTGGTTGAGGAGTGTGCGGGCAGCGGCATCGGCAGGCACCGTGGCCCCGGGGTCCTCGATCACGTCCGACAGGCTGAAGTCCTCGTGGTCCCCTATGGGCTGGTCTATCGATATCGTCTCGTGGTTCAGCCTCAGGATCTCGCGCACCCGATCGGGTGGTAGGTCCGCTGCCACGGCCAGCTCCTCGAGCGTGGGCTCGCGGCCCAGGTCCTGGACCATCTGGCGCTGGGCACGGACGACCCGGTTGAGGACCTCGATCATGTGAGCGGGTATGCGTATCGTCCGGGCCTGGTCGGCGATGGCCCGGGTGATGGCCTGACGGATCCACCAGGTGGCATAGGTGGAGAACTTGAACCCCCTCGTGTAATCGAACTTCTCGACGGCGCGAATGAGCCCCAGGTTTCCTTCCTGGATCAGGTCCAGGAAGGCCAGTCCGCGGTTGCGGTAGCGCTTGGCGATGGAGACGACCAGGCGGAGGTTGGCCTCTATCAGGACCTCCTTGGCCTTCAGCCCCTCCGCCACCAGGCGTTCGCGCCGCTCAAGGGCAGCGGCAGGCACCGGGGCGGGGTTGTAGCGGTCCTCGAGGAGGACGATCTCCTCCGCGGCCTTGATGCCGGCCTCGACCTGCTGGGCCAGGGCCACCTCCATGGCCGGCGCCAGCAGGGGGACCTTGCCTATCTCCTTCAGATAGGTGTGGACAGGGTCACTAGAAAGGGACCGCTCGGCCTCCCTCTCCTCGGGACGGAGGACCTGGCCAGCCCTCGCCCTCGAGGAAGAGCTCCGGCCAATGGATGGGGCCGCCGAAGGGGCGCGACCGGGCCTCGTCCCCCCTCCCGGGCGGGTGGCAGGGGCCTCGTCGAGCAGGACGCCCGACGGCACCGGCTCAGCCCATCCGGGTCCCGGCGGCGCCGGGGCCCCCGAGCCCGGAGCCCCTCCAGAGCGGGGGGACCCCAGAGGAGAAGGGACCGGGTGCGGCCGGTCGGAGACCGGAGGCGGTGAGGGCCCACCGACAAGGGGGCCACCATCGCCCCCCTCCGGAGCGCTGGCCAGGGGCTCCTGCATGCCCAGGTCTTCCCGGTACTCGATGCCCTCGGCCCGGACGCGAGCCACCACGGCGTCGATCAGCTCAGTGCTTAAGTCCACCGACTCAAGGACGGCCACGATCTCGTCCTGTGTCAGCAGGCCCACACGCCGGCCCCTGGCCAGGAGGAGGGCGAGCTTCTCCTCTGGCACACCCTCCGGCGTGGCGGGCGGCACCCCCGTCATGGCTCCTCCCTGGCCCTTTCCCCCAGCCAGGCTAGCAAGCGGCTGGTGGCACCGCCGGCGGCAGCGGGATCACGGCGGATCTCGTCGATGGCGAGCCGCAGCCATACCGTGGTGGGGGCCAGCTCGCTGAGGCGTTCCTCGGACAGGCGGGCCTCGGCCTCCAGCTGGGCCAGCCTGCTCGCCCCCGACGCCGCCACCAACCGGGGAACCTCCACGGCCGGGTCGGCGTCCGTCTCGTCCACCGCCAGCCGGCCGAGGAGGTCGGCCACTTCCCGCCCTGAGCTCTCCATGGCCTCGTGCAGGGTGGCCGACCGGGCCAGCGCCACGAAGGCGGCCCGGCAGACGGGGTCGGCAAAGAGGAATGCCTCGAGGTGGTCCGCCACGTCCTGGGGACGCTGGATGGCCAGGCGGAGAACCTCGAGCTCGAGGCGGTCACGGCCCCTGGTCGGGTCCCCCCCGGTGCCAGGCCCCCCTCCGGCAGCCGGGGCCGGCCCGGTCCTCCCCGTCGCTCCCCCTTCCCGGAGGCGGGCTGCCGCTGCTGAGCCCGAGGCATCCCGGGCGCCTGCTCGCACCGGGCCAGGAGGTTTGCCCATCGGGCGGGAAGAGCCGGGGGTGCCCGGCTGGGCCGCCGGGAACGGGACCTGGCTCCCCCCCGGGCCTGCCGGCGCCAGCGGCCGGCGTCCTGCCCCGCCGGGGCCGTCCGGCCGCCTCGGCACCACCCCGCCCCCCTCGGGCCCGCCTGCCGTAGCGTGGCGGGGGCTCGACGCCTTGGCCCCCCCCGGGCGCCCCTGCCTCCTGATCCTCTCCAGCAGGGGGCGCAGCCGGTCGGGCTCCAAGCGGCATCTCCCCGCCACCTCCATGACGTACTGGTCCCGCACCAGCTCGTTGGGGTGCTCAGCCACGACCGACAGGGCGGCCTCGGCCGCCCTCGCCCGTCCCTCCGGGGTGGCCAGGTTGGCAGCGGACAGCACCCGGTCGACCCTGAAGGCGAGGAAGGGGCGAGCCTCACCAACGGCCCGGACCAGAGCGCCGGGGTCCCGGCGACCGAGGTCGGCCGGATCGGTGCCGGCGGGGAGGGCGGCCACGGCGATGTCCAGCTCGTGACGGCTCTCCCACTCGTAGAAGCGTTCGGCCGCGGCCTGGCCGGCCCGGTCGGCGTCATAGGCGAGCACGATGCGGCGGGCGAAGTTGCGGAGGAGGACGAAGTGCTCCTCGGCCAGGGCGGTGCCGCAGGTGGCCACGGCGCGAGGAAGGCCGGCCTCGAACATGGCGATCACGTCCGTGTAGCCCTCGCAGACCACCGCCTCCCCCGACTTGACTATGTCGGCCTTGGCCCAGTTCAAACCGTAGAGGGTCCGGCGCTTGGAGTAGAGGAGGGTGTCAGGGGAGTTCTTGTACTTGGGCCCAGGGGGGCTCCCCGTGCTGGTGGAGCCGGGACCCGAGCCGAGGGGGTGAGCACCGGCCCCTTTGCCAGCGCCGCCTCCCGCCCCCGGGAGGATCCGGCCCCCGAGCGCTATGGCCCTGCCGGCCACGTCGAAGATCGGGAACACCACCCGGGCCCGCAGGAAGTCCTGCTGGCGCCCAGCCCGGTTGACAAAGCCCAGGCCGGCGTCCCGGATCACGTCTGGGCTCAGGTGGAGTGCCCGGCAGAGGGCGTCCCAGTCATCGGGAGCCCACCCCAGACGGAACCGGCGGACCGTGTCCGAGCCGTACCCGCGTGAGCGCAGGTAATGGCGGGCCGGCCCGGCATCATCGTGGGACAGGAGCCGGTCGTGGTACCAGGCCACGGCGGCCTCCATGGCCGACAGAAGGGCGGCTCGGCGCTTGCTCCTCTCGCTGGCAGGGCGGTCGTCACGGTGGAGCTCGATGCCGGCCCGCTCGGCCAGGAGCTCTACCGCTCCCACGAAGTCCAGGTGCTCCACCTCCCGGACGAAGGTGATGGCATCCCCCGAGGCCCCGCATCCGAAGCAGTGGTAGACGCCCAGCTCCTGGTTCACGCTGAAGGAAGGGGTCCTCTCGGCGTGGAAGGGGCACCTCCCCACCCACCGGCGCCCCTGGCGCCGCAGGGCGACATGGTCCCCGACCAGCCCTACCAGGTCCGTCGCCGCCCTCACGGCGGCCACCTCCTCGCCGGCGAGCGCCACGGTAGGACCGTACCCGCCTCGGGGAGGCTGGCCGGCGGGAAGCCGAGGTGGGGCCGCCCGGCGGGGAGCTAAGGAGGAGCCGGCCGGCGGGGACCCGAGGGGATCGCCCAACCGTGGCCCCCGGCCCGCCCCGACCCCCGACGCAGGCCGGGGACCGTCAGCCCGAGGCGTCCTCCTCCGCCATGTCCAGCACGGCCTGGGCCGCGGCCAGCCGGGCAATGGGGACGCGGAAGGGCGAGCAGCTCACGTAGTCCAGGCCGGCGCGGGCGAACACGCCTATGGAGGCCGGGTCTCCGCCGTGCTCCCCGCAGACACCCACCTTGAGGTCCGGCCTGGTGGCCCGGCCCCGCTGCACGCCGATGCGGACCAGCTCCCCGACGCCGGCGGGATCCACCGTGTGGAAGGGGTTGGCCGGCAGCAGCCCCTGGTCCAGGTAGGCGGACATCATGCGCCCCTCGACGTCGTCACGGGAGAACCCGAACGTCATCTGGGTGAGGTCATTGGTCCCGAAGGAGAAGAACTCCGCCTCCTCTGCTATCTCGCCCGCGAGCAGAGCGGCCCTCGGAGTCTCGATCATGGTGCCGAACAGCACGTCGATACGGCCCTCATCGCCCGCGTCCTCCCCCAGGACCGAGGCTATGGCGTCCCTGACCCAGGAGTGGGCGAGGGCCAGCTCCGCCTTCGAGACGGTCAAGGGGATCATGACCTCGATGACGGGGTGACCACCGGCTCCAGCCCGCTGCACCGCGGCCTCCATCAGGGCCCGGACCTGCATGGCGTAGAGGCCGGGGCGCACCACGCCGAGGCGCACCCCTCGGGTCCCGAGCATGGGGTTGTCCTCCTGCCAGGACCGGGCCGCCTCGTAGAGGCGGCGCTCCTCGTCGGAGAGCCCGGTCGTGGCGTCCTTCACCGCCAGCTCCTCGGTATCGGGCAGGAACTCGTGCAGGGGAGGGTCGAGGAGGCGGACCGTCACCGGCAGGCCGTCCATGGCCTCGAGTATCGACAGGAAGTCCTGGCGCTGGACCTCCCTCAGCTCCTCCAGGGCGGCCTCTTCCTCTTCCTCGCTCTGGGCCAGGATCATGCGCCGCACGACGGGCAGCCTGTCCTCGCCCAGGAACATGTGCTCCGTCCTGACCAACCCGATCCCCTCGGCCCCGAACTGGCGGGCATTGGCAGCGTCGGGCCCGTTGTCGGCGTTGGCCCTCACCCCGAGCTTGCCCGCCCGGAAATCGTCGGCCCAGGAAAGGAGCTTCTCGAGCTCGGGGGGTGGCTTGGCCGCTGTCAGCTTGACCTCGCCCACCACCACCTCGCCGGTGGTCCCGTCGATCGAGATCACGTCCCCCTCGGACACGGTCCGGCCGTTCACGGTGAAGCGCTTGCCCGCTATGCGCACGGCCTCCGCCCCCACCACGGCCGGCTTGCCCCATCCCCGGGCGACGACGGCGGCATGGCTGACCAGGCCCCCCCGGGAGGTGAGGACGCCCTCGGCAGCCATCATCCCCTTCACGTCCTCGGGGGAGGTCTCGGGGCGGACCAGGATCACCTTCTCACCCCGCTCATGGGCCGCCACGGCGTCATCGGCCGAGAAGTAGGCCCGTCCCACGGCGGCACCGGGGCTGGCCCCCAGGCCCTTGGCCGCCACCTCCAGGTCCTGGTCGGGGGCGAACTGGGGGTGCAGGACCTGGTCCAGATGGCCCTCGTCGATGCGGCGCACCGCTTCCTCGTGGCTCAGGCGGATGGCCGGGTCGTCCACCATGTCCACGGCCATGCGCAGGGCCGCCCGCCCGGTCCGCTTGCCCACCCTGGTCTGCAGCATCCACAGCTTGCCCTGCTCGATGGTGAACTCGGTGTCGCACATGTCCCGGAAGTGGTGCTCCAGCCGGGCAAAGATGTCCATCAGCTCGCCGTATATCGCCGGGAACCTCTTCTCCAGGGCGGCCAGGGGCTCCGTGTTGCGGATCCCGGCCACGACGTCCTCGCCCTGGGCATTGACGAGGAAGTCGCCATAGGCACCCTGCTCCCCCGTGGCCGGGTCCCTGGTGAAGCCCACCCCCGTACCCGAGTTGTCGTCGCGGTTGCCGAACACCATGGCCTGGACGTTCACCGCCGTACCCAGGTCGTGGGGTATGTGCTCCCGCTCCCGGTAGGCGACGGCCCTCGGGCTGTTCCAGGACCGGAACACGGCATCGATGGCCCCTCGCAGCTGCTCCCCGGGGTCCTGGGGGAACTCCCTGCCAGTGTGCTCCCTCACGAGGCCCTTGTAGGACGAAACGACCTCCTGCAACGCCTTGACCGGTACCTCGGCGTCGGACTTGGCTCCCGCCCGCTCCCTGGCGTCGTCGAACACGCGGTCCAGGGCCTCGCCGTCCATCCCCAAGACGATGCGCCCGTACATGGCGATGAAGCGGCGGTACGAGTCGTAGGCGAAGCGCTCGTCGCTCGTCTGCTTGGCCAGGCCCGCCACCGACTCGTCGTTCAGACCGAGGTTGAGGACCGTGTCCATCATCCCCGGCATCGAGAACTTGGCCCCCGACCGGACGCTCACGAGGAGGGGGTCGTCAGGGTCCCCCAGCGTCTTGCCCATGGCCTTCTCCAGGCGCTGGCGAGCCTCGGCCACCTGTTCCTCCAGCCCCTCCGGCCAGTGTCCCTCCTCGATGACCGCCCGGCAGGCGGCGGTGGTGATGGTGAAGCCGGGCGGGACGGGCAACCCCAGCACCGACGTCATCTCGGCCAGGTTGGCCCCCTTGCCACCCAGGTCATCCTTCAGCTCCATAGGAGGCCGGGGATGGTGATGGTCGAAATCGAACACGTACTGCATCACGCCTCCTGACCACTTACGCCTCTCTTGGCCCCGAGCCTATGACAGGCGCGAACCCAGCTCGTCCACCAGGGCCCCGACAGCCACCCTCACCTGCTCGGTCGAGTCACGCTCCCGGATGGTGACGGCACGGTCCTCCAGGGAGTCGAAGTCAACGGTCACGCACCAGGGTGTCCCGATCTCGTCCTGGCGGCGGTAACGCCGGCCGATGGCCTGGGTCTCGTCGTAATCGCACATCCAGTGGGGCTGCAGCAGGTGGAGCACCTCCCGGGCCAGCGGCCTCAGGGACTCGTTCCGGGACAGGGGCAGCACGGCCACCTGGTAGGGGGCCAGGCGCTGGTCCAGGCGCAGCACGGTCCGCTTCTCCCCCGACACCACGTCCTCGTCGTAGGCGGCGAGCAGGAAGGCCATCATGGCCCGGGTGGCACCCGCCGCCGGCTCGATCACATGAGGCACGTACCGCTCGCCGCTGCCCTGGTCGAAGTACTCGAGGCGCTGGCCGCTCTGGACGGAATGGGCGTTGAGGTCGTAGTCAGTACGGTTGGCGATGCCCTCCAGCTCCCCCCAGCCCCACGGGAAGGCGAACTCCACGTCGTAGGTGCCCTTGGAGTAGTGCGACAGCTCCTCGGGGCTGTGGGCCCGCAGCCGGAGCTTGTCTTCGGCTATGCCCAGGTCCCGATACCAGTTCAGCCGCTCGGTGCACCAGTAGTCCAGCCACTTGGGCCCCTCGTCGGGCGGGACGAAGAACTCCAGCTCCATCTGCTCGAACTCCCTGGTCCTGAAGACGAAGTTCCCGGGAGTGATCTCGTTGCGGAAGGACTTGCCGATCTGGGCGATCCCGAAAGGGGGCCGCTTGCGGGAGGTCTGGAGCACGTTCAGGAAGTTCACGAACATCCCCTGAGCCGTCTCGGGGCGCAGGTAGGCGGCGCTGGCGTCGTCCTCCACAGGGCCCACGAAGGTCTTGAACATGAGGTTGAACGCCCGGGCCTCGGTGAGGTCGTGTGAACCGCAGTTGGGGCAGGTGTCCCCGATCTCGTCCGCCCGCCAGCGCTCCTTGCAGCGCCGGCAGTCCACCAGAGGGTCGGTGAAGGTGGCGAGGTGGCCCGAGGCCTCCCAGATCCTCGGGCTGGAGAGTATGGCGGCGTCGATGCCCACCACGTCGTCGCGCAGCTGCACCATGGAGCGCCACCACTGGCCCTTCACGTTGCGGAGCATGAGAACGCCGAGAGGCCCGTAGTCGTAGGTGGACCGGAAGCCGCCATAGATCTCGGCCGAGGGGAAGATGAACCCCCGCCGCTTGCAGAGGTTCACCACCTTCTCCATCACGTCCTCGGGGGGCATCAGCCGGAGACTACTGGGCGAGGGAAGGGCTCCCTCGAGACGGCGGGGGGCTTGCTACCCGAGGACCCTGAGCGTCCGGAGGCGCCGCTCCAGGTGGGCCTCCATGGCCACCGAGGCCAGGTGCTCGACCTCAGCGGTGAGGGGCGAGGCTGCCGGGAGCTCTCTCATGGCCCCCCCCAGGTCCCCGGCCAGGATCTGGCCCACCACCTTCAGCGCCTCGGGGCTGGCGGGCACCCCACGCCGGCATGACCGGCAGAGGGCGCCCCCCTCCGCCATGTCGAAGGCCACCAGGACGGGGGCGCCACCCGGCCCGGCGCCCGGGGTCCCGCAGCGGGCACAGGCGTCAACCATGGGGGCCGACCCCTCCAGAGCCAGGACCTTCCACAAGAACCCCGCCACGAGCAGGGGGGAGTCCCGCTCCGCCATGGCCCGGAGCGCCCCCACCAGCATCCGGTAGAGGGCCGGGTCGGCGTGGCCCTCCTGGGCCACCTGGTCCACCACCTCCAGCAGGCTGGTGGCCCGGGCCAGGCGGTCGAGGTTCTCGCGCAGGGGCCTCCAGTGGTCAAGCACCTCGGCCTGGGTGACCACATCCAGCTCACGGCCCTCCCAGCAGAGGAGGGAGACATGGCTCAAGGGCTCGAGCCGTCCCCCCCAGCGGCTCTTGGTGCGCCTCACCCCCTTGGCCACGGCCCGGACCTTCCCCCGACCGGCGGTGGCCAGGACCACTATGCGGTCGGCCTCCCCGAGCCGGTATGAGCGGAGCACGACACCGCGGTCCCGGTAAAGGCCCATGGCCGGCCTCCGGCCCCTTCGGGCTCAGCGCCGCCGGGTGGCCCTGGTGCCGCCGTGCATGGCCATCACCGTCATGACGCCCGCCACGACCAGGATCACGAAGGCCGCCTGGAACCCGATCACAGCCAGGAAGATGAGCAGTCCCAGCAGGGCGGCGACAACAGCCGCCATCACCGGCACGACGGGGCTCACCGCCGGCCGGCCTCGATCCGGCGAGAGTGCCCGGCGGCCCCCACCACCCCTCCGTAGCGCCGGCTGCGGCCCTGGTACTCCCGTACTGCCTGAGCCAGGTGGTCCCGACGGAAGTCCGGCCACAGCACGTCCATGAACACCAGCTCACTGTAGGCCAGCTCCCACAGGAGGAAGTTGGAGATCCGGTACTCGCCCGAGGTGCGCACCACGAGGTCGGGGTCGGGCATGTCCGGGAAGTACAGGCGGGAGCGAATGGCTCTCTCATCGACCCGGTCGGCCCTCACCCCATCCTCGACCAGCCGGCGCACGGCGTCCACGATCTCCGCCCGCCCCCCGTAGTTGAACGCCAGGGTCAAGGTCATCCGACGGTTGCCTGCGGTCATGGCGACGGACTCGTCCATGCGCCGGAGCACCCGTCTCGGGACACGCCAGTCCCGCCGGCCGGCGAAGCGGATCCGTACCCCCTTGGCGTGCATCTCGTCCCGGCGACGGAGCAGGAGGCTCTCGTTGAAGTGCATGAGGAAGCGAACCTCGTCGGCGGGCCTCCTCCAGTTCTCGGTCGAGAAGGCGTAGACGGTCAGCCAGCCCACCCCCAGCTCCAGGGCCCCCTCCACCGCCTCCAGCAGAGCCTCCTCGCCGGCAACGTGACCCTCGGTCCGAGGAAGGCCGCGGGCGGCCGCCCACCGGCCGTTGCCGTCCATCACGCAGGCGATATGGACCGGTACGCGGGCTAGGTCGATGCCTTCGAGGTCCACGTTCCCCGACGCTACCGCCTCGGCCGCCCTCAGAGGAGTTGGGGTACCACGGCCGAGGCGATGAGGCGCAGGTGGTCCAGGTCGGTGAGGTCGAGGATCTGCAGGTACACCGTTGCCGCCCCGGCCTCTCCATAGGCCCGGAGCCGCTCGGCCACCTCCTCGGGGACCCCCGTGGCTCCGTTCTGACGTAACTCGCCCTCCTCCCTGCCGATGGCCGCCGCCCTCCGGGCCACCTCGACCTTGTCGGCCCCGCAGCAGACCACGACCGCCGCCGAGCGACCCACCGTGCCCGGGTCACGGCCGGCCTCCTCGCAGGCCCGGGTGACCCGGTCGAACTGGGCCCGGCACTCCTCCACGGGCCGGAAGGCCAGGTTGTACTCGTCGGCAAAGCGCGCCGCCAGGGCCGGCGTGCGCCTGGGCCCCCTGCCGCCCACGATCACCGGTGGGTGCGGGCTCTGGACCGGCTTGGGCAGGGCAGGGCAGTCGGCCAGCCGGTAGTGGCGGCCCGACCAGGAGAAGGTCTGGCCCTCGGGGGTGGCCCACAGGCCGGTCACGATGGACAGCTGCTCCTCCAGGCGGTCGAAGCGCTCCTCCACGGGGGGAAACGGGATGCCGTAGGCCCGGTGCTCCTCCTCGAACCATCCGGTCCCCAGCCCCATCTCCACCCTCCCTCCGCTCATGGCGTCGACCTCGGCCACGCTCACCGCCAGGGGTCCGGGCAGGCGGAAGGTGGCCGAGGTCACCAGCGTGCCCAAGCGGATGGAGGAGGTGTCGCGAGCCAAGCCGGCCAGGGTCACCCAGGCATCGGTGGGGCCGGGACGGGGGTCACCCGGCCCCATGCGCAGGTAGTGGTCAGAGCGGAAGAAGGCGTCGAACCCGCACTCCTCCGCCACTTCGGCCACCGCCAGCAGCTGGTCGTAGGACGCGCCCTGCTGGGGCTCGGTGAAGATCCGCACGCGCATGGTCCCCGTCTACCACGGCTGCCCGGCATGGGCCCACCCCGGGCCAGGGGGGTAGGGTCACGCCGCGGTGGCCGGCGCTCGCCCTGACCAGATCGCCGCCGCCCTGGCGCGGGCCACGCGGGGCCTGCCCGGAGGGGGCGAGGACCGCCCCGGGCAGGTGGAGATGGCAAGGGCCGTGCACCGAGCCATCCGGGCCCGGCGCCACCTGGTGGTGCAGGCGGGGACAGGCACCGGCAAGAGCCTGGCCTACCTGGTGCCGGCCATCCTCTCCCGACAGCGGGTCGTGGTGGCCACCGCCACCAAGGCCCTTCAGGACCAGCTGGCCGCCCGTGACCTGCCCTTCCTGCGGGAGCGCCTGGGCGTGCGGTTCAGCTTCGCCATCCTCAAGGGCAGGGCCAACTACCTCTGCCGACAGAAGGCGGCAGAGGTGGTTGACCACCGGGGCCAGCCCGAGGCCCCCGCAGCGGGCCCCCTCGGAACGGAGGTGCGCCGCCTGCTCGCCTGGTCCGAGGGGTCCTCGACCGGGGACCGCTCGGACCTGCCGTTCGAGCCCAGCTCCCGGGCCTGGTCCCTCCTCAGCGCCACCTCCACCGAGTGCCCGGGGCGATACCGCTGCCCGGCCGGGGACCAGTGCTTTGCCGAGGGGGCCCGGGACCGGGCTGCTACGGCGGACGTGGTGGTGGTCAACACCCACCTGTACGTGGCCCACCTGGCCAGCGACAGGCCCCTCCTCCCCGAGCACGGCCTCGTCGTGTTCGACGAGGCCCACGAGCTGGAGGACATCGCCACCACCGGGCTGGGGCTCGAGGCCAGCGGTGCCCAGCTGCGCTCCCTGGCCCGGTCGGCCCGGCCCCTGCTGGGGCAGCGGGAAGCCGGGCCGGCCCAGTCGGTGGAGGAGGCAGGGGCGACCCTGGACGAGGTCCTCGCCCCGCTGGCCGGCCGGCGCCTGGCCCCCGGCCTCGGTGAGCCGGTGACGAGAGCCCTGGCTCTGGCCACCGAGCGGGTGCGCAGGCTCACCGCCGCCCTGCGCCGGCCGGCGCAGGGCGCCCTCGAGCTCGACGAGGTGCCCCTGGCCGACCCGGCCCGGAGCCGGGCCCTTCTCCTGGCAGGGAGCGTGGCCAACGCCCTGGCCGGCGTGAGCAGCCCCGGGCCCGACCAGGTGGCCTGGGTGGAGGAGCGCGCCGGTGGGCCGCCGGTCCTGCGGGTGGCACCGGTGGAGGTGGGACCTCTGCTGGCCGACAGGCTCTGGGGCGGCCTCACGGCCATCCTGACCAGCGCCACCATCCCCCCCGGGCTCGCTGACCGCCTGGGGTTGCCGCCTGGACGGCGGGACGAGGCGGACGTGGGAAGCCCCTTCCCGTACGCCACCAATGCGCTCCTCTACTGCGCCGCCCACCTGCCCGACCGGCGGAGACCGGAGTCCGGGGCAGCGGCCCATGACGAGCTCGTGAGGCTGGTCCGGGCTGCGGGGGGCCGGACGCTCGCCCTCTTCACCAGCTGGCACGGGATGCAAGCGGCAGCCGCCGCCGTGAGGGAGAAGGTCCCATTTCGGATACTGACCCAGGACGAGCTGCCCAAGCCGGCTCTCCTGGCCGCCTTCGCCTCCGAGGAGTCGGCCTGCCTCTTCGCCACGATGGGGTTCTGGCAGGGGGTCGACCTGCCCGGGCCGACACTGTCGCTGGTGGTGATCGACCGCCTCCCCTTCCCCCGCCCCGACGACCCGGTCATGCAGGCCAGGAGGGAGCGGGTGGGCCCCGGCTCCTTCCGCCTCGTGGACCTGCCCCGGGCCGCCATGCTGCTGGCCCAGGGAGCGGGGCGCCTGATCCGCTCCAGCGAGGACAGGGGCGTGGTGGCCGTCCTGGACCGGCGCCTGGCCCGGGCCAGCTACCGCTGGGACCTGGTGAACGCCCTGCCTCCCATGGCCCGGACCCGCCATCGGAGCGAGGTGGAAGGCTTCCTGGCCCAGGCGCTGGCAGCCGGCAGGGCCAGGGGAGGGCCCGGGCCAGAGGAGGGTGCAGGCCAACCAGCCCCTTGAGGGCGCACCCGCCCCGGCCCGGCAGCCGCCTAGCCGGGGTCCGCCGCTCCCCCCACCGGTTCGGCGGCGGGGCGGAAGACCGCCCATTTCATGACGATGAAGCTCACTGCCGAGGCGGTCAGCACGGCCGTGGCCTTGGCCACGTTGTTCGCCGCGTACACCGAGAGCAGCTTGTAGGCGTTGAGGATCACGGTCACCAGGGCCAGCGCCACGTTGTTCACGAGGATGTTGAGCCCGGACTGGAGGGTGTAGAGCAGCCGCTGGCGGCGGGCTGCCCGGCCGCGTCGGGCGGCGTGGCCCCGGAAGGTCCACCTGCTGTTCCACCGGTAGCTGTTGGCCAGGGCGCAGAAGACGGCCACGGTGTTGTAGGCGACGAGCTGGGCGGCGTCACGGGTGGGTGCCAGCCACACGAGGAGGTCGAACACCCCGAAGTCCACCAGGGCGTTGGTCCCGCCCACCACGGCGAAGCGCCCGATCTGGCCCAGCAGCGAGTGCGGCCGGGCAGGCTGGTCATGAGCGGCCCGCCGTCGCCGCCACGACCTCCAGCCTCCTCGCCCGGAGGCCAGCCTTCCCCAGGTGAGGAGAACGGTGCCCACCAGCGCGGAAAGCCCCCTCGGGGGAGGCTGGTCGGCTCGGCTCAGCCGGCCCGGGCCGCGGCTATCCCGTCCTGGTAGTGGCCGAGGAGCCCGGCTGTCGCCACCGGCCAGGTGTAGGGGTCCACGCTGGCCCGCAGGCTGGCCATCCGCTCGCATGGGTCGGTCGAGTCCAGGAGCTCCTCCACCAGCTTGGGGACCAACTCGGGGCATTCGGCGGGGAACAGCCGACTGGCCGGGCAACTGCTCAACACCTCCCTGCTGGCCGGGGTCTCGGCGGCCACGATGGGGACGCCGCTGGCCATGGCCTCGAATATGACCAGGCCCAGCGTCTCGGTCGTCGAGGGGAACACGAAGACATCGGCTGAAGCGTACGCGTCTGCGAGGGCTGAGCCGTGCAACGGACCCGTGAAGGTCACAGACGATCCCTGCAGCCTGGCCCTGAGAGCCTCCTCTCCGGGCCCCTCCCCCACCAGCACCAGGTGGACTCCGGGCGTGGCAGCCAAGGGTTCCAGCCGGTGCAGGCCTTTCTCGGGACCCAGCCGGCCCACGTAGAGGGCCACCACATCGTCGGGGCCCACGCCCAGCCGGGCCCTCGAGCCGGGCCGGCGCCCCGGGTGGAAGAGGTCCGCATCCACTCCTGGCCCCCACAGCCGCGGAGCCCGTATCCCATGGGCACGCAAGACCCGCTGGGCGGCCCCGGAGGTGGCCAGGTTGACCTGGGCCCGGTTGTGGAGGGTCCTCACCACCCACCACAGCTGGCGGCTGGCCCAGCCCAGGCGGTAGAAGGCAGCGTACTTCGGCACGTCGGTGTGGTAGGAGGCGACGAGGGGGAGGCCCAGGACCTCCGACGCCGTGACCCCCGCTATGCCCAGAAAGATCGGGTTGACGACATGCACCACGTCGGGTCGGAACTCCCGCAGCCAGCGGACGACGCCAGGCATGGGCCAACCCCACGGCTTCCCGCCGTAGATGAACGGCACGCTCACCGTGGGGACGCCCCTCACGGTTGCCCCCTCGAAGTCTCCACTGCCTCCCCTCGGGGCGATGATGAGCACCTCGTGGTCCAGGCGGCGGAGCTCACGCACCGTGGCCGCCAGGCGCGTAACCACGCCGTTTATGGACGGCAGCCACACCTCGGTGACAAGGGCCACCCTCACCGGAGCTCCTCGGGGGGGACGTCGTAGGGCTTGCTCAGATGCATGGGAAGGCTCCAGGGAGTGCCCACTCAGCCTATCGCCGTGTCCCCGTACCCGAGCACCGCCAGCTCCCGGGAGCGCCGCTGCCAGTTGCGGTCCACCTTGACGAACAGCTCGAGATAGGCGCCCGGCTCGAGCTGGGACCGTACCGCCGTGCCCACCGCCTTGAGGTTCCTCCCCCCTCGCCCGATCACGATCCCCTTCTGGGACTCCCGCTCCACCAGGATCTCGCACCGGATGCGGGGCCATTCCCACTCCGTCACCCGGCAGGCGACGGAGTGGGGCAGCTCGTCCTCGACCAGGGCCAGAACCTGCTCCCTCACCAGCTCGGCTACCCACCACGCCTCGGGCACGTCGGCCACCGTGCCCGGCGGATAGTACGCCGGCCCCTCCGGCATCCGGTCGACCACCGCCTGGACCAGGGCATCGACCCCTTCCCCGGTGAGAGCCGAGACGGGGAAGTACTCCGCCAGCCCGAGCCCGGACGCCGCCTCGAGCTGGGACAGGACGCGGCCCCGGCCGACGAGGTCCACCTTGTTGAGGGCCACCAGGGCGTGCGGGCCGGCCCTCTCGGCCACCAGCCGGTCGCCCTTGCCCACGCCGCCCAGGGCGTCCAGCACCACCACGGTGGCGTCCACCTGGGCCAGGGCCCCGACGGCAGCCCGGTTGAGCTGCTCTCCGAGCAGGGTCCTGGGCTTGTGGATGCCCGGGGTGTCCACCCACACCACCTGGGCACCGGGTCGGTTGAGCACCCCCCGTATCTGGGCCCTCGTGGTGTTGGGCTTGTCGGAGACAATCGAGACCTTGGTGCCCAGGATGCTGTTCAAGAGGGTGGACTTGCCGACATTGGGGCGGCCCAGGATGGTGGCGAAGCCCGACCTCATCCCTCCCCCACCGAAGCCTCTCCGGCCTCGGCCTCCCCGCCGGGCTCAGGCTCCAGCTTGGCTATCCGGACCCTCCCTATGCGCCGACCCTGCACCCTCTCGGCGACCAGACGGTGGCCGTCGGCCTCCACCGCCTCACCCTCGCTGGCCATGTGGCCGAGCAGGCTCAACATCAGCCCGCCCACCGTGTCCCAGTCCCCTTCGGGCAGGTCGGCATGAAGCAGCTCGTTCACCTCGTCCATCGGCATGCGGGCGTTGACCCGGTACTCGCCGTTGGCGAGCGGCACCACCACCGGTTCCTCCACGTCGAACTCGTCGACTATCTCCCCCACCAGCTCCTCGATCAGGTCCTCCAGGGTCACCAGGCCGGCCGTCCCCCCGTACTCGTCGACGACCAGGGCCATGTGGAACTTCTGGTCCTGCATCTCGCGCATCAGCTCGGAGACCCGCTTGGTCTCGGGCACGAAATGGGCCGGCCGCACCAGGCCCCGGACCTCGTCGTCCCGGTGCCCCTCCCGGTCGGCTCTCATGAGGTCCTTGGTGTACGCCACCCCCACGATGTCGTCGATGCTCTGGTCGTACACCGGGATCCGGCTGTAGCCGGCGCCCATGGCCACCTCGATGACCTCCCCCACCCTGTCGCTGGCCTTCACAGCCACCATGTCGGGGCGGGGCACCATCACCTCGCGCACCACCGTGTCACCGAACGAGATGATCGAGTGGATGAGGGCGGCCTCCTCGGTCTCGATCACCGCCTCCTCCTGGGCCACGTCGGCCAGGGCCAGGAGCTCCTGCTCGGTCACGTACGGGCCCCGGCGGTGGGCACCTCCCCGCAGGAAGACATTGGCCAGCCCTATGAGAGCTCCGGCCAGCAGCCGCACGGGCGGGAAGCGCGTCACCGCCGTCACGATGGGGGCCGAGAAGAGGGCGGCCCGGGACGGATGCTGGATGGCCCAGTTCTTGGGGATGGCCTCCCCCAGGACGAAGATGACCACCACCTCGAAGACGATGCCGACGAAGACCCCGATGGCCCCGAACAGGTGCTCGGCAACCACGCCGACCAGGCTGGCGGCCACCAGCTGGCAGACCAGCTCGAGAAGCAGGACCGGGTTGAGGAAGCGCTCGGGCCTCTCCATCAGGCGCACGAGCATCCCCGCCCCCCGCCGTCCCTCGTCGCGCAGCCCCCGGGCCCGGGCCTGACTGGTGCGGGTCAGGCTGGTCTCGGCCAGGGCCAGGAAGGCGGAGGCGATGATGAGCAGGACGATGGCGGCTATGAGGCCCGAGTCGACGGGCCTCAGCCCTGTTATGTGAGCGAGCAGCTCGGCTGCCTGTGGGGGTCTCACCGGCCCGCGGGCGGAGCGGTCCCGGGGCCTCCTGCCCGTGGCTCCTCGCTATCCGCCGCCGGTCCCGGGCCCCCGGCCCGCGGGCCCTGGCCCCCCTCTCCCGCCGGCCCGGGAAGCGGGCCGGGGTGGCGGTGGTAGCGGTCGAGGAGCTCCCGCTCACGGGCCTCCATGGCCTCCGCCTCGGCTTCGTCCTCGTGGTCCATGCCCTGCAGGTGGAGGAGGCCATGGACAACGAGCAAGGCCAGCTCGTCCTCGTAGCGGGTGGCTGCGCCGTCCCCGCCCGTGCCCCGGTCGGTGCTGGCATTGGCTTGCCTCCAGGCCACCTCAGGGCAGATGACGACGTCCCCCAGGAGCAGGGGCAGGTCCTCGGGCTCGGCGGGCACCCAGCCCGGCCCCGGTCCACCGGCGTCCGGGGAGCGCCCCCCGGTGGGCGGCTCGTCCTCGATGGGGAAGGCCAGGACGTCGGTGGGGCCCCTCCGCCCCAGGAAGCGCTGGTTGAGGCGGGCCATGGCCGCCTCGTCCACGAACAGGAGGGAGACCTCGACATCCCCCCTCACCTCCTCGGCTTCCAGCACCGCCTCGGCCAGGCGGGCCCAGCGCTCCACCTCTACAGGGCGGTCCGATTGCTCGTCGGCGGCAAAGACGTCGATGCTCATCTGAGGGGGGCGGGAGCGGCGCCCTTCAGCCGTCCGGCGCCGGTTGGCGACCCGGCCTGCTCGTAGGCCGAGACGATGTCGGCCACGATGCGGTGGCGGACGACATCCCGCTGCGTGAGGTGGACGAAGGACAGACCCTCTATCCCCGAAAGGATGTCCTCCAGGCCGACCAGGCCTGACCGTCCCCCGGCCACGTCCACCTGGGTGACATCCCCGGTGACCACCACCTTGGAGCCGAAGCCGATCCGGGTGAGGAACATCTTCATCTGCTCGGGGGTGGTGTTCTGCGCCTCGTCCAGGATGATGAAGCTGGCGTTAAGGGTGCGGCCGCGCATGAAGGCGAGGGGCGCGACCTCGATGGTCCCCCGGTCCATCAGCCTCTGCATGGCCTCCGGGTCGAGCAGGTCGTACAGAGCGTCGTACAGCGGCCGCAGGTAGGGGTCCACCTTGGCCATCAGGTCACCGGGAAGGAATCCCAGCCGCTCGCCGGCCTCCACCGCCGGCCGGGTGAGGATGATGCGGTTCACCTCCTTGGCCTGCAGGGCCTGGACCGCAGCGGCGACAGCCAGGTACGACTTGCCGGTACCGGCGGGCCCGATGGCAAAGGTGACGACGTTGCGTGACATGGCGTCGGTGTAGCGACGCTGGCCCACGGTCTTGGGCCGGATGCTCCGGCCCCGGGCCGAGCGCAGCACCTCCACCGTGAGGACCTCCGAGGGCCGCTCGTTGGCCTTCACCATCTCGATGGTGCGCCCCACGTTGGCGGCATCCAGCCCATGGCCCTGCTCCAGCAGGAGGACCAGCTCCTCGAACAGCCGGCCCACCCGCTCCGCCTCGTCCCCGTCCACCGTGATCTCGTTTCCCCGGACGTGGATCCGGGTGCCCCCGAACGCGCCTTCCACCAAGCGCAGCAGCTCATCGCGCTGGCCAAGCAGGCCCACCATGAGATGGTTACCGGGGACGAGGATCTTTACCTGGGTCGATGACACAGCTGTCGGCAGACGAGGCTAGCAGCGGCCGGGCCCGGGAGGGGCGGACCCCGCTCCCCGGACCCCCGGCCCGGACGTCAGCGCCGGACCAGGCGCTTGCCGCTGGGTGAGGTCCCCGAGGTGTAGGGCATCCCGTAGTAGTCGTAGATCTTGGCCTCCTCGTCCGCCGGCAGCTCGGCCCCGGCCTGGATGGTGGGGGCGTTCTTGACCACGGACTTGGCATGCCTCACGACCAGGTAGTTCTTCCCCACGGCGGCCCCGTCGAAGGGAACGAAGGCCAGGCTGTGGCCGAGGAAGCCCATCTTCACGGCCAGGAAGGCGGGCTCGTCGGTCTCCACGTCGTAGTAGATCTCCTCCAGCCGGCCCACCTTGTCCCCCCCGGGATCGACCACGTCCTCGCCCTTCCACTGGCTGATGTCGTCGATGGTGGCCATGGACCTCCGCTCCTGTGCCTTGCAACCTGGCCATAGGGTAGCCACACCGGGCCCGGGGGGACCCTGGGGGGCCATGCCACCCGGTCAGCCGCCCCTGCCCGGGCCCAGGCCTCCTAGCGTCCGGAGCGTGATCCGCCACCACTCCGACCACGTGGGCAGCCTCCTCAGGCCCCCCGAGCTGCTGGAGGCCAGGCAGGCCCTGGCCGCCGGCCGGCTGGCTGCACCGGCGTTCAAGGCCTTGGAGGACGAGGCGGTAGCAGGCGCCATCGCCCTCCAGGAGGAGGCGGGTTGTGAGGTGGTGACGGACGGAGAGCTGCGACGGGAGTCGTTCCAGAGCGAGCTGGCGGCGGCAGTGGGAGGCATCGAGGGCGCCGGCTTGGACGCCTGGCTCTGGGGATCCTGGCACTCCGACGAGCTGGGGGACAGGGCCCTGCCCCGCCCCCCCGGGCTGGCCGTGGTCGCCCCCCTCAGGCGCCAGCGGAGCCTGGCTGCGGAGGAGTTCACCTTCCTGCGTTGCCACACCACCCGAACCCCCAAGGTCACGCTGCCGAGCCCCAGCCTGTTCGCCAACCTGTGGGACCCCGAGCGCTCCACTGCCGCCTATCCGAGCTTCGACCGCTTCATGGAGGACGTGGCGGGCGTGCTGGTGGACGAGGTCCGGGAGCTGGCCCGCCTCGGGGCCACGTACATACAGCTCGACGCCCCCCAGTACCCGCTGCTCATCGACCCGGCGTGGAGGTCCTTCTACGAGGCGAGGGGCTGGCCGGGGGAGAGCTGGCTCCGCTACGGGGTCGACCTGGACAACTCCGTCATCGACGCCGCCCCGGGGGTGACCTTCGGGGTCCATCTCTGCCGGGGCAACCAGGGCTCCCGCTGGCTGGTCAGTGGCGGGTACGAGGAGGTCGCCCAGCCCATCTTCGGGATGGTCCACGCCCATCGCCTGCTCCTGGAGTACGACGACCCCCGTTCGGGCGGCTTCGAGCCGCTGCGCTTCGTCCCCGAGGACAAGCAGGTCATCCTGGGCCTGGTCACCACCAAGAGTGGACGCCAGGAGCGAGACGACGAGCTGGAGGCCCGGGTCATGCAGGCGGCCCGCTTCGTCGGCCTGGAGCGCCTCGGGCTCGGGACGCAATGCGGCTTCTCCAGCTCGGTCGTGGGCAACGCCGTGACCGTGGAGGACGAGAGGGCCAAGCTGTCCACCATCTCCAGGGTGGCGGCGCGCATCTGGGGCTGAAGCCCGACCGCCATCCGGCCCCCCGGTGCTCGCCTCCCCGAGGGGCCACCCCGGGGGTCCGTGCTCAGGTGGACACCTGCTCCAGCGCCAGGCGGCTGGCCGCCGGGCCGGCCAGGGCCAGCAGGCCGGCGAGGAGGCCGGTGACCCCGATGATGGCGAAGCCGGCGAAGAAGGACAGGTCGGCCACCCAGATGGGAAGCACGACAGCACCCAGGGCGCCTCCGAGGTGTCCGATCCCGTCGCTGAAGGCGAAGCCCGTAGCCCTGGCCCGGGTGGGGAAGCTCTCCGCCGTGAAGGTGTAGGCCGCCTGCAGGTAGCTGCCGAGGGCGAAGGAGGCGAGGAACGACCCCCCTATCACCACGCCCTCGTTGACCGACGAGCCCACGAGGAGCATCCCCACCAGCCAGACCACCGTGGAAGCGGCAACGAGGCGCTTTCGCTCGAAGGAGTCGGCTGCCCAGGCCATCACCGCTGCGCCGACGGGGTAGCCGATGGCTCCTATGGCCAGGTAGAGGATGCCGGCGCTCAGGCCATGGGCCTTGTAGAGCTGGGCGGCGTCCCCCAAGAAGCCGTAGTTGCCGATGTACCACAGGAACCACATCGGTATGAACACGGCCAGGCGGGAGGAGTAGGGCCGGCGGAACAGGAACCGCACGGGGAAGCCCCGCGTGGAGACGTCCACCTGGGCGGGCCGGGGCGGGGGCAGCGTGATGCCCCGGCGCCGTACCGTCTCCTCCATCCTGGCCACGATGCCCTCCGCCTCGCCCAGGCGCCCGTGGAGGACCAGCCACCGGGGCGACTCGGGCAGCTCGAAGCGAGCAGCCAGGCCGATGACGGCTATGACACCGCCGATCACGAACAGGTAGCGCCATCCGTTGTGGAGGTGGGGGACCAGGCCCAGGGCCACGAAGGGCGTCACCGCCTGGCCGATGATCCCGATCAGGAAGGTGAAGACCGATATGCGCCCCCGCCGGGCCGCCGGGGACAGCTCGCCCACATAGGTGGATACGAGGTTGAGGTCGGCACCGACTCCCATCCCGGTTATGAAGCGGAAGAGCGTCAGAGTCACGATCCCCTGCGAGGCGGCGTCGCCAAAGGAGCCGACGGCGGTCAGCAGGATAGTGACCAGGAGCAGCCGGAACCGGCCGTAGCGGTCAGCGAGGGTCCCGATGGCAAGCGACCCCACGATGTAGCCGATGAGCCCGATGGCCAGGGCGGCAAAGAGGCTCTCGGCGCTGGAGAGGTGGAACTGGGTGTTGATGGCAGGGATGGCGAAGCCGATGTCGGTGATGTCGTAGAAGGTGAAGAAGTAGCCGACACCGATGATGGCAAGGTACGTCCAGGGCAGCGACCAGGTCGGTATCCGGTCCTGGCGGGCCAGGATGTCCGTGCCGCGGTCGCCGAGCGAGCGATCCCCTGGGCCAGGGTGGGTACGGGCCATGCCCAACCCTCTACCCCCCAGAGCCTGGCGCGCCAACCGGGAGAAGGCGCCACCAGCAGCTATCCTGGCCGGGACGTGACGCCCATCCAGCCTCCGGCGGGCTTCCCCACCCGCCACATCGGCCCTTCGCCCGCCGAGCAGGAGGAGATGCTGGCCTCTCTCGGCTACCACAGCCTGGACGAGCTGGCCGACTCCGCCCTGCCCGCCGCCATTCGAACCAGCCGCCCGTTAGACCTCCCCCCTCCCGCCAGCGAGAGGCAGGTGCTGGGGGAGCTGGCCTCCCTGGCCGGGCGCAACCAGGTCCTCACCTCGCTCATAGGCCAGGGGTACTCGGGCACCTTCACGCCGCCGGTCATCCAGCGCAACGTGCTCGAGAACCCGGCCTGGTACACGGCCTACACCCCCTACCAGCCCGAGATCAGCCAGGGACGCCTGGAGGCCCTCCTCAACTTCCAGACCATGGTCGCGGACCTGACGGCGCTGCCCGTGGCCAACGCCTCCCTGCTGGACGAGGCGACTGCCGCCGCCGAGGCCATGGCCATGTGCCACCGTCTGGTGAGGTCCCCGGGCGAGGTGTTCGTGGTCGACTCCGCCTGTCATCCCCAGACCATCGAGGTGGTCGAGACCAGGGCCGCGGCGCTGGGACTGAAGGTGGCTGTAGGCGACCCGCTGTCCGAGCTGGGGTCGGTGGACGCCTTCGGGGTGCTGGTGCAGTACCCGGGCACCACCGGTGAGATCCCCGACCTTCAGGCCGTCTGCGAGGCCGCCCACCGGGGCGGCGCCCTGGCTGTGGCCGCCTGCGACCTCCTGGCCCTCACCCTCCTCGTCCCGCCCGGCGAGCTGGGCGCCGACATCGCCGTGGGCAGCTCCCAGCGCTTCGGGGTACCTGTGTGGTACGGGGGGCCCCATGCCGCCTTCATGGCTACGACCTCGGCCCACCAGCGCTCGTTGCCGGGCCGCCTGGTGGGCGTGTCGGTCGACCGGGAGGGCCGCCCCGCCCTCCGCCTCGCCCTCCAGACCCGGGAGCAGCACATCCGCAGGGAGCGGGCCACGAGCAACATATGCACGGCCCAGGCCCTGCTGGCCATCGTGGCCGGGCTCTACGCCGCCTGGCACGGGCCCGAGGGCCTGCGGGCCATCGCCGAGCGGGTTCACCGGCTCACCTGCCTGCTGGCCGAAGGCCTGCGCCGGGGAGGCCACGAGGTCCTCACCACCCGGTTCTTCGACACGATCGCCGTCCGCCCGGCAGGGGGCGACGCGCCTGCTGTCCAAGCCGCCGCACGCAGCCGGGGCATCAACCTGCGGCTGCTGGGCGAAGACTGCCTCGGTGTGGCCTTGGACGAGCTGTCCAGTCCGGCCCTGGTGCAGGAGGTGTGGGAGTCCTTCGGCCTGCACGGCCGGGAGGCGGCCACCCTTGGGCAGGAGGTGGAGAGCCCCCTCCCGCCCCACCTGCGGCGGGCGAGCGACTACCTGACCCACCCGGTCTTCCACCGCTACCGGTCCGAGACGGCCATGCTCCGCTACCTGCGGGAGCTGGCCGACAAGGACCTTGCCCTGGACCGGACCATGATCCCCCTCGGCTCGTGCACCATGAAGCTCAACGCCGCGGTGGAGATGGCCCCGGTCACCTGGCCCGGCTTCACCGACATCCACCCCTTCGCCCCCCTCGACCAGGCGGAGGGCTACCTGGAGATGGTGGGCGACCTGGAGCGGTGGCTGGCCGAGCTGTCCGGCTACGACGCCGTCTCCCTGCAGCCCAACGCCGGCTCCCAAGGCGAGCTGGCCGGCCTGCTCGCCATCCGGCGCTACCACGAGCGGAGGGGCGAGCCCGACCGCACGGTGTGCCTGATCCCGGTGTCCGCCCATGGCACCAACGCCGCCAGCGCCGCCATGGCCGGTCTCCGGGTGGTGGCCGTGGCCTGTGACGAGGGAGGCAACGTCGACCTGGCCGACCTGCGGGCCAAGGTGGACCAGCACCGCTCCACCCTGGCCGCCATCATGCTCACCTACCCCTCCACCCACGGTGTCTACGAGGAGGTGGTGGGTGAGGTGTGCTCCGTCGTCCACGATGCCGGAGGCCAGGTCTACATCGACGGGGCCAACCTCAATGCCCTGGTGGGCCTGTCCCGCCTGGCCGAGATCGGCGGCGACGTGTCCCACTTCAACCTCCACAAGACGTTCTGCATCCCCCACGGTGGTGGAGGGCCCGGCGTGGGGCCCATCGGCGTCCGGTCCCACCTGGCTCCGTTCCTGCCCGGCAGCCGCAGCCTGCGCCAGGCCCGGCCGGAGGCGGAGGGAGGGGCAGTGGCCGCCGCGCCCTTCGGGTCCCCCGGAGTCCTCCCCGTCACGTGGGCCTACATCAGGCTCATGGGAGGTCCCGGGCTCACCCAGGCCAGCCTGGCCGCCGTCCTGGCGGCCAACTACGTGGCCCACCGGCTCGCCCCCCACTTCCCCGTGCTCTACACGGGCCGGGGCGGTCTCGTGGCCCACGAGTGCATCCTGGACCTCCGCCCTCTGACCCAGCGGACCGGCATCACGGCTGAGGACGTGGCCAAGCGCCTCATAGACCACGGGTTCCATGCCCCCACCATGTCCTTCCCGGTGGCCGGAACCCTGATGGTGGAGCCCACTGAATCTGAACCTAAAGCTGAGCTTGATAGGTTCTGCGAGGCCATGATCGCCATCAGGCAGGAGATCACCGCGGTGGAAGAAGGCAGGGTCGGGGCCGAGGAGAGCCCACTGCGCCACGCCCCCCACACGGCCCAGGCCGTCACCGCCGACACGTGGGAACGGGCCTACCCGAGGAGCCAGGCGGCCTGGCCGGGCAGGCAGGAGGGGCAGAGGTCGAAGTACTGGCCACCGGTGGCCCGCATAGACAATGCCTACGGCGACAAGCACCTGATGTGCACCTGCCCTCCCCTGGAGGACCTGGCCGAGGCCTAGGGAGGGAGTAAGCGGCCACTCCGATCCCGCCGAGGGGCTGCTGCCCGCCCCTCGGCGGAGGCATCCCGGATTGGGTACCGAGCTCGGGCGGAGGGGGCATGGACCCTTAGGTGTAGCTGGCCACCCCCGAGGCCATCTCTCAGAGGGGCGTCACGTAGGCGGCGTGGATGCCCCCGTCGGCGAGGAGGGCGGTGGCGGTGATGAAGGAGGAGTCGTCGGAGGCGAGGAACGCAGCCACGGCGGCAATCTCCTCCGGAGAGCCGAAGCGCCCCATCGGCACATGCACCAAGCGGCGGGCAGCCTGCTCGGGGTCCTTGGCGAACAGCTCGTGCAGGAGGGGGGTGGCCACCGGGCCCGGGCAGAGGGCGTTCACCCTCACCCCTTGGCGGGCAAACTGGACCCCGAGCTCGCGGGATAGGGCCAGCACGCCCCCCTTCGAGGCGGTGTAGGAGACCTGGCTGGTGGCCGCGCCCATGACCGAGACGAACGAGGCCGTGTTGATGACCGAACCTCCCCCACCCTCCACCAGGTGGGGGATGCCGTACTTGCAGCACAGGTACACCGAGGTCAGGTTCACTTCCTGGACCCGGTGCCAGGTTTGGAGGTCGGTATCGAGGATGGAGGTGTCCTCGGGGGGGGAGATTCCCGCGTTGTTGAAGCAGACGTCGAGGCGCCCATAGCGCTCCAGGGCCTCCCCGTACATCGCCTGGACATCGCCTGGCGAGGTCACATCGGCCCTCACGAAGTGGCCGCCCACCTCCCCGGCGACCGCCTTTCCTTCGGCCTCGTCCAGGTCGGCCACCACGACCAGGGCCCCCTCTTCGGCAAACCGGCGGGAGCTGGCCCGGCCGATCCCGCTGGCGGCACCGGTGATGACGGCCACCCTGCCCTGCAGGCGGCCGCTCATGAGCCTCCTTCCGTGGAGATGAAGACGTTCTTCAGGTCGGTGAAGGCGTCAGGGGCGTCCGGCCCCAGTTCCCGGCCCAGGCCGGACTGCTTGAAGCCCCCGAAGGGGGTCCAGTACCTGACCGAGGTGTGCGAGTTGACCGAGAGGTTGCCGGCCTCCACGGCCCGCGCCACCCGCAGGGCCCTTCCCAGGTTCTCGGTCCAGATCGATCCCGATAGCCCGTACAAGGTGTCGTTGGCCATACGTACGGCATCCTCCTCCTCGTCGAACCCGGCCACTACCAGCACGGGGCCGAATATCTCCTCCCTCATCGCCCGGTCCTCGGGAGGGACGGGAGCCAGCACAGTAGGCGGGAACCAATAGCCAGGCCCGGCAGGAACCTGTCCCCTTATGACGACCGGCACCCCCTCGGGGACGTAGGAGGCCACCTTCTCCCGCTGTGACGAGCTGATCAGTGGGCCCATCTGGGAGGACTCCTCGGCCGGATCGGCCACCCGCACGCCCAGCACGGCCGGTTCGAGGAGAGCTAGGAACTCCTCCAGCACGCTGCGCTGCACCAGGATGCGGGATCGAGCGCAGCAGTCCTGTCCGGCGTTGTCGAAAGCCGCCATGGGGGCGCTGGCCGCAGCCCGACCCAGGTCGGCGTCGGCGAAGACGATGTTGGCCGACTTCCCACCCAACTCCAAGGTCAGCCTCTTCACCTGATCGGCACAGCCGGCCATGACCCGCTTCCCCACCTCGGTTGAGCCCGTGAAACAGACCTTGCGCACGGCTGGGTGGGTGACCAGACGCCAGCCCACCACCGAGCCCCGCCCCGCCACCACCTCGAGCACCCCTTCTGGCAGCCCCGCCTCCAGGGCCAGCTCACCCAGGCGGAGAGCGGTGAGGGGTGTCAGCTCGGCCGGCTTCACCACCGCGGTGTTGCCCGCCGCCAGGGCCGGGGCCAGGCCCCAGGAGGCGATGGGCATGGGGAAGTTCCAGGGCACTATCACCCCCACCACGCCCAGCGGCTCGGGGAAGGTGAGGTCGATCCCGCCCGGCACGGGGATCTGCCGGCCCGAGAGCCGCTCCGGCGCCCCTGAGTAGTAAAGGAGGACGTCCCTCACGTTGCCGGCCTCCCACCTGGCGTTAGAGATGGTATGGCCGGCGTTGGCCACCTCCAGGCGCGCCAGCTCCTCGAGGTGGCCGTCCACCTCTTCGGCGAAACGCCGGAGAAGGCGCGCCCGGTCGGCAGGAGCCATCTGCCTCCAGGCGGGAAAGGCCGCTGCCGCCCTGGCGATGGCCATGTCGGCTTCCTCCTCCGAGGCCAGCGCAACGGTAGCAACGACCTCTTCGGTGGCAGGGTTGAGGACAGCGCTCACAGCCTCTCGAACCCCCGGAACCGCTCCCAGTCCGTCACGGCAGCATCGAAGCTCTCCACCTCGACCCTGGCCATGTTCACGTAGTGGTCGACCACCTCGTCACCGAAGGCCGACCGGGCCATGGAGCTCTTGGCAAAGCGCTCCATGGCCTCCCGAAGGGTTGTCGGGACCCGCGGGTAGTCACCCCGGTAGGCGTTTCCCCGGGCCTCCGGCTCAAGGGTCAGGCCCTCCTCCACTCCGTGGATGCCAGCGGCTATCAGCGCGGCGAGCGCCAGGTACGGGTTCACATCTCCGCCGGGGACCCGGTTCTCCATGCGGAGCGAGGGTCCGTGCCCCACCACCCGCAAGGCACAGGTCCGGTTGTCCCGGCCCCAGGCCACCGCCGTCGGGGCAAATGATCCGGCTACATAGCGCTTGTAGGAGTTGATGTTGGGGGCGAGGAGCAAGGTCAGCTCCGGGAGAGTCGCCAACTGGCCGGCCAAGAAGCGCTCGAAGGTGGGCGAGAAGCAGCTCCCGTCCCGCCCGGCCAGCACAGGCCGGTCCTCGGCGTCACGGAGGGAGAGATGGATATGGCAGGAGTTCCCCTCTCGCTCGTCGACCTTGGGCATGAAGGTGAGCGACATCCCCTCCTGGGCCGCGATCTCCTTGGCTCCGCACTTGTAGACGACGTGGTTGTCAGCGGTGGTAAGGGCATCGGCGTAGCGGAAGGCGATCTCGTGCTGGCCCCGGTTGCACTCACCCTTTGCCGATTCCACCACCAGGCCGGCACCAGCCATCCCGTTGCGGATCCGGCGCAGGAGCGGCTCGACCCGGGCGGTGCCGAGAACCGAGTAGTCCACGTTGTACTGGTTGGCCGGGTTGAGGCCACGGTACCCCCTCCGCCATGCCTCCTCGTAGGTATCCCGGAAGACCATGAACTCGAGCTCGGTCCCCGCCAGGGCCGTCCAGCCATGACGGGCGAGGGCCTTCACCTGGCGTTGCAGGACCTGGCGGGGAGAGGCCGTCACTGGGGAGCCGTCCTCCCAGGTCACGTCGGCCAGGCACAGGGCCGTAGCCTCCTGCCAGGGGATGAGCCGGAGAGTGGCCAGGTCGGGACGGAGGCGGAAGTCCCCGTACCCGCGCTCCCAGCTGGCCATGGCATAGCCATCCACGGTGGCCATGTCCACGTCGACGGCGAGCAGGTAGTTGCAGGCCTCCGCACCCTCTTCGACCACATGGTCCAAGAAGTGCCGAGCATGGTAGCGCTTTCCTTGCAGGCGGCCCTGCATGTCGGTCATGGCGAGAACGACAGTGTCCACGTGCCCGCTTGCCACCAGGTCGCGAAGCTGGTCGAGGGCCAGAGGCGCCTGAGGGCCCGAAGTGGGTGGCCAGACCTGGGACGGCGCTGTCAAGCCAGTTGCTCCAACTCCCGCTCGATGGCAGACAGCTCCTCCGGCGTGCCCTGCACCTTGGGGCCGGTGAACCACTTCCGGGCCGACACTCCCCACCACAGAGCGGCACCGCCCAGCACGATGGCAAAGACTATGGGGGTGTAGTTCAAGGTCTTGAAGGTGACAGGAGAAACCGCCGGCAACATGAAGAGGACGATGATAACCCCTCCCCAGATGGTGGCCACTATGCCCACCGGCTTGCTCCACCGACCCAGGTGCCAGGGACCCGGTTCGAAGCTCTTGCCCCGCAGGAGCCGGAGGAACACAGGGGTGACGTAGGCGGCATAGAGCCCTATCGTGGCTATGGAGGTGACGGCCGCGTAGGCCACGGCGCTGCCCAGGTAGGGGACAGAGAGGATGAAAGCCCCCACCGCCCCGAACCACACGGCGTTGGTCGGCGTACGTGTCCGCTTGTTGATGCGGTGCCAGAATCCCGAGAAGGGGACCGCTCCGTCCCGGGAGAAGGCGTAGATCATCCGGGAGTTGGCCGTGACCGAGCACATCCCGCAATAGAACTGGGCCACGTTGGCGATTATCAGCAGGGCTACCGCCATCTTCACACCAACGGCATCGAGGAAGATCTGGGCCGGCGGCACCCCCGTGGGCGAGGAGAGCTCCTTGCTGTAGTTCTGGATGGCGAAGGTGACCCCGAGGAGCAGCACCCAACCGGCCACCAGCGACACCAGGATCGAGCGCACGATGCCCCGTGGGCCGGCGATCGCCGCGCTGCGGGTCTCCTCGGACATGTGCGCCGAGGCGTCATAGCCGGTGAAGGTGTACTGGGCGTTGAGCAGGCCCAGGAAGAAGACGTAGGGCACGGCGCCCCAGCCGGTGAAGTTCTTGAAGCTGAGGAACACGAACGAGGCCGGCTGGTGGTGGGTCGGCACGAAGATCAGCACCGCCACGATGATGATGACGCCGAGGATGTGCCACCACACGCTGAGGTTGGAGAGGAACGCCACCAGCCGGATCCCATAGGTGTTGAGCAGGCCGTGTAGGAACAGGATCCCGGCCAGCAGCTCGATCGTATGGGCCGGCGTGGCCGCGAACCCGGTGAGGATCTCCAGCCAAGCGTTGAGGAACAGGGCGCAGCCGAAATCGATGCCCGCCGTCACCGCTACCTGGCCGATCAGGTTGAACCAGCCCGTGAACCACGACCATGCCGGGCCGTGCCTCGGGGACAGGCGCGCCGCCCAGTAGTAGAGGCCTCCTGCCGTGGGGTAGCTCGAGCACACCTCGGCCATGCCCAAGCCGATGATGGTGACGAGGCCACCGACGATGAGCCAGCCCCAGATGATGGCCATGGGACCACCCGTGGACATGCCGTACCCATACAGCGTCAGGCACCCCGACAGGATCGAGATGATGGTGAAGGACACCGCGAAGTTCGAGAAGCCCGACATTCGCCGGCGGAGCTCCTGGGCGTACCCCAGCTCGTGGAGCCGCATGGCGTCGGCATCCGCCACCGGCTCCCCCACGCCAACTGCCTCCGAACGGAGTTCCACTTTCGTCCCCCTCGCTGTGCAGCGGGCGGCCGCTGGCGCCGCCCGCCAGTGGCCACCACCGTGACCACCACTAAAGGACTGTTTTCACCCCTATTGGGATAGTACTCCTGTGGAAGCGGGTGTCAAGGGTGGCCGCCGCCCTGGGACTTGCCCGGACGGGGGAAGCTAGGCGAGGAAGCCACGGAGCAGGGCAGCGGTGCCTTCGAGGTGGTCGAGCATGGCCTTTCGAGCCCCGCCCGGGTCCCCGGCCAGGATGCACTCGACAATGGCGCGATGCTGGCGGTTGGCGTGCGCCAGGTTGGGCTCGAGGAGGGGTATGGCGTCCAGGAAGTCGTTCACCTTGACCCTGACATCGGCCACGGCCCGCAACAGGGAGACCGAGCCAGCCAGCTCGGCCACGGCGAGGTGCAGGCGGGAGTCGGTCTGGCGGTAGGAATGGAGGCCAGCGGTGCTGCTCTCCTCCAGGTGAGAGCGCAGCCGGGCCCTCTCCCGGGAGGAGAGGGCCCGCCCGGCGGCCAGCTCGGCGGCGCCGGGCTCGACCACGCGACGGAAGGCCAGGGCGTCCTCGAGGGCGCCACCGGGCGGCGCGCTGCGCCGGCGGGGCCTGGTGGGCCGGGCCAGGGGCCGGTAGGTGACGAAGGTGCCACCGTAGCGACCCCGACGGGACACGACGAAACCGGCGTCCTGCAACGCCCGGATGGCCTCACGAAGGGTCACCCGGCTGACGTTCAGCCGGGCCGCCAGCTCCCTCTCGGGGGGAAGCCTCTCCCCGTCACCCACCACGCCCAGCTTTATGGCCTGCAGGATGCGCTCCACGGCCTCCTCGAAGGCGTTGCCCGTCTTCACGGGGCGGAGAACGGCATCGGTGGCCGCCACGGCCTCCGCCAGCGGGGTCAAGCTGCCTCCTCTCGCTCGTGAAAGGACCAACCCTGGGGCATTGGAGGCATGCTAGGCCGGCCTTGTCAAGAGGCCGGGCCGCCAGCGAGCCACCCAGTACCATCCCGGGAGGTGCCCGGCGCGTCGGTCCACGAGGGACTCCCCCTCGCCGTGGCCTTGGCCGTGCTGGCCTCGGCTGTCCTGCATGCCTCGTGGAACGCCCTGGCCAAGTCGGTCCCGGACCAACTGGCCGGCTTCGTGGGGATCGGGCTGGGCAGCAGCGCACTGGCCATCCTGGTCGCCCTGGTCGCTCCCGCCCCGGCCAGGACGGCCTGGCCGTACCTGGGGGCCTCCCTGATGGTCCATGTCGGCTACCAGGCCATGCTCCTCAACTCCTACCGGACCGGGGACCTGGTCCAGGCCTACCCGGTGGCTCGGGGGACCGCCCCGGTCCTGGTGGCGGTGCTCGCCCTCCCGGCCGTGGGCGAGGGCCTGAACGGCCCCCAGATCGTGGGCGTGGTGGCCGTGGCCGGCGGCCTCGTGGGCCTCGCCGACCTCCGGCGCCTCCGGGAGAGCCGCTCCCCGGCCCTGGCCTTCGCCTTCGCCACCGCCCTCTGCATCGCCACCTACTCGATCCTCGACGGGGTGGGGGTACGGCACTCCGGGACACCGGTCGGCTATGTCTCGTGGCTGATGGCTGCCGAAGGCCTTCCCATACCGCTCTATGCAGCCGCCTTCCACCGTGGGCGCCTGGCAACGACCCCGCCGGCGATCTGGGCCCGCACCGCCCTCGGGGGGGTTATGTCGCTCGTGGCCTACGGGGTCGTGGTGTGGGCCCAGGACCGGGCCCCCCTGGCAGCGGTGTCGGCGCTTCGGGAGACCGGGGTCCTGGTGGCCGTGGTCATCGGGGCCGTCGCCTTGAAGGAGCCGCTCGGGCGGCGCCGCCTGCTCGCCGCCGCCCTGGTGGCGACCGGGGCGGCGCTGGTCACGGCGGGACCGTGAAGGAGGTACGCATGAGGCTGAGGGACCTCGGACTGGCTATCGGGCTCGGCCGCCCCGGAGCCCACAATGCCATCACCGACGTAGCGGGAGTGAGGGTGGGCCACACCACCCTCATCGAGGGCACGGGCCGCCTCGTGGTGGGCCGAGGCCCGGTCCGCACCGGGGTGACGGTCGTGGTGCCCCACGAGGGCCAGGTGTGGGAGCAACCGGTCTTCGCCGGCTGCCACCGGCTCAACGGCAACGGTGAGCTCACCGGCCTGGAGTGGGTGCGGGAGTCGGGCCTCCTCACCTCGCCCATCGGGCTCACCAACACCCACAGCGTGGGGGTGGTGAGGGACGCCCTGGTCCGGGCCGAGGTCCGTCACCGGCCCGCAGGAGAGTTGTTCTGGGGGCTTCCCGTCGTCGGCGAGACCTGGGACGGACTGCTCAACGACATCAACGGCTTCCACGTCACCGCTGACCACCTGGACCAGGCCCTGGACGCCGCCTGCTCCGGACCGGTGCCCGAAGGGGCCGTGGGGTCCGGGACGGGGATGGTCTGTCACGGCTTCAAGGGAGGGATCGGGACTGCCTCACGGGTAGTTGGCCAGGAGAGCGGTGGCTACACCGTAGGCGTGCTGGTCCAGGCCAACCACGGGCGGAGGGAGAGGCTCTCGGTGGACGGTGTCCCCGTGGGCCGGGCCATCCCCGCCAGCGAGGTGCCCGTGCCAGGCTCGGCCCCCGGGGCCGGGTCCATCATCGTGGTGGTGGCCACCGATGCCCCCCTCCTCCCCCACCAGTGCACCCGGCTGGCCCAGAGGGCCGGCCTGGGCGTGGCCCGGACGGGAGGGGTGGGTGAGCACACCAGCGGGGACCTGTTCCTTTGCTTCTCCACCGCCAACCGGCGGGTGCCCGTCGACGGGCTCACCCGGCAGGCCGAGGTCCTGGTCGACGAGCACATCACCCCCTTGTTCGACGCCACCGTGGAAGCGACGGAGGAGGCCATCGTGAACTGCCTCCTGGCGGCAGACACCATGGTCGGGCGGGACGGGATCACGGCCTACGGGCTGGACCCGGCCCGGCTGCAGGAGGTCATGGCCCACCACCGGTCCCAGGGCCAATAGGCCGGGCGACCCACACGCCCCTCCCTCCGTGGCCGGGGCGACCACCCCCGCCGGGCCGCCCGTCCCGTCAGACGCGTGCGGTGTCGCTCCGGAAGCGCCAGACTGCCCCCGCCACGAAGACCACCAACCACGCCACCAGGTTGGCGAGCCAGGACCAATGGAACCCCACCCGGGTGAGGGGGTCGTGCACGATCTGGTTGAGCCCGTAGAGCGGCGTGTAGGAGGCCATCCTGCGCAGCGAGGGGGAGAACTGGCTGAGCGGGATAAAGAGCCCCCCTCCGAACGAGAACAGCATCAGGATGAACCCGATGACCTGCATGACGTTCTCGGAGGGGAGGAGGTAGCCGAGGAAGAGGCCGAAGGCGGCGAACAGCAGCGAGCCCACCCACACGGCCAGGGCCGTGCCCACCCAGACGACGAGGGGCATGGAGGGCTTGTGGGTGAGCAGGCCCACGACATAGACCACCGCCACCGACCCGCCCCCGAGCACCAGGGAGGTCAGCATCTTGGTGGCGATGTAGGCGAGGGGCGTGAGGGGAGTTATCCGCAGCTGGCGGCTCCAGCCTGCCGCTCGCTCGATCGAGACCATGGCGCCACCGCTGGTCGTGGCCAGCACCGCCCCGTACAGGGCCATGGAAATGAGGACCGAAGCGGAGACGTTGCCGCTGCCAACCCGCAGGTTTGCATAGGCCGAGTTCAGGCCGAAGATCAGGAAGAACACGGAGGGCACGACCACGGTGAAGATAAGGGTCCGCCGGTTGCGCAGCAGGCGGCGGACCTCGAGGCGGACCAGGCCGGCCCGCAGCCCCCCCAGGGGAAGTGTGGGCCGGGCGGGCCCGGTCACGGCGCCCACAGGGGACGAGGTCACCGGGCCACCTCGCCCCGAGCAGGGACGCCCCTCTCCTCCGGGTGCGCCCGCTCCTCCCCTGCTCCCCTCTCGGGGCCGCCGTCACCTTCGGCCGCTCCGTGCTCGTCCCCGGTGAGCGCCACGAAGGCCTCCTCCAGGCCACGGGCGGTTATCTCGAGGTCGTGGGCCTCGGTCTCGGTGAGGAGGTAGCGGGCCACCCCGTCGGTGTCCTCGGCCCGGACGATCACGGTGTCGCCGCGCACCTCGATGCCCTCCACTCCCGGGAGCCGCCCCAGCCGAGAAGGGTCGGCCCCCGGCCAGGTGGCGCGGACCGTCCGTCCCGACACCATGGCCTTCACCTGGGCCGCCGTCCCGTCCGCCACAATCTCACCCCGGCGCAGGAGGACGATCCGGTCGGCATAGGCGTCGGCCTCTTCCAGGTAGTGGGTGGCGAACACGATGGTGCGCCCCAGGGAGGCGTCCTGGCGGATGGCGGCCCAGAAGTCCCTCCGGCCCTCCACGTCCATCCCCTGGGTCGGCTCGTCCAGTATGAGGAGCTCGGGGTCAGGCAGGAGGGCCATGGCGAAGCGGAGCCGTTGCTGCTCACCGCCCGAGCACCGGCCCACTCGCCGGCTGGCGAGGTCGGATAGGCCTGCCCGCTCCATGACCTCTTCCATCGGTCGGGTCCGGGGGAAAAGGAGGGACGTGTACTCCACCGTCTCGGCCACGGTCAGGTCCTTGAGCAAGCCGCCGTTCTGCAGGACGGCCGACACCAGGCCGTGGCGAACGGCAGCTCCGGGAGCCATGCCGAAGACACGCACGGACCCGAGTGTGGGGCGGGACAGGCCGAGGACCATGTCGATGGTCGTGGTCTTCCCGGCCCCGTTGGGACCCAGGTAGGCGACGATCTCCCCCGGACTGATGGCCAGGTCGATGCCCCGCACGGCCTCCACCGGGCCGAAGTGCTTGTGCACGTTGCGCAGCTCGACGGCCAGTGGCTCGGTGGCCCCGCCTGCCACGGCGGAGACGTCAGCTGTCACAGCAGCCGCCGCTAGCCACGGGGTGCCGGCCCCCCGGGCAGGGCCAGGGGACCCGGATCCCCTTGCTCCGCCGCCTCGGCCATGATGACTGCCACCCCCTCCCATCCCACCTGGGCCAACGGTTGGTGACGGACACTCTACCTCCCCTTGGAGGGGGATGGTCGCCGCCGCCCTGAGGGCTTGGTGCCCCCTCGCTCCTCGCCGTCCCGGGCCCGGAACTTTCCGCCTCACTCCTTGCGGTCCCGGGCCCGGAACTTTCCCCCTCCCGCCCTTCGTCCAAGGCCCCGGACCGACGTTGCAAGGAGGGGACGATGGGGCCGAGCCGAGGTGCGATGGGGCTGGTGGTGCTGGGGAGCCTGGTGGCCGGCGGTACGGGCCTTCACCTCTCGGCCCCGGCCAGCCTGGGTGGCCGGGCCGGCGCGCCGGTCAGCGCCCGGGGCCGAGCGGCTGCCCCCGGGCACGACCGGGCCTCGGGCCGCCGCCGGTCGCCTCCGGGCGTCCGAGGCGCCGGCAGGGCGAGCGACCCGGGTGGAGGAGGCTCCCGATCCTGTCAGGGGGCAGGCACCATCACCGTGACCGGGACGGGGTCGGCGACAGGGATGCCGGACCGCCTGAGCATGACCCTCGGCGTCCAGACCCAGTCCTCCTCGGCCAGCGCCGCCCTGGCCCGGGACAACCGCGAGACCCGGGCGCTGATCGGGGTCCTGGAGCAGGCCGGCGTGGCCTCCCCCCACATCCAGACCACGGGCCTGGAGCTCAACCCTGCCTACGACAGCTCGGGCAACGTCACCGGCTACCAGGCGTCTGACCAGGTCACGGCCACTCTCAGCCATCTGGAGGGGGCGGGGACCCTCATCGACGACGCCGCATCCAAGGTGGGCAACGACATCACCTTCTCGGGTCTTTCCTTCTCGGTGAGCAACCCGGTGGCTCTCGGGTTCGTTGCCCGCCAGCGGGCCGTGAGGGCGGCAGCAGAGGACGCCAAGGCCATCGCCAGCGCGGCGGGCGTGCGCCTCGGGCCACTGTGCTCCGCCACCGACGACGGGGCCTCCCAGTCACCGCCGCCCATCGCCCCCAACCTCCCCGCCGCGGTCGCGGCCCGGGCGGCCCCGGCACCGGTGCAGCCGGGCCAGCAGAGCGTGAGCGCCCGGGTGACCCTGGTCTATCGGACAGGCTGAGCCGTCCGAGCCGGTGGGGGGCCGGCGCATCTCCCCGGTGGCGGCCATCGGGCACCCTCCCTGCGCCGGGCCCCGTCCGCCCCCGGGGGCTACCTTCGCCACCGTGGAGATCAGATGCCTCGGGTGGCTAGGGACCAGGACCGAGCGGGCCGAGGAGCTGGCCGAGTTCTACACCCAGGTCCTGGGCCTCCCCCTCGTGCACCACGAAGCTGGGTTCTGGGTGTTCGCCCTCCCCGACGGTCACCATGTGGAGGTGTTCTCCCCCGCCTACCCCGGCAAGGACCACTTCACCACCGGGCCGGTGGTGGGCTTCGGCGTGGGGGACCTCGCTTCAGCGGTCGTGGAGCTGCGCCGGGCTGGCGTGGCTCTGGTGGGCGAGGCAGGACCGACCTGGCAGCACTTCCGGGCACCCGACGGCAACCTCTACGAGCTGGTCGCCGACCCCCCGGCCCCCGGGCTCGAGGCTGCCCATGGCAGCGCCCTGGAGCGGGGCCTGGCCCTGCGGGAGGAGGGACGCCTGCTCTCGGCCCGGCGGGAGCTGCAGCGGGCCACGGAGGAGGACCCTCGAGACGCCGAGGCGTGGTACTGGCTGGCGGTGACGGAGGACAACCTCGGGATGGAGGGGTCAGCCATCCCCTCGTACCGGCGGGCCCTGGCGTTGGGGTGCACCGACCGGGCCGGCGCCCACGCCTACCTGGCCAGCTCGCTGCAGAAGACCTGGCGGGCGACCGAGGCACTGGCCGAGTCGGAGCGAGCCCGGCAGCTTCGCCCCCACGATCCCCTGGTGGCCTTCATCCATGCCAACGTGCTGGCCGACCTGGGCCAGCACTCCGAGGCAGAGGCCCACTACCGGGAGGCCTTGGCCCTGGACCCCGCCTTCGCCCCGGCATGGCACGGCCTGGGTCAGCTGCTCGCCTACCTGGGGCGCCTGGACGAGGCCCGGGAGGCCTACGACCTGGCCTACGAGCGGGGCCTCGACCCCGGGCAAAGCTGAGAGGGCGGCGCCTGGCTCCTCGGCGGCGCTTGGCCCCTCGCCGCCAGACCGCGCATCTCGCCAGGCTCCCGGGCCTGGGGCAACCGACCCCCCCCAGCGCCAACCAACGGGGGGCGCCGGTGGCTGTCGGTGGGCGCTACAGGACTTGAACCTGTGGCCTCAGCCGTGTGAAGGCTGCGCTCTAACCAACTGAGCTAAGCGCCCCGATGCGCACCACTCTATCCACCCCGCTCCAGCCTCGCTCCCACCTAACCTCGCCCCCATGGAGCTCCAAGGCAAGGTGGCGGTCGTCACTGGCGGGGCAAGCGGTATCGGCAGGGCCCTGTGCCAGCGGTTCGCCGCCGCGGGGGCCCGAGCCGTGGTGGTGGCCGACCTGGACGCACCCGGGGCCGAGGCGGTGGCCGCCGACCTCTCCAGGCACGGAACCCGCGGCATCCCCGTCCGTGCCGATGTCAGCCTCCCGCCCGACATCGCGGCCATGGTCGAGGTCGCCGAGCGGGAGGGCGGCCCCATCGACCTCCTGTGCTGCAACGCGGGCATCGCCATAGGCGGCGGGCCCGAGACCCCCGACGAGGACTGGCAGCGCATCTGGGAGGTCAACGTGATGGCTCATGTGCGTGCCGTGCGGGCCGTGCTCCCCGCCATGCTCGACAGAGGCCACGGCTACCTCCTGCACACGGCGTCGGCCGCCGGCCTGCTCACCAACCTGGGCGCCGCTCCCTACACCGTGACCAAGCACGCCGTGGTGGCGCTGGCCGAGTGGCTCTCTGTCACCTATGCCGACGCCGGCATCAAGGTCTCCTGCCTGTGCCCTCAGGGCGTCAACACCCCCATGCTCAGGGACGCCCTTGCCAGCCAAGGGATAGCCGGGGCCGCCGTACGGGCGGCCGGTGACGTCCTGGAGCCCGAGCAGGTGGCCGAGGCCACCGTCGCCGGCCTGCGGGACGAGCGGTTCCTGATCCTCCCCCATCCTCAGGTAGCCGATCTCATGGTGCGACGAGCCGCCCAGATGGGTCCCTGGCTGGACAGCCTTCGCCGTCTGCAGGCCCGGTTGAGCGGGGCCGGATCGTGAGCCCCATGAGCGAGGAGAGCGCCGGGAGCCGACCAGCGGTCCAGCGGGTGTTCCCCCCGGGAGCCGGGCAGGTGGACCTGGGCGCAGCGTACGCCCTACCACCGCCCACGACGGGCTCGGCCGTCCACGTCCGGGCCAACTTCGTCACCGGCCTGGACGGGGCCACGACCATCGCCGGCCGGTCCGGTCCCCTGTCGGGCCCGGCCGACCGGGCCGTGTTCTCCACCTTGAGATCTCTTTGCGATGTGGTCCTGGTCGGCGCCGGCACCGTGCGCCAGGAGGGCTATGGCCCGGCCCGCCCCTCGGAGGCTCGTCAGTCGCTCCGCCGGGGCCTCGGGCTGGCAGCCATCCCTCCCATCGCCGTGGTGAGCCGCTCCCTGCAACTGGACCTCGACTCACCCTTCTTCACCGAGGCCAGAGCCCGGCCCATCCTCTTCACCACCGAGGTCACGCCCAAGGAGCGGAGGATGGCGGCCAGCCAGCGAGCCGAGGTGGTGGTGGCCGGGGCCCGGACGGTTGACCCCGACCAGGCCCTCGCGGCCCTGGCCGCCAGGGGGCTCACCAGGGTCCTGTGCGAGGGGGGGCCGACCCTGTTCGGCCACCTGCTGGCCGCGGCCAGGGTGGACGAGCTGTGCCTCTCCCTGAGCCCCACGGTGGCCGGGCCGACCAGCCACCACCTCGTGGTCCCTCCGGCCCGAAGCGGTCGCTGGCCGGTCGAGCTCGAGCTCGTGCACATTCTCACCGACGGGGCCAGCCTCTTCCTTCGCTACCGGCGGCGGGGACCCCAGCAGGAACCGGGGGGCACGACCCGTCCCTAGCCCGGACCCGCCACCTTTCCCTGCTCCCGGTGGCCCCTGGTCCAGGCCAGCAGCTCCTCCACGGGCCACGTGTTCGCCACCTGGCCTACAGACGAAGGCCCGAGCCCGCACTCGGCCACCCGGGCACAGCCCCAGGCCTGCCAGCCGAGCTGACCGGGGGCATGGGCGTCGGTGTCCACGGTGAGGAAGCACTTCGCCGCCACCGCCTCCCTCAGCAGCCGGCGGGGCGGGTCCAGGCGGTCTGGGCGGCAGTTGACCTCGATGGCCTTGCCCAGCTCAGCGGCCACCGAGAAGACCTCCCCGGGATCGAACTCGGACTCCGGCCGGCCCCGGTGCCCGGCGGGGGCCAGGCGCCGCCCGGTGCAGTGCCCGAGGACGTCGACCGCCGGGTGGTGGAGGGCGGCGACCATCCGCCTCGTCATGGCGTCCCTCTCCATGCGCAGCTTGGAGTGGACGCTCGCCACCACCAGGTCGAGGCTCCTCAGGAGGTCCTCCTCCTGGTCCAGGGAGCCGTCCTCCAAGATGTCCACCTCTATCCCGCGCAGCAGGCGGAATGGTGCCAGCTCCTCCCCCAGCCGGTCCACCACCTCCATCTGCCGGCGCAACCGCTCGGGCGACAGACCGTGGGCCACGGTGAGCCGGGGGGAGTGGTCGGTGAGCACCAGGTACTCGTGGCCCATGCGGGCAGCCGCCCGGGCCATCACTTCGATCGGGCTCCCGCCATCGGACCAGTCCGAGTGGCTGTGGCAGTCCCCCCGCAGGGCCTCCAGGAGCCAGGCCCCTTGACCGGCGTCGGGCGGCTCCCGGGCCTCCAGGCGGGCCAGCTCGGCGGGGACCTCTCCCGCCAGGGCTGCGCTCACGATGGCCGCCGTCTTGTCCCCCACCCCGGCCAGCTCGGTCAGCCGTCCCTGGCGGGCCAGCTCGGCCACCCGGCCGGGGCCCTGCTCCGCCAGTGCCGCGGCCGCACGGCGGAAAGCCCGCACCCTCCAGGTGGGCTCCTGCTCCCTCTCGCACAGCCAGGCGATGCGCTCCAGCGCCTCGACCGGGCCCAACCCCTCGCTCATATCGCTCGGGAAGGCTAGGGTCCGACAGGTGCAGCACCGCTACCAGGAGCACGTGGACGTGCTGATAGTGGGCGGCGGCTTCGGCGGCTTCTATGCCGCCCGCCAGCTGGAGCGGTCCCTGAGCGGCCGCCAGCGCCACCGGGTGCTCCTGGTCGCCGAGGAGAACTTCTTCCTGTTCTCCCCCCTGCTGGCCGAGGCGGCCTCGGGCACGCTGGAGCCCCGGCACGCCGTCATCCCGCTGCGCTCCCAGCTCCACTCCACCGAGGTCGTCGCCGGCCGGGTCAGCGAGATCGACCTGGACCGGCGCCTCGCCAGGGTCCTGGACAAGGCCGGCCAGGAGCAGGAGGTGCTCTTTCGCTCGGTGGTCCTGGCCCCTGGCTCGGTGCCGTCCACCCTCCCCGTGCCCGGCCTGGCCGAGGAGGCCGTCAGCTTCAAGTCCCTGCCCGACGCCATCTGGCTGCGCAACCGGGTACTGGCCCAGATGGAGGCGGCCGAGGCCAGCCATGACCCGGCTGCCCGGCGGGAGCTTCTCACCTTCACGTTCGTGGGCGGGGGCTACGCCGGCGTCGAGGCCCTGGCCGAGCTGGAGTCGCTGGCCCAGGTCGCCGCCCGTCACTACCACCGGCTGCTCCCCGAGGACATGCGATGGGTGCTGGTGGAAGCCACCCACACCTTGCTGCCTGGCATCAGCAAGCGCCTGGCTCGCTACACCGAGCGCCAGCTCCGCCTCCGGGGGATCGAGCTGCACCTGTCCAGCCGGCTGAAGAGCTGCGTGGACGGCTGGATCGAGCTCGACGACGGCACGCCCCGGTACCGCTCGGGAACCCTGGTGTGGACCACGGGGCAGCGAGCCAGCCCCCTCGTGGCGTCGGCCGGGCTACCCCTCGACGAGCGGGGGCGGGTCATCGTGGACGACCACCTGCGGGTCAAGGGGCACGCTGACACCTACGCCGTGGGTGATTGCGCAGCCGTCCCCGACCCCACCGGCGGCATCTGCCCGGCGACGGCCCAGCACGCCATGAGGCAGGGCTCGCTGGCGGGGCGGAACGTGGCCTCCGACTACGGGATGGGGGAGCCGGCCCCCTTCACCTATCGCACCCGGGGCATGGCGGTGACGCTGGGCAACGGCAAGGGAACGGCCCAGGTCGGCCCGGCCACCTTCACCGGCCCCCTGGCCTGGTGGATGGGCCGCTCCTACCACCTGCTGATGATGCCGGGGGCGGCCCGGCGGGCCCGCATAGTAAGCGACTGGACCCTCGGGGTCCTCTTCCCCCGGGACATCTCCCAGCTGGGTGCCCTGGGCCGGCCCACCCCGCTCCCCTCTCCTCGCCCCTCGACAGGGGCCGGGTAGACCTCAGCCCCTCGCCCCCGTTGCCCTCCGTGTTGCCAGGCCCTACTCCGGCCCGGCGGCCCTGTCGCCGGAGGCCAGCTGGCCCCCGGGGGCCAGCTTGGCCAGCTCCTTGACCGCCGGCAGCAGCTCTATGGGGATGGGGAAGATCAGCGTCGAGTTGTGCTCGGTCGCCACCTCGGCCAGCGTCTGGAGGGTCCGCAGCTGCAGGGCACCGGGGCTCCCGGCCAGCCGGTCGGCCGCCTCGGCCAGCTCCCGGCTGGCCTCGAGCTCGGCAGTCGCGCCGATGACCTTGGCCCGCCGCTCCCGCTCTGCCTCCGCCTGGCGGGCCATGGCCCGGAGAAGCTCCTGGGGGAGGCTCACGTCCCTGATCTCCACCTGGCGGACCTCCACCCCCCAGCTGGCGGTGGACTGGGCGATGGTGGCCCGCAGCTCGGTGTTCACCTTGTCCCGGTGGGCCAGGACGTCGTCAAGCTGGTGGCGGCCGATGATCGAGCGCAGGCTGGTCATGGCCACCCGCTGGCTGGCCACGCGGAAGTTGTCCACGCCGATGATGGCCTTCACGGGCTCGATCACCTGGAAGTAGACCACGGCGTCCACCGAAACCGTCACGTTGTCGGCCGTGATCACGGCCTGGGGCGGGATGTCCACCACCTCGATACGCAGATTCACCTTGACCACCCGGTCGACGAAGGGGACCCGGGTCACCAGCCCCGGGCCCTTGGCCTCGGGCCTCACCCGACCGAAGCGGAAGAAGACGGCCCGCTCGTACTCGGTCACCACCCGCACCACGGAGGGGATGAACATGAGCGAGACCACCACCACGAAGGCAATCACGATCCCCACCACAGCACCTGGGCTCATGACCCACGACCTCCTCGCTACGGTGCTGGCAGCACCCTCACGGCTCCATTGTCCCACCCCCGGGGGGCAACGGTGGGGCGAGGTCGGCGATGGCCTGGCCAAGGTCCACCCCCCAGGGCAGGAGGGCTATCACCGGGGTGGTCACCCCGTTGTCCACATAGCGCTGGAGCTGGGCCCGGCACCGGTCGGGAGCTCCATGGACGATCAGGTCATCGACCACCTGGTCCGGAACCGATGCCGCCGCTCCGGCCCGGTCGCCGGCGCTCCAGGCCTTCCACAGTCCCTCCAGCAACGGGCCCCTCCCCAGCCAGCGGTGGAAGGCGGCATAGACCCCGACGGTCAGGTAGGCGGCGACCAGGCGCCGGCCCTTGGCCCTCACGAGATCGGCGTCCTCTGTGGGGCACACGAATATGCGGGCCACGATCTCCTTGCCCTCCCCCACCTCGGGCACCACCCGGGCCACGTCGTCGGCAGAGAGCCAGTTGATGACGGCTCCGTCCCCCTCCCGTCCCGCCAGGTGCAGCATCCCCGGCCTCAGGGCGGCCACCACTATCGGGGGCGGCTGGGGCACGGGCCGCTCCAGGCGGAACCCCCGAACCGAGAAGGTGTCGAAGTCCGCCGAGACCTTCTCGCCCGCCAGGGCCGCCCGCAGGAACCTGATCACGTCCCTGGTGCGCCGGTACGGCTCCTCGAAGGGGATCCCGTTCCACGACCGCACGATCACGTCGGACGAGGACCCGATGCCCAGGACGAAGCGGCCCGGGGCCGCCTCGGCCATGGCCGCCGCCGTCATGGCCAGCAGCGCCGGCCCCCGGGTGAAGGCGGGGACGATGGCCGTCCCCAGCCGGAGGCGGGGTTCCCAGGCGGCAGCCAGAGCCAACGGGGTGAGAGCGTCCGTGCCGGCGGCCTCGCTGGACCAGGCATCGGTGTAGCCGAGGCGGGCCAGCTCCTCGATCCAGGGACGGTGCTCACCGAGGGGGATGCCGTCGAAGGGGATGCTCATGCCGTAGCCCATGGCACAACTGTTACACCCCCCCGTCAGACTTATCTCATGGACCGCCAACTGGTGCTGATAGAGGTCGAGGACCGGGACCAGGACTGGCGCCTCGACGAGGAGACCCGCCAGACCGGCCTGCGCGGCGTGGCAGCCGCCCGTGAGGCGCTGCGCCGGTCCGGTCGGGCGGCCTGAGCAAAGGCACGCCGACGTGGGCAGCCGCCGGTGTGACAGCCGCCGGTGTGGGCCTGCCGGGCTCGGCCCGCAGGGTCGAGCCCGGCAAGGCCCCTTCGACACCGGCCCGAGGCGCCCGTTCCGTCCAGGAAGCCGGCTTCCGCTTCAACAGGGGCCCGGCGGGGCGGCGTCACTACGCTGCTGAGCCGTGGCTGGCGGCGTCCCCACCCTGGCCGAGCGTCTGGGCTATCCCCCCGACGCCCGCCTGCTCATCGTGTGCTGCGACGACCTCGGGTCCAGCCACGCCGCCAACGTGGGCGTCTACGACTCCCTCCGCCGGGGCCTGGCCACCACCGCCAGCCTCATCGTGCCCGCCCCCTGGGCCCGGGAGGCCGCCTGGCGCTATCGGGGGGAGGACGTGGGAGTCCACCTCACGCTCAACGCCGAGCACGACCTTTACCGGTGGGGGCCGATCACCCACTCGCCTTCCCTCCTCGACGGCGACGGTGGCTTCCCCCGCACCGTCACCGACGTGTGGGAGCACGCCGACCTGGACGAGGTGCGCCGCGAGTGCCGGGCCCAGCTGGAGCGGGCCATCTACTGGGGGTTCGATGTCAGCCACCTCGACTCCCACCTGGGGGCCATGGTCCTGCGGCCGGAGTTCTTCATGGTGTACCTGGAGCTGGCCCTCGACTTCCGCCTGCCCATACGCCTCCCCGGGCCTTCGGCCCAGCGGATCGCCGGGTTCCCCTTCCGGCGGCTGGCGGCCGAGGAGGGTGCGGTCTTCCCCGATCACCTCGTGGTGCCCCACCAGGGCGGCGGTCGGCGGGCCCTGGAGCGGGCCCTCTCCGATCCCCGCCCCGGTGTCACGGAGGTGGAGCTGCGCCCGGCCGCCGACACCCCCGAGCTGAGGGCCCTCGACCCCCGGTGGCCAAACCGGGTGGACGACACCGACCTCCTGTGCCACGACCGCTCGCTGCCCGCCCTGGCCGAGCGGGCCGGGTTCGTGCTCATCGGCTACCGGGAGCTGCGCCAGCTGGCCCGGGACGGAGGCTGACCGAGGGTCGGGGCGCCCCGAGGGCGCTGGCCCCGCCCTCACCTCGGGAAGGCCGCTGCCCTTGGCCCCTGGGGGCTATTAGTAGGCTCCGGCCGGGCGGCGCTACCATCCGTCCTCAAGCCGGTGCTGCGCCGCCCGGCGACCCTTGCCCGGAAAGGAGAGCCTCTGGTGCCACGGATCAAGCGCGCCCTGGCTGTTGGGCTGGCCATGCCCGCCCTGGCCGTGGGACTCACCGCCTGCTCCCAGAAGTCCGTTGCCCCAGGCCCCCCGGCCAGCCGCAAGTACGCCACCACTGCCCCCCCGTCGTCCAGCACCAGCGTCCCCTCCCCCTTCTCCTCCTCCACGGCGCCCACGCCCTCATCAGCTCCCCCTAGCTCAGCCGGGGCCGTGGCCCCCCCCACCAGGGCCAAGGCGACGATCGTGATCCGCTCCTTCGCCTACCATCCCGCCACTCTGAAGGTGGCGCCCGGCACCCGCATAACCGTGGTGAACAAGGACCAGATCGACCACACCGTGACCGATCAGGGGGTCTTCAACACCAGCCTCATCCCGGGCGGGGGGACGAAGACGTTCACCGCCCCCACCAAGCCGGGCCGGTACCCCTACACCTGCACCATCCACCCCTTCATGCACGGGGTCCTCATCGTCCGCTGACGGCGGGCTCGCCCGGCAGGGTCCGCCGGCCCGCCCTCTCCCCGGTCAGTACTCCGTGATGGCGGCGATGTCTGCCTGGAGCCTCTTGTACTCCGGCGAGTTGGTGATGGGGAGCAACGTCATGAGCTTGCCCATGTTCCCCGTCACCTTGACCCGGCCCTGCATGAAGGCGGCGTTGGGGTCCAGCTCATCCTTCTGTATGAGCATGGCATCGTCCCAGGTCTGCGTGAGGGTGACCTCGGCGTCAGGCAGCTCGCCCAGCTTGGACTCCACCAGCTTGCCGTTCTCCAGCACCCAGTAGTACTTGACGTCACCTTGGGGCCCACCCGTCACCACGTACTGCATGCGGGCGCTGGCCCCGGGCCGCTCGGGCTGGCCCTCGGCCATCTGGCGGGTCTCGTCCAGCCACTCCTGCGTCAGCCACTTGGACATTGTGGACTCCCTGTCGTCGGATGCCGGGACCCCGGCAGCCTATCCGCGCCGCGGCAGGCCTCCCCTGCCCCGTGCCCCGGACCCCGGCCGGGCCGGCAGGGGTCCAGGGGAAAGGCCCTCCTCCTCAGGAGGCGACTCGGTCCCGCACCCCGGCGAAGAGGTCGTCCTCGTACCCCTCCGCCCCCCCTGCCCCGCCCTTGCCACCGGTGAGGTCCCGGGCCAGGGTGTAGTCCTCGAAGGGATGGATGCCGCGAGCCACCTCCCGGGGAAGGCCGAACCACCGGCGCGAGTTGGGGTCCACCTGAGTGCGGTGGGCCAGCAGGGCGTCCATCCGCACGTCCGCCCACGGCCCGATGTCGATCCTGGTCGTGATGGCCTCGTCCTGAGATGGCCGCTCCAACCACTCGGGGCCAAAGGGCGACTCCATCCCCAGCTCGATGAACTTCTCGTGCATGGCCACCATCCGGGCCCGGGACCAGATCGAGTAGTAGAGCTTGAGCGGCTGCCATGGCTCCCCCGCCTCGGGGTAGGCGTCGGGGTCGCCGGCGGCCTCGAAGGCGCCCACGCTCACCTCGTGCACCCGCAGGTGGTCCGGGTGGGGGTAGCTGGACTGGTTCTCCGGGTAGGTGACCATGACCTGGGGGCGCTCACGGCGCACGACGGCCACCAGCCTCCCCACCGCCTCCTCCAGGGGAGCTTGGGCGAAGGACCTCGGGTCCTCGTTGGCCGGCGTCCCGGGCATCCCGGAGTCCCGGTAGCCGAGCATGACCACCTCGTCGTAGCCGATCAGCCGGGTGGCCTCGGCCAGCTCCTCCCGCCTGATCTGGACCAGGCGCTCCCGCACCTCCGGGCGGTCCATGGCCGGGTTGAGGATGTCCCCCTCCTCGCCCCCGGTGGCGCACACCAGCACCGTGCGCACGCCCTCGGCGTGGTACTTGGCCACGGTCGCCGGTCCTTTGGATGACTCGTCATCGGGATGGGCGTGGACCGTGAGGAGGCAGAGGGGCTCGTCCATCGCCGCCACGCTACCGGCGGCCGGCCCTGACCGGTCCGCTGGGAGCTACTCCAGCCCGTCGATGGCCCGGGCCAGGTCCAGGTCCGCCTGCGTGATCCCCCCGGCGGAGTGGGTGGACAGCCGGAGGGTGACGGTGTCCCAGCGGATGTCGATGTCGGGATGGTGGTCGGCCCTCTCGGCCAGGTCGCCAACCCTGTTCACGTAGTCCAAGGCGGCCCTGAAACCGGACCCCTTGTGCACCTTGACCAGCTCGGGGCCCTGACGGTCCCAGGCCAGTCCGGCCAGCCCGGCTGCGATGGCCTCGTCGCCCAGCACCTCCGCCATGCCCCCACCCTACCGCCGGCGCCCATGACCGGGGGCATCGGCCCGGGGGGGCCGAGGGCCTGTCGCCCCTCCGGGGACGAGGAGCCCTAGGACGAGGCCTCGAGGAGGTGCGCGAAGCGCCGCTCGGCGTCCGCTCTCCGGGTGGGGACGTGCTCGGTGGGGACCTCGACGGGCAGGTAGCCCTTGAGGACCTGGCGGGCCACCGTGACCCGGTGCACCTCGTCGGGACCGTCATAGAGGCGGGCAGCGCGGGCTGCCCGGTACATGCGCTCCAGGGGAAGGTCGGCCGAGAAGCCCAACGACCCATGGACCTGGATGGCGCGGTCGATGACGTTGTAGAGGACCCGGGCACCCCAGAACTTGATCATGGCTATCTCGGTCCTGGCTGCGGGGGCCCCTTCGCGGTCCATCTTCCAGGCCGCGTGCAGCGTCATGAGGCGGGCAGCGGTCATCTCGGCCAGGGAATCGGCCACCCAGTTCTGGACGGTCTGCTTGTCGGCCAGGTACGAGCCGTGGGCGTAGCGGGATACCGCCCGCTCGCACATCATGTCGAAGGCCCGCCGGGACTGACCCAGCCACCGCATGCAGTGGTGGATGCGGCCCGGGCCCAGCCGCTGCTGGGCCAGGCGGAACCCTGTCCCTTCCTTTCCCACCAGGTTCTCGTAGGGCACCCGCACCTCGTGGTAGACGATCTCAGCGTGCCCCCCGTACTCGCCGAAGTGGGGCTCGGGCCGCTCCATGGTGGGGATGTCCCTCACGACGTTCACCCCCGGCGTGCCGGCCGGCACGATGATCATGGAGGTCCCCTCGTAGGGGTGGACGTCGGGGTTGGTCACCGCCATGACGATCAGGAAGTCGGCCACCGAGCCGTTGGTGGTGAACCACTTGTGCCCGTTGATCACCCACTCGCCCCCCTGCCTCACCGCCCTGGTCCTGATCATGGTGGGGTCGGCGCCGGCCCCCGGCTCGGTCATGGAGAAGGCGCTGTGCAGCTCACCGGCCAGCAGCGGCTCCAGCCACCTCGCTCTCTGCTCCTCCCGCCCGCTCTCGTCGATTCCTATGGCCAGCAGCTCGGCATTGCCGGAGTCGGGGGCATTGTTGCCGAAGACGAAGGGCGCGTAGGGCGACTGGCCCAGGATCTCGTGCATGAGGCCGAGACGAACCTGCCCGAACCCCCCGCCGCCCAGCTCCGGCGGCAGGTGGGCGGCCCACAGCCCCCGCTCCTTCACCTGCTCCTGTAAGGGCCTGGCGGCGGCGAGGAACGTCTCGTGGTCCAGGTCCAGGGTCTCCAGCGGGAAGATCTCCTCACGCACGAAGGACCGCATCCAGTCCAGCTGCTCCTCGAAGTCCGCCTCGGTGGAGAAGTCCCACGCCATGGGCGCAGAGCCTACTAAGGGGCGGGATGGGGCCTCGGGGGGCCGGGCCGGAGGAGCCCCAGCTCCTTGGCCCCGGCCCCGTGGCCTGCTCCCGTCATGCCTCCCTGTACAGCTCACCCCCCGCGGCCACGAACTCGGCCGACTTCTCCTTCATCCCCAGCTCGATGGCCTCCTCGGCCCCCACCCCGTGGGCTGCCGCGTACTCCCTCACGTCCTGGCTGATGCGCATGGAGCAGAACTTGGGGCCGCACATGGAGCAGAAGTGCGCCGTCTTGGCCGGCTGAGCGGGCAGGGTCTGGTCATGGTAGGAACGCGCCGTCTCGGGGTCCATGGACAGCTCGAACTGATCCTCCCAGCGGAACTCGAAGCGAGCCTTGGACAGGGCGTCGTCCCAGGCCTGGGCCCCCGGATGGCCCTTGGCCAGGTCGGCGGCGTGGGCGGCGATCTTGTAGGCGATCACCCCCTGCTTCACGTCCTCGCGGTCCGGCAGCCCCAGGTGCTCCTTCGGGGTGACGTAGCAGAGCATGGCCGTCCCGTACCACCCGATCATGGCCGCCCCGATGGCCGAGGTGATGTGGTCGTAGCCGGGCGCCACGTCCGTGGTGAGCGGCCCGAGGGTGTAGAAGGGGGCCTCGTGGCACACCTCCATCTGGAGGTCCACGTTCTCCTTGATCTTGTGCATGGGCACGTGGCCGGGGCCCTCGATCATGACCTGGACGTCGTGGCGCCAGGCCACTTCCGTCAGCTCACCCAGGGTGCGCAGCTCGGCGAGCTGGGCCTCGTCGTTGGCATCGGCGACCGAGCCCGGGCGCAAGCCGTCCCCGAGCGAGAAGCTGACGTCGTAGGAGGCGAGGATCTCGCACAGCTCCTCGAAGTGGGTGTAGAGGAAGCTCTCCCGGTGGTGGGCCAGGCACCACGCCGCCATGATCGAACCGCCCCGGGAGACGATGCCCGTGACCCTCCTGGCGGTGAGCGGGACGTAGGCCAGGCGGACCCCGGCGTGGACCGTCATGTAGTCCACGCCCTGCTCGCACTGCTCGACCACGGTGTCGCGGTAGATGTCCCAGGTGAGCTCGGCGGCCTGGCCACCGACCTTCTCCAGGGCCTGGTAGATGGGGACCGTCCCCACCGGGACGGGCGAGTTGCGGATTATCCACTCCCTCGTGGTGTGGATGTCCCGGCCCGTGGAGAGGTCCATAACGGTGTCGGCGCCCCAGCGGGTGGCCCAGCGCATCTTCTCCACCTCCTCGCGCACCGAGGAGGTCACCGACGAGTTCCCGATGTTGGCGTTGACCTTCACGAGCAGGTTGCGCCCAATGGCCATGGGCTCGGACTCCGGGTGGTTGACGTTGGCAGGCAGGATGGCCCGGCCCGAGGCCACCTCCTGGCGCACCACCTCGGGGTCCAGCCCCTCCCGCGCCGCCACGAAGGCCATCTCCTCGGTGACCTGGCCCCGCCGGGCGTAGTGCAGCTGGGTCACGGCCCGACCGGGCTTGGCCCTGAGGGGCTGGGGGGAGCTTCCCCCCCGGCCCGGGAAGGCCTCGACGGCCCGGCCAGCCGCCGCCGAGCGGCCGTCGTCCCTGGCCTGGGGAGGGCGGCCCGGGTAGGCCTCCACGTCCCCCCGGCCGAGGATCCACGGCCGGCGAAGGGGGGCCAGGCCCACCTCGGCGTCGGAGCCCGGGCCGCTCGTGTCGTAGAGGAGGACGGGGGGGTTCTCCTCCCGCCCGCCAGGAGAGGGGGCCAGGCTCACCTGGGTGAAGGGGACCCTGGTGCCCAGGGGTCCGTCCACGTAGATCTTGGTCCTTGCCATCTTCGTCCTCCCTCCGCCGGTATTGCCCGGGTCAGGTTCAGGCGGTCGGCACCCCGATGGTGCCCTCTCAGCCGGTTGCTCCCCGGCTCCCGCGTCCACTCCCGAGTCTACGGCTACCCTCGGGGCCGGCCAACAAACCACCAAGGAGGGCGCAATGGAGCGTGCCGGCCACGAGGTCTCCGAGGTCGTGGAGGTCGAAGGTCACATCATCGACTCGCTGATCCTGGCCAAGGTGCTGGACCTGGTCCTGGCAGCGGGGTGTGACTACGAGACCCTGGACGTCGACATAGGCAAGAGCAACCGGGACGTGAGCCGGGCTCGCATCCGCATCGACGCCCCGGACGAGGCCACCATGTCCAACCTCCTCGTCGAGCTGCAGGCCCACGGGGCCAACCGGGTCGACCAGGGCGACGCTCGCACCGTCGCCGCCGACGCCGACGGCGTCCTTCCCGCCGGGTTCTACTCCACCACCAACCTTCCCACCTGGGTGCGCCTGGGCGGCCACTGGGTGCCGGTCGCCAACCCCGAGATGGACTGCGGCCTGCTGGTGGGCCCGGTCGGGCCCGATGGCCAACCCGTGGTGCGCACCGTGCCCATGCACCGGGTCCGGGCCGGGGACCGCATCGTGGTGGGGTCCGAGGGGGTCCGGGTGGAGCCGCTGGAGAGGCGCCGCCACGGGGCCCACTTCGAGTTCATGAACTCCGAGGTCTCCTCGGAGAAGCCCAAGGGCCTGGTGGTCTCCCAGGTGGCAGCCCGGATCCGGGAGGTGAAGGCCCGCCCACCGGCTGCCCCGGGCGCCAACGGCCCGGGGAACCGGGTCCTGGCCGTGGTGGGCCCCGCTCTGATCCACACGGGGGCCGGCCCCGACCTGGCCAGGCTGGTGCGGGAGGGCTGGATCGACGTCCTGTTCGCCGGCAACGGCTTCGCCACCCATGACATCGAGTCCAACGTGCTCGGCACCTCCCTCGGTGTGTCGGTCGGCCTGGGCACACCTGCCGAGGGAGGCCATGCCAACCATCTGCGGGTCATCAACGAGGTGCGCCGGCGCGGCTCCATCGCCCAGGCAGTGGAGTCCGGCTGGTTGACAGGGGGGGTCATGTACGAGTGCGTGAGGCACCAGGTGCCCTTCGTGCTGGGGGGGTCGATCCGGGACGACGGGCCCCTGCCCGACACGAAGGCCAACGTGGTAGAGGCGGCCGACGCCATGCGCGAGCTGCTCCCCGGGCTGGGGGCGGCCCTGATCCTGGCCTCCACCCTGCACGCCATAGCCACGGGCAACCTGCTGCCGGCCTGGGTCGAGACGTACTGCGTGGACATCAACCAGGCCGTGGTGACCAAGCTGGCCGACCGGGGCAGCCACCAGGCTCTGGGCATCGTCACCGACGTGGGCCTGTTTGTACGAGAGCTGGCCGAGGCCCTGTGCGGGCCCGCGCCGGGCGACAGCGGGGGCGGCGGTCCTCGTGGTTCGGCCCTGACGGGACCGGCCCGGGGACCCCACGGCGGGCCGGAGGAGGTCAGCCAGGCGCCGGCCGCCGTGGGCTGGACCCAGACGGGCGAAGCGCGGCCATGACGGCCCTCTCCTGGGGTAGGCGCTACCTCATGTGCCGCCCGGAGCACTTCGAGGTCCTCTACGAGATCAACCCGTGGATGCATGCCGAGGTGCGCCCCGATCCCGACCGGGCCCTGGCCCAGCACGAGAGGCTGATGGCCACCCTCCGGGACGCCGGGGCCCAGATCGAGCTGGAGGACCCCGCCGAGGGGCTGCCCGACCTCGTGTTCACCGCCAACGCCGGTGTGGTCAACGGCGGCCAGTTCGTGCCCGCTCACTTCCGCCACCCGGAGCGCCAGGGGGAGACCCCCCACGACATCGCCTGGTTCCAGTCCCACGGCTGGCGGGTGGACCGCCTGCCGGGTGACGTCGTGCACGAGGGTGCCGGCGACGCCCTGCCCTTCGATCCCGAGGGCGGGGAGGGCCCGGTACTGGTGTCGGGCTACCGAATGCGCTCCGACGCCGCCTCGCACACGCACCTGTCCCGCCTCACGGGGGCCCCGGTGCGCTCGGTCGAGCTGGTGGACGAGCGGCTCTACCACCTGGACCTCACCTTCTGCCCCCTGGACAACCGGAGGGCGATGGTCGCTCCCCTCGGTCTGGACCCCTACGGCCGCAAGGTCCTGAAGGCCCTGGTTCCCGAACCCCTCGTGCTGGAGGACGAGGAGGCCCTCTCCTTCGCAGCCAACTCCGTCGTGGTCGGCACCAACATCGTCATGCCCGCCTGCCCGCCCCGGGTGGGACGCCAGCTCGAGGCCTGGGGGTTCTCGGTCGCCGTGGCTCCCGTCGACGAGTTCCAAAAGGCCGGGGGCGGCTGCCGGTGCCTCACGCTGGCCCTGGACGTGGTGCTCTCGGACCTGGGGCGCGAGCTTCTGCCCGCCTGAGGGACCGGCAAGCGGAGCCGGATGGTAGGGGCGGGGCCGCCCCGGCCTACTCGGCCTCCGGTGGGCGGACCACGCGGCCGCCCCAGACCAGATGGTCCATGAACACCCAGCTCCGGCGGTGGATGGAGGTGGGGCCCCAGGCCCGGAGGGCCATCTTGTGGCGGGGGCAGGGATAGCCCTTGTTGAGGTCGAAGTCGTAGCCGGGAAAGTGCTCGGCCTCGGCCCGCATCAGGCGGTCCCTCGTGACCTTGGCCAGGACCGAGGCCGTGGCGATGGAGAGGCAGGTGGCGTCACCCTTCACGATCCTGTGGACAGCGGGGCCGGGCACCCCCGGGGGGGTGACGAAATCCCAGCGCCCGTCCACCAGCACCCGGTCGGGCACCACCCCCAGCGCCTCCAGGGCCCTCTTGGCCGCCAGGCGCTGGGCCGCCGACATCCCCAGGGAGTCGCACTCCGCCGGGCTGGCGTGCCCCACCGCCCAGGCCCGGCACCAGTTCACCAGGCGGGAGTAGAGGCGCTCCCGCTCCGCCTCCGTCAGGGCCTTGGAGTCCCGAACCCGGTACACGCGCCGGTCCCGGGGCAGGACCGCCATCCCCACCGTCAAGGGCCCCGCCCAGGCTCCCCGGCCCACCTCGTCCACCCCCACGACAACCTCGGCCCCATCAGCCCACAGGGCCCGCTCCACGGCCAGGGTCGGCGCCGGCCCGGGGCGGGCGGTCGTCCTCACGCCAGGCCCCGTCCTCACCCCAGCTTGGCGATGTTGCTCGTCTCCTCGGGGTCGGGGTCGGTCCCCAGGAAGGCATCGATCATCTCCCGGGCCAGCTCCCTCGAGGTGAGCCGCAGGCCCAGCGCCAGGATGTTGGCATCGTTCCAGCGCCTGGCCCCCCGGGCCGTCTCCGCATCGGTGCACAGGGCGGCCCGCACGCCCGGCACCCGGTTGGCGGCCATGGACACCCCCGTACCCGTCCAGCAGCACACCACGCCCCGGTCGGCCTGGCCGGACGCCACGCTCTCTCCCACTCGCCTGCCGACGTCGGGCCACGGGTCACCTGCCGCCAGCACCTGGACCTCGTGGCCCCGCTCGACCAGGCTGGCCACCACCTCGGTGGTGAGGTCCGTCTCCTCGTCGGTCCCGAAGGCGATACGCACCGCCCCCGAAGCTACTAACGCCGGTGCTGGCCCGCCAAGGCTCGGCGCCCGCACCTCAGCGGTCCCGGCGGCGCCTCAGCCGGTAGAGGCGCACCCTCCCCAGGTCCTTGAGGGTCCTGGGGCGGAGGGGCGAGAAGGACAGGCCCTCCCTGCCCGCCAGGGCGCCATGGACGCTCTCGGACACGAGGACCGACCCGGGCAGGGCGATACCCACGATGCGGCTGGCCAGGTTCACCACGGTGCCGTAGCAGTCCCCGTCACGGGTGAGGACCGGCCCGTAGGCCACGCCCACCCGGAGGTCCGAGAGGAGCTCGTCGCCAGAGCAGGCCTCCGACAGGGCCAAGCCCGTCTCCACCCCCTGGCCCACGTCGTCCACGGCGTACATGACCTCGTCCCCGATCATCTTCACCACCCGGCCTCCCTGGCGGGCGACCGTGTCGTGCGCCAGGGCTTCGAAACGGCCGATCAGTCTGGACAGCTCGCCCGCGCTCAGCTCCTGGCTCATGCGGGTGAACCCGACCAGGTCGGCGAACCCGATGGTCAGGTCCACCTGGGCCGAGGCGGGCCCGTGCCTGCCCCGGGCCAGCATGGCCCGCCGGGCCGCGGCCCGCAGGTGTCGCCGCCAGGCGTACTCGAGGAGGCGGGCGATGCCAGGGAGGGTGGCGTCGGCACTGAGGGCGAACAGCTCGGCCATGGAGGCCGGGTCAGCCTCTCCCCTCGCCACCGGCGTGGTGCTGATCTGGGCTTCGGCTATGCGGGCCATGCACGAGCCGATGACCCGGGTCAGCTGCACCGCCACCTCGTCGTCCATCATCCGGAGCAGCAGCAGCCCCTCGAGGGTGGTGGCCGCCTCGACGTCCATCTCCGTGAAGACGGGGTCGTCGTCGCCCACATCGGGCAGGCCAAGGGCCAGCCAGAGGCGGCGGAGCTCATCAGGCGGGATGCCGGTCAGGTCCGACACCTCGAGGGCCGTGTAACGGCGCCCGTCGGGGAAGAGGATGCAGTCCACCACTAGGAGGTCGAGGCGGTCCTCCCTGCGGGCCAGCTCCACCTCGGCCGGGTCAGCCCCGAGGGCCAGGAGGAAGCCCGCCACCCGCTCGGCCGGACCCGCCCCGTCGGGAAGCCTCCCTTCGGCCACAGCCCGGGCGGCCATGGCCTTGGCGGCATCCGACGGGCCTCGGCTCGGGGCACCCACGGGTCGGGGGAGTCTACCGGAGCCTCCCCGAGGCCGGCGATCCGCCCCGGTGACTGCCCCTCGGCGCCGGGGGCCCGAAGGCGGTGACCGCAGCCCCCCGGCCGGCTCCGTCGCCAAGGGACCATGGGGCGTCCTTGTCCGTAGACTGGCGGCCCGATGCGTCCCGGCCCCGGCACTCCGTCCTGGTGAGCTCCCCGGGGATGACCAACCGTGGCGAGCGGAAGATGGGGCCTCACGCCGTGCTGGTCCCGGTGAAGGCCTTCCACCAGGCCAAGGTGCGCCTGGCCCCTGCTCTTCCTCCCCCCGAGCGGGCCGCGCTGGCCCGCGCCATGGGCGAGAGGGTGCTGGCTGCCGCCGCCCCCTTGCCGGTGGCGGTGGTGTGCGACGACCCCGGCGTGGCCACCTGGGCCACCTCCCTGGGAGCCCTGGTGATCTGGGGACCGGGGCAGGGCCTCAACCGTGCCGTGGGTGCCGGCGTGGAGCACCTGGCCGGCCTGGGGGTCCGGCGAGTGACCGTGGCCCACGCCGACCTGCCGATGGCGAGCGACCTCCCCTCCGTCGCCAGCCCACTGGGGCACGGCGACGATCGCCGGGTGGTGCTGGTCCCCGACCGCAGGAGGGACGGGACGAACGTGATCAGCGTGCCCACATCGGCACCGTTTCCGTTCTCCTACGGCCCCGGCTCCTACGAGCGCCATGTCGTCACCGCCCTGGGCCTCGGGTTGGCCACCGAGGTGCTCGAGGTCCCCGTCCTGGCATGGGACGTGGACTGGCCGGAGGACCTGGCCGGTGTGGGGGAGATGGCCTCGCTCGGCGGTGCCTGGCCCCTTCCCTCCCTCACCGATGCCCTGGCCCGCCCTTGAGCACCGGGCCACGACGCCTTCCGCCCCAGACCATGGACAAGACGCCTGACCCAGGAGCGTGACGAGACCCATGAGCCCCGCCAGCACGAACCTGCCCACACCGGCCCGAGCCCTGGCCGTGGGGGCCCACCCCGACGACATCGAGTTCGGGTGCGGCGGGACCCTGGCCAAGTGGGCGCAAGCCGGCTGCCGCATCCACCACCTCGTCTGCACCGACGGGTCCAAGGGCTCCTGGGACCCCGACGAGGACATCGCCACCTTGGTCCTCACCCGCCAGGAGGAGCAAAGGGCAGCTTCCAGAGCCCTCGGGGGCCGGGGAGACGTTGTCTTCCTCGGCTGGCCCGATGGCGAGCTGGAGGCCGGGCTGCGCCAGCGCTGGCAGCTGTGCTCCTGGATCAGGACCCTGCGACCCGATGTGGTGCTTGGCCATGACCCGTGGAAGCGCTACCGCCTGCACCCCGACCACCGTCAGGCCGGCTACCTCCTGCTCGATGCCGTGGTGGCCGCCCGCGATCCCCACTTCTTCCCCGAGCAGAGGGCCAGCGCCCACCGCCCCTCGGCCATCCTCCTGTGGGAGGCCGACGAGGCCGACCATGTGGAGGACGTGAGCGGCTTCGTGGATCACAAGATGACGGCCCTGCTCGCCCATCGCAGCCAGTTCCGCTCCACCATGCAGATCGAGGACCCTCAGTCGGCCGAGCAGGCCGAGCGCTTCCGCCAGCGGGTGGTCGAGCGCCTGACCGAGCACGGGAGCCTGGCCGGGCTGGAGCAGGGGGAGGCCTTCAAGCTCATCGACCGGGTCTGAGGCGGGCCACAACGGGCCTGGGCCCCGAGCCCCGGTTCCGGTCCCCGGGGCGGCCCCGCAGCCCCGGCTCTGGCGGGGCGCGCAGCAACGCCCCGGGGCCGGCGTCCCCGGGGCGTTGTGGGCGAGGCTCAGCCTGTTAGCGCCTCCGGCCCGCGGTGCGGGCAGTGGTGCGGCTCGGCGTGGAGCTGCTGGCGGCCCGAGCGGTCCGGGTGCTGGTGGCCCTGGCCGTGCTGGCCTTGCTCGTGCCGGCCTTGGCCGTCTGGCGGCTGGTCTTGGTGGCCTTGGTGGCCTTGGCCGTCGACTTGGCGCTCGACTTGGCCGCTGCCTTGGACCCGGACTTGGCCGTGGCCTTGGAGGCCGCCTTCTTCACGCTCCCCCTGCTGTTGAGAGCGGTCTTGAAGGTGGAGCCGGGCGAGAAGGCCACGCTCTTGGACGCCTTCACGCGGACCGGTTCCCCAGTGCGCGGGTTGCGGCCCACCCGGGCGCTTCGGGACTTGGGTGTGAAGGTCCCGAAGCCCACCAGGGTGACCTTGTTCCCTCCTCTCACCTCACTGACGACCGTGTCGAGGAAGGCACCAACGGCCCGCTCCGCGGACCGCTTGTCCAGCCCCGCAGTGGTCCCCACCGCCTCGATGAGCTCTGACTTGTTCACCGCCACCTCCTGGAGTTGGGGAAGTTGCTTGCAATCAAAGAGCTTTTTCGCCCTCAGGTCAAGTGTTTCCTTCCCCGTCAAGGCTTTTTCCCCCGCAAAGTCCCTATGCGAGGCCCTCCAGGAGGGTCAGCATGTCGTCGGCGTGCTCCTCCTCCACGGCCAGGATCTCCTCCATCAGGCGCCGCGTGGTCGGGTCCTTGTCTCCCAACCAGCGGGCGATCTCCTGGTACGAGGCGACGGCTACCCGCTCGGCCACGAGGTCCTCCCTCACCATGTCCACCAGCCCTTCGCCTTCCACGTACTCCGAGTGGCTGCGGGCCGTCAGGGTGGCCGGGTTGAAGTCGGGCCGCCCCTGGAGCTGGGCGATGCGCCCTGCGATCCGGTCAGCGTGGCCCATCTCCTCGTTGGCGTGCTGCAGGAACTCCTCAGCGACCGGCCCCGCCTCGAGGCCCTGGGCGGTGAAGTAGTGGCGCCGGTAGCGCAGCGTGCAGACGAGCTCGGTCGCCAGGGCCTGGTTGAGGACCTCCACCACACGGTCGCGGTCGGCACCGTAGGCGTCGGTGATTGGCCCCCTCTCCATCTGCTCCCTCGCCCGCTTCCGGAGCGTCTCGATGTCGGTGAGGAACTCGCCCATGGCCTTCTCCCTTCCTGTGGGTGCTCGTGTGGCGGCGCCAGCCCTTGGCCGTGCTGATGCCGGGGACGTCGTACCCAGGAGCGGGGAGACCGACGCCGCCGCCCCCGGCTTGAGCTAGCACCTGCCTTCGGGTGAGGATGGCATGACGACAAGGGACAGTGCGGCCACAGGAGGCACGTGACGAGGATGAGGGCGGAGCAGGGCATCGTGGTGGCTGGGCCTCCTGGTATCGACTCGGCCCTGGAGCGCCTGTCCGCATCGGGCCAGATCGGCTTCCCGGTGGAGCCCCTGGTGATCGAGGTGGGTGGCGGCCACCAGGCCGGCTCGGGCGCCCACGGCGGTGCCGAGCCGGACCTCCCTCACCCTGCGCCTGCCGACCCCATCCCGAGGCACGAGGGGGTGCGGGTCCTGTGGCGCCGGGGCTCGGCACCGAGAGGCTGGATCCATCGGGCCTTGGCCGCTCTCCCCGACCTGGCCTGGATGCACTCCGATTTCGTCGGCATGGACACCGTGCCCCTGGACGAGCTGGCCGCCCGCCACGTCGTGGTCACCAACGGCGTGGGGAACTATTCCCGGCCCATGGCCGAGTGGGTCGTTCTGGCCATGCTCGCCGGTGCCAAGCGGCTGGCCCATTTCGTGCGCCAGTCGGACGCCGGCGTCTGGGACCCCACCCCGCAGCTGGACGAGCTGGAGGGGTCCACGGCCCTGTTCCTCGGCCTGGGCTCGGTCGGTGCCCTGGCGGCGCCCATGGCGGCCGCCCTGGGCGTGCAGGTGGTGGGTGTGGCCCGGGCCCCGCGTCCCGAGCCGCCTCCCGGCGTGACCCGGATGGTGGCTGCGGACCGGTGGAGAACGGAGCTGCCAGGAGCGGACTTCGTGATCTGCGCCCTCCCCCTCACCAAGGAGACCGCAGGCATGATCGACGCCGCTGCCCTGTCGGCCATGAAGCCCTCGGCCTGGCTCATCAACGTGGCGCGGGGAGGCCTTGTCGACGAGGAGGCCCTCGTCAAGGCCCTCGATGCGGGCGAGATCGGTGGAGCGGTCCTCGACGCCTTCGTGAAGGAGCCCCTCCCCCCTGGCCATCCCTTGTGGGGGCGGCCCAACGTGCTGGTCGTCCCCCACTACACGTGGGCCTCACCGCGGATCATGGCCCGCAAGGACTCACTGTTCGCCGAGCAGTTGCGGGCCTGGGTCGAGGGGCGGCCCCTGGCCAACCAGGTCGACCTGGCTGCCGGGTACTGAGGAGACCGGGTTGCCCGCCCCCTGCAGGCCGCCCCGGAGGGGCGCACCCTTGTCCCCTGGCCGCAGGGCGCCCCGGTGGCGCCTCCCGGCCGGCCTGGTGGCCCTGGCCCTGGTGTCGGCCGCCTGCTCGACGGGGCCGTCCCGGCACCGGCCCACCGCCAGCAGCCGGCCTCCTGCCTCCACCGCCCCCGCCAGCTCCGCCCCCAGTAGAGCCAGTACCACGGCCCGGGGCTCGACCACCACGGCGCCCCCGGCCGCGCTGCGCTGGACCCCCTGCCACGGTCACTTCCAGTGCGCCACCGTCCCCGTTCCCCTCGATTACTCGCACCCCCACGGCCGCACCATCAACCTGGCCCTGGTCCGGCTCCCCGCCGGCCAGCCGAAGCAGCGGATCGGGGCCCTGCTGGTGAACCCGGGGGGGCCGGGAGCGTCCGGCGTGCAGTTCGTGGTCCAGCAGTACACGCTGTTCTCCCCGGCCTTGCGGGCCCACTTCGACATAGTGGGCTTCGACCCGAGAGGCGTGGGCCAGAGCGACCCCGTGCGCTGCGAGAACGGTGCCGCCCTCAGCCGCTACATCAACGTGAACCCGGCGCCCCGGGGGCCCTCGGGGGTGAAGGCCCTCGTGACCTCGAGCCGGCAGTTCGCCAGGAGCTGCACCAAGGACAGTGGCAAGGAGCTGCTGGCCAACGTGGGCACCGTGGACGCGGCGAGGGACATGGACCGCATCCGGGCCGCCCTCGGAGAGCCCAAGCTCAACTACCTCGGCTTCTCCTACGGCACCTTCCTCGGTGCCACCTATGCCCAGATGTTTCCCACCCACATCCGGGCCATGGTCCTGGACGGGGCCCTCAACCCCGACCTCGGGACCCAGGCCCTCGACCTCCAGCAGGGGGAGGGCTTCGAGAGGGACCTCGACGACTTCCTCGCCAACTGCCAGTCCAGCCCCACCTGCCCTCTGCGCAGGGAGCCGGGCGGGGCCAAGGGGGCCTTTGACCGGCTGGTGGCCCGCATCCGCTCCGGACGGTCCATCCCCACCGGCACGTCCCGGGCCCTCCACGCCGGGGAGGGGTACCTCGGGATCGTGGCGGCCCTGTACAGCCGCAGCACCTGGCCCTTCCTGGCCCAGGGCGTCTACCAGGCCCTGCACGGCAACGCACGGATCCTGCTGGCCCTCTCCGACGCCTACACGGAGCGGCGGCCCAACGGCACCTACTCCAACACCTTGGCCGCCAACACCGCCATCAACTGCGTGGACCGGCCTTCCCCCTCCAAGCTCTCCACCTACGAGAAGGCGGCCAGGCGGTTCGAGAAGGCGGCCCCGGTGTTCGGCGAGCTGGAGGACTACTCCCCCCTCACCTGCGTGTACTGGCCCGTCCCGCCCACCGACCACCCCCGTCCGCTGCACGCCAGAGGGGCTCCCCCCATACTCGTGGTGGGGACCACCGCCGACCCTGCCACTCCCTACGCCTGGGCCAAGGCGCTGGCTCACCAGCTCTCCTCGGGGGTGCTCCTCACCCATGTGGGAGTGGGCCATACGGCCTACGGTGACAGCTCCTGCGTGCGCCGCATCGCCGACGCCTACCTCATCTCGCTCAAGGTGCCCAAGTCCGGCACCGTCTGCCATCACTAGACGACGAAAGGGAGGAACGGAACCATGGCGGAGGACCTGACCGCGAAGGTGCCCGCCGAGATCCCGGCGTTCGTGACCGAACGCCAGGGGGACCAGGTGAGCAGAGGTGCCGCCACCATAGCCAGGGACGGCCTGGGGGAGGGAGAGGTGGTCATCAAGGTGGCCTGGTCCAGCGTCAACTACAAAGACGCCCTGGCCACCGTGCCCAACGGCCGGGTGGCACGCGTCTCGCCCCTGGTGCCGGGGGTGGACCTGGCCGGAGAGGTGGTGTCGAGCGCCGACCCAGGCGTGAGGCCAGGCACCGCCGTGGTGGCCCACGGCTACGACCTCGGGGTGGCCCATCACGGGGGTTACGCGGCCTATGCCCGGGTCCCGGCCGGCTGGGTGGTGCCGCTCCCGCCCGGCCTCAGCCCCCGCCAGGCCATGATCATTGGCACCGCCGGCTACACCGCGGCCCTTTCCGTGGACCAGCTGGAGCGCCGGGGGCTGGAGCCGGGCTCGGGGCCGGTCCTCGTCACGGGGGCGTCAGGGGGCGTGGGGAGCATGGCCGTCGGCATCCTGGCCGCCAGGGGCTACGAGGTGGTAGCCAGCACGGGCAAGCAGGCCGAGCACGCCTGGCTGCGCCGGCACGGGGCCGCCGAGGTCATAGACAGGCGGGAGCTGTCCGAGCCCAGCGGCCGGCCCCTGGACAAGGAGCGCTGGGCGGCTGCTGTCGACTGCGTGGGCGGCACCACCCTGGCCAGCGTGATCGCCGGCCTGCGCCAGGACGGGGCGGTGGCAGCCAGCGGGCTCACGGGCGGAGCGGAGCTGTCCACGACGGTGTTCCCGTTCATCCTGCGGGGAGTGGCCCTGCTCGGGGTGGACTCGGTGCAGACACCGATCGAGAGGCGCCGGGCCATCTGGGAGCGCCTGGCCACCGATCTGCGCCCCCGAGACCTCGACGGCCTGGCCGCCGGCGAGGTCGGCCTGGACGGCCTCGAGCCGGTGCTGGACGCCATCCTGGCGGGCCAGCTGAAGGGCCGGACCCTGGTCCGCCCGGGATGAGGGGCCCAAGGGCCACGTCCCTCTCCGCCCCCCTCTGGCCACTCACGCCAGGCGCCCGACGGCCATCCCCAGGTGGCGGCCCATCCCTCGCTCCCTGCCGAGGCGGCGGGCCGCCTCGGCCAGGGCCCGCTCCGCCTGGCGCCGATGCGCCCTCTGCGCCTGGCCCATGGGGTCCTCCCGGCCCAGGGCCCACTCCGGGTCCTTGACCCTCCACCTGTCGCGGTAGGACTCCACGGCCACCGCCCCCTCCCTCCAGCGCCGGCGCTCCACCAGGCCCGTCGGCCGGGGCCCGAGCGCCTCGACCAGGTGGCTTGGTTGCAGGACCTCGGCTGCTCTCACCAGGGCTGCCTGTCTGCGCTCCTCCCAGGCGCCCAGAGCCCCGTAGCGGGCCAGGTCGGGGGCCCTTGCCGCCACCCAGGCCGCCCGCTCCCGGCTGGGCTGGCCCGCCCGTCCGGGGAGGGCGGCCGCCACCAGCCGGGAGCGCAGCCACTCCCGCGCGGCGGCGGTGTCGGCCAGGGTGAGAGCCGGGTCCCAGGGGCAGGCCCCGGGCCCGCCGGCCTCGGCGACCAGAGCCAGCACCGGGTCGGAACGGGCCATGGCCCGCCTCCACGCCGGAGCGTCGGGCGTGGCCAGCACCGCGAACCAGGCCGGCTCGGGACGGGGAGCGCCCGGGGGCAGCGCCTCCGGCCCGCCCCAGACCACGACCGGGCCCCTGGCCCGGCCGTGGTCCACGTCCGCCGGCGTGAGGGCGTAGGCATAGCCCACCTGGCCCGCCCTCAGCGACCCCACCGGGAGGCGGGCCTCCGGCCCCCCTCCCGGGCCCCTCACCACCAGGTCCCCCCCTTCCCGTCCCACCACCTCGATCTCCCCGGCCCCCACGGCGCCCCCCTCCGGCGCCCACCGCAGCCACGCCCGCTCCCCCACCGCCAGCTCCGGGACCCCCCTCCCCCCCGCCTCCACGACCGGCCCCAGCCGACCGGCGGCGGCCAGGCGCCCCCGGGCCCCGGCGTTCAGCTCCCGGGCCTCCGACGGTCCCGGGGCCACCATCGCCATCCCATCCCCCCTCCCCCGCCACCACCTGTCCACCACCGCCCGGCGCAGGGCGCCGGCGCTCTCCGCCACCAGCACCCCTCCCCCGGCGGTCCCGCTCACCTCCAACCACCGTCCCGGCTCCTCCCGGGCCAGCCCCTCTCCCGCCTCCAGGGCCCCCACCCGCCTCATCACCTCCTCCACCGCCCCCGCTCCCGGGCCATCTCCCCCCGGTGCCGCCACCAGGACCACCTTGGCGGCCGGGAAGCGCCGAGCCGCGTCCCGCAGCACCTCCGCCTCCACCGCCGCCGCACCGGCCACCACGATCACCACCCCCCGACCGTCCCCCGGGCCCGCCGCCTCCTCCAACCTCCCCGGCTCCACCCCCTCGATCCCCGTGGCCGCCTCCAGCCGGGCCAGGTCCCGGCTGGAGGCGGCCACCCCCACCACCCGCTGGCCTCCTGCCTGCCAGGCCGCCCGGGCCCCCTCCAGCACCCCGGGGCCGGCCGAGCCGGCCCCGGGGTGCAGGACCTCCACCCCCTTCCCCGAGGAGGTGAGCCCCTCCACGGCCCGACCCTGGGACTCGGACAGCCCGGGCCGCTCCGCCCTCACCTCCGCCACCCGGGCCGGGTCCACCCTGCCCACCCCGCCCCCGGCCCGCTCCCCCGCCCAGGCACCCAGCTCCTCCTCGGCCGCCGCCCGGGCCGGCGTGGTCCAGCACCGCTCCCCCCGCCATGCCGGGCGGGCCACGACGGCCCCCGACCTCCCCATCGCCGCCGCCCTGGCCTCCACCTCCGCCACCGGCGCTCCCTCCGGCAGCGACGCCGCCACCTCCTGGAGGAGCTGGCGATGGGTGAGCCGGCCCAGCCGCCCCAGGTCCGGGGCACCTCCGTGGCCACCGGGGCGGCCCCGTCCCACCACCCGGTCGAGGTCCAACCCCAGGTCCTGGGCCCGCTCGGCCCACTCCTCCCTGGCCCACCCGGCCCCGGAACGGGGCCGGGTGGACAGCGCCGCCATCTGGGCCGCCTGGGGCGACGAGACGCCCCAGGCGGCCAACCTGTCCTCCACCTGGGCCCGGCGGCGGGAGAAGGCCACCAGCACCTCCCGCTCCACTCCCTCGAGGTTGGCCACCCCGTTCACCACCGGCCCCCAGCGCACCTCCAGGCGGCGGCACAGCTCGTGGCGCAAGCGGGCCTGGTACAGGTACCCGGCGGTGCACGCATGCCGGTAGAGGGCCCGGGCGTCGAGGGCGCTCCAACGCCCGTCCTCCCCCTCCACCAGATTCGCCAAGACGACGTGGTCGTGCAGGTGCGGGTCACCGGCCCGGCTGGTGCCGTGGGGGAACCCCGCCGCCACCAGGCCCTCCGTCCCCACTTGAAAGCGGCTCCCGTCCCGGGTCCGGCTGGCACGGGCGGCGTTCCGCTCGAGGTAGCCCAGGGCGTCGGCGACCGCGGCCTCGTGGCCCGCCAGCACCTGCCCCGCCACCGGGGCGCTCCCCAGGCCGCAGAGCAGGGAGACCGACTTGGGGGCGCCCAGCGTCAGGTCGAAGCCCGCCACCCGCACGCGGCGCCGGCTCGGGTGCAGCACCTCCCCGCTCACCGGGTGGCAGCCGGCCAGCACGGCGCCGAGCTCCTCGGCGCCGACGGGGCCCACCAGTCCCAGCCTCCGGGGCGCCCGCCCCCACCAGCTTCCCTCTCCGCCCCCGCCCACGTAGTAAGCCGGGTCCCTCGAATGCAGCTTGGTAATCCTCATGTCTTTTCATGTTAGCCAACCCTGCTTCTACAAGCGGTTGACGTATATTGACCAAGATGTAGAATGAGATGGATGGACGCCGTGGTCTCCTTCGGCACCTGCCCCGAGCGCTACCGGCACTGGAGGCTGGACCTCGAGGGGGACCTGGCCTGGCTGCGCCTCGACGTGCAGGAGGACGGCGGGCTGGTCCCCGGCTACGAGCTCAAGCTCAACACCTACGACCTCGGGGTGGACATCGAGCTCTACGACGCCACCCAGCGCCTTCGCTTCGAGCACCCCGAGGTGCGGGTCGTGGTGGTCACGGGCACCGAGGGGCTCTTCAGCGCCGGGGCCAACATCCACATGCTGGCAAGGTCCAGCCATCCCTGGAAGGTCAACTTCTGCAAGTTCACCAACGAGACCCGCTGCGCCATGGAGGACGCCAGCGCCCACTCCGGCCAGGTCTACGTGGCCGCTGTCAACGGCCCGGCCGCCGGCGGAGGCTACGAGCTGGCCCTGGCCTGTGAGCGCATCCTCCTCGTGGACGACAACAGCACGGCCGTCTCCCTCCCCGAGGCCCCGCTCCTCGGGGTGCTGCCCGGCACGGGTGGGCTGACGAGGCTGGTCGACAAGCGCCATGTCCGCCGTGACCTGGCTGACGCCTTCGTCACCACCCCCGAGGGGGTGAGGGGAGCCCGGGCCGTGCACTGGGGGCTCGTCGACGAGGTGATCCCCCGCCACGACTTCGAGAAGCTGGTGGGCGAGCGGGCCCGGGAGCTGGGCGCCCCGTCCCGGCGCCCCCGGGACGCCGAGGGGGTGGCCCTGACCCCGCTGGAGCGTGAGGTCTCCCCCGACGCCGTCGTCTACCAGCACGTGCGGGCCGACCTGGACCGCCAGGGGCGTACGGCAACCATCACCGTCCGGGGCCCCGAGGGAGACGTGCCCGAGAGCCTGGAGCGCATACATGCCCTGGGGGCCGCCTTCTGGCCCCTGGCCATGACGAGGGAGCTCGAGGACCTCATCCTGCACCTGAGGACCAACGAGGCCGAGATCGGGACCTGGGTGGTGAAGACCCGAGGACAGATCGAGGGGGCGCTCGCCTTCGAGCGGGTCATCGCCCGCCACAGCAGCTCGGACTGGCTGGTCAACGAGGTCCGCCACTACTTCAAGCGGGTGCTCAAGCGTCTCGACGTGACGAGCCGCAGCCTGGTGGCCCTCATCGAGCCGGGGAGCTGCTTCGCCGGCGCCCTGCTGGAGCTGGCCCTGGCCTGCGACCGCCAGTACATGCTCGACGGGGTCCTGGAGGACGACGAGGCCGGAGAGGAGGGCGAGGCGGCCCGCATAGTGGTATCAGAGAGCAACTTCGGGGCCTTCCCCATGGCCAATGGCCTCACGCGCCTCGGGGCCCGCTTCTTCGGCCACGAGGAGCGGGAGGAGGCGGCCCGCCAACGGCTGAACCAGCCTCTTTCTGCCGAGGAAGCCCTGGAGCTGGGGCTCGTCACCTTCACCCCCGACGACCTGGACTGGGAGGAGGAGGTCCGGATCGCCTTGGAGGAGCGAGCCTCGCTCAGCCCCGATGCCCTCACCGGCATGGAGGCCAACCTGCGGTTCGTGGGCCCCGAGACCATGGAGACCAAGATCTTCGGGCGCCTCTCGGCCTGGCAGAACTGGGTGTTCAGCCGTGACAACGCCGCTGGCCCCGAGGGTGCGCTGCGCCGCTACGGCACCGGCCAGTGGCCCGCTTTCGACAGGAGGCGAACCTGACACCATGACGGCGACCATCGACTACACCGAGCGCATCCCCAACAACGTGGACCTGGCCTCCGATCGGCGGCTGCAGCGGGCCCTCGAGGCCTGGCAGCCCAGGTTCCTCCAGTGGTGGCAGGACATGGGGCCGGCCCTCCCCACCCGGGATGTCTACCTGCGCACGGCGGTGTCGGTGGGCCATGAGGGGTGGGCCCATTTCGGCCACGTGCCGCTTCCCGACTACCGCTGGGGCATATTCCTGGCGGAGCGGGACTCGGACCGGGTGGCCGCCTTCGGCGCCCACAAGGGAGAGCCGGTCTGGCAGGCGGTGCCCGGTGAGCACCGGGCCGACCTCCAGCGCCTCATCGTGGTGCAAGGCGACACGGAGCCGGCCTCGGTGGAGCAGCAGCGCCATCTGGGCAGCACCGCTCCCAGCCTCTACGACCTGCGCAACCTCTTCCAGGTGAACGTGGAGGAGGGCCGCCACCTCTGGGCCATGGTGTACCTGCTCCATGCCCACTTCGCCCGGGCCGGGCGGGAGGAGGCGGAGGCCCTGCTGGAGCGCAGCTCCGGGAGCCAGGACGCGCCCCGCATCCTGGGTGCCTTCAACGAGCCCACCCCCGACTGGCTGTCGTTCTTCATGTTCACCTACTTCACCGACCGCGACGGCAAGTACCAGCTGGGCACCCTGCGGGAGAGCGCCTTCGACCCCCTGTCGCGCACCTGCGAGTTCATGCTGAAGGAGGAGGCCCACCACATGTTCGTGGGCACCACCGGCATCGACCGGGTGGTCCGCCGCACCGCCCAGCTCATGGTCGAGAACGATGCCGAGGACATCCGTGAGTGGGGGGGAATCCCCCTGGACATGGTCCAGCGCTACCTCAACTTCCACTACAGCGTCTCGCTGGACCTTTTCGGCAGCGAGATGTCGACCAACGTGGCCAACTACTACACCGCCGGCCTCAAGGGACGCTGGCGCGAGGAGCAGCGGGGCGACGACCACATCCTGGCCGACGCCGTCTCGACCGTCGAGGTGGTGGCCGATGACCAGATCGTGGAGGTGGAGGCCCCCGCTCTGGTCGCCCTCAACCAGGACCTGCGCGACGAGTACGTTGCCGACTGCCGCAACGGCCTCAACCGCTGGAACCGCATCCTGGAGGAAGCCGGCATCGACATCAGGCTGGCCCTGCCCCACCACGGGTTCAACCGGCGGGTGGGTGCCTTTGCCGGGCACCACATCTCCCCTTCGGGGAAGGTGATCGGGGCCGAGGAGTGGGAGCGCTCGGCGCCGGGTTGGCTGCCCACCGAGGAGGACCGGGCCTACGTGGCCTCCCTCATGCAGCCGGTCCTGGAGCCGGGCCGGATCGCCTCCTGGATCGCTCCGCCCACCAAGGGGATCAACGGCCAGCCCTTCGAGTACGAGTACGTGCACCTGGCCTAGGCCAGGTGCAGCCCCTTGGGCCCGGCGGCGCGCTCGGGGAGCCGTGCCGGCCATCCCCGCCCCCGTCACACCGGGAGCCTAGGGTCTTGGCCCATGGGCGTCCTGGACCCGGCTCTGGCACCCCCACCGGGCGGGGGACCCCGCACCAACGGGGCCGCCGTGGTGGCGCAGGGCTGGGAGATAGTGGCCCTCGACATCGAGACGACGGGGCTCGACCCCCGAGCCGACCGCATCATCTCGGTGGCCGTCTACCCCTCCGAGCAGGAGGCTGAGGTGTTCCTCGGAGGCGACGAGGCCGGGATCATCGGCAGGCTCCAGGACTGGCTGGCCGGCCGGCCCCCCTCGGTGATCGTGGGGTGGGGCTCCAGCCGCTTCGACTGCCCCGTCCTGCGCCAGCGGGCCGACCTGCTCGGCCTCGGGCTGGACCTCCGCCTCGGGCCCGGGGGCGGCGCCGACGGCGGGGGCTGCTGGCCCCTGGGCGCCGATGGGACCCGGTTCGGTCGCCACCCCCACCTCGACCTCTCCTGCCGCTGGCGCCAGTGGGCCAACGCCAGTGGGCTGTCGGCTGCCCTCAAGACCCTGGCCGGCACGTTCGGCATCCCCGTCATCGAGGTGGACCGGGCCCGGATGTCCAGGCTGAGCCCGGCCCAGCTGGCCGCATACAACCTCTCGGACGTGAGGGCCACCCACCGGCTGGCCCTCATGCTGGGCGACCTGGCCGGCCTGGCCCGCCAGGGCCGGCCGCCCACTGCGGACGCCGGGCCCACCAGCTCGGCGGTCATCGGTAGCGGGCCAGCAGCCGGGCCGCCGCCTCCTTCCCCACATCCCTCAGCTCGGCCGGGTCCAGCACCCTGGCGTCGGGCCCCAGGCGCAGGAGGAGGCGCTCCAGCCATGCCCGGCCCCCGACCCCCAGCGTGACCCGCAGCCTGCCGCCGGGCAGCTCCTCCACCTCCTCGGTGGGGTAGCTCTCTGCCACCCAGCGCCCGCCGGGACCCGTCTCGATGGTGACCAGCCGGGTCTCGGGACCGGGCACGAAGGTCTCGGGGACGTCCCGGGACGAAGGACCGGGGGCGGGATGTGGATCCTCGGCCTGGTCCACCACCCGGGCCTCCCGTACCCGGTCCACCCGGAACAGGCGCCGGCCGCCGGCGAGGTGGCACCACCCGTCCAGGTACCAGTGGCCGTCCCGGGCGAACACGTTCCAGGCGTCCACCTGCCGGGTGCTCACCTCGTCCCGGGATGCCGAGTAGTACTCGATGCGCAGGGACTGGCCCCGGCCGGCAGCCTGGCGCACCAGCTCCAGGAGGGGCGGCTCGTCCAGGCCCACATCGACCCTCGTCCCCAGCACCCCGTCCAGCTTGGCCAGGGCCCGGGCCAGAGCGCCCCCGGGGTCAGCTCCGGGCACGGCCAGGATGGCCCGGGCCGAGGCCGCCAACGTGAAGCCCTCGGCCGGGGTCAGCCGGCGGGGACGCGAGAGGTGCGGGCCCAGCCTGGCCTCCACCCACCCGTCGGACACGATGAGCTCCATGAGCTGGTCGGGGGTGTAGGGAGGAAGGCCGCAGCAGGCGGCCAGCTCCAGCATGGAGACAACCTCGGGCTCGCTGATGCCGAAGCGTTGGGCCAGCTCGGCCGTCGAGGCCCCGCCCCTTGCGGCCAGCCAGGGCAGCATGGCCAGGAGCCGGCGCAGGCGCTCCCCGACCTCAACCCGTGGCACCGGCTCTCCACCCGCCCACCATGGCCGCCAGCCAGTCCACAACGGCCGCCCGCAGCGGCTCCGGCCCGAGGACGGTGGCATGGTCGAGAAGGCCCAGCACGAAGGACCGGAAGGCGCCCACGTTGGCCACCTCCATCTCCACCACGACCGAGCCGTCGGGGTGCCTCTCGACCACCGCCTCGGACCCGAGGTAGCCCTCCACGTCCGAGGCCAGGACGGCGTCCACCAGGACCCGGGCCACCCCAGCTTCCTCCTGTCCCATGCGCCAGGGCCCTTCGTCGAGCAGGGCCCCCGGGTCGAAGGCCTCGGGGCTGGTGGCGCTTCCCGGCGGCCCGGCCAGCTCCACGGTGGACATCCGGTCCACCCTGTAGGTCCGGCGCTCGGCCACCTCCCGGTCGTGCCCCACCAGGTACCACCAGCCCCGGCGGAAGGCAACCGCCCAGGGGTCGATCACCCTCCTGCGCCCCCGGTAGTCGAACGCCAGCACAGCATGGTCCCGGATGGCCTGGTGCACCGTCGGCAGCTGGGGCAACGAGGGCAAGGCGGCCAGGGCGGCAGGTCCGTCCCGCTCCATCCCTCCCAGCTTGAGCAGGGCGCCCTGGCCCGCACCCTGGTCCAGGTGCACGCCCGCCAGAGCCAGGTTCAAGGCCGCCTGCTCGTCCTCGGTCAGCCCCAGGTCGGGCAGGTAGTAGTCGTCGGGGCGGATGCAATAGCCCACCTGCCCCGGCTGACCCGGGAGGGGCTCGACGCTTACCACTATCCCCTCCTCCCGCAGGAGGCGCTTGTCCCTCTCGAAGGCCTGGCGACAGGCTTGCTCCCCCTCGGGGTACCCCACCACCGACCCGGCGATCTCGGCCAGGGTGAGGGGGCGCCTCGTGTCCAGCAGGACCAGCACCAGGTCGGTCAGCCTCTCCAGGCGGTCCACCCGCTCCACCTCGCCGACCATACCGCCGGCTCGGGCCAGGCGCCCCGGGACACCGGACCGGCCAGCGCCGGGAGGCCCCGGCCTCGAGCCCTCGCCGCGCCCAGAGGCTGGCCCTTCCGCCATGGCCGTCTTGGCCGAGGTGGCCAGGCCGGGCCAGGATGGCAGGGTGATCGAGCAGCACGAGCCATCCCGACCGCAGCCAGCGGGCGGCCCGCAGGGTGCCCCCAGCCCTCCTCCCGACCTCCACGAGCGGGTGGCCAGCTTCTGGGACCTGGACGCCGCCACCTACGACCAGGGAAGCGACCACGTCCCTCGCTCTCCAGCCGAGCGGGCCGCCTGGACCGCCGCCCTGGCCCGCCACCTGCCGCCGACTCCCGCCCCAGTGCTCGACGTGGGCGCCGGCACTGGCTTCCTCTCGCTCACGATGGCCCGCATGGGCTACCAGGTGACCGCCCTCGACCTGTCGGCGGGCATGCTGGGGCAGCTCAAGGCCTCCGCCGCCGGCCAGGGCCTGGACGTGGCCACGGTCCAGGGCCGGGCTGACCAGCCCCCGGACGGGCCCTTCGCGGCCGTGGTCGAGCGCCATCTCCTCTGGACCCTCCCCGACCCCGGAGGAGCACTCGCCGCCTGGCGCAGGGTCGCCCCCGAGGGCCGTCTCGTCCTCTTCGAGGGCCTGTGGGGGAGGGCTGACAGGGCCGAAGCCCTCCGGGCCCGGGCCCGCAAGCAGCTGCGCCGGCTGCGGGGGACGCCGAGCGGGCACCACGGGCATTACGACCCCGGCCTGCTCTCCCATCTACCCCTGGCCGAGGGCACCACTCCGGACCAGGTGGTCGAGGCCGTGGAGGCCGCCGGGTGGGGCCCGGCCCGGATCGAGCAGCTGAGCGACGTGGCCTGGGCCCGCCTCCTCCAGCGCCCCGTCTGGGAGCGAGTCCTCGGGGAGACCCCTCACTTCGCCGTCACTGCCGGCTGACGCCGTGTCCACAGCCAGCCCCCCTGCCCTCCGCCTGCGGGGCCATGTCCCGGGCAGCCTGGCCTGCACCATCGAGGAGCTGGGCGGGCGCTCGGTGGTCATGGTGGCCAGCGACCCCTCCCGCCGCCGGGGAGCCCTCACCCAGGATGACGGCCCCACCCTGGCGGCTGCCGCCGGCCTGGCCCTGGAATCCCACATCCCCTTGGTAGCGGTGCTGTCGACGAGCGGGGCCTCGGTGGGCGACGGCGTCGCCGCCCTCCACAGCTGGGGCACCGCGGCCCGGGCCCTGTCCGCCTGCTCCGGGGTGGTGCCGACGATCGTGGTGGTGGCGGGACCGGCCCTGTCCGGCCCGGCCCTCCTCCTCGGGCTGGCCGACCTGGCCGTGATGACCTCCGACTCCTTCGCCTTCGTGTCAGGCCCGAACATGGTTGCCCAGTTCACCGGGGTCCAGGTGACCCTGGCCGGCCTGGGCGGCACCGAGGTCCACTCCCGAAGCACGGGCCTGGCGGCCCTCGAGGCCAAGGATGCTGACCACGCCCTGGACCTCGTCGCCCAGGTGCTCTCGTACCTGCCCTCCAGCACCGATGAGGAGCCGCCCTTCCTGCCCTCCGACGACCCGGCCGACCGGCCCACACCGGAGCTGAGGGACCTGCTGCCCAGCTCCGAAAGGGGCTCCTATGACGTCCGCGGGGCCATAGAGGCCCTGGCCGACGGGGGCGAGCAGCTGGAGCTGCGGCCCCGGTGGGCACCCCAGCTGGTGACGGCGCTGGCCCGCATAGGGGGCCAGCCCGTGGGGGTGGTGGCCAACCAGCCCCAGACCCTGGCTGGCACCTTGGACATCGCTGCCTCGCAGAAGGGCGCCCGCTTCGTCGCCTGGTGCGACGCCTTCAACCTGCCTTTGGTGACCCTGGTGGACACGCCGGGGTTCCTGCCCGGCAAGGACCTCGAGTGGCGGGGCATGATCCGCCACGGTGCCCAGCTGGCCTTTGCCTATGCCCGGGCCAGCGTGCCCAGGGTGTCGGTCGTGCTGCGCAAGGCCTACGGCGGGGCCTACATAGTGATGGACTCCAGGGGGATGGGGTCCGACCTCTGCCTGGCCTGGCCCAGCGCCGAGATAGCCGTGATGGGGGCCAAGGGGGCAGCCCAGGTCCTCTACCGGCGCCAGGACGCCAAGACCCGGGCCAGGCGGGAGGAGGAGTACCGGGAGGCCTTCCTGACGCCGTGGGTGGCCGCCGACCGGGGCCTGGTCGACGCCGTCATCGACCCGGCCCAGACCCGGTCCGTGGTGGCGGCCGGCCTGGCCACCCTGGCCAGCAAACGAGAGCAGCTGAGGCCCCGCAAGCACGACAACGGCCCTCTCTGAGGACGCCGGATGGAACCCGTAGCGGATCTGGGGGGTCGAAGGGGCGTGCGACGCTCAGTAAACATCTGCCTTCCGATCGTGCTTGGTGCCGCTGGCCTGGGCCTGGCTGCATGCGGCGGCGCCACAGGGCCCCTGTCCTCCTCGGTGCCCAGCTCGTCGGTGGCCAGCTCCACCCCTTCCTCGGCGCCCGCCAGCACCGCCCAGGCCGGGACGACCAGTACCACCAAGGCCAAGGCAACCACCACGACCAAGGCTGCAGTCACCACGACCACCTCCGGGCAGCCCACCACCACGACCTCAGCAGCGGGAGCCCTGGGGCGCTGCCACACCTCCCAGCTGGCCGCCCGGGTGGTGCGCACGGGAGCGGCAACAGGAAGCGTGGGGCAGACCATCGCCTTCACCAACGACTCTTCGAGCGCCTGCACCCTCTACGGCTACCCGGGCCTGCTCATGCTCAACACCAAGGGCCAGCCCCTCCCCACCGAGGTCCACCGCGGCTCCAGCGCCACCGTTCAGCCCGAGACCCCCACCACCGTGACCCTGGACCCCGGGCACTCCGCCTCCTTCGCCCTCGGCTATGCCGATGCCACCGGCTTCCCGGGCCAGTCCTGCCCCACCTCGGCCCGGCTGGAGATCACCCCCCCCAACACCTTCCACCAGCTCGTCATCTCGGACCAGCTGAACCCCTTCGGCCCCTGTGGCAAGATCACCGTCTCGCCCGTGTACCCCGGGACGGGCCGCCAGCCGGGCACCTGACCCCCAAGGGGCGGAGCCCCCGGCGGCAACCCAGGGCAGGGGGCTCAGATGACGAAGTCCAGCTGGTCCACGACGGCCTTCCCCAGAGCCAGGTCCCCCTGGACGGCCACCCTCCCGTCGGATAGGGCCGGCCCCGGAGGCCATCGCCCGGCTGCCAGGGCCATGAATGGCTCGAACTCGGCCAGGACGGTGGCGGTGGGGTGGTGGAGGTCGGCAGCGGGTCGGCCCCTGCCCCCCATGACCTCGACGCCGAAGCGGCGCTCGGTGGGCCCTCTGATCTCGAAGACCACCTTCGTCCCCTCGGGGGCGGCCGCCTTCTTGGCCACGACATAGGGCATGGCCCGCTGCACCTGGTCGAGGGAGCGCTCGGCGGCGGGGCCCGACAGGTGGCCGGGATGCCCGAGGGCCCGGCGGATGTCCTGCTCGTGGACCCAGCAATCGAAGACACGTATCACCATCAGGTCGCGGTAGGTGCCCGGGCCCGCCGGGGTCCAGGATGGGGCGGACAGCTCCTCGTCCGGCATGCGCCGCAGCCGGTCCAGCCGTGCCGCCGTGACCTCCTCGAACTCGGCCAGCAACTCCTCTCCCGGCACCCGGCGCCGGGACCTCACCCAACGCTCGTTGGCCTCACCGATGGGGTTGCGGACATAAGGGGGCATGGGCTCCCCGCCTGGGTCAGGCACCGGCCGGCCGAGGAGCTGGGACTCGGTGCCCACCATGTGGGCCAGGATGTCGTGGACGGTCCACCCCGGGCAGTCAGTGGGCCGTGCCCAGCAGTTGGGGGTCAGGCTGGTGCACACGTGGACCGTGGCCCCCCAGGTCTCGGCCAGCTCGCCGGCTAGCGTCTCTCCGGACGGCAGGAGGGGCGAGGCATGCTCGGGCACCGGCGGATCATAGGCCGCCGGCGGGCCGGGAAGGCCCATCCCGGGGTACCGGAGCACCTCCCGGGTCCGTCCCGGGCTCCCTGGCAACGCCGGGTGGCACCGTCTCGTGCTCCCCTCCCCGGAGCTGGCCCGGCTGCCCCGTGGCCTCCGCCGGCCTGGACGCCGGGGCGGCGGCACGAGCCCCCTCCCCGGACCCTGCCCCGTCGCCCTCCTCGAAGGCCACCTCGATGTGCTGCTGGGGCAGCTGGCGACGCTCCTCCGCCAGGGCGGTAAGCACGGTGCGGTCAGCCTCGGTGAGCGGGGGCGCGGTCAGGCTGCGCGGCCACAGGCGCCGGGCCTTGACCACGTTGGCCTCGGCGGCGTAGAGGGTGACCTGAGCGGCGGTGTAGAGGAAGGCCAGCAGGCCCAGCACCGAGGCGAAATAGCCATAGATCTGATGTGAGTGCTTGAGCTCGTGGCCCACCAGGAAGGTCCCCACGTACTGGAGGATGGCCCAGGCCACGCCGGCCAGCACCGCCCCCAGCACCAGGTCCCGGGTGGGGACGGCACCGGGGGTGAGGATACGGAAGGCGAGCACGTAGAGGCCCACGTCGACCAGGACGGTGAGTATCCCCGCCCCCAGCCGGGCGTACCACAGGCTCCCCCCGAACGTCGTTATCCCCGCCAGCACCGTGGTGGCCACCACGTCGAGCAGGAGCACGGTCAGGAAGGCGAAGCTGCGCAGGAGCCGGAATATGTAGTTGGGACGCTCCAGCTGGGGGACGTTCCAGACCCGGGCCATGGCATTCTGTGCCGCCTGGCAGATGCCGGTCGAGCCCCAGATCAGCCCCAGGACGCCGATTATGAGGCCGACCAGGCTGCCCTCCTTCAGGGCATGGATGCCCCCTGGCCCCGTGAGCTGGTTCCCCACGATCGGGAACTGGGCTATTGCCGAGTGGACCACCCGGTGCTGCAGTTGGGGGGTGACGACGAGGCCGAGGATGGTGACCAGCACCAGCAGCAGCGGGAAGAGCGACAGGAAGCCGTAGTAGGCGACCAGGGCGGCCAGGGAGCCGGCTTGGTCGTTGCCGAACTTCTTCACCACGGCCCACAGGAAGGCCACCGGCGGGGTGCGGCGCTGAGCGTGGTCCACGGCACGGATGGTGCGCTGGATGGGGTTCATAGTCAGGCCGACACTCTTACCCTCCCCACGCCTCCGCTACCCCTGTGGCCGCCCCCCGGGAGCAGGACCAGGCCGCCGGTATCCTGGCCCCGGTGAGCAGCCAGACCGTGACCCGAGCGAACGACCCCTGCTGGTGCGGCAGCGGCCGCAAGTACAAGCGCTGCCACCGGGCCAGCACGGACCGGGTCCGGCCCGGCCAGATAGGACCGCGGCGGCGCGTGCCCGAGGGCATCTGCCAGCCCGATTATGCCCGCACGGGGAATCCCGGGACCGAGGACGAGCCCATGGTCAAGCCCCCCGAGGTGCTGGCCGCCATGCGGCGGGCGGGCCGGGCCGCAGCCGAGGTGCTCCAGGTGGTCGGTGCTGCTGTGGCGCCCGGCGTGACCACCGACGAGCTCGACTCCCTGGCCCACGAAGAGTGCATCAGGAGGGGGGGGTACCCGAGCCCCCTCAACTACATGGGCTATCCCAAGTCCCTCTGCACCTCGGTGAACGAGGTCATCTGCCACGGCATACCCGACAGCCGACCCCTTCGGGACGGTGACATCGTCAACCTCGACGTGACGATCTACCTGGACGGGGTGCACGGCGACACCAACGCCACCTTCTACGTGGGACAGGTGGACGAGGCCTCCCGCCACCTGGTGGAGGTGACCCGGGAGTGCCTGGAGCTGGGCATCGCCGCCGTGCGCCCGGGGCGGCCCTTGTCGGACATCGGCCTGGCCATAGAGACCCACGCCTCCCGCAACCGCCTCGGAGTGGTGCGAGCCTTCGTGGGCCACGGGATCGGCACCGCCTTCCACTCCCGGCCCACCGTCCTTCACTACTTCGACCCCTCGGCCACCACGCTCATGGTGCCGGGGATGACGTTCACCATCGAGCCCATGATCACCCAGGGCGACTGGCGCCATATCACCTGGGACGACGGCTGGACCGCCGTCACCGCCGACGGCAGCCGCAGCGCCCAGTTCGAGCACACGCTGGCCGTCACGGAGGACGGGGCGGAGGTCCTCACCAGCCTGGCCTGAGCAGGCCCTCGGGCAAGGGCCCTGGCCCGGCCTTGCTGGCCCTGGGCCTTCGGCCCCGGGGCATCGCCTCACCCCAGCACCAGGAGCCCGACGAAGGCCAGGTAGGAAGCGATCACGGCCAGGCCCTCGCCCCGCCTCAGCCCACCCTTCCTCCCGGTGAGGACCAGGCAGCCCAGGGTCATGGCCAGCAGCCACCACACCGAGAGCCTGGTCAGCGAGCTGGCCTGCCCCACCCCGAGGACCAGCGCCGGCAGGGCTATGCCCACCACCAGGTTGATGGTGTTGCTGTTGAGCGACTCGCTGACCACGGCCGACCCGCGCCGGCGCAACGCCAGGCGCACGGCGGCGATGACGTTGGGTATGCCGGTGACGCTGGCCAGCACCAGGGTCCCGATCAGGACCTGGGCCACCCCCCACCGGCCGCCCAGCACCACCGAGGCCCGCACCATTCCCACGCTGGCCAGCACCACGCACACGAGGGAGGGCACCAGCGTGAGCAGGTCGTGACGGGTGGCCCGGGGGGCGGTCTCACCGGTGCGCACATCCCTGGTGACATCCGCCAGGGCCGACACCAGGAGCACCTGGGGAGAATGACCTCCGGCCGCCGCGGCCCGCTCCACCTGGGCCGGCCGCAGCGAGGAGAGGAAGACGTAGGGGACCAGGACGGCGGCGATAAGGCCCAGCGTGGCCGGTGGGCTGAGGAGGCCCAGCACCAGCACGGACACGAGGGCCGTGGTCGCCATCACGACCGCCCCCTCCCACACCAGGCCGGCCCGGTGTATGCGGACCTGACCGGCGACGGCCGCGGACAACCCGAGCAGGGCGGCCAGGTTGAATATGTTCGAGCCGAGAACGACCCCGAAGCCCAGGCTGGCGCGTCCCCCCTGGATGGCGGTGACCGCCGCCGAGATCTCGGGAGCGTCAGCCCCCAGGGCCGTGAGGATGCCGAGCAGCCCCTCGGACACACCCAGGCGGCTCCCCAGCCGGTCGATGGCCTCGGCCAGCACCAGGCTGGACACGATCGAAAGGGCCAGACTGGCCAGGAAGAGCAGGACGGGGCCGATTACCAAGCGCGGCCTCTCAGGCCCGGGGACCCCGTGGCGGCCCCCCGATCCGACAGCGGGACCGAGTCGCCACTATCTTCCCCACACGTCAGGCACCAAGAAGGAGGACGGCTGCCCGCCATGACCACGCCCCCGACACCACCCCTCGACCACGACGACCCGGGGGCGTCGGGTGCTGCCGCCCGCCGGCACCTCGCCCTGGCCGTTGCGGGCGCCGCCCGCCGGCACCTCGTCCCGCTGGCCGTGGCCGCCGCCGGCGTGGCCAGTGCCGTGGGACTGAGCGCCTGCAGCCCCACCCCCGCCAACATGAGCCACGGCCCCCTCGGGGCCAGCGGGCTCGGCCCCGTGGGCCAGGAGCAGGCCGTGAGGGCCGCCCAGGCCGTCATCTACATCCGCAGCGAGCAGTACGTCCCTTCCACCCTGCACGTCAAGGCGGGGTCCAACATCCTGGTGGTCAACAACGACCGCGACAGCCATTCGGTCACGGCCACCAACGGCTCCTTCAACACCGGGGTCATCGCCGGCGGAGGGGACGACGCCTCGTTCCGGGTCAAGAAGCCTGGCGTCTACCACTTCTACGACCAGATGGACCCGCTCATGCGCGGCATCATCTACGTGAGCCGCTGACAGAGGACCTTCGTCCTCCCGCTCAGGCAGGTCGCCGGCCCCAGCGCAGGACGGCGCTGCCCCACGTCATGCCGGCACCGAACCCGGACATCAGCACCAGGTCCCCCTCGCTCAGGCGCCCTTCCTCCACCGCCTCGGCCAACGCCACCGGGATGGAGGCCGAGGAGGTGTTGCCCGTGCGCTCCACGATCAGCATGCTGCGCTCCATGGGCAGACCCAGTCGCTGGCACACGGCCTCGATGATGCGGAGGTTGGCCTGGTGAGGGATGAAGAGGGCCACCTCGCTCACATCCACCTTGGCCCGCTCCAGGGCGGCCTGGGCTGAGGCGGCAGTGGCCCGCACCGCCCGGCGGAACACCTCGCGCCCGTCCATGTACACGTAGCCGCCCCGGGGCTGGTACAGGAGAGAGGCAGCCCCACCGTCAGCGCCCAGGTCCCAACCGAGCAGCATGGGCTCGCCGGGGACGGCCTCCAGCACCACCGACCCGGCGGCATCGCCGAACAGGACGGCCGTCGAGCGGTCCTCCGGGTCCACGATGCGAGAGACCGTGTCCGAGGCCGTGACCACCACCCGCTCCAGGCCCGTGGCGATGGCGCCGTTGGCCAGCACCAGGGCGTACACGAAGCCGGAGCAGCCCGAGTTGACATCCATGGCCCCCCCGGCCAGGCCCAGCTCCCCCTGCACGAGGGAGGCCGTGGCCGGGACGGGCTGGTCAGGGGTGTTGGTGGACACTATGAGCAGGTCCACCACTGCGGGGTCCATGCCGGCCCGGGACAGGGCCTGGCGGGTCGCCTGGACGGCAAGGCCGGTGGTGGTCCCGCCCACCCGGCGCTCCCGGATCCCGGTCCGCTCCACGATCCAGCGGTCGGAGGTGTCCAGCCGGGCCTCCAGGTCGGCGTTGGTGAGGACCTGGTCCGGCAGGGCGGCACCCCACCCCGTTATGGCTGCGCAGGGCATCCCCCGACGGTACACGGCAGGGGGGTGGCGGTGTGCCACCCGGCCCCATCGCCCTGCGGCGGCCAACGGCTCGTCCCGCCGAGCACGCCCCGCCGGGCCCCGTTAGGCTCGCCGCTTCGTGGACGTCCTCGTCGTGGTGGGCAGCCAGCCCCCGCCCGCTCGCTTGGCCGACCGGGCGCTGCACCAGCTCCGCCTGCCCGGGGGGGAGGTGCTACCCGGCACGGTCGCCGACCTCCGGGCCCGCATCCCCCGCCAGGTGGCCGTGACGGGGCCGTACGGGGATGCAGCCCGGGTGGCCACCGCCCTTCACCAGGCGGGCCTGCCCGTGGTCCTCTACACGGTGAGGCCACCGGCCCCCGGCCAGCCGGGCCCGGGCCAGCCAGCCGAGGGGGCGCCGCCCCCGGGCGGCATCGAGGTGCGCTTCTTGGACGAGGGGCCCGAGATGGACACGGTGGACTCCGTCCTCGACCTCATAGGCAACACCCCCTTGGTGCGCCTGGACCGCACTGCCAGGCACCTGTCCTGCCACCTGCTGGCCAAGCTGGAGTCCCTGAACCCCGGCGGGAGCGTCAAGGACCGCCCGGCCGTGGCCATGATCGAGGCGGCCGAGGCCGCCGGCCTCCTCCAGCCGGGAGGCACCATCGTGGAGCCCACCTCGGGGAACACCGGGGTGGGGCTGGCCCTGGTCGCCGCCCGCCGTCGGTACCGCTGCGTGTTCACCATGCCCGACAAGATCTCGGCCGAGAAGATCCAGCTCCTGCGGGCCTACGGGGCCGAGGTGGTGGTGTGCCCCACCACGGTGGCCCCCGAGCACCCGGAGTCCTACTACTCGGTAGCCAACCGCCTGGCCGAGGAGATCCCCGGCGCCTTCCAGCCCAACCAGTACCGCAACCAGGCCAACCCGGCCGCCCACGAGGCCTCCACGGGGCCAGAGATATGGCGCCAGACCAACGGCCGGGTCACCCACCTCGTGGCCAGCATCGGGACGGGCGGGACCATCACCGGCACCGGTCGCTACCTCAAGTCCCGCAATCCCGCCATCCAGGTCATCGGGGCCGACCCCGAGGGCTCCGTGTACTCCGGGGGGGGAGGCAGGCCCTACCTGGTGGAGGGGATCGGGGAGGACTTCTGGCCCGATACCTACGACCCGAGCGTCCCCGACCGCATCGTGAGCGTGAGCGACCGGGACTCCTTCCTCACCGCCCGCCGTCTCACCAGGGAGGAGGGGATCCTGGCCGGCGGGTCCTGTGGGACGGCAGTATGGGCCGCCCTGGAGGTGGGCAAGGACCTGGGCCCCGAGGACGTGGTGGTGGTTCTCCTCCCCGACTCGGGCCGGGGCTACCTGTCGAAGCTCTACAACGACGAGTGGATGGCGGACTTCGGGTTCCTCCGGGTGGGCAACCGCACCGCCGGCGAGGTGCTGGCCGCCAAGCGCAACTCGCTCCCGCCCCTCGTCCACATCCACCCCCAGGAGACGGTCCGCACCGCCATAACCGTGCTGGACGAGTTCGGGGTCTCCCAGCTCCCGGTCCTGCAGGCCGAGCCCCCCCTGAACGTGGCCGAGGTGGTGGGGTCGGTGAGCGACCGCCAGCTCCTCGAGGCCACCTTCGCCGACACCGGTGTCCTGGACGCCGAGGTGTCCAAGGTCATGGGCCCCCCCCTCCCCACGGTGGGCACGGGCGACAGCATCGACCGCGCCGTCACCCGCCTGGAAGGGGCCCCGGCGGTGGTGGTGCTGGACGCAGGTCACCCCGTGGGCATCCTCACCCGCTCGGACCTCCTCGACCACCTCTCCCGAACCAGCCGGCCGTGAGCGGCCAGGGCGAGTGGAAGGGGCACCCCGGGGGGGCCGAGGGCCACCTTGACCGTTACGGGTTCGAGACGAGAGCCATACACGCCGGCCAGCCCGCCGACCCCACCACCGGGGCGGTGGTCACGCCCATATACCAGACCTCTACCTATGCCCAGGAGGAGGTGGGCCGCCACCGGGGCTACGAGTACAGCCGCAGCGCCAACCCCACCCGCACCGCCCTGCAGGAGTGCCTGGCCTCCCTGGAGGGAGCGGCCCATGGGCTGGCCTTCGCCAGCGGCCTGGCCGCCGAGGACGCCGTGCTGCGCCTGCTGCCCCCCCGGGTCCATGCCATCATCCCCGACGACGCCTACGGGGGCACCTATCGCCTGGTGGCCAGGGTCCATGCCGCCGCCGGCCTGCAGTTCACCCCCGTGGCCCTGGACGACCTCGGGGCGGTGGAGGAGGCCTGGCGACCGGAGACGGCTCTCGTATGGGTGGAGACGCCCTCCAACCCCAGGCTGCGGGTGGTGGACATCGCCGCCCTTTCCGCCCTGGCCCGGGAGCGGGGGGCCCTGTGCGTGGTGGACAACACCTTCGCCACCCCCTACCTCCAGCAGCCGCTCTCCCTCGGCGCCCACATCGTGGTCCATTCCTCCACCAAGTACCTGGGCGGGCACTCCGACGTGGTGGGGGGCTTCCTGGCCACCGGCGACAGCGAGACGGCCGAGCGCCTGGCCTTCCTGCAGAATGCCGCTGGTGCCGTGCCCGGCCCCTTCGACTGCTTCCTGACGCTGCGGGGCGCCAAGACCCTCGCCGTGCGCATGGAGCGCCACTGCGACAACGCCGAGGCGGTGGCAGGCATGCTCTCCTCCCACCCCGCCGTGGCCGCCGTCCACTACCCCGGGCTGCCCCGCCATCCCGGCCACGACCTGGCCTGCCGCCAGATGCGCCGCTTCGGGGGCATGGTCTCCTTCACCCTGGCCGGCGGGGAGGCGGCTGCCCTGGAGGTGGCCCGCTCCACCCGCCTGTTCACCCTGGCCGAGTCGCTGGGAGCCGTCGAGTCCCTGATCGAGCACCCCGCCCGCATGACCCACGCCTCTGCGGCAGGCACCCCCCTGTCGGTGGACCCCGGGCTGTTGCGCCTGTCCGTGGGCCTGGAGGCCGCCGAGGACCTGCTGGAGGACCTTTCCACCGCCCTGGACCGGGTGCGGGCGCAATAGCCACCGTCCCCGGGGTGGGGTGGGGCCACTTCCACCCCGGAGACAGGGCTCAGCCGGCGGGCGGGGCGCCCCACTCGCCGGCCAGGGCGGCGTACAGGGCCAGGTCGTCCCAGCGCTCCCCCACCCGGTGCTCCCGACGCAAGATCCCCTCCAGGCGGAAGCCCAGCCGCTCCGCCACCGCCCGGCTCCTCCTGTTGTCGGCGGAGGTCCGCAGCTCGACCCGTTGCAGGCCCCTCTCGGTGAAGCCCACCCCCACCAGCGCCCGGGCCGCTCTCGTGACCAGGCCCCGGCCCTGGTGATCGGCTGCGATCCAGTAGCCGACCTCCCCGGTCAGCTGGGCCAGGTCGATGCGAAGGCTGCACCGCCCCACGGGCCGCCCCCCCGCCACGATGAGGGTCGGGATCTGGGAGCCAGCCGCGAACCCCTCCAGCTGGGACCGGATGAAGGACCGGGTCCCCTCCAGGCCCTCGTCCCTGGCCGCCCACCCTTCCCAGCGGGCCAGGTAGGCCCGGTTGGCCCGGACCAGGTGGTACACGGCCTCGGCGTGGATGGGCTCGACCAGGGCCAGGCAAAGCTCGTCGTCCACCCTCAGGCCGAACACGGGTCCGGCACGTTAGCGGATGCCTTGGGGGCTGGTACAAAGGTTGCATGGACGCCCCGCGGGTGGCGATCATCGGGGCCGGTGCCTCCGGCCTGTGCATGGCCATGCAGCTGAAGCGGGCGGGCCTCACGAGCTTCACCATCTACGAGAGGGGGGCGGACCTCGGGGGCACCTGGAGGGACAACACCTACCCGGGGGCCGGCTGCGACATCCCCTCCCACCTCTACTCCTACTCGTTCGCCCCCAAGCACGACTGGCCCCGCAAGTACGCCAGCCAGGCGGAGATCCTCTCCTATCTCCGGGGCTGCGCGCAGCGCTACGGGCTGGGTGGGCACCTGCGTCTTGGAGCCGAGGTGGTGCGGGCGGAGTGGATAGGGAGGGGATGGCGCCTCTCCCTGGCGGATGGCGAGCAGGCCGAGGCCCAGTTCGTGGTGGCAGCAACGGGACAGTTGAGCGAGCCCAGCGTCCCCGAGCTGCCTGGGCTCGGTGGGTTCCGGGGGGCCAGCTTCCACTCGGCCCGCTGGGACCACGGCCACGACCTCGAGGGCCAGGACGTGGCAGTGGTGGGCACCGGGGCCAGCGCCATACAGCTGGTCCCCGAGCTGGCCCGGGTGTCCCGTTCCCTCACCATCTACCAACGCACGCCGAACTGGGTGCTGCCCAAGCCGGACCGGGAGTTCAGCCGGCTCGAGAAGGCGGCCTTCGCCGCCGTCCCGGGGGCCGAGCGGCTCTACCGATGGCTCGTCTACTGGACATACGAGACGCGCTTCGTGGCCTTCCGGCACCCCCGGGTGGGCCGGGTCCTGGTCGGGGCGCCGGCCGCCCTGGCGGCCCGCTCCCGGGCCGGGCCCCCTCCGCCCCGGCCCGACTACCCGGTGGGCTGCAAGCGGATCCTGATCTCCAACGACTGGTTCCGCGTCCTCGAGCGGCCGTCGGTGGAGCTGGTCACCGACCCCATCGAGGAGGTGACGGCCCATGCCGTGGTGGCCGGGGGTCGGGTCCGGCGGGCTGACGCCATCATCTTTGCCACCGGCTTCCGCTCGACCGCCTTCCTCGGGGGGATGGAAGTCGTCGGCAAGGAGGGGCGCACCCTCGCCGAGGTGTGGCAGGGGGGTGCCTGGGCCTACCTCGGTGTGGCGGTGCCGGGGTTCCCCAACCTGTTCCTCCTGTACGGGCCCAACACCAACCTGGGCCACAGTTCCATCCTGTTCATGGTGGAGCGCCAGGTGGCGTGGGCCCTCAGGCGTATCCGGGCCGGGGTGCAGGTGGACGTGGACCCGGCCGCAGCCACCCGCTACCAGGCCGGGGTGGAGCGCCGAATGGGGGGCACGGTGTGGTCAGCAGGCTGCCGGAGCTGGTACAAGACGCCAGAGGGCAGGGTGACCAACAACTGGCCCAGCTACACGGTGAGGTACTGGTGGGAGACCAAGCGGCCCCGCCCGGGCTCCCTCCGGCTCGCCGGGAAGGAGGAGCTATGAGGCTCGGGACCGGCCCCCGCTCGGGAGAGGGCTCGCCTGCCAATCCCCTGACCCCTCTGGTCGGGGCGCTCTCCCCGCTGGCCCGGGAGGCGGTGCGGACGGCCGCCACCACCTGGACCCTGCAGCGGGGGACGTGGGACCGCTGCGCCGTGAACCGGGCCGCCGCCGTGGTGGGCAGCCCGGTCCGCAGCTTCGGGCGAGCGGCCAAGGTGCTCCAGACCCGCCGGAGGGCCATCGTGCGCTTCGTGAACGCCTGGGACCGGCTCCCGGGCACCGACGCCGCCTGTACCCGCCTCCTCCTCGAGGCTCTGGAGGAGGTGGACGCAGGGCCAGGCAGCCCGCCCCCGGGGCCTGGGACCGCCCCCCCGGCCGGCGGCCGGGACCTGACCGCCACGGGCCGGGCGGTGGCCCGGCCGACCCGTCAGCCGGCCAGGGCCGCCCAGGTCCCGGGGTCCAGCTCCAGGAGCGAGCCCAGCACCAGGTCGGCCTCCCGGTACCCAGGGTCCCCCGCTACCGCCCTGTCCGGCACGGCCACGCACCGCATGCCCGCCGCCTTGGCCGCCCTCACGCCGGCCAGGGAGTCCTCGATGGCCACGCACCGGCCCGGGTCCACCCCCAGCTTGGCCGCCGTCGTCAGGTACACGCCCGGGTCGGGCTTGCCGCAAGGCTCCTCCTCGGCCGAGTAGACCACCTCGAACCTCCCTCCCAGGCCCAGGCGGTCGAGCACCGCCTGGATCAGCACGTAGGAGGAGGAGGACGCCAAGGCCAGCCGCAACCGCCGGCCCTCGAAGAAGTCCAGGGCCCCCACCACCCCGGGGAGGGCCTCGCCCCGCTCCCTCACCAGCTCCACGACCCTGCCCACGATGGCCTCCTCCACCTCCGGGAGGGAAGGGCCGGCCCAGGGGTGCTGGGCGTGGCGGAGGGCCACCACCTGGTCGACCCGCATGCCCATGGTCCGCCGACAATCCTCCCGGGTCAGATGGAGCCCCAAACGGCCGAACACCTCGATCTCGGCGTCCTGCCAATAGGGCTCGGAGTCGAGGAGCACGCCGTCCATGTCGAAGATGACGGCTTCAGCGGGCACGGGCCCTGCCCCCCCGGCGCATCGGCATCAGGCCTCCAGCGGGACGCCCCGGAGGGGGACCTCGTAGCAGATGGCAGGCCATTCGGGCTCCGCCGGTACCAGGTCGCAGATGGCCCGGGATGCCGGCTCTCCCGGGGGCACCGGGACGAGCCGGCCCACTTCGAACCCGCAGGACGCCAGCATGTCGGCAAGCGCCGTGGTGGTGGGGGCCCACCAGTTGGACCCGTCACCGGACAGCTCGTCGCGGCGGTAGAACCTCACCACCGGCTGGCCGGGGTCCACCTCCCGGTCGGCCACCGCCGTCTCCAGCGAGCAGCGGGCCCCCGTGAGCCGGCGGAGGGCGTCCAGGCCGAGCAGGGGATGGCGCAGATGGTAGAGCACCCCCCAGCACAGGACCAGGTCGAAGCGGCGTCCCAGCACCTCGGGCAACTCGTAGAGGGAGGCCTGGACGAACCGGACGCGCGAGTCGAGCAGCTCGATCAGCCGGTCCATGCCGAACCACGACGGCGGGTAGATGTCCACGGCCACCACGTCTGACGCCCCCCGCCGCTCGGCCATGAAGGCAGCCCCGCCGTTGGCCGTGCCTATGTCCAGCACGCTGGTCCCCGAGAGGTCCTGGGGCAGCCCGGCGGCGCCGGCCAGCCAGCCTATGTCCGAGACCCCGGGGGTGATCACGCCGGGTGCCAGCTCCATCTTGTGGAACCACACGAAACGGGAGGAGTCGATGAACTGCCTGGCCTCTGCCGGGTCGGGGGTGCGCACGGCCCCCCAGTCAACCAGGAGCCCGTGCCGCGGCCTGTAGGACCCGCTCCAGGGCCGGGCGGGCCTCCCCGGCCAGGTCCTGGGCCCGGGCCCGCGTCTCGGCTACGTAGGCGCCGTCGGCGATGAGCCCGAGGTTCGCCCCCACGTTCACCCATGCCCCCTCGAGGGCCGCCCTCACCAGCAGGGAGCCCACGGCCAGGTCTCCCGCCGCCGTGGGGTTCACCTTGCCCTGGGCCCTCTCCAGCAGGGAGGCCAGCTCGGCCGCCAGCCCCATGAGGCGCAGGGGCACGGCCGTGGCCCCCTTCAGGGCCTCCTGCACCCGGGCGGTGCGGGCGCGGCGCTCCTCCTCCCCGCCCTTCGGGAGGGCCAGGGCGTCCACCACCGCCTGGTACGCCCGGCTGTCCTCGTCGGCCAGCGACAGGGCCTCGCCCCGGGCCCGGTCGGCCTGGGCCAGCACGGCCGCCACCTCCTCCTGGTAGGCCTCGTAGCGGTGCCGGCCCACCGTGAGGCGGCACACCATGGCGAGGAGGGCGGCCCCCAGGCCAGCGCTCACGGCGCTGGCCGATCCCCCGCCCGGGGTGGGGCGGCCGGAGGCAAGGTTGTCCAGGTAGGCCTCCAGGCCGGTGGTCATGGCCGGAGCCTCGGCTTCCGGGGGGGCAGGGGTGATGCCGGTGCGTCCAGGCCGGCTGCCATCCTGGCCGCCAGGACGGTGTTGTGCACGAGCCAGGCATCGGTCACCGGCCCCACCCCCCCCGGCACCGGGGAGAGGGCCTCGGCCTTGGGGGCCACGCTCTGGGCGTCGACGTCGCCCACCAGGCGCACCCGCCCGCTGCCGGGGTCCTTCACGGGGTTTATGCCCACGTCGATCACGATGGCCCCCTCCCGGACCATGTCCCCGCTGATCAGGCCGGCCACCCCCGCGGCGACCACCAGCACGTCGCCCTGGGCGGTGTACTCGGCCAGCCGGCCGGCGGCAAAGGTGTGCTCATCGCAGGAGATGGCCGTCAGGTTGCGGGCCAGGGCCAGCAGCATCGCCGGCTTGCCCACGTTGTTCGACCGGCCCACGAACACTGCCGTGCGCCCCTGGTAGAAGGCGCCGGGGTCCCGCCCCGAGGCCTCCAGGTAGGAGTCGAGGAGGTAGAAGCAGGAGCCGGGGGTGGACGGCACGAAGCGCGGGCGGCCCAGGGACAGCAGGCCGGCGTTGGCGGGGTGCACCGCCTCCACGTCCTTCAAGGGGTCCAAGATGGCGTACATGGCCAGCTCCGACACCTGGGGGGGAAGGGGGCGCAGCACGAGGATCCCGGATATGCGGGGGTCGGCGTTGAGCTTCCCCACGGCGGCCAGGGCGTCGGCCTGCTCGGCGTCGGCGGGGAGGTGCTCGGCCGCGTACCTGCACCCCACCGCCTCGGCCAGGCGCCGCAGGCGGCGCTCGTAGGCCGAGGCCGCGTAGTCCTCGCCCACCAGGACCGTCCCCAGGCCGGCCCGGGCCCCGGCGGCCCCTATGGCCCTCACCTCCTCGGCCAGCCAGGCCTTGAGGCCGTCGGCCAGGGCCACGCCGTCGATACGGGCCGCCGCCATCAGGCCGTCGCCACCCGCCGGCCCGGGCCCGGCGCCCCCCGCCCGCCGCCCCGCCGAGCCTCCCGCAGTCGGGACCCCCCGCTCATGCCAGCCCGACTATCTCCCCGTGCTCGTCGATGTCGATGTGCATGGCAGCAGGATCGGAGCCGAGGCCGGGCATGGTGCGCATGTCACCACTGATGAGGTAGATGAACCCCGCCCCCACCGAGGCCCTGGCCTCCCTCACCGGGAGCCGCCAGCCCGTGGGGGCGCCCTTCAGCGAGGGGTCGGAGGAGATGGACAGGTGGGTCTTGGCTATGCACACGGGCAGCCCACCGAACCCGGCCCGCTCGTACATGTCCAGCTGCCGGGACGCCAGAGGCAGGTAGTCCACGCCGTCGGCCCCGTAGACGCGGGTGGCGACGGTCTCGATCTTCTCCCGCAGCGGCGCCGATGACTCGTAGGCGAAGCGGAACTCCCCCGGCTCCTCAGCGGCCTCGGCCACGGCCTCGGCCAGCTCCACGGCCCCCCTCCCCCCGTCGGTGAAGTGCGTGCACACCGCCGAGCGCACCCCCAGGGAGGAAGCTATCTCCTCGATGGCCCGGTGCTCGGAGGGGAAGTCGTCGGGGAAGGCGTTGACCGCCACCACCGGGGTGACGCCGTGCAGGCGGATGTTCTCTATCTGCTTGCGCAGGTTGGCCCCGCCGATGAGCACCTCGTCGGGGTTCTCCTCGAGGAGGGCGGGGGGCAGGGGGCGGCCGGCCACGATGCGGTGGCGCCCGGAATGGGCCTTGAGCGCCCGCACGGTCGTCACCACCACGGCGGCGTCAGGCACCAGGCCCGAGGTCCGGCACTTGATGTTGAAGAAGCGCTCGGCCCCCATGTCGGCTCCGAAGCCCGACTCGGTGATCAGGTAGTCCCCCCCGTGGATGCCGATGAGGTCGGCCACCACCGAGGAGTTGCCGTGGGCGATGTTCCCGAACGGCCCGGCGTGAACCAGCACGGGAGTGCCCTCGAGCGACTGGAGCAGGTTGGGCTTGATGGCGTCCCGCATGATCACCGTCATGGAGCCGGCCCCGTGCAGCTGCTCGGCGGTCACCGGCTCGCCCCCGGAGGTGTAGCCCACCACGATGCGGCCCATGCGGGCCCTCATGTCCTGCAGCGAGGTCGCCAGGGCCAGGATGGCCATGACCTCGGAGGCAGCCGTTATGTCGAAACCGGTCTGGCGGGGTATGCCGTCGGCCTTGGTGCCGAGGCCCACCACGATGTTCCTGAGCACCCGGTCGTTCACGTCCAGCACCCGCCGCCAGGTGATGGCGTGCTGGTCGAGGCCCAGGGCATTGCCCTTGTCCAGGTGGTTGTCGACCATGGCCGACAGCAGGTTGTGGGCGGCCGTGACGGCGTGCATGTCGCCGGTGAGGTGCAGGTTGAGGCTCTCGAAGGGCACCACCTGGGAGTACCCCCCGCCGGCCGCTCCCCCCTTGATCCCGAAGGTGGGGCCCATGGAGGCCTGGCGGATGGCCACGGTGGCCACCTTGTCGATGTGGGCGAAGGCCTGCCCCAGGCCGACGGTCGTCGTGGTCTTGCCCTCCCCGAGGGGGGTGGGGGTGACGGCCGTGGTCACCACGTACTTGGCCCGGGGGCGGTCGGCCAGCTCCTGTATGGCCGAGAGCTTGATCTTGGCGACATGCTCGCCGTAGTGCTCGAGGAGGTGGTCGCCGATGCCCAGCCGGGCAGCGACGGAGGAGATCGGCTCCAGCTTGGCCTGGCGGGCGATCTCCAGAGCCGTGGGGAAGGCCATGTGGTTCAAGTCTCCTTTGCAGGCGGTGCGAACACTCCGGTTGGTTCGATACCCCACTCCGCCCCGGCGTCGATCAGGACGTCGTAGAGGTACTGGCCCGAGGGCCGCTCACAGTGCAGCAGGTAGGAGCGGCTCCCGTCCAGATCGTCGCGCACCACGTCCGTCGCCAAGTTGGCCAGGAAGGAGCGGAACGCCACCAGGTTGGGGCTCACCCGGTCCGAGAGGTCGACCGGGCACAGCTTGGCCAGGACCATGGGCGCAGTCGGCCCGGTCAGGCGAAGAAGGGCCCGCCCGTGGGTGAGGTCCACCACGGAGGCGAAGCCCTCCCCCCTCTCCACCTCCACCTCCCCGGCCAGGAGGGAGGCCGATCCCGGCGGGCCGACAAGCAGCCACTCCCCCGGCCCCGAGCCCACCACCAGGACCCCGTCCGCCCTCCGCCGGGCCCGCCCGTGGCCCACACCGAGTCGGGCAGCCACGCCAGCTCCCGGCTCCGCCCTCACCAGCACCTTGGCAAGGGGTGACACGTCGGCCAGCCACAGGGAGGAGGTGCTCACCCGGGTGGACACCTCCCAGCCCCCCATGACCTGCGTGGGCCCCGGAGGGCGGACGGCGCTGCGGGCGAGAGGGGAGAGGGCCTCAGGCACGGAGCCGCACGCCCTCGGGGTCGAAATGAGCCCGGTGCTCCATCACCCTTGCTCCCACCCTCGTCCGGTCCGGCAGCACCACCGTCACCACCGTTCCCGGCGTGGCCAGGTGGGGGGCCACCAGGCCCAGGCAAATCGAGCGGCCCAGGGTGGGTGAGCGCCGGGAGGAGGTGACCCGACCCGAGATGGTGGCCTCTCCCTCCACGATGAGGCAGGGTTCGGGGGGAACGAGGGCAGGGTCGAGGGGCTGGAGTCCCACCAGGCGCTGGTGCCCCCCGCCCCGTCCCGGCCCCACCAGCTCGGGCCGGCCTGCGAAGTCATGCTTGTCCAGCTCCACCAGCCAGTCGAGCGAGGCTGCGAAGGGGTGCGTCGACCCGTCGGTGTCCTGGCCCACCATGAGGTGGCCCTTCTCCAGGAGCAACACGCCCTGGGCCTCCACGCCGAAGGCCCCCACGCCGAGGTCCGCTCCCCTGTCCATGAGCGTCTCCCACACGAACAGGCCGTAGCTCGCCGGAACGTTCACCTCGTAGCCGAGCTCACCGGTGGAGCCGAGGCGCCACATGTAGCAGCCGGGTACGCCGCATACCGAGCCCCGCCGAACCTCCATGTGGGGAAAGGCCTCGGGCGAGAGGTCCACACCCTCCACCACCCTCTCCATGAGCTGGCGGGAGCGGGGGCCGGCCACGTCGATGCTGGCGAAGGCGGCGGTCAGGGGCGTGACGTGCACCTTCCATTCGGGGTGGGCGGTCTGCAGCCAGGACTCCAGCCACTCCCAGACCGTCGCCTCACCCGCCGGGGTCGTGGACATGAGGTAATGGGCCGGGCCCACACGGCCCGTCACCCCGTGGTCCAGGACCACCCCCTCCTCGGTGCACATGACGCCGTAGCCCACCGCCCCCTCGGCCCGGCCCGCCCACCTGTTGGCGTAGACCAGGTCGAGCAGCTTGGGCACGTCGGGCCCCTTCAGGTCCAGCTTGCCGCGGGGCGTGACGTCCATGAGCCCCACTGCGTGGCGCACCCCTAGCACCTCGGCCTCGGGGTCGCCGTAGTGGCCCGGGCGGACCCACTGGCCCTCCACGACGGGCTCGGCGCCGTGGGCCTCGTGCCAGGCCTGCATGGGCGAGCGCCGCACCGGCTCGTGCCTGGGCCCGGCCAGAGCGCCCAGGCTGATGGGGGCATAGGGGGGCCGCCACACCGTGGTGCCCGTCTCATCCATGGTCCTGCCCGTGGCCTCGGCCACCACGGCCACGGCATTGGCCACCTCCAGCTTCCCCTGGGACGGCCCCATGGTCGCCGTCGTGTACCGCTTGGCCAGCTCTATCGAGTCGTACCCTTCCCTCACCGCCGCCACGAGGTCCCTGGACGACACGTCTCCCGAGTAGTCGACCATGCCGTGGGTCGAGGAGCGGAAGAGGGCCGGGTGCCCTTCCCGAGGGCTGGCCGGGACCTCTCCTCGCTGGCCGGCCGCCAGCCTGCCGATGGCCCGGGCCTGCTCCACCATCTGGTCCAGGGGGCCGTCGCCGGCGATGCCCCCGGCGGCGAGCACTCCCTCGGCCAACCGGCCCCCGGGGAGGAACCGGGCCGCCCTCTCGTCGTAGAAGGGCCGGTCACCGGCCATGTCGAGCAGCGACGTGGGGGCGGTCCAGCCCACGGCCGTCACGAGCAGGTCGCACTCCAGGCGCTCACCCCCGGGCAGCTCCACTCCTCCCACCCCCCCGGCGCCACCGAGCAGGAGGACGGCCTCGAGGCCGCCGCCAAGGGCTTCCCGGGCCCGCTGGCGGCGGCTCCTGGCCGGGCCCAGCGCCCGCACGATGCCGCCCCCCCGCCGGGCGTCCACCACCCGGACCACCTCCACCCCGGCCCGCTGGAGGTCGGCCACGGCCGCATCGCCGGAGGAGTTGGCGGTGAGCACCACGGCCTCCTCTCCTGGTTTCACCGCCCAGAGGTTGATCAGCCGGCGGACGGCGGTGGAGAGCATCACCCCGGGCCTGTGGTTGCCCTCGAAGACGTAGGGCCGCTCGATGAGCCCGGGCGCCACCACGAGGGAGCGGGCCCGGGCCTTCACGAGCCGCTCCACCACGGCCTGGGGGCCGCCCGCCTCGATGGGCCCTCCCGGGGCGGGCCGCTGCACTATGGCCAGCCAGTTGCCCTCGTAGCGGCCCGTCACCACCGAGTTGGTGAGCACCTCGATCCCCGCCTCGGACTCCACCTCCACCCTCAGCTGGGCCAAGGCGGCCAGCTCGTCGGGGCCTCCCCAGCGCAGGTGGCCACCCAGCTCGTACTCCTCCTCCACCAGCATCACCCCGGCGCCGGCCCGGGCGGCGGCGACGGCGGCGGCCATCCCCGCCGGACCCCCGCCCGCCACCACCACGTCGGGGTGCGCGTAGCGCTTGTCGTAGCAGGCAGGCCGGGGGTCGGCCGGGAGCCTGCCACCGTTGGCAAGGCGCTTCCGCACCTGCTGGTAGGCGGGCAGGAGGGCCACAGGCTTCATGAAGGTCTTGTACTGGGAGCCGGCTCCCATGAGGGGCCCCACCAGCTGGCTGACCGCCTTCAGGTCGACCCCGAGCGAGGGCCAGACCCCCTGGGGTGACACCACCATCCCGGGCTCCGCCCGGCGATGGGCCCCCCTCACGTTCGGCTCCCCACCGACCTGGACGGTGCATCCGGGGTCGTGGAAGCTGGCGGTGAGTATGCCTCTCGGCCGGTGGTACCTCGAGCTGCGGGAGAAGGCTCGCACACCCGAGGCGGCCAGGGCCGAAACGATGGTGTCGCCGGGGTAAGCGGGGAAGGGCCTCCCGCACCAGGTGATCTCGAACCGCCGGTCCCGGTCGATCACTTCCCCCGGCTGGCGGGGGAGGCGCCTGGCCTCCCGGCGGGCGGTCGCCGTCACCTCTCCCCCCCCGCCGGGACCGCCCTGCGGACCTCGTTGGTGAGAGTGTGGCGCTCGACCGTCACGTACCGCCGGCACCCGGCCCGGTGGAACCACACCTCGGTGGTCCAGCCGCACGGGTTGGCGCGGTGGTAGAGGTAGGAACGCCACTCGGCCGGGCTGGCGCGGGCGGGATCGGGACGGGGCCGGTGCTCCCCCTTCCAGGCGAACTCCGAGGCGTTGCGGGGGCCGCAATGCGGGCAGGGGATGAGGATCATGATGCCTTCCTCTCGGGGCTTGCGGTGTGCATCAATGGCCCACGCCGGCGGCATCCCTCTCCTCGACCAGGCGCCCCTCGGCGAAGCGGGCCAGGTCGAAGGCCGCCATGAGCTCGGGGGTCCTCGAGGTGGCCACCAGCTCCGCCATGGCCTGGCCCGCCGCCGGACCGGCCATGAAGCCGTTCGTCCCCCAGCCGACGTCCACGAGGAACCCCTCCACCGGAGTGGGGCCCATGATGGGCGAGAGGTCAGGGGTGATGTCGCACAGCCCGCTCCACTGGCGCAGCAGGCGCATGGGGGCGACCGAGGGCATCAGCTGGAGCACGCGACCGGCCACCTCCTCGGTGAACTCGAGTGAGCCCCTCATGGAGTACGAGGCGAAGGGGTCCGGGCTGGCCCCGAGCACGAGCTCGCCGCGATCGGTCTGGCTCACCTGGACGTCCAGGGTCCCCGACACCACCACCGCGTCCAGGAGCACCTGCACCGGCTCGGTGACTGCGGCCTGGAGGGGACGGGTGATGATGGGCATGCTCAGCCCGACCATGTCGGATACCAGGCTGGCCCAGCCCGCCGTGCAGCTCACCACCACAGGCGTGGACACCTCTCCCCGGTTGGTCGTGACCCCGGTCACCCGGTCCCCGGCGGTGGAGATGGCCAGGACCTCGGTGCCCTGGTGGATCTCCACCCCCAGGGCGTCCGCCGCCCGGGCATAGCCCCAGTTGACGGCATCGTGGCGTACGGTCCCGCCCGAAGGGTGGTAGAGGGCCCCCATGATGGGGTAGCGGGCGCGCGAGGAGACGTCTGCCAAGGGGACCAGCCTCCTCACCTCCTCGGGGCCGACCACCTCGGAGTCCACCCCATGGAGCTTGCTCACCTCGGCCCGCCAGCGCATGGCTCGCAGCGAGGCGTCCGAGTGGGCCAAGGTCAGGTGCCCGCGGGGGGAGAACATGACGTTGAAGTTGAGCTCGCCCGAGAGCTCCCCGTACAGGCGCAAGGAGCGGTCGTAGAAGCGGACCCCCTCGGGCGTGAGGTAGTTCGACCACACGATGCCGCTGGTGCGCCCCGAGCTGCCCCCGCCCAGGTAGCCCTTGTCCAGCACTGCCACCTTCCTGACGCCGTGGTCCCTGGCCAGGTGGTAGGCGGTGGCCAGACCATGCACGCCGGCGCCCACGATCACGGCGTCGTACGTGCTGCCGAGCTCATGGTGGCGCCAGGCGGGCCTCCAGGGGCGCCCGGTGACCCCGTGGGCCACGAGGGCGCCGGCCGAGTACCGCCGGGGACGGGTCGCCTCCCCGACGGCGCGGGCCACCCTCCCGAGCCGCGCTCCCCTGCTCTCCGCCTTCGTCGAGCCCACGCCGTCCTTCTCCCTCCCCCCGGTGCCTGTGAAACCCGTGGGCTCAGTCCACGCCGAGGAGGCGAGCGCCATCCGGCCCTTCCGGGGACCCGGAGAGGCTAGTCCCCGTGCGGGGGGAGATCACGTGGAGGTCGATCCCCGCTCTGCTGGTGGCCCGAAAGAGGGCCTGGACGACCGAGCCCCGCACCAGCTCCTCCCAGCGGCTCCTGTGGCTGGCCCCCACGACGATCTGGGTGACCTGGTGGTCACGGGCGAAGGCCAGGAGGGCCGAGGCGACGTCCTCACCCTCCACCTGGTGCCAGGAGCCGCCGACGGCCGAGGTGAGCCGGCGCAGCTCCTCGACGGCGCGGCCCGAGCCGGGGCCCGAGCCGGTCACCACGTGCACCACGAACAGGTCGGCCTTGGCCCTGGCCGCCATCCGGGCCGCCCTGCGCACCACGTAGTCCCCCCCCGGCGCCCCGGCCACACCAGCCATGATCCGCTCCGTGGTCTCCCACACCTCGGAGCGGCCGTGGCTGCGGAGGAACTCGAGCAGCTCGTCCTCGGTCTCGTCGGCGACGAAGCGAAGGGCCAGCTCCCGCAGGGCGATCAGGTTCTCGGTCCGGAAGAAATGGGCCAGGGCGTCGGGGACCTTGTCCGGTGGGTAGATGTTGCCATGCAGCATGCGGCGCCGCAGCTGGGCCGGCGAGGAGTCGATGAGCTCCAGCTGGTCCGCCCTCCGGACCACCCAGTCGGGGACCCTCTCCCTCACCGGCGCCCCGGTCATCTGCTCCACCGCATCAGCCAGGCTCTCCAGGTGCTGGATGTTGACGTTGGTGATCACGTCTATCCCGTGGTCCAACAGCACCAGGACGTCCTGCCAGCGCTTCTCGTTGCCCGACCCAGGGACGTTGGTGTGGGCCAGCTCGTCCACCAGCGCCACCGCCGGCTGACGGTTCAGGACCGCATCGAGGTCCATCTCCTCGAACCGGGCCCCCCGATGGATGACGACCTTGCGGGGCACCACCTCCAGGTCCCGGATGAGCGAGGCGGGGTGCGCCCGCCCATGGGTCTCGACGAAGCCGATGACCACATCGGTCCCCCGCTGCCTGCGCCGCCATCCTTCGTCGAGCATGGCCGAGGTCTTCCCCACCCCGGCCACGGCCCCCAGGTAGATCCGGAAGCGACCGGCCGGCTCGACGGCGGTCTCGGTCACCAGGTTGGCAGCAGCCGGGTCCTCGGGCACCCTCCCATTGTGCCCTCCTCGGTAGCATGAGAGCCGTGAGGCGCCTGGGTCCGGTCCCTCCCGGCATGCGCATCTGGACCGGGGCGATGGTGGCCATGGCCGGAGTGGCCGCCCTGAGCGGCGCCATGGTCCCCTTGCGGGCCCACCTGAGCGTGGCGACCACTGCCCTGGTCCTGGTCGTCCCCGTGGTGGCCGGCGTTGCCGTCGGAGGCCTGCCGGCAGGGGCCGTCGGGGTGGCGTGCGGCTTCCTCGCTTACGACTTCCTGTTCATCCCCCCCTACGGGACCCTTTCTGTCGGCGCCCTCCAGAACTGGGTGGCGCTCGGTGTGTACGTGGCGACCATGCTCCTCGTCTCCTGGGTGGTGGGTGGCCTCCACGCCGCCCGGGCCGTGGCCGGGGACCGGGAGAAGGAGGCGCGCCGTCTCTTCGAGATGTCCGATCTCCTGATCGCCCACCGGCCCCGGGACGAGCTGCTCAGGGCGGTGGCGGCCACGGTGCGGCAGGCCTTCGGAGCGGCTGGCGTGGCCCTCCTGCTGCCTTCGGGCGACAGGCTCGAGACGGCGGCGTCGGACGGAGAGCCCTTCCCGGCCGACCACCTGGTGGGCCTGGCCTCGGGGGGCGGCCCCCCCGTGCCCCTGTCGAGGAGGGAGGACGTGCGCACGGTGGTGCTGTCCGCCGGCGGCCACCCGGTGGGCCTTCTCAGCCTGGCCGGGGCGGGCCTGGACTCCCGCCAGGACCAGCTTCTGGTCACCTTCGCCAACCACGCCGCCCTCGCCGTGGAGAGAGCCCAGCTTCAGGACCAGGCGGTGCGGGCCGGGGTGCTGGAGGAGGTGGACCGTTGGCGCTCGGCGCTGTGGGCGTCGGTGTCCCACGACCTGCGCACGCCCCTGTTCTCCATCAAGACCGCGGTGTCGAACCTGGCCGATCCGGACCTCGACCTGGCGCCCGAGGACCGCTCCGAGCTGCTGGCCATGGTGGAGGCGGAGACCGATCGGCTGGCCCGGCTGGTCACCGAGCTGCTGGACATGACCAGGATCGAGGCCGGCACCCTCCAGGCCCACCTCGAGGCCGTTGCCGTGCCCGACGTGGTGGAAGACGCCATCGGCCGTCTGGGGCGGCGCCAGCTGGCTGGCCGCCTCGAGGTCGAGGTGCCCGAGGACCTGCCCCTCATGACCGCTGACCCCGTCCTAACCGGCCAGGTCCTGGCCAACCTCCTGGACAACGCCGGGCAGCACACCGGGCCCTTTTCGCCGGTGCGGCTCCAGGCCCGCCGGCTCGGGGACCGGATCGAGATGAGCGTGGCCGACACCGGGCCCGGCATAGCGCCCGAGCAGAGGGAGGCCATCTTCCAGGCCTTCCACCGGGTCAAGGGGGCAGCCTCACCTCCGGGGGGTGTGGGCCTGGGCCTGGCCATCGCCAAGGCCTTCGTGGAGGCCCAGGGCGGAAGGATCTGGGTGGCCGACCGCGAGGGGGGAGGCTCGGTCTTCACCGTGTCCCTTCCTGTCTTCGAGCTGGCGCACAAGGTGGCCTAAGCCCGTGGCCCGGCTGCTCGTCATCGACGACGAGAGGGCGGTGCTGCGCTCCCTCGCCATAGGCCTGCGAGCCAAGGGCTACGACGTCGTCACCGCCGATACCGGCGAGGCGGGCCTGTCGCAGGCCGCTCTGTGCGATCCCGACGTGGTGGTCCTGGACCTCGGCCTCCCTGACGTCGACGGGATCCAGGTCTGCCGGCTCATCCGCACCTGGAGCCAGGTTCCCATCCTCGTCCTCTCGGCCCACGGAGCCGAGCAGACCAAGGTGGAGGCTTTGGACTGCGGCGCGGACGATTTCGTCACCAAGCCCTTTGGCATGGACGAGCTCCAAGCCCGGCTGCGGGTGGCCCTCCGTCACGGCCGCCAGCGCCAGGACGAGCCGGCCGAGACCGTCCTGCGGGTGGGCCCCCTCGAGGTGGACCGGGCCCGCCGGGCCGTAGCCGTGTCCGGCCAGGCGGTCGACCTCACCCCCCGGGAGTTCGACTTCCTCGCCTATCTGGCCAGCCACGCCGGCAAGGTGGTGACCCATCGCACCCTCCTGCAGGCCGTCTGGGGTGAGGGCTACGGCAGCGAGACCCACTACCTGCGCATTTACGCCAGCCGCCTGCGCTCCAAGCTGGGAGACCCTCATGGGCGCCTCCTGCGCACCAGCCCCGGGGTCGGCTACCAGCTGGCCGAGGCGGACCCCGGTTAGGCCAGGGGGAACCTCCCGAGGAATTTACGGTCTCTTTACGGCGCCCGCCGCCGGGTTTACGCCCTGTTGACGGCCCGGCGACCACCGTGGGGGCATGGCTGATCTTTGGGCTGTGGTCGGCATCATCGCCTTCTTCGCCGCCATGGTGGCCTTTGCCGTCTCCCTGGAGCACCTGTGAGCCCGCCCGACGCTGTCCTCCTGGCCCTGGCCGTGTGCCTCTTCGTGTACGTCGGGGTGGCCCTCGTGAAGCCCGAGCGGTTCTGAGGCCATGGGCTACTTCCTCACCCTGGTGGTGATGGTGGCGGTCCTGGCCGTGGTATGGAGACTGCTCGGGGCCTACATGGTGGCGGTGTACGACGGTCGCACCCGCTGGCTGGCATTCGTCGAGCGGCCCCTCTACCGGCTCCTCGGGACCGATCCCAAGGTGGAGCAGACCTGGCGCCGCTATGCCGTCTCCCTGATCGCCTTCTCCCTGGTCTCGGCCCTGCTCACCTACGCCATCCTCCGACTCCAGGGCCACCTCCCCCTCAACCCCGACCATCTGCACGGTGTCCCCCCGGCGCTGTCGTTCAACACCGCGGTGTCCTTCCTCACCAACACCAACTGGCAGAACTACCCGGGGGAGACGACCATGTCCTACCTCTCCCAGATGACGGCCCTGGCCGTCCAGAACTTCGTGAGCGCCTCGGTCGGCATGGCCGTGGCCGTGGCCCTCATCCGGGGCCTGTCCCGCAAGGGTTCCTCCACGATCGGCAACTTCTGGGTGGACCTCACCCGGGGGGTCCTCTACATCCTGCTGCCCATCTCCTTCTTGATGGCGATCGTGTTCGTCTCCCAGGGAGCGGTACAGACCCTGGCCGGCCCCGCCCACATCCATGACGCCCTGAACGGCGTGTCCCAGACCATACCGAGGGGGCCGGTCGCCTCCCAGGAGGTCATCAAGCAGCTGGGCACCAACGGCGGGGGGTTCTTCAACGCCAACGCCGCTCACCCCTTCGAGAACCCCGACGGCCTGACCAACCTGTTGGAGATCCTCCTCATCCTCTCCATACCCGTGGCCCTCACCTACACCTTCGGTCGCATGGTGGGCAGCGTGCGCCAGGGCGTGGCCGTTCTGGCTGCCATGACTCTGCTCTTCGGGGTGTGGCTGGGATCCACCTCCGTGGCCGAGCATGCCCCCAACCCGGCCGTGGCCGCCGCCGGTCTTGCCCACCAGCCCGGCGGCAACATGGTCGGCAAGGAGGCACGCTTCGGCGACACGTCATCGGCCTTGTTCAACGTGGTGTCCACCCAGACCTCGACCGGCTCGGTCGACTCCTCCATGGACTCCTACAACCCCCTGGGCGGGATGGGCACCATGACGGGCATGATGCTGGGGGAGGTCTCGCCCGGAGGGGTGGGGAGCGGACTCTACACCATGCTGTGCTTCGCCCTCCTGGCGGTGTTCATAGGGGGGCTCATGGTGGGCCGGACGCCGGAGTACCTCGGCAAGAAGATCCAGGCCCGGGAGGTCAAGCTGGCGGCCATTGCCATCCTGGTGATGCCCGTGACGGTGCTGGTGCTGGCCGGCCTGGCGTCTGTCCTGCCCGCCGGGACGTCACCCACGTTGAACGCCGGTCCCCATGGGTTCTCCGAGATCCTCTACGCCTTCACGTCCCAGGCCAACAACAACGGCTCGGCTTTCGCCGGGTTGTCCAGCAACACCGTCTTCTACAACGTCTTGGGCGGGTTGGCGATGCTCGTCGGACGGTTCGTGATCATCATCCCCGTGCTGGCCCTGGCCGGGGCTCTGGCCGCCAAGGAGATGGTGCCGGCCGGGGCGGGCACCTTCCGGACCGACACCGCCCTCTTTGCCGGGCTCCTCGTGGCCGTCGTGCTCATCGTCGGCGGGCTCACCTTCTTCCCGGCCGTGTCCCTGGGCCCGGTGGTCGAGGCCCTGTCCCATGGGAGGTTCTTCGGTTGAGCGCCCAGCCCCGTTCCTCCGATCAGCGGGCCCCCGAGTCACCTGCCGAGGCCGTCGACACCGACCGCTCCTCTCCTGCCCAGGCTGAGCGGGAGCCGAGGAGGGCCGCCCAGCCCCGGGGGCTCTTCGACCCCAGCATCCTGGTCCCCGCCCTGGGGGAAGCCTTCAAAAAGCTCGATCCGAGGGTCCAGGCTCGCAACCCGGTGATGTTCGTCGTGCTGGTGGGGACCGTCGTCACCCTGGCCGAGGCGGTGGCCCGTCCGAGCGCCTTCTCCTGGTCGGTCACCGTCTTCCTCTTCCTCACGGTGGTCTTCGCCAACTTCGCCGAGGCCATGGCGGAGGGCAGGGGAAAGGCCCAGGCGGCCACCCTCAGGCGCATGCGCACCACCACCGAGGCCCGCCGCCTGCGAGAGGGGGAGGAAGAGAGGGTGGCGGCCACGGAGCTGTCCCGAGGGGACCTGGTCGTGTGCGAGCCGGGGGACCTGATCCCATCGGACGGGGAGGTGGTCGAAGGGGTGGCCTCGGTGGACGAGTCCGCCATCACCGGCGAGTCCGCCCCTGTCATAAGGGAGGCCGGCGGGGACAGGTCGGCGGTGACGGGAGGCACGAAGGTCCTGTCGGACCGCATAGTGGTGCGGATCAGCGCCGAGCCCGGGCAAACCTTCATGGACAGGATGATCAGCCTGGTGGAGGGGGCCAGCCGCCAGAAGACCCCCAACGAGGTGGCTCTCACCATCTTGCTGTCGGCCCTCACTCTCGTCTTCCTGCCCGTGGTGGTGGTCCTCGAGCCCTTCGCTCACTACGCCCGGGGCTCCGTCCCCATCGTGTCGCTGGTGGCCCTGCTCGTCGCCCTCATCCCCACCACCATCGGCGCCCTCCTCTCTGCCATCGGGATCGCAGGCATGGACCGCCTCGTTCAGCGGAACGTGCTGGCCATGAGCGGCCGGGCCGTCGAGGCCGCTGGCGACGTGAGCACCCTGCTGTTGGACAAGACGGGGACCATAACCCTCGGCAACCGGATGGCGTCCGCCTTTCTCCCCGTGGGCGGCCACCAGGAAGCGGAGCTGGCCGATGCCGCCCAGCTGGCCTCACTTGCCGACGAGACCCCGGAGGGCCGCTCCATCGTCGTCCTGGCCAAGCAACGCTTCGACCTGCGGGGAAGGGAGATGGCCGCCGGCTACTCGTTCGTGCCCTTCTCGGCCCAGACCCGCATGTCGGGGTTGGACGTCGCCGGCCGGCACATACGCAAGGGGGCGGCGGAGGCCGTGCGCCACTGGGTGGTCGAGCAGGGGGGCCAGGTGCCCGACGAGCTGGACAGCATCGTCACCCGCACCGCCAAGGCGGGCTCGACGCCGCTGGTGGTGGCGGACGGCGGTGAGGTGCTGGGCGTGGTGGAGCTCAAGGACGTGGTGAAGACGGGGATCCAAGAGCGATTCGACCAATTGCGGGCCATGGGCATCCGCACCGTCATGATCACGGGGGACAACCCCCTCACGGCGGCGGCCATCGCCTCGGAAGCCGGTGTGGACGACTACCTGGCCGAGGCCACTCCCGAGGCCAAGATGGACCTGATCCGCTCGGAGCAGGAGGGGGGCCGGCTGGTGGCGATGACGGGGGACGGCACCAATGACGCCCCTGCCCTGGCCCAGGCGGACGTGGGAGTGGCCATGAACACAGGGACCATGGCGGCCAAGGAGGCCGGCAACATGGTGGACCTGGACTCCAACCCCACCAAGCTGATCGACATCGTGGAGATCGGCAAGCAGCTGCTGATAACCCGGGGGGCCCTCACCACCTTCTCCATTGCCAATGACGTGGCCAAGTACTTCGCCATCATCCCGGCCCTCTTCACCACCACCTACCCCCAGCTTCAGGCCCTCAACGTGATGCGCCTCCACAGCCCCCATTCGGCCATCCTCTCGGCCGTCATCTTCAACGCCTTGGTGATCGTGGCTCTCATACCCCTCGCCCTGCGGGGGGTCCGCTACCGGCCAGCCGGCGCCGCCGCCCTCCTCCGGCGCAACCTCCTCATCTACGGCGTGGGAGGCCTGATCGCACCCTTCGCCGGGATCAAGATCATCGACCTCATCATCACCCTGGCGGGGTTCCACTGATGCTCACCCTCCTGCGCCGCTCCCTCGTCCTCGCCCTCTTCTTCCTCGTGCTGCTCGGCCTCGCCTACCCCTTGGCCGAGACCGGCCTGGCCGGGACCCTCTTCCCCGGCCGGTCCGGGGGCTCCCTCACCGCCAACGGGTCCACCCTGATCGGGCAACGCTGGAAGGGGACCCGCTGGTTCCACGGGCGGCCCGACCCCGACAACCCCATGGCCAGCGGCCCCACCAACCTGGGGCCCCGGTCCGAGAAGCTCCGAGACCAGGTGGAAGCCAGGATCGACCGCTGGCACCGCCTGGGCGTCAAGCCGACCCCCGAGCTCGTCACGGGATCAGGCAGTGGCCTCGACCCCGACATCAGCCCTCGGGCGGCCTACGCCCAGGTCCCCATGGTGGCCAAGGCTCGCCACCTACCCCCATCCGTGGTCAGGCACCTGGTGAGCGCCAGCATCCGAGGACCCCAGCTGGGCTTCCTCGGTGCCCCCTATGTCAACGTGCTCGAGCTCAACGAGAGCCTCGCTCGCCTGCGGTGACCGGTTCGAGGGGCGGCCCCCCCAAGGGCAGGGGGCGGGACAGTGGCTGCTCTCCTGCCCGCAAGGGCCTGGACCAACCGGTCGGTCACATCGCCGAGGCCGCTCCCCGGCTCCTGCTGCGCACCACGGGGCGGCTGGTGGCCACGGCCATGCGCCACCGGGCCGCCGAGCTGGTCTTCACCTGCACCCTGGACGACGGCAGCGGCCGCATCACCCTCCTCTTCCTCAGGCCCACCCCGGTGGCGGGGATGGAGCCGGGGTCGGTCCTCACCGTCGAGGGCCGGATCCTGGAGGAGGGGGGGCGGTGGCTGATCCTGAACCCTCTGTACGAGCTGCAGGGCCGGGACGAGGACCACCCCGAGGGGCCGCCGTAGCCGAGGGGCAAAGGCCTTGTGGCGCTCGCTACCGCTCAGCCGCCTGGCCCGCCAGCGCGCCCGAGCGGACCAGGGCCTTCAACGGCTCCAGGTCGTCGGGGGGTGGCGCACCCTCCCCGGTGAACGCCACCACCTCCCGCACCATCCGATGGACGGCAGCGGTGCCCCGGCCGAGCGCCGGCGGGAGGCGCAGGTCCAGGGCCTGGGAAGCGATCACCGCCTCGACGGCAGCCAGGCCCTCAGCCAGGTCGACCATCTCGGCCAGCCGGCGGGCTGCCAGGGGGGCCATGGTCACCCGGTCCTCGATCCCCTGGGCGATGCTCGTGCTGGTCACCTCGAAGGAGACGGGCGGGGCCAGCAGCCGAGCCTCGGCTGCCAGGGCCACGGCCGCCACCCCCAGCTCAGACAGGGCATCCTCGGCCACCGGATGAGCCACTGACAGGCCCTGAGGTAGTCCCGACTGAGGCGCCTGGAGGAGCTTGACGGCCCGCTCGGCCCCCGCCGTCAGGGCGGGAGCCAGGGCCAGGCGCACCAGGTCCAGGGCCGCCGCCAGTGGCAGGACATCAAAGTTTCCTGTCGGGACGGCTCGCCGGAGACCAAGGTCCACGATGGGGTTGCCTTGGGAGGAACGCAGCTCCACCTCCACCTGCTGGACGGCGTAGCCCAAGGCGTCCCGGGCGGCTCCATGGACCTGGGGCACGCAACGAAACGTGAGGGGGTCCTGGAGGTTGCGGGCTGCCCCGTCCCTCCACAGGTGGCTGCCCTCGAGCAGGTCCCTCAGGCGCCCGACGGTGGTGATGAGGCCCGGGTAGGGCCGCGACCGGGCCACCTCGGGCCCGAGGATGCTCAGGTTGGCGCCAAAGGCCTCCATTTCCAGGGCCGCGAGCCCGTCGGCCGTGTCCAGCCAGCGTCTGGCATCCACCAGGGCCAGGGCAGCCAGGGCGGTCGAGAAGGAGTTGTTGTCCACCAGGGCCAGCGCCTCCCCGGCAGCCAGCGAGAAGCCGGTCACAAGCCCATAGGCCAGGTCGGCGAGGGGAGCCAGGTCGCCTTGGCCCACCGAGCCGAGCATGCGCATGGGGGGCAGGGGGCCGGCGTTGAGGGCCTGCGCCAGGGTGATGGCCAGCTCGGGCCTGGCTCCCGCCCACCCCCCCGCCAGCTGGTTGACCAGCACGAGCAGGGTGGCCCGGGACACCTCGACAGGAGCCGGCGGGCCCTGGCCCACCCTGTGGCTGGCCAGCAGCAACCGGTTGAACTGGCCCTGGTCGGTGGTTACCGGAGACTCCTTCTTGGCGTTCACCCCCCGGTTGAAGCCGTACACGGGGAGGTCCTTGCGGAGCGCCTCCTCAACCACCTCCCGCGTGGCCCGCATCCGCTCCAGGGCTTGGGGGGCGACGACCACCGCCTCCCCGTGGCGGGAGACCGCCACCAGCTGCTCCAGGGTGAGGTCTTGCCCGGTGAGGATGACGGTCACGAGGGACCTTCTCGCCCGAACGGGGCCAGGCCGCAGGGCAGGGTTCCGGCCTCCGCCTCCCCGAACCGGCGGACGGGGAGTCCGGCGGCCTTCCAGGCCAGGAAGCCACCCTCGAGGTCGGTGGCCCTCACCACGCCCACCCGCCTCAGGGTCGTCGCCGCCAGGCTGGAGGCGTAGCCCTCGGTGCAGACCAGGATGATCTCCCGGTCGTAGCTGGCCACGCCCTCCAGGCGCGCCTCCGAGCGAGGGTCGAGCCTCCACTCCAGGACGTTGCGGGGGATGACCAGCGCCCCCGGGATCTCACCCTGCTGGCGGCGCTCCTCCATGGGGCGGATGTCGACCAGGACGGCCCCGCCCCGCACGGCTTGGGCCGCCTCCAGCGGCTTACGCCGGCGGAGGTGCCGGCGGGCCTCGGCCAGGAGCCCGTCGATGCCCTGGGGCCAGGCCATCCCGTTGGGGGCGATCCGGCCCGGCTGGGCCATCATGGGCTCGGGACGGTCCACGGGCAGGGTCTCCACCGGTGTCCGGGTCCCGTCGGTCCCTATCCGGTACACGGTCATGCGTGACAGGGGTGGCGAGTAGGCATGGATGCTGGTGGCCAGGGCCGGGCTCTGGTTGCCCACGATGTGCACATAGCGCCGTCCAAATGCCGATCCCGTCCCCGGGCCCAGCTGCCTCAGGTGCAGGGGCTGGCCGGTGCGGGGGCTGTAACCCTCGGTGAGGACCCCGTCTGCCACCCAAAACGCCCCGGACGAGCCCCCGTGGTCGTGAACGGTCGTATCCTGGCCCTCGGTCCAGCCGATGAGCCAGATGTCGACCCGCCGGTCGCGGTGGAGGCGCCGGTACCAGCGCTCGACCGGGTCGTGCTGCACCATGGGCCTCCAGACCCATTCCAGGCCTGCCAGCCCGGCCACCAACCGGGACAGGTCGCGGGCCGAAAGGCGGTCAGCCCCTCTGGCCAACCCGGACACGACGGCGCTGACGGCGTCGACGCAGGAGCCGCCCCCTTCGTGGATCGCGCTCACCGCACCACCAACCTCCCGGACCCTCTCGTTCCTTGCCGGCCCCGCCAGGGGGGAGCAGGGGGAGAGCCAGCCCGGACCGGCCAGCCGGTCGTGCCGGTTCGCCTGGTGGCCGGGTGCCAGGGCCCGCTCGCTGCAGACGGACCCGGCAGCGGGCTTCGAGCCGAGGGGCGCCCGGGGGGCTCAGCCCGACGGCTCCACGTCCACCACTCCTCCTGCCCTGCCTGGCAGATCCAGTGTACTTCCCAGGCGTTGGGCGGCACGGGCCCCACCGCGGGGCTCCGGGACGTCAGGTCGTGCTGGCGGCCGGCGTCCTGGCCCGGGGCCGCTTGACCGCACCCGAGCGTCGGCGACGGACCCGGCCCGCCGGCCGCACCCGGTCCGCCTCATCGCTGCCCCTTCCCTCCCCCCGCTCCTCGTAGGCAGCGAGGACCAGCTCCGCCACCAGCCCCACGTGACCTGTCATGGCCGCTCCGGCGCCCTCAGCATCACCTCTGGTGATGGCCTCGGCCACCTTCACGTGCGACAAGGCACAGGCCACGGCGTCGGCCTGGCCCGTGGCGCCGCTCTCCCGCAGGGCGCTCAACAGCACGAGGGAGCGCTCGATGAGCTCGACCAGGCGCGGGTTCCCGGTGGCCCGGGCCAGGGCCAGGTGGAAGGCCTCGTTGAGGCGGCCAAAGGCCTCAATGTCCCCAGCCCTAGCCGCTCTGAGGGACTCCTTGGCCAGGCGCCCTATCTCCCGGCGGGCAGCCTGCGGCGCCCGGCCGGCCACGGCCCGGGCTGCCACCGATTCCAGGCCCTCCCGCACCTCGTAGGCATCCCTGATGGCCTGCCAGGAGGCGCGCACGACCCGGCCCCCCCGGGGCGGGTCGGGCTCGATGAGGCCAACGTCGCGCAGTTGGAGCAACGCCTCCCTCACCGGGGTCTTGCTCACGTTGAGCTGGCGGGCCAGGCCCGCCTCCGTCAGGCGGGACCCCGGGGGCAGCTCCTGGCTCACGATGGCGAGCCGAATGGCCTCGTAGACCCGCTGGGTGAGCGTGTCGGGCCGGTCCCCAGGAGCCAGCAAGGGCCGCAAGGCACCCGTCATGGCCCAGTTCGAGGGGGGCTGCCAACCGTCATTCCGTCACCTCCCAGCCGTAACCGGTCGAGCCGGCATGCTAGGGCGGCGTGGGGACGGCTGGCAAAGCTCGACCCCTTGAACGGTCTCGACTACCATCGGGCGCTCCTCGGCGACTAGCAATGACCCGTGGTCCGACCCGTGGCAGACCCCTCCCCTCCGCCTCCTGTCGCCTCCCCCCAGGCCGCCCACGCCACCGTCCGCGCCGGCGCTGGGCCCGATCGCCCGCCGCTTCCCACCGGTGACGGGGTGGTACCCTCGGAGGCGGGCAGGCAACCTGGCCCCGCTCCCCTGCCTCCTCACCGTGGCGGGAGTGGCCGTTGATGGGAGGGCGCCCGTTGGCACGCTACCTCTTGAAGCGGGTGGCCCTGGCGATCCTGACGCTCATCCTGTTGAGCATCATGATCTTCCTCGCCGGCCAGGTGCTGCCGGGCAACCCCGGACGGGCCGTACTGGGCCCCTTCGCCTCCCGCAGCGCCGTGCAGGCCCTGGATCACCAGCTGGGGGTGGACCGGCCTCTGCCCGTGCAGTACTGGAGCTGGGCCACGGGCCTCCTCCGGGGCAACATGGGCATCTCGTACCAGTACCGGGCCCCTGTCTCCAGCTTCCTCTACCCCGCCCTCCTCCACTCCCTCAAGCTGGCCGCCGTGGCCTTCGTCCTGGTCGTGCCCCTCGGGGTGATCGGGGGAGTGCTGGCGGCGCTGCGCCGGGGAGGGGCAGCGGACCGGGCCATCAGCGTGACGGGCCTCTCCCTTTCCACCGTGCCCGAGTTCGTGTCGGGGATAGTGCTCATAGTCCTCTTCGCCATAGAGCTGAAGGTCCTGCCCGTCACGGCCAACCCACCGTCGGGCTCGGGCCCCCTGACCCAGATCCGTTACCTCATCCTGCCCGCCATTCCCCTGGTGCTCATCCTCTTCGGGTACATCGCCCGCATGGCGCGAGCCGGCACCATCGAGGCTCTGGACTCCGACTATGTGCGCACCGCCACCCTCAAGGGGCTGCCGCGCTCGCTGGTCATCCGCAGGCACGTGCTACGCAATTCCCTCCTGCCCACCATCACCGTGATCGCCACCCAGACCGGCTATCTGATCGGGGGGCTGGTGGTGATCGAGGACCTGTTCAACTACCCGGGGATCGGCCGCTTGATATTCACCGCCGCCACGGACAAGGACTTCCCCATGCTGGAGGCCGGGGTGCTGGTGATAGGGGTGGTGTACCTGGTGGCCACCCTTCTCGCCGACATCCTCTACACGGTCCTCAACCCCCGGGTGCGCCTGGGAGGGTCAGAGTGATGCCTCCCGACCACCGCCCCGACCTGCTGGCCCCTCCGGCCGGGCGCGCCTCCCTCGGGGAGGCAGCCACCCTGCACGGTCCCGGGGCCATACCCCCCCTGGGGACGGAGGCAGGAGCGGGACCCATCGACTATTCGCCTCGCCGCATCCGCCGGGAGCGGTTAGGTGAGCTTCTCTCGACCAAGCCCTTCGTCGTGGGAGGGATCATTTTGGTGGGCTGGATCGTCTGCGCCGTTTTCGCCGGCCAGCTGGCTCCCTATGACCCTCTGGCCCAGAGCCTCACTGCCACCAACGCCCCCCCCTCGGCCACCCACTGGCTCGGCACCGACTCCTTGGGTCGCGACGTCCTGTCGCGGGTCATAGCCGGGTCCAGGGACATCCTGGTCATATCCCCCCTGGCCACCATGCTCGGCACCGTGGCCGGCACCGCCATCGGGCTGGTGCAGGGCTACTTCGGGGGGCTGGTGGACAACGTCGTCGGGCGAGTGGTGGAAGCCGTTCTGGCCCTGCCGGTGATCATCGTGGCCTTCCTGTTCGTGGTCGCCGCCGGACCCTCCGAGCTCACCCTGGTCCTGGTCATCGGGTTCGCCTTCGCCTTGCTCATCGCCCGCACCGTCCGCACGGCCGTGCTGCAGGAGCGGGACCTCGACTACATCGCCGCCGCCCGCCTCCGGGGGGAGAGCGCCCTGCACATAATGTTCGCCGAGATCCTCCCCAATGTGGGGGGCCCGATCCTGGTCGAGTTCACGGTGCGCCTGGGGTACGCCATATTCACCGTGGCCACGCTCTCCTTCCTGGGGTTCGGCATCAGGCCCCCTACGCCTGACTGGGGGGCGGACATCGCCGCCAACGCCGGCTACCTCTCCGCCGGGTACTGGTGGGAGACGCTGTTCCCGGCCCTCGCCATAGCAAGCCTGGTGATAGCCATCAACCTGGTTGCCGACTCCATCGAGGCGGTCGTCATCCAATGAGCGGGGCCGCCCCCGCCCCTGGGGCCGAGGCCCCGGCCCTCGAGGTCAGCCACCTCGACATCAGCTACAAGGTGAGGGGGGCCGACCGCCTGGCCGTCCGCGACGTCTCCTTCACCATCGGCAGGAGGGACTCCTTCGGCCTGGTGGGCGAATCGGGCTGCGGGAAGTCCACCACCGCCCTGGCCATACCGCGCTATCTGGCCCGCAACGGGCGGGTCTCGGCCGGGACCATCCGGCTCGACGGCGAGGACGTGTCCCGGCTGGGCCCTGAGGCCCTGCGGCGCCTGCGGGCCCGCAAGGTGGCCATGGTCTACCAGGAGCCGGGCCGGGCCCTGAACCCTTCCATCAAGGTGGGCAGGCAGGTTGCCGAGGTCTTCGAGCTGGCCGGGGTCCCCAGGCGGGAGGCCATGGAGCGCTCCGGGGAGGCCCTGGGCCGGGTGCAGATCCCAGACCCCCGGCGGGTGATGCGCTCGTACCCTCACCAGCTGTCCGGCGGGATGCTCCAGAGGGTGGTCATCGCCATGGCCCTCGCCTCCCAGCCTTCCCTGCTCGTCCTGGACGAGCCCACCACCGCCCTCGACGCCACCGTCGAGGCGGAGGTGCTGGACCTGATCGCCTCGCTGCGCCAGGAGCTCCACACCGCCATCTTGTTCATCAGCCACAACCTGGCCGTGATCGCCCGCATGTGCGACCAGGTGGGCGTGATGTATGCCGGCGAGATAGTGGAGCAGGGCCCGGCCGGGGAGCTGTTCGGCCAGCCCCGTCATCCCTACACGGTCGGGCTCCTGCGCTGCGTGCCGGCCCGCAGGCACCGCAAGGGCGTGTCCCGCCTCGACACCATCCCGGGGTTCCTGCCCGCACCGGGCGAGGTGGCGGCCGGTTGCATCTTCGCGCCCCGCTGCCGCCTGGCCGACCAGCGCTGCACAGTGGAGTCCCCCCCCATGTACCAGGTGAGCGAGACCCGAGGGTCTCGCTGCCACTACCACCAGCGGGCCCCCGACCTGCCCGAGGCCGACGCCGCAACGGTGAGCGCGGGGCAGGAGCCGGACGGCCCCTGGACGGGCTCCACCACTCCCCTCATCGCCATGCGGGGCGTCTCCAAGACCTTCGCCGTGCGCAACGAGAAGGTCCGGGCCCTGAGCGACATAGACCTCAGCCTGTACCCGGGGGAGACCCTGGGGCTGGTGGGCGAGTCCGGCAGCGGCAAGACCACCCTGGCCAAGGTGCTGGTCGGCCTGGTCGCCCCTGACGGGGGATCGGCCCTGGAGCTCGAGGGCCGATCCCTGGCGCCCACCGCCCTCCGGCGGGCACAGGAGCAGCGACGGGCCATGCAGATCGTGTTCCAGAACCCCGACTCGGCCCTCAACCGGCGCCACAGCGTGCGCCACATCATCGGCCGTGCCCTCACCAAGCTGGCCGGCCTGTCCGGCCGGGCCCGCCAGGACCGGTTGCTCGAGATCGTGCGCTCGGTCCGCATGGAGGAGCGCCACCTACCGCTTCGCCCCGCCCAGCTCTCCGGCGGGCTCAAGCAGCGGGTGGCCATCGCCCGCGCCTTCGCCGGCTCACCGAGGGTCCTGGTGTGCGACGAGCCCACCTCGGCGCTCGATGTCTCGGTCCAGGCCGCGATACTCAACCTCCTCGCCGACCTGCAGGGCCGCGAGGGCGTCACCTACCTGTTCATCTCCCACGACCTCGGCGTGGTCCGCTACCTGTCCGACAGGATCGCCGTGCTCTACCTCGGGAGGCTGATGGAGCACGGGCCGGCCGAGACCGTGTTCGCCGGCCCCCACCACCCCTACACCGAGGCCCTCCTCTCCGCTGTGCCCAGCCTGGACGGCCAGGCAGGGGAGCGCATACGGCTCGGCGGCGAGATCCCGAGCCCGGCCAACCCGCCCTCGGGCTGTGTGTTCCACACCCGCTGCCCGAGGAGGCTGGCCAGCGGGCTGTGCGAGTCCACCGAGCCCCCGCTCACCGAGGTGGAGCCCGGCCACGCCGTTCGCTGCCACATCCCCCTCCCGGAGCTGCGCCGCCTCCAGGGCAAGGACGGGAGAGCGGCTGAGCTGCAGGGCGCCGAGGGCAGGTGACCTGGTGGGCCCACCAGGGAAGGGCAGGTCCCCCACCACGCCGCCCGGGGGCCCCGCCTCCTGGCGCCCAGGCCTACCCTTCTCCCCACACCTCCCCGGCCACCTCCACCACCAGGGCCAGCTTGGCCAGCTGCTCGTCATAGGTGAGGCTGTTGCCCTCCATGGTCGAGGAAAAGCCGCACTGGGGCGACAGGCAGAGCTGCTCCAAGGGGACGAAGCGGCTGGCCTCCTCGATGCGCCGCTTGAGATGGTCCTTGTCCTCCAGCCGGCCCTGCTTCGTGGTGACCAGGCCCAGCACCACCCGCTTGCCGGGAGGCACGAAGCGCAGCGGCTCGAAACCCCCTGACCTGTCGTCGTCGTACTCGAGGAAGAAGCCGTCCACCTGGAGCTCTCCGAAGAGCGCCTCGGCCACGAAGTCGTAGCCGCCCTCGGCCACCCAGGCGGATCGGAAGTTCCCGCGGCACATGTGGGTCGTGACCCGCATGCCGGGCGGCCGGCCCGCCAGCGCAGCATTGATCTGGGCGATGTAGCGCAGGTGCTGGCGCTCGGGGTCACCACCCTTGGCGGCCAGCTCGGCCCGCTGGGCCGGGTCGTTCAGGTAGGCCAGGCTGGTGTCGTCGAGCTGCAGGTAGGTGCAGCCCAGCTCGGCCAGGGCGGCCACCTCGGCCGCGTAGGCAGCGGAGAGGTCCTCCCAGAACTGGTCCAGGTCGGGGTACACGGAGGGGTCGATGGCGGCCCTGCCCCCCCGGTAGTGGACCATGCTGGGGGACGGGATGGTGAGCTTGGGGGTGGACGAGGTCACGGTGGCCCTGAGGAAGGCGAAGTCCTCGGCGAAGATGGGCTTGTCCAGGTGCACCCGGTCGTGCACCCGGAGGGACGACGGCGTGAACTCCAGGTCACCGGACTGGCGGTGGAAGCGCACGACGAGGGACTCCTCGGCCCGGCTGATGCCTCCCAGCTGGTAGATGAAGTCCATATGCCACGAGGCCCGGCGGAACTCCCCGTCGGTCGCCGAGCGCAGGCCCACGCCTTCCTGCATGGCCACCGCCTCCCGGATGGCGTCGTCCTCGACGGCCCGCAGCTCGTCGGCGCCCAGGCGCCCTGAGGCCGCCGCCTCCCGGGCCCGCAACAACCGCGCCGGGCGCAGCAGGCTGCCCACGTGGTCCGCCCTGAAGGGCGGGTCGTCCACCACCAGTGCCATCGCTAGCTCACCGCCTTTCCCCCCAGGCCTCGAGGGCCCGGTCGATCCAGGTGCCGGTCGCTCCCAGGTAGGAGCGGGGATCGAGCCACTGGGCCCTCTCGTCCTCACCCACCAGGCCCTCGGCACCCAACTCGTCCCCCAGGTCCCGGCCCGACGCTATCGCCCGTGCCACCGCCGCCGCGGCCTCCTCCCGGCCGAGACGGGGCGCCAGGGCCAAGCTCACCCGCTCTGCCATCACCGCACCCCGGCTGCGCTCCAGGTTGCTCGCCATGACAGGGGCATGGACCTCGAGCCCGGCCACCGTCTCCCGGGTCCGGGCCACGGCCCCGCCCGCCAGGGCCAACAGCTCCGAGAGGCTCCCCCACTCCGCCTGCCAGGCGCCCACGGCCCTCTCGTGCTCGGCCACCACGGCCTGGAGGAGGACCGGCACCAGGGCCTGTGCCTGCCGGCAAGCCGCCCCCACCACCGCCGCCCCCACCGGGTTGCGCTTGTGGGGCATGGTGGAGGACCCTCCCCGTCCCGGCGCGGCCGGCTCGGTGGCCTCCCCCACCTCGGCCTGCATCAGCAGGGCCACGTCCCAGGCCACCTTGCTCGCCGTGCCGGCAGCCGTCCCGAGGGCACAAGCCAGGCGCGCCACCCGCTGGCGGGCTGTGTGCCAGGGCAGGACCGCCTCAGCCAGCCCGAGCTTGTGGGCGAAGAGGGCCGCCACCGCCGGCCCCTGGTCTCCCAGTGATGCCAGGGTGCCTGCCGCCCCTCCCAGCTGGGCGGCCAGTTCGCCTGCGGCGTGCACGAGGTCCCGCCGGGCGTCCAGGGTCGCCACCAGCCAGCCCGCGGCCTTGAGGCCGAAGGTGATCGGGACCGCCGGCTGCAGGAGGGTTCGGCCCACCATCAGCGTGTGGCGGTGGGCGTGGGCCAGGTTGGCGCACTCCCGGGCCAGCCCGGCCAGGTCAGCTTCTATGAGGGCCAGCGCCCGCTTGGAGACCAGCATGGCCGCCGTATCGAGGATGTCCTGGCTGGTGGCACCCCAGTGCACCCAGGGCCGGGCTCCGTCGGGCACGGCTCGGCGCAGGGCGGCGGCCAAGGGTATGACCGGATTGCCTCCCGCCCGGGCGGCCCGCCCGAGCTGGCCCGCATCCAGGCTCACCTCACGGCAGGCGGCACCGATGGCCCGGGCCGCCTCGGGGGGCACCACCCCCACCTCCGCCTCGGCATCGGCCAGGGCCGCCTCGGCCTCGAGCAATGCCTGGAGCCAGGCCCTGTCCCCGGTGGCATCCAAGAGGGCGTCGGTAACGAGGATGGGGCCGAAGAGTTCACCAGGCAAAGAACACCGTCTCCCCGGGGCCCTGGAGGCACATGTCGAAGCGCAGCCCCAGCCCGTCGGGCACCCCCACCAGGGTCTCGGCCCGGGAGGGGTCGGGCAGGGAGGTGAGGACAGGGTCCGAGGAGTTGGCGGGGCCCTCGTCAGGGAAGTAGACCCTGGTGACCAGGCGCTGCAGGAGCCCCCGGGCGAAGAGCGAGATGTCTATGTGGGGAGCCTGCATCCCGTCCACTCTCCCCGGCTTGGCCGTGGCGAAGGAGTAGCCGCCATCGGGACCCGTGAGGCAGCGACCGAAGCCGCGCCAACCGCTCGGGGAGCGGGGCGGGAACTTGCCGGCGGGGTCGGCCTGCCAGATCTCCACCACCGCATCGGTCACCGGGTCACCCTCCCCGTCGCGGACCACCCCGTGCAGCCTGAGGAGGCCGGGATGGCCCTCGGCCACCAGGTCCCGCCCTGCCAGCCACGCCAGGCCGAACCGGAAGAAGGGGCCCACCGTCTGGGACGGCGTGGGCCCTCTCACCGGAGCCCCTCCACGGGTGTGGCCAGGTGGCCACCGAGCACCACGTCGAAGCGGTAGCCGAGGGCCCACTCCTCCTCCGTGGTCTGCCAGTCGAAGCTGGACACCAGCCTCTCCCGGGCCTGCTCGTCCCGCACCGAGAGGTAGATGGGGTCATGGGCCAGCAACGGATCGCCGGGGAAGTACATCTGGGTCACCAAACGCTCCGTGAAGGCTCGCCCGAAGACCGAGAAGTGGATGTGGGCCGGGCGCCAGGCGTTGGGGTGGTTCCTCCACGGGTAGGCGCCGGGTTTGATGGTGACGAACCGGTAGCTGCCGTCAGGGCCGGTGAGGCAGCGGCCGGCCCCGGTGAAGTTGGGGTCCAGGGGGGCGGGGTGCTGGTCCACCTCGTGGGCGTAGCGGCCGGCCGCGTTGGCCTGCCAGATCTCGACCAGCTGGCCGGCCACGGCCCTCCCGTCCCCGTCTAGGAGGCGGCCGGACACGTTGATGCGCTGTCCCAGGGGTTCTCCCTCGTGGTGGCAGGTCAGGTCGGCGTCCCCGGGCTCCACCTCGTCCTCTCCGAACACCGGCCCGCTCGCCTCGGTAGGGCCGCCGGGCAGGGGCACCAGCGGTCTCCGGGGGGCCCGCAGGGCCGAGGAGCGGTATGCAGGCTCGTCGTAGGGAGGGTCCGGGGATGCCATGCGATCGGGGGTGCGCCGGGCAGGGTAACCCCGCCCATCCGGGCAAGTCAACGGTCCGGGATGGCCTGCTGACGCTGGCGAAGCAACTTCGCCGCCTCCACCAGGGACCGCATCTTGCCCAGGGCCGAGTGACGGGGGAGGTACTTCATGCCGCAGTCGGGGGCCAGGACGAGGTCCCGGGCCTCCCGGTGCTCCAGCGCCCGCTCCACCCGGTCCACCACCACCTGAGGGTCCTCCACCGCCGGGTCGGAGAGGTCGAGGACCCCGAGGATGATCTGCTTGCCAGGCAACTGGCGCAGGACCGAACAGTCCAGGCCGGACTGGGCCGTCTCGATGGATACCTGGTCAACGGGCACACCGGCCAGCTCGGCCAGGAAGGAGTAGGCGGGGGGGCGGCCATGGACGATGGCGGCATAGCCGAAGCAGACATGCACCGCTGTCCGGCCCGGAACCCCCTCCAGCGCCTGCTGCAGGGCCTCCAGGCCGTGCTCCCGGGCCGCCTCGGGGCGGGCCTGCATGTAGGGCTCGTCCAGCTGGACGATGTCCATGCCGCAGGCGAACAGGTCCCGGACCTCGGCGTTGACCACCTCGGCGAAGGCCAGGGCCAGCGCACGGGCGTCGCCGTAGAAGTCGTCCTGGGCCTGCTGGGACATGGTGAAGGGCCCCGGAACGGTCATCTTGGCCAGGCGGTCGGTGCGCTGGCGCAGGAAGAGGGCGTCCCTCACCAGCACCGGGTGGCGCCGGCGGATGGGGCCCACGACCCTCGGGACCGGGTTGGGGCGTCCACTGCGGTCCATGGCGACGCCAGGGTTGTCTACGTCCACCCCTTCGAGAGCGGTGGCGAAGCGGTTGGAGTAGCTCTCCCGGCGGATCTCGCCGTCCGTGATGATGTCCAGCCCCGCCTCGACCTGGGCGGCGATGGCCAGTTCGGTGGCATCGTCCTGGGCTTGCTCCAGCCACTCGGGCGCCACCCGCCACAGCTCCCTGGCCCGGGCCCGGGGCGGGAGCCGGGAGGCCAGCCTGGTCCTGTCGACGAGCCAGTCCGGCTGGGGCAGGCTGCCCACCAGGCTGGTTGGGAACAGGGGGAGGTCCGTCACGGCACCAGGACCACCCTGCTGGTCGCCTTGCCCTCCTGTTGTCGGCGCCAGGCCTGCTCGACCTCCGCCAGCGGGGCGGTGTCAAAGGCCAGGCCGATGCGGCCGGCAGCGGCGTGGCCCAGCACGGTGCCGAGGGCGGCAGAGGTCTCGGCCGCCCCGAGGGATGCATTGGTGTAGCCGAGGATGGAGAGGCTGCGGCCGCGGATGGTGGCCGAGTCGAAGGTGGCTGTCTCCGCCGCTGCGCTCCCGAGCTGCACCAGGCGGCCCCCCGGCCCGAGGGCCCGCAGGGCGGCGCTGGCCGCCAGGCCGAAGATGGGGTCGATCACCACATCGACCGGCCCGCCGCAGGCGGCCTCGAACCGCCCGGCCAACTCGCCCACGTCCTCGCCGGTGGGGTCGACCGCGGCGTCGGCGCCCCTGGACATGACCGCCTCCCGTCCCTCGGGGGACCGGGCCGTCCCGGCCACGTAGCCGGCCCCCAGAATGCGCGCCGCCTGGAGGGCCACCTGCCCCACCGCGCCGCTGGCGCCCAGCACGAGGACGCGCTCACCAGGCTGGAGGCGGGCCCGGCCGGACAGGGCCTCCCAGGCAGCCACGGCCGAGAGCCCCAGGGCCGCTGCCGCCGCGCTGCCCACGGCTTCGGGGACCTCGACCAGGCCCTCGGGCGGGACCGCCACCAGCTCGGCCATGGCCCCGTTCTCGCCGGGCCGGATCCCCGCCCCGGTCTGGAACCACACCCTCCGGCCGAGGCCCGATCCCCCCCGGACCAGGCCCACGCCCTGCACGCCAGGCACGTAGGGCAAGGGCGGGGCCCCGAAGTAGGAGCTGCCGCTGGCGAGGAAGACGTCCAGGGGCGAGATGGGGGCGGCCTCCACTTCGACCAGCACCTGGCCCTCGGCCACCTCGGGGTCGGGAGCGTCGCTCCGGCGGGGCGGCTGGCCGTAGTGGGTGAGGAGGGCGGCCTTCACCGGGGCATCAGGTGGTGATGTCGGGCTGGGGCCTCCCCAGCCAGGGGGAGAGCCGGGAGGCGTACTCCCGCTGGAAGCCCAGGGGCTCGGGGTGGTCCCGCTCGAACATGGCGATGAACAGCGTGAGGGTGAGGAAGGGATGGGCCCCCAGCTCGTAGAGCTTGGGGTAGTCGTGGGCCCGCAGGGCGGCCCGCTCCTCCTCCTCGAAGGAGAGCCAGGTGGAGGACTCGCCGGCGTGGCACCTGAGGAGCAGGTTGGCCTGGTTCCTCTCCCACCACTCCACCGTCCCGACAGGGTCGCAGCGGTACCTCTCGACCAGCTCAGGGTCCCGGTCGACCGTGTAGAGGAACTTGTCCACGAGGTACCGGCTCACCGGGCCGCCTCGGGGTACCACGTGAAGTAGGCCTCCATGGTGTGGAACAGGTCGAGGGTGTCGACGTAGTCGGCCTTCACCCCGTCGCCGGCCACCCCCATCATGAGCAGGAAGTCCATGAAGCCGTGAGTGGCGTTGCCCGGGGCCCACAGGCTCTCCAGGGTCACCTCGGCCAAGGCCCCCTCCACGTCGGCGGTGGCTATCCACTGGACAGCCTTGGCGTCGAACTCGGGATCGGGACCATGGGGGCCGAACTGCCGGGGCCCGCCCAGCTCCAGCGAGAGGTGCCCGGTGCCGATGATGGCCACCCGCAGGTCGCTCTCCCAGGACTCCACGAGCCGGCGCAGGGTCCTGCCCAGCTCGACGAAGCGAGCGGGCTGAGGCAGGGGCGGGGCGAAGATGTTGGTGTACACCGGTACCACGGGCAGGTCGTTCTGAGGCCGCAGGGTGATGATGGGGCAGGTGACGCTGTGGTCAAGCCGCAGCTCGTTGGAGAAGGCCAGGTCGAACCCGGCGTCGAGGCCTCCCCGGAGGAGATGGCGGGAGAGGCCGAGGTGGCCGGTCAGGAGCATCCTCGGCAGGCCGAACTCGCGCTCTTCGTTGTACCAGTTGGCGTCGTAGAAGGGGGCGCTCCCGACAAGGAACTGGGGCATGCTGTCCAGCCACAGCTGGTGGAAGTGGTCCGAGCCGACCAGCACCAGGACGTCGGGCCGGGCCCGGGTCAGCGTCTGGCGGAAGGCCTCCACCTTGCCGACCCATTCCTGGGCGAACGGAGGACGCTCGGGCGCAGGGGCCGTGCTGGCCCGGTAGTAGAAGGGGTGGTGGGTGGAGGCGATCACCGCCGCAATGGTGGCCATGGGCTCCTACTCGTCCCAGGGAACGTAGCGGGCAGCGCGGTCGATGTGCAGGTACATGTCCATGGCCACCGGGCGCCGCAGCTCCTCGGCCAGCTGGCCGAGAAGGCCGGCCGTGCGGGCCAGGAGGGCAAAGCCCCGCAGCATGGGGATGGGCAGGCCCAGGTCGGCCAGCGCCGCGCCGCACACCCCGGCCCCGTTCAGGGGCAGCTGACGGCCGATAACCCGGGGGTGGACACGGCCCACGGCCTCGTAGAGGGCGAGGTGGGGGCCCTTGGTCCCTTCCTCCTCCGCCAGCCGGATGAGGACGGGAGTGCGGGGATCGACGTCCTTGTGCACGGGGTGCCCCAGGCCGGGGACGAGCCTCCCGGCGGCCCTGGCCCCGGTGAGCACCTCGAGGGCCATGGCGTCCCATCCCCGCTCATCGGTGGGCAGCGGCCCTTGGTGGGAGGCGAGAGCCGAGGAGAGGAAGAGGCCGGTGTCCTCGGTGACCCCGAGGAAGCGGGACCCTCCACCCAGCAGGCCCGCCGCCAGAGCCCCCTGCAAGGAGTCGGGGGCGCTCAGGTAGGTGAGCCGGCTGGCGATGGCGGTGGGCGTGAAGCCATGGTCGGCCAGGGCCACCAGCACCGCCTCGAACACCCTGAGCTGCCCCGGGCTGGGCCGGTGCCCTGCCACCAGCCAGAAGGCGAGCTCCCCGAAGCCGACCCTTCCCATGAGGTCCCGGGCCAGGTCCTGGCCCAGCAGGCGGATACTCGCCGGGTCGGAGGTGCCAAGCGACGTGGGGTACCCGTCGGCGCTCACCGTTCCGCGTCCCCTTCAGGGGACAGGAGCCAGCGGCGGATCTCCTCACCCTGCTCGTCGGGCCGGGGAGGTGGCAGGCGGTAGGCGGGAGCGGTCCGGGAGAACGTGATGGGATTGCGGACCATCGGAAGGGCGGCCTCCCCCTCGCCCACCTTCACCACCGGCTCGAGGCCCACCTCCTCGGCGAAGGCCACGCCGGCGTCCAGGGTGTTGATGGGGGCGCAGGGGACGCCCGCTGCGATCAGGTCGTCGAACCACTCCCTCGAGGTCCTGGTGGCCAGCCGCCGGACCAGGAGGGGGCGCAGCTCGTCCCGGTGAGCCGTCCGGTCCTGGTTGTGGGCGAACCTGGGGTCGGCTGCCAGGTCCTCCAGGCCGAGCACCTTCACCAGGGCCTGGAACTGGAGGTCGTTGCCGGCGATGACCACCAGCTCGCCGTCGGCGGTGGGCAGGGGCTCGTAGGGGAAGAGGCTCGGGTGGGCGTTGCCCATCCGGTAGGGGACCACCCCGCCCGAGACGTAGGCAGACGCGTGGTTGACCAGACCGGAGAGGGCCGAGGCCAGGAGGCTCACCTCCACGTGCTGGCCCTGGCCGGTCTGCCGGCGGTGGGACAGGGCGGCCAGGATGCCGATGGTGGCGTGCATGCCCGCCATGACGTCGAAGACCGAGATGCCGGCCCGGAAGGCGGGGCCCTCGGGGTCGCCGGTGAGGCTCATCAGGCCCGATATGGCCTGCACCATGAGGTCGTAGCCGGGAAGGGACTTGGCCCTCGGGGAGGAGCCGAACCCGGTGATGGAGGCATAGACGATGCCCGGGTTGGCAGCGCTCACCGTGGCGTAGTCCAGGCCGAAGCGGGAGAGGCCACCCGGCTTGAAGTTCTCCACCATGACGTCCGCCCGCCTGGCCAGCTGACGGGCGGCCTCCAGGTCCCGGGGGACCGAGAGGTCGAGCACCACCGAGCGCTTGTTGCGGTTGATCGCCAGGTAGTAGGTGGACACCCCGTTGCGCTCGGGAGGTACCCAGGTGCGGGAGTCGTCCCCTCTCGGAGCCTCCACCTTCACCACGTCCGCCCCCAGGTCGGCCAGCATCATGGTGCAGTAGGGGCCGGCCAGGATGCGGGAGAAGTCGGCGACCAGCAGGCCACCGAGGGGCCCGGAGCCCGGCCCTGACCCGGCCGGGGGCCTGCCGTCACCGGCCACGGCCGGCCTCCTCCCCCGCCGGGGGTCGCCGACCCGGGTCTGCATGGGTGGATGCGCTCCGGTACTCGGTATAGGTGTAGGGGTTGTCGAGGACCCTGGTCTCGGGGATGTCGGGGTTCATGCCCTTCACCCACGCCTCCTCCCCCAGGGAGGAGCGCAGGTGCTCCACCGTGGACTCAACCGCCCGGCGGGCCGAGGCCAGGTCGACACCGACCAGGCGGTGCTCGTGCTTCACCAGCCGGCCGTTGACGAGGACGGTGTGGACATCCCCTCGCTGGGCCTGGAAGGCGATGTGGCCGTAGGGGTTGAGGAGAGGGAACATCGCCGGTGAGGAGCCGTTCTTGATCAGCACCACGTCCGCCTTCTTGCCGGGCTCCAGGCTACCCACCAGGCCGTCCAGGCCGAGGGCCCTGGAGCCGCCCCGGGTAGCCCATTCCACCACCTGTTCGGCGCGCAGGTGGCAGTGCGTGACCGTCTCCCCCTTGGCATGGGCCTCGAGGTGCTCACGGGCCCGGTCGGCGCCGAGCGTGGCGCGCATGGCCGAGAACAGGTCGGCGCTCCACCACACGCTGGTGTCCATGGAGAGGCTCACCGGTATGCCGTGGGACCGCAGGGCCCAGGTGGGTGGGTAGCCCTGCCCGCAACTCTGCTCGCTCTCGGTGGCCACCGACACCACCCCCCCGGTGGCGGCGATCCGGTGGTAGGAGTCGTGGCTCAAGGTGGCGGCGTGCACGTAGATGGTGCCAGGGGTGGCGAAGCCATGGTCGTGCATGAGCCGGATCCCGTCATCACCAGTGGCCCCCCAGACCCCGGCATGGGTCGTCACCCGCACCCCCAGCTCGCGAGCCACCTCGAAGGCGGCCCGCTCGGGGAAGGACGGGTCGCCGGTGACGTCGAAGGCCAGCTGGAAGCCCAGCATGTCGTCGCCCACCGGGATCCTCCGCTTCACGAAGTCGGCGAACTCCGGCCTTGTCGACCACTCCCAGGGCCCGGCCTGGATGTTCCCGTAGGCGAGGACGAAGCGGCCGGGGACCGCCTCCAGGGCATCGAGGGCAGCCTCGGCATGGTCCACGGTCTGCAGGCCGTGGGACCAGTCGACGGTGGTGGTGACCCCGGCCTCCAGGGACTCGAGAGCCGAGAGCAGGTTGCCGGCGTAGACGTCCTCGGGGCGGAACAGCCTGCCGTGCTCCAGGTAGTACCAGACGAAGTACTGGGTGAGGGTCCAGTCGGCGCCGTAGCCCCTCATGGCCGTCTGCCACATGTGCCGGTGGGTGTCGATCATCCCCGGCATGAGGATCCCCCCGGCCGCATCGACCTCCAGGGTCCCCTCGGGCACGGCCAGCGAGGGGCCCACGGCCTCGATCCTCTGCCCCACGACCAGCAGGTCCGCCTCGGGCAGGACCTGCCTGGCGTCGTCCATGGTCACGATCGTCCCCCGCCGGAAGACCAGCGGCCGGCCCGGCTCCTCTCCCTGTGCGCCCATCCCTTGCCCTCCTTGGTCCCGGGGCGAGCCTAACGCCGGGTGGCGTGGCACACCGGGTCCGGTCCCCCCCTCCCGGCCGGCCTGGCCCTCAGCGGGCAAGGAGCTGGCGCAGCACGTAGCGGAGGATCCCCCCGTGGCGGTAGTAGGCCTCCTCGGCCGGGGTGTCGATGCGCACGGTGGCCCTGAGGGTCCTGGTGCTGCCCCCCTTGTCCACCTCCACCGTGACCTCCTCGGGGAGGGGGCCCCCGCCCCCCAGGCCGGTGATGGAGTAGACCTCCTCCCCGGTGAGCCCGAGAGTGGAGGCTGACTCCCCCTCGGGGAACTGGAGGGGCAGGATCCCCATGCCGATCAGGTTGGAGCGGTGGATGCGCTCGAAGGAGGAGGCCAGCACGGCCCTCACCCCGAGGAGGAGGGGCCCCTTGGCGGCCCAGTCCCTAGAGGAGCCCGAGCCGTACTCCGCCCCCGCCACCACGATGAGGGGAACCCCCTCGTCGGCATAGGCCATGGCGGCGTCGTAGATGGGCATCGGGGCCCCGTCGGGCAGGTGGCGGGTCACCCCTCCCTCCACCCCGGGGACCAAGAGGTTGTGGAGGCGGATGTTGGCGAAGGTGCCCCGCACCATCACCTCGTGGTTGCCCCGCCTGGCCCCATAGGAGCTGAAGTCGGCCGGCCTCACCCCGTGCTCGACCAGGTAGCGCCCCGCCGGGGAGTCGGCCCTTATGGAGCCGGCCGGTGAGATGTGGTCGGTGGTCACCGAGTCGCCGAGGAGGGCGAGCACCCGGGCCCCGGTGATGTCCCCCAGGGGCTCGGGCTCGGGGCCCATGTCGTCGAAGAAGGGGGGCCGGCGCACGTAGGTGGAGGAGGGGTCCCAGGAGAACATGTCCCCCTCGGGCACCGCCAGGGCCTGCCAGGCCTCGTTGCCCTTGTACACATCGGCATAGTCGGCCCCGAACATGTCGGCTCTCAGGCACTGGCTCACGACCCGGTCCACCTCCTGGGCCGAGGGCCAGATGTCCCTCAGGTACACCGGGCGGCCCTCGGGGTCCTCCCCCAGGGCCTCGCCGGTGAGGTCGGCCCTGATGGTGCCGGCCAGGGCGTAGGCCACCACCAGGGGCGGGGAGGCGAGGAAGTTCATCTTGCACTGGGGATGGATGCGGCCCTCGAAGTTGCGGTTGCCCGACAGCACCGAGCACACGGTGAGGTCGTGGTCCTCCACCGCCTTGCCCACCTCCTCGATGAGGGGGCCCGAGTTGCCGATGCAGGTGGTGCAGCCGTAGCCCACGAGGCTGAAGCCCAGCTTGTCCAGGTAGGGGGTGAGGCCGGCCCTTTCCAGGTAGTCGCTCACCACCCGGGACCCCGGGGCCAGCGAGGTCTTCACCCAGGGCTTGGCCTCGAGGCCCCGCTCCACCGCCGCCTTGGCCAGGAGCCCGGCCGCCACCATGACCTCGGGGTTGGAGGTGTTGGTGCAAGAGGTGATGGCGGCGATGACCACATGGCCGTGGTCCAAGGTGGCGCTGGTGCCGTCGGGGAAGGTGACCGGGACCGGCCGGGGATCGCCGAGCGTGGCGCCCACGGCCCGATGGGCCTGGCGCAGGGGGATGCGGTCCTGGGGCCGCCTGGGCCCGGCGATGGAGGGCTCCACCGAGGCCAGGTCCAGGTCCACCACCTGGCTGTAGGCGGCGGGCTCCCCCGGCTCGTGCCAGAGGCCCTGGGCCTTGGCGTAGGCCTCCACCAGGGCCACCCGCTCGGGAGGGCGCCCCGTGAGGCGCAGGTAGGAGAGGGTCTCCTCATCGACAGGGAAGATGGCGCAGGTGGAGCCGTACTCCGGGCTCATGTTGGCGATGGTGGCCCGGTTGGCAAGGGGGATGGACCCAAGGGCGGGCCCGAAGAACTCCACCATCTTGCCCACCACGCCGACCCGCCGGAGCAGCTCGGCCACGGTGAGGACCAAGTCGGTGGCCGTGGCCCCCTCGGCCAGCTCCCCGCTCAGGCGCACGCCCACCACCTGGGGCACCAGCATGGTGATGGGCTGGCCCAACATGGCCGCCTCGGCCTCGATGCCCCCCACCCCCCAGCCCAGCACCCCCAGGCCGTTCACCATGGTGGTGTGGGAGTCGGTGCCCACCAAGGTGTCGGGGTAGGCCAGGAGGCCGTCGGGGCCCTCCTCGGAGAACACCACCCGGGCCAGGTACTCCAGGTTCACCTGGTGGCAGATGCCGGTGTCGGGGGGGACGACCGAGAGGTTGTCGAAGGCCTGCTGGGCCCACCTGAGGAGCTGGTAGCGCTCCCGGTTGCGGGCCGCCTCCACCTCGGCGTTGATACGGAAGGCGTCCCTGCGCCCGGCGGCCTCGGCCACCACGGAGTGGTCGATCACCAGCTCGGCGGGGACCTGGGGGTTGATGAGGGAGGGGTCCCCCCCCAGCTGGGCCATGGCGTCCCTCATGGCCACCAGGTCCACCACGCAGGGCACCCCGGTGAAGTCCTGCAGGAGGACCCGGGCCGGGGCGAACTGGATCTCGGCCCCGTGGGGGGCCCGGGGGTCGAAGGAGGCCAGGGACTGGACCTGCTCGGGCCCCACCAGGCCCCTGGCCTCCTGGCGCAGCAGGTTCTCCAGCAGCACCTTCAAGCAGTAGGGGAGGCGGGCCCACCCCTCCACCTGGTCCAGGGGATGGATGGAGTAGGTGTCCCCTCCCACGGTGAGGGGCCGGCGGGCTCCGAAGCTGCTCATCGGTCGGCATGCTACTTACCCCGCGTCGTAGCCTGGCGCTGATGCCGGCGTGCGCGGTGCGGATATACGACGACCAGGGCCCTGGTGACGCCAGGCGCATACTCGTGGACCGGCTTTGGCCGAGAGGGGTGAAGAAGGAGAAGGCACGGCTCGACGAGTGGATGAGGGAGGTGGCCCCGAGCGCCGAGCTGCGCACCTGGTACGGCCATGATCCCTCCCGCTTCTCCGAGTTCTCCCGCCGTTACCGGGCCGAGCTGCGCCATCCTCCTGCCTCGGAGGCCCTCGACCGCCTGGTCGAGATGGCCCGGGAGGGACCCGTCAGCCTGCTGACCGCCACCCGCGACCTGGAGCGGTCGGGGGCCGCCGTCCTTGCCGACGTGGTGAACGGGCGCATCAGGCGGCGGGCGGGAGGGTGATGGGCCGGCCCCGGTCCCGGGGACGGGGGGCGGGAGCCGCCACCGCTCTCCTTTCGCTTCTCTGCCTCCTCCTGGCCGCCTGCGGCGCCCCGGCCAAGCCCAAGGCCCCCCGGCACGCCCTGGCGGCCAATCCCCACCAGGGGTCGCTCCTCACCCGGCCCCGCCGGCCCGCCCACCACCAGCGCCGGCCGGGCCCGCCGCCCCCACCCCCCAGCACGACCACCAGCACCACGGTGAACCCCGGCCGGCTGCCGCAGACCCCAGCCCGCCCCACCACCGACGCCGCCTTCAACGACAGGATGGAGGCCTTGTGGCGAGGCGTGGTCAAGGGATCGGTCGGCCCCGCCATGGCCGCCTTCTTCCCGCTCGATGCCTATCTCCAGGTGAAGGCCATCGCCGACCCCGGCGCCGATTGGCACCAGCGCCTGGTGGCCGAGTACGCCGCTGACATCCAGGCTGCCCACCGCCTCCTCGGCCCCCATCCTGCTCAGGCCCACCTCCTCCGGGTGGAGGTGCCCACCTGGCAGGAGGCCTGGATCCCACCGGGCGACTGCTACAACCGGATCGGCTACTGGCATGTGCCCGGCTCCCGCCTGCTGTACCGGGAGGGTGGCCAGCTGAGGTCGTTCGGCATCGCCTCGCTCATCTCCTGGCGCGGCGCCTGGTACGTGGTGCACCTCGGAGCCGTGCTCCGCCCCGGGCCCGGCGGGGTGGTGGACAGCCCTGCGGTGGGGGCAGGTGCCTTCGGCCCTCCCGGCGGCTGCTGAGTGGGCCCCCGGGAGCCTTCAGGGAGCCGACGGTGGACGAGCGGGGCCGTGGGCATGCTCGTCACGATGACCGTCCTCGCCGCCTGTGGCAACGTGGCGGGAGGCCCCCTTCCCGCTCCGGCCCGGGAACGGTTGGCTCGCTCCGCGGCCCGGCTCTCCCCCTGCGGGCGCTCCCGGCCCCACCCCTACCACCACGTGATCTGGATCTGGATGGAGAACCGTTCCTACGCATCGGTCATCGGGTCGCCATCCGGCCCGTTCCAGACGTCGCTCGCCAAGGAGTGCGGCCTGGCCACCAACTACCACGGGGTAGCCCACCCCTCCCTGCCCAACTACCTGGCCGCCACGGGTGGGTCCACCTTCGGGGTCACCGACGACGGCAGCCCGGGCGAACATGCCATCTCGGCTCCCTCGCTCTTCGCTGACCTGGAGGCCCACGGGCGCACATGGGCCTCCTACGAGGAGTCCATGCCGGGACGGTGCTGGCTCACCAACCAGGGCCTGTACGCCGCCAAGCACGATCCGGCCGCCTACTACGTCGGCATCCGCCCCGCCTGCCGGCGCCACGACGTCCCCATGGGCAGCCCGGCGAGGGGCGCCTTCCACTGGGCCCTGGCCAGCGGGGACCTGGCGTCGTTCTCGTTCGTCACTCCCAACCTGTGCGACGACGCCCACGACTGCTCCACGGCCACGGGGGACCGGTGGCTGGCAGCGTGGGTAGCCGCCATCGTGAGGAGCCCGGCCTACCGGGCGGGCAGCACGGTCCTGTTCATCGTCTACGACGAAGGGGAGCCGGGCAACCACGTTCCCGCCATAGTCGTCTCCCCCTCTACCCGCCCCGGCACCCGCTCGGCCACCTACTTCGACCACTACTCGCTGCTGCGCACCACCGAGGACCTGCTGGGCGTGCCCCCCCTGGGACGCAGCCGGCGGTCGGTGTCCATGGCCGCGGCCTTCGGCCTGTAGAGGCCTCTCCTCCTCGGCCGGCGGTAGCGGTGCCAGCAGGCTGCCACGCCCACCAGGACACCCACGGTGACCCACCCGAGGGCGGCCAGCACCAGGGCCAGCGCCCCGGCTCCGAGCCATCCGAGCGCCCTCCCGCCCGGCGGTTCCCCCCGCCAGGCGCCTCTCACCAGGGGCACCAGCCACCAGACCACCACCGCTCCGATCAGGGCCGCAAAGGCCAGCCGGTGGGCGTCGAACCAGTTCGACACGGCCCCCACCACCGCACCAGCCAGGAACGCCACCACTGCCGCTCCCACCAGGGCGGGCCAGCCGGCCCGGCCCCGCCGCCCACGCCGTGGGGGGGCGGGACCGGCCACCTCGGCCAGCACGGCGATCCCCACCGGCCGCCCCGGTGCCGGTGGCTCCCTCAAGCCCTCGGGGGCGCTCTGGCCCATCGGGGAGCAACGGTAGCGCCGGCCCGGGGACGCCTCAGGGATGGTCACCGGCCCGTGCCCCCACCAGGGAGCCGTGGACGGCTACGGCTACCTCCTGGCCACCCCGTGGAGTGGGCGGGCGAACATGGCGATGAAGTCCCTGGCATAGGGCTGGAAGTAGCGCTCCCCGCCGTGGTCCATGTCGGGCAGGAGCTTCTGGGCGTTGGCGGGGCCAGCCGGCTGGCCAGGTGCCGGGTCGAAGGTGGAGAACGTCGTCCACTCGTAGTTGATGTCCATCTCCATGGCCCTCACCGCCCCGGCGTGGAGGAGGACGTTGGCCAGGGATGACACCGAGAGGCCGTTCCCCGCCGCGTAGAGGAGGGCCCCGTTGGCCGTGACCCCCACCCCGGAGCGCCACACCAGGACCTGGTTGTCAACGGTGGCCCCCCACTGGTCGAAGTTGGAGGTGGCCAGGCCGGGGACCATGTGGCCGTGGTCGATGATCAAGGTGAGGTTCTGGCGCACCGCCGCCACCTCGGGGGTCATGCGGACCTCGGTTCCCCAGGAGCCGACGTTCACGGTCCCGTTCTTGTAGATGACGAGGGACGCCGCTCCCCTCACCAGGGGCTGGGCCAGCTTGCCGTAGGCGTAGTACCCGCCATGGGCGTCCTGCATCTTGAACCCGGAGTTGAAGGTGGCCACCAGGGTCCTGCGCATGCTGGGTGGGATGGGCGAGGCATAGGGCCAGGGCCCGTCGCCCGGCTCCTCCGAGCCAGCGAACATCTTGGCCGTGAGCAGCTTGGGGTCCATCCACGCCACCCCGGTGACCAGGCTGGTATGGACGGTGTCGGGGCGGATGTCGGCCACATAGACGGCGGGCAGCCCATCCACCTTCCGCCCGGCGGGGTGCCACACGCCCTCACCGGCAAGAGCCGGCTTGGCAATGGTGGGGATGGGCTTGGGGGCCGGCAGGTGCGGCGGCCCGGTCGCATGGCGAGCGGTGGCGGGCGGCGACGCCGTGCGAGCGGTGCCGGGCGGCGACGCCGTGCGAGCCCTGGGGGCCCGCGGGGAGGGACGGATGTACCCGGGCGGCGGCTTGCCTCCCTTGGGAGGAGCATGGAGGCGGTACCAGAAGTTCTCGATCCCGGCCACCAGCCAGCCGCCGCCGTGGGAGCGGATCCACTCCACCGTCGACACTGCCACCCCGCCATTGCCGGGGACCGTCACGGCGTGCCCCCACGACCAACCAATGGGGACGAGGGCCAAGATGACAACCACTGCCAGGCGGCGCCGCCACACCCGCCAGCGCGACCGGCGGTGGTGGCGGCCCCGGTCCGAGGGCGGCCCTGCGGGGGGGCCACCGGGGGGGGCGCGGCGCTCGGTCTCAGTGCGCAGCATGGACCCAGTTGACCCAGCCGCTGGCCATCCCCCGGGTCAGTACCCCAAGTCCCACCCCGGCAACCAGGCTGGCCACGACGGCCGCCTGGCGCAGCCGGGCATGGGGGGCGGGCCGGCGCCGGCCCAGGGCGGCTGACCGGTCGGCCCAGGCCAGCCGGGCTGCCCTCAGGGCATGGGCCAGGACGTGGACGGTCATGACCCCGAACCACAGCACGAAGCTGGCCTTGTGCAGCGTGAGAAGGATCCCGTCAGCCGGGCCGGCGAGCCAGGACGCGACCCCCGTACCCAGCACCGCCACGGTGGTGACCACCACCACCGGCCCCAGGGCCCGGAGAAGGGGATGGGGTGGCCCGGCCCGCCGGTAGCGAGGGTCACGCAGGTAATAGCGGGCAAAGCGCCACAGGGTGGACCCCAGCTTCAGGACCACAGGAGGGATCAGGGCCAGGCCGATACCTATGTGCCACGAGATTAGGGGACCTATGAAGGGGATCGTCACACCCTCGGCGAAGAGCATGGCCACGAGCAGGGCGCCGGTCATCCCCGTCAGGCGGGCATTGGCCTCCACGCCGGGGTCTGCCCGGTCCCGGTGGCCGCGTAGACCGGCACGAGGGCGAGCCGTGGTCACCGGTCCAGTGTGCCGGATGGCCGCTGAGAGCTGCCTGAAGGCCCGGGCCGGGGGGGAACCGGTCACCTGGTGAGCACCAGGCGCTGGTGGCGGTGGGACATCACCGCCACTGCCAGCCCCAGGACGCCGAGATCCCTGGCCACGATGTCATTGAGACCGGGGATGGCCAGGGACACCACTATCTCCACCATCAAGACGGCGGCGATGCCTGCCGCCAGCCGGGGGGCGACGCCGAAGACCAGGGAGACCGACAGGACCATCAGCACGGCCCCGTGGGCCAGGACCGCCACGGTGGCCAGGCCGGAGGAGGGGCGGAGGAAGGGGACGTAGCCGGTCCACAGGTGGGGCTGGAGCAGCTCGTGGGCGCCGAACCAGGCGAAGACCAGCCCCAGGGCCACCCGGGAGCCGGCCGCGGCCCAGGGCTCCCAGCGCCCGTCGGCCTCCCTGCCTTCTGTCTTCATGGGACGTCCTCCCGCTACTGGACGATCCGGCCCTGGGAGTTGGTGACGAGGATCCCGTCGTCCCCCAGGTTGAGCTCGCTGCTGCCCGCGTCGTCTCCCAGGCTGGCCTCGATGAAGTAGACCCTGTCGCCAGCCGGGTAGGTCTTGGCCACTGCGGGCTGGCCGCTCCCGTTCACCGTCACCGTCAGCTTGAACCGGCCCCCTTCGGGAGTCACCCTCACCTGGAACCCGGCAAGCGCCTGCCTGGTGGCTGCGGAGCGCGGGCCGGGATAGACCCGGAACGCATACTGGGCGTAGGGCGTGGACGAGAGGGGAGGGCCGAGCTTCTGGGGGAGGTGGCCCCGCCGAGCGGCGTGCCTCGTGGCCGGGGCGGTGGACCCGTGGGCGTGGTGGGCGGCGCCCCTGGCAGGAGCGGACCTGGCGGCGTGGGTAGCGAGGGACGACCCCGCGACCGGGACCCCCGGGCGGCTGGCGCCCAGGACGGCCAGAGAGGCGGCCAGAGCCGCACCGAGGCCCAGCAGCACCAGGCCCCGGGGCCCGACGACCTCGGAGCCCACCCTGAGCGACCACCGACGGGCCAGGCGCGCACTCACCACGAGGGCCAGTGTGGCCTCCCGGCGCTGAGAGGAGGCTGAGAGCCAGCCCGAGGGCGAGGCGGCCGCGGGGGCCCTGTCAGCTGGCAGGATGGGCGAGGCAGCAGAGTCCAGGGAGACGAGGTCAGCCTGTGCGGGTCTTGGTGGTGGAGGACCATAGGCGGCTCGCCACTGCCCTGAAGCGGGGCCTGGAAGCCGAGGGCTACTCCGTCGATGTGGCCCTGGACGGGGAGGAGGGGCTTTGGCTGGCCCGGGACCGGGACTACGACGCCATCGTGCTCGACATCCTGCTGCCCAAGGTGAATGGCTACCGGCTGTGCGCCGCCCTCCGGGACGAGGGAGACTGGACCCCCATCCTCATGCTGAGCGCCAAGGCTGGCGAGTGGGACGAAGCAGAGGCGCTGGACACCGGGGCCGATGACTTCCTCGCCAAGCCCTTCTCCTACGTGGTCCTGGTCGCCCGTCTCCGGGCCCTGCTGAGGCGGGGAGCAAGGGAGCGTCCGGCCGTCCTCACCGCTGGGGACCTCTGCCTCGACCCCGCCACCCACACCTGCCGGCGAGGGGACACCGAGATCCGCCTCAGCCCCAGGGAGTTCTCCCTCCTCGAGTTCTTGATGCGCCGGGCCGGCCAGCTCAGCTCCAAGGCGGAGATCCTGGACCACGTCTGGGACTTCGACTTCGACGGTGACGACAACGTGGTGGAGGTCTACGTGCGCTACCTGAGGCGCAAGGTCGACCTGCCCTTCGGTCGGCAGGCGATCCAGACCGTGAGGGGCGTTGGCTACCGCTTGGCGGCCGACGGTGGCTGAGCACCGGGTCCAGGCCCTGCGGCTCCTGCTGGGCTCGGTGAGGGCCAGGGCCACCCTGGCCGCGGTGATGGTGGTGGGAGCGGCCCTGGCGGTCGGCTCCCTCGGGCTCCTGGCCCTGCTCGGCCGTTCCCTGGAGCAGGGGGTGGACGTCTCCGCCCGGACCCAGCTGGAGGACGTGGTGGCCCTGGTCCGCCTGGGAGGGCACCTCCCTGCCAGCCTGCCGGCTTCCCGTGCCGACACCTTCTCCCAGGTGGTGGGCCCCAAGGGGAAGGTGCTGTCGACCACCGCCAGCCTTCTCGGGGCCCGGCCCATGAGCCGCCTCCGGCCCTCCCCCGGGCCGACGGTGGAACGGACGGTGCCGGACCTCGGCATACCGGAGGCAGAGGGGTTCTCCGACCCCGAGGGCCCTTACCTCCTCCTGGCCCGGACCGTCCCTCCTCCCCGGACTGGCCCTCCGGTCACCGTCTACGTGGCCGCCTCCCTGCGCTCGGTGGTCGAAGCGACCACCACCGTGGGCCTGGCCCTGTCGGCCGGCCTCCCGGTGCTGGTGGCCCTGGTCGGGGGGTTGGTGTGGGTGCTGTCGGGCCGGGCCCTACGTCCCGTGGAGGCCATAAGAGCGGAGGTGGCCGACATCTCGGGCCACGACCTCCACCGCCGGGTCCCCCTCCCCGCCACCCGCGACGAGGTCGCCCGGCTGGCCGGGACCATGAACGAGATGCTCGACCGGCTCGAGGCGGCGGCGGCCAGCCAGCGTCGCTTCGTGGCGGACGCCTCCCACGAGCTCCGCAGCCCTCTGGCTGCCCTGCAGGCCAGCCTGGAGGTGTCCCTCGCCCATCCCGGCGAGACGGACTGGCCGTCCGTGGCCACTGAGGCGCTGGACGAGGCCTCCCGGTTGCAACGCCTGGTGGATGACCTCCTGGTCCTGGCCCGGGCCGACGAGCCCGGTGGCCAGGGCCGCCTGGAGGAGGTGGACCTGGACGACGTGGTGCTGGCCGAGGCGCGCCGGCTACGGCCGAGAAGCCGGGTCCCCCTGGACCTCCGCCGGGTCTCAGCGGGGCGGGTCCTCGGCAATGCCGACCAACTGGGCCGGGCCGTGCGGAACCTCCTGGTCAACGCAGAGCGTCACGCCTCCGCCCGGGTCACCCTCGAGCTGGAGCTGTCGGGGGACCAGGTGGTGCTGGTCGTGTCCGATGACGGTCCCGGCATCCCCGAGCCCGACCGGGAGCGGGTGTTCGAGCGCTTCGCCCGCCTGGACGAGTCCCGGAGCGAGGACGGTGGGGGGACCGGCCTCGGCCTGGCGATCGTGCGCGAGATCGTCAGCAGGCACGGGGGCACGGTCAACGTGGCCGACGCCAGCGGCGGGGCCCGCTTCGTGGTCAGGATCCCAGCCGCCGAGGGCCTCGGCGAGCCGCCAGCAGGGATCAGCTCCCCCTCCGGCCCTCCTCGCCACCCCCCGGCAGGACCAGCAGCACCAGCCCAAGGGCCACTGCCACCCCCAGGCCCACGCCCACCTGGATTATGCCCTGGCGGAAGGCCCCCGGGCTGATGGGGGAGGTGAGGGTCAGGTGGGCCGAGGCCGACAGGATCTCCCTGATGCCGGCGAGTATGCCCACCACGAGGAACGGGCGGACGGGGAAGGCATCCCCTTCCAGGTGGCTCATGACGGTGCGCAGGATGTCCAGCACGATTATGACCACCAGGACGCCGTCGAGGGTCGTCACGACGGTCTCGGGGTAGGCCCGGGGCTCGGCGAACAGGGCCAGGAAGCTGCGCACCAGGACCACCCCGGCCACCATCACCAGGCCGGCCATGACCCCGTAGCGGACCACCTCCTCGGCCAGGTAGGCGGCCCGGGTGGCCAGGGGTCGCTCAGCCCTGTGGCGGCGGGCTGTGGCCAGCCCATCGGAGGGGCGCCCCCGTCCAGGGGGGGCAGCCTCGGCTGCCGGGAGACTCGGTCCCGGGCGGGGGTCGTTCATGCCCCTAGGAGTCTGCCCTCTCCCGGAGGCCTCTGCTCTCGACCGGCCGAGGTGGTCACCATCCGAGGAGCCGGCGCGCCAGCCGGGCCATCTCGAGGTCCTCTCGGGCCTCGACCACCACCACCGCCACCGGTGAGGCGTCGCTGGACACGAGGCGGTCGGGGGGGCCAGCGCCGTTCCGCTCCCCGTCGAGGTGGATGCCGAGGAAACCCAGGCCGCCGCAGGCCTCCTGGCGCAACAGGGGCGATGCCTGGCCCGCACCCCCCGTGAAGGCCAGCACGTCCAGGCCGCCGGCCGCCGCCGCCATGGCCCCGACCCCAGCCCGCAACCGGTGGAGGTAGGTGGCCCAGGCCAGTTGGCATCCCGCGTCCCCTCGGCCCGCCCCCGCCACCACCTGGCGCAGGTCCCCCGTGCCGGCCAGGGCCAGCAGCCCTGACCGCCGCTCCAGGGCCCAGTCGAGCTCATCGGCCTCGACCCCGCCGTGACGCAGTAGATAGGTGAGGGCTCCCGGGTCCACCGAGCCCGAACGCGTGGACATCACCAGTCCCTCCAGGGGGGTGAAACCCATGGTGGTGTCCACAGGGCGGCCGCCGGCCACGGCGGCCAGGGAGGCCCCCGACCCCAGGTGGGCCGACACCAGGCGCAGGGCGGCCAAGGGCCGGCCGACCACCTCGGCCGCCCTCCGGGCCGTCCAGGCGTGGGACAGTCCGTGGAAGCCGTAGCGGCGGATGCCCAGCCTCCCCCGCCAGTCCTCGGGCAGGGCGTAGGTGGCCGCCTCCGCTGGAAGGTGGGCAAAGAAGGCAGTGTCGAAGCAAGCCACGGCGGGCAGGCCCGGTAGGGCATCTCGCACCTCATCCACCAGGCGAAGAGCGGGGCCGTTGTGGAGCGGGGCCAGGTCCGCCAGCGCCCCGAGGTCGGCCTCCACCTCTGGGCCTATCACCACCGGCCCGAGAAACCTCCTTCCTCCGTGCACGACCCGGTGCGCCACGGCGCCCAGCGGAGGGGCGCCGGCCAGGAACGACGCCAGGTGGTCCTCCCCGCCCAGGCCCGGGGCCGGGAGCTCGGTCCGGGACAGCACGGAGGATCCCTCCCCCACCACCGACAGCTTGACGCTGGAGGATCCGGCGTTGACGGTGAGCACGGGGCCGGCGGGGAGCGGGGCGCTCATCCCGGCCAGGACCAGTTCGCGACGTCGGGATGGTCGTCGCCGTGGGCCCTGGTCCAGGCCCGGGCGGCCAGGCGGGCGTCCGCCATGGCTTGGCGGAGGTGGGCGGCACCCGGAGCCAGCCCCGGCACCCGGTCGATGACGTCCATGACGAGGTGGTAGCGGTCCAGGTCGTTGAGCATGACCATGTCGAAGGGGGTGGTGGTGGTGCCCTCCTCCTTGTAGCCACGGACGTGGAGGTCGTCGTGGTGGGCACGCCGGTAGGTGAGGCGGTGGATAAGCCAGGGGTAGCCGTGGTAGGCGAAGATCGCCGGGACCCCGGGAGGAAAGAGGGCGTCGTACTGGGGGTCGGGGAGGCCGTGGGGGTGCTCGGCCTCGGGCTGGAGGCGCATCAGGTCGACCACGTTCACCACGCGGACCCGCAGGTCAGGCAGGTGCTGGCGAAGCAAGGAGGTGGCAGCCATGACCTCCAGGGTGGGCACGTCGCCGGCGCAGCCCAGGACCACGTCGGGCAGGCGGCCCTCGTCGCTGGAGGCGAAGCCCCAAATGCCGATGCCCCGGGCGCAGTGCAGGGCCGCCTCTTCAGCGGTGAGCCACACCGGCTCCTCGTTCTTGCCCGCCACCACCACGTTCACGTAGTGGCTGCTCCTCAGGCAGTGGCCCATGACCGAGAGCAGGCAGTTGGCGTCGGGGGGCAGGTAGACCCGCACCACCTCGGCCTTCTTGTTGACCACGTGGTCGATGAAACCGGGGTCCTGGTGGGAGAACCCATTGTGGTCCTGGCGCCAGACGTGGGAGGAAAGAAGGTAGTTGAGAGACGCGAGCGGGCGGCGCCAAGGCAGGCCCCGGGTCACCTTCAGCCATTTGGCGTGCTGGTTGAACATGGAGTCCACGATGTGGATGAAGGCCTCGTAGCAGTTGAAGAGCCCATGGCGCCCGGTGAGCAGGTAGCCCTCCAGCCATCCCTGGCAGCAGTGCTCGGACAGGACCTCCATGACCCGACCGTCGGGAGCCAAATGGTCGTCGGTGGGAAGCGTTTGGGCGTCCCACGCCCGTCCCGTGACCTCGAAGAGGGCCTGCAGACGGTTGGAGGCCGTCTCGTCCGGGCCGAAGACTCGGAACGTCCCGGGGTTCCTGGCCACTACCTGGGCCAGCCATTCGCCGGTCACGCGGGTGGCCTCGGCGCTGGTGCCCCCGGGGCGGTCGATGGCGACGGCGAAGGGCGCCGTGTCGGGCAGGTCGAGCTCCTTGCGCAGGAGGCCTCCGTTGGCGTAGGGGATGGCACCCATGCGCTTGGGACCCGTGGGAGCCACGGTGTCCAGGTCCGCGCGCGGCCTGCCCTCTTCGTCAAAGAGCTCCTCGGGCCGGTAGCTGCGCATCCACTCCTCCAGCTGGCGGAGGTGCTCGGGGTTGGTCCGCACCTCGGGCAGGGGCACCTGGTGGGAGCGCCAGGTGCCCTCGACGGGCAGCCCGTCCACCACGGCCGGGCCCGTCCAGCCCTTGGGCGTGCGCAGCACGATCATGGGCCACCGAGGCCGCTGGGTGGTGGTCCCGGCCCTGGCCGCATGCTGGATGCTCTCGATGGAGTCCAACGCCTGGTCCAGGGCGGAGGCAAAGGCCTGGTGGACGGCCTCGGGCTGGTTCCCCTCCACGAACAGCGGATCGTGGCCATAGCCCCGGAGGAGGTCGGCCAGCTCCTCCTCGGGTATGCGGGCCAGCACCGTGGGGTTGGCGATCTTGTACCCGTTCAGGTGGAGCACGGGGAGCACCGCTCCATCCGTCGCCGGGTTGAGGAACTTGTTGGAGTGCCACGAGGTGGCAAGGGCACCCGTCTCCGCCTCTCCATCGCCGATGACGCAGCACACGACGAGGTCCGGGTGGTCAAAGGCCGCACCGTAGGCGTGCAGGAGCGAATAGCCCAGCTCGCCTCCCTCGTTGATGGACCCCGGGGTCTCCGGGGAGGCGTGGGAAGGGATGCCTCCGGGGAACGAGAACTGGCGGAACAGCCTTTGCATGCCCGCCTCGTCCCTGCTCACATGGGGGTAGGTCTCGGTGTAGGAGCCCTCCAGCCAGGTCTGGGCCACCATGGCCGGGCCACCGTGGCCCGGGCCGCAGACGAACAGCACCTGCAGGTCCCGGTTCCTTATGGCCCGGTTGAGGTGGGTCCAGACCAGGTTGAGGCCGGGCGCCGTACCGAAGTGCCCCAGCAATCGGGGCTTGATGTGCTCGGGGCGCAGGGGCTCCCTCAGCAGCGGGTTGGCCAGGAGGTAGATCTGGCCCACGGACAGGTAGTTGGCAGCCCGCCACCAGGCGTCGAGTCTTGCCAGCTCCTCGGGGGGCAGAGGGCTCATGGCCTCCACCTTGACCCAGACTGCCAGGCCATCTCCACTCCTCCCGGGAGCAAGAAGGTGGTCCACCGCCTGCTGAGGAGCGAGGCCTGCCCCACTGCCTAGGCCCCCTCCCGGTCTCCCGGGCCGGGGACGGGCCCGGCCGCTCCCCCGCCCCGGGGCCGGAAGCGCCGGCCCGAGACCAACTGGATAGGGATGGCGATGAAGCGCCCGCCCCGGTGGGGAACGAGGGGGTCAGGACCCTGGGCCCGCAGACGGGCCACTCGGTCGGGATGGGTGACCTCGTAGGCGATGCCCTGGATCAGGACGCTCCAGACGCACCCGTCCTCCCCCAGCCCCTCGGCCTGGACGGCCACCACCGAGTGCAGGGCGGCAGCCAACAGCTTCGAACCGGGCTGAGTGCGCACGATGACCTCCTCGTCCCGCACCGCCAGGTTGACGGGGAGGATGACGGGCAGGGCCCCCTCCGAGAGTCCGAGGTGCCCGAAGTCAGCCCCAGCCAGGTAGCCCAGGCACTCCTCCCGGGACAGGCTCTCCGAGCCCGAGGGGTCCACATAGCGCCCACCACCCCGCGACCCGAGGTCGGCCCGGACGGGCTCCAGGCGGTTCATGAGCCGGAGCCGGCACCGGCCGGGGCGGGGGGACGGGGCAAGAGGCGCCTGCCCGTCACCACCTCCGGGGTGATGGCGAGCAGCCGGGCCCGGGGCCCGGGGGCCCAGGAGTCCACGGACAGACGCTGCAAGCGTCGGGAGCGTGGATCGAGGGTCCTGGTCACGTCGAAGGCCAAGCCCTTCACCACCACGCTCCAGCCGCTCCTGTCCGCCTCCTCGGTCTCGTCCACCTCGAAGGCGACCCACCACTGGCTGCCCTCGCTCAGCTTGGTCCCCGGATCGGTTCGCACCAGCACCGAGCCGTCGTCGGCCACCGAGTAGTTCACCGGGAAGATGTCGGGGCGGCCCCCGGCCACCACGGCCAGGCGCCCCACCCGCCTGGTCCCGAGCAGCCGCAGGGACTGCCGCCTGCTCAGCTCGACCAGTGACGGTGCCGCAGGCAGATCGGACGCCTCAGCCCGGCCTGGCCGGAGCCAGGCCGGGGAAGGGTCCCGCCCGGGCCGCTCAGGCCGCACGACCGAGGCTTCCGTCCACAGCCCGCCGGTGGGGCAGGATCCGGGCCAAGCTCCCCTGCTGCCATGGGGTCCCCAGGCGGGGGAGCAGGAGCCCGTCCAGCCCCAGGTAGCCGGCATTCCGCCAGGCCAGGACGAGGAGGACTCCCACGATGATGAGCACGGGGTTGGTGGCCACCGTGCCCGACATCACGTAGGTGAAGTTGAGCAGCAGACCGCCGAAGGCGGCTATGCCAGTGAAGAGGCCGGCTATGAGAGCCACCCCCACGGTCACCTCGCTCACCGCCACCAACTTGGCTATCCAGGCGTGGTTGGGGAGCACGAACCCCTGGAGGAACTGGACCCACCACCCGTAGGCCACCTGGGGGTGGGCGCCATGGGATTGGGCGATGGCCCCGGCGGCGAAGCCCTTGACCGCCGCCCCTCCGTTCCAGAACCCGGCTGCCTCCCCCCCCCAGATCTTGGAGGTTCCGGCCTTGACCCACTCGTAGCCGAGCCAGACCCGGGCCACCAGCCAGATCCCCGACGCCCACCGCGATCCGTACAGCCACCTGGCCACCGGCCATTCCTTCAGCTTGATCGGCTCGATCGCTCTTGCCGCCATGGCCAACCTCCTTTTGTCTACCGACGCTTCTCACCTTGCAAGCTACGGAACCCGCCCACCCCCTCCCAGGGCCCATGGTCCTTCCATGCAGGGACCTAGGTCCCGGGGATCAACGGGGCAGCGGCGCTATGCGCCGGCCCGAGACGGCCTCGGGGGTGATGCGCAACCACCGGTCCCGCGGCCCCGGGGCCCAGGGGACCAGCGGGAGCTGGCGGAGGCGCTCCGCCTCTGGTCCCAGGGAGTCGGTGATCTCCTCGGCGGGCCCCCTCACCACCACGCTCCATGCCCTCCGCTCCAGCCGCTCGACGGCATCGACCTCGAATGCCACCCACCAAAGCCGGGCACTGGAGAGCTTGGCGCCCTCGGCGGTGCGGACCACGATGCTGGCATCGGGGGCCAGCGCGTAGTTGACCGGGAAGATGTCCGGTCGGGCGCTCTCGAAGCTGGTGCCCGCCACCACGGCCAGGCGACCCAGGTGCTCGGTGCCCAGGAGAGCCAGGCTCTCCTGGCGCCCCAGCTCCTCGAGCTGTGGCCCATGGGCATCCTCACCCTCCTGCCGGTGATACGGCGAGGGGAGGCTGTGGAGCAACATCCTGGCCGCCTCCCGGGCGGAGAGCACGCCAACCTCCCTGCCTTCCCTGTCGGTCACCAGGAGATGGCGGATCCCGTGGTCCAGCATGGTCATCACGGCCTCCCCCAGGCTGGTCTCGGCTGAGGCCGCCACGGGGGCTTGGCTGGCGAAGGACCGGGCCGGTGTCTCTGGCGGCGCGCCTGCGGCCATGGCGATCACGAGGTCGCGCTCGGTGAGGACCCCGCCCCGGTCACCCACCAGGACCAGCGAAGCCTCGTCGCCGCGCATCAGGGCAGCAGCCTCGGCCAGGGACGCCTGGGCTGGAAGCCGCCGCGGAGCCCGCAGGTGCAGGACGCCAACAGGGCTACCGGGGTCCACGAGGCTGGAGACCATGGCCTCACCATGGTGGGCCGGCGCGCCGGTGCCTAGGGCCGGAAGTCCCGACCCAGCAGCCGGCCTACAAGTCCCGGGAGGGGTGGGCCTGCCGCTCGGCCAGCCGGGCCGCGAAGGCGGCGGCCTCGGAGCGTCTTGTCATGCCCAGCTTGGCCAGCACGTTGGACATGTAGTTCTTCACCGTCTTCTCGGCCAGGTACATTCTCTCGCCGATCTGGCGGTTCGTGAGACCCTCGGCCACGAGGTCCAGGATGCGGCGCTCCTGCTCGGAGAGCCGGGCCAGGCGGGGGTCCTCAGCCCGCCCCGAGCGCAGCCGGTCCAGCACCCTGGCCGTGAGCTTGGGGTCCAGGAGGGAGCCACCGGCGGCCACCTTGCGGATGTCCTGCACCAGGTCCTGGCCCCGGATCTGCTTGAGCACGTAGCCCGAGGCCCCCGCCACGACCGAAGCCAGGAGGGCTTCGTCGTCGGCATACGAGGTGAGCATCAGGCAGGCCACCTCCGGGTAGGCCGAGCGGATGTCGCGGCACACCTCGATCCCGTCCCCGTCCGGGAGGCGCACGTCCAGCACCGCCACGTCGGGACGCAAGTGGGGGATGCGGTCCAGGGCCTCGGCCGCCGTGGCCGCCTCCCCCACCACCTGTATGTCCTCGGCCGCCCACAGCAGGTCCCGAATCCCCCGGCGCACCAGCTCGTGATCGTCCAGCAGGAAGACCCGCACCGTCACACCCCCATCATGGCTCATCTACCATCGCTGCCGTGCCGTACCACGCCATAGAGGATCCCAAGCAACTGCAGGCCCTCCTGGACGCGGCACTTCTCGTGGAGTCGGACCTCGACCTTCCTGCCATCCTGCAGCACGTGCTGGGAGCGGCCACGTCCCTCACCGGCGCCCGCTACGGCGCCCTGGGCGTGCTCGACCGGTCCGGCCAGGGACTGGCGGACTTCCACACGATAGGAGCGGACCCCGGGTTCTGCCAGGGGCGCCTTCCCGAGGGAAAGGGGGTCCTCGGCCTCCTCATCACTGATCCCCGCCCGCTGCGGCTCGAGGAGCTCACCACCCACCCCCGTTCCGTCGGCTTCCCCCCGGGCCACCCGCCCATGCACAGCTTCCTCGGCGTACCCATCCGCGTCCGGGGCGAGGTGTTCGGCAACCTCTACCTGGCCGACAAGGAGGCAGGCGACCAGTTCACCCTGGCTGACGAGCAGCTGGTGATGAGCGTGGCCGTGGCCGCCGGCATGGCCATCCACAATGCTCGCCTGGTGGACCGCCTGGCCGAGCTGTCCCGCCTGGAGGACAGGGAACGGATAGCCAGGGACCTGCACGACACCGTGATCCAGCGCCTCTTCGCCACGGGGCTGCGCCTCCAAGGGCTCGCCGGCATGTTCCAGGTGCCCGAGGTGGCAAGAAGGGTGCAAATGGCCATAGACGACCTGGACGAGACCATCCGGGAGATACGCACCACCATCTTCGCTCTGTCCACCTCGGGGGACAGCCTCCGGGGCCGGATCACGAGCGTGGTGGAGGAGGCGGCTGGTTCCCTCGGTTTCCGCCCTGAGGTCCATCTGGACGGGCCCCTCGACTCCACGGTCCCTGGCCACGTCGGTGACCACCTGACGGCGGCATTGCGAGAGGCGCTGGCCAATGTGGGCCGCCACGCCAGGGCCCGCTCGGTCAAGGTCCTGGTGGCGGTGCGCGATGCCTCTGAGCTCGTACTGGAGGTGACAGACGATGGGCTGGGCATCTCCGACCAGGGAGAGAGGAAGGGCCTGGGCCTGGCCAACATGGCCAGCCGGGCCCGCTCCCTCGGCGGCACCATGGCGGTGGCCCCGGGAGATGGAGGCGGCACCGTGCTCACCTGGAGCGTCCCCTTGAACCGGGACCGGGCAGAGGCCTAAGCGACCACCAGCACCGGTCGGCGGGACGGGGGCATCGCCTCGCGACCCGGCCTGGGACCGGGGCTCACCGCGTGACCAGTACCGGGCAGTGCGACAGGTGGAGGACCTTGTGGCTCACGCTGCCCAGGACCAGGCCGGCCAGGTCAGAGTGGCCCCGGGTGCCCATGATGATCAAGGAAGAGCCTGACTCGTCGGCCTCGGCCACGATCTCCAGGGCGGCCCGCCCCACGAGCGCCCTGCGGCACGAGGCTGTGGCCTTGGCCCCGGCTGTCCGCAGCGCGCCTGCCACACCCTCCACCAGGCTCTGGGCGTCGTTCCAGTCCTCGGTGTCGTAGGGCCCCAGCCTGCCTCCGTAGGCCTCCTCCACGACGTGGACCACGCGCACCTCGGACCCGGCCAGGAGAGCCAGCTCCCTGGCCACCTCCTGGGCCCGCTTGGCGTGCTCCGACCAATCCACGGCCAGCACGAGCTTCTCGTACATCTCCCTCCTCCTCTCCAAGAGCCCGCAAGCAACTGCCGCCAGCTTCACCCCCGGGAGGGGGAGGCCCCAGGGCCTTTGGTCCCTCGGAGGCATCGGGTCTCACAGGGGGTGGGTCGAGACCCGGCGGCCCGTGACGGAATCCAGCTCGATGGCAACCAGGTACGGCCTCGTCCCTGCAGCCCAGGCCTGCAGCCCGGCCATCACGGCAGGCATGCGGTCATAGACGACCGCTGACCGGCCCACGACAAGAACGCTCCAGCCGGTCCTTGTGGCCGGATCGACCTCGTCCACCTCGAAGCCCAGGACCTCCCCACGGAAGGCCGCTCCCAGCTTGGACCCCACTCCCGTGAAGAAGAGGATCCTTCCCTCGGCGACACGGTAGGCGACGGGAAGGGCAACAGGTCGGCCGCCCGTCGCCATCACCACCCGCCCTATCCGGGATTCGGCCAGGAGCCGGAGGCATGTCTCCCGCCCCAACGTCTCCAGCCCGTCCGGGCCGACCAGGTACCCGGTGCTTCCTCCCGGCGACGGCTCCCCTGGCTCCACACGGCCATCATGGAACTGCCTCTGCCAAAGCGGCTAGGGCCCTTCGGCCCTGGTCCCCCCTCGGGCCCGGAGGCAAGGTGGGCTCGTGACGGTGGACAAGGATGTGCTGGCTCAGGTAAGGACTCCCTTGGAGGAGGTCACCATGCGGGCCCTGGTCTCGGTGCCGCCAACCTGCGACCTTCAAGAGGCAGCTACCCGCATGAGGACCGCCTCGACATCCACTCTGGTGGTGGAGGGCACCCCCCCTGGCCTGGTCACCGAGCGGGACCTGGCCCACGGGCTGGCCGAGGGCCTGGGCCCGAAGGCCCCCGTGGCCGCTGTGACCAGCCCCCACCCCATATGGGTCACCCCCACCACGACCCTGGGAGAGGCAGCCGGCATCATGGTCCGCCACGGGGTCCGCCACATCGTGGTCATCAACCCGCTGGGCGAGCCCATCGGCGTCGTGTCCATGCGCGATATCCTCCCCGTCCTGCTGAGGCCCCTGGGGGTGACCGCTTCGGGGGGCTTGGGGAGCAGCCCTACCCCCCGGGATGACCCCTGCCTGGCCGGCCAGGCCCCGTTGCCCGAGCCTGACTGAGCGCGCAGGAACCCGGACGGCCCGGGCAGCCCTGCTGCACCCCGGTCTCACGGCACTAGCTCCCGGTCGCCTGCGGCACGGCCAGGACGGGCACGCCGGCCAGGTGGAGGACCCTGTGCAGGGTGCTGCCGAGCACGAGGGAGCCGAGGTCGGAGCGACCCCTCGTGCCCATTGCTATGAGGGCCGCCCCCCGAGCCGTCGCCTGGCCCACTATCTCCCGAGCGACCGTCCCCCTCTGGCAACGGTGAACGTCGCCCGTGGCCTTGGCTCCCCTCCTGTGCAGGTCGGCCACTGCACGTTTCACGATCCCCATGGCGTCCTCGAACAGCTCGAGGTCGTAGCCACCTCCCCTCACCACCTCGTACTCGGCGCAGTGAAGGACATGGACCTCCCCGTCCACGCTGCGAGCCAGCTGCCCGGCGGCATCCAGCGCACCTTCCGCCCCCTGGGAGCCGTCAGTGGCAAGCAGGATGCTGTGGAAGGAGATGGGGGCATCGTCCCGGTGGACCAGCAGCACCGGTAGGAAGCCGAGGTGGAGAACCTGGTGGCTGACGCTACCAAGGGTGGCCCCGGCCAGGTCCGAGAGCCCCCTGGTGCCCATGATGATCACAGAAGCCCGGAACCGCGCCGCCTCGTCCCGGATCTCGTTGGCCGTGTGCCCCCTCAGCGCGCACCGGCAGGAACCGGAAGCCTCGATGCCCGCCTCCCTGAGCTCGGCCACCGTCCTGTCCACGGCCTCCTTGGCCCAGGTGCGATCGCTCAGGTCGACGGGGCTGAGCTTCCTCCCGTAGCCCCGCTCCACCACCTGCAGCAGGCGAAGCTCGCTTCCCGCCGTGAGGGCCAGGGCCCGACCTGCTTCGAGGGCTCGCTGCGAATGGGCTGACCCGTCCACAGCCATGAGGACCCTTTCGAACACGCCACCCCTCCGGCCCAGCTAGTGCACCACGAGCACTGGACAGGGAGCCAGCTGCACCACCTTGTGGCTCACACTGCCCAGGAGCAAGCCCGCCAGGTTTCCGTGGCCTCGGCTGCCCATCACCACGAGGTCGGCGTTCATGTCAGCCACCTGCTCCAGCAGCGCCGCCGCCACGTATCCCGCGGCCGCCCGAGCGAGCACCGCCTCGGTACTGACGCCTTCGGCCTCGAGCCGCTGGGCCGCCTCGCCTACGAGAGCGTGGGGGCCGGGCAGATCCTCGTCCGGTACCAGCCCGGCCGCCCCACCGATCATCCCCACCTCCACCACATGGACGGCCCGGACCGACCCGCCGGACAACCGAGCCAGTCCGCCAGCTGCCTCGACGGCCCGTTTGGAGTAGTCCGACCCGTCTACCGCCACGAGGATCCTGTCGAACATGTTGCCCTGCCCTTTCTCCCGCTCGACCCGGCGAGCGGCGACAAGGGGAGCAAAACCCCACCACAGGTGGCCCAACAGGGGCAAAGGTCCCGAACCTGGCAGGCCCGGATCAGGACCTTCGGCCCTGCGTCCGGACCGTGCGCCTAGCCAAGGTCAAGGAGGAGCGTTGAAAGGATCGGAGGACCCATGGTCGTCGTGGATGGCATGGGCGAGCGGGAATGCCGGGACTTGCTCGCCAGCCAGAGGTTTGGCCGGCTCGCCGTGGTGAGAGAAGGGCGTCCCCAGGTCTTCCTGGTGAGCTACACCCTCGACCTCAGTGGGGCCGTCGTGTTCGAGGCCGACCGTCCCCAGGGGCTGGCCGGGGTGAGCAACCACCACGTGACCTTCGAGGTGGACCATGTCGAGCCGGACGGTGCCGGCTGGTGCGTCGTCGTCCAGGGGGTGGTCCACCAGACGAGTGCCACCTCGCTTCGTTTCGCCCCCGGGGCCAAGCGACCCCTGCGGGACGCTTACCTGATGCGCATACATACGACCAAGCTGGCGGGCCGGCGGCTGACGGCCGAGGGGGCCTCTCCCGCGAAAGGATCGGCAGCATCAGCCAGCAGCCTTCTCTCGCCAGCCTGAGGAGCCCGAGGCGCCGCCAGGCTCCGGACCGGATCCGCTGAGGATACCGCCCTAGGGACTTTCGGCCCTGCCCGCCGATGTGGACCTCCTTTAGCATCCCGAGATGGAGTTCTCGCCGAGGAGGGGAGATCCGATGAGCGGGACCGTTCCTGACGGCTGGGACGAGGAGCCAGAGCCCATGCCGGCCCCTCCGGCACCGGACTCACTGGGCCGCTACCTGGGCGAGATCGGTGGCCACCAGCTCCTGCGCCGTGACGAGGAGGCCAGGCTGAGCAGGGAGATCCAGCAGGGCTTGGCGGCCAGCGCTCAGCTGGCGGGCCGACGCCACCTGGGACGGTCCGCCCAGGCCCATCTCCGTCGGGAGATGCTGCGGGGAGAGGAGGCTCAGAGAAGGCTCGTCGTGGCCAACCTGAGGCTGGTCGTGTCGATCGCCAAGCGTTACCAGCACCACGGCTTGGATCTGGCCGACCTCATCCAGGAAGGGAACCTGGGGCTCATGAGCGCTGCCAAGCGCTTCCACGGGGAGCTGGGGTTCAAGTTCTCCACCTACGCCACCTGGTGGATCCGGCGAGCCATCATCGGCGCCATCGCCGAGAGCGGCTCGACGATCCGCTTCCCCCGGCGCGCCCATGAGCAGGTGGCCACCCTGGGGAGAGCAGAGGAGCTCCTGAGGCACCGCCTGGGGCGCACTCCCTCTGTGGCGGAGCTGGCAGGAGAAGTGGGTATGGACCCCAGCCAGGTGACCACCACCTTGCGGTCCGACCGGCAGCTCACGTCCCTTTCCTCACCAGTGGGCGACAATGGGGGGGAGCTGCAGGACTGGGTGGCCGATCCATCGGCCGGTCCCGACCTCGTCGCCGTCAGCCGGTCCGTCGCCAGCGAGGTACGCCGACTCCTGGCCTCCCTGCCCCCGCTCGAAGCGACCGTCATCACCCAGCGGTTCGGGCTCGACGGCGAGGAGCCCCGCACCCTGGCCGAGACGGCCAGCACCATCGGGGTCTCTACCGAGCGGGTCCGCCAGATCGAGGGCCGCGCCCTCAGCCGCCTCCGGCGGATCCCGGAGTGGAGGGGGGTGGCCTGAGCCGCTGAGCCGGTGGCCGCCGGGAGGCGAGGCTCACCTCGGGGTCGGTCGCCTTCCTTCCGCCTGGCCGGGGGGCACGATCAGCACCGGGCAGGGGGAGTGATGAGCACAGGCCTGGCTCACGGACCCCAGCAGGAGGCCCGAGAAGCCACCCCGGCCGCGACTCCCACCACCAGCAGGTCCGCCCCCTCGGCCGCCTGGACGAGCGCCTTGGCGGGGTGGTCCTCGATCACCTGGGCCACTACCTGGGTATCGCCCGGCACCCTCTTCAGGATCCGGGCCAGCCGCTCCTTGGCCTCGAGGGCAGCGTCCTCGGCGAGGGTGGGTGGCGGTGGGGGGACCATGCCCGTGGGAGTGCCGTAGTAGTACTCGGGCACGTGCCAGGCCAGGACCGCATGGAGGGTCGCTCCCCGGTACCTGGCCTCCTCGACCGCCATTTGGAGGGCTTGCAGCGAACCGGCCGAGCCGTCCACGCCCACCACTACACGTCCACGGCTCCCTCCCGGGGGCGCCTCAGCAGGTGGCTCATCTCGACCGGCGCTCATGACGGCATCCTAGGTCTCGAACCGGTCCCCCGATCAGGGCCGAAAGCCCCTTCTCCCCCATGGCGCCGGTGCCCCTGCCGACCGATGGGGCGGGCGCGGGAGTGGCCGGCGGTGCCCCCGGAGCAAACACTGCTTCCAGGGCGCAGTCCACCTTCCGGCGGTGCGCCAGCACCCACGGCGCGGAACCAAGAGCGTCAGCCACACCCCACCAGGCCGCCCCCCCACGGCCGGGGTCCTTGAGCAGGCTGGTGGCCCGGTGGCAGAGGGTCCGGGGAGAGTACCGCAGGCCGGCAGTGAGCAGATGGTTGCAGGCCAGGCGCCGGTGGCGTCCCCATATGTCACGGCGCGGCGAAGGGTGGTGGCGCACCACGGCATCGGGTTCGTAGACCAGCTTCCAGCCCGCCCCGGCCAGGTCCAAGGCCACCAGCTCCTCCTCTCCTCCTATGCCGAGGCAGGGCTCGAAGCCGCCCACAGCCAGGAAGGCCGATCGGCGCACCACCGCCCCACAGGCCAGGAACCCGGTCACCCCGCGTGGCCCGGCCGGGTTCGGGCGAAACCGCTCGTCGAGGACGCCTGTCCCCATCAGCTGCGAGACTGGGTCCAGGGTCTCCGCCCCACCGACCAGCACCTTGGCGGCGACCAGACCCAGCTCATCATCGCTGTCGAGGCGATCGGCGGCAACGGTGAGAGCCCCTGGATCCCACCAGGAGTCATCGTCACAGAACGCCACATAGGGAGTGGCCGCGGCCCGGGCCCCGATGGTGCGGGCCCCGGCCCCCTCGTTGGAAGGAAGGGCCAGCACCCGGACAGCAGGGAACAGGCGGCCGACCTGCTCGGGTGAGCCGTCGGCGGAACGGTTGTCCACCACCACGACCGGAGGTGACTCGGGCAACCGGAGCAGCCGCTCGAGGGTCTCACAGAGCTGGGAGACACGGTTGGCAGTGGCGATCACCACGGTCACCCGGTCGTTCGTCGGCATTGCCACCTCCTACCCACTGCCTCGGCCCGGTGAAAAACAGCCTGCAGGTAGTTATCTGCAGGTGATTTCCTCCTGGGGAGCGGGTAAAGGTGGCGCCACGGTCGCCGTCGGGGATGAGCGGCCGTGGGACCGGAAGTGAGACCACCGCCTCTCTGAGGCTCACGACAGGCGCAAGGAGGACCGCGTGGCAGCGGTGCTTGGCATCAACGCGATCTTTCACGACCCCGCCGCCGCACTGGTCATCGACGGGGAGACGGTGGCCGCGGCCGAGGAGGAGCGCTTCAGCCGGATCAAGCACGGGAAGCGGGCCGTCCCCTTCTCGACGTGGGAGCTGCCGGAGCGGTCCATCAGCTGGTGCCTGGCCAGGGCCGGCATCGGCCCAGCCGACCTGGACGTGGTCACCTATTCGTACGACCCCTGCCTGCTCGATCCGGCCCGTCCCTCCCGCTCGGACGACCGCCCCGGGCCGGCGCCGAGCGGGGGACGAGCCAGGGGAGGAGGTGCGGACCTCGTCACCGCCAACGACTGGGAGGCTCTGCGCACCTTGTATGTGGAACGGGCGCCGTCCTTCTTGGAATCGGCCTTCCCGGGCCTGGACGGATCCCGGATGCGCTACATCCAGCACCATGTCGCCCATGCCGCCTCGGCCTACCTGGCCGCCCCCTACAGGGACTCGGCCGTCCTCGTGCTCGACGGGCGGGGCGAGGTCGGGTCCCACCTGGCCGGCCGGTCCCGCAACGGTCGGCTCGAGGTCCTCTTCTCCCAGGAGCTTCCCCACTCCCTGGGGCTGATGTACGAGGAGCTGACCATGCACCTGGGTTTCCAGCGCTCCTCCGACGAGTACAAGGTGATGGCCATGGCCTCCTACGGCCAGCCTGTCCACCTGCCATTGCTACGCCGGATGATCACCACCACCGGCGATGGCGGATTCCGTGTCGAGCCCATCCCCTGGGAAGACCTGGCCCCCTTCCGGAGGGCGGGCACTCCTTGGGCATCGTCTCATGCCGATCTGGCCGCCAGCGTCCAGCGCCGCTTGGAGGAGGTCCTCCTCGATCTGGCCCGCTGGCTGCACGGGGCGACCGGGGAGGCCAGCCTGACCATGGCGGGCGGGGTGGCGCTCAACTGTGTGGCGAACTCCCGGCTGGTGGCCGAAGGCCCCTTCGAGCGCATCTGGGTGCAACCCGCCGCCGGCGACGCTGGCACCGCTCTCGGTGGGGCACTCTACGCCTCCCACGAGGTAGGGGACCGGCCCGGCGCCTTCACCACGGCTGCCCTGGGCCGGGAGTGGTCCGACGATGACCTCGAGGCCTGGCTGCTCGCGGCGGACGTCGCCTACGAAAGGCCGGCCGACCTCGCCGGCACGGTCGCCGACGTGCTGGCCGCCAATGGGGTGGTGGCCTGGTTCCAGGGCCGTAGCGAGTACGGGCCCCGGGCGCTCGGGCACCGCAGCCTGCTGGCCAATCCCGCCCATTCCGACAACCTCAACCGGATGAACGCCATCAAGGGACGAGAGCAGTTCCGGCCCGTTGCCCCCATGGTCCTGGCCGAACGGGCGGCAGAGATCTTCGAGGGGCCCTTGCCCAGCCCCTACATGCTCTTCACCCACCGGGTCCGGCCCGAGTGGCGCCAGAGGATCGCCGCCGCCGTGCACGTCGACGGCTCAGCACGGGCCCAGACCGTGGACGCCGCCTCTGAGCCGCTCGTGCACCGGCTTCTGCAGGCCGTCGAGGCGCGCACCGGGGTCCCGGTCCTCATCAACACCAGCCTCAACACCGCCGGCCGGCCGATGGTGGACGACCCTCGCGACGCCCTCGAGCTCTTCGGATCCGCACCCGTCGACCTGCTCGCCATGGGGCCTTTCGTGGTCCGGCGCCGGCGCGCCCGGACGGGGTTCTCCTGGCAGCTCTCGGCGACTTCGCCGAGCGAGGTGGCCACCTCAGCGGCGTTGGCCCGCGGGCCACGGCCATGAGCGGCACGGCGGACTACAGCGTGGTCGTGCCGACCGTCGGCCGCCCCTCTCTCGTGCGCCTACTCGAGGCACTGGCCTCCGGCTGCGGGCCCGCTCCCGTCGAGGTGGTCCTGGTCGACGACCGCTCCTCCCCCGAGGGGCCTCTCCCTGCTTCCCACCAGGACGGGCCGCTCCCGGTGCGAGCCATCCCTTTGGGCGGGCGGGGGCCAGCCGCGGCCCGCAACCGGGGCTGGAAGGCGACCTCGTCGCCGTGGGTGGTGTTCCTCGACGACGACGTGGTCCCCACCCCCGAGTGGAAGGCCGACCTCGCCGCCGACCTGGCCGGCCTGCCCTGGGAGGTGGGCGGCAGCCAGGGTCGCATCCGGGTCCCGCTCCCGGAGGGCCGCCGCCCGACCGACTGGGAGCGCAACACGGCGGGGCTGATGACGGCCCGGTGGGCAACCGCCGACCTGGCCTACCGGCGGGAGGTGCTCGAGGAGGTGGGCGGCTTCGACGAGCGCTTCCCGCGGGCCTTCCGTGAAGATGCCGACCTCGGGCTGCGGGTCGGTGAGGCTGGCTACCTCATAGTGCAGGGCTCACGCCGGACCGTCCACCCTGTCCGCCCTGCGGGCCGCTGGGTCAGCATCAGGGCCCAGGCCGGCAACGCCGACGACGTGCTGATGGCGGCCCGTCACGGCCCTTGGTGGCGGCAGGCAGCCGGTGCCGAGCCGGGCCGCAACGGCCGGCACCTGCTGACCACCTACGCTGCCGGCCTCACAGTGGCCGCCCTGGCGGGCAGGCACCGGCGAACCGCCTCCGGGGCGGCCCTCGGCTGGCTGGCCCTGACCGCCGCCTTCACGCTCTCCAGAACCGCCCCGGGACCACGGACCGCTGACGAGATCCTCATCATGGCGGTCAGCTCCGCGGTCATCCCCCCCGCCGCCGTCGCCCACCGCCTCCGCGGCCGGTGGCTCCTCCCCGCCCATCTCCGGGACACCGAGCGGGCCCCGCTGGGCCGGCCCCGCAGCCCTCTCGCCCTCCAGCCACCCCCTGTCCTGTCCCGCCCGGGGATGCGACCCCGGGGGGCGAAGGTCGACCCGCGCTGGGCGCCGGCCGCCGTGCTGTTCGACCGGGATGGGACCCTGATCGAGGACCTCCCCGGCAACACCGACCCTGACCGGGTCACCCTGATGCCTGGCGCCCGGGCTGCGGTCCGCCGGGCCCGGTCGGCAGGCCTGGCCGTGGGGGTGGTCACCAACCAGAGCGCCGTCGGGCGCGGCAGGGCGACCCTGAAGCAGGTGCAGGCCGTGAACCGGCGCCTCGACGAGCTGCTCGGCCCCTTCGACACCTGGCAGGTCTGCCCGCATGCCCCGGCCGACGGATGCGGATGCCGCAAGCCGGCCCCGGGGCTGGTCAAGGCCGCCGCGGCCGCCCTCGGCCTCGACCCGGGCCTCTGCGTGGTGATCGGTGACATCGGCTCTGACGTCGAGGCGGCCACCGCCGCTGGAGCCCGCGGCGTCCTCGTCCCTACGCGCGCCACCCGCCCGAGGGAGGTGGTCGCCGCCCCCGTCGTCGCCGCCAACGTCGGCCGAGCGGTTGATCTGGTCCTGGCGAGGATGTGTTGACCCATACCCTGGTCGCCCGGCTGGACCGCCTCGGCGATGTCCTCCTCTCCGGCCCCCTCGTGCGAGCCGTCGCCTACAGCAGCGACGAGGTCACCTACCTGGCGTCTCCCTCGGGAGCGGCGGCCGCCCGGTTGCTGCCGGGGGTCGACCGGGTCGTGGTCCACGACGCCGGCTGGATCGCCAACCCCCCCTCCCCGGTCACCCGAGCCTCGGTGGACGCCCTCGTGGGCCTGCTCGCACAGCTGCGGGTCGACACCGCCGTGGTGCTGACCTCCTTCCATCAAAGCCCGCTCCCCCTGGCAATGGTGGGGCGCATGGCCGGCATCAGCCGGATCGGTGCTGTCAGCGTGGACTACCCGGGATCCCTCCTCGACGTGCGCCATCTCGTCGACGACGACGTGCACGAGGTGGTCCGGGCCCTTTCCCTCGGTGAGGCCATGGGCTACCACTTGCCGCCCGGCGACAACGGCGCCCTCCGGGTGGCGGTGGGTCCCCCAGGGCTCGAGGACCGTCCGGTTGTGCCCGGTCTTGCCGGCGGCCAGTACGTGGTGGTCCACCCGGGAGTGTCGGTTGCCGCCCGGTCCTGGCCCGCCGAGCGCTACGCGGAGACCGTGGGGCTACTTGCAGCGAGAGGCTGGCCCGTGGTGGTCACGGGCGGCCCCGGCGAGCAGGCGCTCACCGCCAGGGTCGCCGGCCGTCGGGGACTGGACATGGGGGGCCAGTTCGATCTCGCCGGTCTGGCCCGCACCCTCGCCGGAGCGGCAGCGGTGGTCGTAGGCAACACCGGACCGGCCCATCTGGCCGCAGCAGTAAGGACCCCGGTGGTCAGCCTCTACGCCCCTACAGTCCCTGCCGTCCGGTGGCGGCCCTGGATGGTGCCCCACGTGCTGCTCGGCGACCAGGACATCGCGTGCGCCGGCTGCCGGGCCCGGCAGTGCCCAGTCGCTGGACACCCGTGTCTGGACGGGGTCGAGCCCGACGAGGTCGCAGACGCCCTCAGCCTGCTCGCCTCCCCTGCCCCCCCGGCGGCCCCAGGGGGGCTCCCGGTGGGCGCGCCGCCACACGCCACCTCCGTCGAGGTCGGGTCCTGATGAGGATCCTGCTCTGGCACGTGCACGGCTCGTGGACCACCAGCCTCGTGCAGGGAGCGCACACCTTCCTGGTCCCGGTGCTCCCGGGGAGGGGCCCGGACGGGCTCGGCCGGGCTGCCACCTGGGACTGGCCCGCCAGCGTGGAGGAGGTGACCCCGGACCAGGCGGCCGGCACCGACATCGACATTGTCATCCTGCAGCGCCCGACAGAGCTCGCCAGCCTGGCCGAGAGGTGGACCCGCCGACGGCCGGGGCGGGACGTTCCCGCCGTGTACGTGGAGCACAACACGCCCGAGGGACCGGTAGCCGGCGCCGTCCATCCGGCCGCCGGCCGCCCCGACATCACCGTGGTCCACGTCACCCACTTCAACCAGCTGTTCTGGGACACCGGGCGGGCCCCCAGCACCGTGATCGAGCACGGGGTCGTCGATCCCGGGCACCGCTACCGGGGGACCCTCCCCCACGCCGCCGTCGTGATCAACGACCCGGTGTCCCGGGGCAGGGTGACGGGGACCGATCTGCTGGCCGCCTTCCGGACCGTCGGCCGCTGTGACCTGTTCGGGATGCGCTCCGAGCCGCTGGGCGGCCAGGACCTGCCCCAGAGCCAGCTGCACGGTGCCATGGCCGAGCGGCGCCTATACCTGCACCTGAACCGCTGGACGTCCCTCGGCCTCAGCCTCATCGAGGCCATGCACCTCGGGATGCCGGTGGTGGCCGTCGAGGCCACCGCCATCAGGGAAGCCGTCCCCGACGACGCCGGGATCGTCTCCACCCGGGTCTCCGCCCTCCGCTCGGGCATGCGGCGCCTGCTCAGCGACCCAGACGAGGCAGCCGCCCTTGGCCGCCGGGCCCGGCAGGTCGCCCTGGAGCGGTTCGGGCTCGAGAGGTTCCTCGAAGACTGGGACCGGCTCCTCGAACGAGTAGCGGCATGAGGAAAGGCGAGCGCCGATGAAAGTGGCAATGGTCTCCGAGCACGCCAGCCCCTTGGCCGTTGTCGGCGGGGCGGACGCTGGAGGGCAGAACGTGCACGTGGCCGCCCTGGCCGCCGAGCTGGTCCGCCAGGGTCACCGGGTCGTGGTGCACACCCGCCGCGACGACCCGGGGCTGCCTCCCCGGGTACTGGGCGGCGGGGGGGCGTTGGTCGACCACGTCGACGCCGGGCCCCCCGTGCCCGTCCCCAAGGACGAGCTGCGACCCTACATGGACGACTTCGCCGCCGTCCTGGCCCAGCGATGGCGGCGAGACCCGCCTGACATAGTCCACGCCCACTTCTGGATGTCGGCCCTGGCGTCGGTCCGAGCCGCACAGCCTCTCGGCATCCCGGTCGTGGTCACCTTCCACGCCCTGGGAACGGTGAAGCAGCGCCACCAAGGGGAGGCGGACACCAGCCCCCCCGACCGGCTCGACGTGGAGCGGTGGCTGCTCGGGAAGGTCGACCGGGTCATAGCCACCTGCTGGGACGAGGTTGCCGAGCTGGACCGGTTCGGACCGCCCGCCAAGGGGGCCACGGTAATCCCCTGCGGGGTGGACCTGGCCCTGTTCCGTCCCGACGGCCCCGCCGATGCCCGCCGGGCAGGGCACCGGGTCGTGGTGGTCGGCCGGCTCGTCGAACGCAAGGGCGTGGCCGACGTCATCAAGGCCCTGACCTGGCTACCAGACACCGAGCTGCTGATCGCCGGCGGCCCCGGACGTGACGAGTTGCACGGCGACCCTGACGTGCTCCGCCTGATGGCCGCGGCCGAGGGCTGCGGGGTCAGCCAGCGCGTCCGGTTCCTCGGGCGGGTCTGCAGGTCCGAGCTTCCCCAGCTGCTGCGTTCGGCCGATGCGGTGGTCAACGTGCCCTACTACGAGCCCTTCGGGATGGTTCCCCTGGAGGCGATGGCATGCGGGGTGCCCCCCGTCGTGTCGGCGGTCGGTGGCCTGCGGGAGTCGGTCGTCGACGGCGAGACCGGCTTGCACGTGCCACCAGGCGAACCACGCCGCCTCGCCGACACCTTGGGAGCCCTGTTCGCCGATCCCGCCCTGGCCCGCCGATTGGGAGAGGCCGGAGCTCGCCGGGCGGGGGCGGTGTACGGATGGCCGCGGGTGGCGGCCCGGACGGCCGCCGTCTACCAGCAGGTGGTGGACGAGCCCGACCGGGCCCGTTCGCTGACCGGAGCCGGTGGGCGATGACTCCGCCGCCCGAGGGGATCCTGGTGCTCGGCGACTCCCTCCTCGACCGCGACGTCGAGGGCCACGCCGGGCGCTTGAGCCCCGACGCCCCGGTACCGGTCCTCGACGAGCAGGCCTGCTGGGCCCGGCCCGGGGGGGCGGCACTGACGGCCGCCCTCGCCGCCCTGGAGGGCGACCCGGTCACCTTGGTGACCTCCATCGGGGATGATGAGGCTGGAGAGGAGCTGCGTGCCCTTCTCGACGGGTTCGGGATCGAGCTGATCAGCGTGACGGGGGGGCCGACACCAGAGAAGATCCGCTTCCTGGCGGACGGCCGACCGCTGCTCCGGGTGGACCGGGGATCTCCGCCCACCCCGGTCGGGGCCCTCCCCCCGGACGCCGTCAGCGCCGTCCATGGCGCCGGCGTGGTCGTCGTCTCCGACTACGGCCGCGGCCTCACCGGCAACGCCACCGTGCGCTCGGCGCTGCAGCATCGCCTTCGGCCCACGGTCTGGGACCCACATCCCCGCGGCTGCGAGCCGGTCCCCGGGGCGACGCTGGTGACGCCGAACCTGGCCGAGCTCCGGACGGCTTTCCTGAGCCCGGCCCCCTCACCGCCCGGGGCCGGGAGCGGTCGACCTCACGTAGCCCTGCGGGCCGTAGCCGAGGCCACGGCTGCCGCCCGGCAGGCCTGGAGGGTCCAAGCCGTGGCCACGACTCTGGGCCCAGGCGGTGCCCTGCTCGTGGCCGGGGACGGGCCGCCGCTCGCAGTGCCGGCCGAGGCAGTCACTGGTGGCGACCCATGCGGGGCCGGAGACCGCTTCGTGGCTGCCGTTGCCTCCTTCCTGCTGCGTGGGGGCCTCCTCAGCGAGGCGGTCACCAGCGCCGTGGCGTCCGCCAGCCGGTTCGTTGCCGCTGGGGGGGCCGGCGCCCTGGGAGCGCACAACCGATCCCGGGAGGCCTCCGGGCCCGACCGGGTCGGGGCCGAGGATCTCGCCCGGCGGGTCCGGCACCGAGGAGGGACCGTCGTGGTGGCTGGCGGCTGCTTCGACCTGCTCCATGCCGGCCACGTCTCGCTCCTGGAGTCGGCCCGCAGGCTCGGGGACTGCCTCATCGTTGCCATCAACTCCGACGATTCCGTTCGCCGGCTCAAGGGCGAGGGGCGCCCGGTCGTGACCCAGTCCGACCGGTCCGCCCTGCTCGCCGCCCTGGCCTGCGTCGACGCCGTCGTGGTGTTCGACGACGACTCTCCCATCGAGCTGCTCAAGCGGATCCGGCCCGACGTCTTCGTCAAGGGGGGGGACTACTCCTCAGGGCCGCTGCCCGAGGCGGCGGTGCTCGCTGCCTGGGGCGGCCAAGCCGTCACCGTCCCCTACCTGTCCGGGCGATCGACCTCGGGGTTGCTGCGACTGGCCTCGGGGGTCCCGTGAACCAGCCCGGCCGTCCAACCCTGGTCATGCTGCGGGCCCTCGGCCTGGGTGACACCCTCACCGGGCTCCCGGCCATGAGAGCCCTCGCCGACGCCTTCCCCGACCATCACCGGATCGTCGCCGCCCCGTCGGCCTTCGCAGGGCTGCTCACCCGGGAAGGAGGGGCCGACGAGGTCGTGGACCACCATGGCCTGGCTCCGCTCGACCCGGCCCTCGGCGGCCCCGACGTCGCCGTCGACCTCCACGGGCGGGGGCCAGGCAGCCAGCCGCTGCTGCTCGCCCTCCGGCCTCGCCGGCTGATCGCCTTCTCCCATCCCGACCTGCCCGACACGGCAGGTGGCCCACAGTGGCTGCCCGGGGAGCACGAGGTCAAGCGCTGGTGCCGCCTGCTGGATGAGAGCGGCATCCCGGCCGACCCGCAGCGACTTGCCATCAAGGCCCCCCCAGGCCCCCCAGCCCGGGGGGCAGCCGGGGCCACGGTCATCCACCCCGGGGCAGGCAGCGCCGCCCGCCGATGGCCGCCGGAGCGCTTCGCCGCCATCGCCTCCAGCGAGGCAGGCCGCGGCCGGCCGGTGGTGATCACGGGATCCAGCCGGGAGCGCCCGCTGGCCGAGATCGTAGCCATGGCCGCGGGCCTCGGCGACGGGTGCGTCCTCGCCGGCACGGACCTCGATGAGCTGGCCCGGATCGTGGCCGCCGCCGGGCGCGTGGTGTGCGGGGACACGGGTGTCGCCCATTTGGCCACGGCGCTCGGTACGCCGTCGGTGGTCCTCTTCGGGCCGATCCCGCCCGCCGAGTGGGGCCCGCCACCGGACCGGAGGCAGCACATCGCCCTTTGGGCAGGCCGACGTGGTGACCCGCACGGCGAGTCGGTCGACCCCGGCCTTCTCGCCATCACCGTCGCCGAGGTGAAGGACGCGATCGACCGTCTGCCCACGCCCACCCCCGTGCTGGAAGGAGAGCCACGATGACCGTCGCCGCACCGAGGAGAGGGGCCCTTGCCCATCTCGACGACCTGCGGGCCGCCCTGGAGTCGTTCGAAGAGGAGGTCCCCACCATCGAACGCTGGGGTGCAGAGCTCGCCCGGCGCCTCAGTGCCGGGGGGCGGCTCCTGACCCTCGGCAACGGCGGCAGCGCCGCCCACGCCGGGCACTTGGCCAGCGAGCTCGTGGGCCGCTACTGTGCCGACCGCGAGCCGTTCAGCGCCATCGCCTTGCCCGTCGACGGGGCGGCCTTGACCGCTCTCACCAATGACTTCGGGCCCGAGGACATGTTCGCCCGCCAGGTCCGGGCCCACGCCAGGCCAGGGGACGTGATCGTGGCCTTCTCCACCTCCGGGCGGAGCCCGAACGTGCTCGCCGCGGTCCGCGCCGCTCGGCACCTGGGGGCGGTGGTGTGGTCCCTCACCGGGAGCAGCCCCAATCCCCTGGCCGAGGCCAGCACCGATTCCCTGGCGGTGGAGGCCGCCGCCACCCCCACCGTGCAGGAGGTGCACCAGGTGGCGTTGCATCTCCTCTGCCAGGCCTTCGACGACTCCCTCACTCCTCAGCGAGACACGAAGCCATCAAGCCGGCGCCCCCTCGCCCGGCACCATGCCCTTCGAACCGGGTGATCATCGGCACGCTCCGGGCCGCGGAGGCGGCCGGCCTGGCCGGTTCAGCCGGCGGGACCCGGGGTATCACCAGTGGACGCCGATGACGCCCGGGAGGAGAACGATGGCCCAAGATGTCCTGCAACTGCTGAAGGAAGACCACCAGGCCGCTGAGAAGCTGCTGGCCCGTTTCGAGGAGGTGGCCCCCGCCGACCGGGGTGACTACTTCTGCGAGGTGGTCCACACCCTGGTCGGCCACGAGGTGGCGGAGGAGCTCGTCGTCTACCCCGATCTCCGCCAGTCCTCCGGCCAGGGTGACCAGGTGGCCGACGCCCGTCTCAGGGAGCAGGCGGAGGCCGAGGAGGTCCTGGCCCGCCTCGAGCACGTCGACCCCGTCAGTGCCGAGTTCGCCGAGACCTTCCGGCAGCTGCGCCAGGAGGTCCTAGCCCATGCTCAGGCCGAGGAGGCCACCGTCTTCCCCCTCCTGGAGGGAGCGACCGACGCTGAGCAACGCCAGGCCCTGGGCGAGCACTACCAGAAGGCCAAGGAGTCAGCACCGACCCATCCTCATCCCCATTCACCCGACACACCGCCGGGCAACCGGGTCCTGGGACCGATCGCCGCCCTCTTCGACCGTACCCGGGACGCCGTGCAGGGGGCGTAGGAGAGGTCGCTCCCCGATGGCCTGGACCGCCTCTTCGGCGGGTGGCGACAGGGGCCTCTACCCGATGACCTGACCTGCACCCCGTCGGGTCCCTTACCATGGGAGCGTGGCACGGGATGCTGGGGAATGGCAGAACGAGGCTCACCACGACCACGGGGAGGAGGTCCTCGACGTGCGGGACCTCTCCCCCGCCCATCGCCACGAGGTCGTCCTGGCCCGGGTGGCGTCCCTCGGCTACGGCCGGTCCCTCGTGATCCTGAGCGACCACGAGCCCAAGCCGCTGCGGAGGTGGTTGGAGGACCTGCTCCCCGGCAGCTACGAGTGGACCTACCTGGCCAAGGGTCCCGATCTGTGGCAGGTGCGGGTCCGCCGTGGGCAGTGAGCCTGACCATGGGAGCCAGGCCCGCCCCTTGACCGCGCCAACCCCCGCCGTCGTGGAGCTGGGCGCCAGGTGGCGCCTGGCATCAGGGAGCGGGGTGGTCTGGTCACTGGCCCAGGGGTCCGATCTGAACGTCAACCTCGTGCGCCTGGAGGCCGGCGCCGGGATCGGGGAGCACGTTAACCCCGAGGTGGAGGTGGTCCTCGCCGTGCTGGAGGGAGAGGGGGAGGTGGCCATAGACGGTGCCGTGCACCCCCTCGGCCCGGCCACCCTGGCCTTTATCCCCCGGGGGTGCAGGCGCAGCATCCGCGCCGGCCACCACCCCCTCGCCTACCTCAGCATCCACCGGCGCCGCCAGGGCCTGCGGGTAAGGCCCCCGGCCTGACCCCCCCCCAAGCACCCCGCCCCTCTCGGGACCAAAGGCCCTAGCTCGTGCCGGGCAGCCGCTGCCAACCTGTTTACGAACTGGTGGCGAAAGGAGGCTGCATGGCGGGGTACCCGGTGAGCACGACCGAAGAGGTGGCAGGATGACAGCCCCCCTCTCCCTCCCAGGTCCGCTGGCCGCTCCGGTGAACCTCAACCACCCCGGGCACTACCTGCACTGGTCGGTGTTCACCATCTCGGTCGCCAACCTGGCCGTGATCATCGTCATGCTGGTGATCTTCGCTGCTGCCCTGCTGGTGCGCCTACCGGTGGCCCCGGCCGAGGAGCCTGCCCGTCACGGCGACAAGCGTCCCCCGGGCCCGGAGCGGGACGGGCCGCCCCCCAGGACCTGGACGGGACGGCTCCGCGTCCTCGTGCTGCGCTGGCTGCCCCCCGAACGCCTCCTGCCGGAGACCCAGCCGTCCTATGTGGCGTCCTGGATATACGTCTTCGGCGTGGCCAGCCTGGCGGCACTGGGCGTCGCCATCGTCTCCGGCTTCCTCATCGCCCTGGGCGGCGTGGACTGGTGGCACACCAACCCGGCCGGAAGGTTCTTCAACAGCCTGCACCTGTGGAGCGTCGAGCTCTTCATGGCCTTGCTGGTCATCCACCTGTGGGGAAAGTTCTGGATGGGCGCCTGGCGCGGCGGCAGGGCCCGCACCTGGATGACCGGGGTCCTCGCCTTCCTCGCCTCCATCGGTGAGGCCTTCACCGGGTACCTGTCGCAGCAGAACCTCGACTCCCAGTGGATAGCCACCAATGGCAAGGACGCCTTCAACGCCTTGGGGATAGGGGCCTTCTTCAACCTCATGGCCTTCGGCCAGATGCTGCTCTGGCACGTGGTGCTGCTGCCTCTGGTCCTCCTCGGCCTGGTGGGCATCCACGTTCTGCTGGTCCGCTACCGCGGTGTGGTCCACCCCTACCCTCCCCGGCGTGGGCGCGGGCCCCTGGGGGAGCCGCTCGTGGGCAACCCCCCCCGCCTCACGAGGAAGCAAGCCAGGGCGGCCGACCGGGCCGAGTGGCGAGGACCGGTGCGGCGCTACGACCTCATCCGGGAGGCCATCGCCGCCAGCGCGGTGGTGGTGGCGCTCACCGTGGCGCTGGCCGCCATCCTGTCCTCCCCCGACGTGCGCTCGATCACCATCCAGCGCTGGGCCACCGCCGACCCGGCCGACTTCGTCGTCACCGCCGCCGGGGAGCTGGCCGGCACGACCGAGACGGCCACCTACGGCCCTCCCTACAACCATGCCAGCGGGTCGGTCCAGCGCCTCGGCCCCTCCTGGCAGGAGATGGCCGGCGTGCACGAGCCCATCAACGCCGCCAACACCTTCGTCATCCACCCCCTCAGGGCCGTGGCCGGCCGGGATCCCGCCCTGCGGTCCGCCCTGGCCCGGTGGTCGACGGCCTCGACGAGGCAGCGGGATGCGTGGGCCAACAGCTACGCCAAGGCGGCAGCCAAGGTGCGCTTCACCTCGACCGGCTCCCCCGTCGTGGCCCCCGGGCGGTACGGACCGGTGCCGGTGCTCATGTCCGCCGAGCTGACCCTGGCCCGGGGAGGTGGCCTGGATGCCTCCCTCGTCGCCGGCAACGGCTTCTACGGGACCAACTTCACCAAGCCCCTGCTCTTCCTGGAGGACGGCAGCTACTACTCGAACCGGGCCCGGGCCGAGCACCTCCTCGGTGACCAGTGGGGGGTCATGAACGAGACCGGCAGCTACCCCGGCCAGCCGTGGCTGTGGCTCTACCAGCTCTGGTACCACATCCCGGGCTTCTCGACCTCCCCCAACGTGGACCTCATAGCGGTCTACCTGACGGGCCTGGCCACCGTGCTGCTCCTGCTCATCCCGTTCATACCGGGACTGCGCTCCATCCCCCGGCTCGTCCCCCTGTACCGCCTGGTCTGGCGACGCTACTACCACGAGGCGGAGGCGGCCGGCGGAGGGGACCACCCGGTGCCGTCGGGCGACGGCAAGGGCACGGCCCGGCCCGAGGGCGTTGCCCGCCAGTCCTCGCCCGGGTAGCAGCCGGGGGGCCCTAGTAGGGCGTACCGATCCGCCGCCACCGCCGGCCGCTGGTCCCCGGCTCGTTGGGCCTGGTGGCCACCCGGCGGCGGTAGACGATGAAGGGCCGCCACAGATAGAAGTACGGGTAGCTCCAGGCATGCACCAGGCGGCTGAAGGGCCACACACCGATCAGGACCCAGGCCACGACGGCATGGACCTGGAACAGGAGGGGCGCCTTGATGGCGGCCCTCACGTCCGGGCTGCCCGTGAAGAGGCTGCGGAACCACGGCGAGATGCTCACCCGGTAGTTGTAGTGGTTGCCGAGGAGGCCCACCCCGATGGTCTCCGCGATCCCGAGGCCGATGATGATGGCCAGCAGAATCAGGGCCACCCAGTCCACCGGCGACGTGGTGGCCCGGACCCGGGGCACCAGCAGCCGCCGCCCTGCCAGGATCAGCACCCCGATGATGACGGCCACGGCGGCGATGGTCCCCGCGATGGCGGAGAAGGTCCGGTAGAAGGTCTCGGGGATGCCGACGGCCTGGGTCACCGACTCCGGGATCAGGATCCCGAGGATGTGGCCCCCGATGGCCGCGAAGGCCCCGTAGTGGAAGAGCGGCGAACCCCACTTCAGGGCCCTGCGCTCCTGGAGCTCGGTGGAACGGCTGGTCCAGCCGAACTGGTCGTACTGGTAGCGCCAGATATGGCCGATCACGAACGTGAGCAGGGCGGCGTAAGGGAGGATCACCCACCAGAACAGGTCTCCGCCGCTCACCCCGGAGAGACCGCCAGAAGCCAGGAGGCCGCTCACCTGGTCGTGATCCCCTGGCCCAGGACCTCGGGCGGCGCAAAGGGCTCGAGGCCAACCCGCTCGGCGGGGGGGCCCTCGGACCGGTAATGACGCAGGAAGGCCCCGTCACCCCGGGTCAACCCGCCCGTGGCAGCCCGCACCGCCCCCACGGCCCCACCCCAGGGGCTGTCCGACCCCGACAGCGCCTCCTGCAGGGCGGCCAGGGCCCCCCGGTGCTCGGAGAGAACGGACTGTCCCACCGCAGACACGGCCGCCAGCTCCAGGAGGGCGGGCAGGAAGTCCGGCAGCTCACCAGGTGCCAGGGTCACACCCGCGCGCCGGTAGGCGGCACCCAGGGCAGCCAGGGCCAGTCCCCTCTCCCGGGTGTCCCCGTACCGGTAGTAGGTGAGGTGGAGGCTGCGCCTCCTCGAGAGATCGAAGGTCTCGACATAGCGACCCTGGGCCTCGAACAGCCCCATGGCGGCCAGGGCTCCCCGCGTGGCCGAGAGGCCATCCCTGACCTCGCCTCCGGGCAGCCGCTCGAGGGCGCCGGCGACGGCCTCGAGGTCCTGGGCGTAGTCACCGTCGGGATAGGAGAGCAGCACCGCTGCCACCCCGAACGCCAGCCGGGCATGGCACCTCCTCACCTCCGGCCCTCCAGCACGCGAAGGTGGGTACGACCGTCATCCCCCCGGGTGGCCACGGGAAGGCCCCATCCCCCCATGCCTGGGCCTCCCTCTGACTCGAGGGAGCAGCCCGAGAGAGAGTGCTGGGCGAGGAGGCGCCCGGCATCCTCGGCATGGGCGGGCGGCACCACGTAGCGATCCTCGTAGCGGGCTATGGCGATGAGGCGGAAGAGGTCCTCGACGTCGGCCGCCTCCATGCCGACCGTGCGCGGATCGGCCGACGGGGTGAGCCCCAGCTGGCGAGACCGCATGAAGGCCCGGACCAGGGCCAGCCGGCGCAGGGCCTGACGCACCGGCTCCACCTTGCCGGCCGTGAACAGGTTGGCCAGGTACTCCACGGGTATGCGCAGGGCATCGATGGCCCCGAAGACGGCATCGGCATCCTCTCCCCCGCCGGGGCCTCCCACCATGTCGGCCATGGGTGAGAGGGGGGGCACGTACCACACCATGGGCATGGTCCGGTACTCCGGATGGAGGGGGAGGGCGACGCGGTGCCGGGCGATCAGGGCGTAGGCCGGCGAGCGGCGGGCGGCCTCCACCCAGTCATGGGGAATGCCGGCGGCAAGGGCCTCCGCCCTCACCGTCGGGTCCTCGGGGTCCAGGAAGACCGAGAGCTGGGCCTCGTAGAGGTCCTGAGGATCCTTCGTGGCCGCTGCCGCCAGCACGGCGTCGGCGTCATAGAGGACGAGCCCCAGGTACCTCAGGCGCCCCACGCAGGTCTCCGAGCAGACCGTGGGGAGGCCGGCCTCTATGCGCGGGAAGCACAGCGTGCACTTCTCGGCCTTGCCTGTGCGGTGGTTGAAGTAGACCTTCTTGTACGGGCAACCCGACACGCAGAACCGCCAGCCCCGGCACCGGTTCTGGTCCACCAGCACGATCCCGTCCTCCTCCCGCTTGTACATGGCTCCCGACGGGCAGGAGGCCACGCACGAGGGGTTGAGGCAGTGCTCGCATATGCGGGGCAGGTAGAACATGAACACCTGCTCGAAGCTCAGCTTCACGGCCTCCCCCAGCTTGACCAGGTTGGGGTCCTGGCCGGCCCGCTCGGGGGCCCCGGCCAGGTCGTCCTCCCAGTTGGTCCCCCATCTCGGAACCATGGCCCGCCCGGTCAGGGTGGAGTGGGCCTGCACCGAAGGAGCGGCCGTACCCGCCGGGGCGGTAATCAGCCTGGCGTAATCGTAGGTGAAGGGGTCGTGGTAGTCCTCGATGGTGGGCAGGTCAGGGTTGTAGAAGATGGTGAGGAGGCGGCGCAGGCGTGATCCCCCCCGCAGGGTGAGCCGGCCGCGCCGGTCCAGCTTCCAGCCCCCCTTCCACAGGTCCTGGTCCTCGTAACGGCGCGGGTAGCCGAGGCCGGGCTTGGTCTCCACGTTGTTGAAGTAGACGTACTCGGTCCCCGGGCGGTTCGTCCAGGTTTGCTTGCAGGTCACCGAGCAGGTGTGGCATCCGATGCACTTGTCCAGGTTCATGACCATGCACACCTGGGCCATGATCCGCACTAGAACCTCACTTCCTGCGACCGCCTCCTGATGACGGCGAGCTCGTCCCGCTGGGACCCGGTGGGCCCGTAGTAGTTGAACCCGTAGGAGAGCTGGCCATAGCCGCCGATCATGTGGGTGGGCTTCATCACCAGCCGGGTCAGCGAGTTGTCGGTCCCTCCGTGCTGGCCCGAGCCCTCGGCCACCGGCATGTCCAGGTGACGGTCGACGGCGTGGTACATGAGCACGGTGCCGGGCGGCACTCGGTGGGTGACCGCCGCTCTGGCCACCGTGACCCCGTTGCGGTTATAGGCCTCGATCCAGTCGTTGTCCGAGATGCCCACCCGGGACGCATCGGCGTCATTGACCCAGATGACGGGACCACCCCGGAACAGCGACAGCATGTGCAGGTTGTCCTGGTACTCCGAGTGGATGGACCACTTCGAATGGGGGGTGAGATAGCGCGCCACGTACTGGGCCTCGCCGTAGTCAGCCCGCCTGGGATCCCCGAGCGTGGCCACCAGGTCCAGGGGAGGGCGGTAGGTGGGCAGGCCCTCGCCCACCTCGGCCATCCAATCGTGGTCCAGGAAGAAGTGCTGGCGCCCGGTGAGCGTGTGCCAGGGCTTCATTCGCTCCACGTTGACCGTGAAGGGCGAATAGCGCCTGCGCTCGGACTCGCATCCGGACCACTCCGGGGAGGCGATGACCGAGCGAGGCTGGGTCACGGTGTCGGCGAAGGTGATCCGGTCGCCCGCCCGCTCGTGGGCCAGGTCGGCCAGCGGCACCCCGCAGCGGGCCTCCAGGTCCTGGAAACCCCCGACAGCCAGGCGTCCGTTGGTGGTGCCCGAGAGGGCGAGGATGGCCTCGCACAGCCGGTCGTCCCGGTCTATGCGGGGGCGCCCGTCCGCCACCCCACCCCGAACGGCACCATTGCGGGTACGCAGCCAGGCCACCTCTTCGCCCAGAGGAAAGCGCACTCCCTTGGTGGTGGCCCCCACCTTGTCTATGAGCGGGCCCACCGAGTGCCAACGGTCGCTCAGGTGAGGGTAGTCCCGCTCGACCACCACGAGGCGGGGCATGGTCCGCCCTGGCAGGGGGTCGCACTCCCCCACCCTCCAGTCCCTGGGCGTGCCTCCCGGCTGGGCTGCCTCGTCAGGGGTGTCGTGCAGGAGCGGGACGGCCACCACGTCCCGGCGGGTCCCCAAGTGCCCCTCGGCCAGCCGGGAGAACTCCCGGGCCAGATGAGAGAAGAGGTCGAAGTCCGAACGGGCCTCCCAGGGGGGGGCGATGGCCGGGTTGAAGGAGTGGACGAAGGGGTGCATGTCCGTGGAGGACAGGTCGTGCTTCTCGTACCAGGTGGCGGCGGGCAGCACCACGTCGGCGTAGATGCCCGTGGAGGTCATGCGGAAGTCCACTGACACCAGCAGGTCGAGCTTTCCCTGAGGAGCCTCTTCCCGCCACCTGACGTCGGCGGGGCGGGCCTCGGGTGGGCACTCCGGCGCCGCCACGGCGTTCTCGGCCCCCAGAAGGTGGCGCAGGAAGTACTCGTGCCCCTTCCCGGAGGAGCCGAGCAGGTTCGATCTCCACACGGTGAGCACGCGGGGGAAGTTCAGCGGATTGTCGGGGTCCGATGCCCCAAGGTGCAGCCTCCCCTGCTGGAGCTCCTCGACCACGTAGCTCTCCACGTCCATCCCCCTGGCCTCCGCCTCGTCGCACAGGTCCAATGGATTACGGTCGAAGGCGGGGTGAGAGGGGAGCCAGCCCTGGGCCGCGGCGTAGGCGTTGAGGTCCACCACCGCCTTGCCCCTGAAGAGGCCCGAGCCGAGAGGGCTGGACAGGAGATCGGCCCGTGACCCCTCGTAGCGCCACTGGTCGGTGGCCAGGTACCAGTAGGGCGTGGCGGGCATGTGCCTGGTGGGCCTCGTCCAGTCGTAGGCGAAGGCCATGGTGAACCAGCCGGTGAGAGGGCGGACCTTCTCCTGGCCCACGTAATGGGCCCAGCCACCGCCGTTCACGCCCTCACAGCCGCACATGAGCAGGAGGGCCAGGAAGGTCCGGTAGGTCTGGTCGGAGTGGAACCAGTGGTTGGTGCCCGCCCCCATGGCGATCATGGACCGCCCGCCCGAGACCTCGGCATTACGGGCGAACTCCCGGGCCACGCGTATGCAGGCGGCAGCCGGGACCGACGTTAGGCGCTCCTGCCACGCCGGTGTGTAGGGGGCGGAGGCGTCCTCGTACGAACCGGGCCAGTCCCCCGGCAGGCCGGGGCGGGAGACGCCGTACTGGGCCATGACCAGGTCGCCCACCGTGGTGACCAGCTGGCCGCCGATCTCCACGGCAGGCACCCCCCTGCGCATCACCCCGCCTCCCTCGCCCTGGCCCATGTCGAAGCGGGGGAGGTCGACGGCCACGGGCCTGGAAGCGGGGTGGTGCTGGACGGTGAGGGCCGGGTCGATTCCCTCCAGCCTCAGGTTCCACCGGCCCCTGCCGGAATCCGACCACCGGAACCCCAGCGAGCCGTTGGGCACGGCCGGCCGGTGAGTGACCCGGTCGAGGCACACCGTCTTCCATTTCGCCTCTTCCGAACGGTCGCCGAGGTCGGAGGCCGTGAGGAAGTGGCCGGGAACGAAGGCGTCTCCCCGCTCCCTCAGGGTCACGAGGAAGGGCAGGTCGGTGTAGGTCCGGGCGTAATCGAGGAAACGGGGCACGGGACGGTCCCGGTAGAACTCGGACAGGATCACGTGGCCCATGGCCATGGCCAGAGCCCCGTCGGTCCCCGGGGCGGCGGGGAGCCATTCGTCGGCGAACTTGGTGTGGTCCGAATAGTCAGGTGAGACGACGACGACCTTCTGCCCTCGGTAGCGGGCCTCGACCATGAAATGGGCATCCGGGGTGCGAGTTATCGGGAGGTTGGTGCCCCACACGATCAGGTACGAGGCGTTCCACCAGTCGGCGGACTCGGGCACGTCCGTCTGGTCACCGAAGACCTGTGGCGAGGCCGGAGGGAGGTCGGCGTACCAGTCGTAGAAGGAGAGGATGACCCCGCCCAAAAGCGAGTAGAACCTGGTGCCGGCGGCATAGGAGGCCATGGACATGGCCGGTATGACCGTGAAGCCGGCGGTGCGGTCCGGGCCGTAGGCAGCCACCGTGTGGACGTGGGCGGCCGCCACCAGCTCGAGCACCTCGGGCCACGAGGCACGCACGAACCCGCCCTGCCCCCGGGCCCTCTTGTAGGCCGTGGCCTTCTCGGGGCTCCCCGTCAGCTCGGCCCAGGCCTCCACGGGGTCGCCGAGGCGGCCCTTGGCCTCCCGCCAGGCCTCCAGCAAGACCCCCCTCACGTAGGGATAGCGGACGCGGGAGGGCGAGTACTCGTACCAGGAGAAGGAGGCCCCCCGGGGGCAGCCTCGGGGCTCGTACTCCGGGCTGTCGGGCCCCACCGAGGGGTAGTCCACCGCCTGGGTCTCCCAGGTCACGATGCCGTCCTTCACGTAGACCTGCCAGGAGCACGACCCCGTGCAGTTGACCCCGTGGGTGGAGCGGACGACCTTGTCGTGCCTCCACCTCTCCCGGTAGAAGTCCTCTGCCTGCCGCCCCCCCCGGCGGTGCACCTCGCGGGCGTCGCCCGAGGGCTCCCCGGGCTGGATGTACCGGGCCGCTCGCACCAGGGCCGCCTCGGCCAGGAGGTTCGCAGGACGCCGGTCAGTGACCATGCCGCCTCACTCCTATCACATGTGCCGCCCGCCTCGATAGTCTCGGCCGGTGCCGCCACGGGAGCGATCGAGGAGATACGGTGAGCAGGCCGGCCAGGGACAAAGGGCACTCGGCCATCGACGCGGGTCCATCCGGGCCCTCGGCTGAGGCGGGGTCCCCCACCCTGGCCTCCGAGCCCCTCCCCCGGGGGCTCGTGGGCCGGTGGCTGGCCACCTTGGACCCCGGATACTTCGCCTGGGTCATGGCCAGCGGCATCATCTCCGTGGGAGGGGCCCTGCTCGGGGTCCCGCTCCTCTCCGAGGTGGCCCTGGGGGTAACGATCGGCGCCTTCCTCCTGCTGGGCTGGGCCTACGGCATGAGGATGGCCCTCTTCCCGAGGCGGTTCCGCACAGGCCTGCGAGACCCCACCGTGGCCATGGCCTACTTCACCGTCGTGGCCGGGACCGGCGTGCTGGCCATCCGGCTCCAGATGGCCGGTCATGCCACAGTGGCGCTCGGCCTGGGCGTGGCCGCGTTCTGCGCCTGGCTGGTCCTCACCTACGGGCTGCCCTGGTCGATCGTGGCTGCCGCCCACCGTCCCGTCCTGGGCCAGTTCAACGGGACGTGGCTGGTCTGGGTGGTGGCCACCCAGTCCCTCTCGATCGTGGCCGCCGGCCTGGCCCCGGCGGCACCGGGCGCCGCCCTTCGCCATGCCCTGCCGGCGGTTGCCACCACCCTCTGGGGCGTGGGCGTCGTCCTCTACCTGGTCCTCATCGTCATCATCTTCCTCCGCCTCATGGTGGTGGAGGTGACCCCGGCCGAGATGGGCCCGGCCTATTGGATCGCCATGGGAGCCACCGCCATCAGCGCCCGGGCCGCCGCCGGCATCCTCGTGCTGCATGGTCCCCGGGTCGGCGTGATCGTGTCCGAGATGCACCCGTTCCTCGTGGGGCTCTCCGTCGTCCTGTGGGCCTTTGGAACCTGGTGGATCCCCCTGCTGGTCCTGCTGGGCATCTGGCGTTACCTGGTGCGCGGCTACCCCAAGGGGTACGAGCCTCGTCTGTGGAGCGTGGTCTTCCCCCTCGGCATGTACACGGTGGCCTCCTACACCCTGGGCCGAGCAGCGGGGCTGGACTTCATGGTGGCCGTGGCCCGGGTGTGGCTCTGGGTGGGAGTGGTGGCCTGGGTGGCCGTGCTGGGGCTCATGCTGGGCTCTCTGGGCCGCGCCGTGGCGCGCCGCCGGCGCTCGTAGGAAGGGTCAGTCCCGGCCGCCCCCCCACCCCCTATCAGCGCGGGGGCGGCAGGGACGCCAGGGTGGTGGCAAGCAGCACTATCCAGATCGACAGGGCGAGGGTGATGATGGCGAGGATGCGCCCCGCCGACCGGGGGAGCCGGCGGGCCACCACCCCGTGGGCGGTGGCCAGGGCGAAGGTGACCCCGACCACGATCACCTTGGTCCGCAGCACCTGGCCGTAGGTGGTGGTGCCGAGGTTCGCCCAACGGACGCCCTCGTGCCAGGCCAGCAGAACCCCGGTGACGACCAGGACGGGGAACAACCCGAACGAGGTCACGGTGCCAAACCGCCTCCCCGCAGCCGCCGCCATCTCCCGTGTGAGCACCGGGCCGCCGTGGCGACGCAGCAGGGGCACCACCACCACCGACAGCATGAGCTGGCCGCCGACCCAGAAGACCGCCGCCAGCACATGGAAGAAGCGGACGACCGCCCAGGCATTGATGGCCACCGGGGAGCCAACTCTATTGTTCTCCCCGTGACCCAGCCGGCCAAGCCACTCCCACCGCCGACAGCCCGAGGCAAGCGACAGTGAGCCGGGAGCCGGCGACTCCCCCCTTTCGCCTGGAGGGCCGCCGCGCCCTCGTCACGGGGGCGGGGAGCCCCAGCGGGATAGGGTTCTCGTGCGCCCTGCTGCTGGGCCGGCTGGGGGCCCGGGTCACCATCACGGCCACGAGCGACCGGGTGCACGAGCGGGCCCAGGAGCTACGGCAGGCCGGCATAGAGGCGGCATCCGTGATCGGGGACCTCACACGCCCTGACGAGGCCGAGCGAGTGGTCGAGCAGGCCTCTTCGGAGGGGACGGTCACCGTGCTCGTGAACAATGCGGGCATGGTGTCGGTGTCCTGCCCGGCCACCTCCGGGCGCGTGAGCGACCTGTCCGTGGAAGAGTGGCGCCGGGAGCTGGACCGGGAGGTCACGACGGCCTTCCTCGTGTCCAGGGCCGTTGTCCCCGGCATGGAGGCGGCCGGGTGGGGCCGGATAGTGAACGTGTCCTCCGTCACGGGCCCGGTGGCCGCCATCGCCGCCGACGTGGCCTACGCCGCCGGCAAGGCCGCCATGCTGGGGCTCACCCGAGCTCTGGCCGTCGACCTGGCCGGGAGGGGCATCACCGTCAATGCCGTAGGGCCGGGGTGGATAGGGACCGGCTCGTCCTCACCCCGAGAGATGGGCCTCGGCGACGGCACCCCCCTGGGCCGCCCCGGGAGGCCCGAGGAGGTGGCGGCGGCCGTGGCCTTCCTGGCCACCCCGGAGGCGAGCTATGTGACCGGCCAGTTGCTGGTGGTGGACGGCGGGAACACGGTGGCGGAGGAGCGCGTGGTGCTGGCCCCGGAGGCCGCCGGTCGGGGCCAGGACCAGCACCATGGTTGACCCCCTCACCGAACCCGCCCCTTCCTTCCCGGCCGAGGCTGCCGGCCGGCTCCTCTCCGACCTCTACGGCGTGGAGGGCGATCTCACCCGGCTGTACGGCGAGCGAGACCTCAACTTCAGGGTCGACTCCCCCGACGGGAAGGCCTACCTGCTCAAGATCTACAACCCGGCCGACTCGGCGGCGGTGGTCGACATGCGGAGCCAGGCCCTGGCTCACATCGGGAGGGTCGACCCGGGCCTACCGATCTGCAGGGTCATCCCCGCCCGCGACGGCTCTCTGGCCGCGTCCGCCCCAGCGCCCGACGGGCGCCACTCCCAGGTCCAGCTGCTCACCTTCCTCGAGGGACGCCACCCCTCTCGCCACGAGCTCACCGAGGAGGTGCTCTTCGAGTGGGGACGGTGCACGGCCCGGCTGGGGCGCGCCCTGCGGGGCTACTTCCACCCCGCCGCCGCCTACCCGATCCAATGGGACCTCCGTCGCGCTGAGGCGCTGGGCGAGCGCCTGCCCCTCGTCGAGGACCGGTCCCGCCCCCTCGTGGGCGAGGTCGTCGAGCGCTTCGTCAAGGGCGTTGCCCCGGTCCTCCCCCGGCTCCGGGCCCAGGTCGTCCACAACGACATGAACCGCGAGAACGTCCTGGTGGACGAGGGGAACAGGATCGTCGGGATCACCGACTTCGGCGACATGACCCACACTGCCCTGGTCTGCGACCTGGCGGTGGCCATCGCCGACGTGGTCGACGGCCGCCCCGACTCCCTCCAGATGGCCGGGCCAATGGTTGCCGGTTACGCGTCACTCACCCCCCTCGACCCCGAGGAGGCAGCCGTGCTGGGCGACCTGGTGGCGGCCCGGCTGGCCACCTCCATCGTGGTGGGCGCCTGGCGGCAGGCCCGGGGCGTGGGTAGGCCGGGAGCCCCGGAGGGAGCGGTCAGCTTCCTCCACATCCTGGCCCGGGAGGGCTGGGCCGAGGCCGCTCACCGCTTCGAGCAGGCGGCTCGGTCCCCCTCGGCCGCGGGCCGGCTTCCGTACCGGCCTCGCTCCCGGCCCGACCTGGCGGCGGCCCGTCCCAAGGTCCTCGGGCCCCTGGGGCTCTTCTACGACGAGCCCCTGCACCTGGTGCGCGGCCAGGGAGCCCATGTCTATGACTCCGAGGGTCGTCGCTACCTCGACGCCTACAACAACGTCCCGGTGGTCGGGCACTGTCATCCCGACGTGGTGGCCGCCATCGAGGCCCAAGGCCGCCTGCTCGTCACCAACACCCGCTACCTCCACGAGGCCAGTGTGGAGCTGGCCGAGGAGCTCCTCGCCACGGCGCCGGAGGGGCTGGACCGTGTCCTTCTGGTCAACTCCGGGAGCGAGGCCAATGACCTGGCTTGGCGGATCGCAGCCTTCTCCACCGGCCGCCGGGGAGCACTGGTCACCCGCCACGCCTACCACGGGGTGACCCAGGCCACCACCGACCTCTCCCCGGAGGAGTGGCCCCCGGGGTACAGGCCTGACCATGTGAGGCTGGTGGCCCCTCCCCCCGCCGACGCCTCGAGCGCCTTGGCCTCCATAGGCGACCTCGAGGCCTCCGGCCATCCCCCGGCTGCCCTGTTCGTCGACCCCGCCCTCACCAGTGACGGCATCCTGGGGCCAGGGCCCTACTGGCTGCAGTCTGTTGCGCTGGCTGTGCGAGAGGCGGGGGGGCTGGTCGTGGCCGACGAGGTCCAAGCCGGCTACGGGAGGACCGGTGAGGGCATGTGGAGCATCTCTTCCTCCGGCGTGGAGCCCGACCTCATGACCCTGGGCAAGCCCATGGGCAACGGCTTCCCCGTGGCCGCCGTGCTGGGCCCCTCCCGGCTCGTGGACCCCTTCATCGAGGAGACCGGGTACTTCAGCACCTTCGGGGGCAACACCGTGGCCTGCGCCGCGGCTCTGGCCGTGCTTCGCGTCCTGCGTGCAGAGCACCTGGTGGAGCACGCCGCCGAGGTGGGGGCGCAGCTTCGCCGCCGGCTCGAGGAGGTCGCCTCCGGCCACCAGGCCGTGGGCGCCGTGCGCAGCTGGGGCCTGCTGTGCGGGCTCGAGCTGGTGGATCCCCATGGAGCCCATCCCCGCCAGTGGGCGGCTGCGGTGGCCAACCGCATGAGGCGGCTCGGGGTGCTGGTGGGCACCACGGGGCCGGAGGGCAACGTCTTGAAGATACGGCCGCCACTGGTGCTCGAGGCTGCCGACGCCGACCAGGTCGCTGACCGGCTCGACCTTGCCTTGCGCTCCCCCTGACCCGTTGCGAGCTGGCGGGGTCGACCCCCCAGGAAATGGATGGCAGGGCGGTCCCGCAGCTGGCAGGGTGCGGGGGTGGCCCAGAACCATTTCGACGAGGCGGTAGCGGCCCGTTACGACCTGACCGAGGCGGACATGTTCGCCCCGGCGGTCCTCGCCCCTGCGGTCGACTTCCTCACCAAGCAGGCTGGCGGGGGGCCGGTCCTCGAGCTGGGGATCGGCACCGGGCGCGTCGCCCTACCGCTCAGCCAGCGGGGGATCCAGGTCCACGGCATCGACCTCTCCCCGGCCATGGTCGACCGCCTGCGGGCCAAGCCGGGCTCCGACGCCATCGAGGTCACTCTCGGCGACATCTCCACCACCCGAGTGGGCCGGGCCTTCCGCCTCGCCTATCTGGTCTTCAACACGATCATGAACCTCACCAGCCAGGACGAGCAGGTGGCCTGCTTCAGGAACGTCGCCGACCACCTCGAGCCAGGAGGGCGCTTCGTCATCGAGGTGGGCGTGCCCCAGCTCCAGCGCCTCCCACCGGGAGAGACCGTACGGGCCTTCGAGGTGACGGCGAGCCACTTGGGCTTCGACGAGTACGACGTCTCTCGCCAGAGGCTGGTCTCCCACCATTACCTCCTTCACGATCAAGGGGCCGACCTCAGGTCGTTCCCCTTCCGCTACGTCTGGCCCGCCGAGCTGGACCTCATGGCCCGCCTGGCCGGCATGAGCCTGCGGGAGCGCTGGGGCGGGTGGCGGCGGGAGCCGTTCACCTCGGACAGCACCGGTCACGTCTCCGTATGGGAGGTGCCGGCTGCCTGACCTCTCCCACGATGCCGGGACCCGCCTCTGCTAGGAGGCCGGCAGGGGAGGCCCGGTGAGCGAGTCCCGCTCGAAGGAGGCAATCACCTCCTTGGAGGTGGTGGGGGCAAGCGGATCGGCTCCGGGTGGCATGTAGCGGTATAGCGAGATGACCCGGCCATCGTCGTCGAAATCGTCCGCTTCGACGTCGATGACGCTGCCGTCGTCCGCGAACTCCAGCCTGAACCTACCCATCCGGGGAACCACGATAGAGGAGAGGACCCCGGCGGCGAACCACGGAACACGCTGAGGTTGACCAAAGAGCGCCCGGATATTGCCGCTCGCCGCGGCCCGGCGGCGGTAGCGGTCGCTCTCGGGCGGGGGGGGCTGGCGTCCGGGGCCGCTCCCGGGCGGGGCTGGCGTCCGGGGCCGCTCCCGGGCGGGGCTGGTGTCCGGGGTCGCGCCCGCCCGGGGCCCACGGATCGGGCACAATCTGGGGATGGGACTCTTCATCCTCTCTCTGGTGCTCGGTGGCCTGATAATCGGCGGCCTTGGCCGCCTCCTCGTCCCCGGACCGAACCCCATCGGGATCTTCCGGACCCTCCTCGCCGGGTGGGGCGGCTCCTTCCTGGGCGGACTCGTGTGCAGGCTGGCCCTCGGCATGCGTTACCGCTACTCCCTTGTCGTAGGGCTCATCCTGGCGGTCATCTTTGCCGCCCTCATAGTGTGGGCCTTCGAGGGGAGCACCCTGAGGCGACGGTTGGGCCCTTGAGCGGCCGGCGGCAGTCGGTGCCGGCGCGCTGTCGGCCCTACCGCACGAGCCCGGCCCACGTGGCGAGCGTCGCAACCTGAAGAGCCCTCAGCCGACCAGATGTAATCGTCACCGCCCACCCCGCCGGCGCGTCCCACCGGGCACGATCGGGATAGGAGAGATTGGTCTATGTCCCTCGTAGGCCGGCTGGACCGGTTCCAGCGCCGGCACTGGTGGGTCGGCTTCCCACTCGCCGTGCTCTACAAGTGCCTGGACGACCGGGCCACGTACCTGGCCGCCACGGTCACCTATTACGTCCTGGTGTCTCTGTTCCCCCTGTCCCTGTTGTTCCTGAGCGGCGCCGGGTTCTTCCTGGACGGGCACCCATCCATTCGGGCCCAGCTCATCTCGACGGCCGTCAGGGACCTGCCGGGGATCGGCTCGCACCTGCGGGCCAGCCTGAAGGGATTCTCGGGCAGCGGGGTGGCCCTCGGCGTGGGGGCAGCCGGGACCCTGTACGGCGGGTTGGGGGCCACCACCTCCGCCCAATGCGCCTTCAACCAGATCTACGGCATCATGCGCCAGGAGCAGCCCAACCCGATCGTCACCCGCCTGCGAGGCCTGGGCCTGCTGGTGCTGCTGGGCGCCTTCATCCTGGCATCCACGGGCCTGGCAGTGGTCGCTGCCACCGCCAACAGCCTCTCTCTCCGCTACGGCGCCGGCTTGCACATGGCCGTCTACATCGTGACCTTCCTCGTCGACGTGGGCCTCTTCAGCGGCGGCTTCCGGCTGCTCATAGCCTGCGAGCTGCACCTGCGCAACGTCCTCCTCGGGGGGGTCATCGCCGCCGTGGTGTGGGAGCTGCTGCAGACGCTCGGTGCCCGCTACATCGCTCGCCTCGTCGGCCACGAGACCGCCATCTACGGAGCCTTCGGGGCCGTCCTGGCCGCCATAGCCTGGATCTACCTGGAGGCCCTGGCCCTGATGGTCGCCGCCGAGGCCAACGTGGTCCAACAGCACCGTCTGTGGCCCCGCGCCCTGATGGGGCAGTTCGTCGACGGTGTCGACTTCACCGAGGGCGACCGGGCCTGCTACCGGATGTACGTGGAGGCGTGGCGCTTCAAGCGCTCCCAGACCGTGCAGGTGGACGGCCCCCCTTCCACCCGGCGGGAGGTGAACGGCTCGGTCAAGCCTGGCCAGAGGCCACCGGTCGACCGGCGCCGTCTCCTCCGGCGGCCCGGCCGGGGGGGCCTGACGGCGGCGGTCGGGGAAGGGGACCGCGGCCCCCTCCGGGGGGACCCCCCTCCTCCCGGCCATGGTGGCCGGGGGGACCCGGCCGGCTGACCTCGTAAGCCGCCTCCCCACAGGGCCTGCTTCCGTGCGGCGCCGACCGGAGGCCGTGCCCGGTCAGCCGCCGAGGCGGGCGGAGCGGCCGTCCTGGGGCCGGAACAGCCGGGGCCCGGAGGGCGGGGGATGACTTACACACTCTGCCGAGCTAAACTTTGACGTAATGCGAACCGCCCGCCCCTCCCGGCCTGCTCCCCTCCTCCTGCCTGCCCGGTGGGGATCATGAGGGCGGCAAGCAGCGGGATCGGCCGCTTCTTGGCCCTGGTCGACGACCGCCTGGAATCGGTGCTGGCCGAGGAGGAGGCCCGTCTCGACAACCCCCACATGGCAACCCTGCTAGGGCCTCTGCGCCGGCTGGTGCTGTCCGAGGGCAAGCGGATCCGGCCCATGTTCTGCTACTGGGGCTGGCGGGGAGCCGGGGGGGTCGAGGACCTGGCCGTGGGCCATGACCTGGTCGGGGCGGCTGCCGCCCTGGAGCTGGTCCACACCTGTGCCATCGTGCACGACGACCTGATGGACCGCTCCGAGCGCCGGCGGGGGCGGCCCAGCCTGCACCGGGAGCTGGCCGTCTGGCACCGGGGCCGGCGGCTGCGAGGTGATGCCGATGACTTCGGGACCTCGGGCGCCCTCCTGGCCGGCCACCTGTGCCTGGTCTGGGCCGACCGCCTGCTGGAGCGAACGGCCGCCGGGACGTCCGGGGGGGTCCGCTCGCTGTCACAGGAGTTGCGAGCGGAGGTGAGCGCAGGCCAGTACCTCGACCTGCTGGCCGGAGCGGGGGCCGTGGGCGGCTCCCTTTCCTCCTGCCTGCACCTGGCCCGGCTGAAGACAGCCGGCTACACGGTGGAGAAGCCCCTGCACATGGGAGGCCTGGTCGGCGGAGCCGGCCCAGAGGTCCTCGAGTCCTACACCGCCTACGGGGTGCCGCTCGGAGTCGCCTTCCAACTGGCCGACGACCTGGCCGACGCCATGGACGAACCGGGCACGGACGGGGGTGAGGACCTGCGGGCCGGGAAGGCCACGGCCCTGTTGGCCCTGGCCCGCCAGGGGGCCGACCCCGCCGAGCTCGGCCTGCTCGACACCTGGGTGGGCTCCCCTGCCATGGGGGAGACCGAGATGGCCGCCGTGAGGGAGGTGCTGGCCACCACCGGAGCGCTCGACGCCGTGCAAGGGCTGATCGCCGACCAGGTCGCGCAGGCCCAGCGGGCCCTGGAAACCGCCCCTATCCCGCTGCCGGCCCGGGCGGCCCTGTCCGACCTGGCGGCGGCCGTGGGCCACGGGGGCGACCGGCAGGGCCGGAGCCGGGTGGCGGTAGCGGGATGAGAGCAAGCGCCCCACGGCCTCGTCGGGCTGGTCGGTGGAGCTACCTGGGCCTGCTCGGTGGCTGCCTGGCCGTGACCCTTCCCCTGGAACTGGTCCTGGGAGCACGCGTGTGGCGCCGGCCGGGGCGCCTGGCGCTCACCCTGGGCCCCATCGTGTCCGGCTTCTCGTTGTGGGACGTGGTTGCCATCTCCGCCGGCCACTGGGCCTTCGACGAGCGGTCCACCAGCGGGAGGAAGCTGCCGGGAGGCTTGCCCATAGAGGAGCTTGCCTTCTTCGCCGTGATCCCCACCTGTGCCATCCTCACCTTCGAAGCGGTGTCCACCCTCCTCCGCCAGGGCCATCGGCACAGGCCATGACCGGGACGCCGAGGGGCCACAGGAGGGGACAGGGCCGCCCCGGCGGAGGGGCCCTGGGCGCCTACACGCTGTGTGCAGCCGGGGCGGTCGCCGGGGCCGTGGCAGCCGAGCGGGCCTGGCTGCGCACGGGCATCTTCCGGCGGGGCTCCTACTGGTTGTCCCTGGCCATCGTGGGCCTCTTCCAGGTGGCAGTCGACGGCTACCTGACCAAGCTGCCCGACCCCATTGTCATATACCACCCGAGGCACTGCAGCGGAGTGCGGTTCCCGATGGACATCCCGGTCGAGGACTGGGCCTATGGCTTCTCGCTGGTCACGCTGGCCATGGCCTTGTGGGAGAGGGCCGGGCAGCGAGGGGCCCCTGGCACGAGAGGAGCGAGATGAGGCGCCAGACCACCACAGCCGTGACGGCCTTCGTGGCCATGGAGCCGGCTGCCTATGCGGCCCACCGCTTCGTGATGCACAAGGTGGGCTGGGCGCTGCATCGCAGCCACCACGTCCGTAGCGCAAAGCTCCTGGAGGCCAACGACGCCTTCCCGACCACCTTCGCCGCCCTGGCGGTCACCACCGCGGCCCTGGCCTCGCGCCACCGGAGCCTGCGGCGACTGAAGGCGGTGGTTGCCGGGGTCACCGCCTACGGGGCAGCGTACGGCTTCGTGCACGATGGCTACATCCATGCCCGCTTCGGGCATCTTCCCCCGGTCAGGCCTCTCGAGTACCTGAAGCAGGCCCACCGCCTCCACCATCTGTTCGGCGGCGAGCCCTACGGCATGCTGTTCCCGGTGGTGCCGGCGGCGGTGCGCCAACGGGCCGCCCGCCTGGAGGGCGCGGGCCGGCTCGGGGCGTCCTTGGACAGGGGTCCGGCGGCCCGGGGCACCCCGTCCGAGGCGGCCTGAGCCGGTCCCGCCCACCCCCCCAGAGCCAAGGAGGCAGCAACGGCAGCCTTGGTCAGGCCTCCCACCTGCGCCCGCCCCGAGAACACGTCGTAGCCCCGCGCCTCCACCCTGTCCAGGATCCGGGAGTAGAGCACCCTGGCCCCGCTCACGCAGCGGGCCGAGGCCGGGGGGAGCCCGGGAATGCCCCGGTCGGCGGAGCTGTAGTAGGACCTGGCCCGCTCGATCTCGAAGGAGAGCAGATCCACCCACTGCGGGGTCACCCGGCGCTGGGCCAGGGCGGGCTCGGCCCCGAAGCGGCGGATGTCCTCCTGGGGGAGGTACACGCGCTCCCGGTCGAGGTCCTCGCCCACGTCGCGGATGAAGTTGGTGAGCTGGAAGGCCACCCCGAGATGGCGGGCCGCCCCCGCCGCCTGGGCGGAGACGGGCTCCAGGATGGGAAGCACCATCTCGCCGATCACCGCCGCCGACCCGTCCATGTAGACGCAGAGGTCGGCGAAGGTCTCGTAGCGGGAGACGCTGAGGTCCATGGCCATGGACGCAAGGAACCGCTGGAAGCAGGAGGCGTCCAGGGAGAAGGCCGCCGCGGTGTGCACGACCGCCTTGAGCACCGGGTCCTCGGAGCGCCCGGCCTCCAGGTCGGCGAAGAACCGGTCCCCGAAGGCAGCCAGGGCGGCTCTCCGCTCGCTGACCGGGGCTGGCCCCAGGTCATCGACGATGTCATCGGCATAGCGGCAGAACCCGTAGATGGCATGGACATGGTGGCGCTTGAGCCGCGGCAACAGCCTGGTGGCCAGGTAGTACGTCCGCCCGTGGGCCCGGGCCAACCGGCGGCAGCGCTCGTAGGACTCCTCCAGGGAGGTCCACCCCGCCCCGGCCGGGGGGGCACCGGGGCGGGGGCGCCAGTGGCGGCGCGGCCTCGGCCTCAGCGCCACCGGCCCCACCTCTTCCTCCAGCTTCCCTTGGCCCAGCGCTGGATCCTCTCGGCTGCCAGGCGCCCCGAGACCAGCACCATCGGAATGCCCACCCCGGGCCTGGTGCCCGAGCCCACCAGCACCAGCCCGGGGACCCGGGCGTCGACGTTGTCGGGACGGAACGGCCCGGATTGGAGGAACCGGTGCGACAGTGAGAAGGGTGTGCCCCGCTCCAGACCCTGGCGCTCCCAGTCGGTGGGGTCGGTGAAGTCCTCCACCTCCGGCTCACCCTCCAGGTGGTACCCCAACCGGCCCAGCCGGGCCACCAGATCGGTCCAGGCCACGTCCCGCTCCGTGCTCCAGTCGATCTCGCCGTCCAGGTTGGGTACGGGCTCCAGGGCGTAGAGGCAGTGCCGGCCTGGCGGGGCCAGGGCAGGGTCCGTGACCGTGGGCAGGGTCACGAGGGTGGACGGGTCGGCCATGCGGGTCCGGCCCGCCAGCAGGTCGGCAAAGGCCTGGTCCCATTCCTGGCCGAAATGAATGTTGTGGTGGGCGGCCCCGGCACCCACCTGCATGGGGCCGCCGGCCGTCCAGACCACGCACGACGGCGAGTACCGTCCCCGGCGGACCGCCCGGGGAGCCCGCAGCCCTCCGAGCAGATGGCGGTAGACAGCAGGCACGTCGGCGTTGGCCACCACGGCCTCGGCTGGCACCACCTCGCCGCCCATGAGCCGGACCCCGGCCACCGCACCGTCGGATCGCCGGCGGAGGACGGAGCCCACCTCGGCCCCGTACCGCAGGTCCGCTCCCGCACTGAGCGCGGCCCGGGCCAGCCCCCGGCTGACGGCGTGGATCCCCCCCTCCGGGAACCAGAGCCCCTCGACGGCATCCATGTAGGTGATCACCCCGTAAAGGGCCAGGGCCCGGAGGGGGGAAAGGCCCGCGTAGAGGGCCTGGAAGGAGAAGAGCCGGCGCAGCCGGGGATCGGCAAAGTGCTCCCCCACCACGGCGGACAGCCGGCGCATGCCCCCCAGGCGAACGAGAGCGAGCAAGGGCCCAAGAGGGCGGAGGAGGTCGAGGGGCGAGTCGTAGTTGCGGGCTATGAAGGGCTCCTGCTCGGCCCGGTACAGCCGGGTCAGCCAGTCGCAGAAGCGCCCGTAGGCAACGGCCTCACGGGGACCACAGGTGAAGGCGATCTCCTCGGACATGGCCTCCCGGCCATGGCGGACATAGATGGTACCGGCACCGGCCGGGTCATCCCCTGAGGCGAAGCAGGCCCGGTACATGGGATCCAACCGCCGCAACCGAAGGTGGTCCTCCATCCGGGCCCCGGCAGCGGCAAAGACCTCGGAGAGGATGCCGGCCATGGTGAGCACGACGGGGCCGGTGTCGATCCGGTAGCCGCCCTGGTCCAGCACCCCCGCCCGCCCACCGGGCACCGTCCCCCTCTCCAGCACCGTGACCTCGTGGCCCGCCCCCGCCAGGTAGCAGGCCGCCGAAAGGCCACCCAGGCCGGCGCCCACGACCACCACCCTCATACCGGCCCCACCCCCAGAGGCGTCAGGCGGGACCCGGGCTCCCGAAGCCCCCGGCCCCTGGAGACGGCCCGGCCCTTCCAGCGGGTGCGACCCACGCCGAAGCCCAGGGCCACCGAACGGGCGAAGGAGACCAGAAAGGCGAGCAGCGGGGCCGGGTAGCCCAGGCCGGTGCCCGCCCCGAAGGCTGCCACCCGGCCAAGGAGCCACTCCACCTGCAGGCCGTAGGCGCCGTAGCGAAGGAGCGGGGGGACGCCCCGCCGGAGCCGGCCACAGGCCAGGGCTTCCCTGGTCCGGGCCAGCCCCAGAGCGGACGACATCAACCCCGACAACCAGGCCACGACCAGGGCCAGGGTCAGCGGGCGGGTGGCCCGAGCCCCGGCGGAGAGGGTGCGGGCCCATCCCTCCACCAGCTGGGTGACCCCTTCGGGGTACATGCGGATGCGGACCAGGGCCCTGCCGGGGATGACCCGCACCGGCAGGCCGTGGCTGGCGAACCGCCGGGCCAGGGCCATGTCCTCGGCCATCTCGGCCCGAACGGCGCCGTGCCCTCCGACTGCCTCGTAGTCCCGGCGGGAGGAGATCAGGCAGGGCCCGAAGGCGGCAGGAACCGCCGTCAACCGGGGCAGGGGGGAGAAGACCCCCGTCCCCATCATGACCACGAGCTGACAGAGGGCCGAGAGCCGTTCGTGCGGGCGGTGGGCGACGTGCACGGGGGCGACCGAGAGCAGGCCTCGGCCCCCCTGCTCCCGGTAACCGGCGGACAAGCGGGCCAGCCCGGCGGGGGCCAGCTCCACGTCGGCGTCGAGGAAGACCAGAACGGGAGCAGAGGTGGAAGCGACGCCCACCTGGCAGGCCCAGGTCTTCCCGGTCCAGCCGGGGGGCACGGGGCCGGGGGCCACCACCGGCACCCCCCGACTGCGAGCCAGGGTGGCGGTGGCGTCCTCCGAGCCGTCGTCGACCACCACCACCTCGTGCGGGCGGAGGATCTGGGCCGAAAGAGAGTCGAGCAGGGTGGGCAGGGTGCCGGCTTCGTTGCGGGCCGGGATGACAACGGCGAGGGTCGGGGACCCGCCGCCCGCCGGGGCGGTCCCGCCTCCTCCCCCGGCGGGACGAGCCGATCCTGAGAGCAGCCACGCTCCTGCGCCCCACCGGAGGAGCTCCAGGGCCGAGGAGGCCCCGCGTCCCGGGCTCAACCCCGCTCCCGGCGGAAGGCGGCCGCAGCCCGGTCATGGTCCAGTATCGGCGGGGGGTAGTTCAGGGCCCGGAGGCGGGAGGGCGGCAGCTTCCAGGGCTCGTGAGCGGCCCTGCCCTCCACATCGGCCAGCTCGGGGAGGTAGCGGCGCACATAGGCGCCGTCCGGGTCGAACCGGGCCGCCTGGCGCAGCGGGTTGAGGACCCGGTTGGGTCGCGTGTCGTTGCCGGTGCCCGCCACCCATTGCCAGTTGCCGGAGTTGCTGGCGATGTCCCCGTCCACCAGCCAGTCCAGGAAGTGCGCTGCCCCCACCCGCCAGTCGACACGCAAGTCCTTGGTGAGGAACGAGGCCACGATGAGGCGGGCCCGGTTGTGCATCCATCCCTCTGCCCTCAGCTGGCGCATGCCGGCATCGACGATCGGGAACCCGGTGCGCCCCTGCTTCCACGCCTCGACCGCCTCGGGGTCGCAGCGCCAGAGATCACCGCGTGAGCGGTAGTCGCGGGTGGCTAGGGCCGGGAAGGCCGCTGCCACCTGGTGGTGGAAGTCCCGCCAGCACAGCTGACGGATGAAGGGCTCCGCTCCCGGCCGGCCCGACGCCCATGCCGCCACCTCGAGAGGGGACAGGCAGCCGAAGTGGAGGTAAGGGCTGATCCTGGAGGTGGCATCGGCGGCCAGATCGTCGTGGCGGGCGTCGTAACCCTCGAGGTGCCGACGCACCCAGGAGGCCATCGCCTTCCGGCCGGCCTCCTCACCTCCTTCGGGCAGCCCCGGGGAGGGACTGCCCCTCACCAGGTGCGAGAGCTCCGGCAGGCGGCCGGCAGCCAGCCCGCCCGGGAGCCGGAGGGAGCGAGGGGTGGGGGCCAGGGGGCGCCGGGCGCTCCGGCACCACGCTCTCCAGTAGGGCGTGAAGACTCGGTAATGGTCGGAGCCAGCCGGCTCCAGGGCGTCGGGGGCCACGATGGTCATCCCCGGGAGAAGGGCACAATGCAGCCGGTGCTCCTTGGCGGCCTGGCGCAGCCTGGCCTGGCGACCCTGGGCATAGGAGCCGACGTCGGCGCTGGCCAGAACGGCGCCGGCCCCCACCTGGACTGCGACTCCCACGGCCTCGGCCACTGGATCGCCCCGGCGCAGGACCAGGTCCGCTCCCCGGTGGCGCAGCGCTTGGCGCAGGCAGGAGAGGGACTGGAGGAGGAAGCGGACCTTGTTTGGCGAAGAGAAACGGCTCCTCAAGATGGCGTCGTCGAACACGAACAACGGGACTACCTCTTCAGCCAGGCGCTGGGCTTCGGCCAGCGCCGGCTGGTCGTGCACCCGCAGGTCACGGTTGAGGAGGACCACCGCCGCCTTCATGAGGCCCCCCAGTCGGCCAGGACCGCCTGAGCGGCCCGGCGGCCCGAGACCATGGCTCCCTGGATGGACGGGGTATCGCGGTGGTCTCCGCAGATGTAGAGGCCGGGCTCGATGCGCACCGGCTGGCGGAGGGGATGGGCGGGGGGAACGGCCGGCAGGGCAGCGGGGAGGCGATAGGTGGCCAGGAGGTCCCAGCTGGCCGTGCCTGTCCCGTAAAGGGCGGCCAGCCGGGCCCGCACCGCTGGCTCCACGGCCTCGTCCGGAGCAGCCAGCACCGAGGTCGACACGAGCGACCCCCCACCCGGCCCGTAGGAGGGGGCGACCTCGGTGAGGACGGCGGTGTTGGCGATGAGGCGCTCCTCGCCGTCGAGGACGAGGACCGGCGGAGGAGCCGAGAGCTCCGGCGCCCGGTGATAAAAGGTGGTCACGCCGTGCATGGCCACGGCAGGCAGGGAGGGAACCAGCTCTGTTGCGGTGCCCGGGTCGGTGGCCACCACCACAGCCCTGGCGTGGAGGAACTCACCGCCGGCCAGCCTGACGCTGCCGGGGCCCACCGCCACGACGGGCTGGCCGAGGCGCAGCCCGGCTATCCCGGCGGCCAGTTGCTGGGGGATGGCCTGCATTCCCCGGGCGGGAACACAGATGCGGCCCCGGATGAAGGTGCGCCACACCAGGTGGAAGAAGCGAGCCGAGGTCTCGAGGTCGCCCTCCAGGAAGACTCCGGACAGGAAGGGCCGGAGGAACTGCGCCACCAGGGGCCCGGAGAGACCCCAACCCCCCAGGGCGACGGCGGTGGACATGTCCGCAAGGGCCTTGAGCCGGCTGGCTGGCACCAGGGCGTCCCGGGCCGACAGGAGACCCAGCCCGGCCTTGGCCACGGCCGACCCCACAGGAGCCCTGAGGGTCGTCAGCATCCTGCCGGGCTTGCGGAGGGGATGGGCCAGGTAGTGGAGGCGGCCGCCGGCGTAGACGGCCACACCGGGGTAGAAGGCTTGGAGGTCAAGAGCCCCCGGGTCCAATACCCGGCCCGGCTCGGGGTAGGCCGTGTTGAAGACCTGGAACCCCCGGTCCAGCCGCCACCCGTCGACGCTGTCGGTCCGTACCCGCCCTCCGGCCTGGTCACTGGCCTCGACCACGACCACGTCGCAGCCGTGCCGGGACAGGTGGTGGGCGGCAGCCAGGCCGGCCAGGCCGGCCCCCACCACCACCACCTCGGTGTCAGCGCTGGCCCCCCTGCCCATGGCCCTAGCCGCGCCTGGCGAGGGCGGGGGGCGCGGGGGCAACCGCTCCCCCGGCCCTCCCCCCCGGGGCCAGGCGCGTCCCCTGCGGCTCCCGGCCCCGCTGGCGGCCGGCCCAGTTGCCCCCGGCGAACTCGTGTCTGGTCACGCCACCGAGCCCTCGGGGCAGTGCCGATTGACCCGGCCGGCCACCGGGACCCGCCTGTAGGTCACCGGCGGCCCTCCTCGACCTTGAGGGCGTTGCCCAGAGCCATCCAGGTCGGAGCCCAGAGACCGACGAAGATGCCCCAGCGGTCGGCCTTCTCCCCCGGCGCGTCCTCTTTGTTGCGCGAGATCGTCCAGGCAGCGATGCTGGCCCCGATGGAGGCCAGGCCCGCCAGGTAGGCAACGTCACTGGTGACCCCGAGGTCCCGAAGTAGCTTGATCACGTCTGTTCTCCCTGTGGTAGTTATGCGGAAGTTCTAATCTTACCTCGTCATGATGCAAAGCAAACGGGACCTGCCGGGAACCGAGGAACCGACCTTGTCCATCACCGCCCTGGCCGAGCGCACAGGCGTACCGGCCGCCACCCTCCGCAGCTGGGAGTCGCGCTACGGGGCGCCCCTCCCCACCCGCCTGCCCGGGGGGCACCGCCGCTACGGGGAGGGGGACGTGGCCATGGTCGAGGAGGTTCTCCGCCTCCGGGCTGGTGGGCTCAGCCTCCGCAAGGCCATCGAGCAGGCTCGCGCCGACGGGGTCCAGCCGGAGACCTCGGTCTTCGCCGCCCTGCGGCGCCGGTATCCCGAGCTGACCGCCCACGTCCTCAGCAAGGCCACGATGCTGGCCCTCAGCCGGGCCATCGAGGACGAGTGCTGCGCCCAGGCCGAGCGGCCGATGCTGTTCGCCGGCTTTCAGCACCCCCGCTTCTATCTGGCCTCCCGACAGCGCTGGTTGGACCTGGCCCGCACGGCTGAGGCGGCCGTGGTGTTCGCCGACTTCCCCAGGCGCTCGCGCCGGGGCTCCTCACCGGTGCAGGTGCCCCTGCCCGGGGATGCGCCGATGCTGCGGGAATGGGTGATCGTCTGCGACGCTCCTGACCATCCCGCCTGCCTGGCCGGATGGGAGCACCCGGGTCAGGAGGGGGTCCCCGACCGAGACCGGCGGTTCGAGGCGGTCTGGAGCGTCGACCCGCAGTGCGTCCGCCATGCCGCCCGGACCTGTGCCCAGATCCTGGCTGGCTCGGAACCCGGGGAGGCTCGGGCACTGGCCGACCACCTGGCCGGGTCCCCCCCGCCCGCTTCCCCAGACCTACGCCGGGCGGCAGGGCTCCTCAACCGGATGCTGGGCTATGTGGAGCGATCCCGCCGAGGGCCGGAGCCGGGACCGTCATGATGGAACGGGGCAGGAGATACGCCCGCCGGCGGGCGGGCCCGGCCTCGACGAGCTACGTGGCGTCCACAGACCTCGACAAGGCCGAGAAGCGCAGGATCACGGCATCGCCGGCACGGCCGGCCGGAGCCTTCCAGTCGGCCACCAGGCCGTACCGGTCCCCGCGGACCAGACTGTGGCGCAACTCGAGGGGACGGTCCCCCACCCAGGTCAGGCGCTCGATGGCCAGCGCCGCCTGACCTCGGGCCAGCCCGAGGTCGCGCCGCTCCGCCGGGGAGGGCACGACGGGCCAGACCTGCTCCCGGCCGCTGTCCGGCCCCAGCCCACACCGCCTGGTCAGTTCGTCGTAGAGGGCGGTATGGGAGAAGTCCGCCTCGAGGATGGGGCGGGTCAGGTCGGCCGGCAGCCAGACCTGGTCAAGGGCCAAGGGACGGCCACCGGCGAGGCGTATGCGGTCGAGGTGGACCAGGGGGGCCTCGGCGGGCAGATGGAGACGGGTTGCCGCCGAGGGCTCAACTAGCTCCTCCAGGGCCCGGACCACGCTGGTCTGGATCACCCCCTGGGCCTCGACGGCGCGGAACAGGCTGTAGAGGCTCCCGAGGGGCTGCTCGAACTCGGCTCGGCGCACCTCGGTCCCCCGTCCTCGCAGGCGGTCAAGGCGACCCTCGGCCACCAAGCGGCGCACCGCCTCACGCACGGTCTGGCGGGACACGTCGTACTCGGCCATCAGCTGACCGTCGGTAGGGAACCTGGCCCCGAACTCACCCTCGGCCAGCCGGCGCCGGAGGTCGGCGTCGAGCTGAGCCCACAGCGGGAGCGGGCTGCGCCGGTCGAGGGGACGAGGTCCCCGGCCGACCAGGTGGAGGGGCCTCTTGCCTCGGGAAGTCACCAGGGCCTAACGTAGGAATGTACGTACTAAATGTCAATGATGTTGGTCAGCCGGCGGCCAACGTCGTAGCAGTTGGGGCCACTCGTTCCGTCCCCGGGCCCGTGGGCGGTGACGACCGGCCCGGCCGCGGCCGAGAATCGGCGACTTTGAAACGCGAGGAGGGCAGCCATGGCACGCCAAGAAGGATTGCGGCACCGGGTCGTGATCGTAGGCGGAGGCACCGCCGGCATCAGCGTGGCCGCCCGGCTGCGCCGGGCCGGGGAGGACGACGTGGCGGTGCTGGATCCGTCGGCCCAGCACTTCTACCAGCCGCTGTGGACTCTGGTGGGTGGAGGTCGCGCCCCACTCAAGGAGTCGGTGCGCCCGGAATCCTCGGTCATGCCCCAGGGGGTGCGCTGGATCCAAGACGCGGCCCGCGAGATAGACCCGGACAGGCAAGTCGTCACCACGAACGCCGGAGTCGTGGTGGGCTACGAGTACCTGGTCGTCTGCCCTGGGTTGCAGCTCGATTGGGGCAAGGTCCCTGGATTGGCCGACACCCTCGGGCGCAATGGCGTGTCGTCCAACTACACCTACGAGCTGGCTCCCCGGACCTGGGAGATGGTGAAGCCCCTGCGCAAGGGGACGGCCGTGTTCACCATGCCGTCGGGGCCCATCAAGTGCGCCGGGGCCCCCCAGAAGATCGCATACCTGGCCGCCGACTGGTGGCGCAAGCAGGGTTCACTGGCGGCCATCCACGTGGTCCTGGTGCTGCCAACCCCGGCCATGTTCGGGGTCCCCGAATTCTCCCGGGTGCTGGACCAGGTGGCCAAGCGCTACGGCATCGATGTTCGCCTTCAGCACGAGATGGTCGAGGTGAATGCCGATGACCACGAGGTGGTTATCGCTGACCGCCGGGAGGGTGCCGACAGCAAGGTCAGCCTCCACTACGACTTCCTCCACGCCGTCCCGCCCCAGAGCGCGCCCGACTGGATCAAGGACGGTCCGCTCGCCGATGGCACCCCGCTCGGGTACGTGGCGGTGAACAAGCACACGCACCAGCACGTCCGCTACCCCAACGTGTTCTCCCTGGGCGACGCCGGCAACACCCCGAATTCCAAGACGGGAGCCGCCATCCGCAAGCAGGCCCCGGTGGTGGTGGCCAACCTCCTGGCCACCATGGCGGGCAAGGAGCTTCCCGCCCGCTACGACGGGTACGCGTCGTGTCCGCTTACCACGGCCCGCAACAAGATGCTGCTGGCCGAGTTCGACTACACGATGAAGCCCCACCCAACCTTCCCCTTCATCGACACCCAGAAGGAGCGCTACGACATGTGGCTGCTCAAGCGCTACGGGCTGCCCGCCATGTACTGGAACCTCATGCTCAAGGGCTGGGCCTGAGCCAGGGCGAGCTCCCGTCCCCCATTCCCGGCCCATGAGTCGTGGGGGGCCGTCGTCCTCAGCCTGGCTACGGGGCTGAGGTTGCCCCCCCCGCCGGGACGAGGCGCCAGGCCGGGTGGCGCCGTTCGGGGAACCAGCGGTCCACCCCGCCCGATTCGGCCAAGGCGACCACGCAACCACCGAAGCCGGCACCGGTGAGGCGCGCCCCGGCCACTCCCGGCTGGGAACGCAACCAGGAGGCGAGCTCGTCCAGTACCGGGGTGGACACCCCGAAGTCGGAGCTCAGGCTGGCATGGCTGGCGTCCATGAGCTGCCCGAAGGCACCGGTGTCGCCTCGGCCCAGGGCCGCAGCCGCCTCCTCCACCCGGGCGTTCTCGGTGATCACATGACGGGCCCGCCGCCGGAGAAGCGGGTCGGCCAGGCCCGTCAGATCCTCCGGGGAGGCGAAACGAAGGGGCCCGATGACGGCCTCGGCGGCCCGGCACTCCGACCGCCTCTCGGCATAGGCGGACGAGGCCAACCGCCGGCGGACACCCGAGTCCAGCGCCACCACCTCGTAGCCCTCGGGGAAGGGAACCGGAGTGGTGGCAAGGGAGCTGCAGTCCATGAGCAGGGCGTGCCCCGCCCTGCCGGCGACCGAGGCCAGCTGGTCCATGATCCCGGAGGGAACACCGATGGCGGCATGCTCGGCTCGCTGGCAGGCCAGGGCCAGCTCGAGAGGGCTGCCCCGGAACCCGAGGGCGAGCGCCAGGGCCACCTCCAGGGCGGCGCTGGATGAGAGCCCGGCGCCAAGGGGCACGGTGGAACGGACCCGGCCTCGTCCCCCGTGAGCCGGGCCCACCTGAGCCGCCACCGCAGCCACGAAGCGGACCCAGGAGGCGTCGGCAGAAGGGCGCAGGCCGTCGACAGGGAGCCGTACCCAGGCCTCGCGGGGATCCTGATCCGATTCGAGGCGAATGAGGGGCTCGGAGCTGGGCTCGTACTCGACCGTCGTGCCGAGCTGGATGGCCATGGGCAGGGTCAACCCCCCCGTGTAGTCGGTGTGCTCGCCGATCAGGTTCACCCGTCCCGGGGCCCACGTCCTCATCGGGGGGTGTGCCGGGCGCCCGGTCGACCTAACCTGAGCCGGCGGTGCCTGATCCTCCGCTCCTCGTGCGCCGCGGTCGGTTGGCCGACGGCAGGGAGATCATCTACTACGACGAGCGAGTTGTCCCCACGCCCCCTCCGATTGACCGGCGACCACTGAGCTCCGACGCTCCCCGGCCTCAGGTCCGCTTCGACCCGCTGGCCGGTGAGTGGGTGGCTGTGGCGTCGTTCCGCCAGGAACGGACCCACCTCCCACCGGCGGGCGCCTGCCCCTTGTGCCCGTCTGCTCCTGGTCGGCTGACCGAGGTCCCGGCTGCCGACTACGACGTCGTGGTCTTCGAGAACCGCTTTCCCTCCTTTGCAGGGGCGGGGTACCCGCTCCCAGAGGAGGCCGAGCGCTGGGGCCGCCCCGAGCCGGCACCGGGCCGGTGCGAGGTGGTCTGCTTCAGCTCCGACCACCGTCAGTCCCTCGGGTGGCTCGGTCGCCGGCGGCTGCGCACGGTCGTCGACATGTGGGCCCACCGGACGGAGGAGCTGAGCCGTCGACCCGAGGTGGAGCAGGTGCTGTGCTTCGAGAACCGGGGCGAGGAGATAGGCGTGACCCTGAGCCACCCCCATGGTCAGATCTATGCCTACCCGTTCGTGGCCCCGAGGACCCGGGTCCAGATGGGCAGGGCGTCGCGCCACCACCAGCGGACCGGGACCTGCCTCTTCTGCGACCTGGTGCGCCACGAGACCGGCGATGGCACCCGGATCGTGGCCAGGGCCCCGGGCTGGGTGGCCTTTGTCCCCTTTGCCGCCCGCTGGCCCTACGAGGTGCACGTGTACCCGACGCGCCACGTCGGTGACCTGTGCAGGCTGGACGCCGGGGAGCGGGATTCCCTGGCCGAACTGCTGAGCCGGGTGCTGCCCAGCCTGGACGGCCTCTTCGCCAGGCCCATGCCCTACGTGCTGGCCTGGCAGCAGTCGCCGGTGAGGGCAGCCCCGGAGGCTTTCCACCTCCATGCCGAGATCTCCTCGCCCCGCCGATCGGCCGACCGTCTCAAGTACCTGGCCGGGAGCGAGACGGCCGGAGGCGTCTTCATCAACGACGTGCTCCCCGAGGAGGGGGCTGCCCGCCTGCGCACCGCCACCCCCCGGTAGGCCTGTTCCGGCCGGGGGCGAGGGCGAGGACAGGTCCCGGGCGCCAGCCGGAAGACCCGGCCCTCGCCGCAAGGCCCCCCCGCCCGGCAGCCCGGGGCCCGCCGCCGGCGCTGGCCCCGTCACCGGGCTCCCGCGCCCTCGGCGCCCAGGGCCACGATCCGGTACGAGCGGGCGCTTCTCTCCATCGCCACCTGGACGGCGCCCGCCAACTCGGCCCAGGCCCCCAGGCGGGAGGGGACGACGGGAACGTCGGTAGGGCCGAAGGTGTGCCGGCGCAGGGACGATCTCAAGGGGCCGAGGAGGGAATCCCCCGCCTGGGCCAGGCTGCCCCCCAGCACCACCATCTCGGGATTGAGGATGTTGATGAGATAGGAGGCGCCGCGCCCCAGATAGTCCCCTGCTTCGGCCAGGATGCGCAGGGCGACCATGTCTCCCTCGCTGGCCGCCGAAGCCACGGCGGGGGCATCCAGCTCCCCCTTCATCTGGGCCAGGAGCGTGGGCTGGCCACTGTCGACGGCCCGGGCCGCCGCCAGGGCGATGGCCCGGGCCGAGGCCACCGTCTCCAGACAGCCCAGGCGCCCGCACCCACACCGCTCGCCCCTGTCGACGACCACGCAGTGGCCGATCTCCCCGCTGAGGCCGGCGTGACCGTAGAAGATCTGGCCGTCTATCACTATGCCGGCGCCGATCCCGCTGCCCGCATAGAGCCACACGAAGGAGTTCGCTCCCGTGGCTGCCCCGACCCGGGCCTCGGCCAGGGCGCCGGCATGGATGGTGTTGAGGACCGCCACCGGGCAGCCCAGGGCGGCCTCGAGCTCCGGGCCGACAGGGAACTGGGACCAGCGCAGGTTGGGGGCCACCAGGCAGATGCCGGTGGCCCGCTCCACGGGGCCGGCCACCGCCACCCCCACCGCCTGGACGCGAGAGGAGGGTACGCCGGCGTCCTGCAGGGCACGGTCCATGAGCCCGCACGCCAGGTGCAGCGAGTGCTGCGGCTCCCCTATCACCGAGGGGTGCCACCGGATGGAGCGGATGCGGCTCCGCCCGTCGGCCACGGCCACCGTCGTGCGCTGGACGCCGAAGTGACAACCGACCCAAGCCACGGCGGCATCGTTGAGATGGAGCAGGCGGGGAGGCCGCCCACCCACTGCGGCCGGGCCCCCCACGCCGATCTCTTCCACGGTGCCCTCTCGCAGCAGGTCGCGGACGATGGAGGAGATGGTGGGCTTGGTGAGCCCCGTGAAGCGGGCCAGGTCCGCCCGGGACAAGGGGGCGCCGGCTCGCAGGGCGTCCAGCACCAAGGAGCGGTTCACCTGGCGCATGGCCCGAGGCCCTCCCGTCGCCACGGGGGGTACGTTACCGTTCTTACCTTAGAAGGCTGCGGCCCGCTACTGTCGGGCCCATGCCGGAGGGAAGTCCACGCCCGCTCATCCCCGGGCAGGAGCAGACCTCGGCCCCATCGGCCCTGCGGCTGTCAGCCGGCGACGACGTGGCCGTAGCCCTGCGCGACCTGGAGGCGGGGACAACCCTCGACGCCGACTGCGCCGGAGTGGTGGTGAGGGAGGCGGTGCCCAGGGGGCACAAGGTGGCGCTGAGGGCGCTGCGTGCCGGAGAGCCCGTCCGCAAGCTCGGGGAGGTCGTGGGGGTGGCCACCACGGCCATCGCCGAGGGACAGTGGGTGCACCAGCACAACCTGGAGGGGACGGTCCCCTCCCTCCCTCCCCTCGCCTCTCCGGCGTCCCCCCCTGCGGCCCCGGCCCGGGGACCCGGCCAGGCCACCTTCGACGGGATCGTCCGCCAGGACGGCCGGGTGGGCACGCGCAACTACCTGGCCGTGCTCACGACCGTGAACTGCTCAGCCACGGCGGCCCGGCTGATCTGCCGGCGGGTCACGGACTCTGGGCTGCTGGCCGGCCATCCGGGCGTGGACGGGGTGGTGGCCCTCACCCATGGGTCGGGATGCGGGACCGACACCGGAGGCGATGGGCTGAGCCTCCTGCGGCGGACTCTCTCCGGCTATGCCCGCCATCCCAACGTGGCGGGAGTGCTGGTGCTGGGCCTGGGCTGCGAGGTCAACCAGGCCCACGAGCTGGTGGAGACCTGGCCGCCGGACGAGACGGCCCCTGCCGAGGTCATGACCATCCAGGAGCAGGGAGGGACCAGGGCCACGGTGGAGGAAGGATTGTCCCGCCTTGCCGCCATGCTGCCAGCCGCCGCCAGCGTGCGGCGCACCCCCGTGGAGGCTTCGCACCTCGTCCTGGGGCTCGAGTGCGGCGGGTCGGACGCCTTCTCGGCCATCACCGCCAACCCTTCCCTCGGTGCGGCGGCTGACCTGGTAGTGGCTCACGGCGGCACCGCCATCCTCGGTGAGACGCCCGAGATATGCGGGGCCGAGCACCTCCTTGCCCGCCGGGCGGTCACGCCGGCGGTGGCCGACGCCCTGCAGGAGAGGATCCACTGGTGGAGGTCCTACACATCCGCTCACGGAGCCTCGGTGGGGGACAACCCGTCCCCGGGCAACAAGGCGGGGGGCCTGACCACCATTGCCGAGAAGTCCCTCGGGGCCGTGGCCAAGGGGGGAACGAGCCCCCTCGTGGCCGTCTACCGCTATGGGGACAAGGTCGATCGGCCCGGACTGGTCTTCATGGACACGCCCGGATACGACCCCGTCTCGGTCACCGGCATGGTGGCCGGCGGTGCCAACGTGGTGTGCTTCACAACCGGACGCGGCTCGGTGTTCGGGTCCAAGCCGGTGCCCTGCCTGAAGCTGGCCAGCACCAGCGACCTCTACCGCCGCATGGAGGAGGACATGGACCTCGATTGCGGAGCCGTCCTGGAGGGCGGCGTCAGCCTGGCCGAGATGGGCCGGCGCATCTTCGAGGCGGTGTTGGCCACCGCATCCGGCCGGCGCACCAAGAGCGAGATGCTGGGCCTGGGTGACGAGGAGTTCGTCCCCTGGCAGGTCGGGGCGGTCCTGTGAGCCAGGAAGCGGGTGACTCCTGGCAGCGGGTCGTGGTCCGGGGCCGGGACACCCAGCTCATCTCCCTGTCCCTGGCGACCCTCGGCCCCGGAGACCGGATCGGGGTGGGGACCGAGGAGGAGCGCCTGGTGGTGATCGAGGAGGGAGACGTCGAGGCCGTCACGGCCTCGGGGTCCCTGGGCAGGGCGGGTGGGCGTCACGGCGTGTTCGACGGGCCCGGCCACGGCGTCTACCTGCCACCCGGGCTGCCCGCCTCGCTGGAGGCGGGGCCGGCGGGGGCTCGGATGGTGCTGGCCAGCGCCCCCTGCGGGCAGGGAGCGGACCCCCGGGTGATAGGCCCCCGGGACCAGCGCATCGCTGAGGTGGGGAGGGGCAACTGGTCCCGCACCGTGCGGACCATCCTCGGCCCCGAGCACGAAGCGGGGCGGCTGCTGGCCGGTGAGACCATCAACCCTCCTGGCAACTGGTCCTCGTACCCACCCCACCGCCACGACGAGGACCGCCCCCCCGAAGAGGTCAGCCTGGAGGAGGTGTACCTGTTCCGGGTGGACCGGCCGGAGGGCTTCGGGGTCCAGCTGCGCTACCGGGAGGGGGAGGAGGAGGCGTTCATCGTCCGGGACGGAGATACGGCCGCCATCACCAGGGGGTTCCACCCGGTCGTGGCCGCCCCTGGGTACCGGCTGGCCTACCTGTGGGTCATGGCCGGCTCCGGACGCCACCTCCGGCCCTACCTGGACCCGGACCATGCCTGGGTCCAGGAGGGGTGACCCCTACCCGGCTCTGCCTGGCCGAGCTGGAGAGCATCGCCCCTTCCCAGCGGCCCCGGCTCGACCCCCGCCAGCTGCAGGTCGGCATCCTCCACCTGGGCCTGGGGGCCTTCCACCGGGCCCACCAGGCCGTCTACACCGAGGACGCCGTGGCGGCAGCCGGAGGCTCTTGGGGCATATGCGGCGTCAGCGAGCGCAGCCCGCGGGTTGCGGACTGCCTCCGGGCCCAGGACGGCCTCTACAGCGTCATCACCAGGGCTGACGAGGGTTCCTCGATCCGGGTAATGGGGTCGGTACGCCAGGTCATGTTCGCCCAGGAGAACCCCGACGCCCTGGTGGGCCTGATGGCTGATCCCAGCATCGCCGTGGTCACCTCCACGGTCACCGAGAAGGGATACCGACTGAACCCGGCCACGGGCCGTCTGCGAGGAGACGACCCCGAGGTGGGCGCGGACGGAGCGGGACGCCCGCCGCGCACCGTGCCGGGCCAGCTCGGCTGGGGGATCGTGGAGCGGTGGCGGCGGAGATCGGGCCCCCTCAGCCTGGTCTGTTGCGACAACCTGCGCCACAACGGTGGCACCTTGAGGCAGGTCGTCCTGGACTTCTGCTCGTTGCTGGCACCGGGCGAGAGGCGCGGCCTCGAGGGCTGGATCGAGGAGAACGTGAGCTTTCCCTCCACCATGGTGGACCGGATCGTCCCGGCCACGGGGTCCCAGGACCTGATCGAGGCCCAGTCCCTGCTCGGGGTCGACGATCGGGGGGTGGTGGTGGCCGAGCCCTTCAGCCAGTGGGTGATAGAGGACTCCTTCCCGGCCGGCCGCCCAGCCTGGGAACGAGCCGGCGCCACCCTGACCGCTGACGTCGAGCCCTACGAGGTGGCCAAGCTGAGGGTGGTGAACGGCGCTCACAGCGCCCTCGCCTACCTGGGCTCGCTCGCCGGGCTCCACCTCGTCTCGGAGGCGGTACGTGACGAGCGGCTGGCACGGTACCTGGAGCTCCTCTTGGACCAGGACGTCATCCCCACGCTCTCGGTCCCCCCTGGCTGGGACTTGGACGCCTACGCCCGCTCGGTCGCGGCCCGCTTCGCCAACCGGGCCATCCATCACCGAACGGCCCAGGTCGCCGCGGACGGGAGCCAGAAGCTCCCCGTCCGGTTGCTCGGGACCATACGGGACCGGCTCCAGGCCGGGGCGGAGCCCAGATGGGCGGCCCTGGCCGTGGCCGCCTGGATGCGCTATGTGTCTGCCCGCCGCAGCGACCCCGGGGAGGAGCTGCCGGTGGATGACCCCCTGGCCGGTGCCCTGGAGGCACGCCTCGCCGGGGCGGTCACACCCGCCGAGATCGTGGACCGCCTGCTCGGGCTGAGGGCGATCTTCCCGCCCGAGCTGGCCGACTCAGAGGTGCTGCGCCACCTGCTGGTGGACCACCTGGCCCATCTCGGGCGCTTCGGCACCTGGGCCACCGTGGAGGCGGAGACGGCGGGAGCGTGAGGATCTGGCCACCTGACTGTCTGCCTCGCCCTCCGGGGGATATGTTAGGGTTCTTCCCGAAGCGAGAGGAGGTGTGGCAGCGCACGGGGGGGAGGTGATGGGTCGGCTGCCCCGGCCCGAACAGTCAGTCTTCGCAAGCGGCGCCTGAGGGGGCGCGAGCAGGGAGGGTGAGCTCATGGCAGGTTCTGGAAGGGAGCAGCGCGAGATCGATCCCCGGCAACGGGAGGTCTCCAGACGGAGGTTCCTGCGCAATGCCGGGGCCCTGGCCGTCGGAGTCCCCGTGCTGGGCGCCGTCCTCGAAGCCTGCGGCGGCGGTACCTCCTCGGGCCAGGGCGGCAGCACCGTGGCTTCTGGCAGCTTCGGGGCCAACGGCAAGGACCCCTACCCGAGCCACCCCAACTACCACTTCGCCCTGGTCAACCACGTCACCACCAACTCCTTCTTCACGCCCACCCGTTATGGGGCCCAGGATGCCTGCAACCTGCTGGGCTGCAGCTACAGCTGGACCGGGTCGCAGAACTCGATCGTCTCGGAGATGGTCAACGCCATGAACTCGGCCATCGCCAGCAAGGTGGACGGCATCGGGGTCCCCGTGATCGACCCCAAGGCCTTCACGGCGCCCACCGAGAAGGCACTGAGCCAGGGCATCCCGGTGGTTGCCTACAACGCTCCCCCACCCACGGGGAGCGACACTCCCACCATGGCCTACATCGGACAGGAGATCTTCCAGGCCGGGGTGGAGGCGGGCAAGCGGATCCTCCAGGTGGTGAAGCCCGGGGACCTGGTGGCGGGGATCATCGCCACCCCCGGGACGGGGAACATACAGCCCCGCATCGACGGGGCGTGGAGCGTTCTCAAGCCGGCCGGCGTCCATGTCGTCGAGGTGGGCACCGGGGCGACCCAGGGTCCGGAGATACCCCACGTCGAGGCCTGGTACCAGGGCCACCAGGACGTGAAGTTCCTCTATGCGGTCGACTCGGGTGACGGGATAGCCGTGGCCACGACCATCGCCAAGTACAACCTGGCGGCCAAGGGCATCAAGGGCTCGGGCTGGGACGTCGGGACCCCGACCCTGCAGCAGGTAGCGAAGGGCACCTTGGACTTCACCATCGACCAGCAGGCCTACCTCCAGGGATTCCTGCCCATCTTGTACCTGTTCCTGTACCAGATCTCGGGTGGGCTACTGCGGCCGTCGGACACAGATACCGGTCTCCTCTTCGTCACCAAGGACAACGTGGGGCCCTACGTGTCCAAGCAGGACCGCTACGAAGGGTCTTCCAGCACCGAGAAGATCCTCACGGCGCCCTCATCCATCAAGGTCTAGGGGCACCCCGGTGGCCCGCACCCGGGAGAAGGAGCCGGCCCTCGGGGAACTGTCCCCGCCACCTCCAGGGTCGGGGCGGGGGGAGGACGCCTCCCTGGTCCGCCGCCTCTTGCAGGGCCAAGAGCTGGTGATCGCCCTCATAGGGGTGGGTCTGGCCCTCTACTTCGTGGTGGCCACCCCTGACTTCGCCACCGCCTCCAACGGGGCCACCCTCTCCCAGTTCATCGCCCCCATCGTCTTCTTCGCCATCGCCGAGGTGTTCATCCTGATCCTGGGGGAGATCGACCTCTCCGTGGGCGAGGTCTACGTGCTGGCCCCCTTCCTGGTGACCTTCATGGCCAACGACGGGGTCGGGGTGATAGCGGGGATCTTCATCGCCCTGGCCATCTCGTGCCTGGTGGGAGTGGTCAACGGCGTCATTACGGTAAAGCTCCGGGTCCCCTCTTTCATCACCACCCTGGGCACGGTCTTCGCCTTGGAGGGGATCGTCCTCATCGCCGCCAACGGCACCCAGCTAGACATGGCCGGCACCGGCCTCACGGCCCAGATCATGGGAGGGTGGACCTGGGCGGAGATCGCCTGGGCCCTCGCCGTGGTGGCGGTCTTCCACGTCCTCCTGCGCAAGACGACCTTCGGCCTCCACACGGTGGCCACCGGGGGGAACGAGGTGGCCGCCGCCGAGGCCGGTATCAAGGTGGACAGCATCAAGATCTGGTGCTTCGTTCTCTGCTCCTTCCTGGGAGGCTTGATGGGGCTGCTGGACGGCTGGCACATCGCCAGCCTGGACCCCTCCACCCCGGGGTTGGACTTCATGTTCTACGGTGTGGCGGCGGCGGTGATTGGAGGGACGGCGCTGACCGGCGGACGGGGCACCATGATCGGGGCCTGCATCGGCGCCATCGTCCTGGGCGTACTGGAGGACGGGTTCAACATCCTGGGCGTGAACGCCTTTGCCTACGATCTGGTCCTGGGCCTGGCCATCCTGGGAGCCATGGTGCTGAACGTCCAGCTGGAGCGGGTGCGGGCCGGGGGCAGCGGGAGGCGAGGCTCCCTGGCCCGAGTCGTGCTTAGGGCGGCCGCACGGGTCCCCGGCTCGAAGCCCCCGGTGGAAGAGGTGTCGGCATGAGCCCGCTCAGCGACGGGAGCTCTGTCGACGAGGTGGTGCTGAGGGCCGAGGGCATAGCCAAGCGCTTCGGCGCCGTGGTGGCCCTGCGGGACGTGAACCTGCACCTGCGTCGAGGCGAGGTGCTCGGGGTGGTGGGGGACAACGGGGCCGGCAAGTCGACGCTCGTCAAGATCGTCACCGGCTATCACGCCCCGGACCGGGGCCGGCTCTTCCTGGACGGCAAGGAGGTTCGGTTCCGCTCCGTGCAGGATGCCCGCCGCCAGGGCATCGAGACCGTCTTCCAGGACCTGGCCCTGGTGAACGAGCTGAGCGTCTACCACAACCTGTTCCTGAACCGTGAGGCCACGCGGGGAGGCCGGCTCCGGTTCCTGGCCAACCGTCAGATGCGGGCCCAGGCCCGCCGGTACCTGGACGAGATCGAGGTCGACATCCCATCAGTGGACACGCCGGTGGAGAAGCTCTCGGGGGGGCAGCGTCAGGCCATTGCCGTGGCGCGCGCCACCCGCCAGCCGGGGGTCAAGATCCTGCTCCTGGACGAGCCCCTGGCGGCCATGGGGGCCAAGGAGACCTCACTCATCATCCAGCTGGTCAAGGGCCTGGCCCGCCAGCGTGGCGTATCCATGCTCGTGATCGATCACAACTACACCCACCTGTTCGAGCTGTGTGACCGGGTGAACGTCATCCAGCAGGGACGGGTGACCCTGGACAAGGCCATCGCCGAGACCTCCCTTTCGGAGCTGACCGACTTCATGGTCCAGTCGTACCGGAGCCAGGTGGGAAGGGGCCGGGCCGGGGGCTGACCCGGTTGGTAGGCCCATGGCGCCGGTTGAGGCAACCGGCAACGACGCGGGGGGAGCGCTTGACCCGGTCAGAGGACCTCTGCGAGCTCGCTTTCGCCCAGGATGGCACCCAGGGCCAGCGCCTCCACCTCGGGGTCGAGATGCTCCTATCGGTTGTCAAGTGGTAGCGGGTTGGTTCTCGAGGATGCGGAACAGCCGGCGGGCGAGGTAGCGCTTGAGGCAGCGGCGGGCCTCTCGCTTGCTCTTGCCTTCAGCGAGTCGCCGGGCGATGTAGGCCTTGGTCTGTGGGTCGTATTGGGCTCGGATTCCGACGGCCTGATAGAGGGCCCGGTTGAGCTGACGGTCGCCGCCCCGGTTGAGCCGGTGACGGTTCTGGGTCTGGCCAGATGTCGCTTCGATTGGGGCCACGCCCGCGAGCCGGGCGAAGGCGGCCTCGTTCCGGCAACGTCCCGGGTGGGACCAGGAGACGATGATCTGGGCGGCGAGGATGACTCCGACGCCGACTTCGTCGAGCAGCTTTGGTCCGGTCATCTCGACCATCGGCTTCATGGCTTCTTCGAGGTCGGTCGCCTGGGTGCTGAGATGATCTATGCGCTGGGCGAGCGCCCGCATTGCGGTCTTCGTGCCGAACAGCTCAGGGTCACGGCTGATGTCGGGCCGTAGCCGAGAGCAGCGCTCGACGAGCTTGGTGAGGGTCAGGTCCCGAAGCTCCTCTCGTAGCGTCAAGGGTGCGGTGAGGATCAGGGCCTTGAGCTCGTTGATGGCCGCAGTGCGGGCCAGCTGGGCGCCGCTGCGGGCGACGAGCATGGCGCGGAGGCCTTCCCTGGCACCCCGAGCTCGTGGCGTGGACCACCGCTTGCGGCCGAGCACCTCCCGGGCGGCTCGGACGGCGTCGAGACTGTCGGACTTGGAACCGTCCTTCGCGGAGCGGGTGGACGGCCGGTCGAACTCGATAGCCCACTCGGCTTCCGCAGTCAGGGCCATGCACAGGCCGGCGCCGTAACTCCCGGCGCCTTCGATCGACCACGCCCGCCGCTCCGAGCTGCTGTACTCGTCAGCCCAGCGGATCGCCTTCGCGTAGCCGGCGGTGGTGGTGGGGAAATCGGCACAAGCCAGCTCTCCTTGGGTCTTGGCGTCGACGACGGCGATGGTGATGCGGTCTCGGTCGGGGTCGACACCGATGACATGGTCGACAAGCTCGGCGAGCATCTGGTCCTCCTGGCTGGTTGGATGGGGAATGGCGCCAGCCTGGAGAGAACCGCTGCGGCAGGACTGTGATGGGTCACCCGAAGGGACAGGCTCCTGATTAGGCCAGCTGCGGAGGGCAGGCTGGCGCCGGCACCCAACGGACGTATCTCGACAAAGACACCGCGAACGGGTCAGCCAATCTGTGGGTCACGAAGGGCACCGGCGTCATCCTGACCGGCAACCAGGACCGGCCCAGTGATAGTCACAGCCCATCTGCCTCCAGCCGGCCGACCAGGTCATCCAGGAGGTCGTCATCGTGCGGGTCCGCCATGTCAACACGCTAGGACAGTGGAATCCCGAGGTCCTCCCGCATGAGTGCCATCGCCCGGGTAATCAGCTTCAGGTCACGTGTCGGAGGGGGGACTTGAACCCCCACGCCCTTGCGGGCACCAGCCCCTCAAGCTGGCGCGTCTACCTATTCCGCCACTCCGACGTGGCCCGCCGGCCCGGCCGGCAGCGGGCTCAGCCTAGCGCCCTACTGGAGGCGCAGGGCCAGGGAGAGGGTGGTGAAGGTGAAGATCACCGCCAAGAGGATCGTCATGCGGTCCAGGTTGCGCTCGACGACGGTCGAGCCGGCCGCCACGTTGCCCACGCTCCCCCCGAACATGTCGGAGAGGCCACCGCCCCGCCCGCTGTGGAGCAGGATGAGCAAGATCAAGCCCAGAGACACGATCACATGGATGACAACGAGGATGATGGTCAGCACTGGCGGAACTCCTGCGACACCGGCGAGCACGACGCTACCAGTTCAGCGACCCAGCGCGGCCTTCACCACCAGCGCAAAGACATCGGGGTCCAGGCTGGCCCCGCCCACCAGGAGCCCGTCGACGTCCGCCTGGGCCATGAGGTCACCCGCGTTCCCCGAGGTCACCGACCCTCCGTACTGGATGCGGAGGGTCTCGCCGGCGCCGGCCCCGGCCATCTCCTTCACCACCGAGCGGATGAGGGCGCAGGTCTCCTCGGCATCCTCGGGCGTGGCGTTCTGCCCGGTCCCTATGGCCCACACCGGCTCGTAGGCCACCACCAGCCCCCCTATGGCCGCCTGACCCACGCCGGCGAGGTCGGCCCGCAGCTGGTCGGTCACCCGCTCCGAGGTCCGGCCCGCCTCCCGCTCCTCGAGCGTCTCCCCCACGCAGAGGATCGGCGTCATGTTGTGGCGCAGCACTGCTTGGAGGCGCCGGTTGATCTGCTCGTCGGTGTCCCCGAAGAGCTGCCTGCGCTCGGAGTGGCCCACGATCACGTACCTCACGTTGAGCTTGGCCAGCATGGCCGCGCTCACCTCTCCGGTGTAGGCCCCCTCATCCTCCCAGTGGCAGTTCTGCGCCCCCAGGGCGATAGGCGTCTCGTCGGATTCCAGGACGGTCTGCACGGAGCGCAGGGCCGTGAACGGAGGGTGCAGGGACACCTCGGCCTGCTCCAGGTCCCCGGGCGAGAGGCGATAGGCCAGCTTCTGCACCACCTGGATGGCCTCCAGGTGGGTGTGGTGCATCTTCCAGTTGCCGCTGAGCAGAGGCCTCCCCCGGCGGCCGCCGGCCGCCCTGGACGCCGCCCCCGCCCAACTAGGACGCATGGGACCCGAACCTCTAGCCACGGCCGTGCTCCTCTTGCCGCTCCCACGACTGGCGCAGGGCCGCCAGACCGGGCAGGTCACCCTTCTCCAGGAGCTCCAAGGATGCCCCGCCACCAGTAGAGAGGTGGTCCACCGCCCCGTCCAGTCCTAGCGAAGCCAGGGCGGCAGCGCTGTCACCACCTCCCACGACGGTGAACCCGTGGCACTCGGCCACAGCCCGGGCCACCGCCGCCGTCCCGGTCGAGAAGCGCTTGTCCTCGAAGACCCCCATGGGGCCGTTCCAGAAGACCGTTCCCGCCTCCACCAGCTCGTCGGCGAACTCGCCGGCTGTGGCCGGGCCGATGTCCATGCCCTTCCACCCCGCCGGGACGCTCCGTCCGACCACCTTCACCTCGCCCGACCCCGGCTCGAGGGCCACGATGTCGGTAGGGACCATGATCCGCCGTCCTGAGTCCAACAGCTTGCGGCAGTTGTCCACCTGAGCGGGCTCGACGAGGGAGTCGCCCACATCGTGGCCGAGGGCGGCCAGGAAGGTGAAGCACATGCCTCCCCCGACCATCACGCATTCGGCCCTGGAGAGCAGTGCCCCCACCAGTCCCAGCTTCCCGGACACCTTGGCTCCCCCCAGGACAGCCACGAAGGGTCTCGTGGCCCCGTCCAGGAGCCCGGTCAGGACCTCGGCCTCCCGGGCCAGCAGCCGGCCCGCGGCGCTGGGCAGCCGCTCGGGCGGCCCGACCACCGAGGCGTGGGCCCGGTGGGCCGACCCGAAGGCGTCGTTCACATAGAGCTCCTGGCCCTCGACCAGCCGGTCCACGAAGGAAGGGTCGTTGGCCTCCTCTCCGGGGTCGAAGCGCAGGTTCTCCATCACCCGCACCGACCGAGCGGGCTCGTCCCCGATCTCACCCGCCAGCAGCTGACGAAGCCGCTCGGCCACGGGAGCCATGGACAGGCGGGGCACGGGCTTTCCCCCCGGCCGGCCGAGGTGGCTGCACACGGTCAGCCTGGCTCCGTGCTCGGCCAGCCACACGAGAGTGGGCAGGGAGGAACGGAGGCGGAAATCGTCCATTTCGCCATTGGGACCGAGCGGCACGTTGAGATCGGCGCGCACGAGGACCGCTCGGCCGGAGGGGTCGGGCAGGTCCTCCAGGACTGGCAGGTGGCTGGCCATCTAGGCCCGGCCGACCAGGGCCACCAGGTCCACCAGGCGGTTCGAGTAGCCCCACTCGTTGTCGTACCAGCCGAAGACCTTCACCAGGGTGGCCCCCTCCCCCATCGGCATGGCCATGGTGAGCTGGGAGTCGAACACGCAGGAGGCAGGCGAGCCCACGATGTCGCTCGAGACCAGGGGCTCTTCGCTGTACTCGAGCACCCTGGCCAGCGGGCCCGAGGAGGCGGCCTGGGCAAAGGCGGCGTTCACGCCGGCCACGTCCACCTCCGTCCCCACCACCGCAGTGAAGTCGGTCACCGACCCGCAGGCCACCGGGACCCGGAGGGCGACGCCGTCGAGACGGCCCTGCATGGCCTGGAGAACCAGGCCGGTGGCCCGTGCGGCACCGGTCGAGCTGGGCACGATGTTGATGGCCGCCGCCCGGGCCCGCCGGAGGTCGGAGTGCGTCAGGTCGAGCAGGTTCTGGTCGTTCGTGTAGGCGTGGGCCGTCGTCATCATGCCCTGCCGCACCCCGAAGGCCTGGTCCAGCACCTGCACCATGGGCACGAAGCAGTTGGTGGTGCAGGAGGCGTTGGACACCACCTGGTGCCGGCTGGGGTCGAAGGTGTCGTCGTTCACCCCCACCACGAAGGTGGCATCCACGCCCTTCCCCGGCGCCGAGATGACCACCCGCCTGGCCCCCGCTTCCAGGTGGGCAGCAGCGGCCTCCCGGTCCCGGAAGCGCCCGGTGCTCTCCACCACCACCTCCACCCCCAGGTCGGCCCAGGGGAGCGCCTTGGGCTCCCTCTCGGACAGGACCTTGATGGTGCGGCCCCCCACCAGGATGTCGCCCCCCTCCACCCGGACCTCGGCGGGCAGCCGACCTTGGGTGGAGTCGTAGGCCAGCAGGTGCGCATTGACGTCGGGAGAGGTCAGGTCGTTGACCGCCACGACATCCAGGTCGGCGCCCCCTTCGATGGCTGCCCTGACGAAATTACGGCCTATCCGGCCGAACCCGTTGATGCCCACTCTCACGCTCATCTACCGTCTCCTCGTCTCGTGCCTCGAGGCGGCCCTTCATCCGACCAGATCGAGAAGGGCCGACGCCAGTTTGGCCGGGTCGTGCCCCCGGCCCCCGGCCTTGGCCAGGGGCAGGTCTACCCAGGGCCGGCTCAGCCGACCCAGGGGCAGCCGGGTCGTGTCACACAGCACGACGTCGGGCTCCACGCCGTGGGCCACGAGGGCCTCGACGTGAGCGGCCACGTCGTAGCCCTCGGTCTCGGGTCGCTGGGTCAGCAGGTTGCACACGTACACCCGCCGTCCAGGGCTGGACCGGATGGCCTCCGCCAGCCCCGGCACGGCCACCACGGCCAGCACGCTCGTGTACAGAGAGCCAGGTCCTATCACCACCTGCTCGGCCCGGGCCAGCGCTGCCAGGGCCGGCTGGGGAGGGTCGGGGTCCGAGGGCACCAGCGAGACCCTCTTGATCCGGGGGGACCGCATGACCCTCACCTGGCCCTCTATCTCGCCCTGGCCGGTGGCGGCCTTGAGCACGACCGGGGTGGTGGTGGCGGGCAGGACCTGGCCGGAGGCGTGCACCAGCCTGCCCGCCTCGTCCAGGGCCCGGATGGGGTCCCCCGTGACCGCCGCCAGCCCCGCCAGGATGAGGTTCCCCAGGGCATGGCCCGCCAGCTCACCTGCCCGGAACCGGTGCTCGAAGACCCGGGCCCAGAGGGACCCCGGCTCGCCCAGAGCCACCAGGCACTTGCGCAGGTCGCCGGGGGGGAGGATGTCGAAGACCTCCCGGAGCCGCCCGCTCGAGCCCCCGTCGTCCGCCACGGACACCACGCCGGTGAGGTGGCCGGCGTAGCGCTGGGCCGCCCTCAGGGTGGCGGCCAGGCCGTGCCCGCCCCCCAGGGCCACCACACGCGGACCGGACGCCGGCGGGGCGGTCAACGGTCCAGGTCCCGGTGGTGCACAGTGGGCTTGAAGCCGTGTCCAGCGATGCGCCTGGCCAGCTCCTCCGCCAGCACGACAGATCGATGCCTGCCGCCGGTGCAGCCCATGGCCACCGTCAGGTAGGACTTGCCCTCCCTCACGTAGGCCGGTAGGAGCAGGGCGAACAGCTCGTCCAGGCGGTCGAGGAACTCCTTGGTCTCGGGCTGGCTCATGACGAACTCCCGCACCGGCAGGTCCACCCCTGTGTAGGGGCGAAGCTCCTCGACCCAGTGAGGGTTGGGCAGGAAGCGGCAGTCGAGCACCACGTCCACGTCGAGGGGGATGCCGTGCTTGAAGCCGAAGGAGACCACGGTCGTCTGCATCCCCTCCGCTTCGTCGGCCGCCCCGAACAGCTGCACCAAGCGGTTGCGCAGCTGGTGGACGTTCAGGTCGCTGGTGTCCACCACCACGTCGGCCTGGTCCTTGATGGGATCGAGGATCAGCCGCTCCTGGGCGATGGAGCCGACGACCCCCTCACCCGCCCCCAGCGGATGGCGACGCCGGGTCCCTTCGAACCGGCGGACCAGGACGTCGTCGGAGGCGTCGAGGAAGAGGACCCGCACCCGCGAGCCGATGCGCCGCAGGCTCTCCAGGGCGGTGCCCACTCCCTCCAGGTACTCGTGACCGCCCCTTCCCACCACCAGGGCCACCCGCTCGGTCTCCGAGCCCGGGCGGTCCACCAGGTCAGCGACCTTGGTTATGAGGGCGGGGGGCAGGTTGTCGATGACGAACCAGCCCAGGTCCTCGAACACGGCCGCAGCCGTTGACCGGCCCGCCCCCGACAACCCGGCAATGATGAGGTACTCGCTCATCCCCGATCCATTGTGGCATGCCGGCAGCGTTACACCGGCAGGGCACCGTGGGGACATGAAAGGTTATGAGAGTGCCCTGGCCTCGGTGGCGTCCGCCCAGCACGGGGTGGTAACCAAGGCCCAGGCCTCGCGGGCCGGCATGACGCCGGACCAGATGAGGTGGCGGCTGCGATCGGGCCGGTGGCAGGTCCTCCATCCCGGTGTCTACCTCCTGGAGGGAGCCCCGGCATCGAGGGAGGCGGACATCATGGCAGCCTGCCTGGCCGGCGGTCCCGGGACCTTCGCCTCGCACCGGGCCGCTGCCTGGCTGTGGGGCCTCCTGCTGCCCGTGCGGGCGCTCAGCGAGGTGACCGTGCCAGCCGGCCGTTCGGTGCGCCTGGCCGGGGTGGTCGTCCATCGGGGCAAACCACTGCAAGCCGCCGTGGTGCTGAGGGGGATCCCGGTCTCCACTCCGCTCGCTGCCGTTGTGGAGCTGGCAGCGGTGGAGGAGGACGCGGAGGTCATCCACCGGGCCCTTGACGTGGGGACCCGGCGGCGGATCTTCACTGGCCAGGCCGTCTTCGACGAGCTCCTGGCCAAGCCCCGCCACGGCGTCCCTGGCCTCAGCCGCCTGCGGGCGGTCATGTCGGAGCGCGGCTATCCCGGGATCACCGCCAGCGCCCTGGAGCGCCGCTTCCTTCGCCTCCTGCGAGAGGCCGGCCTGCCGGCGCCGATCCGGGAGGCCCAGGTGGGCCCCTACCGGGTGGACTCGACCTGGGAGGGATCGGCCCTCACCGTGGAGCTCGACGGCCACGACACCCACGGCACCCCCGAGGCCCTGCAGGCCGACCTGGCCCGGCAGAACGCCCTCATTGCCGCTGGCCGGGACCTGCGCCGCTACACCGCTCGGGACCTGGCCGTGAGGCCGGCTCAGGTGATGGAGGAGGTGGCCCGGGGGCTGGGGCTCAGTTGGCCGGCGCAGCCTGGGCGGCCTGCGCGGCCGCCTGGGCGGCCCTTGCGGCCTGGGCTGCCCTTGCGGCCAGGACCTGGGCAGCCTCCGGTAGGGCGGACGGGCGGGGCCGGGCGGGGCCGGGGACCGTCGTCGACACGATAAACACACCGTACTTTTCGCGTTTCGGCGCGATAATCACCCCGAAAGCGAAAAGTGCCCAGCGTTTCCCAAGGTCCAGGCCCGAGGGCCACACCCCCAAGGTCCAGGCCCCCCGACGGCCCGACACCCACGGCCCAGGTCCCCCGTGGGCCACACCCCCACGCCCCGTCCCTCAACGAACCCTCTCAGCCACCATCATCAACAGCCGCGGGATGGTGGCAGCCTGGCCGTACTCGAAGGCCCGGGCAAGGAACCCCGCTGGCGGGGCCGGCTCCTCCATCCTCACCAGGACCAGGCCGCTGGCGGCCATGGCGTTGACGTAGGCCGAGAGCGGCCTGTGCACGAAGGGGATGAACACCCCCTTCTCCACCTCCTCGACCGTCTCGTCCTCGACCAGGTAGGGGCCGACCCTCCAGTACTGCTCCCCCAGGATCCGGTCATCTATCCATCCGCTGCCCGGCGTCTGCAGCAGGGGGTGGTTGAGCAGGAAGAGGAACCGGCCCCCGGGGCGGAGGACCCGGGCCACCTCGGCTATGGCCCGGGGGGCATCGGTGATGTGCTCGAAGACCAGGCAGGCCACCACGGCGTTGAAGCTGCCGTCACGGGCGGGCAAGCGGGCCGCCTCCGCTTGGGCATAGGCGAGCCAGCCGGGAGGGCCGCCCCGCCGGACGGCCTCCGAGACCTGGGCCCGGGCCGGGTCGATGCCCACCACCCCCCGACCGGGGCCAGCCGCCAGCCGGGCCACCTGGCCCTCGCCCGTGCCCACATCCAGGACCCTGCCCCGGTCCGGCAGCCAGGCCGCCACGAGGGGAAGGATCTGCTCCTCGTACTCGGGGTCGACTCCCTGGGTGAAGTGAGCCTGCCACCAGCCGGCGTGCTCCTCCCAGAGGTCCCCACGACGGCCCCTGCTGCCCACCCCACCAGGGCCCCTGCTGCCCACTCCACCAGGACCCCCGCTGTCCGCCCCGCCACCTCCCGCTACCCCCGCCTCGTCACTCGGCCGGGCCGGGCCGGCAGGCGGCACTCCCTCGCCACGCTGCCCGGTCCCCAGGCCGCCCACCCCGCTCATCCGGCCCTCTGCCCCGGAGGCTGGTGCAGGGCCTCGTACACAGCCTGACCCACTGCGTCCGGAAGCCAGGGGAGCGCCAACAGCTCCCCCAGGGGAGCGGCCCGCACCGCCCTCACCCCCCCCAGCTCCTTCACCAAGCGGGCCCGGCGGGCGGGTCCGAGGCCCGGTATGCCATCGAGGGCGCTGCGCGTCATGCGCTTGCCACGGAGCTGGCGGTGGTAGCTCACGGCGAAGCGGTGAGCCTCATCCCTCACCCGCTGGAGGAGGTACAGAGCCTCGGACTGACGGGGTATGCGCACCGGCTCCGTGCGCCCCGGCAGGTAGACCTCCTCGAACTGCTTGGCCAGGGCCGCCACCGGGATCTCCTCCTCCAGGCCCAGCTCCTCCAGCACCCTCATCCCCACCCCCAGCTGGCCCTTCCCGCCGTCCAGCAGGAGCAGCTGGGGAGAATAGGCGAAGCGCCGGTGCCTGCGCCTGGCCACCTGCTCGTCGAAGGGCTCGTTGCGCTCGGCCACCAGGGCGGTGAGCCGGCGGGTCAGCACCTCCTCCATGGCCGCGTAGTCGTCGTTGCCGGCGACCGAGCGAACGCGGAACCGGCGGTAGTCCGAGGGCTTGGGCAGCCCGTCCTCCATGACCACCATGGAGCCGACGTAGTCGGAGCCCTGGATGTGGCTCATGTCGTAGCACTCGATGCGCAGGGGGGCGTCGGGCAGGTCCAGGGCCTCCTGCAGGGCACGAAGGGCGCGGGCACGAGCGTTGTGGTCGGCCGACCGGCGCAGGCGATGCCGGGCGAACTCCTCGGCGGCGTTGGCGGACACGGTCTGTTGGAGCGAGCGCTTGCCGCCCCGCTGGGGCACGCGCACCGTGACCCGGGACCCCCGGCTGGACGACAACCACTCCTCCCACAGGCCCGGGTCCTCCGGGGAGGCGGGGACCAGGACCTCCTTGGGGATGTCCAGGACGGGTTCGGCATAGAGCTGCTCCAGCACATGGGCCACCAGCTGGCTACGGTCCAGGTCCTCGACCTTGTCCAGCACGAAGCCCTTGCGTCCCACCACCCTGCCGCGCCTCACGAAGAAGACCTGGACGGCGGCTTCCAGCTCGTCCTCGGCCAATCCGATCACGTCCAGGTCCTCTGGGCGCTCGGTGACCATCTGCTGGCGCTCTATGGCCTTGCGCACGGACGCCAGGCGGTCCCGCAGACGGGCGGCCCGCTCGAACTCCAGGTTCCCGGCGGCGGCCGCCATCGAGTCCTCCAGGCGGCGCACGATGGTGTTCGTGTCGCCGGCCAGGAAGTCCACGAGCTCGCCGACCAGCTGGTCATAGGTCTGACGGTCCACGGAGCCCACGCACGGGCCGACGCACTTCTCTATGTGGAAGAGGAGGCACGGCCGCCCCATCCGCTGGTGGCGACGGAACTTGGCGTCCGAACAGGTCCGGATGGGGAAGGACCGCAGCAGCAGGTCCAGGGTCTCCCTGATGGCATAGGCGTGGGCATAGGGCCCGAAGTACCGCACCCCCTTGCGCCGCTGCCCCCGCATCACCATGGCCCTCGGCCACTCCTCGTCCAGGGTCACGGCCAGGAACGGGTAGCTCTTGTCGTCTCGCAGCCGGATGTTGAACCGGGGCCGGTGGGCCTTGATGAGGCTGTACTCGAGCATGACGGCCTCGACCTCGTTGCGGACCTGGATCCACTCCACGGACTCCGCGGTGGCCACCATCTGGGCGGTTCGGGCGGGCAGGTTGGCCGGGCTCTGGAAGTAGCTGGCCAGGCGCTGGCGCAAGGACTGGGCCTTGCCCACGTAGATGACCCGGCCCTCGGCATCCTTGAACTGGTAGGAGCCGGGCGCATCAGGGATCGTCCCGGCCGGAGGTCGCTGCAGCACCCCTCCAGTCTGCCGGCTCCTGTCGCCGAGCCAAACCTCTTGCTGGCCATGAGATTACCTCTCATCTTCAGGACGGCCTTGTTATACTGAGGGACATGAACCAGGGCTGGAGGGAGGTCTTGGAGGATCCCAGCACCCCCCTCTACACCGTGGGGGTCGTGGCCGAGCTGCTGAACGTCGACGTGCAGGTGGTGCGGCGTTACGACCAGGAGGGGGTGGTGAGCCCGGACCGCACGGAAGGAGGGCAACGGCGCTACTCCCGGGAGGACATCGAGCGCCTGGCCCGCGCCATCTCCCTGGCGGACGAGGGCATCCCGGGGACGGGCATCCGGCGGATCATGGAGCTGGAGGACCGCCTGAGCCACATGGAGAGCTCGGCTGGCCCGTGAAGGGCACCGCATCCGGGAACACTTTCAAGGAACACTATGTTATACCTAATAGCTAAGTTCTTTGCCGCAAGGAGGTAGTCGTAGGTGAAGGTCGCCATCCTCGCTCCGCCGTGGTTGCCCGTCCCCCCGCCGGCCTACGGGGGCACGGAGGCCATGCTGGACGGGCTGGCCAGAGGGCTGGCGGAGGCGGGCCACGACGTGCTGCTCTACACCACGGGGGACAGCACCTGCCCTGTGCCCCGGTCATTCGTGTTCGAGCGGTCGGTTGGCGTGGGCACGGCCGGACCAGCGGCTGAGCTACGCCATGTCATCAGGGCCTATGAGGAGGTGGCCGCCGACTTCGACATCGTCCACGATCACACGCTGGTGGGCCCCATCTACGCCGAGCGCTTCCCCTGGCTCCCGGTGGTCACGACCAACCACGGTCCCTTCCAGGGCGACCTCGCCGACCTCTACCGGGCCATCGGCCACCGGGTGCCGGTCATAGCCATATCGCGCAGCCAGGCTGGATCGGCCAAGGACGTGCCCATAGCGGCCACCATCCACCACGGCGTGGACCCGGGCCGCTTCCCTCTAGGTGCGGGCAGGGGCGGTTACGCCCTGTTCCTCGGGCGTATGGCCCCGGAGAAGGGCGTAGCCACGGCGGCCAGGGTGGCGCGCAAGGCCGGGGTCCCCCTCCTGATCGCGGCCAAGATGCAGGAGCCGGCCGAGCTGGCCTACTTCGAGTCGGAGGTGCGGCCACTGCTCGGAGGCGGCGTCGAGTACGTGGGTGAGCTGGGCTGGGACGACAAGGTGCGCCTTCTGGCCGACGCCACCTGCCTGCTCAACCCCATCGCCTGGCCGGAGCCGTTCGGGATGGTGATGATCGAGGCCCTGGCCTGCGGCACTCCCGTGGTGGCCACTTCCTCAGGGGCCGCCCCTGAGATCGTGAGGGACGGGGTCACCGGGTTCATCCGTGACAGCGAGACGGCCTTGGCCGCCGTCCTGGACCAGGTGGGCCACCTCCCCCGCCAGGCCTGCCGGGACGACGTGGAGCGGCGCTTCTCGCTCCGGCGCATGGTGGCCGAGCACGTCCGGCTCTACGAGCAGGTGCTCGAGGCCCGGACCGAGGCTGCCGCGTCCCGGGGCAACCTGTGGGGAGTGCCCCTTCCCGGGGGCCGCCTCCCGGCCGGATCCTCCTGAGCCGGGCCGGAGGCCTCCTCCCTTCCTGCCCGGCCTCCCGTCCCTGACCGGCGCGCCCTCTCAACGGTTGAGCCGGGATGGCCGGGCCCGGCGCCCCGTCCCACATAGGCTGGCCCCCCATGGCAGAGGGTTGGGGCTACGCCGGCTCCCCTTCGCTGTCCGGGCTCACCGCCGGGACCATGACCCTGGTGGAGGGGACGTCCTTCTGCATCTCCTCCCCCACCGGCGACATCCACCGCGGCACCGCCCAGGGGCTCTTCTACCGGGACACCAGGTTCCTGTCCCGCTGGGAGCTGACCGTCAACGGCGGCATCCCCCAGCCCCTCTCCGTGGTCCCCCACGAGCCCTTCGCGGCCAGCTTCGTCTCCAGGGTCCGGCCCCACCACGGCCAGGCGGACAGCACCCTCCTGGTGGTGCGCCGGCGCTTCGTGGGCAGCGGGATGCGGGAGGACCTCGTGGTGAGGAACCTGGCCCGCGAGCCGGCCGCCTGCTCTGTCCTGATGTCGCTCGAGGCGGACTTCGCCCACCTCTTCGAGGTGAAGGAGGACCGGGTCTCCCCCAAGGGCGAGCCCGAGGTGGACGTGGCCGGCCGCACCCTCACCTACCGGCTGGCGTGGCTGGACTCGAGCCGGGCCCTGCAGCTCAGCGTGGCCGATGAGGTGCTGCTGCTCCCGGGCATGGCCCGCCTGCAGGTGGTGGTGCCCGCCCGCGGTGAGTGGAGCACGTGCTTCCAGGTTTCCCTGTCAATGGACGGGGAGCCGGTGCCGCCCCGCTACCGCTGCTCGGACCCCGTCGAACGGTCCAAGCCGGCCGCCCGCCTGCGGGCCTGGCGGCGCAAGACGCCCTCGGTCATCACGGGCCACGAGGGATTCAATGCCCTGGTGGCCCGGAGCGAGGAAGATCTCGGGGCCCTGCGTATCTTCGAGTCGGACCACACCAACCACGGGCCGGCGGGGGCCGTCATCGCCGCCGGGGCGCCCTGGTACATGACCCTGTTCGGCCGGGACTCCCTCATCACATCCTGGATGACCCTCCCCGTGGACCCCTCGGTGGCCATTGGCACCCTCCTCACCCTGGCCCGCTTTCAGGGACAGCGTGTCGACCAGCTCTCGGAGGAGGAACCGGGCCGCATCCTCCACGAGATGCGCTGGGGCGTGACCCGCCCCGAGGAGACCAGGGCCGGGGACCTCTACTACGGCACAGCCGATGCCACCCCGCTCTTCGTCATGCTCCTCGGGGAGCTGCGCCGGTGGGGCCTGGCGGACAGCCTGGTCGACCGGCTTCTCCCCCATGCCGACCGAGCCCTCGAGTGGATAGAGCGGTACGGGGACAGGGACGGGGACGGCTTCGTCGAGTACCAGCGGGCCACCGACCGGGGGCTGGTCAACCAGGGCTGGAAGGACTCCTGGGACGCCATCAACTTCGCCAGCGGCCGGTTGGCCGAGCCGCCCATAGCCCTGTGCGAGGTGCAGGGCTACGTCTATGCGGCCTACATGGCCCGGGCCCACTTCGCGCGCGAGGCCAAGGACGAGGAGGCGGACCGTCACTACCGGGACAAGGCGGCCCGGCTCAAGTCCGCCTTCAACAAGCACTTCTGGCTGGAGGACAAGGGCTACCCGGCCGTGGGGCTGGACGGGGACAAGCGCCCCATCGACTCCCTCACATCCAATATCGGCCACTGTCTGTGGACGGGCATCCTCGACCCGCCGCGGGCCCGCAAGGTGGCGGCCAGACTCATGTCCCCGGAGATGTTCACGGGTTGGGGCATACGTACCCTGGCCAGCTCCATGGGCTCCTACAACCCTGTCAGCTACCACAACGGCTCGGTCTGGCCGCACGATTCGGCCATCGTGGCTGCCGGGCTGATGCGCTACGGGTTCGTGGCCGAGGCCCAGCGCATCGCTTTGGGGCTCATCGAGGCCTCGGAGGCCTTCGAGGGGCGCCTGCCGGAGCTCTTCTGCGGGTTCGGCCGCTCGGAGTTCTCGCTGCCCGTGCGCTACCCGACCTCGGGCTCCCCCCAGGCCTGGGCCGCGGCCGCCCCCTTCTCCCTGCTGCGCACCCTCCTCCGCCTTGACCCCTGGATCCCCCGCCTCCAGGTGCACCTGGCCCCCGCCCTTCCCTCCGAGCTGGGTGATGTGAAGGTGGTGAACGTCCCCCTCGCCGGGACCAGGATCACCATCGAGGTGACCGACGGCAAGACCACGGTCGGCGGCCTCCCCCCCGACATCCAGCTGCTGGCCGAGCCCCGCCCGCCTCTTCCCGGCTAGGGCCGGGCCACCTCATTAGCTACGGGATGGGTGCCAGGGGCTAGGCGGTCTCCAGTACCTTGGCAAGGAAGGATCCCGTGTAGCTGTCCGGGGACTTGGCCACGGTCTCGGGCGTGCCCTCGGCCACCACCGTCCCGCCTCCTTCCCCCCCCTCGGGGCCGAGGTCGATGATCCAGTCGGCCGTCTTGATCACGTCGAGGTTGTGCTCGATCACGAGCACCGTGTTGCCGGCGTCGGCCAACCGGGAGAGGACGCCGAGCAGCTTGCGGATGTCGTCGAAGTGGAGCCCGGTGGTCGGCTCGTCGAGGATGTACAAGGTCCTCCCGGTCGCTCGCTTGGACAGCTCGGAGGCCAGCTTCACCCGCTGAGCCTCCCCTCCCGAGAGGGTGGGAGCCGGCTGGCCCAGCCGTACATAGCCCAGGCCCACGTCCACCAGGGTGGTCAGGTGGCGGGCGATGACCGGCTGGTTGGCGAAGAACTCGGCCGCCTCCTCGCAGGGCATGTCGAGCACCTCAGCGATGTTCTTGCCCTTGAAGGTCACGTCCAGGGTGTCCCGGTTGTAGCGGCTCCCCTTGCACACCTCACAGGGGACATAGACGTCGGGTAAGAAGTGCATCTCGATCTTGATGGTGCCGTCGCCGGCGCAGGCCTCGCAGCGCCCGCCCCGCACGTTGAACGAGAACCTGCCGGGCAGGTACCCCCTCACCTTGGCTTCCTGGGTCTGGCTGAACAGCCTGCGGATGTGGTCGAAGACACCGGTGTAGGTGGCAGGGTTGGAGCGGGGAGTGCGCCCGATGGGCGACTGGTCGATGTCGATCACCTTGTCCAGCGCCTCGGCTCCCTCGATGCGGCGGTGACGGCCGGGGACGGCCTTGGACCGGTAGATGCGCTGCATCAGGGCCCGCAGCAGGATGTCGTTGACGAGGGTGGACTTACCCGAGCCTGAAACACCCGTCACGGCCACCAGGCAGCCGAGGGGGATCTCCACATCGATGGACTTGAGGTTGTGCTCCCGGGCCTCCCTGATGACGAGCCAGTCCTCACCCGGCTCCCGGCGCATCTGGGGCACGGGGATAGAGCGCTTCCCCACCAGGTACTGGCCGGTCAGGGATCCCGGGCAGGCGAGCAGGCCCTCCACCGGGCCCGAGTACACGACGGCCCCTCCGTGCTCGCCCGCCCCGGGGCCTATGTCCACCACGTGGTCGGCCACCCGGATGGTGTCCTCGTCGTGCTCCACCACGATCACGGTGTTGCCGAGGTCCCTAAGCCTGAGGAGGGTCTCGATGAGGCGGTGGTTGTCTCGCTGGTGGAGGCCGATGGAGGGCTCGTCCAGCACGTAGAGGACCCCGACCAGACCGCTGCCGATCTGGCTGGCGAGGCGGATGCGCTGGGCCTCCCCTCCCGCCAGCGAACCGGCCGAGCGGTTGAGGGTGAGGTAGTCGAGGCCCACGTCGATGAGGAACTGCATCCGGGCCCTGATCTCCCGCAGGACGCGGTCGGCGATCAGGTGGTCGCGCTCTGACAGGCGGAGGGAGGCGATGGCCGCCGCCGCCCTGCCGATGGACAGGTCGCACAGCTGGTGGATGTTGTGCCCCCCCACCGTGACGGCCAGAGCCTCGGGCTTGAGCCTGGCCCCGCCGCAGGACGGGCAGGGCACCTCCCTCATGTAGCCCTCGATCTGCTCCCGGTGGTGGTCGGAGTCGGCATCGCCGTGGCGGCGCTGGAGCCAGGGCACCACCCCCTCGTAGTGGGTGTGGTAGGAGCGCAGACGGCCGTAGCGGTTGCGGTACTGCACGTGGACCTGGCGGGTACCGGAGCCGTGCAGGATCACCTTCTGCTGGGACTTCTTGAGCTTGGCCCAGGGCGTGGCCGTGGAGAAGCCGTACTCGTAGGCCACGGCCTGGAGCAGGCGCGAGAAGTACTCGGTCCGCCCTCCGGCCCAGGGCGCCACCGCCCCCTGGTCGAGCGAGAGGTCCGGGTCGGGCACCACGAGGTCGGGGTCCACCTCGAAGCGGGTGCCGAGGCCGGCACAGGCCGGGCAGGCACCGTAGGGGGAGTTGAACGAGAAGGTCCGGGGGGCCAGCTCCTCGAAGGAGATACCGCAGTGGGTGCAGGCCAGGTGCTGGCTGAAGGTGAGGGTCTCCTCGTCCCCGCCGGCCGCCTGCCCCCTGTCCTGGTCCCGGGGGACCAGCTGGACCTCGGCCACCCCCTCGGCCAGGCGCAGGGCTGTCTCCAGGGAGTCGGTCAGGCGCCTCTGGATGCCTTCCCGGCGGACCAGTCGGTCGACCACGACCTCGATGGTGTGCTGCTCGTAGCGGGCCAGGCGGGGCCCCTCCCCTCCGGACCGGCGCTGGGCCAGGTCCACCAGCTCCCCGTCCACCCGGGCCCGGGCATAGCCCTGGGCGGCCAGCTCCTCCAGCAGGCCCTCGTACTCGCCCTTCCTCCCCCTCACCACCGGGGCCAGGACCTGGAACCGGGTGCCCTCGGGCAGCTCCATGATGCGGTCGACGATCTGGGTGGGGGTCTGGCGGGTCACCGGCCTGCCGCAGTTGGGACAGTGGGGCTGGCCCACCCGGGCGTAGAGGAGCCGGAGGTAGTCGTAGATCTCGGTGATCGTCCCGACCGTGGAGCGGGGGTTGCGGGAGGCCGACTTCTGGTCGATGGATATGGCCGGGGACAGACCCTCGATGAAGTCCACATCGGGCTTGTCCATCTGGCCCAGGAACTGGCGGGCATAGGCCGAGAGGGATTCCACGTACCGGCGCTGTCCCTCGGCATAGATGGTGTCGAAGGCCAGCGACGACTTGCCCGACCCCGACAGCCCCGTGAAGACGATCAGGCGGTCACGGGGGAGCTCGAGGGAGAGGTTGCGCAGATTGTGCTCCCGGGCGCCCCGGATGACCAGCTGGTCCGACACCCGCTCGAGGATACCGCCGGGCGGCGGGCCGGCCGGGCTACGGTGCCCGGGTCACACGCCCGTGGGGCGCAGGCAGGCCCGGGGTCACACCCCGCGGGGCGCAGGCAGGCCCCGGGCCCGGCGGGCATCGCGCATGGCCCGGCTCTGGTGCGTGCGTACCCTCATGTCCGAACGGGGCTTGGCCGTGCAGATTAGGGCGAAGCCGGCTTCCCGGTCCTGGTCGAAGTAGCGCCGGGAGTCGGACTGGTCGAACTCCCCCGACAGCACCCGCACGGCGCACACCAGGTCCCAGCCCTGCTCACAGCGGCTGGGGAGCTGGAGCCCGGCCCGGCGGCCGGCGTCGAGCACATGCTCGTCCGCCCGGGCCGGCACGGTGTGACTGGACCCGTCGGGCAGCTCGAATGTCACCTGGTAGGTGGCCGGCCCGCCCGAGGGGGTGGGCCGGCCAGGGTGCTCCTCTTCGGGGCTCACCCAACCAGCGAGGCGAGCCCTACAGCCCGCCGTGGGAGAAGGGCCGGTTGCGGGAGTAGGGCGCCTCGCCGGGGAAGCCTCTGCGGAAGTGCCCGGAGGGCCGGACCTTGCCGTCGCGCTCCATGGCCAGCAACTCGATGAACCAGGCCTCGTGCTCGATCTCCTCGTTGAGGATGCGGCTGGCCAGGTCATAGGTCCTCGGGTCCTTGCCCGCCGTGATCTGGCAGATCTCCAGCCAGGAGCGGATGGCGCAGCGCTCGGACTCGAGCAGGACGGTGAGGATGTCAGCGGCGGTCGGCTCCTCGGCCGGCGGGTGGGCGCCGTTGTCGGTGCCCGGCAGGTAGGCGGCCGGGCAGCCGGCCCGGTCGGCGAACTCGTGGAGGCTGTAGGGAAGCGAGCCGCCCAGCTCGTAGATGCGGGGCAGGATCAGCTCGTAGTGCTGGCGGTCCTCCAGGCGGGCGTCCTCGCAGATCTCCTTGTAGTCCTCGTGACCCGCCAGGTACATGCGCAGGATCGAGTAGTAGTAGTAGGTGCTGGCGAACTCGGCGGCGGCATTGTCGATGAGCTTCTCCACCAACTCCTCGACGTTGATGCCCTGCTGGCGCAGCACCTCGATCCCCACCTTGCGGTCCACGTCGCCGTAGGCGACGGTCCCGGTGGCATGGGGCTTGTCGTTGGCCATGGCGCAGCCTCCTTGGGGTTGCTCTGCTCTCCTTTGCTTTCCCCCAGCTTAGGAACATCAATCAGAGTCTGCAATCCATCCTTTGTTAGAATGAATCAAGTGAGCAACCGGAGCCCCCGGGTGACCCTCAGCCCCACCCCCGCTGATGCCGAGAGCAGCCCGGCGCAGGAGCGCCTGCGCCGGGCCGGCCTGCGCGTCACCGCCCTCCGTCTGGCGGTGCTCCAACTGCTCCAGTCCGGGGGGCAGCACCCCACAGTGGAAGAGCTGGTGGCCAGGGTCCGGGACAGCCTGGGGACGGTCTCCGTACAGGCCTGCTACGGCGCCCTGCGGGACCTGGAGGCCCGGGGGCTGGTGCGCCGCATCGAGCCCATCGGCCACCCCGCCCGTTTCGAGGGCCGGGTGGGCGACAACCACCACCACCTGGTGTGCCGGCGCTGCGGAGCCATCACCGACGTCGACTGCGCCGTGGGCCACGCCCCCTGCCTCACCCCGGTGCGGGACGCCGGCTACCTGGTCGACGAGGCCGACGTCATCTACTGGGGCCTGTGCCCCTCCTGCCAGCAGGGGGGCCCAGGAGCCAGCTGACGGTTGCCGGGACCCCGCCCCCGGGCCACCCGGGCGGCCGGCCCTCTACCCCACCGCCCGCAGCTCGGCCTTGAGGTCGGCGATCTCGTCCCGCAGCCTCGCCGCGTACTCGAAGCGCAGCTCCGCCGCCGCCTCGTGCATCTCCTCCTCCAGGGTCCGGATGAGCCGGCCCAGCTCGTCCTGAGGAAGCTCGGCCAGGTCGGAGCGGACCTTGTCCCTCGCCCGGGAGCGCCGGTCCCGCCCCGGGACGGGGGCCCGGGCCTCCCCCTCGGGGTGCAGGTGGGCCAGGATGTCGGTCACGGCCTTGCGGATGGTCTGGGGGTCGATCCCGTGCTCGGCGTTGTAGGCCTGCTGAACCGCCCGCCGGCGCTGGGTCTCGGATATGGCCCGCTGCATGGAATCGGTGACCGTGTCGGCGTACATGATCACCTGGCCGTCCACGTTGCGGGCCGCCCGGCCCATGGTCTGGATCAGCGAGGTCTCGCTGCGGAGGAACCCCTCCTTGTCGGCGTCCAGGATCGCCACCAGGGAGACCTCGGGCAGGTCCAGGCCCTCACGCAGGAGGTTGATGCCCACCAGCACGTCGAACTCGCCCAGCCGCAGGTCGCGCACGATCTGGATGCGCTCGATGGTGTCCACGTTGGAGTGGAGGTAGCGGACCCTAAGCCCCATCTCCAGCAAGTACTCGGTGAGGTCCTCGGCCATCTTCTTGGTGAGGGTGGTCACCAGCACCCGCTGGTTCCTCGCCGTCCGGTCCTTGATGGCGTCGATCAGGTCGTCGATCTGGCCCTTGGTCGGCCTGACCAGCACCTCGGGGTCGACCAGCCCCGTGGGCCGCACGATCTGCTCCACCACCTGGGTGGACTGGCTGATCTCGTAGGGAGAGGGGGTGGCGGACATGAAGATGCACTGGTTGATCCGCTCGTAGAGCTCGTCGAAGCGAAGGGGCCGATTGTCGACGGCCGACGGGAGGCGGAACCCGTGCTCGACGAGCGTGTCCTTGCGGGAACGGTCCCCCTCGTACTGCCCATGGAGCTGGGGGACGGTCACGTGGCTCTCGTCGATCACGAGCAGGTAATCGTCGGGGAAGAAGTCCAGCAGGGTGAAGGGGGGCTCCCCCGGGGCCCGCCCGTCGATGTGGCGGCTGTAGTTCTCGATCCCGTTGCACACCCCGACCTCGTTCAGCATCTCGAGGTCGTACTCGGTGCGCATGCGGAGCCGCTGGGCCTCCAGGAGCTTGCCCTGGGACTCGAGGAAGGCCAGCCTCTCCTGGAGCTCGGCCTCGATGCTGGCTATGGCCCGGCGCATCTGCTCGCTGCCCGCCATGTAGTGGGTGGCGGGGAAGACGATCAGGTCCTCCAGCTCCTCCAGGGACTCGCCGGTGAGCAGGTCCACCCGGGTGATCCGCTCCACCTCGTCCCCGAACAGCTCGATCCGCACACCGGTCTCCTCGTAGGCGGGGTGCACCTCGATGGTGTCCCCCCGGACCCTGAACCTGCCCCGCGTGAGGTTCACGTCGTTGCGCTCGTAGTTCGTGTCCACCAGCTGGGCCAGGATGGAGCGCTGGTCCCGCTGGTCGCCCCGGTGCAGGATCAGCATGGCCCGCGAGTACTCGTCAGGGGAGCCCATGCCGTATATGCAGGAGACCGACGCCACCACGATCACGTCCCTTCTCGTCAGCAGGGCGGCGGTGGCCGAGTGCCGCAGGCGGTCGATCTCGTCGTTGATGGAGGAGTCCTTCTCTATGTAAGTGTCGGACGAAGGTATGTAGGCCTCGGGCTGGTAGTAGTCGTAATAGGAGACGAAGTACTCGACCCGGTTGTCGGGGAAGAACTCCCGGAACTCGTTGGCCAGCTGGGTGGCCAGGGACTTGTTGGGGGCGATGACGAGGGTGGGCCGCTGCACGGCCTCGATGGTCCAGGCGATGGTGGCCGACTTGCCGCTGCCCGTGATGCCGAGAAGGGTCTGGAAGCGGTCACCCCTCTTGACCCCCTCGGCCAGCTGGGCCACCGCCTTGGGCTGGTCACCGGCAGGGGCGAAATCCGAGACCACACGGAACGGCGGCATCGCCGCCCAGGCTACCGGGCCCCCGTGACCCCGTCCCCGGGCCGGACGGCACCCCCATCCCCCACTACTGGTCCTGCCCCCCGGCGAGCCCCGCCAGCCCCTGCACCCAGGTCCAGGCTCGGTCCACCTCGGCCTCGAGGTGGGCCCGGTCGCCGGAGTTGTCGATCACGAAGTCGGCCAAGGCCAGCCTCTCGTCCCGACTGGACTGGACCGCCATCCGGGCCCTGGCCTGCTCCACGGTCATCCCCCTGCTCTCCACCAGCCGGCGCAGGGCCACCTCGGGGGGGGCGTCCACGACGATCACCCCGGCCAGCGGGTATGCCTCCCTCCGTCTCTCCGCCAGCAGAGGGATGTCCAGCACCACCACCCGGTCCGAGCCGGCCAGCTCCGCCAGGCGGCCCGCAATGGCCTCCCGCACATGAGGGTGCACCAGCCTGTTGAGGTCGCCGAGGGAGGCGGGGTCGGAGAAGACCACCTCGGCCAGGCGGGGCCGGTCGACCGAGCCGTCGGGGCCAAGGATGCCGGTGCCGAACCTGCTGACCACGCCCTCGTACGCCGGCCCCCCGGGCGCCACCGCCTCCCGGGCCAGCACGTCGGCGTCGATCACCACCGCCCCCCGGGTCTCCAGCAGGGAAGAGACAGTGGACTTTCCCGACCCGATGCCGCCGGTCAGCCCGACCACCAGCACAGGGAGGCCCCCGCCGGCAAGAAGGAGCTGGCCGCCCTACTGGCCCGGGCCAGCTCCTTGGCCACCCTCGTCAGGGGGCTCGAGAGAGGAGCCGCCCGGCTCGCCGGCCTCCCCGGAAGAAGCCGACGGAGCGGCTGGCTCCCCGGTCCCCCCGACCCCCTCGCTCTCAGGGGCCTCCGCCTCCCCGGTCCCGGCAACTGAGGGCTCCTCACCGGGAAGCGTTGCTCCCTCAGGAGCCGTGCCTCCTTCCCCGCCGGGGGCCACCCCCTGGACCACCTCGGGAGGCAGCACCGAGGCCACCTCGGGTGGGATCTCCCCCCCGGCAGCGGCGTACTCGGCCCAGGCCCTCTGGGCATCGGTCTCAGGGGTGAAGTCGGCGGTGCTGTAGGTGAAGCCGCCGATGTAGTTGCCCTCTTCGTCGTAGGCGTGCTCCCCGAAGGCCTCCCGGTACTCGGCGGCCACCTCGCCCCCCTCGGCAGCCTGCTTGATGGACAGGCTGATGCGGCGGCGCTGGAGGTCGATGTCGATGATCTTCACCCACAGCTCCTCGCCCGGGGTCACCACCTGCTCGGGCAGGTCCACGTGGTGGATGGCCATCTCCGAGATGTGCACCAGGCCCTCGATGCCCTCGCCCACCTGCACGAAGGCGCCGAAGGGAACCAGCTTGGTCACCCGCCCGTACACCAGCTCGCCCACCCGGTGGGCGTTGGCGAACTCCTGCCAGGGATCGGCCTGGGTCGCCTTGAGGGAGAGGGAGATGCGCTCCTTGTCCTGGTCCACGTCCAGGACCATGACTTCGATCTCGTCACCCACGGACACCACCGACGAGGGATGGTCGACGTGCTTCCAGGACAGCTCGGACACGTGCACCAGCCCGTCCATGCCTCCCAGGTCCACGAACACCCCGAAGTTGACCACAGAGGACACCACGCCTCGGCGGCGCTCCCCGGGCTTCAGGTTGGCGAGGAACTCCTCCCTCTGCTCCCGCTGGGTCTCCTCCAGCCAGGCCCGCCGGGACAGCACGACGTTGTTGCGGTTCTTGTCAAGCTCGATGATCTTGGCCTCGAGCACCCGCCCCACATAGGGGGCCAGGTCCCGCACCCGGCGCAGCTCCACCAGCGAGGCTGGCAGGAACCCCCGCAGGCCGATGTCGAGGATGAGCCCGCCCTTCACCACCTCGATGACGGGGCCCCGGACGAAACCGTCCTCGTTCTTGATGCGCTCGATGTTGCCCCATGCCCGCTCGTACTGGGCCCGCTTCTTGGAGAGGACCAGTCGCCCCTCCTTGTCCTCCTTCTGGAGAACGAGGGCCTCGATCTGGTCGCCCACCGACACCACCTCGGACGGGTCGACGTCGTGGCGGATCGACAGCTCCCGGGCCGGGATCACCCCTTCGGACTTGAACCCGATGTCCAAGAGGACCTCGTCCTTGTCCACCTTGACAACGGTCCCCTTGACGATGTCGCCGTCATCGAACTCGATGATGGTCCGCTCGATGGCATCCTTCAGGGGGAGGTCGCCCAGGTCGTCGGCCACCACCTGCCGCGGGTGGTACTGCCCCGCCTCGTCGAAGGTCCCCATGGGCTGGCCTGGCCCGCTCGGCTGCGGGGGTGCCACCGGCGGGGCTGCCGGGGCCTGGGATGGCACCGGGGGAGGAGCGGACCCGGGCTGCGAGCCGGAGGATGCAGCGACGGGCTCAGTGGTGAGGTCGGACATGGATTCTTGGTAGCCTTCTTTCCGGACATGGCCCCGCCCGGACTCCTTGGAGCGGGGAAGCGCTGGCAGGGGGTGCCAGCGATTGACGAGCCTACCACCCCGCCCTTGTCCTCCCGCAGGCGGAGGCGGCACCCTTGGCCTGGCGACGGGCAGCCGGGAAGGGGCCGGGTCCCCTAGGCCTTGGCGTCGGCCCAGCTGGCCCCCCAGGACAGGTTCACCTCCAAGGGGACCCGCAGGCTGGCCGCCCCGTGCATAGCTTCGAGGGTCAGGGCCGCCGCCTTGTCCTGCTCGTCGGGGGGCACCTCGAGTATCACCTCGTCGTGCACCTGGAGGATGAGCCGGCTGTCCAGGCCGCCGAGCGAGGCGTCCAGGCGCACCAGGGCCACCTTGAAGATGTCCGCCGCCAGGCCCTGTATCCCCGCGTTCATGGCCTGGCGCTCGCCCGCCTGGCGGATGCGGTAGTTGCTCGACGCCAGCTCCGGGATGTGCCGACGCCGGCCGAAGAGGGTCTCGGTGTACCCACGGTCCCTGGCTTCGGCCACCGTGCGGGTCATGTAGGCCCGCACGTTGGGGAAAGCGTCGAAATAGGCGTTGAGGATCTGCTCTGCTTCGGGAACGGAGATGGAGAGGCGCTGGGAGAGGCCGTAGGCCTCCATGCCGTAGGCGAGCCCGTAGGAGACCATCTTGGCCTTGGCCCTCTGCGCCGGGGTGACCTGGCCCGGGTCCACACCGAACACCCTGGCCGCCGTGGCGGTGTGGATGTCGCTGCCCGCCTCGAAGGCCTCTATGAGCCCCGGGTCCTCGGCCAGGTGGGCGATGACGCGCAGCTCTATTTGGTTGTAGTCGGCGACGAGGAAGCTGTAGCCCTCGGCGGGCACGAAGGCCCTGCGGAACTGCCTGCCCTCCTCGCTGCGGATGGGGATGTTGTGCAGGTTGGGCTGGTCCGACGAGAGCCGGCCGGTCCGGGCCACCGTCTGGTTGAAGCTGGCATGGATGCGCCCGTCCCGGCCCACCTCGGCCAGCAGGCTCTCCCCGTAGGTGGAGCGCAGCTTCTCCACCTCGCGGTAGCGGAGGAGGGCGTCGATGATCGGGTGCTGGCCCCGAAGCCGCTCCAGTGAGGCGGCATCGGTGGAATAGCCCGTCTTGGTGCGCCGGTGCGGGGTCAGCTGCAGCTTGTCGTAGAGGATGTGGCGCAGCTGGGGGGTGGAGTTGACGAGGAAGGGCTCGCCGGCCAGCTCCTGGATACGGGCGTCGAGGCTCCTGGCCTCCTCGGATAGCCCGGCGATCAGCTTGCGCAGGTAGTCCACGTCCACCCGGACCCCGGTCACCTCCATGCGGGCCAGCACCCGGGTGAGCGGGCGCTCGATCTCGTCGTACAGGCGGAGCAGCCCCCGGGACTCGAGGACCTGGCGCAGGGCCGGGGCCAGGCCCGTGAGCGCCACCGCCTTGCGGCCTGCGTCCTCGCCCCCGTCGGCTCCTGCCGCCTGCCCCTCGGCCAGGGTCAGCTGCCCGGTGCCATGAGCCCGGGCCTCCGCCCCGTCCGGCCCCGGGCCGCCACCCACGTCCAGGCCGGCGTAGCGGGCGGCCAGCTCCGGCAACGGGTAGTCGGCCTCGGCCGGGTCCACCAGGTAGGCAGCCAGAGCCGTGTCGACCTCCAGCCCCTCCATGCCCACGCCCAGGGGAAGAAGGGCCCTCATGAGCTCCTTGGCCCGGTGGGCGCTGAACCCGGGGCCGTCCGGCCCCAGCAACCGGCCCAGGCCCTCCCGGACCTTGGCCTCCTCAAGAAGGCGCCCCTCCAGCCATACGGCCCGGCCCGCTCCTCGGACCTCTGGGCCGCCTGTGCCATCCGGACTGCCCCCGCTGCCCTCGGCCGGGACCGCCAGGGCCAGGCCCACCAGCCGGGAGCGACCGGCCTGTCCCTCCCACACGGGCTGGACGGCCACCGCCGGCCCGGCGGCCAGCCCTCCGAGGGCCTCCACCGCCGTTCCCGGCGTGGCTGGCCGCTCGAGCACCACCTCCACGGGGTGGCTGGCCGCCGGCCCGGAAAGCGCCTTCCCGTCACTGCCCAGGGCCTCCACCAGCCGGTCCCACAGCGAGCGGAACTCCAGGAAGGTGAAGAGCTGACGTACCTCCTCCGGGTCCCAGCCGCCCATGCGGAGCTGGTCGAGGTCCACATCGAGAGGCACGTCGCGAACCAGGGGGATGGCACTGGCATTGCGCCGGACCTGGTCCTCGTGGGAGGCCAGGCTGGCCCTCAGCTTGGGCGTGGCCTGGTCCAGGTGGGCGTACACCCCGTCCAGGTCGCCGTACTGCTGTATCAGCCGGGCGGCCGTCTTCTCACCCACGCCCGGTACCCCCGGGAGGTTGTCCGAGGGGTCCCCACGCAGGGCCGCGTACTCCGGGTACTGGGCGGGGCTCACCCCGGTGCGCTCCTTGATCCCGGCCTCGTCGTAGAGGACGTAGTCGCTCACCCCCCGCCGGTTGTATAGGACCTTCACGAGGGGGTCCTCCACGAGCTGCCAGCAGTCACGGTCGCCCGTCACCACGATCACCTGGTCGCCCCGGTCCCGGGCCCGGGTGGCGAGGGTGGCGATGACGTCGTCGGCCTCGAAGCCCGGAGCCTCGACGACGGGGATGCGAAGCGCCTCCACCACCTGGCGCACCAGGCCCATCTGCTGGCGGAGGATGTCGGGGGCCGCCGCCCTACCCTCCTTGTACCCCTCCACGAGGCGGTGGCGGAAGGTGGCCTCGGGGCGGTCGAAGGCCACTGCTATCTGGTCGGGGCGGTGGTCCTTCAGCAGGTTCACCAGCATGGAGGTGAACCCGAACACGGCGTTGGTGACCTGCCCGGATGCGGTGGCCATGTCCGTGGGCAGGGCGAAGAAGGCCCGGTAAGCGAGGTTGTTGCCGTCCAGCAGGAGGAAGGTCCCCACCCGGACCATGGTAGGAGACAGCGCCACCCGCAGGCCGAGGGCCGCCGGGAAACGGTGCTAGGGCCGAAGACCGTCCTCCAGCACCCTGCGGGCGATCTCCCGCATGGCCGTGCGCTCCCGCATCGCCGTGCGCTGGATGAACTGGAAGGCGTCCGCCTCCCTCATGCCCAGCCCGTCCATGAGGAGGCCCTTGGCCCTGTCCACCAGGCGCCGGGTCTCCAAAGCGTCCACCATGCGCCGGTTCTCTCCCTCCAGGGCCTCGTTGGCGGCCGCCAGGGCCTCCATCTCGGCGTGGCGGGCCAGTGCCACCTCGATGGCCGGGACCAGGTCGGCAGCCTGGAACGGCTTCACCAGATAAGCGAGGGCGCCAGCGTCCCTCGCCTCCTCGACCAGGTTGCGCTGGCTGAATGCCGTGAGGATGAGGACCGCAGCCAGATGCTCAGCGGTGATCTGCCTGGCGGCGCTGAGCCCGTCGGTCCCGGGCATCTTGACGTCCAGGATGGCCAGGTCGGGGCGGAGCTCGCGCACGAGGGCGATGGCCTCGTCCCCCCGCCCCGTCTCCCCCACTACCTCGTAGCCCTCCTCCTCCAGGATCTCCTTCAGGTCGAGGCGAACGATGGCTTCGTCCTCGGCGATCACCACGCGCACGGGCACGGCGCCGAAGCTAGCCGCTAGCGTGGCCGGGATGCTGGTGGAGGGGCTGCCGCTGTGGGTGGCCGAGACCAACGCCTGGATCGTGGCTCCCCAAGGCCCCGGCGGGGAGTGCGTCCTCGTCGACGCCCCCCCGGAGCCCCGCCCCATCCTGGACCGCCTGGCCCACCACGGGCTTCGCCTGGCCGCCCTCATAGCCACTCACGGGCACGTGGACCACATCGGTGGGGTGGCCACCGTCGTGAGGGAGACCGGCCTGGTCCCGGTGCGCATACACGACCGCGACCGGCACATGCTCTCCGACCCGGTGGGGACGAGCGGCGCCTTCGGCCGCCTGCTGGAGGAGGAGGGCCTGGACCTGCGGCCCCCGGAGCTGGTGGCGGGCCTCGACGACGGCCAGCAGGTGAGCGGGGCCGGCATGACCTTCACCGCCCTTCACACCCCCGGCCACACCCCGGGCTCCACCTGCCTGCTCCTGGAGGTGGAGGGCGAGGCGCCCATCCTCTTCAGTGGTGACCACCTGTTCGCAGGCTCCATCGGCCGAACGGACCTGCCCGGCGGCTCCTACGAGGACCTCATCGCCTCCATGGCCGACAAGATCCTGCCCCTGCCCGACGAGGTGCGGGTGCTGCCCGGCCATGGGCCGGTGACCACTGTGGGCCGGGAGAGGGCGACCAACCCCTTCCTCGTCCCCCTCCGCCGCCGGGAGTCAGCCACGTAGGGAGGGCTCAGGCCTCTCCCCGAGCTGACCTGGACCGGGCGGCAGCGGCCTCCCAGCGAGCCTCGATCCTGCCGAACCGCCACACCGCCAGGGCCACCACCCAGGTGGCCACGAACAGGCCCACGATGAAGAAGCCGGCGGTGTTGACATTGAAGTTGCCGGCCCAGTGCCAGAAGGCCCCGCCCAGGTTCAGCTCCTGCTGCACCACGCCCAGCACCTCCACGGTGCCGATGAGGAAGGCGACGGCCACCGAGAGCCCGGTGATGGTGATGTTGTAGTACACCTTGCGGATGGGCTGGGAGAAGGCCCACCCGTAGGCGAAGTTCATGAACGAGCCGTCGGCGGTGTCGAGCAGCGACATGCCGGCGGCGAAGAGGAGGGGAAGGCACAGCACGGCCCAGACCGGCAGCCCCCCCGAGGCCCCGGTGGCCGCCAGAAAGAGCAGGGCTATCTCGGTGGCGGTGTCGAATCCCAGGCCGAAGAGGAACCCGATGGGGTACATCTTCCACGGGGTGTCTATGCGCCGGGCCAGGCCCCCGAAGAACCGGTACATGAACCCCCGGGCATTGAGCTGCGCCTCCAGCTGGTCGTGGTCGAACCGGCCCCGCCGCATCTCGACGAAGACCTTGACGATGCCCACCAGGACGATGATGTTGAGCAGGGCGATCAGGTAGAGGAAGCCGCCCGACACGCCGGTGCCCACCAGGTTGGTGACGGCATGGAGGGTGGAGCTGGACCGGCCCACCTGGTTCTTGAGCACCCGCACCCCGGCGGCCAGCAGCATGGCCACCACGAACACCACGCTGGAGTGGCCGAGGGAGAAGAAGAACCCCACGCTCAAGGGCCGCTTGCCTTCGGCCATGAGCTTGCGGGTGGTGTTGTCGATGGCCGAGATGTGGTCGGCATCGAAGGCGTGGCGCATGCCGAGGGTGTAGGCGAGGACGCCCACCCCGAAGCCGAAGGCCCGGGTGCCCAGGTGGAAGTGGGCGGGCATCACGAAGAAGACGAGGATCCCCCAGCCCAGGATGTGGAGCAGGGCGATGGAGCCGGCCATCCCGCCCGTCCGCCTCCACTCCGAGGGGCTGAGGCCCTTGCGGATCGCCTGCAGGCGGGCTGCCTCGGTCGCCATGGCCCCACCTTAGTGCGATCTGGTCGCAGATGGTAACTGAAGGCGATCTACACCACCAGCATGCCGGCCAGGGCGGCGGCCACCAGCGCCAGAGCCACGACATCGGCCCAGCCCGGACGGCGGCCCAGCGACAGCCGGGCCGGCAGGCCTCCCCTGGCCTCCATGGCCTCGGCCATCTCGCCGGCCCGCCTGGTGGCCACGACGACGGTGGCCACCAGCAGGTCCACGGCCTCCTCGAAGGCGGCCCACCCCCGTTGGCGGGGACGGGCCCTCACCTTGCGGGCCGCCACCAGCAAGCGGAGCTCCTCGGACAGGAGGGTCACGCACCGCACGGCCAGGGCCAGGATGGCGGCCACCTCAGCCACAGGAACACGCAGGCGGGCCAGCACCCCCCTCGTGAGGGGAGAGCCGAGGCGTGAGAAGGCCGGGGCCAGCTCGGACATCGGCGTCGTCCAGGCCAGCAGGGCCGCGCTGAGCAGCACGAGCAGGGCCAGCACCACGAACCGGGCCCACAGGTCCAAGCTCCCCAGCCCCACCGAGGCGCCGGCCACGTGGAGGTAGGGCTTCCCCCCGGCGAGGAGGGCCAGCGCCGCCCCCACCCCCACCCACAGCCACACCAGCCAGGCCGGCACCCGGGGCCGGGCCCCCCACGGGATGCGGGCCAGCCCCAGGGTCAGCGCCAGCAGGGCGGCCAGCACCGCCTCCGCCGGCCAGGTGGGATTGATGCCCACCCCGATCCCCACCACCAGCACCCCGATGGCCTTGGTCCCCGCCCACAACCGGTGCACAGGGGTGCTGCCCGGGACGTAGCGCAGCAGGTTCAGCTCCCTCATCCCGCCTCCCCGGCAAGCACCCCGGTCGGGACGATCGGCCTGTCGTCCACCACCCTGCCTCCCTCGAGTCGCACCAGGCGCCCGGCCAGGCGGGCCGGGTGGTCGAGGTTGTGGGAGACGACCACGGTCGCCATGCCGTGGTCCACCCTCAGACGGTCCAGCACCATGAGAAGGGCAGCGGCCCCCTCGTCGTCCAGGCCGGCCAGCGGCTCGTCCAGCACCAGCAACCGGGGACGGCGGGCCAGCAGCCCGGCCAGGGCCACCCGACGCAGCTCTCCGCCCGAGAGGCTGTCCACCGGCCGTCCGGCCATCTCCGCCGGGTCCAGCCCCACCTCGGCGAGGGCCCTTTCCACCCCCTCAGGGTCGAGCCCGGTGCCCCAGGCCACGTCCTTGCCCACCGTGGGCCGCAGCACCTGGAACCGGGAGTGCTGGAAGGCGATGCCCACGGCACCCGCAGGCATCCGGGCTCCCCGGGCCTCCCGGCGGCGGCCCTGCCAGTAGGCGCTCCAGGGAGGGAGCGACCCGTTGCCGGGAGGGCGGGAGGCTGCACCAGCCATGTCCAGGACCACCTCGCCCTCCGAAGGGTCGAGGAGGCCGGCCAGCACCCAGGCCAGGGTGGACTTCCCTGACCCGTTGGCCCCGGCCACGAGGACGGATTCCCCCGGGTGGACGGAGAGGTCCACCCCGGCCAGAGCCCGGTGGGCCCAGGGACTGCCGGCGGCGTAGACATGGCCAACCTCGAGGAGCCGGATGAGCGGGCGGGAAGGCCCCGAGCCGTTGCCCCCGCTCCCGGCTGGCGCCGCCCTGACCTTGGCGGCCTGCCAGCCCGGCGGCGAGAGGCCGGCGGCCCACTGGCGGCCAGGCTGGAGCGCCTTGAGCCGTCCCCCTTCCAGCTCCACGACCAGGTCGGCCCGAGCCGCCTCCTCCCGGCGGTGGGTCACCAGCACGGTCGTTATGCCCTGCTCCCGGGGCAGGCTGCAGAGGAGGGAGACCAGCTCCTCCCGGCCCTCCGGATCGAGCATGGCGGTGGCCTCGTCGGCCACGAGGAGCGTGGGCCGGCGGACCAGCGCCGCCGCCACGGCCAGGCGCTGCAGCTGCCCGCCGGACAAGGTGGCCGTCTCCCGCTCCTCCAGGCCGTCCAGTCCCACCCGCTCGAGGAGCGAGCCGGTCTCGACCGCCTCGCCCGGTGGCAGCCCCCACGCCAGGTCATCCACCACCCGCACCCCGATGACCTGGCTCTCGGGACGTTGAGCCACCACGGCGGTCCCGCCGGGCTGGCCGAGCCCAGCGGGCCCCTTCCGGGAGAGCGAGCCCGAGGTGGGGGCCAGGCGGCCGGCCAGCAGGCGGGCCAGGGTGGACTTTCCCGAGCCGTTGGGCCCCACCACGGCCAGGAACTGGCCCTCCCCCACCGTGAGGGAGATCCCGGCCAGGGCATCCTGGTCGCTTCCCGGGTAGCGGTAGCTCACGTCCTCCAGCCGCGCCGGGACCGGGGCCGGTTCCGGCCCGGTGCCCGGCGGTGGGCGCTCGGGAGGTGGGGAAGGCGGGAGCGGCACGGCGGCGGCCAGACGGTTGAGGACGGGCTCGGAGAAGACCTGGGCGCACACCGCCACCCAGGCCACGAACACCACCTCCAGGGCCGGGACCGTCACCCACCAGTGGGCGATGGCCCAGTGGACCACCAGGGTCCCCCACCCGGACAGGACGTGCAGGGCACCCAGCTGGTCGAGCACCCGGGCCACCCCGTGCCAGCTCAGGCGCAGCTGGGCCAGGGTCAGGCGGCGGAAGGAGGCCAGGGCGGCCAGCAGGGCCACGCCGATCACCGCCGCCGGGAGGCCCACCGCCGCCACGGACACCAACGTGATGCGCGCCGCTCCCCATCGCCGGCGCAAGCCCGTGCCGATCACCAGGCCCACGAGCCCCGAGCCGGCCATCGTCACCCCGAGGCCCTCTCCCCCGATGATGAAGGCCAGCAGCGTGCCGGCCAGGGTCCCCAGGACGACCACCTTTGGTCGGTGCCTCCAGGCCAGGGCGGCCAGCGGGACGATGGCCACCGCCTGCAGGACGGCGCCGAGCGTGGGCATCAGCCACCCGGCCACGTCCAGCACCAGGGCCACATCGGCCAGGACGGCGGCCTCGGCCACCTCGACCGGGCGCAGGCCGGGTCGGGGGCTCGAGCGCCGGTGCATCCTCAGAGCATCCTACGGGCGGAGCCCCTCCGGGGCACCGGCCGGGGACACTAGAGTCCTGGGGACCAGCCCGGATGCTGGAATCGGTAGACAGGATGGTCTCAAAAACCATTGTCCGCAAGGGCGTGCGGGTTCGAGTCCCGCTCCGGGCACCGGCCGGTCCCGACGTCTCGGACGCCTCCCGCCCTCTCCTCGCAGCAGGGTGAAACCCTCCTGCCGCCGGGGCGGTCCAACCAGTGAGCCGGACACGGGAGGAGCGCGGCATTGTTGGTATTCACGTTCCCGGGGCAGGGATCGCAACGAGCGGGAGCGGGGCGGCCTTGGGTCGACCATCCCTCCTGGGAGCTGGTGTCGGACGTGTCCGAGGTAGCCGGGAGGGACGTGGCCACCCTGCTCCTAGACGCCGACGCCGAGGAGCTGAGGGCGACCCGCAACTCCCAGCTCGTGACCTTCACCCTGAGCCTCGTGGTGCTGGACGCCATCGAGCGCCTCGGGATAGCCCCCTCGGCCTGCGCCGGCCACAGCCTGGGCGAGTACACCGCCCTGGTGGCGAGCGGGGCCTTGGGCTTCGAGGACGGCGCCCGCCTGGTGGTGGAGCGGGGCGAGGCCATGCAGGCGGCCTCGGAGGAGCGCCCGGGCACCATGGCCGCCCTGCTCGGCATCTCCGATGACGACGCCGAGGCGGCCTGTCAGCGCGCCGAGGGAGAGGTGTGGGTGGCCAACTACAACGCCCCCGGGCAGGTGGTCATCGCCGGCACGCCAGAGGCGGTGGGGCGGGCCGGCACCCTGGCCCGTGAGATGGGGGCCCGCAAGGTGATGCCGGTGCAGGTGGGAGGGGCCTTCCACACCCCCCTCATGGCCCCGGCCCGGGCCCGCCTGCGCAAGGCCCTCGGCTCCGTCACCTTCTGCGACCCCGAGGTGCCCGTGACCGCCAACGTGGACGCCCGGCCCCACGGGGCGGGGGCCGAGTGGCCCGGGCTCCTCTCGGCCCAGCTGTGCAGTCCCGTGCGCTGGCACCAGACCCTCCTGTCCCTCACCGCCGACGGGCCCGGCACCCTGGTGGAGGTGGGACCGGGCGGGGTGCTCACCGGCCTGGCCAAGCGAACCGTTCCCGACCAGCGCCTGCTGGCCGTGGCGGTGCCCGACGACCTGGATGCGCTGGTGGACGCGGTGGGAGGAAACGGCCCGCTGCACGAGTACGCCCTGGCTCACGCCGGCGAGCACCTCTACATGTCCGAGCGGGTGGTGGTGAGCCCCGCCACCGGGGTGTTCGAGCCCGTCTCGGGCCCGGCCACCAACGGCTCCTCCGGTACCGGGGCCACCCCGGTGGGGACCAACCTGGAGGTGGGGAGCCTGGTGGGCAGGGTGGGAGGCTCCGAGGTCCGCACCCCCTTCGCCGGCGCCCTGATGGGCCACCTGGCCCTGCCCGGCGAGAGGGTGACCACCGGTCAGCCCGTTGCCTGGCTGCGGACCCCCATGGCCGCGAGGTGACCGGCTCCTCCCTGGAGCGGGTCGTCCTGGTCACGGGAGGGTCCCGGGGCATCGGGCTGGCCTGCGCTCGGCACTTCCTGGCGCTGGGCGACCGTGTCGCGGTCACGTACCGGAGCACTCCCCCGCCCGCCGAGGACGAGAGGCTGATGGCCCTGACCTGCGACGTCACCGAGCCTGACCAGGTGGAGGAGGCCTTCTCCCAGGTCGAGGCCCGCTGGGGGCCGGTCCAGGTCCTGGTGGCCAACGCCGGTATCACCAGGGACCTGTTGCTGCTGCGCATGAAGGAGGACGACTGGGCGGCGGTGGTGGACACCAACCTCTCCGGGGCCTGGCGGGTGGCCAAGCGAGCGGTGGGGCCCATGGTGCGGGCCCGGTCGGGCCGGATCGTGCTGATCTCCTCGGTCTCGGGGCTGATGGGGGTGCCGGGTCAGTCCAACTACGCTGCCGCCAAGGCCGGCCTGGTGGGGCTGGGTCGGTCGCTGGCCCGGGAGCTGGCATCCCGCCAGGTGACCGTCAACGTGGTGGCGCCCGGGGTGGTTGACACCGACATGCTGCGTTCCCTCGGGGAGGCCCGTGTGGCCGAGATGAAGGCTCTGGTGCCCCTGGGGCGGGTAGCGGCACCCGAGGAGGTGGCGGCGGCCGTAGGCTTCCTGGCGTCAACGGCCGCCTCCTACATCACCGGCGCCGTCCTGGCCGTGGACGGTGGCCTAGGAATGGGGCTCTAGGGAAGCCCAAGGCCTCATGCGGCCGCAGACGAAAGGAGAACCCAACCCCAATGGACAACGAAGCCGCCTTCGACAAGTTCAAGTCCTGCACCGTGGAGGTGCTCCAGGTCAAGCCGGAGCAGGTGACGCCCGACGCCCGCTTCGCCGATGACCTGGACGCCGACAGCCTGGACCTGGTCGAGCTGGTGATGGCCCTGGAAGAGGCCTTCGACATCACCGTCGACGAGTCCGAGCTGGAGGGCGTGGAGACCGTCGAGCAGGCCTTCTCGCTCATCTCGTCCAAGCTCTGATGCTCACCGGCTGGGGGCCCTCGGGCCCCGACGGCGGCACCCCCGGCCGGCGCGTGGCCGTCACCGGCCTGGGGGTGGTCTCCAATGCCGGTATCGGCCCGGAGCGCTTCTGGGAGGGCCTGTGCCGCCCACCCGAGGCCGACGAGAGGGAGAGGCGCGTCTCGGGCTTCGATGCTTCGGCCTGGTTCGGGCCGAAGGAGCTGCGCCGGGTGGACCGGTCCACCCAGTTCGCCGTGGCGGCCGCCGAGATGGCGCTTGCCGATGCCGGGGAGGTGGACCCCGACCCCGCCCGGGCCGGGGTGGTCATGGGAACGGGCGTAGGCGGCCTGTCCACGCTGGAGGCCCAGATAGAGATCCTCCACGACCAGGGCCCCCGGCGGGTCTCCCCGTTCCTCATCCCCATGATGATGGCCAACCGGGGGGCAGCAGCCATCTCCATGCGCCTGGGCTGGCGCGGGCCGTGCGAGACCACGGTCACCGCCTGCGCCGCCGGCACCCACGGGATCGCCAACGCCGCCCGCCTGGTCGCCACGGGGCGGTGCCAGGCGGTCATCGGGGGCGGGGCCGAGGCGGCCATCACGCCCATAGGCATGGCTGGCTTCACCAACATGACCGCCCTGTCGTCCTCAGGCATATCCCGTCCCTTCGACCGGGACCGCGACGGCTTCGTGCTGGGGGAGGGTGCAGGAGCGCTGGTCCTCGAGGACTGGGACCGGGCCGTTTCCCGGGGCGCCCGCATCTACGCCGAGCTGGCCGGGGCGGCCAGCACCGCCGATGCCCACGACATCGTGGCCCCCTCCCCGGGCGGGGCGGGGGCCGCCGCCTGCATGGAGCTGGCCCTGGCGGACGCCGGGCTCCCGGCTGTGGCCGTGTCCCATATCAACGCTCACGGCACCTCCACCCCCCTCAACGACGCGGCGGAGGCCGAGGCCATCACCAAGGTCTTCGGCACACCCGGCCCCCCTGTCACCTCCATCAAGGGAGTGACCGGCCACTCCCTGGGGGCCGCTGGGGCCGTGGAGGCCGTGGCGGCCGTGCTCACGATCGTCCGCCGCCAGATCCCGCCCACCGCCGGCCTGGTGAACCTGGACCCGGAGATCCACCTGGACGTGGTGTCGGGCTCGCCCCGGGAGTGGGTGCCCGGCCCCCTCGTCTCCAACAGCTTCGGCTTCGGGGGCCACAACGGCTCCCTGGTGCTGCTGCCGCCTGACCAGTAGCCAGGGGCCGGCCCTGAGTGGATGAGGGGTTGAGAGAGCAGCGACGCCCTTTCGCCCCCTTACCGGTACGGTCGGCGGCGTGACCGTCTCCGCAGGATCCCCTGCCGACCTGGCCTTCGGGTCCTTCAGCGAGAACGGGCCCTGGGTGGTGGATCCCGATCACCTGGTGTGGAGAGGCGGGATCGATGCCCTGAGGCGGCGGACCCGGGGGGAGGTCCCCCAGCTCCTGCGCCGGCGCCGGCTGCCCCCGGGCGCCCGGGTGGTGGCCGTCGGCGTTCGCCTGGGCTGGGCGGTGGCGGCCTGGTACGCCCTCGACCGTGGTCAGGGCCGGGAGCGGTCCCGGGCAGGCCTCTCCCGGCGGCTCCGGCTGGCCTTCGAGGCGCTGGGCCCCACCTACATAAAGCTGGGCCAGATCCTCTCGTCCGGCCAGGGCATCTTCCCCGAGGAGCTGGTCTCGGAGTTCCGCCTGTGCCGGGACCAGGTGCCGGCCGAGCCGTTCGCAGCCGTCAAGGCCATCATCGAGGCCGACCTGGGCCAACCCCTCTCCGCCGTGTTCTCCCACATGGAAGAGGTCCCGGTGGCGGCCGCCTCCATCGCCCAGGTGCACCCCGCCCGCCTGGTGAGCGGCGAGGAGGTCGTGGTCAAGGTGCAGCGGCCCCAGGTGGCCTCCCTGGTGCGGCGCGACCTGGCCGCCATGAGCTGGATCGCCCCAGCCCTGGTCGGGCGCATCCCCGTGACCGCCCTGGCCAACCCCCCGGCCCTGGTGGAGCTGTTCGCCGAGACCATCGTGGAGGAGCTGGACTTCCGGCTGGAGGCGGAGAACATGCTCGACGTGGCCCGGGTCCTGTCGGAGACGGGCACCCGTACCACGGTGGTGCCCCGGCCCCATCCACGCCTGGTGACCCGGCGGGTGCTGGTGATGGAGCGCCTGGACGGCTTTGCCTGGGACGACGTGGCAGGCATGCGCGCCGCCGGCATAGACACCTCGGCGGTGCTGCGGGACGGCATGGTGGCCTTCCTCGAGGGGGCCATGCTCCACGGGGTCTTCCACGGCGACCTGCACGGCGGCAACCTCTTCGTGCAGCCCGACGGACGGGTGGCCCTGCTCGACTTCGGGATCACCGGGCGGCTGGAGGACCCTCAGCGCCTGGCCTTCCTCCGCCTGGTCATGGGGGGGACGGTGAACGACCTCGAGCTGCAGGTGTCGGCTCTCCGGGACCTGGGGGCCCTTCCCCCTGACACCGACATCCGGGCGGTGATCCGTGACCTGGACCTCGAGGGACCGGTGCAGGACCCCACCCAGATGACCGCCGAGGAGCTCACGGCCCAGATCAGGGAGCTGACCAAGGCCTTGTTGAGCTACGGGGCACGGATGCCCAAGGAGCTCATGCTGTTCGTGAAGAACATGCTCTTCCTGGACGCGGCCATCGCCAACCTGGCACCCGACCTGGACCTCTTCGCCGAGGTGGTGCGGCTGGCCGAGTACTTCGCCACCCGGTACGGCGACCGCATCGCCCGGGAGATCGGGATCGACCCCCGCCTGGCCAGGGTGGACCTGGACGGCCTGCGTGCCTCCATGGGGCTACCCCCCGATGTGGAGGGCATCACCTACCGGGAGCTCCAGGAGCGCCGGGAGCTCATCCGCCGGCGCATGGAGGAGCACGCCCGCCGACGGGAGCGTGCCCAGGGCACGGGGGGCTGGATCGGCTGGGCCAGCCGGCGGGCAGGCCGGCTGGTGGGGCGAGCGACGAGGAGGTGAGGCGGGGGCCCCGGGCCCCTACGCCGGCGCCGGCACCTTCTTCCCCGTCCGCCGGCGGAAGTCGTTGATGAGGCCACCCGCCAGCACCATGGAGACCTGGCGGGGGCTCAGCTGGTGCTCCACCTCGAAGCTCACCCCGTTGGTGAGGTTCTGGACGGTCATGCGGGACCCGGCGCCGGCCGCCACCGCGTCCCGTAAGCCCTCCATGACCACCACGTCGTCCCGGTCGATCTTGCCCCTGTCGGCCGGGTCGCAGAAGGTGAGGGGGAGGATCCCGAAGTTGGCCAGGTTCTGCCAGTGGATGCGGGCAAAGCTCTCGGCTATCACGGCCTGCACCCCGAGGAAGCGGGGCACGATGGCAGCGTGCTCCCGGGACGACCCCTGCCCGTAATTGGCCCCACCGACCAGGATCCCCCCGGTGCCGGCGTCCCGGGCGGCCACGGCCCGCTCGTAGAAGCTCTCGTCCACCACGTCGAAGGCGAACCTCGCCAGCTCGGGCACGTTGGACCGGTAGGGCAGGGCGCGGGCGCCCGCCGGCATGATCTCATCGGTCGAGACGTTGTCGCCCACCACCAGGAGAACGGGGGCCTCGACCCGGTCCGGCAGCGGCACCATCTCGGGCAGGGAGGCGATGTTGGGGCCCTTGCGCAGTTCCACCCGGCGGGCGTCCTCGGGGGCAAGGGGGGCCACCAGCATCGAGGTGTTCACCAGGTGCCGGGACGGCAGCTCCAGGCGCGGGTAGGGGATGCCGAGCGTCCTGGGGTCGGTTATGCGCCCGGTGAGGGCCGAGGCGGCGGCCGTCTCAGGGCTGCACAGGTAGACCTTGTCCTCCTTGGTCCCGGACCGGCCGGGAAAGTTGCGGGGCATGGTGCGCAGGCTGATCTCGTTGGTGGCCGGCGCCTGGCCCATGCCGATGCAGCCGTTGCACCCGGCCTGGTGGATGCGGGCACCCGCCTCGATGAGCTGGCCCAGGGCCCCCATGCGGGAGAGCATCTCCAGGTCCTGGCGGGAGGTGGGGTTCACGTCGAAGCTCACCCGGTCATGGGTCTGCCTGCCCGCCACGATCGCCGCTGCCATGGCGAAGTCCCTGAGGCCCGGGTTGGCCGACGAGCCGATCACGCACTGGTAGACGTCGGGCCCGGCCACCTCGGCCACCGGCTTGACGTTCCCGGGGCTGGTGGGGAGGGCGATGAGCGGCTCCAGGGCGGACAGGTTGATCTCGTCGTGCTCGTCCCACTCGGGATCGTCCTCGGGCACCAGCGCCACCCAGTCTCCGCCCCGCCCCTCTGCCTCCAGGAACCGGCGTACGGCGTCGTCGGACGGGAAGACGGTGGCCGTGGCGCCCAGCTCGGCCCCCATGTTGGCTATGACGTGGCGGTCCATGGCCGAGAGCTGGGCCAGCCCCGGGCCGTAGTACTCGATGATCTTGCCCACTCCCCCCTTCACCCCGTGGCGGCGGAGCATCTCCAAGATGACGTCCTTGGCGCTCACCCAATCGGGCAGCCGGCCGGTGAGGCGCACCCCCATTATCCGGGGCATCTTCACATAGAAGGGGTCGCCGGCCATGGCCATGGCCACCTCCAGCCCCCCGGCCCCTATGGCCAGCATGCCCATGGAGCCGGCGGCACAGGTATGGCTGTCCGAGCCGAGGAGGGACTTGCCCGGCTTCCCGAAGCGCTGCATGTGCACAGGGTGGCTGACCCCGTTGCCCGGCTTGGAGAACCAGACCCCGAACCGTTCACAGGCGCTGCGCAGGAAGAGGTGGTCATCGGCGTTGCGGAAGTCCACCTGCAGGAGGTTGTGGTCCACGTACTGGGCCGAGAGCTCCGTCCTCACCCGGTCGAGGTCCATGGCCTCCAGCTCCAGCATGACCATGGTGCCGGTGGCGTCCTGGGTGAGGGTCTGGTCGATGCGCAGCCCGATCTCGGACCCCGGCTGCCCGGGGTCCCCTTCCACCAGGTGGGCGTCTATGAGCTGGCGAGCCACGCTGCGTCCCATGGTCAGCCTCCTTCACCGACGTGGATCGACGAAATGCCTCTCCTCGCTACCTACCCATACCGCCCACTCACGCCTCTCGCCGGCCATCCAGGGCCGCTCTCATCCGGCCCACGAAGGCCGCCGCCTCCTGGGGCCCGCCCCCTTCCAGGAGGATCCTCACCAGGGCCGAGCCCACCACCACCCCGTCGGCGTGGGCGGACAGCTCCCGGGCCTGCCCGGGGGTGGACACGCCCACGCCTATGAGCACCGGCTTGTCCGTGATGGCCTTGAGCCGGCGAGCCATGTGGGCGGCGCTGGTGGCCAGGCGGTCCCTCTCCCCCGTGACCCCCATGATCCCGACCCCGTAGACGAAGCCTCGCGAGGCCTCGCAGATGGCCCGCAGCCGAGGATCCGGGGTGGTGGGAGCGGCCAGCAGGACCGTCTCCACGCCCACCTCGCCGGCCGCCTCGGCCCAGGGCCCCGCCTCATCGAGGGGGAGGTCAGGAAGGATGGCGCCCGCCACTCCGGCATCGGCCAGGCGGGCCGCGAAGCGCCGGTGGCCCGCCCTCTCCGCCAGGTTCATGTAGGTCATGGCAACCAGGGGGACGCCCGGCCGGCGCCGGCCCAGCTCGTCCAGCAGGCCCTCGGGGGTGGCCCCCGCAGCCAGGGCTCGCGCCGACGCCTCCTGGATGGTGGGGCCGTCCATCACCGGGTCGGAGAACGGGATCCCGACCTCGACGGCGTCGGCCCCGGCCTCCGCCACTGCCTCCACCACGTCCAGCCACGAGGGGACCACTCCCCCCGTCACGTAGGGCACCAGCAGCTTGCGGCCCGCCTCCCTGCCCGAGCGCAGGGCCGCCTCCAGCCGGCCCACGCCCACCACCGCCATCGAGCTAGCCATCGAGCATGTCCATGACCTGGGCCACGTCCTTGTCTCCCCGCCCCGAGAGGGTGATCAGGACATTCGACCCCCGGGGCAGCTCCCGCCCCGCCTCCCGGACCACCCAGGCCAGGGCGTGGGCGGGCTCGAGGGCGGGGATTATGCCCTCGGTGCGGCTGAGGAGCCTGAACGCCTCCAGCACCTCGTCGTCACCGGCCTGGACGTAGCGGGCCCGCCCCACCGATCCCAGGTAGGCGTGCTCGGGACCGATGCCCGGGTAGTCGAGCCCGGCCGAGATGGAATGGGCCTCCAGGACCTGGCCGTGCTCGTCCTGCAGCAGGCGGGAGCGCATCCCGTGCACGACCCCGGAGACTCCCCTGGCCATGGCCGCCCCCCCGGCAGCCTCCACCCCCACCAGGGCGGCACCCGTGTCCACGAACCCGGCGAAGGTGCCCGCCGCGTTGGACCCGCCGCCCACGCACGCCACCACGTAGTCAGGGTCGGCGCCGCCGAGGAGGCGACGGCACTGCTCGCGGGCCTCGTCTCCCACCACCCGCTGGAGCTCGCGCACCATCCAGGGGTAGGGATGGGGGCCCATCACCGACCCCAGGCAGTAGTGGGTGGTCTCCACCGTGGCCACCCAGTCCCGCAGGGCCTCGTTGATGGCGTCCTTCAAGGTGGCGCTCCCGGAGGTCACCGACCTCACCTCGGCGCCGAGAAGCCTCATCCGGAAGGCGTTGAGGGCCTGGCGCCGGAGGTCCACCTCCCCCATGTAGACGACGCACTCCAGTCCCAGCAGGGCCGCCGCCGTGGCCGCCGCCACGCCATGCTGGCCGGCGCCGGTCTCGGCCAGGAGGCGGCTCTTGCCCATGCGGGCGGTGAGCAGGGCCTGGCCCACGACGTTGTTAATCTTGTGCGATCCCGTGTGGGTGAGGTCCTCCCTCTTCAACAGGACCCGCAGGCCCAGGCGCTCGGACAGGCGGTGGCACTCGGTCACGGGCGTGGGCCGGCCGGCATAGTCGGCCAGGATGGCCCGGTAACGGCCCCGGAAGCCCTCGTCGGCCCAGGCCGAGGCGAACTCTTCCTCCAGCTCCTGGCAGGCGGGCACCAGGGACTCGGGCACGAACCGGCCTCCGAACTCCCCGAACCGCCCTCCCCGCCCGGGAGGGCCCATCAGCCCGGGAGGGTGCGCCGTCATGGCTCCTCCTGCCAGTCGTAGGGGGCGTCGGCCTGGCTCTCGTAGGCGGGATGCTCAGCTCCCCGGGCGGCGGCGATGAAGGCGCGCAGGAGCCCCGGGTCCTTGCGGCCCGGCTGGGACTCCACCCCGCTCGCCACGTCCACCCCGAAGGGACCCACCCTCTCGATGGCCGCTGCCACGTTGGCGGGGTCGAGGCCCCCGGCCAGCACCAGGCGGCCATGGTCCACCACCCCTTCGGCCAGGCGCCAGTCGAACACCTGGCCCGAGCCCGGCGAGGGAGCGTCCAGCAGGACCAGGTCCGCCCCGTAGTCGGCGGCGCGGGCCACGTCGGGGTGCCCGGCCCGGAAGGCCTTGATCGTGAGCGGGACCCGTTCCCTGATCCAGCGGGCCTCCTCGGGGGACTCGTGGCCATGAAGCTGGGCCCCCCGCAGCCCGACGCCGTTCACCACCGCCACCACGGACTCGGGCTCGGCGTCCCGGAACACCCCGATGGTCACCACCTCGGGGGGCAGGCGCCGCACTATGTCGCGCACCGCCTGGGGCGTCATCTGGCGGGGAGAGGGGGCCAGCACGAAGCCCACGGCATCAGCGTCGAGGGCCACGGCCAGGAGGGCATCCTCCTCCGAGGTGGTGCCGCAGATCTTCACGAACACCCCTGGCCTCCAGCGCCAGCCCCCGTCCGGGTCCCCGCCTCCACCAGCGAGGCCACCGCCCCCCTGCGGTCCCGGGCGGCCACCAGGCACGATCCCACCAGCACCGCCTCGTAGCCGGCGTCGGCCAGCCGGCGGACGTCGGCCGGTCCGCCTATCCCGGACTCGGCCACGGCCAGCACCCCCGAGGGGAGGAGGGGCCGCAGGCGCTCGGCCCGGCCCCGGTCGACCTCGAAGGTGGCAAGGTCCCGCTGGTTCACCCCCACCAGGCGGGCCCCCGCCGCCAGGGCCGCCTCCAGCTCGTCCTCCCCGTGCACCTCTACCAGGCTGTCCAGGCCCAGCTGGCGAGCCAGGGCGACCAGCTCGGCCAGCTGGGAGGGGGGAAGGGCGGCGGCGATCAGGAGCACGGCATCGGCGCCCATGATGCGGGCGTCGCAGACGTCGGCAGCACTGACCGTGAAGTCCTTGCGAAGGGTGGGCAGCCCGCCCGCTCGCCTGGCCGCGGCCAGGTCCTCAGCCGATCCGCCGAAGAAGTCCCGGTCGGTGAGCACCGACAGGCACGACGCCCCACCCTCCCGGTATGCCCTGGCCACCAGGGCAGGGTCCAGGCCCGGGTCGAGCGGCCCCCGGGGGGAGCGCCTCTTCACCTCGGCGATCACAGCCACCCCGTGGGCCCCCCGGATGGCCGCCTCGAAGCCCCCTGGCATGGGCGCCACCAGGGCCTGGGCCACCAGCTGGTCGAGGGACCGGCGGTCGGCCGCGGCCGCCTCCCGGTGCGCCGCCAGGATGCGGTCCAGGTAGGTGGCCATGCCGAGCCACCCTAGCCAGGGTGGCCAGCCTAGCCACGCCAGCCGTGGTGCCGCCGGCCAGGGTGCCTCAGCCCACCAGGGGAAGCGCCCTCACCTCCGCCGGCACCGGTCCGGGACAGCCCTCCCAGCGCACCGCCAACCCGGCCGGCGGCTCCACCTCCCGCCTCACGTAGGCCAGCGCCACCCCGGCGCCGAGGCCGGGGGAGAACGCCACCGTCGTGAGCGACCCCAGCACCCGCTCGCCGTCCACCAGCTCCGCCCCGGTGGGAGGGAGCTCCCCCTGGGACCGGTCAGCCATCACGATGCCCCGGAGACGCCTGGGCACCCGCGACCCTCTGGCGTCGATGCGCGCCACAAGCTCCTGTCCCGTGTAGCAGCCCTTGGTGAAGCTCACCGCCAGCCCGACCACTCCCGCCTCGGCGGGGATCGTGCGCTCCCCCAGCTCGCTCCCCATGGCGGGGAAGCCCGCCTCCACCCGCACCGCAGCCAGGGCGTCGGGGCTGCACAGGGGGACTCCCCCTGGGGGCTCCACCGCCGGGCCCAGGAGGTCCACCCCCGGGGCGCCGGGCCAGAAGCACGGCACCACGAGCGGCGCCGCCTCGCCTGCCGCCACCGAGGAGGCCCGGGGCCCCCGCAGCGCCAGGCAACGCCACCCCACCAGGGGCTCCAGGTCCACCTTCATCCGCAGACGGAACCGGGCCAGGCGGGCCAGGACGGCCTCCCCCCAGCCGCCGTCCACGTCGAGGACCATGGTGTCGTCGCCCGTCCGGGTGACCCGGAGGAAGGCGTCCACCTTCCCCTGGGGCTGCAGCAGCAGGGACAGCGCCGAGGCGCCTTCCTCCAGGGCGGCCACGTCCTGGCTGAGCTGGCCCTGGAGGTACTCCACGGCCTGGGGGCCCGAGGCGATGAGGACGTCCCGGGGGACCGGGACCGCCCCCACCTCCTCCCGCAGCGCCCGGTACTCCCCGGCCAGGTCCCCGCTCACGGCCCCACCACCGCCAGGCCGGTTCCCGGCGCTCCCGGGGAGCCCAGCGGCCCGTCCCAACCCAGACGGGCCGCCGTCATGCGCCGGGCCGCCGGCACCGCCGCCAGCAGGGCGGCGGCCTTGCTGGCACATTCCCTGTCCTCGGCGGCGGGGTCGCTGTCGGCCACGATGCCCGCCCCGGCCTGCACCGATGCCCGCCCGTCCGGTCCCACCAGCATGGTGCGGATGGCTATGGCAGTGTCCAGGTTGCCCGAGAAGTCGAGGTAGCCCACCACTCCGGCATAGGGCCCCCTCTTGGTTGGCTCCAGCTCGTCGATGATCTCCATGGCCCTCACCTTGGGCGCCCCCGAGACGGTGCCCGCCGGCAGGGTGGCCCGCAGGACGTCCACCGGCCCCAGGCCCGGCCGCAGCTGGCCCGACACCTGCGAGGTTAGGTGCATGACATGGCTGTAGCGCTCCAGGGTCATGAGCTCGTCCACACGCCGGGTCCCGTATACGGCGACCCGGCCCACGTCGTTGCGGGCCAGGTCGACCAGCATCACGTGCTCGGCCCGCTCCTTGGGGTGCTCAGCCAGCTCGGCGGCCAGCCGCCGGTCCTCCTCCTCGGTCCGGCCCCGCCGGCGGGTCCCGGCGATCGGCCTGGAGACCACCCGCCCTCCGAGCACCCGGACCATGGGCTCGGGGGACGACCCCACCACGGTCACGGACGGGTGGCGCACGAAGTACATGTAAGGGCTCGGGTTGACCTGGCGCAGCACCCGGTACACGTCGAACGGCTCGGCCGCCACGTCCAGGTCGAAGCGCTGCGAGAGGACGACCTGGAAGATGTCGCCGGCTGCGATGTGCTCCTTGGCCACCTCAACGGCCCGCTGGTAGGCGGGCGCCGGCACCGTCCGCCTGAAGGCAGGAAGCGCCTCGCCGGCCACAGGCGGTGGCCCCAGGGCGGCCTGGGTGGGGAACAGCGGCCGACCCAGGTCGTGGGCCATGGACTCCAGGCGCCGGCCGGCGGCCAGCCAGGCCGCCTCCAGCTCATGGCGTCCCCACCCGGGATCGACCACGACATTGTCGATGAGCACCACCCGCTGGCGCCAGTGGTCGAAGGCCGCCAACTGGCCTATCACCGAGACGATGGCATCGGGGAAGCCCCGGTCGTCCGGGGGGATGCTGGGAAGGTGCTCGACTTCCCTCACCACGTCGTAGCCGAGGTAGCCGACCACTCCCCCGTGGAGGGGAGGGAGCTCGGCCAGGGCCGGCGACCGGTAGGCGTCGAGCAGGGCGGAGAGGGCGGCCAGGGCACCCTGGTCGAGGGGCACCGCCGCCCAGGCGGGGAGCCGGCCTTCCACCGACAGGGCCCGGCCCCGGGTGACCAGGGTGGCAGATGGGTTCCGGCCCACGAAGGAGAACCGGCCCCAGCGCTCCCCGCCCTCCACCGACTCGAGCAGGAAGCCCGGTCCGTCACCCACCACCCGCAGGAAGGCAGCCACGGGCGTGAGGGTGTCGGCCATGAGCTCCCGCCACACGGGCACGACGCTGTGCTCGCCGGCCAGAGACACGAAGTCCCCGAGGCCGGGCGAGCAGGGCCGGGTCGCAGCCGTCACAGGTAGAGCCCCGTGCCACCATCGATGCGGTCGCTGGCCACGGCGTGGATGTCCCGCTCGCGGAGTATCAGGTAGTCCTCCCCCTGGACCTCCACCTCGTAGCGGTCCTCGGGGCTGAACAAGACGTTGTCACCGGCCTTGATGGTCCTCACGTGGGGGCCCACCGCCACCACCTCGGCCCACGCCAGCCGCTTGGACATCTGGGCCGTGGCCGGTATCAGGATCCCGCCCCGGGACCGGCGCTCCCCCTCCGCCTGGGGGATCTGGACCAGCACCCTGTCGGACAGCATGGTTATGGGTTGCTTGGGGCTGCGCTTGGCGTCGGACACCACACCTTGACGGTACCGTCTCGACCCGTGGTGATCGAACCAGTCAGCCTCAGGACCTCCGACGGCCTCCTTCTCGAGGGAGAGCTCTCCGTGCCCGAGCCCACCTGGGCGGCGGCCGTGCTGGCCCACCCCCACCCCCTCTACGGGGGCTCGATGCGCTCTATCGTCACCGGTGCCCTCTTCGAGGGCCTGTCCCGCGAGGGGGTGGCCTGCCTGCGCTTCAACTTCCGGGGGGTGGGGGCCTCGGAGGGGGAGCATGACGAGGGCCGCGGCGAGCGCGACGACATCGTGGCCGCCCTGGACGTCCTGGAGCCCATAACCGAAGGGCTCCCGCTCGCCCTTTGCGGGTGGTCCTTCGGCGCCGACACCGCCCTTTGCGTCGGGGACGCCCGGGTGGGCGGCTGGCTGGCCGTGGCCCCCCCCTTGCGTGACGTGGCCCGGCCACTGATGGTGGCCCCCAACGACCCCCGCCCCACCCTCCTCGCCGTCCCGGAGAACGACCAGTTCAACCCCCCGGCCCGGGCCCGGCCCACAGTGGAGGGCTGGCAGGCCACCCGCCTGGTGGTGGTCGAGGGAGCTGACCACTTCCTCGTGGGCAAGACCCATCGGGCCGTGGAACTGGCCCTGGACCTCCTGGGAGACCTCTAGCCGAGGGTTAGCCAGCCCCGCCGACGGAACAGGGCCAGCAGGCCGATGGCCGCCACCAGCTCGGTTCCTATCCCCACGCCCACGAAGACGGGCAGGCCGGCGATGTTGCCCACGAGGAAGCCGAAGTTCTGGCCGAAGAACCCGGTGAGGAAGGAAAGGGGCAGGAAGACGGTGGCGATGATGGTGAGCTGCTTCATGACCTGGTTGAGCCGGTTGGAGACCGTGGACAGGTACACGTCCATGGCCCCGTTCACGAGGTCCCGGTAGCTGTCGGTGAGGTCACCCAGGCGGATGAGGTGGTCGTAGACATCCCGGAAGTACCTCTGCCCCTCCTGGGTCAGCCCGGGAAGCTCCGAGCCCCCCGCCAGCAGCGAGGCGAACAGGTCCCTCTGGGGCCCGAGGACCCGGCGTAGGGCGAGGAGGTCCCGCTTCATGTCGAACAGGCGGCCCAGCTGCTCCTCCCGGGGCTGGAGCAGGATGTCGTCCTGCAGGGCGTCAACCCGGTCGTCGTAGGAGTTGAGCACCGTGAAGAAGCTGTCCACCAGCCCGTCGGCCATGCGGTAGAGGAGGGCCGTCTGGTCGGAGACGGGCAGGTGGCGGCGCTCGTGACGTGCCCTGAGGCCGGCGAAGGCCGGGCAGTCCTCCCGGTGCACGGTGACCAGGCAGGTGCGGGAGAAGAAGCAATGGACCTCGACCAAGGCCTCCTCGACCGCCCCGGGGCCCGGGACGGCTCCGTATAGGACGAGGAAGACGAAGTCGTCGTAGTCCTCCAGCTTGGGCCGCTGCCCGAAGTTGTGGGCGTCCTCCACGGCCAGGGGATGGAAGGCGAAGACGTCGGACAGGAGCGCCAGCTCAGCCTGGTCGGGGCTCTGGAGGTCCAGCCAGAAGGGCCCTCCCTCCTCCAGAAGGCGACGGAGCGAATCGGCCCGGACCCCGGTGGAGACCGTGCCGTCGTGGTTCACGAGGAAGCTGCTCAAGGTACCTCCGCCGCCACCGTCCAGCCGGCATGAGGCTCGGCCGGCCACGGGGCGAGGGAGGTCACCCGACCCTCTCACATGCCGCCATGGCCTCCTTCAGGCTCATTCGGCCTTCACGAAGCGCCATCCCCACGATGACCCCATCGAGGCGATTGCCATTGCGCTCGAGACCGGCCAGGGCGGCCAGGTCGTCACACGAGGCTACCCCACCCGAGGCCACCACCGGGAGGGCGGTGGCCTCCAGGACAGCCGCCAGGCCCTCCATATCGGGGCCGGTCATGGTGCCGTCGCGCCCGATGTCGGTCACCACCACGGCAGCCACGCCGGCATCCTCGAACCGTCGCACCACGTCCAGCAGGCTCTCCCCGGAGGCCTCGGTCCAGCCCCGGAGGGCGACCCGGGCGTTGGCCACCGAAGAGGCCGGCTCCCCTGCTCGGGCCGGCCGGTTGGCAATCGACGCCCCGGCGCGCCGGTGGTCGAGGCTCACCGCCACCTGGCCGGGGTGCTTCCTGGCCAGGCGGCGCACCAGCCCCGGGTGCTCCAGGGCGGCGGTGCCCAGCACCACCCGGGACACGCCCATGGCCAGGAGGGACTTGGCCGCTTCCTCGTTGCGTATGCCCCCGCCCACCTGGACCAGGACCCCGGCCTCGATGGCCAGGGCGGCGATGCGGCTGATCAGGTCACGCTGGACGGGGACCCCGGTCCGGGCGGCATCGAGGTCGACCAGGTGCAGGTGGCGCGCCCCCGCCGCCACGAGCCCTTCGGCTGTGGCCACCGGATCCCCGAAGCAACGCTCCCGGGAGAAGTCTCCCTGCACCAGGCGGACGGACTGGCCGCCGCGCACGTCGATGGCCGGATAGAGATCCACCTGCCCCCCCTACCTGGCCCCGGCCAAGGGGGCTCCGGACAGGTGGGGCGCACCATGCCGGTCGAACACCCTGGGCACGGGCATCAGATGCTAGCGGCCCGAGGCCCCCGGCAGGGGAAGAGCGACCCCGTCCTGGGCCATGATGGGGGCATGACCTCGTCTGCCGCCGAGCTCTCGTCCCTGGCCAGCACCCTCGATGAGCTGACCCGGCGCATCACCGCCATAGCCGATGCCTACGTGGCGGCCGACCACGAGGAGCTGGCCCTTGAGCTGTACGCCGCCGAGCGGGCCCTGGTAGGGGCCCACCGCCGCCTGGCCCGGGTGGGCGAAGCTGACCGACGGTTAGCTGGCGGTCACAGGAGGTAGCAAGAGGTATCGGCCCCAAAGACACTGACGGCGCCCTTTCGGGCGCCGTCAGCGGAGCAAGCCGAGCGGCGGATCCCGGCTTCGCTCTGCGGAACCAGGTGGCGGGAACCGGTTCCGTTCGACTTGAGGATACCCGCTCACCGGGTCGTACTAACGGCGGCAGGCGCAACTTCTTGCCTGCTGGCCAGGAGATTTTCCGACCCCTGACCTGGGATGTCTTCACCGCGGGGAGCTTCGCCCCAACGCCGGCCCCCGGCCGGCCGGCAGGCTCGAGGACGGGCAGAAGTCCGCCAGCACGCACAGGTCGCACCTGGGCGTGCGAGCCCGGCACACGGCCCTGCCGTGCAGGATCAGGCGCAGGCTGAACGCCCCCCGCTCCGCCGCCGGGAGCATCCTGCTCACCTCCGCCTCGATGCGGTCCGGATCGGTGGCCTGGGTCAGCCCCAGGCGCCTGGTGAGGCGGGCCACGTGGGTGTCCACCGGCAGGCCGGGCAGACCCAGGGCCACGCTGCGGACGACGTTGGCGGTCTTGCGCCCCACCCCGGGCAGGCTGGTCAGGTCGGCCATTGAGGACGGCACCTGCCCCCCGAAGCGCTCGACCACCGCCCCCGCCATGCCCCGCAGGCTCTTGGCCTTGCTGTTGAAGAACCCCGCCGGGCGTATGACCTCTTCCAGGTCCGGGCCCGCTGCGGCCAGCGAAGGGGGGTCGGGCCAGCGGGCAAACACCTCGGGTGTGACCTGGTTCACCCGCTCGTCGGTGCACTGCGCAGACAGGATGGTGGCCACCAGGAGCTGGAAGGCACCGTCGTGGCGCAGGGCGCAGAGCTCCTTGGCCGATCCCGGGTACTCCTCGGCCAGCCGGGCCGCCGCCTCGCGGGCCCGGCCCGCCGGTGTCCTGGGGCGTACGGGGCGGCGGGGCAGGGCCATCGGCCGGCGAGGCTAGCGCCGCCCGGAGCCCGCTCACGGCTACGGTCGGTCCCGTGGTGCACCTGGAGGTCAAGCGCAGGATGGGCGAGGAGGACGTGGCCGCCATCTCGACCCTCCTCCACCTGGCAGCGGTGGCCGACGACCACCGGCCTCTCGGCGAGCACCAGTGGCTGGACCTGGTCCAGGGCGGCCGGCGTGGCTTCGCCGGCTTCGTGGCCTGGGAGCCCGGCCACAGCCATCCCGTCGGCTACGCCCAGGTGAGCAGGGGCGAGAGCAACGGCACCTGGGCCGTGGAGGTGGTGGTGGACCCCCACCACCGGGATGCCACCAGCACGGTGGGCTCGGACCTCTTGAGGGCGGCCCTGGACGAGGTGGGGAGGGCCGGGGGGGGCCATGTGCACCTGTGGGTGGCCAAGCCCACCCCCCACCATGACGAGATGGCCGCCGCCAACGGCCTCAGCAAGGGGCGGGACCTCTACCAGATGCGCCGGCCCCTTCCGGTGGCGGGCGAGGCGGCCGACCTGGCCACGCGGCCCTTCCGTCCCGGCCAGGACGAGGAGGCCTGGCTGGAGGTGAACAACCGGGCCTTTGCCTGGCACCCGGAGCAGGGAGGGTGGGACCTCACCACCATCCAGCGGCGGGAGCGTGAGCCCTGGTTCGACCCCGACGGCTTCCTCCTGCACGAGGAGGAGGGCCGCCTGGCGGGGTTCTGCTGGACCAAGGTCCACTCCGATCTCTCCCCGCCCATAGGTGAGATCTACGTGATCGCGGTGGACCCCGACTTCCAGGGCCGGGGCCTCGGGCGCCGCCTGGTGCTGGCCGGCCTGGACTGGCTGGCCCGAGCGGGCCTGGACCTGGCCATGCTGTACGTGGACGCCTCCAACGAGCCGGCGGTCGCCCTCTATCGCAACCTGGGGTTCACCGTGGACCACACCGACCGGGCGTACGTGGGCGACATCCCCCCTAGGCGACCCCGCTAGCCCCCAGAACGTGGCCCACCCCGAAGGTGGCTGCGGCGGCAGCCGCGGCCAGGGTAAGCTGGCGCAGGGCCGAGAACCACCACGGCCGGCCCGTGAAGAAGGACAGGGCCACCCCCACCGCCAGGGAGGCCATTACCCCCACGGCGATGGAGGCCAGGAGGGCGGCCTCCCCCGACACGACAAACCACGGGACCAGGGTGAGGGCCGCGCCTATGGCGAAGGAGGCGAAGGACGAGGCGGCGGCCTGGAAGGGGGATCCCAGCTCGTCGGGGTCGAGGCCCAGCTCCTCCCGGGCGTGGGTGTCGAGGGCCACCTCCGGGTCCCGCATCATGGCGGCGGCCAGCTCCCGGGCCATTTCCGGCTCCACTCCCCTGCTCTCGTAGAGGTGGGCCAGCTCGTGCTCCTCAGCGCGCGGGCGGCGGTTGATCTCCCGCCTCTCGATCTCCAGCTCCCTTTCGAACAGCTCCCGCTGGGCCCGCATGGACACGTACTCGCCGGCAGCCATGGAGCAGGCGCCCGCCACCAGCCCGGCCAGGCCGGCCAGGCGCACCGGGCCCGGGGCGGTGGCAGCCCCGGCCACACCCAGGATCAGCGAGACGTTGGACACGAGCCCGTCGCTGACCCCGAATACGGCTGCCCTCGCCCCTCCACCCTTCACGTTGCGGTGGTGGTGCTCCGGGAGGGGGGGGTCCGGCCGGCGGTGGGTGGGGCTGGCGGCGGCCTGGCGGGGCTGCTGGCTCACCATGGGGTCACCCTACCGGCGGGGGACGGCGGGTGCGTGGGCAAAGCAGATGAGCAGCCCAGGGCGCCGGCCGGGCCCGAAAGCTGCGCAATGACCGCGCCATCGGCCAGGATAAGCGGCGTGAAGCTGGCCGTCCCCCGAGAGACCCGGCCCGGCGAGCGCCGGGCCGCCATCGTCCCCGAGGTGGTGCCCAAGCTGGCGGGTGCCGGCTTCGAGGTCTGGGTGGAGGAGGGCCTGGGTGCCCAGGCCGGCTATCCCGACGGCGCCTACCGGGAAGCCGGGGCCCAGGTGGGAGGAGACGTGCTTGCCGGCGCCGACCTGGTGGCCAGGGTGCTGCCCCCGACGGCGGCCGAGGTGGGCAAGCTGCCCGAGGGATCGGTGCTGGTGGGCTTCCTCGCTCCGGGCTCGGACCCGGGCATGGTGGCTGCCCTGGTCGAGCGGAAGGTCACCTCCTTCGCCTTCGAGCTGGTTCCCCGCATCAGCCGGGCCCAGTCCATGGATGCCCTTTCCTCCCAGGCGACGGTGGCCGGTTACCGGGCCGCCCTGCTCGCCGCCGTGCGCCTGCCGAAGTTCTTCCCCATGTTCATGACCGCGGCCGGGACCGTGCCACCGGCCAAGGTGCTGGTCATGGGGGCGGGAGTGGCGGGCCTGCAGGCCATCGCCACCGCTCGGCGCCTGGGCGCCAAGGTGAGCGCCTATGACGTGCGCCCTGCCGCCGCTGACGAGGTGCGCAGCCTGGGGGCCACCTTCCTCGAGCTGGACCTCGAGGCCAAGCAGGGGGCCGGGGGCTATGCCGCCGAGCAGGGGACGGACTTCCTGGCCCGCCAGCAGGAGCTGATCGGTGCCCACGTCGCCTCCTCCGACGTGGTCATCACGACTGCAGCCGTGCCGGGGCGGCGGGCTCCGGTGCTGATCAGGAGGTCCATGGTGGAGGCCATGCGGCCCGGCTCCCTGATCGTGGACCTGGCCGCACCGAGCGGCGGGAACTGCGAGGTCACCCGGCTGGGAGAGGAGGTCGACCACGGCGGGGTGCTCGTCCTGGGGCCTCGGGACCTGGCGGCGACCATGCCCACCCACGCCAGCGCCCTCTACGCCCGCAACGTGGTGAACCTGGTCCAGTTGCTCGTCCGGGACGGCCGGCTGGCCCCCGACTTCGACGATGAGGTGGTGGCCGGGGCCTGCCTCACCGCCGACGGGGAGGTCCGCCACGCCCCGACCAGGGAGTACCTCGAGTCACGAAAGGGCTGACATGGTCTCCACTCCGGTGACGCTCCTGTTCATCTTCATCCTCGCCGCCTTCGTGGGCTACGAGGTGATCTCCAAGGTCCCGAGCATCCTGCACACGCCCCTCATGTCGGGGAGCAACGCCATCCACGGCGTGATCCTGGTGGGGGCCATGATCATCGCCAACGAGGCCCGGGGGCCCTTGGAGATCGCCCTCGCCCTGGTGGCGGTCATCCTGGCCACCCTCAACATCGTGGGCGGCGTGGCGGTCACGGACCGCATGCTCGAGATGTTCAAGGGCCGCCAGCAGTCCCGGGGTGCTCGCTCCGAGGAGAGGGGACCGTGATCTCGTCCTGGCCGGTGCTGCTCGGCGTCACGTTCACCCCGGTCACCCTGACAGGGATCTACCTGGCATCCACCATCTGTTTCGTCCTGGCCCTCAAGGCGCTCTCCTCGCCCCGGCACGCCCGCCGGGGCAACCTGATCGGCGTGGCCGGAATGGTCATCGCCGTCGGGCTGACCTTTGCCGACCAGCGCATTGGCCATGACTGGATCATCGGGGTGGGCATGGTCATCGGGGCGGCCATCGGCATCCCGGCCGCCCGCAAGGTCCGCATGACAGCCATGCCCCAGATGGTGGCCGCCTTCAACGGGGTGGGGGGCGGAGCGGCGGCCCTCGTCTCCCTGGTCGAGTTCCTCCACGACGTGCCTGCCGGGGTCAGCCCCGACAAGGTGGTGGAGATCATCTTCGGCCTCGTGATCGGCTGCCTCTCGCTGTCGGGCAGCGCCTTGGCCTTCGCCAAGCTCCAGGAGCTGATGACCGGCCGCCCCATCACCTACCCCTCCCAGCAGATGGTCAACGGAGGGGCAGGCATCGCAGTGGTGGCCCTCGGCGTGGTGACCATCGCCCTTCCCAACCTGGGGACCCTTGCCGCCATGGCAATCATCTCCCTGTTCCTCGGGGCCAGTGTGGTCCTGCCCGTGGGCGGGGCCGACACGCCCGTGCTCATCTCCCTCCTCAACTCCTTCACCGGCCTGGCCGTGGCAGCAGATGGGTTCGTGCTGGACAACCTCGTCCTCATCGTGGCGGGCACCCTGGTGGGAGCGTCGGGAGCACTGCTCACCAAGATGATGAGCGACGCCATGGGGCGGTCGCTACCCAACATCGTCTTCGGCGGCTTCAAGCCCGCCGTGGCCACGACCGCCGGGGGCGGCGTGGCCGGTGACAGCCGCAGCGTGCGCTCCAGCGATGCCGCTGACATCGGCACCCTCCTCGCCTACTCCCGCAAGGTCATGATCGTGCCCGGCTACGGCCTGGCCGTGGCCCAGGCCCAGCACGTCATCGCCGAGCTGGCCAAGACTCTGGAGGACCGGGGGGTGGAGGTGGCCTATGCCATCCACCCTGTCGCCGGCCGCATGCCCGGGCACATGAACGTGCTGCTGGCCGAGGCCGACGTGCCTTACGAGTCGCTCATCGAGATGGACCACGCCAACCCCCAGTTCCCCACCACCGACGTGGCCCTGGTGGTGGGGGCCAACGACGTCGTCAACCCCGCGGCCCGGGACCTGCCCGGCAGCCCCATCTACGGCATGCCGATCCTCAACGTGGACCAGGCCGGCGCCGTGGTCTTCCTGAAGCGCAGCATGCGCCCCGGCTTCGCCGGCATCGACAACGAGCTGCTGTACGACCCCAAGACCGTCATGCTGTTCGGAGACGCCAAGGAGTCGCTCACCAAGCTGGTGGCCTCCGTCAAGGCGGCTTGAGGGGGGGCCTGGGGGGGGCCGGAGGGAGGGCCTGAGGGGGCGGTCTTAGGGGGCGGCGTGGGCGGGGTCTGAGCGCCCGGCCTCCTGGCGAGCGGGCCCGGCGGAAGGCTCCCCGGCAGGCCGGCTCGCGGTGAGAGTCCGGGGGGGCCGGCTCGCGGTCAGAGGGTCCGCCCTTACGCTCGTTGCCTGTGAGCCGCTACGACCTCAGCCTGTCTGACCTGGGCGAGGTTCTGGCTGGCGAGCCCCCCTATCGGGCTCGCCAGGTGTGGGCGGGCCTGTACCACCGGCTCGTACCCCCTGCCGAGCTGACCGACCTGCCGGCGACCCTGCGTGCCCGCCTGGGATCGGATCCCCGGCTCACCCCTGCCCTGACACCCTCCCGGGAGCTCTCGGCCGACGCCGGCCAGACCCTCAAGTGGCTGTGGTCCCTCAGCGACGGTGCCGCCGTCGAGACCGTCCTCATGCACTATGCCAGCCGGTCCACCGTGTGCGTCTCCAGCCAGGCGGGCTGCGCCATGGGATGCGGCTTCTGCGCCACCGGGCAGGCTGGCTTCACCCGACACCTCTCCACCGGCGAGATCGTCGAGCAGGTCGTGGCCGCTGCCCGGGCTTGCCGGCAAGCCGGCCGACGCCTGTCCAACGTCGTGTTCATGGGCATGGGGGAGCCCCTGGCCAACTACCCGAGGGTCTGGGCGGCCGTGGAGCGGATCCACGACGAACTGGGGCTGAGCGCCAGGCACATCACCCTCTCTACGGTAGGCCTGGTCCCGGGAGTGCGGAGGCTGAGCCGCGAGAGGCTTCCGGTCGGCCTGGCGGTCTCCTTGCACGCCGCCAACGACTCCCTTCGGGACCGGCTCCTGCCCATCAACCGGCGCTGGCCGCTGGGGGTGCTGATGGCAGCCTGCGAGGAGTACGTGGCGTCGTCGGGCCGCCGGCTCTCCTTCGAGTGGGCTCTCATGGACGGTGTGAACGACAGCCGCAGTGACGCCGCCCAGCTGGCTGGCCGGGCCCGTCCTCTCCGGGCCCACGTCAACCTGATCCCCCTCAACCCCACCCCAGGCTGGCCGGCCCGGGGGACCCCTCCCGCCGGGGTCCAGCAGTTCGCCAGGGAGCTGCGTGAGCTGGGCGTGAATGTCACCGTCCGCCGCAACCGCGGGCTCGCCATTGACGCCGCCTGCGGGCAGCTGGCAGGGGCCGGCTCGGCCGGCGCCCACCCGGTGCCTCTTTCCCGCTCTGGCCTGTAAGACTGGTCCCATGTCCTACAAGCCGGAACGGCGGTGGGTGAACAGCGGTCAGCCCCAGACCCTCCAGGCCAGCGTGATCCTCCTGTACCTGAACGCCATCTTCTTTGTGATCTTCGGCGGGCTGTCCGGTGGGTTCGGGCTCATCGGGCTGGCCATGGCGGCCGGCGAGGGGGTAGGCGGGTACGGCATCGCCAACGAGCGCAAGTGGGGTTACTGGTTGGGCACGGTTGCCGCGGTGGTGAGCCTTGCCTTCGCTGTGCTGGCCGCGGTGGTCGTTGGTTTCGGAGGCAACTTCCTCAACCTGCTCTTCGACATCGCCCTAGTGGTGCTCCTGCTGCATCCCCAGAGCCGGGACTACCGCCGCATCTGGTTCAAGTAGCCGGCAGGCGTTCCGGCCCGGTCGACCCGGGCCTCCAAGCTGGCGACCTGCGGAGACCAGTCCCCCGACGCTGCCCAGGTAGGCGACTAGGCCCAGCCCGCCCCCCGGAGATGCGGGTCGGCGCCAGGGGAGGCGTCACCGCCGCCACCCAAGCCCGCAAGGGCATGATGCGGAGTGCGTTCAGTCATTCTGATTGCGTTCGGCGTTGACAGATGGACTCAAGCCGACTCAGAGTTACCTTTTGCACCCGGGTCAGACCCCCCCCTGCCCCCGGCGCAGTGACAGGACGTCAGGCGGCCGACGCCATGACGGCGGTAATCTGGGCTGCCACGTGGGTTGGGCGGTCCCAGAGGTCCGCCCACGTATAGCGCAGCACGCGCCACCCCTGGCGGATCAGCTCGTTCTGGCGAGCCAGGTCAGCCTGTAAGGCCTGCGGCGTCCCGTGGGTGGCAAAGCCGTCCACCTCGACGAGCAGGCGGCCCGCTGGCCAGGCCACATCGGCCCGGTACTGGTGGCGCTCCCCTACCCCGAGCTCCCGGACCGGCTCGGGCAGCCCCTGGCTGCGGATGATCTGCAGGAGGCGGCGCTCGAGCTGGCTCGCAGGCACTCCGGGGACACCCAGATCCGAGAGCACGCTGCGCAACGCTGCCGTCCCCGACACCCCGCTCCGGCCCCTCCTCTCCAGCTCGGCCAAGATAGCCTCCCCGCTCACGAGCCCCTTGCCGAGGGCACGCTCGACGACCTGGCTCAGGTTGCCGGGGAGGCACCACCCTCGCCACGTCCAAGACGGTCCGCAACGGGTTGGTGACGGGGATCCCCTGCCGGCGACTAACCGGCAACCCCATACGATCCCTGGCCCAGTGGATCACGGCACCCTCCCTGCGCAGGCCGGGGCGCCCGGCAATGGCGTCCACCAGCTCCGGCCGCCTTTCCTCAAGGCCCCAGAGCCAGGCGGCGGAGAGATGCGAGACGACCGCTCCCGGAAGGGACAGGCAGACAGCCATCATGGCCTGCTCCGGGGTGGGGGCCCGCACCGTCTCGACCCGGTATACGCCCCTGTGCATGGCTTCCCACGATCCGGAGCGCAGCTGGCGGCGGATGGCCTCCCGGCTCACCCCCGACGCCAGAGCCTGCTCCCGCGTGACCAGAAGGTGCTGGCCCAGGGCCGCTTCGCGGAGCTGAAAAGTCATCTTAATACATCAGAATGTATCATAGGCGCCGGTGAGTGAAACAGCGCGCTAGCGTCCGGCCATGAGAATCACGATGGCGGACCTTCCTGGGCTGGTCGGCCAGCACCTGGGATGGAGTCCCTGGCACGAGGTGACCCAAGAGCAGGTCAACCTGTTCGCCGATGCCACCGGCGACCACCAGTGGATCCACGTGGACCCGGAGCGGGCCAGGGAGGGACCCTTTGGTGCGCCGGTCGCCCATGGCTACCTCACCCTCTCTCTGGGAACGGCTCTCCTGCCGGAGGTGGTCACCGTCGACGACGCCCGGCTGTGGGTGAACTACGGCTGCAACCGGGTTCGCTTCCCAGCCCCGGTCAGAGTGGGGGAGAGGCTTCGCCTGGGGGTGGAGCTGGCCAGCTGCGATGAGGTGACCGGGGGGTCCCAGGTGGCCCTGGACCTCACCTTCGAGATCGAAGGCCAGCCGCCCCCGGCCAAGCCGGCCTGCGTGGCCCAAGGCGTCTTCCGTCTCTACGCCTAGCAGCCCGGGGGCCAGCCCGGGGGCCACCCCCCAGGCCCGCCGCTCCCCGGGGCTCGCCGCTCTCCGGGGCTCGCCCCGCCGGGCTCGTAGCCCGCCCGGGCTGGTCCCCGCCGGCCAGCGGCAAGGCCCGCTCCGCCGAAGCGACAGGCCCGCCGGGCACGCCGGGCCGGGACGCCACGCCGGCCGGGATGCCACGCCGGCCCGGAAGCGCCACTCCCCGGAAACCACCGGTCCACGGGGCCGGTGCGCCTCAGGGCGCCATCACGTACTGCCCCGGCGCCGGCCCGAGCGGGGGGTAACGGGCGCTCCCCATGGCGGGGGGTGGCCCCAGCTCACCCGACCGGGTGGCCATCCACGCCGCCCAGTCCTCCCACCACGAACCCTGGTGCTCGGCCGCTCCCGCCAGCCACTCCGAGGCCGAGGCCGGGAGGGCCCCCCCACCGGAGCCACCGCCAGCCCCCACGGGGGACCGAGAGCCGCTCCGGCCTTGGCGCGCCCTGACCTCTGGCCCTGGGCTCTCGCCACCATGGCCTTCGTAGGTCCAGTGCCTCGACTTGGGGCCCGGGGGGTTCACGATCCCGGCGATGTGCCCCGACGAGCTGAGGACGAAGCGCGCCCGGGCCAGGAGCTGGGTGGCCCGGTAGGAGGACCGCCAGGGCGCGATGTGATCCTCCTTCGCCGCCAGCAGGTACACCTCCTGGCTCACGTCCTCCAGCCTCAGGTCCTCCCCTGCCAGCCTGAGGGTCCCCCGGGCCAGGCGGTTCTCGAGGTAGCAGGCCCGCAGGTAGAAGGAATGCATGGCAGCGGGCATACGGGTGCCGTCGGCGTTCCAGGCCAGGATGTCGAAGGCCGGGGGGTCCTCGCCCATGAGCCAGTTGTGCCTCACGTAGGGCCAGATGAGGTCGTTGGCCCGCAGCAGGTCGAAGGTTGACGACATCTCCGCCGAGTCCAGGTATCCCCGCCGGGCCATGGTGCGCTCCAGGCGCGCCACGGTCCCCGGGTCGGTGAAGGCCCCCAGCACCCCGGGCTCGGAGAAGTCAATCAAGGTGTTGAGCAGGGTTGCCGTTCGAACCCGGTTCCCCTCCCCCCGGGCCGCGAGATAGGCGAGCAGCATGGCCGTCAGGGTCCCGCCCAGGCAGAGCCCCACGATGCTGGCCTCGGGGGCGCCCGTGATGTCGGCCACCACGTCCAGGGCCTGCAGCGGTCCGTGCACCAGGTAGTCCTCCAGGGTGACGTCCCGCATGGAGGCGTCGGGGTTGCGGTAGCTGATGGCGAAGGTCGTGTGCCCGTGGGAAACGGCCCACTCCGCGAAGCTCCTCCCCGGGGACAGGTCCATGACGTAGTACCGGTTGATCCATGGGGGGCTGAGCAGCAGCGGGACCTCGAAGGTGGTGGGCGTCTGCGGGGCGTACTGGAGCAGCTCCATCAGGTCGTTGCGGTAGACGACCTGGCCCGGGGTGGCGGCCAGGTTGCGGCCCAGCTGGAAGCCCCTCCGGTCCACCTGCTTGGGCCGTCCCCCGTTGGTGGCCAGGTCCTCGAGGAAATTGGCAAAGCCCCGGGCCAGGCTCAGCCCTCCTGTCTGCAGGGCCCGGTGGAGGGCGGCGGGGTTCCCGAGCAGCGTGTTGGGGGGAGCCAGGGCGTCCACCACCATCTGAGCCGCCAGCTCGGTCTTGACTCGCTCCTTGCGGTCGAGGTCGGCCCCCTCGAGGAGGTCCCCCACCAGCCGGGCCCACAACAGGTAGGCCTGCTCCAGGCCGAAGTACCAGGGGTTCTCCTCCCAGTCCGGCTCCTGGAACCGGCGATCCTTGGGCCCCGGGCGAACTGGCCCCGCCACCCGGCGCCCGGCCGCCCGCAGGGCCGTGGCCGCCATGGCCGCTCCCATCCCCTGAGCCCAGCGACCGGTGGCCTCGGCCACGGCTCCGGGCCGCCGTCCCAGGCGCAACGGCAGGCGGGCCAGGGCCAGGGCCAGGCCCACGGGGTCCGGGGCCGGCCCCAAGGATCCCTCCGGCCCCAGGGCCTCAGCCGCCCCAGCGGGCAGGGCCGACTCCCCTGACGTCACCGACTCGGCCGGCTCCGCTGCCTCCCGGGAGGCGGCCCGCTGGTCGAGGGGTCGGCGAGCCACCTCAAGCCTCCATGGTGGCCAGGCTGAGGACCTCCAGGCGCCAGTCGTCGTAGCTCACGTCAGGGCGGTAGTCGGCGTAGTCAGCCACCGTGCGAAGCGGGACCGGGCCCCTGTCCCCCACCAGCTTGGCGACCTCCTCGGGGCTCCCCGGACGGCGGTCCAGCACCGTCACCCTCAGGTCGCCTAGTGCCTCGGCCAGGATGGAGTGAGCCAGGACCCGCAGCAGCGCCAGGCGTGCCCGCTGGTCGTCGGGCACACCCGTCTCCCCGGGGGAGTTGCCCGCCACCAGCACCACCGTGGCGTCGGCAGCCAGGAGGGGCAGAACCCGGATGGCGGCGTCGAAGCGGGCCAGCAGCCCCTGGGTGAGGAAATCCCTCACCCGGGCCACGACCGTGGTCGAGATGGACGACACCTGCACCGGCAGCTGCACATAGCACTGCAGCGAGCCCGGGGGGATCCCCGCCGCCACCCCCGCCAGCTCCTCCAGCCGGTCCACGGCCACCACGTCCATGCCTTGTGCCACCAGCACCTGGCGCACCGGGTCTACCCGGTCCGGTGAGCCCGTCACCAGCACCTTGCTCGTCACGGCGACCTCCTGTGGGATCTGTCCCCCCTGAGGCTACCGACCCCCGGCGGGCTTGGGGGGCGCTTGACATAGTGAGCAGATGCTCTATATACTTATCCCATGAGCACCATAACCGACATCACCACCCTCGCCCAGGAGCAGGTCCTGGCCGGCCTCGAGCTGGGCCAGCGCTGGGTCCTGGGGACCCTTCGGACCACGGCCGAGACCCTGGACAACGTCCTGCCCGACCTGGGCAAGCTGCCCGAGCAGCCCTTCGCCCAGCAGCTGCCCAGCCCTCAGGAGGCCGTGCAGGCCGGCTTCGACTTCGTGGAGAAGCTGGTCGCCTCCCAGCGGGCCTTCGCCAGCGAGGTGGCTGCCCTGGCCCCCAAGCCGGCCCGCCCCGCCTCCCGCAAGGCCCAGGCCGCCTGAGACGCAGTGAGGGGGCCCGGGTGCCATCCGCACCCGGGCCTCTCCTGAGCCCCGCTACGGTCGGCCCATGGGAAATGAAGACCCCTGGAGGCGCCAGCTCGAGGCCCTGGGCGAGGTGATCCGGGCCCAGCGCCGGTTGGCCAAGCTCTCGCTGCGGGACCTGGCCGAGCTGACCCAGGTCTCCAACCCCTACCTGTCCCAGATCGAGCGGGGCCTGCACGAACCATCGGTACGGGTCCTGCGCTCCATCGCCAAGGCGCTCAACGTCTCGGCCGAGACCCTCCTCGCCCAGGCCGGCCTCCTCGACCAGCAGGAGGCCCGGGCTCAGCCGCTGCCGACCGAGGCCGCCATCGAGGCCGATCCGGCCTTGAGCGACGCCCAGCGAGAAGCCCTGCTGGCGGTGTACCGCTCCTACCTCGCTGCCAACCGGTCCGCAGAGTCGGGATAGCTCCCCTTCTACTTCCCACCCCCTCTCCCGGGGGGTGCGAGCCGGCGGCCGGCCCGGGTGGCAACCAACGCCATCCCCCCTACAGTGGGCCCGTGGAGCTGCGGGTGGACGAGCTGACCGCCCAGCCCCGCCCCCCGACCGGCACGCCGCCCGCAGGCTGCAGGCGTTCCGGGGGCCGCTGGCACCCACGGTCCCCCCGGTGACCACTTGCTCGAGTTGCGTCGGCCCCACCTGGCTGGCCGCCACCAGGACGGAGGCGGTGGGGTGAACGCTCCTTTGCCCGAGGGCCGGGACAAGGTCGAGGCCGTCCGGTCCATGTTCGACGCCATTGCCCCCCGCTACGACCTGCTCAACCGGCTGATGACCTTCTCGCTCGACCGCGGCTGGCGACGCCGAGCCGTGGCCGCTCTGGGGTTGCCGCCCGGCTCGCTGGTGCTGGATCTGGCCACCGGGACCGGGGACCTGTGCCGCGAGCTGGACGCCGCCGGCCATCGCCCCCTCGGGGTCGACCTTTCCTGGGGCATGCTGGCCCACGCCCGCACGGCTGCACCCCTGGTCCTCGGGGACGGGCTCTGCCTGCCGCTTCCCGACCGCGTCCTCGACGGTGCCGTCTCGGGCTTCGCCCTGCGCAACGTGGCCAGCCTCCCCGCCCTCTTCGCCGAGCTGGCCAGGGTGGTGCGTCCCGGGGGCAGGTTGGCCCTGCTCGAGGTGGGCCAGCCAGGCGGCAACCCCATGGTGCGGGCCGGCCACGCCCTCTGGTTCGAGCAGGTGGTGCCCCGCCTGGGGGCGCTCCTTTCCGATGCCTCCGCCTACAGATACCTGCCCCGCTCGGTGGCCTACCTGCCCCCGCCCGACCGCTTGCTGGGCGAGGTCAGGCGGGCAGGGTGGGGGGTGGTGAGCCGGCGCACCCTGACCTTGGGCGCGGCCCAGCTCATCACCGCCACCAGGGAAGGGGCGCCATGACCGACCTGGTCGCCACCACCTTCCCCCTGGACGAGGCGCCCGACCTGCGCCAGGTCGCCGGGGAGGGCGGGGTGCTCTTCGAGCGGGAGGGGGCGGGCCTGGCCGGCAGGGGGGTGGCCATGACCCTCGAGCTCCCGGGGGGCCTGTCGTGCCGGGGCGACCGCGACCGGGCCGTCGAGGCGCTCAGCGGCATCAAGGTCGAGGACGAGGTGGGGTTGCCAGGAACGGGCGCAGTGGCCCTCGGAGCCTTGCCCTTCGACGGGGGATCGCCGGCCCGCCTGACCGTGCCCACTCTCATCGTGGGGCGGGACGGCGAGGGCCGGGCCTGGCAGACCGTGGTGGCCCCGGCGGGCTCCTACCGGCCACGGCCCCCTGATCCGAGCCCCCGGCAGGAGGCGTGGCCACCGGAGCGGTTCCGGCTGGAGTCCGTGGTCCCCCACGAGGAGTGGTGCGCGAGGGTGGGCCGGGCGGTGGCGGAGATCAGGCGGGGGCGCCTGGAGAAGGTGGTGCTGGCCCGAGAGGTCGTGGTCCATGCCAACCGGGACCTGATCGTCTCGGATGTGCTGGGTCGGCTGCGGGCCCTCTACCCCTCGTGCACGGTCTTCTCCGTCGGGGGGTTCGTAGGTGCCAGCCCCGAGCTGCTGGCCAGCCGGCGGGCGGCCGAGGTGCGGTCCCATCCCCTGGCCGGGACAGTGGCCCGCTCCGGCGATCCTGCCACCGACGATTCCCTGGCCGCCGCCCTGCTGGCCTCGGCCAAGGACACGGCCGAGCACCGGGTGGTGGTGCAGGCGGTCGTGGACGCCCTTGGCCAGGTGTGCGCTGAGATGGACGTGCCGCCGGCACCATCGATCGTCTCGCTGCGCAACGTCTCCCACCTGGGCACGCTGGTGAAGGGGCGGCTCCGCCCGCCCTGGCCGAGCGCCCTCGAGCTGGCCGCCCGGCTGCACCCCACCCCGGCGGTGGCGGGCACGCCCCGGCCGGCAGCCCTCGACCTGATCGCCGAGCTGGAGGGCATGGATCGCGGCCGCTATGCGGGGCCGGTGGGCTGGGTGGACAGCCGGGGGGACGGGGACTGGGTCGTCGGCATCCGCTCGGCGACCATCCGGGGCAGGACGGCCCGACTGCTGGCCGGGGTCGGCATAGTGGCCGACTCCGACCCACGGGATGAGCTGACCGAGACCCAGCTCAAGCTGCAGGCCCTCCTGGCCGCCCTCGTCCGGCCCTAGCGTCACTTCCCCTTTCCGTGGCCATGGCCGTGGTGGCCAGGCGGACCCCCCGCGGGCGGACCCGGCTTGGGAGGAGCAGAAGGGGAGGTCGTGGTGGGGGCGGTGGTGGTCGTGGTCGTGGGGGCGGTGGTCGTGGGGGCGGTGGTCGTGGGAGCCACCGTGGTCGTGGTGGTGGGGGCCGTCGTCGTGGTGGTGGGGGCGGTGGTGGTCGTGGTGCTGCTCGGGGTTCCTCCCCTCCCGCTCCCCGCCCCCCCGGAGCCCAGCCAGCTGGCCAGGACGGCTGCCACCAGCACGGCCAGCAGGCAGGCCAGGATGACCCGGAGGAGATAGCGGGCCGGGCGGGGCAGGCGTCGCCTCCCTCCCCCGGGACCGCCGGAGGATGGGGAGGCGGCGGAGGCGCTGCCGGCCAGGGGCAGCGTGGCCTCCTCCAAACGGGACGTGGAGGGCTCCATGGGGACGGTCGGGGGTGGGGAGGCCAGGGGCTGGGTGGCACCTGGGTCGCCCGGGAGGCCTACAGGCAGGGCGATGGTGTCGGCGTCGGCGGACCCGCTCAGCACGGCGGCCATCTGGCTGGCGGTGGCGAACCGGGAGGCCGGGTCCAGGGCCAGGGCCCCCTCCACGGCGGCCACCATCCCGGGGCTGAGCCCGGCCCGCAGGTCGGTCAGGGAGGGCCTCTCCCCCTGGCGCACGGCCAGGGCCACGGACAGGGGAGTCTCGCCCCTGAACGGCTTGGTGGCCGTCAGGGCCTCGTAGAGGACCACGCCCACCGACCACAGGTCCGAGCGCGCAGTGGCAGGGTGCCCGTCTATCCGCTCCGGAGCTAAGTACCCCGGGGTGCCGATGAGGAGGTTGGTGGCGGTGAGGTCGGCTCCGCCCGCGGGCGTCTCCAGCCCCTTGGCTATCCCGAAGTCCGCCACCTTCACGTTGCCGTCCCCGTCCCACAAGATGTTGGCCGGCTTCACGTCCCGGTGCACCAGCCCCGCGCTGTGGGCCGCCTCCAGCGCCGCCAGGACCTGGAGGCCGACCTGGCGGACCGTGGCCTCGTCCATGGGGCCCTTCCCGATGTCATCGGCCAGGCTGGCCCCCGGGAGGCGCTCCATCACGATCCAGGGGCGTCCCGCGTCCTCGCCCGTGTCGTACACAGCCACCACGTGGGGGTGGGCCAGGCGGGCCGCCAGGCGGGCCTCGGCCTCGAAGCGGGCCCGGAAGCCGGGGTCGGCGGCCAGGTCTCCCCGCAGCAGCTTGAGGGCCACCTGCCGCTCGAGGCGCTCGTCCCGCGCCTCCCACACCTCTGCCATCCCCCCCCGGCCCAGCAGGCGCAGGGCCCGGTAGCGGCCGGCGACCAGGAAGCCCTCACCAGACGCGGGCCCACCCCGGCTCCCGCCCGGATCGCTCATGGGCACCCCCGGGAGGCACCCTCGGCGGGGCTGGGCCCTGCCTGCTGGGTGCCCGTCACCGCTCCCCGGGGGCACAATGCGGCCATGGACGCTCCCGTGGACGGGGTGGCCGGCCTCCTCCTCACCGGCGGCCGGAGCCGGCGCATGGGGACCGACAAGGCCAGGCTGCGGATCAACGGCGAGCCGGCGGCCGAGCGCCTCGGCCGCCGGCTGGCCCGGGTGACCAACCCCGCCCTGGAGGTGGGACAGGCCATCTCGGGGCTGCCGCCGGTGCCCGATCCCGGTGAGGGCCCCCTCGTGGCCGTGGGGGCCGGCGCGGTGGCACTGGCGGAGCGGGGCCATAACGGGCCGGCACTGGTGCTGGCCTGCGACCTGCCCCTGGTGGGTGAGGCACTCCTGCGCCTGCTGGCGGGCTGGCCCTCCACCGCTACGGTCGTCCCCGTGGTCGAGGGCCAGCCGCAGTTCCTCTGTGCCCGGTTGTCCCCGGCGGCCCTGGCCGCCGCCGGCCGCCTGGCGGGCTCGGGCACCCGCCGCCACCGCAGCATGAAGTCCCTCATGGCCACCGTTCCCGTCACCTGGCTCGGGCCATCGGAATGGGGGGCAGTGGCAAGCGCCCGGGACTTCGCCGACACCGACAGCCCGGCCGACCTGGGGGGCCTGGGGCTGGACTGGACGCCGGGGTGACCAGCGGGCAGGGCGGGGCTCCGCCGGCCGGGCCCGGTCCCGGCCCTCGAGGCCCCCGAGTGGGGCTCACCGCCGGACTGGACGCCGACCGGCGGCCGGCCACCCCGGTGCAGGTCCTCGTCCTCTCGGCCGGCTCCTGGCACCGGAGGCCCGACCAGGTGGTGACCGAGGAGCCCCTGGAGATCCGGGCCGGCGGCCCGGGTCAGGAGCCCCTCCCCGTCGCCGTGACGATGAGGACCCCCGGGCATGACTTCGAGCTGGCGGCGGGGTTCCTCCTCTCCGAGGGCCTCATCGCCCCGGCCGGCCCGGAGGGCTCCTCCTCCCCGGGGCCGCCCCAGGTGCGGGCGATCCGCTACTGCGACCTGCCCCCTGGCGAAGTGCAGCGCTACAACATCGTGAGCGTCACCCTGACGACGCCCCTCGACGAGAGGTCCGCCGAGCGCCGGAGGACGGTGTCCACCGCCTCCTGTGGCCTGTGCGGCGTTGCCACCCTGGCCGACCTGGAGCGCCGGTGCCACCCCGTAGCCCCAGGGCCCGTGCTCCCCGCCTCCCTCCTCCTCGGTCTCCCGGAGGCCCTGCGCCGCTCCCAGCGCCTGTTCAGACGCACCGGGGGCCTGCACGCCGCCGGGCTGTTCGGGCCCGACGGCGCCCTCGTGGCCCTGCGGGAGGACGTGGGCCGCCACAATGCCCTGGACAAGCTGATCGGGCGGGCCCTCCTCGACCACCAGCTTCCCCTGGCCGGCCACGTGGTGGCCCTCTCGGGCCGTATCGGCTACGAGCTGGTACAGAAGTCGGCCCTCGCCGGCGTGCCGGTCATCGTGGCCGTGGGAGCTCCCTCCAGCCTGGCCGTGGCCACCGCCCACCACCTCGGGATCACCACCGTGGGGTTCGTCCGCCCCGGCCGGGCCAACATCTACACCCACCCGGAACGGGTCGCGACCGAGCCGGGCCGCTGCGACTCCTGACCCGGCCCCCGACCGGGCTCAGGACGCCTGCACCTGCATCAGGCGGGCGGCCCTCCGGGCCCGCCGGATGGCCCGGCGCTCCTCCTCGCTGGTGCCGCCCCACACCCCGTACTCCTGGTTGGTGTCGACGGCGAACTCCAGGCACTCTTCCCGCACCTGGCAGGCTCCGCACACCGCCTTGGCCTGGGCGATCTGGATCTCCGCCGGCCCCGTCACCCCCACGGGGAAGAAGAGATCGGGGTCCACGTCCCGGCAGGCCGCCTGCGCCCGCCACCGCCCGATGTCCCACATTGCCTCTCGTGCCGACTCCACCTGCTCCTCCGGCGTAGTTGCCTGTCCCGGTCCACACCGGCATCGCGACCCCACTCGCATGGCCCCCTGGTAGAGATGCCGGCCGCACAGGCGCGGCCCGAGCCGACCTGCACAGCCCCTCGAGACTGGGCATATTAGCGGAATCGCGTCTCTCCACGAACGTCGGAGATCCACTTCCGTGCCCCTTGTTCCCCATCCCGGGCGGCTTCACACCTCGGCCCGCGGCCCGGCCTCCGCGGGCCGGGCCCGTGACCACCAGGGCTAGGTTGTAGCCCGTGGTGGGAAGCGCCCGGGTCCTCGTCGTGTCGGCGCGCATGGGAGCCGGCCACGACGGGGCGGCCCGTGAGCTGTGCCGTCGCCTGGAGGCTCGGGGTATCGAGACCAAGACGGTGGACTTCCTGGACGCCTCGCCCCGCCTGGGGCGGGCCATGAAGGCCGTCTACGAGCTGTGGCTGCGGTCTGCTCCCTGGGCTTACGAGGCCACCTACCGGATGTGGTTCGTCGGCCCCGTCTTGTGCGCACCGATAGGGGCCGCCCTCACCTTGGTGTTCGGGCGGCGGATCCGTCGCTGGGCCGGGGAGCTGCAGGCCAATGCCGTGGTGTCCACCTACCCGCTGGCCTCGGTGGTCCTGGGCCGCCTGCGCCGGCGGCGGTGGAGTCCCCTGGGCGTCCCGGCCGTCACGTTCCTCACCGACTTCTCCGTCCACCCCCTCTCCGTCCACCCGGGGGTGGACCTCAACCTCTGCCTGCACGCCAGCTCCGCCACCCAGGCCGAGCTGGCCACGGGCCGGCCGTCCCGGGCGCCCGGGCCCCTGGTGGCGGAGCGGTTCCGCACCGGTCTCCCCGACCGGACCCAGGCCCGGGCCGAGCTGGGGATCCCCTCCGATGCCAGGGTGGCCCTGGTGGTGGCGGGCTCGTGGGGGGTGGGCGAGGTGGAGCAGACCTTCGACGCCCTGGTGGCCACGGGCCGCTATGTCCCCCTCGTGGTGTGCGGCCGCAACGAGCGCCTCCGTCGCAAGCTGGCCGCCCGGGGGACGGGCGTGGTGCTGGGATGGACAGACGCCATGCCGTCCCTCATGGCCGCCAGCGACATCCTCGTGCAGAACGCCGGGGGCCTCACCTGCATGGAGGCTTTCGCCGCCGGCCTTCCGGTGGTGAGCGTCCGGCCCATCCCGGGCCACGGCCGCCACAACGCCTTGGACATGGACCGGGCGGGGGTGGCCCCCCTGGCTACCGACCCCGCCCAGCTGGCGGACGCGCTGGACCGGGCGGTGGCCGAGAGGGTGACCCTCGCCGGCCGGGGGAAGGCGCTATTCGCCGGGGACGCCGCTGATGACGTGTGGTCGCTGGCCCGGGTGAGCAAGCCGCTCCCGCTGCCCAGGCGGAGGCCGGTGGGAGCTCGGCTGGCTGCTGCCAGCCTGGCGGCGGTCACCATGTACGCCGGGCTCAACGTGGGGGCGGAGGCGGCCACAGCACTGGGGGCCGATGCCGCCCGACCCGCTCCCTCCCAGGCCCGAGCGGTGTTCGTCGGGGTCCGGCTGGGCCCGGCCAGCCTGGCCGACCCTGACCTGGCGCCGGTCCTGGCCCGTGACCATGTGGCGGCCGTGGTGGAGGGCATCCTGGCCCGCAGCGACCCGGCCGGTGTACGGAGGCTGGCCGCCTACGGGGTGACGATCGCCAATGGCGGCTGGGGCCCCGAGGAGGACCTGCACTTGTTCATGCCCCGGGACAACGTGACCTCGGCCAGCCGGGCCATCGCCGCCGACACAGGCCGGCCCTGCACCCTCTATGTGCCCGGCCCCACCCCGAACCTGTCGGACCTGGCCTTTGCCAGCGCCCAGCACGAGGGCATCGTCATGGGCACCCAGATCCCCGTGGCCGCCCGCCGCCCCTTGCGTCCGGTGCCCGGCAGTGTCTACGTGCTCGATGCCGAGCAGGCAGCCTCCGGCCAGGTCGAGACCGGGGTGGCCAGGCTGCACCGGGCCCTGTCCCGTCAGGGGGTCCGCATGGCGCCGTGGTCCGTCCTGAGGAGGTGAGGCCCGCAGCCGCGGCTGCGGCCGGGGCGCTCAGCCTGGCCGGTGCCGTCCACGCCGGGCCCGCTCTCACCTGGGTGCCAGCGGTCCGCCGCCGGCTGGCCCCCGGCCTCCACGGCCTGGGGCGCCCCGGGCACGTGGCCCTCCCCTTCGACGACGGGCCTGACCCCACCTCGACCCCGGCCTTCCTGGCTGCGCTGGACCGGCTGGGATGGCGGGCCACCTTCTTCATGCTGGGCTCCATGGCCGCCGCCGCCCCCGGCCTGGCCGCCGAGGTCGCTGCCGCCGGGCACGAGGTGGCCTTGCACGGCCACCGTCACCGCAACCACCTGGCCCTCACCCCCCGGCAGGTGGCGACGGACCTGGGCCGGGGCCTGGACGCCGTGGCCGGCGCCACGGGGGAGAGACCGGCCTGGCACCGGCCCCCTTATGGCGTGGTCTCCGGCCCGGGATGGGTGGCCAGCCGGCGCCTGGGGCTCCCGGTGGTGCTGTGGTCGGCCTGGGGCCGGGACTGGAGGGCCCGGGCCACCCCCGCCAGCGTGGTGGCCGACCTCGCCACGGCGAGGGCGGAGCCGGCCGGGCCCACGGTCCTCCTTCACGACTCCGACTGCACCTCAGCCCCGGGGGCATGGCGCTCGGCCCTCGGCGCCCTTCCCCTCCTCGCCGAGCAGTGGGCCGATCTCGGGTGGACGGTAGGGACCCTCGGCGAGCACGGCACCGGCTCCCTCCTGGTGGAGGGGACCGGCACGGGAGGACGGCGGGCACCCTAGGCCGGGGCCAGCCCTTCGGTCATCTCGTCCCCGACACCACCAGGCGCTGACACTCCCGGACGGCCACCATGGCCTTGGCTATGTCCACCGGCCCCCCGGCCCGGATGTCGGCCATGACCCTCTGCACCCGGGTGGCGAGGGGTCCCGACGCCGCCAGCCACCGCTCCACCCGGTCCCGGGCCGGGGCGGCGGAATCCGTGGAGCGCAGGACGGCGAGCGTCATGGCCCGGTGCTGGTCGGCCAGGTCGTGGCGCAGGGCATCTCGGGCCAGGGTGGTCCACCGGCCCGAGCTCGGCAGCGCCGCCACCTGCTGATGAAGCCAGCGCAGGTCCAGGCGCTCACCCAGGACCAGCTGGACGGCGGCCACCGTGGCCAGGGCCTCGCCGGTGTCGCCAGCCACCTCCACCAGGTCGAAGACCATCCCCAGCGGGTCGAGCAGCCCCACCCGCCGGGTGAGGTCGGCGACCGCCTCGTCGGCAGTGGTCCCCATCACGGCCCGGGCCGACCCGGACCAACCCACCTCGGTGAGGAGACCCGGCAGGGCCTCGGCCAGCTCGGAAGCCCCGGGGGCGAAGAAGGACACCTCCCCTGCCACGTCGACGGGAGGCAGCCGGTGCCGGAGGAGCCACCTCGTGGCCCGGCCCACCTGGCGGCGCACCTCGAGGAACAGGGCGGTGCGGACCGGCCCGGGCAGCTCGGGGCCGGCGTCGTCCAGTCGGGCCCACAGGGCAGGGGCGCCCATGACGTCCCGGCCCACCAGCCAGGCCCGGGCCAGGTTCGCCGGGCTGGCCCCCGTCTCCTCCTGCAGCCGGTACACGAAGGTGATCCCCTGGCGGTCGACCAGCTCGTTGCAGACCTGGTTGGCCACGATCTCGCGGCGAAGGGGATGGGAGTCGAGCCGGTCCCCGAAGCGCTCGACCAGGGCGGCCGGGAAGTAGCGGGCCAGCTCGCCGGCCAGGGCCGGGTCCTGGGGGAGGTCGGAGGCCAGGAGCTCCTCGTAGAGCAGGTTCTTGGTGTAGGCGAGCAGGACGGCCAGCTCCGGGGAGGTCAGCCCCTGGGCCTTGCCCGTGCCGCCGTCGGACTTCCACCGCTCCTCCAGCTCCTCGTCGGTGGGCAGGAACTCGAGGGCCCGGTTCAGATGGCCGGCGTGCTCCAGGGAGCGGATGTAGCGGCGGTGGACGTCGAGCTGCTCGGAGGCCTCGGCCACGGCGTTGGCCAGGGCCTGGGTCTGGCGCCTGTTGTCCGCCACGACGAGGGCGATCACGTCCTCGGCCATGCTGGCCAGGAGCTCGTTGCGGGCCTGGGTGGTGAGGTCCCCGCTGGCCACGATGCGGTCGAGGAGGATCTTCAGGTTCACCTCGTGGTCCGAGCAGTCCACCCCGCCGGAGTTGTCGATGGCGTCGGTGTTGACCCGGCCGCCCGACAGGGCGAACTCGACCCTCGCCCTCTGGGTGAAGCCCAGGTTGCCCCCCTCGGCCACCACCCGGCAGCGCAGCTCGGAGGCATTGATGCGCACGCTGTCGTTGTGCTTGTCCCCCACGTCGGCGTGGCTCTCGTCGGTGGCCTTCACGAAGGTGCCGATGCCTCCGTTCCAGAACAGCTGCACCGGGGCCCGCAGGATGGCCTGGACGACCTCGTCAGGAGTGAGCACGTCGGCATCCACCCCCAGGGCGGCCTGCGCCTCGAGGGAGAGCGCCACGGACTTGGCGGCGCGTGAGTACACGCCCCCCCCAGGGGATATGACCGACTGGTCGTAATCGGCCCAGGAGGAACGGGGAAGGCGGAACATCCTCTCCCTCTCCCGGTAGCTCGCCTCGGGGTCGGGGTTGGGGTCTATGAAGATGTGGCGGTGGTCGAAGGCGGCCACCAGCCTCAGGTGGCGGGAAAGGAGCATCCCGTTGCCGAACACGTCGCCCGACATGTCCCCGATGCCGACGACGGTGAGCTCCTCGTTGTCCGGGTCGATCCCGAGGTCGGCGAAATGGCGCCGCACCGACTCCCAGGCCCCTCGGGCCGTGATGCCCATGGCCTTGTGGTCGTAGCCCGTGGAGCCGCCGGAGGCGAAGGCATCCCCGAGCCAGTAGCCCCGCTCGAGGGCGATGCCGTTGGCGATGTCGGAGAACGTGGCCGTGCCCTTGTCCGCCGCCACCACCAGATAGGGATCGTCCCCGTCGTAGCGAACGACGCGGGGCGGTGGGACCACACGGCCGTCCTCCAGGTTGTCGGTGAGGTCCAACAGCCCCGACATGAGGGTGCGGTACGAAGCCACCACCTCGGCGGCCAGCGACTCCCGGTCATCGGGGGGCTGGCGCACCACGAAGCCGCCCTTGCTGCCCACCGGCACGATCACGGCGTTCTTCACCATCTGGGCCTTCATCAGGCCCAGGATCTCGGTCCGGTAGTCCTCCCGCCGGTCGGACCAGCGGATCCCGCCCCGGGCCACCCGGCCACCCCGGAGGTGGACCCCCTCGGTGCGGGGGCTGTACACGAATATCTCGAACATCGGGCGGGGCTCGGGCATCCCGGGGACCCGTCCGGGGTCGAGCTTGATGGCCAGGTACGGAGGAGGGCTCCCGCCGGGGACTTCCTGGTAGGCATTGGTGCGCACCGTGGCCAGGACGAGGCTGAGGAGGCTGCGCAGGATGCGGTCCTCGTCCAGGCTGATCACGGCATCGATGGCCTTACGGGCCCGGCCCACGAGGTCCGCCGCGGCGGGGGCGCCACCCGGGGAGGCTCCCTGGCCGGAGGGATCGAAGCGGGCCTCGAACAGCTGCACCAGGAGCGTGGCCACCTCCGGGTGGCCCACCACCGCCTCCTGCACGTAAGCAGGGCTGAGGGTGGTGCCCACCTGACGCAGGTACCGGGAGTAGGCCCGCAGGATGCTGACCTGGCGCCAGTCCAGCCCGGCCTGCACGACCAGATGGTTGAAGCCGTCGTCCTCGGCCTCCCCCCTCCACACGGCCAGGAAGGCCTCCTGGAAGCGCCGCCCCGCCTCCGCGCTGGTGAGCTGTCCCACCTGGTCGGTGCGCAGGCCGAAGTCGTAGACCCACCTTCTGTCGCTCCCGATGGACACCTCGTAGGGGCGCTCGTCGCTCACCAGCACCCCCATGTGCTCCAGCCGGGGCAGCAGCCTGGAGACCAGAAGGGGCGTGCCGGTCCGGTAGATCTTGAGACGGGCCGTCCCGGGGGCGCCGCGGCTGGGGTGGTACAGGTCGATGCCGATGTCCCCCTCGGGGTCCAGGGACTCCAGGCGCTTGATGTCCTCCACGGCCACCCGGGCCGGGAAGTCCGCCCGGTACCCGGGGGGGAAGCCCTCGCCGTACCGGTGGAAGAGGTGCAGGCCAAGCCCCTCCCCCAGCTGGGCCACGAGGGCATCCCGCAGGTCGTCGACCCAGGTGCGGGTGAGGGCCACCAGGCGCTGCTCGATGACGGCCACGTCGGGCTCCGGCCCCGGGGCCAGCCCTGCCCGGCCCCCACCTCCGGGCCCTTCCCCGGTCCCCGGCTGCTGGGGCCCGGGAGGGGCCGGCAGGTAGACCATGACATGGAGGCGGGCCAGCACCGATTCGCCCAGGTGGACCTGGCACTCCGCCGAGGCCCCCCCCAGGGCCTCGGTCAGCACCCCTTGGATACGGCGCTCGGTATCGGTGTCGAGCCGGTCCCGGGGCACGAAGACCAGGCAGGAGAAGTACCGCCCGTAGCGGTCGGGGCGCAGGAACAGCTTGACCCGCTGGCGCTCCTGGAGGGAGCAGATCCCCATGGCGGTCTCGTACAGCTCGTCCTCGGTGACCTCGAACAGCTCGTCCCGGGGATAGGTCTCGAGGATGGCCCGCAGCTCCTTGCCGCTGTGGCTGGCGGGGGGGAACCCCGCCCTTTCCACCACCCCCCGCACCCGCTGGCGGACAACCGGGATCTCGGCAGGGTGGGTCTGGTACACGACAGACGTGTAGAGGCCGAGGAACCGCCGCTCGCCGACCCTGCGGCCCTGGGTGTCGTAGCGCGTCACCCCCACGTAGTCCAGGTGGGAGGGGCGGTGGACGGTCGACAGGGCCAGGGCCTTGGTGAGCACGAGGGGCTCGCCGGGCAGGCGGCCGGCAGGGACGTCCCCCGCCAGCACCACCTCGGGGGTTGCCGTGCCCGCAGGAACAGAAAGGGCCCCCGGGGGCGGGTCACCACTGCCTGCAGCAGCAGCCCCGACCCCCTGCCCCCGGCGGTCCCCCAGGATCCCGAGGCCGGTCCCGGGTACCGCCACCAGGCAGTCCCCGGCCTCGAGGCGGTACTCGCGGTAGCCGAGGAAGGTGAAGTGGCCGCCGGCCAGCCAGCGGAGGAAGGCGGCCGACTCGGCCAGCTGCCCGGCATCGGGCCGGTCCTCAGCGCGGGGGGGACGGCCGGCGGCGGCCTCGAGCTCCCTGGCCGCCTCTTCCAGCGCATCGAGCATGGCCGGCCAGTCCTCGACGGCGGCCCGCACGTCGCCTTCCACCGCCCGCAGGTCCTCCTCCAGACCCTTCAGGCCGTCCTCGTCACCCTGGCGGTCGAACTCGACGTGCACGAAGGACTCCGGGCTGGCGCCGTCGGCTCGCTCGGGATGGGCGGGGTCCTTGAAGGGCACCACGCCTGTGGGGCGGCCGGTCCCGTCCCGCTGCACGCCCAGGACGGGGTGGATGACCAGGTGCATCCCGAGCCCGCGCCGGGTGAGGGCCATGCGGATGGAATCGACCAGGAAGGGGAAGTCCTCGTCCACGAACTGCACCACGCTGTGTGGTGATCGCCAGCCGTCCCGCTCCCTCTCGGGGGTGTAGGCCCGGATCGCCGGTCCCCCGGGCCGGCGTTCCCGGGCCAGGAGCCAGTGGGCCCAGGCCGCGCCGAACAGGTCTTCGGGGCTTCGGGCTTCCAGGTCCTCGACCGGCATCCTGGCGTAGTACATGGGCAGAAGGGCCTCCGCCTGTTGGCGGTCGGCTCCAGCCAGGCGCTCCCTCGCCACCGAGGCCACGCTGTCGAGTACGCCGGCCCGGCGAGCGTCGTCCCTTGACACCCCCAACGTCATGGTTGGGCTCCCTTCTCTGGCGGACGCCCTTGTCCGCTGCCGGCGAACCCCGTCGTCCGCCGCCTGCTGAGGAGCCTACCCCTCTGCTTTGCCGAGCCTGACCCTGGCCCTCGGCATCCCTCAGGGGGGGGATAGCCATGACCCCCCTCCCGGCGTGCCAGCATGGTGCGGTGAGCGAGGGCACGAGGCGCGCCCCCATGACCGTCCTCGGTCGGCCGGCGGCCGGGCCCGCCCACCCTGATCCGGCCCGCCGGTGCCCCGGGGACCCCGACGGCATGGGTCCGTCGCCCTTCCCCGCCGCCGAGGGCGGCGCAGGGGCCGACCGCGCCGGGGGGCATGCCGCTCCGCCCGTCCGCTGGTGGCAGTGGCACCGCCGGGCCCGCCAGTGGCACGGCCGGCTCCATCACCGCCACCAGGTCCTGCTGCGCAAGTCCCTGCGCAGGGGGGTCCTCGGGTTCCTCATGGCGCTCGTCGTCGAGTACCTCGTCCTCCCCCAGCTGGCTGGCGCCCATCGGGACCTGCACCTGATCGCCGGCATCAACATCGGCTACGCCCTGCTGGGCCTGGTGCTCGAGGCAGGTGCCCTCCTGGCCTATGCCGCTCTGACCCGGGCCGTCCTCCCCCCGGGCTCCCTGCCCCTCACCAGGATCCTGCGCATCGACCTCTCCAGCCTGGCCGTGAGCCATGTCCTTCCGGGAGGCACGGCGGGGGGGGCAGGGGTCGGCTACCGCCTCCTCTGCGATTCGGGGGTGAGGGGGACCGACGTCGGGTTCGCGATGGCCACCCAGGGGATCGGCTCGGCCGTGGTCCTCAACGTGATCCTCTGGTTCGCCCTCCTGATCTCCATCCCTCTCCGGGGCTTCAATCCGCTCTACGCCACGGCTGCGCTGCTCGGGGTGCTGCTATTCGGGGCCTTCGCCGCCCTGGTCCTCCTGCTCACCAGGGGCGAGGAGCACGCCGTCAAGCTCCTGCCCGCCCTGGCCCGTCGGGTCCCCTACCTGAAGGAGGAGACCGTCACGACGGTGGTCCGCCGGCTCGCCGCCCGCCTCCGCGAGCTGGCCAGCGACCGCCGCCTGCTGCTCAGGGCGATCGGCTGGGCCACGGCGAACTGGCTGCTCGACGCCGCCTCCCTGTGGGTGTTCCTCCTCGCCTTTCACCAGGTGGCGGACCCCGACTCGCTGCTCGTGGCCTACGGCCTGGCCAACGTGCTGGCCGCCATCCCCGTGACGCCCGGTGGCCTCGGTGTCGTGGAGGGGGTGCTGATCCCGGTCCTGGTGGGCTTCGGCTCCCCCCGGGGCATAGCCATCCTCGGCGTGATCGCCTACCGCCTGGTCAACTTCTGGCTGCCCATCCCCGCCGGGGCCGCTGCCTATCTCTCCTTGAAGATGGAGCGTGGGGCCCCTCGCCGGAGATGGCTTCCCCCGTTCCGGCGGCCTCCCGAGGTGGGCCGCACCCGCCCCGCTCGGGACCGCAGCGACCAGCTGGCCGGCCGGGCCTGAGGACTGGGCCGGGCGGCGCCTCAGCTCCTGCGCCTCAGCTCCTCGAGGGCGGCATCGAGGGCGTCGAGCTCCCCGGTGATGCTGGCGCCGGCGCGCCCTGGGGCAGGGTCCGAGAGGCTCACCGGGGCCTGCGGCCAGGCGGCTGCCCGAGCGGGCCCGAGGGTCGTGGGCGCCTCGAGAGGGCGATCCCCCGGTGCCACCCTCTCACCGGGCTGCTCCACGGACATCTCCCAGGCCCTCAGGGTGCCCACCAGCCGTCTAGCCAGCCCCTCCAGGGTCGCCACCTCGCCGGCCAGGTCCCGGAGGATGGCCAGGCGGAGCCCTCGGGGCTGGCCCCTCGACTGGAGGAGACGTCTGTCGATGGCTGCGGCCAGGTCCTCCAGCTCGACCACGGGCGCCACCCACGCCGGCCAGCAGCTGGGGTCCCAGGCGGCCCGGAGCCTCCGGCGGGCCCGCCAAGCATGGAGAGGCCCCCGGCCCGGCTCCGGCTGGGGCGGCCATCCGGGCGGCCGGGCCAACCTCACCCAGCGCACGGCCGTCACCAACCGCCGGTGGAGGACGGCAGCGGGCCCAGGGGACCACCGCCAGAGGAGAGGGACCCGGTCCCCCGGGCGGAGGAGGATCGGCTCTCGCCACCTGCGCACGGCACCCGTGACCGCCAATGCGGCCGCGACCATGCCCCACACCACGAGGGCCAGCACCACTGCCAGAGTCACCTCGAGGCCGGTGAGGATGCCAATCACCGCCCCGAGCCTACCTGGCGACGCTCATGCCCTCCGGGTGGCGGCCGGCAGGGCTCATGCCCGCCGGGTGGCCGCCAGGCTGTCCGGCTCCCGCCGGCGGCGGGCTCGTTCCACGGCCAGCTCCTGGAGCCGCCGCTGGACCGAGAACCCCTTGAGGCAGGGCACCCTCTGCCACGTCCCGTCCGCCTGGAGGGCCCAGGAGTTGGTGTCGTCAGCCAAGTTGAGGTCGAGGACCTCCGCCAGGCGCTCGGCCAGCTCCGGGTCCACCACGGGCACCAGAGCCTCCACCCGGCGGTCCAGGTTGCGCCCCCGCATGTCCGACGAGCCGATCAGCACCTGCAACGGCCTCCCGTTCACCCCACCAAAGGCAAAGATCCGGGAGTGCTCCAGGAAGCGCCCCACGATGGAGCGAACCCGGATGGTCTCTGACAGCCCGGGGACACCCGGACGCAGCACGCAGATGCCGCGCACTATGAGGTCGATGGGCACCCCGGCCCTTGACGCCTCGTAGAGGGCATCGACCACGGCGGGGTCGTCCAGCCCGTTGAGCTTCATGATCACCCGGCCCTCGGGGCCGGCCACGGCCTCGGCCCGGATCAGCTCGATCATGCGGGACCGGACCGACATGGGCGCCAGGACCAGGCGCCGGTACCGGGCCTGGCGGCTGTAGCCGGTCAGGAAATTGAACAGGTCGGTGAGGTCGGCCCCGAGGTTGGGGTCGGCGGAGAGGAGGCCCACGTCCTCGTACTCATGGGCGGTGTCCGCGTTGTAGTTCCCGGTACCTATGTGGCAGTAGCGCCTGACCCCGTCCTCCTCCTCCCGCACGACCAGGGCGGCCTTGCAGTGGGTCTTGAGCCCGACCAGGCCATACACGACGTGAACCCCGGCCTCCTCGAGGGCCCGGGCCCAGGCGATGTTGGCCTGCTCGTCGAAGCGGGCCTTGAGCTCCACCAGGACCGCCACCTGCTTACCCTCCTCGGCGGCCCGGATGAGGGCAGCCACGATCCTGCTCTCCCCGGAGGTGCGATAGAGGGTCTGCTTGATGGCCAGCACCGCAGGATCTGCGGCGGCGCTGGTGATGAAGGCCTCGACCGAGGTCGTGAAGGAGTCGTAGGGGTGGTGGACAAGGATGTCACGTTCCCTGAGCACGGCGAAGAGGTCCGTCGGCTCGTCCCCGGCGGTGGCCAGGCCCGGGGGCGTCATCGGGGCCCAGGGCGGATCGTGCAGGTCGGGGCGGTCCAGCGCCTGCACGGCCCACAGCCCCGAGAGGTCGAGCGGCCCCCTCACCTCGTAGACGTCCTCGGAGCCGATCTCCAGCTCCCTCATGAGCAGGTCGCGAACCTCGTCCCCCGCCCCGGGCTCCAGCTCCAGGCGCACGGCCCGGCCGAAGCGGCGCCGGCGGAGCTCCATCTCCACGGCTACGAGCAGGTCGTCGGCCTCCCCCTCCTCCGGGGTGAGGTCGGCGTTGCGCGTGACGCGGAACGGGTGGTGGGCGACGATCTGCATGTCCGGGAAGAGCGCTCCGAGGTGGGCAGCGATGAGCTGCTCCAGGGGCACGAAGCGCTCCCCGTCGGGCAGGACGACGAAGCGGGGGAGGAGGGGGGGCACCTTGACCCGGGCGAAGCGTCGCTCGGCGCTCACGGGGTCGAGCACCCAGACCCCCAGGTTGAGGGAGAGGCTGGAGATATAGGGAAAGGGGTGCCCAGGGTCGACCGCCAGCGGGGTGAGAACGGGGAAGATCCGCTCGTAGAACACGTTCACCAGCTCGCTGCGGTCCCCTTCGTCCAGAGCCTCCCAGCTGGAGAGCCGCACTCCGGCCCGGGCCAGGGCGGGGACCACCTCGCCGAGGAAGATCTCGCCCTGGCGAGCCAGCAGCTCCTCCACCTTGGAGCGGATGTCCCTCAGCTGCTCCTGAGGGGTGCGGCCGTCCGGGGACCTGGCCCTCAGGCCCGCGGCCATCTGGTCCTTGATGGCTGCCACCCGGACCTGGAAGAAGGTGTCAAGCTGGGTGCTGAATATGGCCAGGAACTTGACCCGCTCCAGGAGCGGGACCTGGGGGTCCCCGGCCAGGTCGAGGATGCGGCCGTTGAGATCCAGCTCGGACAGGTCGCGGTTCAAGAACCTGGGCCCTACATCGGCCTGGGTGACGGCCTGGACCTCGATCGCCATGACCCCGGACAGGCTACCGCCCCGCAGGGCCCCGGCCTCCCCGTGCGCCGCCGCCTCCCGGCCCGGCCCGGCTAGGGTCGCCCTGGCGCCGGGGACCACGGGCCGCCAGACCGACCGGCTGGCCGGGACGAGCGGCCCGGTGGGATCCCCCGCCCTGGACCAACCATGAGCGCCACCGTTACCAGTGCCGACCGCCTACCCCGGGCCGAGAGGCGCTGGCGGGCCAAGCCCCGCCGGCGCACCGAGCTGGGGCTGCTCGCCATGGCCTGGCTCATCATCGTCTTTGCCTACGTCCTGGCCTCCCTCGCCACGAGCGCCTCCATCCCCTCCCACATCGGGGTCTTCCTGGGCGTGCTCATCGGGCTCACGCTCGTCCCCCACCTCGCCAACCGCTGGCTGGCGCCGGAGGCCAACGGCTTCATCCTCCCCATCGTCGTGCTGCTCAACGGCCTGGGCTGGGTGATGATCGCCCAGCTGGACACCATCCCGGCCATCAGGCAGACCTCCGGCTCCCGGCTGGCCGCCCTGCAAGCCATGTGGACGGCCATAGGCGTGGTCCTCTACGTGGCCACCCTGCTCGTGGTGCGCCACAGCCGGGACCTGGCTCGGTACCGGTACCTCATCGGCCTCATCGGCATCGGGCTGCTCGTGACCCCGCTCGTGCCCGGGCTGGGTGAGAGCATCTACGGGTCCCGCCTGTGGATCCACGTCGGGCCCATCAGCTACCAGCCCGTCGAGCTGGCGAAGCTGGCGCTGGTGATCTTCTTCGCCTCCTACTTCGCCGAGAAGCGCGAGCTGCTCGCCCACCCCACGGTGCGGGTCGGCAACCAGCTGCTTCCCGACCCGAGGCCGTTCGGCCCCGTGCTGCTGGCTTGGGGCTTCGCCATCCTCATCATCGCCGCCGAGCACGACATCGGCTTCGCCCTGCTCATGTTCATGCTGTTCATGATCATGCTCTGGATGGCGACGGGGCGGCTCACCTACATGGTCATCGGCGCTGTTCTCTTCGTGGGGGCCACCTTCATCGGCCTCCACCTCTTCGGCCAGGCCGCCGAGCGGATAACGGTGTGGCTCCATCCCTTCCAGCACGCCAACACCACGGGCTACCAGCTGGTGCAGGGCGAGTACGCCCTGGGCAGCGGTGGCCTGACCGGCCAGGGGTGGGGAATGGGCCAACCCCAGCTCATACCGGTGGTGGTGAGCGACATGATCTTCGCCGCCTTCGGAGACGAGCTGGGGCTCCTGGGCACCACCGCCCTCATCGTGGCCTACGTGCTGTTGATAGGCGCCGGCCTGCGCATAGCCCTCTCCCACCGCTCCGGCTTCTCCAAGCTGCTGGCGGCCGGCCTCACCGTGATCATCGCCCTCCAGGCCTTCATAATCATGGCCGGCATCACCCGCCTCCTACCCCTGACCGGCATCACCCTGCCCTTCGTCGCCTACGGCGGGTCGTCCCTCGTCGCCAACTACATCCTCATAGGGATGCTCATGCGGCTCTCCTCCGAGTCCGCCTCCCTCCCCTCTCGCCCCTGACCCGGCCGGCGGGGCTTCCTGGGGGACGCCGAGGAGCACGTCGGCCACGACCACCGGGACGGGGAGCGGCTGGCGCAGGGCCAGGGTGAGCCCGTCGGAGGGACGGCAGGGCACCACCTCCCGGCTCCCGTCCTTCACGAGGACGAGCTCCCCCAGGTAGGTGGACCCTTCCCGGCCCGTGATGCGCAGCACCTCGAGGCGGGCCCCGAGGCGGCCCAGGACGTCAGTGAACAGCTCGTGGGTGAGGGGGCGGGGGGAGGCCACCCGGCGCCAGGCCATGGCCAGGGCCACCCCTTCGGCCTGCCCGACCGGGAACCACAGCTCCCGCCACGGCTCGTCCCGCTCACGCAATATCACCGTGGGATGCACGCTCGGCAGGTCGACCACGACGTCGACCAGCTCCACCTGGCGCATCCCCTCGTAGTCCTCCAGCAGTCCCATGGCCGGGTGCCGGGGCTCAGGTGTAACGGCGCATGGCCACGTTGAGAGCCAAGCCGATGGAGGCAAAGAAGGCGATGGTGGCGGACCCCCCATAGCTCACCAGGGGAAGGGGGATGCCAGTGATGGGCATGATGCCCATGGTCATACCTACGTTCTGGAAGACGGAGAAGGCGATGAACGCCACCACGCCGCCAGCCAGCAGGCGGCCGTACTGGTCCTTGGCCAGCTGGGCAGCCCGGAGCAGGCGCCACACCATGAGGGCGAAGAGGCCGAGGAGGGAGGCGGCCCCCACGAACCCCAGCTGCTCCCCCACGGCGGTGAAGATGAAGTCCGTGTACTGCTCGGGGACGTAGCCGAGGTTGGTCTGAGGGGCCTTGAACAGCCCCTGGCCGAACACCCCTCCCGAGCCGATGGCGATCTTGGACTGCTGGAGGGTGTAGCCGGCCGGGCCGGGGGTGTTCGGGTGCAGAAAGGTGGTGATGCGGGCCGCCTGGTAGGACTTGAGCATCCCCAGGCTCACCACGGCGACCAGCCCCACCAGGCCCAGGATGCCCAGTCCCACGAGGTAGCGGGCCCTCACCCCCGCCACCACCAGCATGGCCACGAAGGTGACCACCATGACGATGGCCGACCCCAGGTCGGGCTGCTTCACCACTAACAGAGTGGGGATGCCCGCCATGGCGAGGAGGACGAGGAGCCGGCGGAGCCCGATGCGCTCGTCCCGCCGGCGGTGGCAGTAGGTCGCAACGGCCAGGATGAGAGCAAGGGCTCCGAAGGCGGACGGCTGGACCTGGACCGGCCCGATCTGGTACCAGCGGGCCGCCCCCAGGGCGCTCCTGCCCACGGCGAAGATCCCCACCAGCATCACCAGGATCAGCCCGTAAAAGGCGTAGCCCCACCCCTCGTAGCGCCGGTAGTCCACGGACGCCACGAGGATCATGGCGACCAGCCCCAGGAGGGTCCACACCGCCTGACGGTCCAGGTAGTGGTGCGGGTTGAGGCCGGCCTGCACCAGCTGGGCCCGGGTGGCGGTGTAGACCATCAGGACCCCGAGGGCCGAGACGGCCAACGTGCAGAGAACGAGCACCACGTCCACGTGGAGCAGGAGCCGGCGCCATGAAGCCTGGTGGCGCCGGCGGTCAAGAACGAACTGGGCCAAGGTCGCTCCCGTCGCTTCTCTGGCAGGGCCGGCCAGCCACCGGCCGGCTCCCTTGCACCCTAGCCCGCCAGCAGCGGTACCTCTGGCGCGCTCAGCCGCCCCTGATGGCGCGGGGATCGGTGGCAGGAAGCGGGTCGTCCAGGGGTACGGCCATGGTGGGGCGGAGGTTCCTGTGCTCCTCCCCGCTCAGGCGGACCGCCGTGCCCAGGGCGAAGAACTCGATGGCCCGCGACCCCCAGGCATGCCCCCTCTCCGTGGTGGTCACCCCGACCACGCCCTCGGCTCCCAGCTGGCGGGCCTGGGACTGCAGGCGCTCCATGGCCAGCTCCCTCGCCTGGTAGAAGGCCTGGGTGAAGGGGACGAGCTCCACGTTCTGGCCCTGGCGGCCCATCCACTGGCCCAGCCCCTGGCGGCCCACCCGGTAGACGCAGCTGCCCATCACCAGTCCCAGAGGCTCGTAGCCGGCCCGCTGGAGGAGGTAGAAGTCCTGGCCCGAGAGGTCGCTCGTGAACGGGCGGCGCTGTCGGCGTGGCAGGGCGCCGGGCCCGCCCGCCACTGCCGTGCCTATGGCCACGAACTCCATCAGGTGACGGGCCGGTTCGAACATGTCGATCGTGAGCCGGACCCCCACCACCCCGTCCCCCCCGACCTGGCGGCAGTCGGCGATGAGCCGGTGGGTCACCTCGTTGCGGGCCTGAGCCATGGCCTCCGAGAGGGTCGTGATCTCGCTGCTCTGGCCGAGGCCGGTGAAGGTGTAGCCCACGTGGTAGATGGCGCTGGCCATGACCAGCCCCCTCGGCTCGTACCCCACCTCCTTGAGGAGGATGGCCTCGTCCACGCTGAGGTCGGAGGAGAAGACCCGTCCCTCGTGGCGCTCTCCCCTGCCCTCCCGCAGGCAGGCAATGGCGGCGTCGGCGGGCGCCTCCGCCACCGGCCCCCGGTCCTGCCGGTCGAGGGGTTCCCGCCCGGTGCTCACCGCCGGTCCCGGAGGCGCATCATGGCAAGCGGGGCCTCGGGCATGGGGGCAGCGCTGAAGCGGCGCACGGCGGTGCCGAGGCTGAACAGCTCCAGCAGCTTGGCCTCCCCGGGGAGCTCGTGGATGGAGAACTCGATCTCGACCCCGATCACGCCGTCACCCACCTCGGCGGCCTCCCTTTCCAGGCGGTCCACGGCAATCTCCCGGCAGCGCCGGGCCGCCTCGCTGATCTGGGGGAGCTCGGTGTTGGACCACGATCCCATGCGCCATTCCATGCCGCACCCCGGGTCCACCTCGATGGCGCAGATGCCCATGACCAGGCTGCAGGGCACATACCCCGAGCCGATCAGCTTGCCCAGCTCCTGGCCGCTCAGGTGGGAGGTGAAGGGGAACGGGAGCGGCGGGGCCCCGGGGCGGTGGATGGCCGTGCCCACGGCGGTGAACTCCACCAGGCCGGCCACCCCTTCGGGCCGGGTGAAGCGCAGCCTCACCCCCGCCACGCCGTGGGCCCCGAGCTCCTGGGCCTCCTCCGCCATGCGGGACATGGCCAGGTTGCGGGCCTCCACCATGCCCCGTTCGTGCAGGGTGTGCTCCCAGTTGTAACCGGTGCGCATGTCCTCGTGGGCGAAGCGGTGAGGGCAGTACCACACGCTCGAGTAGCCGCCCCCGGCGGCGCCGAAGTACCTGTAGCCCCACTGGGCCCCTATCCGGTACACGGAGCTGCCGAGGACCATGCCCAGGGGCTCGAAGCCGGCGGCCCGCACCGCCGCCAGCTCCGCGACCGAGAGGTCGCTGGTCCAGGCCCCTCCCTCCGCTTCGGCATCGGCCAGGCGCTGGCGGGCCGAAACCGGCAGCCCCCCGTGCTCCAGGGCTTCGATGCTCGCCTCCGCCCGGGCCTGCCCGGCGGCCTCGTCCAGCATCCCGGAGGGCTCGCCCCGCTCCACCCGCCCGGGGGGCGGGCCCTGCCGCCCGGGCGCCTCCGGCGCCCTCCCCCCTCCCCGGGCGGCAGGTCCCTCTCCGGGGACCATGCCCCCGGCGCCATCTCCCCGGCCGGAGGGCCGGCGGTCGTCCATCAGCGGTCCAACGAGAGGACCATTCGGGGCTGGTCGATCACGTGGTCGGGCCTGAGCGGCCGCACGGCAGTGCCCACGGCCAGGAACTCGATCACGTGGCTGCCCCAGAAGTGGGACTTCTCCACCAGCTGGACGCCCACTATCCCCTCGGCTCCGAGCTTCTCGGCCTCCTCCTGCATCCGCTCCATGGCCAGCTCACGGGCCTCGTAGAGGGCCTGGGTGAAGTTGGGCATCTCGGTGTTCTGGCCGATCTGGCCCAGCTTGGCACCGATGCCCTGGTGGGCCACGTGGTAGACACAGGTGCCCATCACCAGACCGAGGGGCATGTAGCCCGACTGGACGAGGGTCCAGAAGTCCTGGCCCGACAGGTCACTGGTGAACGGCATGCCCGTGGGGGCCCGCCAGCTCGTCCCGTCCGAGGACGAGACGGCGGTGCCGATGGCGATGAACTCGGCCGAGTGCTGCCCCCACTCGTAGAAGTTGATGTCCAGGCGGACGCCGACCACCCCGTCCGCCCCGAGCAGGTTGGCCTCCTCCTCCATCCTGGTCATGGCCAGCTCCCGGGCCGTGTACATGGCCTGGCTGAGGGTGGTGAGCTCCTGGTTCTTGCCCCAGCTCTTGCGCTGCAGGCCGATGTGGTAGATGGAGCTGCCGAAGACCAGTCCCCTCGGGTCGAAGCCGGCCTCCTTCACGAGCAGGAACTCGTTGACGGACAGGTCGGAGGTGAACAGGCCCCGGCGGCCCTCCCCGGTCTCGGACTCCTCGAGGCGGCGGAGGGCATCGGGGGGGAGGCCGGCCGTGGGGTCCGTCGTGGCCATGGAGGGCAACTCCTTCTCGGGTCGTCAGGTGAGCAGGGACTGCAAGGCGTTCCTGGTGGCGGCGCTGCGCCTGGCCTCCTCGGCCAGCAGCTGGGCCAGGCGGACCAGCCATCCGTCGAGGTCGAGGTCCTCGGTCTTGAGCACGATCCCCCGCACCGAGCGCCGGGCCTGGCAGGTGATCCGGCCCTTGTCCCGGGTGGCGCTCAGCACCATGTCACCCAGGTCCACGACGATGGAGCGCACCCGGTTGTCCCTCTTCAAGAAGCCCCCGCCCCGTTCCAGGGTGACGCGCTCGCCCAGGGCCGAGCGCAGCTTCGTCCCCAGTACCTCGAAGAAGGTCTCGTTGTCGGGGGCGTCAGCCCGCAACGATGCGGTCAGGAGGTCCAGATCGGTGGGTTCGACTGGGAGGTCGCCCATACAGGAGCGATGGTAGCCCGCGTAGAATCGGGACCGCCGACCCGCGGAACGGAGTGCCGATGAGCGTCTTCAAGCGTCTGTCCCTCGTCTTCCAGCAGAAGGCGAACGCGGCCCTGGACAAGGCCGAGAACCCGGCCGAGGCCCTCGACCTCTCCTACCAGAAGATGGTGGAGCAGCTGCAGCAGGTGCGCCGCTCCATCGCTGACGTGCTGACGGCCCAGAAGCGCCTCGAGGCCCAGAAGGCGACCCTCCAGGCCCAGTACGACAAGCTCCAGGGCCAGGCCCGCCAGGCGCTGAGCCAGGGCCAGGAGCAGCTGGCCCGCACCGCCCTGGAGCGGGCCCAGATCGTCTCGGCCCAGGCCGAGGGGCTGGGGCCCCAGATAGAGAACCTCCGCAACCAGGAGAGCCAGCTCGAGCTGACGGGCCAGAAGCTGGCGGCCAAGGTCGAGGCGTTCCGCATGCAGAGGGACACCATGAAGGCCCAGTACACGGCGGCCCGGGCCAGCACCCAGGCCATCGAGGGGATCTCGGGCCTCTCCGAGGAGATGGCCGACGTGTCCATGATGGTCGAGCGGGCCCAGGACAAGGTCAACAGCCTCCAGGCCCGGGCCCAGGCCGTGGGCGAGCTGGCCGACTCGGGCGTGCTCGACATGACCGCCATAGGCCAGGCTCCCGGGGACGACATCGACCGCCAGCTCCGCCAGATCAGCAGCGGCCAGGCTGTGGACCAGCAGATGGCAGCCCTCAAGGCCGAGCTGGGCCAGGGAGGTGGGCCCCCTCCCTCGGGAGAGCTCGAGGAGGGGACGCTGGTGGTCCGCATCGCCGGCAACGACCAGTACCGCCTCCCCGTCTCGATCCGCCCTGCCCTGGACGGGCTGGACGCCGCTCTGGTGCGGGCCATCGACTCCAACGACGCCGAGGGGTTCGCCCAGTGCACGGCCGAGCTGATCAAGCTCATCCACTCGACGGGGCAGAAGCTCGAGCGCGACGACCTGCGCTCCTCGGACCTCATCGTGCCCTCGGCGGACATGACAGTGGAGGACGCCAAGCGCCTCATGGCCGAAGGCGGTGGCACGACCGGCCCGGGCGGCGCCGGACAGGGTCCGGGGGCCTCCGGGACGGGCCCTTCCCCCGAGGGGAGCGCTACGGGCGCCGGCCAGCCCGGAGCCGGGTAGGAGGACCTGGCAGGGCGCCCTGGCCCGCAGGGGGGCGCCCTGCTGCTCAGCCCTCGAGCTGTCCAGGCGGGCTCCCACCCGGGTCGGGTCCGGTCGCCGGGCCCTCCACCAGCCCTTCCCTGGCCGCCGCCCACATGGCCTCGACGGGGGCGTCCAGGCCCGTCCACAGCCGGAAGGACCGGGCCGCCTGCCGCACCAGCATGGGCAGGCCGTTGGCGGTGCGGGCGCCGCGGCGGGCCGCCTGGGCCAGGAGCTCGGTCCGCTCCGGGCGGTAGACGAGGTCGACGACCAGCTGTCCCGGGCCCAGGCATTGCGACGGGACCGGGGATCCGGCCGTCGCAATGCCTGGGCCCGGGGTCCCCCGTCCGGCTGTCCCGGCTGTGGGGGTCCCCGGTCCGGCCCTCCCGGCCATGCCCACAGGAGTGGCGTTGACCACCAGGTCCGCCTCCCCCGCCTGCTCCACCGCCGCGACCCTGCCCACCCCTGCAGCCAGGGCCACCGCCTCCTCGGCCCGGGCCGGCGTCCGGTTGGCCACCAGGACCTGCCTGGCCCCGGCCCGGGACAGCGCCAGGATCACCGCTCGGGCCGCCCCGCCGGCCCCCACCACCAGGCACCGGCACCCCTCGGGCTCGAACCCCAGGTCCATGCGCAGGCTGTCCAGGAAGCCGTCACCGTCGGTGCTCTCCCCCACCACCCCGCCCCCAGCGGGCACCAAGGTGTTGGCCGCGCCCAGGGCAGCGACGGTGGGGCTCACCCGATCGAGGTGGGGCAGGACAGCGGCCTTGTGGGGCATGGTGACGTTGAGCCCGGCGATGCCCAGGGCCCTCACCGCCTCCACCGCTCCCCCCACGCGGCCGGCGGCCACGGGGAAGGCCAGGTAGACCCAGTCCAGGCCCAGGGCCTCGAAGGCGGCGTTGTGGAGGGCCGGGGACAGCGAGTGCCCCACCGGGTCGCCGATCACCCCGGCCAGGCGAGTGGACCCTGTCGCCACGGCCCTACCCGGCCAGCCCCCGCTTTCGGGCCAGGGCCATGTTGGCCTGCTGGCCGGCATAGGTGCTGGAGAAGGCCTCGGCACCGTTCCTGCTCACCACCACGTAGTACAGCCATGGGCCGGGGGTGGGATGGAGGGCGGCCTTGAGGGAGGCCAGGCCGGGGCTGGCTATGGGGGTGGGGGGGAGGCCCGTCACCCGGTAGGTGTTGTAAGGGGACTTGGGGGCCACGTCGGCAGGGTCCTTGCCCTGGAGGGCCCTGGGGTTCCCACCGGCCGCATAGATGACGGTGGCGTCCACCTGGAGGGGCATGCCGGCGTTGAGCCGGTTGTAGATGACCCTGGCAACCTTGCCCCGGTCGGCCGGCAACTTGGCCTCCTTCTCGATCATGGAGGCCACGATCACGGCCTGGTAGGGGGTGATGTGGTCCTTTGTGGCCTCCCGGCGGAGGTGGATGGCGGCCGCCTCCTGGTCGAAACGGCTCACCATCATGCCCAGGATGGTCTTGTAGCTCGCCGTGGGCTCGAAGGAGTAGGTGTCGGGGAAGAGCAGGCCTTCCAGGTCCCTGCTCCCCTTCGGCTCGTAGGGCGAGCGAACCGTCCCGCTCCTGGCCAGGGCCAGGAACCGGGTGGCCGACCGGCCCCGGAGATGGCCCACCCGCTCTGCTATCTGGTCCAGGGTGAAGCCCGGCGGGATCGTCACGTGCTCAAGGACGGGCCCCTTCGCCAGCACCGAGAGCAAGGTGGCGAACGGCTCGTGCTCGTGCAGCTGGTAGGTGCCGGGATGGATGGGCTTGGCCCCCTCGAAGTGCAGGTACAGGCGGAACACGAGGGGGCTCCCGATGATCCCCCGCTTGGACAGCTGGCTGGCCAGGCCGGAGAGCGTCGCCCCGGAGGGGACGGTGAAGTTGACGACCCTGCCCTCCTTGGCCGGGTCGACCTGCTGGCCCACCCAGTGGTCCAGGTAGGCGGCCGCCCCGGCCACGAGGAGGAGCACGACCAGCAGGCCCACCAGCCATGCCCGCCACCTCCGGCGGGGGTACCAGTCGTCGGCCGCCTCCCCCTCCGGTTCCCAGATCTCGTCGGCCTCCCGGTCGGCCAGGGCTGCCCCCTCCCCCCAGCGGTCCTCCTCCATCACGCCCTCCGGGCCCGGGGCGGCCTGGCCGGGACAGGGCCAGGCCGGACCGCCCTCTGGCGGTCGAGCCAGGCCTGCAGCATGACGGCGGCGGCGGCCTCGTCCACCACCGGCCGCTGGCGCCGGGCCGTCCGCCCCGCCCCCCGCAGGGCCCGGCTGGCGGTCACCGTCGAGAGCCGCTCGTCGTGGAGCTCGACAGGGACAGGAAGGACGCCCCGCAGGGCCGCCGCCTCCTCCTCGGCGGCCAGGGCAGCCGGTCCCCTCGTGCCGTCCAGAGACAGCGGGAGCCCCACCACCACCACCTCACCCCCCAGCTCCTCCACCTGGCGGGCGACCACAGCGTGGTCGTGGGCCTGCTCCCCGCAGCGCTGGAGCACTCCGGCAGGCATGGCCAGTGTCCCGTCCCGGTCGCTCACCGCCACCCCGATACGGCGCTCGCCCAGGTCGAGGCCCACAGCCCTCACTGCCGGGTGGCGGCCCCGCCCCCGGAGGGCGGGACCTCGCCGGGCGGCCCCTGTCGCCCGTCCGGTCCCCCGTCGCCGGCCCGGCCCAGCGCCGCCCGAACCTGCTCGAGGGCCTCCTCGATGCGCCCCACCTGGCGCCCACCGGCGATGGCCACCTCGGGGTCGCGCCCACCCCCGCCTCCCACGGTGCGGGAGGCCTCGGCGAGGAGCTCCGATGCCACCAGGCCGCTCCCCCTCCTCACCGCTGCGACCAGCGCCACGCCCTGCCCGTCGGGTGAGCCGATGAGGACGGCCCCCCGCATGCCGGGCCGGTCCCGCACCCCGAGGGCCAGGTCGCGCATCTGGTCCCGGGGCAGGCCGTCCCGGCGGGCCACCACGACGTCCCCACCGGCTTCGGCCACCAGGGCCTCGGCCTCCTGGCGGAGGGCCTGGGCCCGCAAGGCCCTGGCCTCCTCGGTCGCGGCCCGGGCCTGGGCCGACAGCCGCTCGATCCGCTCGGGGACCTCCTCCACGGTGGCGGCCCTCACCAGCTCGGCCGCCCGGCCCAGCAGCTCCTCCTCGTGGCGCAGGTGGGCCAGCGAGGGGGCACCGGTCAGAGCCTCGATCCGCCTGGTGTTGGCCCCGATCGACCCCTCCGAGACGATCCGGAACGGCCCGATGGCGCCCAGGGTGTCCACGTGGGTCCCCCCGCACAGCTCCACCGAGGAGTGCCCGGCGTGCACCACCCGGACCCGCTCGCCGTACTTGTCGCCGAAGAAGGCAATGGCGCCGACCCGGTCGGCCTCGGCCCGCTCCATCTCCTCGGTGACCACCGGAGGGTTGCCGATCACCGAGGCGTTGACCAGGTCCTCGACCTTGTCCAGCTCCGCACGGGTCACGGGGCCGAAGTGGCTGAAGTCGAAGCGGAGCCGGTCGGGGGCGACCAGCGAACCTTGCTGCTTGACGTGGGGCCCGAGCACCTCGCGCAGTGCCCAGTGCACCAGGTGGGTCCCGGTGTGGTTCCTCCGGATGGCATCCCGTCGTTCGACGTCCACCTGAGCCAGAGCCTCCTGCCCGGGGCCGATGGTGCCCTCCACCACACGGGCGCTGTGGCGGATGAGCCCCGGCAGGGCGTAGGTCGTGTCCAGCACCTCGGCCCGCCCGCTGGGGGTGACCAGGGTTCCGGTGTCGCCCACCTGGCCCCCGGCCTCGGCATAAAAGGGGGTCCGGTCCAAGAAGACCTCCACCATCGCCCCCGGGCCCGCCTCCAGGACATGGAGCACCCGGCCCGTGGCCGAGCAGGTCTGGTAGCCGAGGAACTCGGTGGTGCCGAACTGCTCCAGCAGCTCCCGATAGGCGGGGAGGTGCTCGCTCTCCTCCTCCGTCCCGAGCCCAGCCTGGCGGGACCGGGCCCGCTGCTCGGCCATGGCCGCCTCGAAGCCGGCCACGTCCACGCCCACCCCCCGCTCGGAGGCGATCTCCCGGGTGAGGTCGATGGGGAAGCCGTAGGTGTCGTGCAGGCGGAAGGCCACGTCCCCGCCCAGCTGGGCGACACCCTTGGCCAGCTCCTCGTCCAGGATGGCCGACCCGGCCCGCAGGGTCTGGTGGAAGCGCTCCTCCTCCCTGGCCAGCACGCCCTGGATGAAGTCCAGCTGCCGGCGGAGCTCGGGGTAGGCGACCTCCATCGTGCCGGCCACGGCGGCAGCCAGAGCGGGCATGACCGCGGTGGTGACGCCCAGCTGATAAGCCTGGCGCACGGCCCGGCGGATCAGCCGGCGCAGCACGTAGCCCCGCCCCTCGTTGGAGGGGAAGACCCCGTCCCCGATCAGGAAGGTCGTGGACCGGGCGTGGTCGGCCAGGATGCGCAGGGCCACATCAGCCTCGCCGTCGGCCCCGTAGCGCCTACCGGTCACCGAGCAGGCCGTCTCCACTATGGGGGCCAGGACGTCGGTGTCGAACACCGAGTCGGTGCCCTGGAGGAGACCGAGGATCCTCTCCAGGCCCGCACCCGTGTCGATGTTCTTCTTGGGCAGGTCCGCCAGAGTCCCGTCAGGCTGGCGGTCGTACTGGGTGAAGACCAGGTTCCAGAACTCGAGGTAGCGGTCACCCCCGCCGTGAGCCGGGCCGCCGGGCTCCCCGTAGGCCTCGCCCTTGTCGAAGTGGATCTCCGAGCACGGCCCGCACGGGCCGGGGCCCCCCATGTCCCACCAGTTGTCCTCCCCGAGACGTTGGACCCGCTCGGGAGGCACCCCCACGGAATCGACCCAGATGGCCTCGGCCTCGTCGTCGCTCTCGTGCACCGTGACCCACAGGCGGTCGGGGTCCATCCCGAGGACCTCGGTCACCAGGTCCCAGGCCCAGGGGATGGCCTCGGCCTTGAAGTAGTCCCCGAAGCTGAAGTTCCCGAGCATCTCGAGAAAGCTCATGTGGCGCCGGGTCCGCCCCACGAGCTCGATGTCGCTCTTGGCCCCGCTCACCCGCAGGCACTTCTGGACGGAGACCAAACGGGTCGCCGGGGGGATCTCCTCGCCCACGAAGTAGCGCTTGAAGGGCTGCATGCCCGCCACCGTGAACAGGAGCCCCGGGTCGTGGGAGACCAGGCCGGCGGAGGGCATGGCCAGGTGGCCCCGCTCCTCGAAGAAGGAGGTATAGGCCCTGCGCAGCTGGTTGGCATCCATCCGGTGCATGTCGGCCCAAGCCTACTGCCGGGGTGGCTCCCTCTACCCTGGCAGGGCGTGCGCGTGCTCCTGATCTCCACCTACGAGATGGGCCACCAGCCCCTCCACGTGGCCTCTCCCGCCGCCGCCCTGCTCCGGGCCGGCCACGAGGTGCGCGCCCTGGACCTGGCCGTGCAGTCCTGGCCCGAGCACGCCAGCGAGGCGCTCTCCTGGGCGCAGGCCGTGGGCCTTTCCGTCCCCATGCACACGGCCATGCGACTCGCCGTCCGGCTGGCCGGTGCCCTCCGCCGGGCCCGCCCCGAGCTGCCCATCTGCCTCTACGGGCTATACGCCCCGGTCAGCCAGGACCTCACCGTGGGCCGGCTGGTCGACCGGGCCATTGCCGGCGAGTACGAACCGGCCCTCGTCCAGTGGGTGGACGAGCTGGCGGCGTCGGGGCCGTCCTCCGGGGGGAGAGGCGCCACCATCCACCTCGATCGGAGCCCGTTCAGCCTGCCTGCCCGCCACCTGCTCCCGCCCCTGGCCCGCTATGCCCACCTGGAGGTGGAGGGGGAGCGCCGGCAGGTGGGGTACGTGGAGGCCAGCCACGGCTGCTCCCACCGTTGCCGCCACTGCCCGGTACCGGCCGTATACGGGGGCCGCACCCGGGCCCTCCCCGAGGACACCGTGCTGGCCGACGTCGACCAGTTGGTGGGCATGGGGGCCCGCCACATCACCTTCGGGGACCCTGACTTCCTGAACCGACCCCAGCACGCCCGCCGCCTGGCCGGGGCCGTCCACCACGCCTTCCCCGACCTCACCTTCGACGTGACGGTGAAGGTCGAGCACATCCTGCGCCACGAGGGGCTGTGGGGAGCGATGGCCCGGATGGGTTGCCTGTTCGTGGTGTCGGCCTTCGAGTCCACCGACGATGCCACCCTGGGCCGCCTGGAGAAGGGCCACACCGTGGCCGACGAGTCCCGGGCCCTTGCCATCCTTCGCTCCGAGGGCATAGAGGTGCGGCCGTCGTGGCTGCCCTTCACTCCCTGGACCACCATCGGCCAGGTGCTGGACCTGGTCGACTTCGTAGCCGCCCACGACCTGGTGGCGAGCGTGGACCCGGTGCAGTACTCGATACGGCTCCTGCTGCCCCAGGGCTCCCTCCTGCTGGAACGAGCCGACCTCGCCACCCACCTGGGCCCCTACGATGCCGAAGCCCTCACCTGGACCTGGCGGTCGCCCGATCCCAGGGTGGACGCCCTGCAGAGGGACCTGGCCGAGCTGGCCGAAGGCGCTGCCAGGGCCGGCGAGCCCATCGAGGCCACCTACGAGCGGGTGCGCCATGCGGTGGCGGCTGCGGCCGGATGGGACCCCCCGTCCCCGCCGCCGGCGGGAGCCGGCCGGGGGTCCCGGCCGGGGAGGCCCCGGCTCACCGAGCCATGGTTTTGCTGAGCTGAGCCCACCGAGGGCCAGTTCGGCTCTCTGGGATGAACCTCGCTTCGCCGAAGGGGCCCCTCAAGGGCTTCAATGGAGCGGACAGCTAGACAAGGAGGCAGGGCATGACCATGGAGTACCGCCGGCTGGGTCGATCCGGGCTCAAGGTGAGCGTCCTCGGGTTCGGGTCCTGGGTGACGTTCGGGCCCCAGTTGGACGAGGACCTGGCCACCCGGTGCCTGGCCGCTGCCTACGAGGGAGGGGTCAACTTCTTCGACAATGCCGAGTCCTACGCCTCCGGGGAGTCCGAGCGCATGATGGGCCAGGCCCTGGCCAAGCTGGGCTGGCCCCGGCACACCTACGTCGTGACCTCCAAGTTCTACTGGGGGATCCACGAGTCGGTGAACACCAAGAACACCCTCAACCGCAAGTACCTTCTCGACGCCATAGACGCCTCGCTGGACCGCTTCGGCCTGGGGTTCGTGGACATCGCCTACTGCCACCGGCCCGACCCCGAGACCCCCGTGGAGGAGACGGTCTGGGCCATGCACGACATCGTGGCCCGGGGCAAGGCCCTCTACTGGGGGACCTCGGAGTGGAGCGCCGGCGACATCCGCGCCGCCTGGGACATAGCGGACCGCCATCACCTCCACAAGCCCGTGGTGGAGCAGCCCGAGTACAACCTCTTGCGCCGGCAGCGGGTCGAGGGCGAGTATGCCCGCCTCTACGAGGACATCGGCCTCGGGCTCACCACCTGGAGCCCCCTTGCCTCGGGCCTGCTCACCGGCAAGTACGTGGAGGGCATCCCCGAGGGGAGCCGGGCCAGCCTGCCCGGCTACCAGTGGCTGCGCGACCTCCTCACCGATCCCGAGCGAAATGCCGCCGTCCGGCGCCTGGCCTCCGTCTCCGCCGACCTGGGTTGCTCGCTGGCCCAGCTGGCCATCGCCTGGTGCACCCGCAACCCCCGGGTCTCCTCGGTTATAACCGGCGCCAGCCGGGTCGAGCAGGTCCAGGAGAACCTGCGCTCCCTGGACGTGGCGCCCAAGCTGACCGCCGAGGTGCTGGCGCGCATCGACGAGGCCGTGGGGGACCTGGTGAGCTGAGCCCCAGCCGGCTCCGTCATGGCCCCCCACAGGGGGAGGGAGCCGGGTGGGCGTGGTTGACTCGGGGGCATGAGCACCCACCGCAGCCAGAGGTTCGCCACCAGAGCCGTCCACGCCGGGACGGCTCCCCCCGTGGACCAGGTGCCGGCCAGCGTCCCCATCTACCAGACCTCCACCTGGCGCTTCGACACCTCGGACGACTTTGCCGCCGTCACCTCCTCCGAGCGCCCCGGGCATGTCTACGGGCGGGGCTACGGGAACCCCACCGTCGAGGCCCTGGAGGCGGCGGTGGCCAGCCTGGAGGAGACCGAGGCCGCCTACGGGTTCTCCTCGGGGATGGCTGCCATCCATGCCACCGTCACCACCCTGGCCCAGGCCGGGGACCGCATCGTGGCCAGCCGCGCCATCTACGGGGGCACCTATTCCTTGTTCGCCTCGCTCCTGCCCCGCTACGGGATAGAGGTCAGCTTCGTGGACATCAACGACGAGGCCCAGGTGGCCTCGGCCCTGCCGGGGGCCCGCCTTCTCTACGTCGAGACCATCGCCAACCCCCTCATCACGGTGGCCGACCTCGATCGCCTGGGCCAGCTGGCCCGGCAGGCGGGTGCCGTAGCCGTGGTGGACAACACCTTTGCCTCCCCCTACCTGTGCGCCCCCGCCCGCTACGGGTTCGACCTCGTGGTCCACTCGGCCACCAAGTACCTGGGCGGCCACAGCGACCTGGTAGGAGGGGTGGTGGCCACCTCCGCCTCCTGGCGCAGGGCGGTGCGGGCGACCACCCTCGATGTGGGCGGGGCCATGGCCCCCTTCGAGGCCTGGCTGTGCCTCCGGGGCCTCGCCACCTTGGCCCTGCGCATGGAGCGCCACTGTGCCACCGCTGCCGCCCTGGCCGAGTTGCTGGCCGCCGACAGCCGGGTGACAGCCACCCACTACCCGGGCCTGGCCGGCGACCCGGGCCACGAGGTGGCCTCACGACAGCTGCGTGCCGGCGGGGGCATGCTGGCCTTCGAGCTGGAGGGGGGACTGGAGGCAGGCGCCCGCTTCTGCGACAGCCTGGAGGTGGCCTGGATCGGGGCCAGCCTGGGAGGGCCCCACACCCTCGTGGCCCACCCTGCGTCGACCACCCACCGCCAGCTCGACCCCGAGGCCCGCAGGGCGGCGGGCCTGGCCGACGGCCTCATCCGGGTGAGCGCCGGCCTCGAGGACCCCGATGACCTCCTCGCCGACTTCTCCCAGGCGCTGGACAAGGCCACCTGAGGGATACCTTTGGCCCATGGCGCCGCTACTCACCTCCTACCTCGAGTCGAACCGCGACCGCATCCTCGAGGAGCTGTTCGACTGGCTGCGGATACCGAGCATCTCGGCTCAGCCCGAGCATCACGACGACGTGCGCCGCTCGGCCGAGTGGCTGGCCGGGACCATGAAGGCTGCCGGCCTGGAGACGGTGAGCATCCTCGAGACCCAAGGAGCCCCTGCGGTCTACGGCGAGTGGTGCCACGCCGGGCCGGCCGCCCCCACGGCCCTCGTCTACGGGCACCACGACGTCCAGCCCGTCGACCCCCTCGACCTCTGGACCTCTCCCCCCTTCGAGCCGGTCGTCGTGGAGGGCGAGTGCCTGGCCCGGGGCGCCATCGACGACAAGGGGCAGGTCCTCTACCAGGTGGAGGCCGCCCGGGGCCTCTTGTCGGAGACGGGCCGCCTGCCCGTCAACCTGAAGCTCCTGGTCGAGGGGGAGGAGGAGTCGGGCAGCCCCCACTTCGAGGCCCTGCTGCGGGCCGAGGCCGAGCGGCTGGCTTGTGACCTGGTGGTGGTGTCCGATACCGGGATGTGGGCCCCCGACGTGCCCTCGGCCTGCATCGGCATGCGGGGCTTGGCCGCCTTCGACCTCACCGTCCGCACGGGCACCATAGACCTCCACTCCGGCCAGTACGGGGGAGGGGTCCCCAACCCCGCCCACATCCTCGCCCGCTTGGTGGCCAACCTCCACGACGGGGAGGGCCGGGTGGCCATCCCCGGCTTCTACGACGACGTGCGGCCCCTCAGCCAGTCCGAGCAGGCCTCGCTGGCCGCCCTGCCCTTCGACGAGGAGGAGTGGAGGTTGGCCGCCGGGGTCGGGGCCCTCACCGGAGAGGCGGGCCGCACCACCCTGGAGCGCATCTCCACCCGGCCCACCTGCGACGTGACGGGCCTCACCGTGGGCTACGGCGGGCCGGGGTCGAAGACCATAGTGCCGGCCCAGGGCAACGCCAAGGTGACCTTCCGCCTGGTGCCCGACCAGGACCCGGGCAAGGTGGAGGAGGCCTTCCGGGCCTGGGTGGCGAGCCAGGTGCCCCCCGCGACCGAGGTGGAGGTGGAGAGCCACGGAGGGGTGGCGCCCGCCCTCACCCCTGTGGACCACCCGGCCATGGGGGCCCTGTCCCGGGCCATCGAGGCCGTATGGGGCAAGGCGCCCCTGCTCACGAGGGAGGGCGGCAGCGGCCCCGAGGAGGCGCTCAGCCGGGTCCTCTCCGCTCCTCTCCTGTTCCTCGGGGTGGGCCTGCCCGGCGACCGCATCCATGCCCCCAACGAGCGCATGGTGATGGGCCAGTTCTGGAAGGGGCTCCTCGCCGCGGGCGAGCTCTGGCGCGAGCTGGGGGAGCTGGGCGCAGCCGGCGTGAGTGGACGAGAGGCGTGAGGGGGAGGGACGCCATTTCGGGCCCCCACCTGCCGGGAGGCCACGAGTGGGTGAGCTTCGAGGACGAGGAGGAGGACCGCACCTGGGTCTTCGACGTCACCTTCCTCCTGTCCCGCTGGGCCTGCATCTACGGCCAGGGCTGCCAGGGCGTGCTCACCGAGCCGGCCCCCGAGCTGGAGGAGGGGTGCTGCTCGTACGGCGCCCACTTCACCGGCCCCGAGGACCAGGAGAGGGTGGAGCGGGCCGCCGAGGGGCTCGGTTCCGAGGAGTGGCAGCACCGGCGCCGGGGGCGGGCGGGGGTGACCAGGCGGACCCGCTCGGGCGAGACCATGACCCGGATCGTGGACGGGGCGTGCATCTTCCTGAACCGCCCCGGCTTCCCAGGAGGAGCGGGTTGCGCCCTGCACCGGGCCGCCCTGGCCCGAGGGCTTGCCCCCATGGAGCTGAAGCCCGACGTCTGCTGGCAGCTCCCCCTCAGGAGGGAGGACGAGGTGGGCGCCGGTGGGCACGTGACGTCCACGGTGCGCCAGTGGGAGCGCCGGCACTGGGGGGCGGGAGGGGCTCAGTTCGCCTGGTGGTGCACGGAGGCAGCCGAGGCGTTCCGGGGGCCGGCTCCGGTCTACCGGGCCATGGGGGCCGAGCTGGAGGCGCTGGTGGGCCCGGCTGCCTACGCCAGAGTGCGGCGCTACCTGGACTGGAGGGCGGGATCGGTCTCTCCCTTGCCTCATCCCGCCCGGCGCCGGCGCTGAGGGAGAGGGCCGGGCCCCACCAGGGGCGGGCGGTGGCGGGGACCGAAGGTCAGGTCTCCGGCGGGCTCACCGGGCCCAGGGAACGTCCTCCTCGTCCTCTTCGGCCAGCGACTCCTCGTACAGGCACCACGATGCGTGGTCGTCCTCGGGATCAGCGCCGCACTCCGGGCAGGGCTCGGCCGTAGCCTCGGTGGCCCTCTTCAGGCTGCGGGCCTCCTCGAAACGCCGATGACGTCCCTTCTTCACGAGCCGCTCCCCGGTTCACCAGACACTCATGGATCGCCGTTAGTGTAGCCCCCCCTCGGGCGGAGCCTTTCGCCCCCCAGCGGCAGCTCCCGCCGTGCCCGGGGAGGCGGTCGGTCCGGCTGGGGACCGCCCGGCGGCCCTCCTCCAGGCGGGCGGCGCCTCGGAGAATAAGGATCTCGCCCGGCAGGCAAGTAGGGTCGCTGCGGTGGCTGACGAGTTGGACGTAGGGGCCATGATCGAAAGGTTCCGCCAGCGGGCCAAGGCCGTGCGTGAGCGGGGACTGCCACCGGTGGAGGGCCCGGAGCGCCGCCGGCTCATGGCCCAGGCCCAGATCGACTACCAGGACTTCGCCATCATCGGGGACGCCGAGGGCAGCCTGGAGGACGGCATCCTCACCCTCAGGGTGGACCTGCGGCCCCGAGGCTGACCGGACCCCGCCGGGGGTCAGGCCTGGACCTCGGCCAGGACCTTGGAGGCGTGGCCATCCGCTCTCACGTTGTACCAGGCCCTGGCGATGCGGCCCTGCTCGTCCACGAGGAACGTGGACCTGATGACCCCGGTGGTGGTGCGGCCATACAGGGTCTTTTCCCCCCAGGCCCCGTAGCGTTCCATGGTCGCATGGCTCGGGTCCGACAGGAGCGGGAACGAGAGCCCGTACTTCTTGCGGAACTCCCGGTGCCTTTCCGGTGGGTCCGGTGAGATGCCGAGGACCGGCACGCCGGCCGCCTCGAAGGCCGCCAGGTTGTCGTTGAACTGGCAGGCCTCCTTGGTGCAGCCCGGGGTGTCGTCCTGGGGGTAGAAGTACACGAGGACGCGCCGGCCGGCGTAACCGGCCAGCGACACCTCCTCGCCGTCCTGGTCCTTGAGCCTGAAGGGGGGAGCCTCCTCCCCTGGTGCGAGCCTGGCCATGGGCCTGTGGTCTAGCCCATCCGAGGGGCCGGCGTGGCCCCGAGCGGCAGAAGGGGTCTTCACGGCGCCTCCGCCGCCTCTCACAGCGGCCCGAGGCGCCGGTAGGAACGCTCCTCCAGCACCAGGCCCCCCCCGGGGGCCAGGGCCACCGCTGCCTCCCCCGCCACCAGGCGCTCCAGCGCCTTTCCCAGCAGCTCGGCCCTCCATCCCCGGCCCAGGCGACAAGTCGGGTCGTGACGGAGGAAGGCCTGGAGGTCGGCCCTCGTAGCCAGGAGGGCGGCGTCTATCTTGAGCTCCCCGGCCAGCTGGCCCACCCAGGCCGATGCCAGCGCCACGGTGGGGCCGAGCCGGCGGTCCACCTCTTCAGTCACAGGAGGACGGAGGTCCCGGTCGTCCATGCCGAGCCCCTCCTCCACCGCTTCCAGCAGCTCCTTCACGACCGGGGGCTTGAGCCGCCGGCCCTCCATCCCCCTCATCTGGAAGAGGTCATCGGCCGTAGCCGGGGGGCGGTGGGCGATGGAGACGACCACCAGGTCGGGCAGCACCAGACGAGGCGGCCGGTCCAGGGCGGCAGCGCGCCGCTCGCGCCAGGCGGCCACGGCCTGGGCCACATGACGGGAGCGGCCCCGCAGGGAGCGTGCCTCCCGGAGGCGCCACCAGGCTTCCTCGGGATCGGTGGACCGGCGCCCACGCCGGAGGAGGAGGGCGCACTCGTCCTCGGCCCACGCCCGGCGGCCCAGGGCATCCAGCTCCTTGACCAGGGCCCGGTGCAGATCGAGCAGGTGGGCCACATCGGAGGCGGCATAGTCACGCTGGGCCGGGGTGAGGGGCCGCCGGGTCCAGTCCGTCAGCCGGTCGGCCTTGGCCAGGGTCCGGCCCAACAGCCTCTCGATCAAGGTGGCCAGCGACGGGGACGACATGCCGATGAACCCCGCTGCCAGCTGGGTGTCGAACAAGCGGCTGGGCACGGTGCCGCAGGCCCGGTCCAGCACCTCCAGGTCCTGCTCGGCCGCATGGGCCACGGCCAGCCCGGGGCCGTTCAGGACCTTGGCCAACGGCGCCAGGTCCACGGCCAGGGGGTCGACGAGGGCGACCCCTCCGGGCCACGCCAGCTGGACGAGGGCCAGGCGCGGGTAGTAGGTCCGCTCCCGGTGGAACTCGGTGTCCAGCCCGTAGGCGGGCTCCCCCAGCAGGTCCAGGACCAAGCGGCCCAACTTCTCCTCGTCCCCGACCCAGACCCGCCGGCTCACCGGCCCTCCTCAGGCCGGTCGGCCGCCGACCTGTGCCGCCACCTCGCCATCCCAGAACGCTAGCGGAGGAAACACCGGCCTTCCCAACCTGTCCTCATCCCCCATAGCTCATACGGGTGTCCTCCATCCGGAGGATCTCCGGCTCCCCCCCTCCCGGGCCCCCTCGGGCCCCACCCCCGAAGCCGGGCCCCCATCCCGCCCCGACCACCTCCCCCAGGAACAGGACATGGCTCCCGACCTCCATCACATGGCGCACCTGGCAGTCCAGCCAGGCCACCGCCAGCTCCAGGACCGGTGAGCCCGTGGCTGCCTCCCAGACCGGGAACCCGTTCAGCGACTCGCCGTCGTCCTCCTCCACCGGCTTGACGAAGCGCCGCACCACCGACCGGTCCCGGCGCGACAGGATGCTGATGCTGAAGGCACCACTGCCCTCCACCAGCTCCCTGGTCAGGGCGGGCGCCTCCACGCTCACCGCCACCAGCTTGGGCTCCGTGGCCACCTGCATGGCCCAGCTCAGGGTCATCAGGTTGCGCCGGTTCCCGTGGCGGCTGCCCATCACATAGAGCCCGGTGGGCATGCTCCACAGCACCTGCCGGCGTTCCCGGTCGTACTGGTCCGGGTCCCGGCCGGGGGGGATGGGGCCGACCACGGGGCGGGGTGCAGGCACGGGCGCCTACCTGCGCCGATCCCAGTCCGGGTCCAGTTGGCGGAGGAACCGCTCGCAGCGCTCCTGCTCGTCCGTCTCGCCGATGGCGGCAGCGGCATGGCGCAGCCCGTCCACGCAACGCAAGAAGCCCCGGTTCGGCTGGTGGGACCACCTCACGTACCCGGAGCCTCGCCAGCCTGCGGCCCGCAAGGCATCGAGGCCCCGGTGATAGCCCACCCGGTAGCAGGCATACGACTCCACCTCGTCCCGGCCCAGGTCCCCCAGGGCCGCCCAGGCCTCCAGGAAGCGGGGGAAGCTGGCTGCCACGTCGGCCACGGCGTCCCGTCGGCGCTCAGGCGGCTGGCGCAGCGCCTCGTCGAGCCGGCGTGCCGCTTCTGCCGGAGCGGGAGCCAGCCGGGTCTCCTCAGGCCCGCGGGAGACGCTTACGAAGGAGTCCTCGGCCATCTCCGCATGCTGGCACAGTGGAGGGGTGGGCCAGCCAATCGAACCCGCTCCCAGCCCCGAGCCTGGCGCCGGCACGGAGCCCCGGGCCAATCCGCCCACCCCTCCCCCACCGGCCCCCGCCGCCGACCCGACCTGCCGGTTCTGCGCCGTGGTGGCCGGGCAAGCCGGAGCCGAGGTGGTGCTCACCGAGCCTGCCGTGGTGGCCTTCCTGGACCACCGGCCCCTCTTCCCGGGCCATGTCCTGGTGGTCCCGAGGGACCATCACGAGACCCTCCCGGACCTTCCTGCCGAGCTGATCGATCCCCTCTTCGGCGCCGTCCGCCGACTGGCCGCAGCGGTCACCGTCGCCCTCGACGCTCACGGGAGCTTCGTCGCCCTCAACAACGTCGTGAGCCAGAGCATCCCCCACCTGCACGTCCACGTGGTTCCCCGGCGGCGCAAGGACGGGCTGAGAGGCTTCTTCTGGCCCCGCCAGCGCTACCAGTCGCCCGAGGCCATGGCCGAGGTGGCAGCCGCCATCCGGGCCGCCCTCGGCTAACTCCAGGGCGAGCAGACCCCAACGCCCCGGGCCGGCCGTCCCCACGCGGGGCTCGAGGCGCGACACGGGCGGGCGGCCCTGGGGCCGCCCGCCCGCAACGACGGGTCAGGGCCGGTTCAGACCGACAGGGACTGGCCGGCCAGGATGAAGTTGGGGTTGGCCAGGTGGTTGGACTGGGCCAGATGGGCCACGGTGGTGCCGAACCGGCTGGCGATGCTGCTCAGCGTGTCACCGGTCTTGACCGTGTAGCTCGAGGCCGGAGAGCGCCGGGCGGGGACGCTGAGGCGCTGGCCCGCGAAGATGAGGTTGGGGTCCGCCAGGCGGTTGGCCTGGGCCAGGGTGGCCACGTCGGTGCCGAACCGGCTGGCGATGCTGCTCAGCGTGTCGCCGGCCCTCACCAGATAGCTGGAGCCCAGCTTGATCTGGGGGGCCGGGTCCGGCGCCGGGGCCGGGTCGGGCGCCGCCGTGGGGGCGCTGGTCGACGCTGCCGCCGGGGCCGGGGCCGGGGCGGGCGCCGGGGCCGGAGCGGGGTCCGGGGCCGGGGCCTGAGTGAACGAGTTCAGGTACTGGCCACACACCGGCCAGGGCTCAGCGCCCCGCTGCTCGTAGAGCTGGAGGGCGGCCTGGTCCTGGGTGGCGGGTGAGGCCTGGCTGGGCAGGCCGCTGTAACCGAGGCTCTGCCAGGTGCTCAGGTCGAACTGATAGGCACCGTAGAACCCGTTGCCGGTGTCGGTGGCGTAGTTGCCTCCCGACTCGCACTGGCGAAGGGCCGCCCAGGCGGCCGGGGTGGGGACGCTGGTGGATGCGCTGGCAACGTCAACCAGCGAGCCGGCGGCGGTAACGCCGGCAGCGGCCACGGCCGAGGCGGCCGCGACCCGAAACGCTTGCTTGCGCACGTCAAAACTCCTTGGAGTTGGGCTTCTTCGAAGCTTCCAGGTGTGTCGTGGCGGCGGGCAACCGTCGTTGTGGGCATGCGACTCGCAGCCCGGGCGCGGCCAACGCGGGCTTGGACTACGTCGTCCATACGAGGTGCACAACGGCAACCCTGTGCTGGTCCGTGAGGCGGCTCCTTATGTTCCACTTCGGGCGCGCGCCGAACCCCCGGCGGCGCGCCAGCATCGTCATTTGTTCAAGGGGGAATGCGCCGCTGCAGCCGCCTGCCCCATCTGGGGCCACCGGTCCGCCAGCCCTGGGCGCGGGCAAACGACCTGGCCACCAAGGTGGGCCTCCGCCGTACCCGAGCGCGGGACGCATTCCCGTCTGGTTGACGCAGGACTGTAACCATCCCGCAATCAGCCTGTCAAGCTAGTGCCGCTCCTTCTCGCCTGCCCACAGATCGGCCCGCAGAAGGGTGCCACCCGGCCGGGCCCGCCCGTCGCCAGCCTCCTCGGCCCCGTCCCCCCCCCGGGGGCGAGGCCGCTCCCCCGGAGGAGGCCGGCGACGGCCTGGTCCAGCTGGGCCGAGGCCCGACCAGCTAGATGAGGCCCTGGCGCACGGCGTAGGCCACGGCGTGGGACCGGTTGCGCAGCTGCAGGCGGGTCGTGATCTCGTGGATCACGTTCTTCACCGTCCGCTCGGAGTAGGCCAGGATGCTGGCGATCTCGGCCGTGTCCCTACCGTCGGCCAGGTGCCGGAGCACCTCGAGCTCGCGCTCGGTGAAGCCCGAGAAGGAGAGCCCGCGGGGGGCCAGCACCTGGCGCTGCAGCTGACCCACCTGGTTGAGGAGCCGGCCCAGGAGGTCCGGGGGCAGGCTGCCGTCCCCGGCCGCAGCCGCCCGGATGGCCGCCACGAGGCGCTCGGCCGTGGCCTCCTCCCGACGCAGGATGCCGCAACCGCCGGCCTCGACGGCCGCCATCAGCCCGGAGTCGTCCAACCTGGTCACCACGAGGACCACCCGGGGGCAGCCGTTGCGCTGGATGGCGCTGATGACCCGGGTGGTCTCCGGATCGACCTCGTCGGCCACGATGAGGGCGACGGAGGCGGTGTCTATCTCGTGGTCGCCCACCACCAGGATCTCCGGCTCGCCGCGCAGGGCGCTGGCCAGCCCCGCCGCCGAGATCGGATCGGCGGCATACACATAGGTACGGATCCTGCTTCCCACAGCTGGTTCTCTCCCTTGGAGCTTCCTGCGAGGCTCTCTTGGCCCCGGCCCCACTGTTCGTGGCGCAGGACCATCATGGGACCGGGCTGTTGCCAGGGACTCCACGGCCACTCAACGGGCACTTATTTTTGGCTCAACGGGCGAAAGGGCTGCCCGAATGGGCACCTCGGACTTGCCTGATCGGCCCTATTCGTGGCCGGAGTAGCACTTATAGTGTAAGAAACGGGTTCAGGCTCCGATGGGCGAGCTGAGCCCCAGCTCGGCCAGGATCTCCCGGTAGGAGGCACGGGCCCGCTGCGCCGCAGCCCGGTCACCACCTTGTCTGTGGGCCTCGATCAGCAGCCGCCACAGCTCGTCGCGGTAGGGGTCGATGCCCACTCCCCGCTCCCCGGCAGCCGCCGCCGCCTGGGCGTTCCCCCGCTCCAGCTCTATCCTGCCCAGGGTGAGTGCAGCCCAGGCCGCCTCGGACTGGTAGCGCCGTCGCAGGCCCGTGACCCAGTCGGCCGGGCCGTCCTCGGCCAAGAGGGCGTCCCGGTACGTGGCCAGGGCCGTCCGCAGGCGGGCGGCCGTGGCGTCGGGGTCACCCGCCGCCTCGGTACGCCGGGCCTCGGCCAGGCTGGCCTCGAACCGCACCAGGTCGGCATCGGAACCCTCCGGGAGGGCCAGCCGGTACGCATCCCCCTCCCGCACCACCAGCCTGGACTCCCCCCGCCCGGCCCTGGGCTCGAGGGCCCGGCGGAGGGTGGAGATGGCCACCTGCAGGCTGCGCACCCCGGCAGCGGGATCGGCCCCGGGCCAGAGGGCCTCCACCAGCACCTCCCGGTGCACAGGCCTGCCGGCGTGGGCCGCCAGCAGCCGCAACAGCTCTCTCGGCTTGGGCTTCACCTGGCTCAGGTCCACCGCCTTGCCGCCCACGGCGATGCTGAAGGCCCCGAAGCAACGTAGCCGCACCGGGGCCACAGGGGAGTGGCTGGCCCCTCCTGGGGCCACCCCACCCGGGATGGCGGGGGCCCCGTTGCCGCCCACGGTCACGGCACCGGAACCGGCCACCACCGGCGGTCCTTCCGGTGGGGAGACCGTGGCCGGAGGGGGGGGCGAGGGGGCCACCGACCGGGGGGGGTTGGACGTGAAGCCCCCGGCCAGGACCTGGAGCCGGCCCGGCGAGCCGCTACGGCCTTCCGACGGTGCCGGCCCGGGAGGCGGCAGGGAGGCCGCCATTTCCCCGACCCGGGGCCAGCGGGCCAGCTGCAGCCAACCACGGTCCCAGAGCCCCACCTGGGTGAGGAAGGAGCGGGCCCGGTCCAGGTCGTCGACGGACCCCGAGGCGGCGGCCAAGGCCAGGTGGGCCAGCCCTGCCGGCCCAGCCGCCCCGAGATTCTCCGCCACCAGGGCCGCAGCCTGGGCCCCGGCCGCGGCCTGGGCATCGCCGGCCCGGACCATCTCGAGGGCCTGCAAGGAGGAGCACCAGGCGGCCAGGACCCCGGCCCCCAGGGACGAGAAGGCGGAGCCGGCCCGCTCCAGCGCCTCGATGGTCCTCGCCGTCGAAGGCAGCCGGACGGGGTCGGCCGAGCCGACCAGGATGTCGCGCATGCCCTGGAGGAGGCCCATGAGCGCCGCTCCCCAGTGGTTGCCCGACCGCTGGCAGGCCCTCTCCAGGTGAGCCAGGAACTGGACCTCGGCCAACCCCGCCACCGCCGGGACCGCCCCCGCCGCCTGGACCAGGAACAAGAGCCCGGAGGAGTCGGCGTGCTCGGCGAGGAGGTCCAGGCCCACCGAGGGGGAGCGCTCCAGGCCCACCTCGGCCAGGGCCGCCAGCAGCCGGCTGACAGTGGCCGTCACCATCGAGGCATCGGGCAGCATCCCGGCCGCCCACAGGGCGGAGGCGGCCCGCTCCCAGTCCCCGTGGATCAGCCAGGCCACCCCTTCCACCAAACGTGAGGGGGCGCCGGCGTGGTACGACATGGCCACCGCCACTTGGCGCGGCTGGGCGGCCAGGGCCTCGCGCAGGGCCCCCAGCCAACCCTCACCAGCTTCTGTCCCGCTGGCGGCGGCCCAGGGGGCGAGAGCCCTCCCCTCCCGGCTGGCCGTGTCGAGAGCCTCCGGCGGTCCCTCCAGCTCCAGAGCCCGGCGGTAGGTGGCCAGGGCATCCCCGAAGCGGCCCTGGCCCAGGGCCTGGCGGGCCCAAGCCACCTCCAGCCAGGCGCTGGCCCCGGCCCAGGTCAGGGGGGCGGACTCGATCCAGCCGTTGCCGGCCGCCGTCAGGGCATCGCCGTCGCCCGCCTGCAGGAGCCAGGTCCCCCGCTGGTCCCCGGCCTTGCCGTAGGCCCACAGAGCCTCCTCGACCTGGCCGGCCTGGGCCAGCAGGCCCGCTGCCCGCCGGAGCTCGGCTTGGCCGGCGTCGGGGCCAAGACCCGCCATCAGCTCCCCTTCCAGGTAGGAGCGCAGGATCTCGGGATAGGCGTAGATGGACTGCACGTCCAGGCTGATCGTGCACAGCTGGCGCCGGGCCAGCTCGGCAAGCAGCCGGTCACTGTCGGTACGGCCCAGCAGGGCGTCACACAGGGGACCCGTCGGGTGACGAAGGAGGCTGGTCCTCACCATGAAGATGCGCAGGTACTCGGGGACGTCCTCCAGAACCTGTAGGGCCAGGTACTCGCGGATCAGACGGGACCGGCTCTCGAGCCCGGCCAGCACCAAGCGCCTCTCGCCCGGCGAACGGCCCCTCGTGGCCAGGTGGAACAGCTGCAGGCAGGCGGCCCAGCCCCCCGTCCGCCGGGTCAGCTCGGCCACGGCCTCGGGTATGAGCGGCTCGCGGTAGACGGAGCGGAAGAGCTGCTCCACCTCCCAGGTGCGGAACTTGAGGTCTTCGGGTCCCAGCTCCACCAGGCTCCCCGTGACCCGCAACCGGGAGAGGTCCAGACCCGGGACGGCCCGCCCGGCGAGGAGGACCCGGAGGCTGGGAGGCACGCCGGCCAGGATCTGGGCCAGCACCCCCTCGGCCTCGGTGCCGAGGAGGCACTGCACCTCGTCCACCACCAACAGCACCGGGCCCGCCACCCCGCTCAGGGCTCGGAGCAGCTCGGCAGGGCTGGACCAGCGAGCGTGGGGGACGCCGACCGCCGGCCCGATGGTCTCGGTCAGGTGGGCGAGGAAGGTCTTGGCCCGCCCGTCCTGGCCCTCCCCTGTGCACCAGGCCACGGGGCCGTGGACCTCGGTGGCGTGGTGCCACAGGAGCGTCGTCTTGCCCCAGCCGGCGGGAGCGGTCAGGAGCCCTATGCGACAGGTTGCCAGCCGTTGCATCAGGCGGGGCCTGACGAGGCCGAGGACCATCTCCTCCCGGCCCGGCCAGCCCTCCGACTCCGCCTCAGCGCCTTCCAAAGCCCTGCCCTTCGCCGCCACATCCTGCGCGAACTTGGTAACTGTAGCCCCTAGCTGCCTATGTGTGCACCGGGGGCTGCCTCTAAGGGCAGGCCCACCTGCCCCAGCCCTCCCGGGGGGCCCCAGGTTCAGGCCGGCGGGCAGCCCGCCTTCCGGGCCAGTGCCGCCACGACAGCGCCGAGATCCTGCGACAGCGGGCGGCCGAAGGCGGTGGCGGCCGCCCTCTGCAAGCCGTGCTGGGCCCCGGCCAGACCGGCCAGGCCAAGGCAGGCGGGGCCCGGAGAGCCCGTGCCGGGGACCGTCGTGCTGGTCGTGGGCGTGGTGGTGGCCGATGTGGTTGTGGTGCTGGTCGTGGTGGTGGTCGTGGTGGTGGTGGTCGTGTCGGGGGGAGCACAGGGCCCCGCCGGCACCAGCGAGGACAGGTCGCCAAGGTCCAGGCCGAGGGCCCGGCCAAGGCGGGCGCTGGCATCCAGGAATCGGGCCAGGGCCCCACAGGCAGGGGCAGGCCCGCTCCGGGAGGAGCCCAGGCTGCGGGCCTCAGCCCCGGGCCGGGGACCCTGGCCGTCAGGAGGACAACCGGCATGGGCGGCCAACCTCTCCACCATCCGGGCCAGGTCGACCCCCAAGGGGCGGCCATCCAACCTGGCGGCCTCCTGGAGGCTGGCCGCCACCCTGGCCTGGGCCGCCAGCAAGGGGCACAGCCCGGCCGGCTGAGCCGGTCCCGGCCGCCCGCCCCCGCACCCCAGCGCCCGGGCCATGGCCGCAACCTCCGCCGGCGCGTCCTGCCGGGGCGGATCGGCCAGGGCACCCATCACGGCGGCCAGATGCCGGTCACCGCCGAGCAGCTGGCAGAGGGCCGGGTCCGCCGGGCCGGTCGGTGGCCCCGTGGTCGGGGTGGTGGAGGTGGTCGTTGTCGTGGTGGTCGTGGTGGTCCCGGTGGTCGTTGTCGTGGTGGTC
>JAJPHD010000007.1 GCA_021325455.1 Actinomycetota bacterium
GGCCCGCCTGGCTCTTGCCGCCCGAGGCGAAGGTGGAGATGACCGCCCCCTTGTCCACCCCGGTGGCCGGGGTGGTGCGAGCCAGGTTGGAGACCTGGCTGCCCTTGGTGGTGGTGGAGGTGGTGGCACGGGTGGAGCCCTGGGGCACCTGGGTCGTGGTCTGCTGGCCAGCCCGGCCGGAGGGCACCCGGATGCCGAGCGAGGAGAAGACGTCGTGGGCCGCGTGCTGGGCCCCGGGGGGGAGGGCGCCGGTGGCCGCCGCTGCCACCCCGCCTGTCAGCGCCATCGCGCCTGTGATGCCCGACAACAGGGCCTTTGCTCCCAGCGCCTTACCTATCATTTTCTGCCTTGGCCTTTCCCGATGGGCCCGGGCGGTCAGGGCGGCCCTCGCCGCCACCTGCCGCCCCAGGGCCAGCTCGTCTTCCGTCACGTCGGACCTGAGAGCGGAGAGCAGGCTGAACAGGGCCCCCGGTCCCGGACTCCCGTCCCCCGGCTCGTGCCAGCTAAGGTCCATGACGACCTACCATCGCCGGCCAGCCCCGTTCCGTTACACCCTGCCTGCCGCCGTCGGCCAGGGCCGCGGCCAGCCGCTCGAGCCCCCTGTGGGTGAGGGCCCGTACCGCGCCTTCTGAGCGGTCCATGACCGCCGCCGCCTCGGCGACCGAGAGGTCGGCCACGAACCTCAGCAGCACAGCCTCGGCTTGATCGGGGGCCAGGGTGGTCCGCACGAACCGGATGGCCCCCTGCACGTCCCCGGGCTCCGGGGCGGCCACGATCGTCTCCGCCACGAGCTGCTCTGGTATCGGCCGGCGACCGGCGCGCCGCCAGGCGTCCGTCCGCCGGCGCCGGGCCGTGGCGAAGGCCCAGGCCCGGAGCTCGTCCTCGCCTCCGGTGAAGCGAGCGATTCCCCTCGCCAGCTCCTCCCACACCTCGGCGGCGGTGTCCTCGGGCGACGGAGCCCCCGTGGCCGAGAGGTAGCGCAGCAACCCCGGGCCCAACCGCCGGTACAGCTCGGCCCAGGCTCCCTCCTCTCCTTGCTTGGCCCTGGCGAGGAGGACCTCGAACGCCCGGGAGGGGGGCGAACGCCGTGGTCGCCGGCTGTGCACGCCTCCATTATCGACAAATGGTCACGCTGGCTTCACTTCCTGCCAGGACGGCGCCGTGCGGACCAGCCCATGGCCCCCGTGGGAAGGGCGACGAGGAGGGCCGGGTCGCTGCCGGCTCAGACGACGGCGGCGCAGGCCTCGTCCCCCCGGGCCCGGGAGGACATGGTCACGGGGATGCTCGTCCCGTACAGGCCGGCCAGCATCCCCCGCACCATGCCGCGGTCCACGGCGCACAGGACCGGGTGGACGGCAGCCGTGTCGCCGAAGGGGCACTGTTCGGCCACGACGGCCAACGAGGTGTCCCTGGCCTCGGCATGAGCGGCAAAGCCGTGGGCGGTGAGGGCATCGGCCACGGTGTGCAGGGCGGAGCGCAGGGAGCGCTGGCCGTCTCCCGGCGCCAGCTGGGCCGCCAGGGACCGGCCGTAGGCCTCCCCCACCTCCTCCGCCATGCACTCGGCGGCGGCGGGGTCCAGGAGGCGCAGGGCTCCGCCGAGCAGCATGACGAGCAGGTCGTCCCGGCGGGGAGGGAAGGCCAGGGGACGGGCCTGGTCCAGGCCCGAGGGGGAGCGGTAGCGCTTGGAGGGGCGGCCGGCGGCACGGCGGTCGGCGCCCTCCTCGGCTGCGCCCGCGGGGCCGGGCCGTGCCACCACCACCTCCAGGTACCCCCCGGCGGCCAGCTTGTCCAGGTGGTGCCGGGCCACGTTGGGGTGGAGGGCGAAGCGTTCCGCCACCTCGGCTGCCGTGACCCCCTCGCTGTCCCGCACGTGCAGGTATATCTCCCTTCGGGTGGGATCCCCGAAGGCGGAGGTCACCGCAGCCACCATGGCCGAGAACTCTGCGGCGTCCACCGGATGCCCGGCCACACCGTCCACGGCGGTATTCTACCTATCGCAGTAGGGGAAATGTTCCGCTGCCGGTTCCCAGCCCGCCCTCCGGGCAGGCCGCCCCCTCATCGTGCCAGGAGGTGCCATGTCCCTGTCCGAGTCCGAGGTCATCGAGGCTCTCCGGGACGTGAAGGACCCCGAGCTGGAGAGGGGGCTGGTGGAGCTGGACCTGGTGGGGGCGGTTCGTACCAGGTGGGCAGGCCGGGTCAGCGTCACGGTGGCCAGGGCCGCCCCCTCTCACCCCCAGCAGGCCGAGCTGGTACGCCGGGTCGAGGAGGCTCTCCGGCGCCTGCCCGGGGTGAAGGAGGTGACGGTGAGCCTGGCGGACCTGGACGAGGCCGAGGCCAAGGCCCTGGCCCAGAGGCTGCGCTCGAGGGATGGCGGGGGACAGGGCGCCGTCCCCATCATGCGTCCCGGATCTCGCACCCGGGTCCTCGGGATCGCCTCGGGCAAGGGCGGGGTGGGCAAGAGCTCGGTATCGGTCAACCTGGCGATAGCCCTGCATCGTCTCGGGCGCTCGGTGGCCATCCTGGACTCCGACGTCTACGGCTTCTCCATCCCCCGGATGCTGGGCGTGGAGCGCCCGCCCATGGTGGTGGGAGATGTGGTCGTGCCGCCTCTCGTCCACGGCGTGCGGTGCCTGTCGACCGGCTTCTTCGTCGAGGACGACACGCCCGTGATCTGGCGGGGCCCCATGCTGCACAAGGCGCTGGAGCAGTTCCTCGTGGATGCGTACTGGGGCGACCCCGACATCATGGTGGTGGACATGCCCCCTGGCACCGGGGACGTCGCCCTCTCCCTGGCCCAGTACCTGCCCAGGTCCGAGGTGTTCGTGGTGACGACCCCCCAGGCCGCGGCCCAGCGGGTGGCCCAGCGCAGCGCCTACATGGCGCGCAAGCTCAAGCTGCCGGTGCGGGGGGTGATAGAGAACATGTCCTGGTTCACGGGCGACGACGGGCGGAGGTACGAGATATTCGGCTCCGGTGGCGGGCAGGCCATCGCCGACGCCCTCGGGGTCCCCCTGGTGGGCCAGGTCCCGCTCGTCCCGGCCCTGCGGGTCGGGGGGGACCAGGGCCTGCCCGTGACCGTCAGCCACCCCGCCGGGGAAGCGGCGCAGGCCTTCGACGCCCTGGCCCGGGCCATCGATGCCATGGGGCCGGCCCGGGTCTACCGGCGGGAGCTGACGGTCCGGAGCTGACCCCCTGCTCCTCCCGGGCCCCGCTCACTTGTAGGGTGCGGGGCCATGTCGCGTCCCGCACCCCCGACGACCGAAAGGAGGTTGGGGACCCAGGCCCGCTGCGTGGCCAGGCACCCCTGACGATCAATGGCAGGTGGACGGCAGTGGACCCTGGCGGCCGACGTGGGCGGGACCAACATGCGGGTGGCCCTGGTGGACGGCTCGGGCCGGGTGGCCGGCCGGCGGGAGGCGGCCACGCCCCACGCTGATCCCGAGCCACTGGCCCTGGTGGAGCTGATGCGCCAGCAGCTCGCTTCCGCACCGGCGGCCCGGGCCGTGGTGGGCATGCCCGGCCCGGTGGACTACCAGGCCGGCCGCCTCTACGCCGCCCCCCATCTGCCCCCCAGCTGGCTGCCCCATCTCACCGAGGAGAGGCTCTCCGAGGCGCTGGGGCTCCCCGTCTCCCTGGCCAATGACGCCGACCTGGCTGCCGTGGGTGAGGCCTACTTCGGAGCGGGGCGGGACTTCGCCGACGTCGCCTATGTCACCATATCCACCGGCATCGGCGCCGGCGTGGTGCTCGGTGGCCGGCTGGTGCACGGCCGGCGCTCGATGGCCGAGGTGGGCCACACGGTGATCGACCTGGCCGCCTTCCGCGCCGGTGAGCCGGCCACCTTCGAGGAGCTGGCTTCGGGGACGGCCCTGGCCCGGCTGGCCCAGGCCGGTGGCATCGTGGGGGGTGGGGCGGGCCTGGAGAGGCTGGTGGCAGCAGGTGACGAGGGGGCCACCGCCATCTGGGAGTTGGTGCTGGAGGCAATCGGGGTAGGGCTGGGGAACGTGGTGGAGGTCTTCTCGCCCGACGTGATCGTGGTGGGGGGAGGGGTGGGGCTCTCGGGCCCCGGCCTGCTGGAGCCCGTGCGCCAGCACCTAGCCCGTCACCGGGGGCCCGCCATGCGAAGCGATCTCAAGGTGGTGCGGGCCGCGCTGGGGGACGACGCCGGCCTGGCCGGAGCGGCCGGGTGGGCCAGGGCCTTCGAGCCCAGGGTGGCCAGCCGTGCCGGGTGAGGCGCCGGGCGGGGTGGACCTCCCCCGGGTGGTGCTCGTCCGCCACGGCCAGACGGAGTGGAGCCGGACCCACCGCCACACCAGCATCACCGACCTGCCCCTGGAGCCTGAGGGGGAGGAGGAGGCCCGACGCCTGGCGCCCGTGCTGGCCGGCACCAGCTGGACCCGGGTCCTGGCCAGCCCCTTGCGGAGGGCGCTCGAAACTTGCCGGCTGGCCGGCCTGGGGGACCGGGCCGAGACGTGCTCGGACCTGGTCGAGTGGCGCTACGGCGACTACGAGGGCCTTACCACGCCCGAGATCCAAGGGCAGCGCCCCGGCTGGCGGCTGTGGACCGACGGGGCGCCAGGGGGGGAGGCACCGGCCGAGGTGGCGGCCCGGGTGGACCGGGTGATCGCCTCCATCCGCAGGGAGACCGGGACCGTGGCCGTCTTCGCCCACGGCCACATCCTGCGGGTGCTGGCGGCCCGGTGGGTGGGGCTGGGGCCCGAAGGGGGCGCCTACCTGGCCCTCGGTGCCGGCCGGCTGTCCCGGCTGGGGTGGGAGCATCAGGAGCCGGTAGTGGAGCTGTGGAACTCCTCCCGGCTCGGGTGACAGGGCCCCTGCCGGTCCCGGCCAGGGCGGGACGGCGGTGTCGTCCCCGGTCCGTGGCGGGCCGGCTCAGGGGGCCGGGGCCACGAAGATGCAGAAGGGGTGGCCGGCGGGATCAGCGTAGACCCGCAGCGGCTCCTCGGGGTCGTCGAAGCGGTCCAGCAGCAGCCGGGCCCCGAGCCCCAGGGCCCGCTCGTGGTGAGCGAGCAGGGCCTCGGTGCTGGGGACCGTCAGGTCCAGGTGCATCATCTGGGGCCGGGGACCATGGGGCCAGGTGGGCTCGGGCAGCTCGGCCACCTGCTGGAAGGCGAGCCTCGGGCTGCCTTCGCCGTCCACCAGCACCAGCCAGTCCTCTCGGGGGTCGGGCTCGCCGGGAGGGGGCGGCTCGTCGCCGTCCCGGTAGCGGAGGCCGAGGAGCTCGCGGTAGAAGTTCGCCAGGGCCCGGGCGTCGGTGCCATCGATGACGACCTGGCGCAGGAGGAGGGGTTCGAGTCCCATGGAGGCCCTTCCTAGGCCATGGACTTGGCCCCGTCCAGGGCCTCCCGGATGATGTCGGCATGGCCGGCGTGCTGGGCCGTCTCGGCGATGATGTGGAGCAGCACCCGGCGGGCGGACCAACGCGTCCCAGGGGCGAACCAGGGGGCCGGCGGCAGCTCCTGGGAGTGGTTCAGGTCCTCCAGGCCCGACACCACCTGGGCCGTCCGGGCAGCGACCTCCTCGTAGCCGTTGAGGATGCCGGCCAGGGTCTCTCCTTCGAGCATGCGGAAGCTGCGGGCATGGCTCTCCCGGGCCTCCTCGTCCATGGGCCCCATGGCGCCCGGGCCCTCGAGGATGAAGCGGACCCACCACCCCTCCACCGAGGCCACGTGCTTGATGATGCCCCCCAGGCACAGCTCGCTCACCGTCGTCCTGCGGGAGGCCTGCTCGTCGTCCAGGTCCCTCACGGTGCGGCGCAGCGCGGAGCGCTGCATGGCCAGCGTTCCGAGCAGGTCGCCAGTCTCGCTGCTCATCCCGGCCCCCCTCTCGTGTCGGTGGCCGCCAGGCTAGCTCCCTTGGGGACCCGGGGTCGGGACCGGGCGAGGCCGGCCGCCACTGCCACCGCCCCGGCTCCGGCCAGGATGGCCACCGTGACGAGGTTGCCGGCATGCACCAGCTTGAGCCCGGAACCGAGCAGCACCACGGCGATGGCGGGCCGCAGCCAGCGGGTGGTGGACCGGGCGGAGAGGCGGGAGCCGGCGTAGACGGCCGGGACCGCCCCGATGACCAGGCTCAGCGTGACCCCGGGGTGCACGTGGCCGAAGAGCGCCTGGCCCAGGGCCGCCGCTGCCACCAGGGGCACCGACTGGACCAGGTCGGTGCCCACCAGCCGGCGTCCCGAGAGGGAGGGGTAGAGGAGCATGAGGGCCACGATCATGAGGGAGCCGGAGCCCACCGAGGTCATGCCCACGATCAGCCCGCCAACCGCCCCCACGACCAGGGTGGGGGCGGGCTTGACCCGGACCTCTCTCTCGTGGCCGGGGTGGGGAGGGGGCCCATGCCGGTGCTCCATCCAGGCCCGCACCCCCATGGCGGAGACGGCCAGGAGCAGGGCGGCGCCGAGGGCCGACCTGAGGGCGTCCTGGACAGTGGGGCCGCTGGCCGCCGTTCGCAGGACCACGGCGCCGGCAAAGGCTGCCGGCACCGATCCGGCGCAAAGCCAGGCGGCGATGCGCAGGTGGGCCGTACGCCTGCGCAGGTGGACCAGGCTGCCCACGGGCTTCATGACCACGGAGGCCACGAGGTCGCTGGAGATGGCGGCGAGCGGGGTCACCCCGAACAGCAGGACCAGGACCGGGGTCATGAGCGCCCCCCCGCCCATGCCGGTGAGGCCCACGGCCAGCCCGACGATGGCCCCCGCCAGGACGATGTACCAATCGACGTGCAATGCCCCCCCTTTAGAGGTAAGTCTAGTGAGATACTAGACTATCCGCTCCGAAGGTTCCTCTCCTTCGGGCCTGTCGCTTGACCCGTGGCCGGTCAGTGCGGCCGCCAGGCCTCCTCGTCCCGGGTACGGGCCAGCACCGGCTCGGGCAGCCGGTTGGCCGCCAGGTCGGCCACCGTCACGGCTTCCAGGACCTCTCGCAGGCTGGCCCGCACCGCCACCCACACCAGCCGGAGGCCAGCCGCCGCCCCGGGGTAGCTCACCGCCTCCGGGCGGATCCCCTGGATGCTCGCCAGCGGGCCGTCCACCACCCTGACTACCTCGGCCAGGGTGATCGTCCCGGCCGGCCGAGCCAGCTGCCATCCCCCCTCCTGGCCTCGCACGCTCGCCACGATCCCGGCGCGGCGCAGGTCCCCCAGGATGGCGCGCAGGAAGTTGCGGGGGATGCCCTGGGCGGTGGCGATCTCCTCCGCCGTGATGGGCTGGTCCCCGGCCCCGGCGGCGATCTCGGCCACGGCCCGCAGGGCGTAGTCGGTCGTCGCCGAGATGCGCATCCCCCAGTTTGGCCCAAGCCGCCGGAGCGGGAGCAGTTCCTCACCGCCGGCCATTGCGGCACGGCCTTGGGGGCAGGGCCTCAGGTGGCGATGGCCACCGCCTCGATCACCACCTCGGTGCCCAGCACCCGGTACACCAAGGTGCAGGAGCCCTGGTGGGCAAGGTGACGCTCCCCCTCGGTGGTAGCCCCGGGCCCCGGGACACCTGCGGCCCGGTGTCCCAGGAGCCCGTAGGCCGCCTCCACCACGCCGGCGGAGGCCGGGCGGTCGGTGCGGGCCAGGCGGTCCAGGTACCTCACCGCCGGACCGCTCCAGGCCAGCCGTGAGGTGGAACGCACATCCAGCTCGCCTGCCCAGCGGACCCGGGCCTGGGGGGCGCTCAGGACCACACGGGCTGGCACCGTCTCCCCGCTCAGCTGGGCGGCCAGCACGGGGTGGGTGAAGGCGGCCTGCCCTTCACCCACGGCCTGCCCGTCGTCGGTTCGCTGCGGGCCTACCACCATGACAGGTCGGACTCCTGAGGGCCGGCCTTGGTTCCCGGTCAGGGGGAGGGCGAAGAGGGATCAGGTGATTTCGCCCTCAGCACCGGTGAGCCCCAGCGACCGGTCGGGTCACATCCACCGGCTGGGCCGCCGGCGCTGAGCCTCCCGCCAGGCCCCGGGCAGACGCCGCTCCGCCACATGAGCCGCGGCCCGCTGCATGCCGGCCAGCAGGCCGTAGGCGAAGGCGGCATCGTCACCAGCGGACTCGGCCTGGTGGCGCAGGAAGCCCTCAGCCACCACGGCGTCGTGGTGCCCGCCCAGGACGTCCTGAATGGCCGCCAGGGCCCTCACGTAGCGGCGGGCGGGCCCGTCCCAGGCCGCCTCCAGGGCCTCGACCCCGTACCGGGCTCTCTTGGCCGCCTTGCGGGCAGTGTGGAGGCCCTGGTCGCGCTCCGTGCCCGGGGGGGCAGCCAGGGCCCGATCGACCCGGCGCGACAGCCGGCGGTGGTCCCTGCGCACGAGCGGGGGGAGGACGGCCGCGGCTGGCAAGGAGGCATCCCCGGCCCAAGGCGGGTCGGCCGCCAGGTTGTCCAGCTGCTCGAGCAGGCGGGCACAGCGGCCATCTCCGAGGGCGGCGAGCGCCTCCTGGCGGGACACCGCTATACGGGCACCCAGCAGGCTCTCCAGGCCCCGGTGCACGGCAGCAGGCACCTGGCTGTCGACCAGGGTGGTGAGCTGGTGGCGCAGGCGCTCCAGGAGGACCTCCTGGTCCCGGACCGGGCCCAGCACTCCGGCCAGCCGCCTCAGCTCGGGCTCGAGGCGGGCCGCTGTCCCCGGCTCCAGCAGTGACCCGAAGGTGCGCAGGAGGGACCGCAGCCGGCGGGTGGCCACCCTCATGCGGTGCACGGCCTCGTCCGGCCCGGCACCGTCCCCCGCTCCCGGGCCACGGGCCACCTCGTCCCGCCGCAGGGCGACCTCCCCGGCCAGCCACTGCAGCCGGCGCCCCACCAGCTCAGCGGCCGGGGACGTGGGCCGGATGCCGGTGGCGCCGGCGGCCCCCGCCGATGGGCCCTTGGACGAGGCCACCCTCGTACCGTAATGCGCCGTCCGGCTCGGCCTCGTCCGGCACCAGGCCGGACCAGTCCCTCTCTAGGAGTCCTGGCCCTCTCTGGGAGGGGTGGAGGGGCCCGGAGACTGCAGGTCCGGCCTCACCGCTTCACCACAGATAGCCCCCCTTGCACCACTCAGGGTCTGCAACTAGCCTCGAATTGCCCCCCCTCACCACGGCGGAAGGAAGGGAGAGGACAGGCGGCACGGCACCAGAGTTCAGGCGGGACCCGGAGGTCGATCCGGCGCGCCCTGGCCGGGCTGGGGCTCCTGGTGGCTCTGGTCCTGCCGGTGGCGGCGCCGGCCGCTCCTGCCGCGGCCATAGGCCAGTCAACCGCCCTGGGGGGCGGGTTCGACGCCTGCGCCGCTCCCTCCACCAAGGTCATGAAGGCCTGGTGGAGCCCGAGCCCGTACTGGTGGATCGGCATCTACATAGGTGGCAACGAGCGGGCGTGCCGCCAGCGGAACCTGACCGCTTCATGGGTACGCACGACGTCGTCGATCGGCTGGGGCTTCGAGCCCCTCCGGGTGGGGGCCCAGATGAGCTCGGCCAACGGGTGCAGCTCGATCGACTTCTGGAACTACATATCCCGTGACCTGTCACGGGCGTGGGGGCAGGGCTGGTACTCGGCCCAGCAAGCGGTCTCCGAGGCCCGTGACCTTGGCTTCGGGCGTGGTTCCATCATCTACTACGACCTGGAGGCCTACTCGACGGGCAAGCCGGGCTGCGTGGCGGCCGCCGACAACTTCGTCCGGGGATGGGTCCGGGGACTGCACTACCAGGGTTATCACGCCGGCGTGTACGGCGGCTCCTGTGGGTCGGACTTCAACTCCCTCGCCCACCTGGGCTCGGGCCGGGTCCCCGACGCCATCAACGGAGCGGCCTGGGACGGCAACCCCCACACCGGTGACCTGCCCTGTGTGTCAAGCCGGTTCTGGGTCAACTCGCAACGACTGAAGCAGTACAAGGGCAGCCACAACGAAACCCATGGGGGCTACAAGCTGAACATCGACTCCGATTGCGCCGACGGGCCCATCGAGGACGCCCATGTGGTGAACGACGCCGGGGACGGGTGCTCCTGGAGCAGCAGCTCGTCCGCCACGTCGGCTGCCATGCCTGCTCCCAGCAGCGCCACCACCTGTGCTGCCGGCCAGCTGGGCCTGGCCCGCCTCCGCACCGGGCTGGCCGGCACCACCGTCTACTACACGGTGGTCCTGCGCAACCGGTCGTCCTCACCCTGCCGTCTTGCCGGCTACCCAGGTGTCCAGCTGCGGGCCTCCCGGGGGCTGCCCATGGCGACCCACGCCCAGCCCGGGGCGGCCGGCCTGGCCCAACCGGCTCCTGGCAGTGCCGTCGAGCTGGCCCCAGGGGCTGAGGCCAGTGCCACCCTCAGCTTCTACAGCGACTCGGCCGACCCGGCTGCCTGCCCGCCGGCCCAAGGGTTCACCTTGGCCACCGGCAACGGAGGGGGGGTGGTGGTGCCCGTACCGCTCGACCCTTGCGGAGGGACGGTGGGCGTGACGCCTTTTGTGGCGGGGGCGAGCCCACCCGGCTGAGGCGCGGGCCAAGGCTCCTCGTGACGAAGACGGGCCGAGTGGCCAGGGGACATGGTGGGCGGGGTCGACGCTCGGTACGCGCAGGCTGACGTTCCCGATTCCGCTGAGGGCGTACCCACATCGTGGCCGAGGGCGGAGAGGTGGTCCCCGATGCGAGAGGCGATCGGCTTGCTGTTCTTGCGTTCGGGGTACGCGAGCCCAGCCTGTCCATGATGAGCTGGGTGCCGGTGGCCAGCCCGGGGCCTCGAGCGATGTCCTCCACCCGGCCGACGAGCTTCTCGGCGGCTCCAGGTCCACGTGGCCGAGAAGCGACGAGGACCCTGGGTGCTGGCACCGCTCGGAGCACCGGTCCCGCTGTCCGATGGCCTGGAGTCGTCGTGGCCGACTAGTGGGTCGCTCCGGAGCGATGTGGCGCTCCCCGCCACAGGGATGAGGGAAGCCTCTTGACCCACGCCCGCGTCTCAGACCCTGATCTTTCAGCGGGCCGTCTGTGTCCCCGAAATTGTCGCTTGAACTACTGCCCGACGGGCGCCATGCGAGAGGCAGGCCGTGATAGAGCGCCAACGAGCTCGGGTGGGGAGACATCGAGGTCGGTCTCGGCCGTTCCGGGCCAATCCTGGGCGCGGTCGACTACGTCCTGCCGCCGAGAGGCGCGCCTCGGCCCCAGGGAGGGAGGTCAGGCGAAGGTGGGTAACGCCTGCAGGCGGCCGAGGGCGGCGATGAAGGCCGAGGCGTGGGCGTAGGCCCGGGGCAGGCGCAGGTGCACCCGCCTGGCTCTGTGCACCACCCGGGCGGCCACGTTGAAGAACAAGAGCCGTAGCCGCTTGCCCCGGCAGGTGGCGAGCTCGGCCGGCAGGGCCAGGGCTCGGATCCAGCGGGCCACGTTGTAGGCCAGGGCCGAGGCCTGCCACCACAGCCAGTTGGCGAAGAAGCTCTGCAACGGGGCGTGGCAGAGACCGAAGTCGTGCTTGAGCTGACGGATCGCTTCCTCTGGGGCGCCGCCCCGGAGGCGGTGGTGGTGCTCCACCGAGGCCAGGTCGGCCAGCATGGGCGGGATGTTGGTGATGAGGGCGTGGAACCGCCAGCCAGCAAGGTCGTGGAAGGCCAGCTGATCGCCGGGCTTGGTGCGTTGGCGCCGCACGATGAGGCGCAGCGTGCGCCCGGCGAAGGAGAAGATGGTCTCGGCCAGCTCCGATCCCTTCCTCCCCTCGTCGCCGAGGGCGGGAACCCAGGTGGTGGTCTGGTCCATCACCAGGGCCTGGATGGCCCCCACCACGTTGGCGCGCTGAGGGGCTGTGATGGTGAAGGCGGCGTCGTGGCGCTCGGCGGCCTCGATGACCTCCCCCTGGTAGCCGGCCGAGTCGACCCTGAGCCACAGCTGGTAGCGGTCCCTCGCCTGGGCGGGGATGGCCGCCACGCACTCGTCCACGAAGCGCCCGAGGGCACGGCCGGCATGGGCGTTGCCGGCCCTGGCCCGCAGGGCGAGGACGTCGCCGGTCTCCCCGCACACCCCCACCATGGGGCTCATGCCCACCTCGTGCTTGTAGGAGAAGGTCGATCCCTCCTTTTCCTTGCCGTAGGTGGGGATCCAGGTGGCGTCGGGGTCGATGGTCAAGAGGCCCGGGTCCGGGGCCGCCCCCATAGCCCAGGCCTGACGGATCATGGCCCGGTTGACCGCTGCCGCTTTCTGCACCCGGCCCAGGTCGGCGCCGGCCAGGAAGCGCCACAGCGTGGGGCTGGAGGGGAGGCGATGGCCGCCC
>JAJPHD010000014.1 GCA_021325455.1 Actinomycetota bacterium
GACACCGCCTTCACGATGAAGGCCCTGATCTCCTCGGCCAGGGTGGAGCACTCCTCGTAGGAGAGGGCCCTCAGGTCCGATGGGTTGCTGATGCGCTCGAGGATCACCGCTCCGCCCTCCGGCTCAGGGGGAGGGGGGGCCACGTCAAGGCTCCTGCGCTCGGGCCGGCAGTGATCATCTCCTCCTCCTGGTCGGCAGCCGGGAAGGCCGTTCCACGCGCCATGCTGGTGACTACCCGGTCATAATCGTTGTGCAAACACTCAAACTATGCGCCGAGGAGCACCGGTCCGTCAATGACCGCGCGGCGCGCTCGGTTGGGAGCGGGGCGGTCGCTAGGAGCCGAGGCCGGCCCTGAGGAGGGAAGGGGCCTGGTCGGGCTCGGTCACGAGGCTGCGGATGCTGGTGGCCAGGGCGGCCCCGAGCACCCTCTGGTCGGCGCCCTCCGCAGGGGAGAGGAGGTGGGCGCGCACCACCCGGCGCAGGTCAGAGAAGGCAGCCCGCGCCACCCTGGCATGCCCGGGCCGGTGCTGGGCGGCCAGGGCCAGGAGGTCGAGCATCAGGGGAAGGTGGGGCGAGAGGGCCCGACCGAGGGCGAGGCCGGCCTCCTCCTCGGAGAGCCCCACCCCCACCTCGGCGCTGAACGACCGGCTCGCCTCCGCTGCCGCCGCCATGGCCGTGGCGAAGAAGAGGTCCTCCTTGGAGCGGTAGTGGCGGTAGAAGGATCCCTTGGCCAGCTTGGCGGAGCGGCACACGTCGTCCACGCTCACCTCCGCGAAGCCCCGGCGCGAGAAGGCCGCCATGCCGGCACGCAGGAGCCTGGCCGCCGGGGAGCGGCCCGGGTCCTCCTTGGCGTTGAGCTGAGCCTCGACCACCTCGTCCCACATCTCGGTGCGGAAGGCGGGCTCATCGGCCAGCTTGACGAGCTGGGGGAGGATGCGGCCGATGTCGGAGAGGGGCAGGTGGCGGCGCTCCCGGAGGAGCCTCACCAGGTGGAGGGCCTGCTCGTGGCGGCGGTCGTAGAGGAACCGGTTGCGGGCCACCCGGATGGGCGGGGGGAGGAGGCCCAGCCTCAGGTAATGGCGGACGGTGGCCGGACGCACGCCGGTCCTTGCCACCAGCTCGGCCATCGAGAAGTGCTCGCCGGCGGGGGCTCTGGCCCGGCGCCGCCGGCCCGGGAGGCCACGCTTGCGTCCCTGGCTAGCGTGGGAGGGCAGCAGCAGCCGGGCAGGCATCGCTCACCGTCCGAGGGCAGGGAGGAAGATGGCACGCATCGCAGTCATCACCGACTCCAGCGCCTGCTTGCCTGCTGGCTTGGTCGAGGACCTGGGCATCCACGTGCTCCCTATAACCGTGCACCTGCCGGGTGCGGACCGGCCCGACGGGGACCATGACCTCCCGAGCCGGGTCTATCAGGCTCTCGAGGAGGATCGCCCCGTCAAGTCGAGCCCTCCTTCGGTGGCAGAGTACCTCGCGGCCATCGAGGATGCGGACGCGCCGGCCGTGGTCATCGTCACCCCTGCCGCCGAGTACACGGCCATGACCCGCAACGCCCTGCTGGCCTGCGAGCTGGCCACGAAGAAGACGGTGGTCATCGACTCGCGCACCGGCGCTGCGGGCCAGGGCCTGGTGGCCCTGGCCGGTGCCCGGGCCGTGGCCGACGGGGAGGACCTGGACAGCGCCGTCTCCGTCATGAGGCAGGCCGCGGCGCGGGTGGACCTGGTCGGTGCCCTGGCCGGCCTGGCCCCGCTCCGGCGCAGCGGCCGGGTGCCCTCGCACCTGCTGGAGCGCCCCCGGCTCACTCGCCGCTCCCGGCAGGCGGCGGCGGCCGGCCGGGATGCCCGCTCGGTCTTCCGTATGCGCGGAGGGGCCATCGAGCCACTGGCTCGGGCCGAGTCGGCCCGGGAGGCCCTGGACCGTCTGGAGGAGCAGTGGCAAGCAGGCGGCGGGCCGTTGTCCAGCCTGGGGATCGTGTTCCACGGGGATGCGCCCGACCTGGCTGACCACCTGGCGAGGAGGCTGGGGAGGGAGAGCATCGTGGCCGGCTTCAGCGCGGCCATGGGCATCTACACGGGGCGGGGGGTGGTGGGCGTCGCCTGGCTCACCCCCGGCCGCCCCGCCCCCTGAGCCGAGCCCTGGGCCGAAGGCGGCCGCCAGCCTTTGCTTAGGACGGGGCCACTCCCTGGCTCAGGGGGTGCGAGGAGGTGAGCGAGGCGAACACGACGATGTTCGAGAGGTAGTGGCGGGTCTGGTAGTCGAACTGGCCCCCGCAGGTGAGGAGGCGAAGGGCGGCGTAGTCGGTGTTGCCGTAGACGGTGAGGGTGGGGAAGTGGCTCTTCGGATACTCGCGCACGCCGGTCACCGTGAACACGGCCACCGTCTTGTCCTTGAGGGTCACGTAGACCTTGTCCCCCGGCTTGAGGGCCCCGAGGTGGAAGAAGACCGAGGGGCCTTCGGCGGCCGAGTCCACATGGCCCTCGATGATGGAGGGCCCGGGCTGCCCGGGGGTGGGGGAGTACTTGTACCAGGCGGCCTCGTTGGTGAGGACGGGGTTGTTGAGCGGGGGGACCTGGATGGTGCCGTTGGGGTTCAGGCCCACGTACTGGAGCTTGGAGTGGACCCCGATGGCGGGGATGGTGATCCCCACGGGCAGGGAACGGGAAAGGGAAGGGCCCACGACCCCGGTCGTGGCCGTGGTGGGTTTGCGGCTCGACCGGCGATCGACCTTGGAGGACGCCCGTGCGCCGGCCGTGGTGGAGGGGCTGCGCCTCGCCGGGCGGTCACCCTTGGGGGCGGGCAGGGCGCCCCGCTGGCTCGAACGCGACCTCTTGCTGGTCAGGGGTCCGATGGTGCCGGCCACGGCCCGGGTGGGCTGGGGAGCATGGTCCTGGGAGGTGGCAGCCACCCCGATGGCGCTGCCCCCCCCAGCCAGGAGCACGGCCCCGACCAGCCCGGCGATCCTCCCCCGCCTCCGGCCTCGCTGCCCGTTGGTTCCGGCCATCTGCTCCTTTCCTGCCTGGTCCTGTCTGATCTTCGATCCTACGACCGCTCGCGGATGGTCCCGGGATCACGGTCGCCAGCCCCTCGGTCGAGCGCCGGAGCGTCATCCCCCGTGGGCATGGTCGTGGGGGATGGGCGCCCCCACCCTGTCCTCGTAGCCGGGCAGCGGAGCCCGGTAGACGCAGCAGTCGCAGTTCATGCTGGCTCCTCCCGCCTGGGCCTCGGCGTGGCGTTCCAGCACCAGGCGGGCCAGGCGGGCATCGGGGGCCATCTCCTTGCCCACGGCCACCTGGACCCCAGGATGGGCCCGTCCCCAGGCGCGGGCCTGGGTGGCGATGCGGTCCACGAGCAACCCGGTGAAGAGGAAGTAGGGGACCACGCTCACCCTCCGGGCACCGAGCCGCCGGCAGCGCTCCAGGGCCTCGGGTACCGACGGCCGGGCGAGGGACACGAAGGCGGGCTCGAAGATCGGGAAGGGCGCCGAGGCCGGGCCGGTGGCACCGGTCCCTGGGCCCTGGCCTGGCTGGAGGGGGCGATCGGCCAGCAGCCGAGCCACCTTGTAGAGATCGGCGTTGGCGTCGGGGTCGGTCGATCCTCTGCTCACCAGCACGACGGCAGAGGGGCCGGGGGGCAGCTCCGACAGGCACGAACGGACCCGGTCTTCGGCTACGGCCAGGACGAGGGGGTGGATGCCCAGCTCCCTGGCGTACCGGAAGCGAGCACGGGGATGACGCCGTCGGGCCCGGGCCAGGGCGGCGGGCCCGTCGTTCTTCAGGTGCCCGGCGCCCAGGAGGACGAGGGGGACGGCGACCAGCGCGCTGCAGCCGGCGGCCACCAGGCCGTCTATGGCCTCGTCCACGGTGGGGGGGGCGAACTCGAGGAAGCCCGCAGCGAGGGGCCGGCCGGGGTCGAGGGCGCGTACCTGGTTCACCAGGTCCCAGGCCTGGGTCACGCCGGCTGCAGAGCGGGTACCGTGCACGATGACCACCAGCCCCTCCTGGAGCGGCGGCGAGCCGCCGGCTGGCTGCATGGTCATCCTCTGGCCAGGCCGGCCAGCGCGTTGACCACCGCCGCCGCCACGGCCGAGCCCCCCCTCTCGCCCACGTTGCTTATGGCCGCCAACCCGCTGGCCCGGAGGGCCGCCTTGGCCTCCACCGCCCCCACGAACCCCACGGGCATGCCCACCACGAGGGCGGGGGCGAAGCGGCCTTCACCGGCCAGGCGGACCACCTCCATCAGGGCGGTGGGGGCGCAGCCCACGACCACGATGGCCCCCCTCGGGTGCTCGCAGGCCGCCCGGCGGATGCCCAGGGAGGCCCGGGTGGCGGGGGCGGGGGCATCGCCGGCCTCGGGGGCCACATCTCCCTCCTCACCAGAGGCCGGGATGGCGGCCGCTCCCAGGTAGCAGTGGGCTCGCCCCCGCACCCAGGGGGTGAGGCCGGCGCGCACCATCTCCACATCGGTCACGAGGGGGGCTTCCCCGGCCAGGGCAGCCACTCCGGCCTCCACTGCGTCCTCGCCCACGACCATGGTGCGGGCGTAGTGAGGGTCGGCGCTGGCGTGGATGACCCTTGCCACCACCGCCCTGGGCCCGGGCGCCAGGCCCGAGAGGTCCACGCGCCATTCCAGGCGCCGGAAGCTCTCGGCCTCGATGGGATGCGGCCGCCCCGAGGAGCCCCGTCCGGTCATGCCCACACCTCCGAGATGGCTCCCGCCGGGCAGATCTCGATGCAGGCCAGGCACCCGGTGCAGGCATGAGCCAGGACCTCGGGGCGGAGGGGAGCAGGCCGCAGGGCCCTCTCGGGGCAGGTGGAAAGACAGGCGCCGCAGGCGGTGCACCTTCGGTCTATGGCGACGGCCAGCACAGAGGGCGGCCCGCCGTCCGCAGTGCCTCTCCGGTGGCCGGCGACCCCCCCGCCAGGCCCGGCGTCGGTCGGCCTCATGCCCGGTAGCCCCTCGGGGTGACCATGCGGCCGCCCACCACCCGCGTCCGGGAGGAGCCGACGATCACACACGTCGTCATGCCGACCTGCTCGGGGTCCAGGCCGGCCAGGGTGGTGACGACCGCCACCTGCCCGGGGCGGGCCACGTCGGTGGCCAGCCCCACCGGCGTCCGGGGGGACCGGTGCCGGCCCAGGATCTCGAGAGCCACCGGGAGCTGCCAGGTGCGCTTGGCCGAGCGGGGGTTGTAGAGGACCACGGCCATGTCGGCGGCCCCCGCCGCCTCCAGCCTGGCGGCGATCGTGGCCCACGGGGTGAGCAGGTCCGACAGGCTGATGACGGCATGATCGTGCCCGAGGGGGGCGCCGAGCAGGGCCGCCGCGGCGTGGCTGGCGCTCACGCCCGGCACGACCTCCAGCTCCAGGTCGGGCGCCTCCGGGCCCTCCCGTTCCCGGCCCTGCCCGGCCCGCTCACAGACGAGAGAGGCCATGGCGTAGAGGCCGGGGTCGCCCGAGCAGACCAGTGCCACCCGCCGGCCGGCCAGGGCCAGGGCCAGGGCGGCATCAGCCCGGCTCACCTCGTTCCCTAGGGGGGAGGTCACGACGTCGTGCCCGGTGCCAATGAGGTCCCGGCACTGGTCCACGTACCTCTCGTAGCCGATCACCACCTCGGCCCGGCGGACGGCGCGCTCGGCAGCGGGTGTGCGGTTGAGGGCATCGCCGGGGCCGAGGCCCACCACGCTCAGGTGGCCACGAGGCCGGCGGCGGCGAGCCAGGGCCAGGGTGACCTCGGCCCCCACCTGCTTGGGGACGACCAGGCACGCCCCCGGGCCGGCGGCCAGGAGGGCGGCGGCCTCAGCCACGCTGGGCGTGCCCACCGCCCCCTCGACGGCACGGCTGGGGTGGGGCACCGGCACCCGGGCCAGGGCGGCCGGCGGGAAGGCCCTCACCGGGAGCCCGAGGCCGGTCACGGCCGGGTGGCCGGCTCTCTTGTCGATCGTGGCCACCTCTGCCACCGATGCCGGGGCCAGGCCGGCGATGCCCAGGGCCTGGCGCAGGAGGGAGGATGCCTCCGACGGCCTCGCCGTCGATGCCGCCCCCAAGCCGGCGACCAGGCTCGGCGGGTGGAGGCGGGCCAGCCCCGCCTCGGCCGGTCCGAGGAGGTCGGTCACGAGGATCCGCGGGCTCGCCCCCGCTCCTCCGGCCTCCGCCCCTCCGGGGGCGGCCAGCTCCTCCAGAGACGAGGGGAGGGGCCAGCCCAGCGGGTTGTCGATGGCGGGGCGGGCCTCGTCCAGCAGGGCCCGCATGACCCCCGCCACGTCCCCGCTGGCCGTGAAGCCGGGCAGGGCGTCCAGGGCGGGCAGCTCCGCAGCCTCTGAGGCCGTGGTGACCACGGCCTCAGCTCCCGTCGCCTGGGCCACCAGGTAGGCCAGTTGGTTGGCCCCCGCCCTGCCCCCCCGGGGGTGCCCGCCGCAGAGGGCCACGGCGTAGCGGCCGGCGTCATCCAGGCAGACCACGGAGGGGTCCTCCTCCTTCCGGCCGAGCAGAGGGGCGATGATGCGGACTGCCGCCCCCACGGCCAGCACCAGGACGAAGCCATCCACGTCCCGCCAGCTCTCCCGCACCGTCCGGCCCGCCTGCCCGTGCCGGTGCTCGAAAGGCAGACGCCCTGCCAGCTCCTTCCCCCTCTCGGTCACCGTCACCGTCAGGACCCGCATGCCGTCCCCCCTCCGCAGCAGCCGGCCTGGGGAGGAGGCCCCCAGGCCACGAAGACGGGGTTCTCGGCGGCCAGCCGGAAGCCCCCGTCGGGCAGGGCCCGCCCTCTGGCCAGGCCCACCTGGACCACCTCACCGAGGCGGGAGGCCGCCCCCGCCGCCCGCTCCAGGGCGGCGTAGGTGGCCACGACCCGGCCTCCGGGGCGCAGGTGGGACAGCACGGAGTCGAGGACCTCGAGGCCCCCGCCCCCCACGAAGGCGCGGTCGGGCGGGGGCAGGCCCTCGAGAGCGGGAGGAGCCTCGCCTGCCACCACCTCCACGGCCACCCGGTGGGCGGCGGCGTTGGCTCTCGCCCGGGCGGCGTCGTCGGGGCGCCGCTCCAGGGCCACCACCCTGAGCCGGGGGCAGAGCCGCGCCGCCTCTATGGCGACGCTGGCGCACCCGGCTCCCACATCCCACATCACCCCCTCCTCGGGCAGCTCGAGCTTGCCCAGGACTATGGCCCGGACCTCGGCCTTGGTCACCATGCCGCCCCGGTGGGCGAAGACCTGGTCGGGCAGGCCCCAGGCCAGGGTCCGGGCTGCCGGCCCGGGGGGACCCCCTTCCAGCAGCACCACCACCGACCTCGGGTCCCATGCGCCGGCGGCCAGCCCGGCCAGGTCCACGGCCGCCACCTGCTCGTCGGGCCGCCCCAAGCGGGAGCAGACCGTCGCCCGGCGGTGGCGGGCGCCCAACGCCAGGAGGGCGGCGCCCAGGGCCTGGGGGGTGGCCTGGGGGGAGGTGAGGACGGCCACCTTGGGATGGGCAGCAGCCAGGCGGGCCGCATCCTCCAGGGGGCGTCCGTGGGCCGAGACGACCAGAGCGTCGTCCCAGGGGAGCCCGAGCCGGGCGAAGGCGAGGGCCACCGACGACGGGGCGGGGTGGACGTCCAGCCGGTCGGGGCCGAAGCGGGCCCCCAGGGCCCTCACGATGCCGAAGAAGCCGGGGTCGCCCGACGCCACCACCGCTGCCCTTCCCCGGTGCCCGGCGATGGCGTCGAGGACCGGTGCCAGGTCGCCCCCGATGGTGAGCACAGTGGGTGAGTGCTCGAGGCCTCTGAGGGCGCGGAGGCACTCGGGCCCCCCCGCCACCAGGCTGGCCCGGGACAGGGCCTCGAGGGCCGGTGGGGCCAAGGACCAGGCCCGGTCTCCGGCGAGGCCCACGACGGCCACCCTTCCCTCAGCCACGGGCCACCACCTCGTCCCCCTCGAAGTCCACCATCACCACCTCCACCTCCACCTGCCCGCCGGCGTGGTCCCGGCAGGCGCCTGCCGCCCGGTGGCAGAGGACGTCGAGGGGACGGGTGTCCCCGGCCGCCACGCACGCCTCGTAGAAGTGGCGGGCCGTGGCCGTGGCCGTGGCCGCCCGGAGGATGCCCTGGCCCGAGCCAGCGGAGCGGGCCGCTCCCGCCATGACCTCCCCGTCCACCTTGGAGCGGTGGAAGTGGGTCATCATCACCCCGGCCGCCAGCTTGGTGATCTTGCCGGCCATGGCCACCAGCACCACCCGGGCGACACCGGCCCTGGCGGCCCGACGGAGGGCCACGCCGGTGTAGTCGCCCACCTCGACGAAGCACACCTGGTCCAGGCCGGGGAAGAGGCGCATGGCCGCCTGCTCCGAGCGGCTACCGGTGGCAAGGACCACCATCGGCTGCCCCAGGGCCCCCGCCACGTCGATCTGCTGGACCACCGAGGCCCGGTAGGCGGCAGTGGAGAACGGGCGGACTATGCCGGTGGTGCCGAGGATCGAGATGCCCCCGACAATGCCCAGCCTGGCGTTGGTGGTCTTGACGGCCATGTCCTCGCCGCCGGGGACGGAGAAGGTCACCTCGAAGGAATGGCTCCCCACCTCCTCCAGGGCGGTGGTGATCATCCGCCGGGGCACCGGGTTGATGGCGGGCGCCCCCACCGGCAGCCCCAGCCCGGGTTTGGTCACGGTTCCCACCCCCTCGCCCGCCAGCAAGAGGGGCGGGCCGGGGGAGGAACTGGTGAGCCGGGCGGTGGCCGTCATGCGGGCCCCGTCCGTGCAGTCGGGGTCATCGCCGGCGTCCTTCACGACCACGGCGCAGGCCGGCCCTTCGGCCTCCACGGGGAAGCGCACCCGGCGGCCCCCGGGGAGGGCCACCTCCACGTCGGAGGGGACCGAGCCGGTGACGAGGCCGATGGCGGCGGCCTTGGCGGCCGCCGAGGCACAGGTACCCGTGGTCCAGCCCGTGCGCAGGCCCGGGGGCCGGGTCGGGCTCACCGGGACACCCCGGGGGGGAAGGGGCCCGACCCCACCCGCCTCTCGGCTGCACCCGGTATGGGCCGTCCCTCGGTTGACCCCGGGCGGGACCGCCGGCGGAACAGGTGGGCCCAGCCGGGGTCGTAGAGGTGGCTCCGCAGGCTGTCGGGCCTGTCCCTCCCGAGGGCCGGTCCCACCAGCACCAGGACCGTGGTGCGGGCCCCGGTGGCAGCCAGGTCGGCGGCGAGTCGGCCCACCGTCGTCCACACCACCCTCTGGTCCGGCCAGGAGGCCCGGACCACTATCAGCGCCGGGGTGGCCCCGTCGAAGGCGCTGTCGGGCCCGAGCAGCGACTGCTGCAGCTCACGCGGCTGAGCGGCCGAGAGGAAGACGGCCAGGGTGGCCCCGTGGGCGGCGAAGGAGGCCACGGACTGGCGCTCGGGCATCGAGGAGGCGGTCCGTCCCGCCAGACGGGTGATCACCACGCTCTGGGCCAGGCCCGGGACCGTCAGCTCGCAGCCGGCAGCGGCAGCGGCCGCCCCGAGCGAGCTCACGCCGGGGACGATCTCGAAGTCGCGCTCCTCTGCCACGCACCAGTCGATCTGCTCCTGTATGGCGCCATAGACCGAGGGGTCCCCCGAGTGCAGGCGGACGATGGCCGCCCCGGGATGCTGCTCGTAGACCCCGAGCACGTCCTCCAGGGTCATGCCGGCGGAGTCGTGCACCACCGCCGAGGGGTTGGCGTGGTCGAGGACCGCCCGGGGGACCAGCGACGACGCCCAGACCACTACGTCGGCGGCGGCCAGGCGAGCCGCACCCCGCAGGGTGATGAGGTCAGGGGCGCCCGGGCCGGCACCTACGAAGCTGATCACCCGTCCACCCTCCCGGCTGGCGGCACGATCACCGTCACCAGGTAGGCGGCCGGGCCGGAGGCCAGCTCGGCCACGGGCCCCACCCGCTGGCCCGGCAGGCCGAGGAGCTCCCCGGCCATCGCTCCCTCCAGCCTGCCCACCTCCTCCAGGAGCTTGGCCATGGCCGGCAGGTGCCGGCCGCCCTTGTAGACGACGACCGCCCGTGAGGGATCCTCCAGGGCCTGGGACAGGGTCTCGGTGCCGTCCAGGGCGGTGACCAGCGACAGGGCCCCGGTGCCTTCGGCCAGCGGGACCCCGGCCATGGCCGCCAGGGCCTGGAAGGCCATGATCCCGGGGACGGTCGTCACCTCGACCTGCGGCCTCAGCCGGGTCACCTCGGACGCCAGGGAGGAGAAAGTGGAGTAGATGTTGGGGTCGCCGAGGGTCACGAAGGCGACGTGCTCGCCGGCATCGAGCCAGGGGACCAGCTCCCGGGCCGGCCCGGAGGCCGGCGAGCTGGGCCCCCCCGTCCCCATGGGGAAGACGACGCGCTCGACCCGGAGGTGGGGGCGGACCTGGCGCACCACCGACTCGGCCCGGCCCACGGCATCGGGGGCGCCCGAGGGCGCCACCACCCGGTCGGCGGCGTCCAGGGCCCCCAGGGCCTGGAGGGTGACCAGGTCCGGGTGGCCGGGGCCGACGCCGACCCCGGTCAGGCGGGCGGGTGGTGTGGAGGATGGGGCCGTCATGTCTTGGTCCTGGGCACCTCGGCAAGGTTCGGGGGTCGCGCCGGCCTCCTGGCTCCCGGGCAGGGCGACGGGCGCCCCCGGTCACAGTGGCTGCCGCGCCGGACTCCCACCGGCTTGCCGCCTCGCGACCCGGGCGAGCCTATCCCTGCTCGTGCTCCGGCCGCTCCCCCCGCAGGGGGGGGAGGGAGCCCCTGGCGGCGGCAGCCACGAAGCGCTCCGCCGGCTCCGGGTCCGCCCCGAGGTGCAGATGGAGGTAGGAGGCGAGCATGGTGGGGGAGGCCCAGCCCCCTCGGCTCGCTCCATGGCGCCCCCTCATCTCCAGGGCCCCCCCGGGGGGCTCCAGCTGGGAGTAGTGGAACTCGTGGCCCTTGAGGACGGTCCCGGCCGGGGCCAGCGGGGATTCCTCCAGGGCCCGGGCCCGCCGGTAGCCGAGGGTGAGCCGCTCACCCATCGTCCCGTCGGCCGGCACCACCCCGCACAACGGCCGTCGGTCCAGCGAGCGGGCCAGCCAGAGGAGGCCTCCGCACTCGGCCCAGGTCACCAGGCCGCCCCGCACCCGGGCGGCGGCGTCGGCCAGCAGGGAGGTGTTGGCCGCCAGCGACTGGAGGAAGACCTCCGGGAAGCCGCCGCCCACGTAGAGCCCCTGGACCCCGGCGGGCAGGGCGGGCGCCGTGAGGGGGTCGAACCCGACCAGCTCGGCGCCGGCCTCCTCCAGGCGCTCCAGGTTGTCGGGGTAGGCGAAGCTGAAGGCAGGGCCGCCCGCCACCGCCACCCGGGCCCTCCCCGACTCCCTCGCCCTGGCCACGGGGGAGGTGGGCCGCCCCGGCGCCGCCTGGGCCAGAGCGAGCAATCCGCTCACGTCGAGCTGCTGCTCGAGGCGGGCCGCCAGGCGGTCCAGCGCCCTGGCGGCCCCGGCCCGGTCCTCCACGACCGGCACCAGGCCCAGGTGGCGGTCCCGCCATGCCATGGCCTCGTCCCGGCGCAGGGCCCCGAGGACGGGAACCCCCACGGGGGCCAGGGCCTCCCTGAGCAGGATCTCGTGGCCATCGCTGCCCACCCGGTTGAGCACCACGCCGGCCACCCGCACCTCGGGGTGCCAGGTGGCGAACCCGTGCACGAGGGGGGCCACAGAGGCGGAGAGGGCGGAGGCGTCCACCACCAGCACCACGGGTGCCTCCAGCAGGGCGGCCACCTGGGCCGTAGAGGCGGTGTCGAGCTGGGGAGGGGACGGTGCCGGACCGGCTCCGTCGAACAGCCCCATGACCCCCTCGACGACCAGCACGTCCGAGCCCTTGGCGGCCCGGGCCGCCAGGGGGGCCATGGCCTCGGGGCCACAGATCCAGGCATCGAGGTTCCTTCCCGGGCGGCCGGTGGCGAGGGAGTGGTAGCCCGGGTCTATGAAGTCCGGGCCCACCTTGGCCGATGCCACCCGCAGCCCCCGGCGGGCCAGGGCTGCCATGAGCCCGGTGGCAACGGTGGTCTTCCCCGCCCCCGAGTGGGTCCCTGCCACCACCAGGCGGGGCCCCAGCCGGGGCGTCAATACTCGATGCCCTTCTTGGCCTTGATCCCCCGGTCGTAGGCATGCTTGACCTTGCGCATCTCGGTGACGGTGTCGGCCAGCGCCACGATCTCCTCGGGGGCGTCCCGGCCCGTGATCACCACGTTGGTGTGGGGGGCCCGGCCGGCGATCCCCGCCACCACGTCGGCCACCGGCACCCAGCCGTACTTCATGGCATAGGTGAGCTCGTCCAGGATGAGCAGGTCGTAGTCTCCCGAGGCCAGCTTGTCCCGGGCCACCTCCCAGGCGTGGCGCCCCTTGGCCGCCGTCTCGTCCAGGTCGGCGGACTCCCAGGTGAAGCCGTCGCCCAGGGTGTGCCACTCGATGCCCAGATGGTCGGCCAGCTTGCGCTCGCCCACCTTCCACTTCCCGCCCTTGACGAACTGGACCACCCCTACCCGCCATCCCCGGGCCCACCCACGGCCCATCACACCGAAGGCCGCCGACGACTTCCCCTTGCCGTGGCCGGTGTTGACCAGCACGAGTGACTCGGCGCGGGCCATGGAGGGGAGGGTACCGGATCAGGCGCCGATGGGGGGAGGGCCCACCATGCCGGCCCCCACGGTGGCGTTGGTCCCCTCCTCGATGAGGATGAAGCTCCCCGTGGCCCGGCTCACCCGGTAGGGGTCGACGGCGAGGGGGGTGGCCACGGCCAGGGTGGCCAGCCCGATGTCGTTGGGCGCCAGCGAGCCGGCCGGCTCGCTGGCGAGGCGGTTGACGTCCAGGCGGCCGCTCACGGCGCGCACCACGGCCCGGGTGGTCCTGGTCGTGTGCTTGAGGCGGTACCTCTGGCCCGGGGCCAGCTCCTTGGTCCCGAACCAGCACACGGTGGCCTCCACCTCCGAGGTCACGGTGGGAGGCTCGGCTACCGGGGCCAGGAGGTCCCCCCTGCCCACGTCGAGGTCGTCGGCCAGGTGGACGGTGACCGACAGGGGGCCGCTGGCCTCCTCCAGGGGGCCGTCGAAGGTCCGGATGGAGGAGATGGTGGTGGTGAGCCCGCCGGGGAGGGCCACGACGGCGTCACCCGGGCGCAGGCCGGACCCGCTCAACAGACCGGCGTAGGACCGCCCCCCTCCGGGAAGGCGGACCACCCACTGCACCGGCAGGCGGGCGGGGCCACCGGCAGCCTCGTCCACCGGGGCCTGCTCGAGGGCCTCGACCAGGGTCGGCCCCGAGTACCAGGAGGCCGCCCCCGAGGGCTCCACCACCCAGTCCCCGTGAAGGGCCGATACCGGGACGCCCACCACTTCCTCCATGCCCAGGCGGCGAGCCAGCGAGGTCACCTCGGCCATGACGGAGGAGAAGGCCTCCTCGGACCAGCCCGCCAGGTCCATCTTGTTCGCCGCCACCACCACCCGGCGCACCCCGAGGAGGGCGGCGATGCAGAGGTGCCTGCGGGTCTGCTCCCGCAAGCCGTGGCGGGCGTCGACTACCAGCACGACCAGCTCGGCGGTGGAGGAGCCGGTGGCCATGTTCCGGGTGTACTGGACGTGGCCAGGGCAGTCGGCGATGATCAGCTTGCGCCGGGGAGTAGCCGCGTAGCGGTAGGCCACGTCGATGGTGATCCCCTGCTCCCGCTCGGCCCGGAGGCCGTCGGTCACGAAGGCCAGGTCGACCTCGGCCAGCCCCCTGCGCTGGCTGGCCTCGGCCAGGGCGCTCAGCTGGTCGTCCAGGAGCTGGCGGCTGTCGTGCAGGAGCCGGCCTATGAGCGTGCTCTTGCCGTCGTCGACGGCTCCCACCGCTGCCAGGCGAAGGAGCTCGGTGCCGGCCGAGGTGGGGTCGAGGACCGTCCCCCGGGCCGGGTCGGGCCCGCTCATCAGAAGTATCCCTCCCTCTTGCGGTCCTCCATGGCCGACTCGGAGAAGCGGTCATCGGCCCGGGTGGCGCCCCGTTCGGTCACCCGGGAGGTGGCCACCTCGGCTATCACGGCCTCCACCGAGGCGGCATCTGAGCGTACGGCCCCCGTGCAGGTGGCATCCCCCACGGTCCGGAACCTCACCGTGGCCTCCTCCACCTGCTCGCCGGGGCGGGGCTGGACCCAGGGACCCACCGCCAGGAGCATGCCGTCGCGCTGCACGACGAGGCGGCGGTGGGCGAAGTAGATCGAGGGCAGCTCGAGCCCCTCTCGGGCCACGTACTGCCACACGTCCAGCTCGGTCCAGTCCGACAGCGGGAAGGCCCGCAGGTGCTCGCCAGGGCCCACCTCGCCCTGGTACAGGTGCCACAGCTCGGGCCTCTGGTTGCGGGGGTCCCAGCCCCCCAGGGCGTCGCGGAACGAAAGCACCCGCTCCTTGGCCCGGGCCTTGTCCTCGTCCCGGCGGGCCCCTCCGATGAGGGCGTCGAAGCCGTGCTCGGCCACCGCGTCGAGCAGGGTCACGCTCTGCAGTCGGTTGCGCGAGGAGCCCGGTGGGACGTCCGCCACCCGGCCGGCGTCGATGGAGTCCTGCACCGAGGCCACGATGAGCCTCTCGCCCAGCTCGGCCACCCGGCGGTCACGGAACTCCAGGGCCTCGGGGAAGTTGTGGCCGGTGTCCACATGCAGGATGGGGAAGGGGAAGCGGGCCGGGCGGAAGGCCTTCTCGGCCAGGCGCAGGAGAACCGCCGAGTCCTTCCCCCCGCTGAACAGGAGGGCCGGCCGCTCGCACTCGGCCGCCACCTCTCTCAGGACGAAGATGGAGTGCGACTCCAGGGCGTCCAGGTGCGATCCGGGCCGCGAGCGCCGGACGCGGCCGCGACTGGCGTCGTGCTCGAGGGTCGTCACAAGCGGGCTCCTAGTCTCGGGGGGAAGGCCACCGGATCTCCGCCGGTCGGGGGCCGGGCGGCCAGGCTACCAGGGGGCATCGGGGCCACCGGGCCTGGTCTCACCACCCACGTGCAGCCCACACTCGGTCTTGCCGGTGCCCCGCCAGCGGCCGGCCCGGGGGTCCTCGCCCGGACGGACCGGGGTGGTGGTGGGCGCACAGCCGATGGAGACATAGCCCCGGCTGGCCAGGGGATGACGGGGGAGGGAGTGCTCGGCCATGTAGGAGGCCATCTCCTCGTCGCTCCAGGCGGCCAGGGGGTTCAGCTTCACCATCCCCCGGCTGGCGTCCCAACCCACCACCGGGGCGTCGGCCCGCTCCGGGGTGTCAACCCTGCGCAGGCCGGTGATCCAGGCCTCCTTCCCCTGCAGGGCCCGGTTGAGCGGCTCCACCTTGCGAACCTGGCAGCACCACTCGGTGCCGCACGGCCAGGTGGACGGCGATACCTCCGGCCCGACCACGCGCAGGTTGAGGTCGTAGCGCCGGCGGACCTCCTCCACGTACTCCAGGGTCTCGGGGAAGTGGAAACCGGTGTCGAGGAAGACCACCTCGATGCCCGGGTCCACCTTGGCCGCCAGGTCGATGATCACGCAGTCCTGGAAGGAGGAGGCCAGGCTGACCCCGGCTCCGAAGATCTCCACGGCCCAGCCGATGACCTCGGCGGCCGGGGCCGCCTCGAACCGGTGGTTCAGGTCCTCGAGGTCAGGGGGGGAGAGGGGAGCACTGCCTTTTGTTACGGACACATGACGAAGCCTAGCAAGCCTGACCTCCCAGGTCAGGCTTTGCCGCCTCGGGGCGGCCGCCCGTACTAGGCTGTCGGACCGCAGAGCAGGGAACCCGGTGCGAATCCGGGGCTGTCCCGCAACTGTCACCGGGGAGCGATCCTCACCGTGGCCACGGCCCCAGCGGGCGGGAAGGCCGGGGAGAGCGCCGATCCGGGAGCCAGGAGACCTGCCTGTCCGGGCGGCCCGGCGCGGGCCGGCCGGTGGCCTTGGCCGGCGCTGGCCGGCCCTGAGGGCGAGGAGACGCGTGGACGTCATGGAGTGCCAGACCCGCTCCCACCGGGAGGGGGGGAGAGAGTGGCCGGTGCTGGTGTGGAGGCTGCCCGAGCCCATGCGGGCCATCGCCTCGGCCCCCCACGGGGGCGGCCTGGGGCCCCGCCGGTGGGTCCTCAACGCCCAGGTCCCCGGGTCCTACGCCCGGCGGGACCCCGACCACCACCTGCGCCGGCTGGCGATCTCCCTCGGCCTGCCCGGCCGGGGGGTGGGCCTGCTGACGGCCGCCGACGTGAGGGCCCGGGCCAGCGCCGAGGACGGGGGGGTGATGGTGACCGCCACCGTGGGGCTGGGCCACCCGGTCCTGGCCGCCGCCCCCGAGGAGGCGGTGCGCCCTCCCCTGGTGGGCACCATCAACGTGATCGCCCTGCTGCCTGAGCGTCTGGGGGACTCGGCGCTGGTGAACGCGGTGGCCACCGCCACCGAGGCCAAGGTGCAGGCCCTGGGCGAGCTGGGCCTGGGCGCCACGGGCACCGCCACCGACGCCGTGTGCATCCTCTGCCCGGAGGGAGGCCGCCCTCATCTCTTCGGCGGGCCGCGCTCCCTGTGGGGCTCGCGTCTGGCCCGGGCTGTGAACCAGGCGGTGCGTGCCGGGGCCCGGCGGTGATCGCCCTGGTCCTCGGAGGGGCCCGGTCGGGCAAGTCCGAGGTGGCCGAGAGCCTGGCCGCCCGCCTCGCCGCCGAGGTGGCGGGCGGGTCGGTCACCTATGTGGCGACGGCCGCTGACCCCGGCGACGACCCCGAGTGGGCGGCCCGTATCGCCGTCCACCGGGAGAGGCGCCCCCCGGGCTGGAGGACGCTCGAGGCCGGAGCCGGCGACGACCTGGCCCTGGTCCTGGGGAGTCTGGAGGGTGTGGTCCTGGTCGACTCCCTCGGCTCCTGGCTCGCCGGCCGGGAGGGCTACGGGGCCGATGGCGCCGCCCTGTGCCGGGCCCTGCTCGCCAGGACCTCCCCCACCGTGGTGGTGAGCGAGGAGGTGGGGCTCGGGGTGCATCCCTCCAGCGCTGCGGGGCGGCGCTTCCGGGATGCCCTGGGAGCGCTCAACCAGCAGGTGGCCGAGGTGGCCGACCCGGTTTGGCTGGTGGTCGCTGGCCGCTGCCTCCCCTTGGCGCGCCGGGACGGGGACCCGGGGGGGGTCTGGCTTTGACCCCGGGTGGTGGGCTCCGGTCCGCGGTGTCGTTCCTGACGCCTCTCGGAGGCGCCAGAGCCCCCTCCGGCCGTTCCCTCTCCTGGTTCCCCGTCGTGGGGCTGGGGATGGGGGCCGCCCTGGGCGCCATCTGGACGGGCGCTGAACGGGCGTGGCCCCCCCTGGTGGCGGCGGCAGTGGTGGTGCTGGTCGACCTGGGCGCCACCGGGGCCTTGCACCTCGACGGCCTGGTGGACGCGGCCGACGGGCTCCTTGCCCACCTCGAGCGCTCCCGGCGGCTGGCCGTGATGGCCGAGCCCGGGGTGGGGGCCTTCGGCCTGGCGGCAGGGGCCTGTGCCCTGCTGGCCCGCTTCGCCGCCCTGGCCACCACCACCCCGTCGGTGCTGCTCCTGGCCGGGCTGTGGTGCGCCTCCCGGTCGATGATGGCCCTGGTGGCCCTGACCCTGCCCTACGCCAGGGAGGGGGGAGGCCTGGCCACGGCCTTCCTCGACGGCACCGGGCGGCGCCTGCCCGTGGCTGCCCTGGGGCTCGCCGGGTCCCTGGGCCTCATGCTGGCCTGGCGGCCCCTCCCGGGGATCGTGGCCCTCCTCGCCGCCGTGGCGGCCTCAGCGGGGACAGTGGCCCTGGGTTGGCGCCGTCTGGGTGGCTACACCGGGGATGTCCTGGGCGCCGCTGGACTGGTGGGGGAGACGGTGGGCCTGCTGGTGGCGGCGGCCCGGTGGTGAGCCCGGTGCGAGCCCGCCTTGCAGCCCGGTGCGCCGCGGCCGCCGTTGGGCTGGTGGCCGACCGGCTGGCGGGGGAGCCGCCTGCCCGCCTGCACCCGGTGGCATGGTTGGGGCGGGGCCTGCGCAGGGCGGAGGAGAGGTGGTGGCGGGACACCCGGCTCGCCGGCGCCCGCCACGCCGGCCTGGGGGTGGCCTGCGGCTTGGCGGGAGGGTGGGCGCTCCGGCGGGCCACGGGCCAGGGGGCAGCCACCGCACTGGCCGTGGGGGTGGCGGTGGCCGGGAGGGCCCTGGCCGAGGAGGCGGCCCGGGTCGGGGGGGCGCTGGAGCAGGGGGACCTGCCGGCGGCCAGGGCCCTGGTCCCTGCCCTGGTGGGGAGGGACCCCACCGCCTTGGACCACAAGGAGCTGGCCCGGGCGGTGGTGGAGTCGGTGGCCGAGAACACCGTGGATGCCGTGGTGGCGCCGGCGCTGTGGGGCGCCGTGGCCGGGGCGCCGGGCGCCCTCGCCTACCGGGCCGTCAACACCCTGGACGCCATGGTGGGCCACCGCAGTCCCCGCTACGAGAGGTTCGGATGGGCCAGCGCCCGCTTGGACGACGTGGCCGGGTGGGTCCCCGCCCGGGTGTGCGGGGGCCTGGTGGCCCTGGCCCGGCCGGCCAGCGCCCCTGAGGTGTGGCGGGCCGTGCGGCGGGATGCCGGGGGCCACCCCTCTCCCAATGCCGGGGTGGCCGAGGCCGCCTTCGCCGCCGCCTTGGGGCTCCGCTTGGGGGGGATCAACCGCTACGGAGAGCGGGTGGAGCTGCGGCCCCCTCTCGGCACCGGCCGCCCTGCCGAGGGGGAGGACATCGGGCGGGCCGTGGACCTGTCCCGTGATGTGACCCTGATGCTGGCAGGCCTGCTCCTCGGCCTGGGGGTGGCTCTCGGATGAGGGGCGGGCTGATGGTCTGCGGCACGGCCAGCGACGTGGGCAAGACCCATGTCGTCACGGGCCTGTGCCGCTTGCTGGCCCGGCGGGGGGTCAGGGCCTGTCCCTTCAAGGCCCAGAACATGGCCCTGAACTCCTATGTGACTCCCTCCGGGCACGAGATCGCCAGGGCCCAGGGGGTCCAGGCCCTGGCTGCCGGGGCCGTGCCCGAGGCGGCGATGAACCCGGTCCTCCTGAAGCCCACCGGGGAGCGCACCAGCCAGGTGGTGGTCATGGGCCGGCCCCTCGGCCACCTCGAGGCCAAGGAGTACCAGGCGGAGAAGCCTCGCCTCCTCCAGGTGGTGCTGGACGCCCTCTCCAGCCTCCGGGAGCGGTTCGAGGTGGTGGTGTGCGAGGGCGCAGGCAGCCCGGCCGAGGTCAACCTGGAGGACATCGTGAACCTCCGGGTGGCCGGCGAGGCGGGCCTGCCCGCCGTGCTCGTCGGTGACATAGACCGGGGCGGGGTGTTCGCCTCCCTCTACGGGACCCTGGCCCTGCTGCCGCCCGGGCAGCGCCGTCTGGTCAGGGGGCTCGTCGTCAACAAGCTCCGGGGGGACCCGGTGCTCCTGGGCCCCGGCCTGGCGGACCTGGAGCGCCGCTGCGGGGTCCCCTGCCTGGGCGTCCTCCCCTTCACCCACGGCCTGTCCCTGGACGCCGAGGACTCCCTGGCCCTGGCCGGCCCCCGCCCCTCACCGGCCGGCGAGCCCGCCGGTGAGAGCCTGGACGTGGCCGCCGTCCACCTGCCCCGCATGGCCAACTTCACCGACCTGGACGCCCTGTCCATAGAGCCGGGGGTGGGAGTCCGCCTGGTCCAGACGGCCGCCGCCCTGGGGGACCCGGACCTGGTGATCGTCCCCGGGTCCAAGGCCACCGTCTCGGACCTGGCCTGGCTGCGCGGCCGGGGCCTGGACCGGGCCCTCGCCGCCGCCAGGGAGAGGGGGACGGTGGTGCTCGGGCTGTGCGGGGGATACCAGATGCTCGGCCGGGTCATCGTGGACGAGGTGGAGTCGGGAGCGGGAAAGGTGGAGGGCCTGGGCTGGCTGGACGTGGTGACCATGTTCCGCCCTGACAAGGTGACCCGCCAGCGCCGGGGCTGGAGCCGCTTCGCCGGGGCGGTCCAGAGGGTGAGCGGCTACGAGATCCACCACGGCCGGCCCGAGGCCGGGCCGGGGGCCGAGCCCTTCATCCACCTGGACGATGCCTATGGGGCCGGCCCCGAGGGAGCCGTCGACTCCTCCGGCACGGTCCTCGGCACCAGCCTGCACGGCCTGTTCGAGGAGGATGGCTGGCGGGCGGCCTTCCTCTCGGAGGTGGGCAGGCGCCGCAGGCGGAGGTTCCGGCCCGCAGGGGTGTCCTTCGACTCAGCCCGCCAGGCCCAGTTCGACCGGCTGGCGGACCTGCTGGAGGCCCACCTGGACATGGGGGCCGTGGAGGCCATCATCGAGGAGGGGGCCCGATGATCCTGCTGCTCACCAACGCCGACACCGAGATCCTGGCCCTGCGGACCCTGGCGGAGGGGCTGGGGCCCGAGCTATCCCCCTTGCGGGCGGCCAACCCGTCGGACCTGGCTGGTCCCCCGGAGCTGGAGGGGGCGGAACTGGTGATAGTGCGGCTCCTCGGGGGCAGGAAGGGTTGGGGGGGTGGGCAGCCCTTCGACGCCCTGGTGAAGGAGTGCAGGCGCCGGGGAGTGCCCCTTGTGGCCTTCGGGGGGGAGGCCGCTCCTGACGCCGAGATGGCAGCTGCCTCCACCGTGGGGCCGGAGGTGTGGTCGCAGGCCTTCGCCTACCTCTCCCAGGGCGGCCCGGCCAACCTGGAGAACCTGCTCCGCTACCTGTCCGACACCCTTCTCGGCACGTCGGCGGGCTGGGAGCCCCCGGTGGAGGTGCCGGCCGTGGGGGTGTGGGGGTCCCCCGACCTGCGCCCCGAGCGGCCCACCGTGGGGGTCGTCTTCTACCGGGCCCACCTCATCTCGGGCAATACCCAGTTCGTCGAGGACCTGTGCCGGGCCCTGGAGGAGCGGGGGACCAACCCCCTGCCGGTCTGGTGCTACTCCCTGCGCCCCCCGGTGGGGGACGAGGTGGCGGAGGTCCTGGCTGGCCATGCCGTCGATGCCGTGGTGACCACCGTCCTGGCCGCCGGCACCGCCACCGAGGAGGGCGACGGGTGGGACGCCTCGGGGCTGGCCGCCCTCGGTGTCCCCCTGGTGCAGGCGGTGGCAGCCACCAGCTCGAGCGGGGAGTGGCTGGCCAGCGGAGCGGGCCTGCGCCCCCTGGACGTGGCCATGTCCGTGGCCATACCCGAGTTCGACGGGCGCATAGTGGGCGTGCCCTTCTCGTTCAAGGAGACCGTCGACGACGGTGACGACCTGGGGTCTCCGGTGACCGCCTACCGGACCGTGGCCGACCGCACCGAGCGGGTGGCCGGTCTGGCGGCCAACCTGGCCCGGCTGGGCCGGGTGCCCCCGGGGGAGAAGAAGGTGGCCCTGGTGCTCTCCGCCTATCCCACCAGGCGGTCCCGGCTGGGCAACGCCGTGGGACTGGACACCCCGGCGTCCGTCCTGGCGTTGCTGGAGGCCATGCGCCAGGCTGGCTACCACCTGGACCGCATACCGGCCACGGGGGACGAGCTCATGGCCGAGCTGGCAGCCGCCATGGGCCCGTACGACTCGCCTGGGCTAGCCCCGGGGCAGGCGGCCGGCGCAAGTGGCCGCGCCAGGGGTGAGGAGTGGAGGCGGCATTTCGCCCAGCTTCCGCCCCGTAACCGGGCTGAGCTGTCCGAGGCGTGGGGGGAGCCCCCGGGGGAGGTCTGGGTCGATGGGCAAGACCTCGTGTTCCCTGGCCTCGACCTGGGGGGCGTGCTCGTGACCATTCAGCCCCCCAGGGGGTTCGGTGAGAACCCGGCCGCCGTTTACCACTCGCCCGACCTGGTGCCCACCCACCATTTCATCGCCTTCTACCGATGGCTGGCCGAGGGGTGGGGGGCCCATGCGGTGGTGCACGTGGGCAAGCACGGCACGCTGGAGTGGCTCCCGGGGAAGGGGGTGGGGCTGTCGGCCGCGTGCTGGCCCGACGTGGCTCTGGCCGACCTCCCCCTCGTGTACCCCTTCGTGGTGAACGACCCGGGGGAGGGTGTTCAGGCCAAGCGGCGGGCCCACGCCGTGGTGGTGGACCACCTGGTCCCCCCCCTGACCCGGGCCGACACCTACGACGACCTGGCCCGGCTGGAGACACTGCTCGACACCTACGCCCAGGTGGCTGCCCTGGACCCGGACAAGCTCCCCGCCGTGCGGGCCCAGGTCTGGGACCTCCTGGTGGACGCCGAGATCCACCGGGACCTGGGGCTGGCCCAGGCGCCCGGGGCCGGGGACGGCAGCTTCGAGGACCCTGCCTTCGACGATCTCGTGGTGCACCTGGACAGCTACCTGTGCGAGCTGAAGGACGCCCAGATCAGAGGGGGCCTGCACACCCTGGGGCAGGCCCCCGCCGGGGAGGCGGAGCTGGACCTGGTGCTGGCCCTCACCCGGCTGCCCCAGGGCCGGGTGCCCTCCCTGCGGGCCGGGGTGGCAGCTGAGCTGGGCCTCGACCTGGGCCAGGGGCGCAGGAGTGATGTGGACCGGGTGGAGGCCGAGTGCCGACGCCGCCTGGCCGCCCTGCAGGAGGCCGGGTGGCCAGAGGACCCGGGGCGCTGGCCGGCCGGGCTGGCCGGGGCCGGGGGGGACGGCGACGGGGTGCCCATCACCCTGGCCTGGGTGTGCCAGCGCCTGGTGCCTGCCCTGCGGCGCACCGGAGATGAGGTGAGCGCCGTCCTGGCCGCCCTGGAGGGGCGCCATGTCCCCTCCGGGCCGAGCGGCGCCCCCTCCCGGGGCATGGCCCATGTCCTGCCGACGGGCCGGAACTTCTACTCCCTGGACCCCCAGGCCGTCCCCTCCCCGCTGGCCTGGTCGGTGGGCCAGGAGCTGGCCCGCGAGCTGGTGGAGCGGCACCTGGCCGAGACGGGGCGCTACCCGGTCTCGGTCGGCCTGGTCGTGTGGGGGACGGCCGCCATGCGCACCGGTGGCGACGACCTGGCCGAGGCCCTGGCCCTCCTCGGGGTGCGCCCGGTGTGGGGGGAGGAGTCGGGCCGGGTGGTGGGTGTCGAGCCCATCCCGCTGGCAGAGCTGGGCAGGCCGAGGGTGGACGTGACCCTGCGGGTATCCGGCTTCTTCCGGGATGCCTTCCCCTGGGTGCTGGGCCTGTTCGACGACGCCGTCCAGCTGGTTGCGGGCCTGGACGAGCCCGAGAGCCACAACCCCTTGAGGACGGCCGGCCCCGGGGACCCGAGGGTCTTCGGCCCCAAGCCGGGGGCCTACGGCTCGGGGATCCTGCCCCTCCTGGAGTCGAGGGACTGGCGCGACGACCGGGACCTGGCCGAGGTTTACCTGGCCTGGAGCGGGTGGGGCTACCGCCGGCCCGGCCCCGGCCAGCCGGTGGCCGGGACCGCCCAACCGGATGCCATGAGGCGGCGCTTCTCCGGCATCGAGGTGGCGGTGAAGAACCAGGACAACCGGGAGCACGACATCTTCGACTCCGACGACTACCTCCAGGACCACGGCGGCATGGTCGCCACCATCCGGGCCCTGAGCGGGAAGGCGCCCCTGGCCTGGTTCGGCGACTCGGCCGACCCGTCCCGGCCCCGGGTGCGCTCGCTCTCGGAGGAGGCGGCGCGGGTGGTCCGCACCAGGGTCCTCAACCCCAAGTGGATCGCCGCCATGCAGGCCCACGGCTACAAGGGTGCCTTCGAGATGGCCGCCACGGTCGACTACCTGTTCGGCTACGACGCCACCGCCGGGGTGGCGGAGGACTGGATGTACGAGCGGGTGACCTCCGCCTACGTGGCCGACCCCGAGGTGCGGAAGTTCTTCGAGCGGTCCAACCCCTGGGCTCTCCGGACCATCGCCGAGCGCCTCCTGGAGGCCCGCCACCGGGGTCTGTGGGACGCCTCGGAGGAGGCCCTCGATGCCCTCCGCTCGGCGCTGCTGGAGGCAGAGGGCTGGGAGGAGGAGCGGGGATGAGCCCTGCGGGCGCCGGAAGCCTCGGCCGGCCCGGGGAGGAGGGGGCGAGCCCCGGCGCCGGGCCGCCGGTCTTCCCGTTCTCGGCGGTGGTGGGCCATGACGAGGTCAAGCTGGCCCTGCTCCTGGCCGCCATCGACCCCGCCATAGGCGGGGTGCTCCTGCGGGGCCAGAAGGGCTCGGCCAAGACGACCCTGGCCCGGGGCCTGGCCTCCCTCCTGCCCGGCCAGGCTCCCTTCGTGGAGCTCCCCGTGGGGGCGAGCGAGGACCGGGTGGTGGGGTCCCTGGACCTCGCCGCCGCCCTCACCGGTGGCGGTGTCCGCTTCCAGCCCGGCCTGCTGGCAGCGGCCCACGGGGGGGTCCTCTATGTGGACGAGGTGAACCTGCTTCCCGACCACCTGGTGGACGTGCTGCTGGACGTGGCGGCTTCGGGCGTCAACCGGGTGGAGCGAGAGGGGGTGTCGCACAGCCACCAGAGCCGTTTCGTGCTGGTCGGTTCCATGAACCCGGAGGAGGGGGAACTCCGCCCCCAGCTGCTGGACCGTTTCGGGCTGGCCGTCGAGGTGGCGGCCAGCCAGGACCCCGCCGAGAGGGCGGCCGCCGTCCGGCGGCGGCTGGAGTTCGACCGCTCCCCCCGGGAGTTCTCGGCCCGGTGGGAGGGGGCGGACCGGGACCTGGCCGGGCGCCTGGCTGAGGCGGCTGGCCGCGTCGGGCCCCGGCCGGGGGGGCCGGCGATGGGAGAGGCCCTCATGGAGGCGGTGTGCTCGCTCTGCGCCGACCTGGGAGCGGAGGGCCTGCGGGCCGACCTGGTCATCTGCCGGGCGGCCTCGGCCTTGGCGGCCTGGGAGGGGAGGGGCGAGGCCGGGCCTTCCGATGTCCGCCGGGTGGCAGGGATGGCCCTGGCCCACCGCCGGCGCCGCTCCCCCTTCGAGGAACCGGGCATCGATGCCGGCGAGCTGGAGAGCGCCCTGGAGAAGGCACTGGGGCCAGGGGAGGCCGGGCAAGGGGAGGACGGGCCAGGGGAGGAAGGGCCAGGGGAGGCAGGGAGCCGGGCAGGATCAGGCCCCGACGAGCGAGGGGAGGATGCCCGGCCCCAGGGGCCCGCACCGGGCGAGGGTGGAAGGGCGGATAGCGCCGGCTCTGGGGGGCCCGCGACCCCGGGCCCAGGGGTGGGGGGGGCCGGCTCCCGCCCGCCGGCGGCCCCGGGGGAGCCGGTGGTGCTCGGGCCGAGGGACCTGGGGCCGCGGAGGGGGCGCCTGACGGGCCCACCGGGCGGGCCGCCGCCGGTGGCGGGCCGGCGAGCCGGTCGGGCTGAGGGCGTGAGGCGGGGCCGGACCGTGGGGTCCAGGGAGCCCCAGGGCCCGCTGGGCTCGGTGGCCCTGGCTGCCACGGTGAAGGCGGCCGCGGGCCGGTGGGCAGCCACGGGGGGCGCAGCCGGCGAGCTGGACGTGGGTCCGGGCGACCTCCGGGAGGCGGTGCGTGAGGAGAACCAGGCCGTCCTGGTGGTGCTGGCCGTGGATGCCTCGGGCTCCATGGGGGCGCCCCGGCGCATGGAAGCGGCGAAAGGGGCGGTGCTCAGCCTCCTCCTGGATGCCTACCAACGCCGGGACCGCATCGCCCTGGTGACCTTCGGGGGTGAGGGGGCCCGCCTCGCCCTCCGTCCCACTGCCAGCGTGGAGGTGGCCCGGGCCCGGCTGGCCAGCCTCCCCACCGGGGGGCGTACGCCCCTGGCCGAAGGCATCACCACCGCCCTCCGGGTGGCCGAGGCAGGCCGGCCTGCCGGCTACCGGCCACTTCTGGTGCTGGTGTCGGACGGCAGGGCCACCGAGGGTCGTCGCCCGGGGCAGGACCCCCTGCGGGCTGCCCTGGAGGCTGCCGGGCAGGTTCGCCGCCAGGGGATGCCGGCGCTGGTCGTGGACGCCGAGGAAGGCTTCGGGGGGCTCGGGCTGGGCCAGGCGGTGGCGGACGCCATGGGGGCGGCCCATGTGGCCCTGGACCGGCTGACGGCGGGGGGGCTGGCCGGTGCCGTGCGCCAGGCACAGGGGCGGGCCCGGGGTGGGGCCAGGCCGTAGGGGCGGATAGGGGCCGGCCGGGGGGGTGAGGTTGCTCCCGATGGGGTAAGGGCCGAGGATGCCCGGCCCGGGTGAGCCTCCTGACCCCTCACGCCCACGGCAGCGGCCCTAGGGTCGGGCCACCACCATGGTCCTAGTAGTCGTCCTTGGTCTCTGCTCGGCGCTGATGCTGGCCCTGGGCTTCGTGATCCAGCAGCACGCTGCCGCCCAGGCTCCTCCCGAGGAGCGCCTGTCGTTGCGCCTGCTCCTGGACCTGGCCCGCCGGCCCCTGTGGCTGGCCGGCATCGCGGCCATGGTGGCGGGCCAGATCCTGGGGGCCACCGCCCTTGGCCGCGGCAGCCTTCCCCTGGTGGAGCCCCTCCTGGCCGCCAACCTGCTCTTTGCCCTCCCGCTCTCGGCGGCCTGGACCCGCCGCCGCCTGGGCAAGCGGGAGTGGATCGGGGCCTGCGTGCTCATTGCGGGCCTGGCCATGTTCGTGATCGCTGCCGGGCCCCAGAAGGAGCAGGCCAGCACGGTGGTGCCTGCCAACTGGTTCATCGCCGGGGCCTCCATCCTGGCCGTGGTGGGCGGGGTGACCTGGGTGGCCAAGCGCTCCGACCTGGGGGAGGAGGCAACCCTGCTTGCCACGGGGGCCGGCATCCTCTACGGGCTGCAGGACGGCCTCACCCAACGGACGCTGCTGGTGCTGGCCAACCACGGGGTGGCCGCCGTGCTGTCCACCTGGCAGCCGTACTCGCTGGTGGCGGTGGCCATCGGCGGCCTGGTGCTGGCCCAGAGCGCCTTCGAGGCCGCGCCTCTGGCCGCCTCCCTGCCTGCCATAACCATCGCCGAACCCATAACCGGGATCGGCCTGGGGGCGGGCCTGTTCTCCCAGGAGCTGCGCCTCTACCCCCTGGACCTGGCCTTCGAGCTGCTGGGTCTGGCCCTCATGATCGTGGGGGTGTTCATGGTGGCCCGCTCGCCCCTGGTGACGGGCACCAGCCGGAGCAGGGACAGGGACAAGGGGGCCGAGGAGGAGGCGGCGTGAGGGGGACACCCCCGGCCGGGGGCTGATCCTTCCGGGCCTGGCCGGCCTCACACGCCCATGGCGTGGAACCCGCCGTCCACGTGGACGATCTCCCCGGTGGTCATGGGGAACCAGTCGGACAGGAGCGCCACGCAGGCCCTCGCCACCGGGTCGGCGTCGTGCACGTCCCAGCCCAGAGGCGCACGGCCTCCCCACACGTCCTCGAAGCGCTCGAAGCCGGGGATGGAGCGGGCCGCCATGGTCCGCAGGGGCCCTGCCGCCACCAGGTTCACGCGCACCCCTTCACGAGCCAGGTCCCTCGCCAGGTAGCGGGCCAGGGACTCCAGGGCCGCCTTGGCCACTCCCATCCAGTTGTAGGCAGGCCACGCCACCGTGGCGTCGAAGTCGAGGCCGACCACCGAAGCCCGGCCTGCCTGCCGGAACAGGGGAAGGAGGGCGGCGGTGATGGCCTTGAGCGAGTAGGCCGACACGCGCAGGGCCACTGCCACGTCCTCCCATTCCGCCCGCAGGATGTCGTCTCCGAGGCAGGTGGCGGGGGCGAACCCGATGGCATGCAGCAGCCCGTCCAGCGCCCCCCAGCGCCTCCCCAGCTCGTCGGCCACCGATGCGATCTCCTCGGGGCGGGTGACGTCGAGAGCCAGCACGTCGGGGGGGCGGGGGAGCCGCCGGGCCGTGCGCTGGGTGATGGACAATCCCCGCCCGGCTCCAGTGAGCACGATGTCTGCCCCCTCCTCCTGGGCCTTGGCCGCTACCGCGTAGGCGATGGAGGCGTCGGTGAGGACGCCCGTGACGAGGATCCGCTTGCCGGTGAGGAGTGCCATCCCGGGTCCGACCCCCGCAGCGGCGGGGCGGTTACCCAGGAGGTGGCCATCGGAGCCCACCGGTGAGGCCGCCGCCCCGCTCCCGTCACAACCCTGGCGCCGGCCGGTAGCCTCGCCTCCCGTGCGAGTGGGCATCCTCGGCGGCACCGGGCCGGCCGGCCGCGCCCTGGCAGCCAGGCTGGCCTCGGTGGGAGTGGAGGTCACCCTGGGCTCCCGCTCCCTGGAGCGGGCCGGGGAGGCCGTGTCCGAGCTGACCAAGGCCTGGCCCGGTCACCAGCTGTCCCTGGAGGGAGCGGACAACTCAGAGGCAGCCCGCTGCGACATGGTGGTGGTGGCGACGCCCTGGGACGGCGCCCCCACGACGGCGGGGGCCCTGGCCGCCGACCTGGCCGGCAAGGTCGTCATCTCCATGGCCAACGCCCTGGTCAAGGTGGGCAAGGAGCTGCATCCCCTGGTCCCGCCGAGGGGCTCGGTGGCAGCGGCGGTGCAGGCTGCCGCCCCCGGGGCCCTCGTGGTGGCAGCCCTGCACCATGTGCCGGCCAAGGAGCTGGGGGACATCGCCCGGCCCGTCGAGAGCGACGTGCTGGTGTGCTCGGACCATCCTCGGGCCCTGGGCGCCACCACCGACCTGATAGCCCGCGTCCCCGGCCTCCGGCCCCTGGACGCCGGGAGCCTGGCCAACGCCGCCGCCATCGAGGCGTTCACCGGGGTGATACTCAACCTCAACATCCGCTACCGGACCAGGGCCGCCATCCGCCTCACGGGGGTCTCGCCGTGAGCCCGGAGCCTGGAGTGAGCCCGGGGGATGAAGTGGGCCCGGGGCCTGGCGTGAGCACGGCTCCCCCCATGCGCCTCTACGACACCGCCCGCCAGGCCGTGGTGCCTTTCCGGCCCGGTCCGGTCGTGACCATGTACACCTGCGGCATCACCCCTTACGACGCCACCCACATCGGCCATGCCGCCACCTATCTCACCTTCGACGTCCTCCAGCGCCGCCTGCGGGACCGGGGCCACGAGGTCCGCTGCGTGCGCAACGTGACCGATGTGGACGACGACATCCTGCGCAAGGCCCGGGAGCTGGGCGTGCACTTCCTCGACCTGGCTGCCGAGGAGATGGCGCGCTTCGACGCCGACATGAAGGCCCTCGGCCTCTTGGCGCCCTACGCCGAGCCCCGGGCCACCTCGGCCATCCCCGAGATCCTGACCGTCATCGACAGGGTGCTCCGGGCCGGCTACGCCTACCGTTCCGGGGGGGCCGTCTACTTCCGGGTGGCCGCCGACCCCCGCTTCGGCCGCATCAGCCACCTGACCCGGGAGGAGATGCTGGCCCTGGCGGCCGAGAGAGGGGGCAACCCCGAGGATCCTCACAAGGCCGACCCCTTGGACTTCGTCCTGTGGCAGCCCTCAGCGCCTGACGAGCCGGCCTGGGAGTCCCGCTGGGGCAGGGGACGGCCCGGCTGGCATATCGAGTGCTCGGCCCTGGCCATGAGGGAACTGGGGGCGACCATCGACCTCCACGGCGGGGGGGCCGACCTGGTCTTCCCCCACCACGAATGCGAGGCGGCCCAGTCCGAGGCCGCCACTGGGCAACCCTTCGTGCGCCACTGGATGCACCAGGGCATGGTCCGCCTCGACGGGGCCAAGATGTCCAAGTCGCTCGGCAACCTGGTGTTCGTGAGCGACCTGCTGAAGGACTGGGAGCCCGCTGCCGTCCGCCTGGCCATCCTCGGCCACCACTATCGCAGCTCGTGGGAGTGGGACGACCGCCTCATGCCCCGGGCCGCTGACCGCCTGGCCCGATGGCACCTGGAGCGGCCGGGCTCCGCCGTGCTGGAGCAGGTGCGCGCCCACCTGGACGACGACCTGGACATCCCAGCCGCTCTCGCCGCCATGGACGAGGCGGCGGCCGCCGGTGAGGGGGTGACGGAGGCAGCTCGCCTCCTCGGGATCTTCCCGTCCTGAAACTCCCCTCCGGTTACGCTCCTTGCCGTATGGCCGACCAGATCACCGTCACCCTGCCCGATGGCTCGCCCCGCTCCCTCCCGGCGGGTGCCACCGCAGCCGATCTGGCCGCCGCCGTGGGCCCTCGGCTGGCGGGCGCCGCCGTGGCGGCGACAGTGGACGGCGCCGAGGTGGACCTCGCCCACCCCCTTCATGACGGAGCCAAGGTGGCCATCCTCACCGCCGACTCCGAGGCGGGCCGAGCAGTGCTGCGCCACTCCACGGCCCACGTCATGGCCCAGGCGGTCCTGGACCTCTGGCCCGGCGCCCACTTCGCCATCGGGCCGGCCATAGAGGACGGCTTCTACTACGACTTCGAGCTCCCCGGCGGCGCCCGCTTCTCTCCCGACGACCTGCCCCGGATAGAGGCGCGGATGCGGGAGATCGTGGGCGAGGGCCAGAGCTTCGTGCGCGAGGAGCACACGATCGAGGAGGGCCTGGCCCTTTTCCGCGACCAGCCCTACAAGCGGGAGATCATCGAGGGGGTCGCCCACCCCGCAGGTGAGGACGACCCCGGGGCGGCGGCCGCCGAGCCCGCGCCGGTGGGCACCGGGGGTATCAGCACCTACCGCAACTCCTCGGGGTTCGTGGACCTTTGCCGCGGCCCTCACGTCCCGTCCACCGACCGGCTGGGGGCCTTCAAGCTGCTGCGGGTGGCGGGCGCCTACTGGCGGGGAGACGAGCGCCGGCCCCAGCTGCAGCGGATCTACGGCACGGCCTGGGAGTGCGACAAGGCGCTGGGGGAGTACCTGCGGCGGCTGGAGGAGGCCGAGGAGAGGGACCACCGCCGCCTCGGGGCCGAGCTGGACCTGTTCCACTTCCCTCCCGAGCTGGGGCCGGGCCTGGCCGTCTTCCATCCCAAGGGGGGTCTGGTGCGCCGGATCATGGAGGACTACTCCCGCCAGGAGCACGAGGCCGCTGGCTACGAGTTCGTCTACACGCCCCACCTGTCCAAGGCAGGGCTCTTCGAGACCTCCGGCCACCTGGAGTGGTTCGCAGACTCCATGTACCCGGCCATGAAGGTGGAGGGGGCGTCCTACTACCCCAAGCCCATGAACTGCCCCATGCACGCCCTCATCTACCGGGCCCAGACCCGCTCCTACCGGGAGCTGCCCCTGCGCCTGTTCGAGCTGGGGACCGTCTACCGCTTCGAGCGGTCAGGGGTGCTGCACGGCCTGTTGAGGGCGCGAGGGTTCACCCAGGACGACGCCCACATCTTCTGCACCCCCGACCAGCTGGGCGACGAGCTGGCCAGCCTGCTCGCCTTCGTGCTGCGCCTGCTGCGCACCTTCGGCTTCGAGGAGTTCGAGGCCGACCTCTCCACCCGGCCCGAGCGCTTCATCGGGGAGCCAGCGGAGTGGGACCGGGCCGAGGCCGCCCTGGCCGGGGCGCTGGACCGCTCCGGCCTCGAGTACCACCTCGCCGAAGGGGAGGGGGCCTACTACGCCCCCAAGATCGACGTCCACGTGAGGGACGCCATAGGACGGCGCTGGCAGATCGCCACCCTGCAGGTTGACTTCCAGGAGCCGGCCCGGTTCGAGCTGGCCTACACGGGCCCCGACAACGCCCTGCACCGGCCACACATGATCCACCGGGCGCTGTTCGGCTCGATCGAGCGCTTCCTGGGTGTGCTCCTCGAGCATTACGCCGGGGCTCTTCCCACCTGGCTCTGCCCGGTCCAGGCTCGCGTGCTCCCGGTGCGCGACGACCACCGCGCCTACGCCGAAGAGGTGCGCTCCCAGCTCGGGCGGGCGGGCCTGCGGGCCGACCTGGTGGAGGCGGGAGAGCCGTTGGGGGCCAGGATCCGCCGGGCCAAGCTGGAGAAGGTCCCCTACGTGCTCGTGGTGGGGGACGAGGACGTGGCGGGGGGGACGGTGGGTGTGAACGCCCGGGGCTCTGAGCGGCCCCGGCGGGGAGTCCCCGTCGCCGAGCTGGCGGACAAGGTGGCCGAGGAGGTGGCGCTGCGCCGGCCGGCGCCGGCCTGGGGATGAGCCTGGAACGCCTCTGGGCCGGCTGGCGGATGCCCTATGTGGCCAGCGCCGCCAAAGGGGGCGCTCAGGGCACGAGGGGGTCGGGCTGCGTCCTTTGCCGGATACTCGAGAGCGGAGAGCCCGACCGAGCCACCTATGTGGTGTGGAGGGGTGAGCGCTGTGCCGCCGTGCTCAATGCCTTCCCCTACACGAGCGGCCACCTGATGGTGCTCCCCATCCGGCACGTCGGGGACCTGGCGGACCTCGACCCGTCGGAGGCGGGCGAGCTGTGGCAGGGGATGACGCGGGCCGTGACGGCCCTGCGCCGGGCCTACCAGCCCGAGGGCATCAACCTGGGGTTCAACTTCGGGCTGGTGGCGGGGGCGGGTGTCCCCGACCACCTGCACGCCCACGCCCTTCCCCGCTGGAACGGTGACACCAACTTCATGACCACCATCGCCGAGGCCCGTGTTCTCCCCGAGGCGCTGCCCGACACCTGGGAACGGGTGCGGAGGGCGTGGCCGGGAGACGGCTCCTCCGGCGACGCGGCGCCTCCCCGGCACGGGTGAGCGTGCCGGGCGGGTCCTCGCCCGAGGAGCCCGCCGACGACCCTCAGCTGCGGCGGCGCAGCGGGTTGCGATCCAGGCAGGACACGCAGGCCCTGGCGGTGGGGAGGGCCTCCAGCCGCTCCCGGGGGATGGGCCGCCCGCATCGCTCGCAGACTCCGTAGGTGCCGGCGTCCACCCGGGCCAGGGCCTCCCTCACGTCCTGCAGGTGCCTGCGCGCCGAGGCCAGCAGAGCGACCACCCTCTCCCGGTCGTGGGAGCTGGTCGCCCCCTCGGCGTCCTCGTCGTCGAAGGTCACCTCGGTCTCGAGATCGGCACCCATGGCCTCGAGCTCGCCGGCCAGCTCGGCCACCCGGGCCTCGGCCTCCAGCTGCTCGCGCACGAGCAGGTCGGCAGCAGCGGGCGCCTCAGCCGCCTCGTCTGCCGGGTAAAGGGTCTGGGTCATCGAACCTCCGTCGTGTCTTCTCGGGACCGACATAACGCTGATCGTCCCGTATTGTTCCCGCCTCACTTCCCTATCCCATCGTCAGGGGCAGGGCCGGGGTTGAGCCCCGGCTGGCCCGTCCCTCCTGCAGCTGGCGCCGGGCCCGGCCCCAGGCTTCGCCCCACCTTCCCACCCTCCCATCGACCCTCTCCGTGCCTCAGCCCTGCTTCTCGGCCAGGAAGGGGCCAAGGAAGAGGGCCTGCATGTCGCTCGCGAGGTAGTCCGCCACGGCCTCGGCCGGGCGGTGGACGATGGGCTCGCCCCGCAGGTTGAAGCTGGTGTTGAGGACCACCGGCACCCCGGTGCGCCGCTCGAAGCAGGCCAGCAGCCGGTAGAAGAGCGGGTCCAGGTCCTGCCTCACGCTCTGCACCCGCCCGGTGCCGTCCACATGGCAGACGGCCGGGATCCGCTCCCGTTGCTCGGGGCGCACGGGCAGGACCAGGAGCATGAACGGGCTGTAGCGGTAGTCGCTGAACCAGGCCGGGCCGCGCTCGTGCATCACGGCAGGGGCGAAGGGGCGGAACCATTCCCGCCGCTTGACCCGGGCGTTCACCACGTCCCTGGTGTCGGGCCGCCGTGGGTCGGCCAGTATCGAACGCGACCCGAGGGCTCTCGGCCCCACCTCGGCCCGTCCTTGGAACCAGCCGATGACCTTCCCGTCGGCGAGAAGTCCGGAGGCGGCATCGGCGGGATCATCCACCCGCCTGAACTCGACCCCCGCCTGACGCAGGGCTCCGGCCAGTTGCTCCTCGCGGTATGAGACGCCCCACAAAGCGTGCTCCATGACCCAACTGCGGGGATGACCGAGGTGGTGGTGCCAGGCCCACAGGGCGGCGCCGAGGGCGTTGCCGGCGTCGGAGGAGGCGGGCTGGACGAATATGTCGGTGAACCCCGCCTCGGCGGCCAGCCTGGCGTTCATTACGGAGTTGAGGGCGACGCCGCCGGACAGGCACAGGTTGGTGGTGGTGCTCATGGACCTGAGCACTCTCCCGACATGGAGGCCGGTCCGTTCCGTCAGGTCCTGGATGGCAAAGGCCAGGTCCTTGTCCCGCTCGGTCAGGGCCGACTCCGGCACCCGGGGCTGGCCGTAGCGGTCGAGGAACCGCTGCGACACCGGGATCTTGCCCTCCACCTGGTAGGCGAACCAGGACAGGTCGACCCGGAACAGGCCTCCCGGCTCGGTCGTCACGAGCTGGTCCAGGTCCTTCACGAGGCGATCGGACCCATAGGGGGCAAGGCCCATCACCTTCCCCTCGTCGGCGTTGGGCCGGAAGCCCAGGAACCAGGTGAGGGCCGTGTACACCTCGCCCAGGCTGTCGGGGTTGCGCAGCTGGCGGAGGGTGCGCAGGCGGCTGCCCTCACCCAGGGAGAGGGTGGTGGAGAGGAAGTCTCCCCCCCGGTCCAAGGTGAGCACGGCTGCCCGGTCGAAGGGGCTGGCGAAGAAGGCAGCTGCGGCGTGGGCGTCGTGGTGGCCCACGTGCAGCATCCGGCCCCTGTACCCCCAGCGACGGCGGAAGGCCAGCTCCTTGGACACCAGGCGCCCATCGGTGTAGGTCTGGGCGGCCAGGCGCTTGACCGACCGGCGTCCAAGAGCGTCCAACGCCCCTCGCCCCCAGTCCAGCGCCGGCCGCTGGGCCACCGCCACCAGGTCCACCTCGGCCATGCCCAGGCCGGCGGCAGCCAGGCAGGACCCTATGGCCGAGTGGGGAAAGGCCTTGGTGTGGCGGTCCCGGTTGAACCGCTCCTCCTCGCCCAGGGCGACCAGCTGGCCGTCGACGAGGAGGGCGGCTGCCGTGTCGTGGCTGAAGCAGTTGATGCCGAGGATGGCGGTCACGAAGGGGTGACTCTAGGCGGGAGCGGGGGACCGGCGGGGTCCAGGAAGCCCCTCTCGCTCCTTGTCCCTGCCCCTGGTCCTGCCGGGCCCGTGTCGGCGGATGACGGCCTCGGCGAGGGCCCGGTCAGCTGCCACCAGGTGAACGGTCGAGCGGGCGGCCAGGGCCGCAACCTCCTCCACGGAGCCCTTGAGGACCCCAAGGGCATGGAAGCGGACCAGCTCGTTCACCAGGGCGCTCACCCCCCAGGCCAGCGCCGTGGCCGGCTCGCTCCGTCGGACCACGCCCCGGTGCTGGCCCTCGGTCAGGACCCTGGTGGTGTCGCGGGCGTGGACCTCCAACGTGGCCGGGCAGGGAGGCTGGGCACCACGGCGGGGTACGGAGTTGAGGGAGCCGTACAGGTGGTAGTGCTGAGCCACGTAATGGACCGCCACCCGGGACCCCACGTAGATCTGCTCCAACGGGTCGTCCAACCCTTCGATGGCCTGCCCCTGGGCCCGGCGCAGCTGGAGCTGGACCTCCTTCACCGGCTCGGCCACCAGGGCCTCCTTGCTGGGGAAGTACCAGTAGAGGAGCCCTTTGGCCACGCCGGCCCGGGCCGCGATGTCGCTGACCCTTGCCCCGGCATAGCCCCGCTCGGCCAGGAGGTCGGCAGCATGGCGCAGCAGCTGGGCCCGCCTGTCCTCTCCCGGGGGGGCCTCGCGCCGGGACTCCCTGCTGGGGGCTGGTTCCGTTGCCACCACTGTTGACACCTCCCGGCAGTGAGTGTGGCGGACCGGCCGGAGAAGGTCAACAACGAGCTCGGCATCCCCCCGGCGGTTGCCCGGCCACTTGACCGCCGGTCAAGCAGGGGTTACGTTGCCGGCAGGGCGCCTGCCCCGCACATGCCAGTGACGGAGGGGATCATGGCCGAGTCCGCACCGCTCCAAAGGCCCGAGGCCGAGTCTCACCGGGGCGTGCCGCCTTCAGGTGGAGGGAGGGCGGGCCGTCACCCCCTTTCGTGGATGTGGTCCCGCCAGCTCGATGAGTACCCCGGCCGGGCGAGCCGCTTCATCTATCTCGCCATCGTCGTGGTGGCCACGGTTGTCCTCTACTACGAGCTGTACGTGGGCGGGGGAGCGGCTCCGCTGATCCTGGCCCACTACCACATGTCGTTCAGCTTCTACGTCTACATCCTGGTGGTGAGCAACGCCGTGGGGGCGTTCTCCTCCATCGTCGCCGGCCTTGGCGATCGCTACGGGCGGACCAACCTCGTCGTGTACGGCCTTCTCGTGACCGGGCTCCTGACCCTGGTGGCCGTGCCCAACGCACCGAACCAGTGGGCCTATGCCGTGGAGGTGTCTGCCATCGGGTTCGTGGAGGGCATCATCCTGGTGGCCACCCCCGCCCTGGTGCGGGATTTCTCTCCTCAGCTGGGGCGGGCCTCGGCCATGGGCTTTTGGACCCTGGGCCCCGTGGTGGGCAGCCTCGTCGTGGCCGTGGTGGCCAACCAGACGCTTGGCTATTACCACGACTGGGAGAGCCAGTACGTGATATGCGGGATCGTGGGCCTGGTCATGTTCCTGGTGGCCTTCGTCGGGCTCCGGGAGCTGTCCCCAGCCCTCAGGGACCAGCTCATGGTCTCCCACCGGGACCTGGCTCTCGTCGAGGCCCGGGCCAAGGGCCTGGACATCGAGTCCATCCTGCGCCATCCCTGGCGCCAGATGCTTCATGCCGACGTCGTGGGCTCAGCCTTCGGGATCTCGGTGTTCCTGCTCATCTACTACGCGGCCGTGGGGTTCTTCACCATCTACCTGACGGCCAACTTCGGGTTCAGCACGGCCCAGGCCAACGGCATCCTCACCTGGGACTGGGCCGTGGACGCTGGCGCCTTGATCGTGGTGGGCCTGCTCTCGGACTGGTCCCGGGTGCGAAAGCCCTTCATGGTGGCAGGGGCCTGCGGGACGCTGGCGATGATCCTGGTCCTCCTCTTCCAGACCGCCCACACCCGCACCACCGGCTACTACACCCTGGTCTGGGAGATCTCTCTCCTGGCCCTGTTTCTGGCCATGGCCTATGCCCCCTGGATGGCAGGCTTCACCGAAACCGTGGAGGCTCGCAACCCGGCCCTCATGGCTACGGGGCTGGCCGTGTGGGGCTGGATCATCCGCATCGTCATCGCTGTCTCGTTCATCTTCCTGCCGCTCGCCGTGACCAGCGTCAGCCCGCTGGTCGACGATGCCCCGGTGGCAGCCAAGGCCCAGGCCATGCTGAAGACGGATCCCAACCTGAAGGTGGTGCTGGCCCACCCCCGCCTGTTCGCCCAGCTCTCGAGGTACCCTCCTCACGCCATCCCCCCTTCCCTCCTCAAGAGGGCCGTCGCTGAGGTAGGCCTCCCCCGCCTCGAGGCGGTGGCCGCCGACACCAGGCTCAAGGGTGAGCTGGCCTACCTGAGGTCCCATGCCGCTGCGCTGGCCAGGGTCAAGCGGGCTGCTGCGGCGACACCGTCCCAGTGGCAGCTGTGGTTCGAGGTGTGCGCGGCGGGCGTGGTGGCCTTCATGGCGCTCATCTTCGTGATGGTGGGCCGGTGGAGCCCTTCCCGGGCCCGGGCGGACCAGGAGGCTCACGACCGCCGGGTGGGCGAGGAGCTGGCCCGGCTGCGGGCCGGCGGCTAGGGCTCCCGCTTGGGTAGCCGGGAGACCAGGTTGGGAGGCAGCACGTCGTAGTGGTCGTGGGCCACCGAGAAGCTTCCCCGCCCGCCGGTGAGCGAGCGAAGGTCTATGGCGTAGCGGACGATCTCCGAGGTGGGCACCAGGGCCACGATCGTCTGCTGGCCGTCGGGTTCCACCTCGGTTCCCTGCACCCGCCCCCGGCGGGAGTTGAGGTCCCCCAGGACATCGCCCTGCAGCTCGGCAGGGATGGTGACGCGCAGCAGGGAGATGGGCTCCAGCACGACGGGCTGGGCCTTGGCCAAGGCCTCCTTGAAGCCGAGGCTCCCGGCCATCTTGAAGCTCATCTCGGACGAGTCCACGCTGTGGTACTTGCCGTCGTCGCAGACGACCTTGACGTCCACCACCGGGAAGCCGTGGGCCCCTCCTGAGGCCATGGCCTCGGCAACGCCCTTCTCGACCGCCGGGATGAACTGGCGGGGAATGGCGCCACCCACGATCTTGTCCTCGATCACGAAGCCCTCCCCGCGGGGGAGGGGCTCGATCCGCAGGTGGCACACCCCGAACTGCCCGTGCCCACCGGTCTGCTTCTTGTACTTGCCTTCGGCCTCCGCCGGCGTGGTGATGGTCTCCCGGTAGGGGACGAGGAGGTCCTCCACCTCGACATCCACCCCGAACTTGCGGTGCAGGCGCTCACAGGCCACCGAGAGGTGGGTCTCCCCGTTGCCCGAGAGCACGGTCTGGTGGGTCTCGTCGTCCCGTCGCACCACGAGGGAAGGGTCCTCGTCCTGCAGCTTGTGGAGGGCCGTCATGAGCTTGTCCTCGTCCCCCTTGGACCGGGGCCGGATGGCGATGGACAGCACGGGCTCGGGACGGGGGGGAGGGGCCAGGACCACGGGCGTGCCCTTGGGTGCCAAGGTGTCACCGGTGGCCGTGTCCGAGAGCTTGGCCACGGCTACCAGGTCACCCGCAGGCGCGTCGGGAACGGGCTCCTGGTCCTTGCCGCGCAAGGTGAACAGGGCGTGCAGGCGCTCGTCCACCTTGGTGCGGGGGTTGGTGAGCACGGTGTCGGGCCGGATGGTCCCGGAGAGCACCTTGAGCAGCGAGACCTTGCCCACGTAAGGGTCGGCCAGGGTCCGGTACACCATGGCCAGGGGCTCGCCAGCGGGATCGGGCCTCACCTCCATCTCCTTGTCCCCGGCCCGCACCCGGACCGGAGGGCGGTCGACGGGGGAGGGCCCGATCTCGCACAGGAAGGTGGCCAGCCGGTCCACGCCGATCCCTAGCGTGGCCGAGCCGCACACGACGGGGAAGACGGATGCCGATGCCACCCCGTGGGCCAAGGTGTCCTCCAGCTCCTTGGGGCTGGGTACGTCCCCCTCCAGGTACCTCTCCATCAGCTCGTCGTCGGCCACCACGATGCCCTCCACCAGTGCCTCCCGGACCTGGTGCTCCTGGGCCTCCATGTCCTGCGGAATGGGTCCGCTCCTCGCCGGCCTCCCCCGCCCGGTTGCGCTGGGTGGCTCCTCGTAGAGGATGGCGGTGTCCGACAGCAGGTCGGCGATCCCCCGGAACTCGGACTCCTCGCCCACGGGCAGCTCCAGGGGGGCGATCCCCGACCCGAAGCGCTCCCGTAGCTGGTCCAGGGTGCGGGAGAAGCTGGCCCGCTCCCGGTCGCACTTGTTGACGAACACGATCCGGGGCAGGCCCAGGTCAGCGGCCATCTTCCAGTAGCGCTCCGCCTGCACCTCGACCCCGTCCACGGCGCTCACCACCACCACGGCCAGGTCGACAACGGACAGGGCGGCAGCTACGTCACCGCCGAAGTCGGCGTAGCCAGGCGTGTCTATGACGTTCACCTTGTGCCCGTCCCACTCGAAGGGGGCCAATGCGAGCGAGAGCGACAGCCCCCGCTTGTGCTCCTCGGGCTCGAAATCCGTCGTGGTCGTCCCGTCCTCGACCCGGCCCATGCGGGTTATGGCCCCGGCTGCGTACAGGAGGGCCTCGGCCAGCGTGGTCTTGCCTGCCCCCCCATGGCCGATCAGGGCCACGTTGCGGATCCTCGCTGGCGGGAAGCTCTTCACCGGCACCTCTCCCTGGTTGGTCACAGGTGACCGTGGTCACCACGGCTCGCGATAGGGGCAGCCTACTCAGGGTCGGGTGGTAGCGTGAAGGGGTGTTCGACGCCCGCTGGAGGGCTGCCGTGGAGCGGGGCACGGCCCCGGTGAGCGCGGTGCTGCGCCGGACGCGGGTGACCGCCAACCAGCTGACCGGGCTGGGCCTGGCGCTCGCCGTCGTGGCCGCCGTCGTGATCGCCACCGGTCACCTGGTGGCAGGGGCGCTCCTGGTAGGCGTGTGCGGTCTTCCCGACCTCCTCGACGGCCCTGTGGCCAAGGCCACCGACACGGTCTCGGTGCAAGGGGCGTTCTTCGACTCCGTGGCGGACCGGGTGACCGACTCGCTCCTCCTCGGGGGCGTGGCCTGGTACCTGTCCGGGCAGGGCCAGGGGCACCTGGCTGTGCTCCCCCTCGGCGTGCTGGCTGCCACCATGCTCGTGTCCTACGTGCGGGCCAAGGCCGAGTCCCTCGGGCTGTCGGCCAAGGGAGGCCTGATGGAGCGGGCCGAGCGCCTCATCGCCCTGGGCACAGGGCTCATCGTGCAGCCCTTCTTCCCCCTGCTCGTGCCCATGCTGTGGGCCATGCTGGGTCTCACCGTGGCCACCGCCGGACAGCGTTTCATACGGGTCTGGCGCCAGGCCCCGGCCGCCGCCCGGACCAGCCAGGACGCCCGCCAGGCCGGGGTCTGGCGCCCCGGCCGGGTGGAGTCGCGCTGGCGGGCGTGGAGGGAGGCCGCCGCAGCCCGCGCCGCCGCCTCTCGTGCTGGCAGCGCAGCCGGGGAGACCTGGCGCCCAGCATCCTGGTGGCCGGAGCGGCGCCCCGGTGCCGGGCGGGTGGAGTCCCGCTGGCGGGCCCGGCGCTCCGGCGACCCTGTCGAAAGGTGGTTGGCCCGCCGGCAGCGCCTGGGTGCCGGGGGACGCCCCCGCCCGCAGCGGGGTTCCCACGGCGAGAGCCCCTGACCCAGGGTCTCAGGCTCCGGGGTGGCCATGGCGGCGGACGGCCCGCGAGAGCGCCTGACGTTCCTCGCCTATCGGGCCGCTTCGGCAACCGCCCGGCGCCTACCCCCATGGGTGGGGGCGGCCGAGCTGGGGGCGCTGGCGATGGCGGCGGCCATGCCCCGCCGGCGTCGCCTGGTGGGGAGCCACCTGCAGAGGGTGTCGGAGGGGCGGCTGGCTGGGCCAGCCCTCTCCTTGGCCGTGCTGCGGGCCTTCGTGTCGTACGGCCGGTACTGGAGGGACTCCTTCCGCCTCCCGGGGATGGGCAGGGAGGAGCTCGAGGCCCACGTCAGCTTCGAGGGCTTCGAGAACCTGCAGGCTGGTTTGGACCGGGGCCGGGGGGTGATCCTGGCCCTGCCTCACCTGGGGAGCTGGGATTACGGAGGGGCCTGGCTGGCCGCCATCGGCCACCCCATGACGGTGGTGGTGGAGCCGCTGCCGGGGGAGGGGCTGAGCGAGTGGTTCTATGCCCGGCGCCGGGCCATGGGCCTCACCGTGGTGCCGCTCGGGCCCAAGGCGGTGCGCGAGGTCCTGGCCTGCCTGAAGGAGGGCGGTGTAGTGGGCCTGGTGAGTGACCGGGACCTCGGGGGTGGAGGAACCACGGTCAGCTTCTTCGGAGAGCAGACGACCCTCCCTGCCGGCCCCGCCACCCTGGCCCTGCGCACGGGAGCCACTCTGCTTCCCGCGGCCGTGATCGACCTTCCGGGGGGGCGTCATCACGCCATCCTGCGGCCCCCCTTGGACACGACCCGTCGGGGACCTGTGCACCAGGACGTGAGCCGCATAACCGCGGCCCTGGCCGGCGAGATGGAGGCCCTGATCCGGCGGGCCCCTGAGCAGTGGCACCTGTTCCAGCCCAACTGGCCGAGCGACCCCAGGTAGGAGCCCGGGGGTGGGATTGCGGCGGGTGGGCTACCCGGCAGGAGCGGAGAACACGAAGGTCCCCCAGTTGGGGAGGAAGTCCCGGTAGCTCTGGGGCGAACGGGCCGGGCTCCCTGTTCCGTCGGGGAGCCCGGCCCGGGCCGCCACGCTCAGGCCGTGAGCCCGCGCCGCCTCCAGGCCAGGGCCAAAGCCCCCGCTCCCCCCAGGAGAGCAGCGCCTCCCACGCCGAACAGCCCGGCGTCCTGCAGGCCGGCGGTGCTGCCTCCGCCGGTGGCCGGCGCCCCGCTGGGGACGGCGGTCACCGAGCTGGTGGCGGTGCATGCCTTGGTGATGTTCCCGGCGTCAGTGGTGAGGGCCGGGATGTTCACCTGGCCCGAGGCAGCCTGCTGCAGCTGGGCGAGGAAGGTCCCCACGGCAGCCTTCACGGCCGGGGAGGCCGAGGCCGACTCTGCCTGCATCTGCGCTGCCACCTGGCTCACGGCGCTCTTCAGCTTCGAGGGGTTCGATGCGGCCGCCGTGAGCTGGGACTGGAGCGTGGATAAGGTCGCCGTGAGCTTCTGGCATGAGGGGCTCATGTTGCCCGACTGGGCGCTGGCTACCCCGCCCCCAGCCAGGACCAGAGCCCCGGCCCCCACCATGAGGCCTGCTGTGCCTACGAGGATCCGATGCACCCTGTCCTCCTCTGTTGGTGACTCGGTTGGTGAGATGTAACCACTCCCCCTGGACGTCATGGTATGCCATTTGGGGACGCAGGGGGTGATGTCCGGCCGTAGATTCCCCGTGTGCCGTTCTCCTGTCTTTCTCACCTGGAGTGCTCCCGATGCCGTGCCACCTACGACGCCGGCCAGGTCCAGGGCACCTGCACCTGCGGGGCGCCCCTCCTGGCCCGCTACGACCTGGCCAAGGTGGGGGCCTCGCTCGACCCCAAGGCCCTGGATACCACCCAGCGTGGGCTGGACCTGTGGCGCTACCACGAGCTGCTGCCTGTCCAGGACCCGGAGGCCGTCGTGAGCCTTGGCGAGGGGATGACACCCCTCCTCCCGCTCCGGGCCATGGGGGAGCGCCTCGGGGTCGAGCGGCTGCTCATGAAGGATGAGGGCCTGGTCCCGACGGGCACCTTCAAGGCCCGGGGGGCGACGGCAGGGGTCTCCCGGGCCAGGGAGCTGGGGGTGACCGGCGTGGCCATGCCCACCAACGGCAACGCCGGGGCGGCATGGGCCCTGTACTCGGCCCGGGCCGGCCTGCCGTGCCTGATCGCCATGCCCACGGGGGCCCCGCAGGTGGCCGCTGCTGAGTGCGTGGCCGCCGGAGCCGAGCTCTATCTGGTCGACGGGCTCATCGGTGACGCCGGCCACCTGGTGGCCGCGGCCCTGGAGGGGCGGCCTGGCTACCAGGACGTCGCCACCCTCAAGGAGCCCTACCGCCTCGAGGGCAAGAAGACCATGGGGATCGAGATCGCCGAGCAGCTGGGCTGGAGCCTGCCCGACGTGATCGTGTACCCGACGGGTGGGGGGGTGGGCATCATAGGCATCCACAAGGCCCTCCTCGAGCTGGCCGAGCTGGGGTGGGTGACAGGGCCCCTACCACGCCTGGTGGCGGTGCAGGCGGCTGGCTGCGCCCCTATCGTGCGGGCCTTCCAGCAGGGCGCCCGGGCCAGCGAGCCATGGCCGGAGCCGAGCACGGTTGCCTTCGGGATCAACGTGGCCAAGGCTCTCGGGGACTTCCTGGTCCTGGACGCCCTGTACTCCACGGGGGGGACGGCGGTGGCGGTGAGCGACGAGGATCTCCTCGCCGACCAGAGGGAGCTGGCCCGGGCAGAGGGCTGCTTCGTCTGCCCCGAGGGAGCTGCCTGCTTCTCGGCCGTCCGCCAGCTCCGCAAGCAGGGATGGCTTTCCGCTCACGACCAGGTGGTGGTGCTGAACACCGGCACCGGCCTCAAGTACCCGGGGACGGTGAAGGTCGAGGCACCGGTCCTGGCCCCGGACCAGGCCATACCCTCTCCCGGGCCCCGCCAGGCGCCCTGATCACCCCCTCGAGCCAGCCCGGAGCTGCCTCTTGGGCCAGGTGCCACCCGGTCCTCCCACGAGGCTCTGCGGCCGAGCACAATGGGCCGCGTGAGCGTCACCGTTGTCGACCACCCGCTGGCAGCCACCATGGTCCGCTCCCTGCGGGACCACCGCACCCCTCCGGCCCTGTTCCGGGTGGTGGCCAAACGCCTGTCCCTGGTGCTGGCCCTGGAGGCCACCCGGTCCCTTCCCACCCGGCCCCTGGGGGTGGAGACCCCTCTGGCCGAGGCCGACGGCAGGGCCCTGGACGTGGCGCTCGTCGCCGTGCCGATCCTCCGGGCCGGGCTCGGGATGCTGGAGGCGGTCACCGAGCTCCTGCCAGAGCTGGCCGTGGGCTACATCGGCCTGGAGCGGGACGAGGCCACCTTCGAGCCCTCGGCCTATTACACCAAGCTCCCTGACATGGCCGGGGCCTGGGTCCTGCTGCTCGACCCCATGCTGGCCACGGGGGGTTCAGCGGCGGCAGCGGCCTCGGCCCTGGCCCGGGAGCACCCCGCTCACATCACCCTGCTGTCGGTGGTGGCTGCCCCCGAGGGCATCGAGAGGTTGTCCCGCCAGCATCCCGAGGTGGACATCGTCACCGCCGCCGTGGACAAGGGGCTCAACGACCGGGCGTACATCGTCCCGGGGCTGGGGGACTTCGGGGACCGGCTCTTCGGCACCTGAAGCGGCCCATCCCGGTCGGGGCGGCGGGACAGAAGGTCCCGGCTGTGACGCCTAGGGTCGCTCGGCGATCTCGGCCACCAGGCCCCCAGTGAGGCGGACCAGCTCGGCTGGGGTGGTGGGGAAGACGGCATGGGGGGTGCCCGCAGCAGCCCAGAGCATCTCGTAGCGCTCCAGGTCGGCGTCGATGACGGTCGTGAGGGGCCGGTTGTGGGCAACAGGAGGTACCCCGCCGGCGGCATAGCCGGTGAGCTGCTTCACCGCCTTGGCGTCCACGGTGGAGACGGGGGAGCCGAGGCAGGCCCCGAGGCGGTCCAGGTCCACCCGGTTGGCTCCCGAGGCGATGGCCAGGACCGGCTGGTCGCCGGCCAGGAACACCAGGGACTTGGCAATCTGGGCCACGCTCGTGCTCACGGCGGCAGCCGCCTCGGTGGCGGTGCGGGTGCTGGAGGGAAGCTCCCTCACCTGGCCGGCGGCTCCCAGCCGGCGGAGGGCCTCTTGGACTCGCTCTGCCTTGGGGTGCATGGAAGTGGTCTACCCGACGGGGACCTCGGCCGGTCCCGGCACCCGCGTAGGCTCCAGGCCCGCCCGACGGGCAGCGGCCGCCAGCCACCGGGCGTCCCGCAGCGCACAACCGGCCGTGTCGTTGTTGAGGAAGGCGTAGACCTCCGCACCGGGGGGCCACAGGCTGGCCAGCCGCCCTGCCCAGGTGGCGAGGGACCGCCGCCCGTAGCACGGCTCGGGCCGGGCCCGGCCGGCGTGGAGGCGGACGTAGCCCCACCCTGCCGTGGGCCAGAGCGGCGTGGCCGGTCCGCGGTTGTCGGCCAGGCACAGGGCCACCCCCCGGGCCTCCAGGAGCTGTGCCAGCTCAGGCACCGCCCAGGAGGGGTGGCGGGGCTCCACCACCACCTTGACCCCAGCGGGGAAGCAGGCCAGGGTGGCGTCCAGGGCTCCCAGGTCGGCGGACAGGTTGGGCGGCAGCTGGAGGAGGATCGGCCCCAGCTTGGGGCCGAGGCCCCCGGCCCGTTGCAGGAACCGGGCCACGGGCTCCTCAGGTGAGCGGAGGCGGCGCACGTGGGTGAGGTAGCGGCTCATCTTCACCGCCATCACGAAGTCAGGCGGGGTCCGCTCCGCCCATTCCTCGAAGGTGGCCCGTTCCGGGAGCCGGTAGAAGGGGTTGTTGGCCTCCACGGCCTGGAAGCGGGCGGCGTAGTGCTCCAGCCAACGGGCCTGGGGGAGGCCCTCGGGGTAGAGCCGGCCACGCCAGTGGCGGTACTGCCATCCGGAGGTGCCGATTATGAGGGCCATGGGCTACCTATCCTGGCAGGCAGACCCCAGCGCCAGGAGGGAGCCCATGCGCACTGCACTCGGCAAGGTCCTCGCCCCGGTGGCCGTGGTGGCCCTGGGCATGGGACTGGCGGCCTGTGGCAGCAAGTCCACGCCCCCCGCCTCGTCCGTCCCCTCGTCCTCCACCCCGTCATCGACGCCGCCCTCGTCAACGGCCTCGTCGGTGCCGGCTTCGTCGGCCTCGGCCGTGGCGGTCAAGATCGAGTCCTCCAAGTACGGCAAGATCCTGGCCACGGGCACGGGGCGGACCCTCTACATCCTGTCCTCGGACACCCCCACCAAGTCCACCTGCACGGGGGGCTGCTTCTCCATCTGGCCACCCCTCTTGGTGACCAAGCCTCCCAAGTTCGGCCCCGGGCTGTCGGCCACCCACTTCGGGCAGTTCAAGCGGTCCTCGGGCCACCAGCTGACCTACTACGGCCACCAGCTCTACACCTTCTCGGGAGACAAAGGGCCCGGCCAGACCCATGGGGAGGGGATCAAGTCGTTCGGCGGCACCTGGACGGTGATCTCGGTCTCCGGCAAGGCGGTGACCAAGTCGTCCTCGTCCTCGTCCGGCTACGGCGGAGGGTACTGAGCGAGCCTCATGCCTGCCCGGGCCGCCGGCGCACCTCGTGGGGTGCACCCGTGCTGCCCCGGCTCACGCCCACCAGGCCGGCGTGGCGCGGGTCGACCTTGAGGACCCGGTCCAACCCCGGCCCGGCCGCCTCCAAGCCGCCATCGACGACCACGGCCTCCCCGGTGACGAAGCCCGCCTCGGCCGAGGCCAGGAAGGCCACCACCCTGGCCACGTCGGCGGGCTGGCCGGCCTCGGGCCAGGGCTGGACCCGGCCCAGGAGCGGGCCCAGGTCCTGGGGGCGGCCCGGCTCCAGGAACGGGGTGCGGATGACCCCCGGGCACACGGCGTTCACCCGGATGCGGTGGGGGGCCAGCTCCACCGCCGCCGAACGGGTGAAGTTCACCACGGCGGCCTTGGCGGCCGAGTAGGCCTGGGGGCCGGCGCCGGCCGAGAAGGCGGCAATGGAGGCCACGTTGACGATGGCCCCTCCCCCTCCCTGGTCGATGAGGGCCCGGGCCCCGTGCTTGGTACCGAGGAAGACCCCCCGGGCCAGGACGGAGAAGGTGTAGTCCCAGTCCTCCACCGCCAGCTCGGTGATGGGGCCGAAGGCCCCCGGCACACCGGCGTTGTTCACGACCAGGTCCAGGCGGCCGAAGGCCGCGGTGGCGGCGGCGACGGCCCCGGCCACGTCGGCCTCCAGGGCCACGTCCGCCACCCGGAAGGCGAGGCGTCCCGCCGCCCGGCCGGATGCCTCCTCCTCCAGGGTGGCGCCGGCCCCGGCGTTCAGGTCACAGGCCAGCACCGACGCCCCCCGTTCCAGGAGGAGGAGGGTGGTGGCCCGGCCGATGCCGCTCGCCGCCCCGGTCACGAGCGCCACCTGGCCGGCGAAGGTTCCGGCCGGCTCAGGCACGGCCGGGCTCCACGACCACACGGACCAGGCCCCCGGGGGGGTCCTCGAGAAGCTGGAGGGCCTGACCCGCCTGGGCGAGGGGGAGGCGGGCGGACACGGACCCGGACAGGTCCAGGCGGCCCCCGGCGGCCAGGGCGGCCACCTCTCCGAGGTCGGCCAGGGTGGAGGCGTAGCAGCCGGTGACGGTGAGCTCCCTGGTGACCAGGCCGGTCATGGGCAGGCCAAGGGAGACGGGCTCGTCCCGGATGGCGCCGAGCACCAGGCGCCCTCCGGGGGCCAGCATGCGCAGGCCCTCGGTGGGAGCCTCGGGGGCCCCGCTGAAGTCGATCACGGCGTCGAGGAGGCCGAGGCTCTGGCGGACGGCCCGGGCCGCTCCGGGGAGGGGGCGCACGACCCGGATGCCGGCGGCGGCGAGGCGGGCGGCCGTGGGCTCGGAGCGGGTGACCGCCACCAGCTCCACCGAGGGCCGGAGGGCCCGGGCCAGCTGGAGGACGTGGGAGCCGACCCCGCCCGGACCGATCAGGCCGAGGGTGCCGCCCTCGGGAGGGTCAGCCAGGCGGAGGGCGTGGTGGGCAGTGGCCACGGCATCGGGCAGGAGCGCCGCCTGGACGGGGTCGATCCCGGAGATGGGAACGACGCGGTCCGCCGGCCACACCACCTCCTCGGCCAGGCCTCCGGGGTCGTGGATGCCGAGCACCCGGGCCTCCGGGCAGCGCTCCTCGGTGCCGGCCCGGCAGGCCGGGCAGGCACCGCATACCCTCAGGGTATGGAGGGCCACCACCGTGCCCGGAGCCGGGCCGGCCGGTGTGCCGGTCTCGGTCACCGTGCCGGCCACCTCGTGGCCAGGGCGGAGGGGCCAGTCGACACCCGGGGGCAGCGCACCGCCCCGGGCCAGGTGCAGGTCGCTGCGGCACACCCCGCAGGCGGCCACCGCCACGCGCACCCAGCCGTCGGGAAGCTTGGGGGGGTCAACCTCGGCCAGGGCCAGGCCGGCCGGCGTCAGCTCAATGGCCCTCATCGGTTGAGCAGGTGACGGGCCACTACCAGGGACTGGATCTCGGCGGTCCCCTCCTCGAACCAGAACCCCCGGGCATCGCGGTAGATCCTCTCGATGGGGGCCTGGGTCGTGTAGCCCCACCCGCCGTGCACCCGCAGAGCCCGGTCGGTTACCTCGCCCACCATCTCCAGGCAGTAGAGCTTGGTGGTGGCGGAGAGAGCGGACAGGTCCTCCGAGCCGAGGCCGCCCGCATCGGCAGCAGCGTCGTAGGCGGCGGCAGCCTCCCTTACCAGGGCCCGGCCTGCTGAAAGCAAGGCCTGCATGCGGGCCAGGTGGCCCTGGACCGCCTGGCGGTCGGCAATGGGCCGGCCGAAGGTGACGCGGCGTCGGGCGAAGGCCAGGGACTCCGCCAGGGCCCGCTGGGCGAGGCCCACCATGCAGGCCGAAAGGGACAGTCGGCTGTAGTCGAGGAAGTGCATGGCCACCTCGAGGCCCTGGCCGACAGCGCCCACCCGGGCGGCGTCGGGCAGGGCCAGGTCCTGGTAGCGCAGGAACCCGTGACCGGTCCCGTGGAGCCCCATGGTCCCCTGGGAGGAGTCGATGTCCAGGCCGGGGGTGTCCCGGGGGACCAGGAAGGTGGTGAGCGAGTCGGGGGCCCGCCGGTCGTCGCTGGCGACCGTGAGGAGGAAATGGGTGGCCCGGTCGGCGAAGGTGATGAGGTGCTTCTCGCCCCGGAGGAGCCACTTGTCCCCTGATCGGGTGGCGCGGGAGTGAAGGTCCCGGCCCGTCCCCCCACTGGCCTCGGTGAGGGCGAAGGCGACGAAGGCCCGGCCTCGGCCCATCTCGGCCAGCAGCTCCTGCTGGGCCGGCTGCCCGTAGCGATGGATGGGGCGCCAGATGCCGTTGGACAGGTGCACGAGCATCCGTCCGGGAGCGGGCCCCTCGGCGGCCGCCTCCAGGTAGGGAACGAGCTGGGCGAGGGGGAGCCCGAACCCGCCGTGCTCAGGCGGCAGTCCCAGGCGCCAGGCTCCCAGCTGGCCCAGGCGCTCGACCACTTCCTCGGGGAGGCGCCCTGTGGCCTCGATGTCCTCCACGCCGGCTTCCAGGTCCTCCCGGCACAGGCGGCGCAGCGCTTCCACGCTCGGCGGCATGCCCCTTGCCTAGCATGCCGGCCCATGAAGGTCCGATCCGGCCACGTCCTGGGCACGGCCGCCGGCGTCTCCGCCGCGGCCTGGGCCCTGCTCCTCGCCGACCGGGGTGGCTGGTGGCGGGCCGGCCCCCGGCTCCCCCCTCCCCCTCCCGGCTGGCGGCAACCCAGGTCAGTGGTGGCAGTGGTACCTGCCCGCGACGAGGCGGCCAACCTGCCCATCAGCCTGCCGGCGCTGCTCGGGCAGGCGGGCCTCGGGGCAGTGGTGGTGGTGGACGACCAGAGCACCGACCACACGGCCGAGGTCGCCAGGTTGGTCGCCGGTGACGACCCGCGGCTCAAGGTGGTGAGGGGAACGCCACCCCCGGCAGGCTGGACGGGCAAGCTGTGGGCCCTGCGCCAGGGGATCCGGGAGGCCGCGGAGATGGGGGCCGAGCTGGTGCTGCTCACCGATGCCGACGTGGTCCACGCCCCGGGCTCGGTCCGGGCCCTGGCCGCCCTCCTGGAGGAGGGGGACCTCGACCTGGTCTCGGTCATGGCCACCCTGCCCACCACCAGCCGGTGGGAGCGCTGGCTGCTGCCGGCCTTCGTGTACTTCTTTGCCCAGCTCTACCCCTTCTTCCTGGCTGCGGACCCCCGCTCCCGGGTGGCGGCCGCCGCCGGCGGCTGCATCCTGGTCCGCCCGGGATCGATAGCCCGGGCCGGGGGCCTCGAGGCCATCCGGGAGGCGGTGATCGACGACGTCGCCCTGGCTGGCATCGTGAAGGCCAACGGGGGCCGCCTGTGGCTCGGCCTCGGCCAGCAGGTACGGGCCCTCTCACGGGGCGGGGGCCTCCGGCCCATCTGGCAGACGGTGGCCCGCAGCGCCTCCACCCAGCTGCGTCACTCGCCCGCCCTGGTGGCGGGGACAGTGGCGGGCATGGCGCTGCTGTACCTCGTCCCGCCGGCCGCCCTGGTCGCCCCACCCCGCTCGGCCCGCCAGGTGGCGGCGGGGGCGACGGCCACCTTCCTGATGGCGGTCAGCTACCTGCCCACCCTGGGCTTCTACGGCCTGCCCCGCCGTCAGGCCCTGGGCCTGCCGGCCGTGGCGCTCGTCTACGTGGCCATGACGCTCGACTCGGCCTGCCGCCACTGGCTCGGAGGCGGAGGCTCCTGGAAGGGAAGGCCGGTAGGCACCAGGGCCGGGACACGCGGCTGGGGCAAGGCCCCCGCCTCGGCTGTGAAGGGCTCCCCTGCCGGCTCCGGGGGCGGGGCATAGAGCTGGAGCTCTATGCGGCAGAGGAGCGCGAGCAAAGCCGTGATCCCGGCCAGAACGGCCACGACCAGCGTTACCGACCACCATCCGTGCACGACACCTATGGTGGTCGCTCCAGGACGCGCTTGCCAGGACTGACGCGTTGCGGTTAGGTAACAGTTTGTTGGCGATGCCGTGCAAGGGAGAGGGGTAGTCATGAAGCGGAGCACGGAGCGCATCCTCACCACCCACACCGGGAGCCTGCCGCGCCCCCCCGGGCTGATGGAGGCCATGGCGGCTCGGGCCCGGGGCGGGATCGACAAGACGGCCTGGGCCGACGCGGTGCGGGAAGCGGTCGGTGCCACGGCCCGGCGCCAGGTGGAGGCCGGCGTGGACGTCATCAACGACGGGGAGATGGGCAAGGAGAGCTACGCCACCTATGTGCGCGAGCGCCTCACCGGCTTCGAGGGCGAGGGTGAGCAGTCCGCCCAGACCCCCGACATGGACGACTTCCCCGGTTACCAGGAGATGATGTTCGCCAGCATGGGGATGAAGGAGGGGCTGCAGGCCGCCATGGCTCCTCCCGCCTGCGTGGGCGACGTGAAGGTGAAGGACCGCGACCAAGTCCGGACCGACATCGAGAACCTGCGGGCCGCCAGCTCCCAGCTGGCCTATGAGGAGCTGTTCATGTCGGCCGCCTCGCCGGGCGTCATAGCCCTCTTCTTTGCCAACCACCACTACCCGACCCGGGAGGCGTATGTGGGCGCCATCGCCGACGCCATGAGGGATGAGTACGAGGCCATTGCCGGGGCCGGCCTGCTCCTGCAGCTCGACTGCCCGGACCTGGCGATGGGCCGCCACATCCAGTTCGCCTCCGCCGACCTGGAAGAGTTCCGCCGCCAGGCTCGCCTCAACGTGGAGGCCCTCAATGCGTCCACTGCCGGGATCGACCCCGACCAGATGCGGATGCACCTGTGCTGGGGCAACTACGAGGGCCCGCACCACCGGGACGTGCCGCTGGCGGACATCATCGACATCGTCCTCGAGGCGAGGCCGAACGCCATCCTGCTGGAGGCGTGCAACCCCCGTCACGCTCACGAGTGGGCGGTGTTCGAGGAGGTGAGGCTGCCCGAGGGCAAGGTGCTCGTCCCCGGGGTGATCGACTCCACGAACAACTACATCGAGCACCCCCAGCTGGTGGCCCAGCGCCTGTCCCGCTACACGGAGCTGGTGGGCCAGGAGAACGTGATGGCGGGCACGGACTGCGGCTTCGGCACCTTCGCAGGCATGGGGGCGGTCCATCCCGGGATCGTGTGGGCCAAGCTGGAGGCCATGGCCGAGGGGGCCAGACTGGCCAGCCGGGCTGCCTAAAGGCTGCCTGTCCCGCTCCCGGAGGACGCCCACGGCGCCATCAGGCGGCGTGGGCGGAGGCTCTCGGGCCATCGCTGGGCCCCGAGGCGAGGGTCGGCCCCTGCGGGCCGGCCCAGGGTGACTGCTGAGGGTGGGGCACCCTCTTCGCCCCGCACCACGAGCCGCCGTAGGCTTGGGGCGTGGGGCGACTGGGCCTCGAGAGGGAGGTGGTCGACAGGCGGGCCTACGACGGTGCCCTGAAGCGGCTGGGGGAGGCAGGGGTGGTGCTGCCCACCTTCTCCCAGCTGGCCGAGCCTGCCACCATCCCGGGGGAGGTCCTCCAGAGCCTCGAGGCGGTCGCACGCGATGCCCCCCATCCGGCCAACCTGTTCCGGGTGCACTGGCACAACCGGTCCGGAGGCCCGGGCCTGGCCGACGTGCCCGAGCACGTGGTGCTGCCGAGGGAGCTCACCGGCGTGGAGTCCCCCATCGCCGTGGCCTTCGGTGACCGCTTCCCCCTCATCGGGGCCCACAAGGTGCTGGCTGCCTATGCCTGCCTTGTGGCCCGTCTCGTCACGGGCCAGCTGGACCCCACCTGGCAGCGGGCCGTTTGGCCCTCGACAGGCAACTATGCGAGGGGCGGGGTGGCCATGTCACGGATGCTCGGCTGCCGGGGGGTGGCGGTGCTGCCCCAGGGGATGAGCCGGGAGCGCTTCGAGTGGCTGGAGTCGTGGGTGACGGACCCGGCCGAGGACATCGTGCGCACGCCGGGGTCGGAGAGCAACGTGAAGGAGATCTACGACGCCTGCGCCTCGCTGGCCGGGGACCCGTCGGTGGTGGTCCTCAACCAGTTCTGCGAGTTCCCCAACCACCTGGCTCACTTCGCCGTTACGGGCCCGGCGCTGGAGAGGATCTACCGCTCCCTGGCCTCGGAGCGGGCCGGGATGCGCCTGGCTGCCTTTGTATCGGCGTCGGGCTCGGCCGGGACCCTGGCTGCCGGTGACTACCTCAAGGAGCGGCACGGCTCCCTTACGGTGGTGGCCGAGGCACTGGAGTGCCCGACCCTCCTCTACAACGGGTACGGCGAGCACAACATCCAGGGCATCGGCGACAAGCACGTGCCCCTCATACACAACGTCATGGCCACCGACTTGGTGACGGCGGTGAGTGATGCCAGCACCGACGCCCTGTCGGTGGTGCTGGGGAGCGAGGTGGGCGCCCGTCTGCTGGCCGAGCGGGGGGTCGGGGAGGAGGTCCTCGGCTCACTCGGCTCCTTCGGGTTGTCGGCCATCGCCAACGTGCTGGCTTCGATCAAGCTGGCCAAGCACCTGGGACTCGGCCCCGCCGACCTCGTGCTCACCGTGGCCACCGATGGTGCCGCCCTGTACGACAGTGAGCGGAAGCGGGTGGGGGCCAAGCTTTTCCCCGGGGGGCTGGATCGCACCGGGGCTGCCGCCGCCCTGGCCCGTCACCTGGACGGCGTGACGGACGACCACCTGCTGGAGCTCACGGCCGTGGACCGCAGGCGGATCTTCAACCTGGGCTACTTCACGTGGGTGGAGCAGCAGGGGGTGGCCCTCGAGGACTTCGAGGCCAGGCGGGACCCGGATTGGTGGCGGGAGCTCCGGGAGCTGTTGGGGGCCTGGGACGAGCTCATCACCGAGGCCAATGCCTCCGCAGGGGTGGTTGGAGGCTGACCGGGGTGGACCGGTGCGGCGGGCCGGCTACCGGGGGGTGAGGGGCTGTCGGGCCACGTAGCGGCCCCAGCCGGGCTCACCAACGAAGCGCCCCTCCCTGGCCACCACCCTTCCCCGGCAGAGGACCAGCTCCGGCCAACCGGTGGCGACCATTCCCTCGTAGGGGGAGTGATCGGTGGCCATGTCCAGGTCTCCCGCGCCGAGGGACTGGCGCCGGGCCGGGTCCCAGACCACCACATCAGCGTCGGACCCGGGGGAGAGGGAGCCCTTGGCGGGCCACAGCCCGAAGGTCCGGGCCGGTGCCTCGCAGCACAGCCGCACCCAGTCGGCCCTCGTGATGCGGCCCGCCCGGACCCCCTCCCACACCAGGGCCATGCGGGTCTGCAGGCCGGGGAGGCCTCCCGGGACCTCGGTGAAGTCGGCAGCCCCCCCCGGCCTCCCCGCCACGCCGGCCCGGCGGTCCTCTCGCCAGAAGGGGCAGTGGTCGGTGGCCACGGTGTGGACCCATCCCCGGGCCAGGCCCTCCCACAGCTCCTCGCCATGCCAGGGATCACGCAAAGGCGGGGTGCACACGAAGTCCGGGGCATCCGGGCCCTCGAGCCGGCCCGTGTCCAGGTAGAGGTACTGGGGGCAGGTCTCCACCTGGACGTCCACCCCCCGCTCCTGGGCGGTCCGCACCGCGGCGAGGGCGGGAGCGGAGGACAGGTGCACAATGTAGATGGCGGCCCCGGTCACCTCGGCCAGGGCCGCAGCCCGGGAGACGGCCTCACCTTCCAGCACCGCGGGGCGGGTGCGGGCGTGCTCGATGATGGCCGTGCGCCCTTCGGCCAGAGCCTGGCGGCGCAGGGCCTCTATGGCGCCCCCGTTCTCGCAGTGCAGGGTCACGAGGGCCCCGTGCCTGCGCCCGGCGGTCATGAGGGAGACGATCGTCTCGTCGTCGACCATGAGGCGATCCGGGTAGGCCATGTAGAGCTTGAAAGAGGTCACCCCGGCCTCTACCCCCTTGGCCACCACCTCCTCGGGGACGGCCTCGGTGAAGGTGAGGTGGAGGGCCCAGTCCACCGCCGAGGGCTCGGCCCACCGTCGCCAGGTGGCCAGGGCGGCCAGGGGGTCCTCGCCCCGTCGGGGCGTCACGTAGTCGATGATGGCCGTGGTGCCGCCCACGGCCGCGGCCCGGGTGCCCGAGGTGAAGTCGTCGGAGACCCGGACCGCCCCCACCGGCAGGTGGAGGTGGGTGTGGGCGTCGATGCCTCCCGGCACCACCAGCTTCCCGGTGGCGTCGTGGACCTCGTCGCCGGGTCGGGGCTGGAGGCTGCCGGGGGGCCCCGTGGCAGCGATGCGCCCATCGGGCCCGGTGAGCAGGTCACCTTCCCGCTCACCGTCGGCGTCGACGAGGACCCCGCCCCTCACCAGCACCGGGTGGCCCACCTCCCCGCCGTCATGGCCAGAGCCGGCGCGCCCGGCGGGCGAGGTCGGCCCGGGCCGCCCGCAGGTCCACACCCACCACCTGGCCCTCCTCGACGACCAGCCTCCCCCCCACCATGACATGGCGGGCCCGGCGGTCGGGGCCGAGGACCAGCCCGGCCAGGGGCTCAGGCACATCGGCCAGGTCCTCTGCCGGCCAGACCACCAGGTCGGCGGGGGAGCCGGCCCGGAGGTGGCCCAGCTCGGGCCGCCCGAGGCACGCCGCCCCCCCCTCGGTCCCCAGGCTCAGGGCCTGCTGCGGGCTCAGGGCCCCGGCCCGCCCGGCCCGCAGGCGGGCCAGGTACAGGGCCTGGCGGACCTCGGGGAGAAGGGTCCCGGCCTCGTTGGAGGCGGGGCCGTCCACGCCGAGGCCCACCGCCGCTCCCGACCCCATGAGGTCGGTGACGGGGCAGATGCCCGAGCCCAGGCGGCCATTGGAGCTGGGGCAGTGGGCGACGCCGGCGCGAGCTGCTCCGACCCGCCTCACCTCGGCCTCGTTCAGGTGTATGCCGTGGGCGAACCAGACGTCGGGCCCCAGCCAACCCAGGTCCTCCACCACGTCGAGGGGGCGCCTGCCGTAGCGGGCCACGCAGTCCCGCTCCTCATCCAGGGTCTCGGCCAGGTGGGTGTGGAGGCGCAGGCCGAGGCGGCGGGCCAGGGCCGCCGACTCCCTCATGAGCTCAGGCGTCACCGAGAAGGGGCTGCACGGGGCCACCACGACGAAGACGCCATCACCGTCGTGCAGCCGGGCCGCTACCGCCTCGGTGGAGGCCAGGATGGCTCCGGTCTCCTCCACGATGCTGTCGGGCGGGAGCCCGCCGCGGCTCTCACCGAGGTCCATGGAGCCCCGCGAGAGGTGGAGCCGGATGCCCACCCGCCTTGCCGCTCCGGCGATGGCGTCGAAGACGCTGTCGTCCCCCCGGGGCACGACGTAATGGTGGTCGGCGGCGGTGGTGGAGCCGGACAGGGCTAGCTCGGCCAGGGCCACCACCGCCGCTGCCTCCACGTCCTCGGGCTCCAGGCGGGCCCACACCGGGTACAGCTCGGTCAGCCAGCCGAACAGATCGCACCCCGTGGCCCGGCCCCGGGTCAGGCGTTGGTACAGATGGTGGTGGGTGTTGACCAGGCCGGGCGTGACGATGGCGCCGTCACAGGGAACCACCTCGTCGCCGGGCCGGTGCGCTACGGTACCGACCTCGGTGACCCTGCCGGCCTCGACGGCCACCTCCCCGGGGAAGCGAGCCCCTTTGAGAACCTTCCGCGCCGGCATGGCACGTAGTATCGTTCCGCTCAACAAAATGTCAACCCGAACAGGGGGAGGCAGGCATGAGCAGTGACGTGGGGGGCAGCCCGGGCCTCAGCCCGGCTGTCGCCATCCCCGGGGAGGCGGCGGTGACGTCCCCGGAGGAGTACGAGGCGTTCCGGCTCGAGCGGCGGGGGATCGAGCACATCCCGGAGACCGAGCGTCCTATGCGCACCTCCGAGCTCTTCTGGCTGTGGGCCGGGGCCATATGGAACGTGGAGTTCCTCGTGTACGGGGCGCTCATCATCTCCTTCGGCCTGTCGTTCCTCCAGGCCGTGGCGGCCATACTGATCGGCAACGTCTTCTACTTCCTGCTGGGGCTGGCTAGCCTGCAGGGGCCCGAGACGGGGACCACCACCTTCGGGGTCAGCCGGGCGCCGTTCGGGCGCAACGGCAACCGCCTGCCCTCGTTCTTCAACTGGGTCACCCAGGTGGGCTTCGAGATAGAGGGCCTGGTGATAGTGGTCCTCGTCATCGAGACCATGCTGAGCCGGGGGGGGATCACCAGCGGGGCCGGGATCAAGGCTGGCCTGGTTGTGTTCGCTGCCCTGGTCCAGTTCATCATGCCGTTCCTCGGCCACGCCACCATCACCAAGGTCCTGCGCTACCTCTCGTTCGCCTTCATCGTGATCTTCGCCATCATGGCTGCCCTGGTGCTCCCCAAGGTGCACCTGGGCACCTACCACAAGGTCGCCTCCTGGGAGGTCTGGACCACAGCCCTCGTGCTGATCGTCTCGGCCGGGGGCCTGGGCTGGACCGAGAACGGCAACGACTACTCGCGCTACCTGCCCCGCACCACCCCCAAGCAGCGCACCTTCCTGGCCGCCACCTTGGGCGGTGCCATCCCCTCCATCCTCCTCGAGCTCCTGGGGGCCGCCGCCTTTATCGTCAGCCCCAAGGTGACGGCTGTCGCCGGGGTGCCGTCGTCCTTCGCCAGCTGGTTCTTCCGGCCCTTCCTGGTCTTCGCCGTCATCCAGCTCTTCTCGATAAACACCCTGGATCTGTACTCCTCGGGGGTCACGCTCCAGGCCCTGGGGGTCCCGGTGCGCCGGTGGGGGGCCGTGGTCATCGACACCGTGGTGGCGGGCTGCGTGACCGCCCTCGTGGTGTTCCAGGGCAACTTCTTCAACTACCTCTCGGGGTTCCTCAGCTACATCGTGGTGTGGTTGGCGCCCTGGTTCGCCATCCTGGTGGTGGACTATGCCCTCCGGCGGGGCCGCTACGACGCGGCCTCGCTGTTCAGTGAGCGGACCGGCGTCTACTGGCGGAACGGCGGGTTCAACTGGAGGGCGATCACCGCCTTGTTGGTGGGAATGGTGGCCGCCGTCCTGTGGGTGGACGCCGCCTTCTACTACCCCTCCATGGTGGGCCCCATCTCGTCCGCCACGGGCGGGGCAGACCTCAGCTGGGTCATCGGGATGATCGTCGGCGGCCTCGTCTACCTGGCTCTGTCGGTCCGCAGCGTGCCGGCCGAGGTGGCCATGAGCCCAGGGCCGACGGGGTCCTCGTCCTAGCGGAGGGCCTCCGGCGCCGGCCCGGGACCGGCCATGGCGGGCAGGCCGGGCCGTGGCCTTTTAGGGCCGCACCTGGGTGGGGTCCTTGCCCACGATGGAGCGGTAGGAGGCCTCGTCGGTGGCTCCCTCGGTGCAGACGACCAGGGCCGAGGCCTCGGGCGTCAAGCCCAGCCGCTGGCGCCAGGTGGCGCTGTCGGGACCGGTGAGCACCTCCTCCAGCCCGGCCAGTGCCGAGGCGCCGGTCTCGCCGGCGACCATGCCGGCGCCCGCCAGCTCCCGCATGGCCTGGCGGGCCCGCTCGTCCTCCACCGCCACGAACAGGTCGATGGCGGCCATGTCCGGCCAGGCCACGAGGGAGGGGGTGTCGCAGTTGAGGCCCACCATGATCGAGTTATGGGGGCCGGGCACCGATACGATGCGCCCCGCTCGCATGGAGGCCAGCACGCACGCCGCCGCCAGTGGCTCCACGCCCAGGAGGGCGGGGCGCCGATCGAGGTCGGCCCGGCGATAGTGGCGGGCGCAGGCGGCCGCCAGCGCCCCCACGCCTATGGGGACCACCACCAGATCGGGGCCGGGCTCCCCCAGGGCTTCCAGAGCCTCGTCGACCTCCCAGTAGATGGTGGAGTAACCCTCGATGACCCATCCCGGCACGGTCTCGTACCCGGGCCAGGAGGTGTCCGAGATCACCAGGCAACGCTCGCTCTGCTCCTTGGCCGACCGGGCCACCGCCTCGTCGTAGGTGCCGTCCACCACAGTGCAGGTGGCCCCTTCCGACTCGATGGCGGCTATGCGGGCCGGCGAGGTGCCCGATGGCACGAAGATCCTGGCCTCCAGACCGAGCCAGCGGGCCATGTGGGCGACGGCCCGCCCGTGGTTGCCATCCGTGGCGGCGGCAAGGGCCAGGGGGGCATGGGGGGCCAGCTTGGTCGCCAGGTCCCCGATGTCGGCCCAGGGCTCCAGGCTCTCCCCGAGATGGCAGGAGAGGGCCCGGTACACGGCCCAGGAGGCCCCCAGCAGCTTGAAGGAGGGCAGCCCGAGGCGGGCCGACTCGTTCTTCACCCACAGCCGGCGCAGGCCGAGGCGCCGGGCCAGCCCGGGGGCATCCACCAGGGGGGTGGGCGAGTAGGCGGGGAGGCGGCGGTGGAACTCGAGGGGCTCGTGCGAGGGGGGCGCCAGCCGGCCGGCGGTGCGGGCGGCGCCGGGGTTGGGGAACAGGTCACGGGTCACCGGATAAACAGTGGGCCCGGGATCAACATTTTGTCAACGCCGGCAGGGGAGCGGCGAGTGCTGGCGGGTCGTCCTCCCTCGGCCGGGGCCCGGTTGTCCTCCCTCGGCCGGGGCCCGGGCCGAGGGAGGACCCCTCCGTTCTTTTCGCGCTTCGGCGCGATTATCACCGCGGAACGCGATAGGTACGGGGCTTTTCCGAACGGACTCGCAGGACCGGCTCCAAGCCTGGCTGCCCCCGCGGGGGGTAGCATCGGGCGTGGCCCGCCCCACTGGGTTCCCCCTCGCTGACGCCGAGAACGACTTCACCCGGGCCCGGCGCCACCAGGTGATGTCCCGGCTGGCCAACCGCCTGCGCCGGGAGCCCGACGACGTGAACCTGGTGCTGCCCTTCGACGAGGTGGTGGCGGCGCTGGGACGGGAGGGGGAGCGAGACCTCGGGCTCCAGATCGTCCCCTTGGCCAGCATCGTGGGGTCCGTGGACAAGACAAGGGACTTCGACCGCCGGTTCCGGCCCACCTCCGGCCGGGTGAGGGAGCGTTGGCAGCGGATCGCGGTGGCCCAGAGGCGGGGGCAGGCCATGCCTCCCATAGACGTCTACCGGGTGGGCAACCTGCACTTCGTACGGGATGGGCACCATCGGGTCTCCGTGGCCCACGCCCTCGGCGCCAGGACCATAGATGCCTATGTCACCGAGATCCGTACCCGCCTGCCCGCCAAGGGGCTCCGGGGGCGGGGTGACCTCATCATGAAGGATGCCGAGCGGGTCTTCCTGGAGCGGGTCCCCCTGCCCCCCCGGGCCCGCGGTCGCTTGCGCCTCTCCAGCTCCTGGGGCTTTGCCGAGCTGGGGGAGACCGTCGAGGCATGGGGGTTCCGCCTCATGCAGGCCGAGGGGCGCTTCATCGACCGGGCCGAGACGGCTCGGCGCTGGTACTCGGAGGAGTACTGCCCGGTGGTGCGCATGCTCCGCCAGGCGGACCTGATTGCCGGCCAGACCGAGGCCGAGGCCTACATGAAGGTGGCCGCCGAGCGCTACCGGCTGATGCGGACCCACGAATGGAACGATGCCGTGCTGGCTCGGCTGCGCCAGGAGCGACGCCTGGCCTGAAGCCCGTGCGGGCCGTCGACGGGGGAGGGGTCCCAGGCCGGCGGCAGGCGGCGCCTCCAGCCGGCCCCTAAACCGCTAGGCAGAGGTTGCGTCCCGACCGGGGGTCGAAGACCTGCACCTTGGCGGGATCGAACCACAGCCTGGCCTGCTCGCCCTCTCTCACCGCGGTGGCAGCATCGAGCCGGGCCACGACGGTCTCGGCCGCGCTCGACAGCTCGGCGCTTCCCGACTCCCGGGCCAGCTCCTCCAACTCGGCGGCGTTGGCCCGCGCCCCCTCCAGGCTGAAGTAGACGTAGACGTCCGAGCCCATCGACTCCACCACGTCGATGGTGGCGGAGAAGAAGACACCTGCCCTTTCGGGCTGGCTGGCCACGAGGGCGGCGTCCTCGAAATGCTCGGGGCGGATGCCCATGATGACCTGCCTCTCCACGTTGGCGGCCTCCAGGGCCCGGCGCAGCCGGTCGCTTAGGGGAACCTCCCCGAGGGGGCTGCGCAGGTGGTTGTCCTCCAGGCTGGCGGCCATGAAGTTCATGGCCGGAGAGCCGATGAAGCCGGCCACGAAGAGGTTGGCGGGGTTCTCGTACAGCTCCTTCGGGGTCCCGAACTGCTGGAGGAACCCTCCCCGCAGTACCGCAACCCGGTCGCCCAGGGTCATGGCCTCGGTCTGGTCGTGGGTGACGTAGACCGTGGTGGTGCCGAGGCGGCGCTGCAAGCGGGAGACCTCCGTGCGCATCTGGACCCGCAGCTTGGCGTCCAAGTTGGAGAGGGGCTCGTCCATGAGGAAGGCCTTCGGGTTGCGGACGATGGCCCTCCCCATGGCCACCCGCTGGCGCTGGCCGCCGGACAGGTTGGCGGGCTTGCGGTCGAGGTGAGGGACCAGGTCCAGGATGCGGGCAGCCTCTTCGACCTTCTGGTTGATCACCTCCCGGGGCACCTTGGCCAGCTTGAGGGCGAAGGCCATGTTCTCTCTCACCGTCATGTGGGGGTAGAGGGCATAGGTCTGGAAGACCATGGCGATGTCCCGGTCCTTGGGCGCCTTGTCGTTGACGACCTGCCCATCTATGCGCAGCTCCCCGTCCGAGATGTCCTCCAGACCGGCGATCATGTTGAGGGTCGTTGACTTTCCGCACCCCGAGGGGCCGACCAGTATGCAGAACTCGCTGTCCCCGATGTCGAGGCTGAGGTCGTTCACCGCCACGGCTCCGTCGGGGAACCGCTTGGTGACGTGGTCGAGGGTGATGGTGGACACGGTGCTTGCCTATCCTTTCACGGCTCCCGAGGTGAGACCGGCGATGATCCGACGCTGGAAGAACAGCACGAAGAACACGATGGGGATGGTGATGATGACGGCGGCGGCGGCGATGGAGCCGATGGGGTTCTGGAACTGCGAGGCCCCGGTGAAGAAGGCCAGGGCGGCCGGCACCGTGCGGGATGCAGTCGTCGAGGTGAGGGAGATGGCCAGGAGGAACTCGTTCCAGGTGACGACGAAGACCAGGATGGCGCTGGTAGCCACCCCGGGAGCGGCGAGGGGAGCCACCACCCGCACGAAGGCCTGCATGGGAGTGGCGCCGTCCACCTTGGCTGCCTTCTCCAGCTCCCAGGGGATCTCCCGGAAGAAGGCGGCCAGGGTGTAGATGGCAAAGGGAAGGCCGAAGGCGATGTAGGGGATGATCAACCCCCCCCAGGTGTTGAACAGCCCTATGACCCGCTCGATGTTGAACAGCGGGGTGACCAGCGAGATCTGGGGGAACATGGCGATGAGCAGGGATACGCCGATGAGGACCTTCTTGCCCGGGAAGCGCAGGCGGGCGATGGCGTATGCCGCCAGGGAGGCGAAGACCACGGCCACCACGGTGGAGATGACGGCGATGCCGATGGAGTTGCGCAGGGCCAGCAGGAACTGGCTCGTCTTGAAGATCCCTTCGTAGTTCTGCAGCGTCCACTTCGTGGGCCAGAAGCTGCCGTCGGTGATGGTGCTCGGGTCCTTGAAGGAGAGGGCCACGATCCACCACACCGGGAAGGCGACCCAGGCCAGCACGACCAGGTCCGCTCCCCCCCAGGCGAGCTTGCGTCGGCGCACGACGCTCGACCTCCTCTCGGCGCCGGCGCTGGGATCAGCAGGGGAGGGAGCGGTGACGGTTGCCATCAGAGGTTCTCCGATCCCGGGACAGCGGTACCGAACCCCCGGATCATGACGAAGGCGATGATCCCCACGGCGATGAAGATGAGCACGGATATGGCCGAGCCGATGCCGAGGTTCAGCGCCTCGAACAGGTTGTCGTAGCCCAGTATCGACACCGACCCCGTGCCGTGGGCTCCTTGGGTGAGGATGTAGATGTTGTCGAATATCCGAAAGGCGTCCAGGGTCCGGAACAGGACGGCCACGAGGATTGCCGGCTTCATGAGCGGCAAGGTGATCCGGACGAAGCGCTGCCAGGCGCTGGCCCCGTCCATCTTGGCCGCGTTGAGCAGGTCGTTGGGGACCAGGGCCAGGCCGGCCAGGAGCAGGAGGGCCATGAAGGGGGTGGTCTTCCACACCTCGGCCAGGATGATTATGCCCACCGCCTGCCAGGTGTTGGTGAGGGGGGCGGCGGAGGAAGGCAACAGGCCGGCCAGGTAGCCGGTGGCGGGCGTCCAGGCATATTGCCAGCTGAAGGCAGCCACCACCGTGACGATCCCATAGGGGATGAGGATGGCGGTGCGAAGGGCGTTCCGCCCCACGATGGTGCGGTGCATCATGAGGGCGAAGACCATCCCCAGGATGAACTCGATGCTGACCGACGCCGCCGTGATCACCACCGTCACGAGGAAGTCGTGCCACCAGAAGCCCGATGTGAGCACGGCCTGGTAGTTGGCGTAGCCCACGAAATGCGACTGGCGGGGGAAGCGCAGGTCGTACCGCTCGAGCGACAGGTAGACGGCGTAGGCAAGGGGATAGGCGGTCACGGCCAGCATGATGACGGCGGCCGGCGAGCAGAGGGCCCAGCCCAGGCGTCTCTCCGAGCGGGCCCCTTCCGAGAGGCGGCGCCGGCGGGATGGTGCCCGGACCGCTTCGACGCGGGGCTGGGCCTGGAGGGAGAGGGTGTCGCTCACGGGATCAACCCCTTGTCCTGGAGGGCATTGACGAGTTGGGCTCGCATGGCCTGGAGGGTCTGGCGGGGCCGGATGCCGGAGGGGGGCGAGAGGAGGTGGGAGATGACGATGGAGACGTTCTGGTAGGCAGGCGTCTTGGGCCTGACGGACGCCGTCCTCAGCTCGTAGGCGATCTCCTTGTAGAAGGGGTACTCGGCCACGAAGCTCTTGGTGGGGTGGGCGTAGATCGACTCGAGGGTGGGGGGCAACCCGCCCTCCACCGCTGCCAGGAGCTGGTTGTGACGGTCGCGCAGGCACAGGGCAGCCTGGAAGGCGAGGGACCTGTGCCTCGAGTAGGCGCTTATGGCCAGGTCGATCCCACCGATGGTCACCGCCGCCAGCCTGCTGGGGTCCACCCTCGGGTACAGGGTCCACTTGAAGTGCTTGAAGAGCTGGGGCTTGTCCGCCTTCATGGAGGGGTAGACGAAGGGGTAGTTGAGCTCGAAGGCGGCTGTGCCGGCCTCCATGGCCAGGCGGTTCTGGTCCTCCTGCTGGTTGGCGAGGGATGGGTCGGCGGCGGGGGAGTGGGCCAGGTCGGCCATGATCTGGAGGGCCTTGAGGGCGGGGCGCCCCAGGCGAGGAGCGGTGCTGCTGGCGTTGAGGATGCTGCCACCGGCACTGGCCACGAGGGTGTTGAACCATACGGTGATGCCCTCGTACTGGGCCCCCTGGATCTCGATGTAGTGGGGCTTGCCCTGCCTTGCCAGGTGCTCGGCCACCTGGAGCATCTGGGCCCAGGTCCTCGGGGGGTGGGGGACGAGGTCGTTGCGGTACCAGAGGAGCTGGGTGTTGGAGTTGTAGGGGACGGCCACCAGCTGGCCCTTCCAGATGGCTGTCTTCAGGGGCCCCGGCAGCGTGCCCCGTTCGGCCTCCTGCTTGTACCTGCCGGTCCAGGGAACGATCCAATGGGCCTCAGCGAACTCAGCCTCCCAGGTCACGTCGAGGCCCAGGATGTCCATCGTGTCGTCATGGGCCGCCAAGCGGCGCACCAGCTGCTCCCGCTGGCCGTCGGCGGAGGTCGGCAGCTTCTGGTAGATGATCCGGTAGCGGCCGTGGGACCGGGCCGAGCAGTCGTTGGCGGCAGTCTGCACGGCCCCGGAGGGATCGGGGAAGTTGTAGAAGTTGAGGACCACGGGCCCGCTGCTGGCTCCGGCCGACCCGCCACAGGAGGCCAGAAGGGGGCTAAGGAGAGCCAGTCCGGCCACGCTTGCGAGCAACCTGCGGGCTCCCCAGACCCGTACCCGGCGCAGGAGTCTCGTCACGGCTACCCCCCTTGTGGTAGTGGGGCGTGAACCTAACACTCGCGAAGGGGGCCGTAAAGCAACTGGCCGGGGCCGGCCCCGCCGGCCTTAGTCGGCCGCCGTGACCTGGATGGAGATGCGGGTGGCGCCGGCACCAAGGGCCGCTCGCAGCATCCCGCCAAGGGCCTCCACGACCTGGGCCTCCTCTCCCCTGATGCGGTCGCCGAATGGCCCCATGTTCACCTCCACACCGGCGGCGCGGGCCGCCTCGGTGGCGGCCTGGACGTGGGGGCCACGCGAGCCCGGGACGAAGGGCTCGATGGTGAGCTCGGCGGCCACATCCATACCGGGAACACTAGGCTGCGGCTCGCCGCCGGGGGAGGGAGGGCCACGGACGGCAGATCGGCCTACGCATTGACAAAATGTTGAAGGCGATGGGACACTGACAGCGGTGACGGTCACGGTCGCTGCATCCCTGGACGAGGTCCTCGAGGTCTTGGAGGCCCGGCCCGGGGCCGAGATCCTTGCTGGCGGCACCGACTTCATGGTCGAGGTCAACTTCGGGCACCGCCGGCCCCGGTCGGTCGTATGCGTGTCCCGCCTGCCGGAGCTGCGGGGCTGGCGGGAGGAGGGAGGCGAACTGGTGCTGGGCGCCGGGCTCACCTACACGGAGATGATGCTCCCTCCCCTGGCCGAGCGCCTGCCGGCGCTGGCCCAGGCAGCCAGGACGGTTGGCTCACCCCAGATCCGCAACGCCGGGACCCTGGGGGGAAACCTGGCCACGGCCTCGCCGGCCGGTGACACCCTGCCCGTCCTGGCCGCCCTCGACGCCGTGGTAGTGCTGCGCCGCTGGGGAGGGGAGCGCAGGATGCCGGTAGGGGAGTTCCTGGTCGGCCCCAAGCGGACGGCCTTGCTCCCGGGTGAGGTGGTGACCGAGGCCAGGGTGCCCGTCGGGCTGGCCTCCGGTCCCCCCGCTGTCTGCCAGGAGTTCCTCAAGGTCGGCACCCGTAACGCCATGGTCATCGCCGTGGCCAGCGTGGCCCTGGTGGTGGACTGGGTCGGCAGGCGGGTGCGCTGCGCCCTGGGGTCAGCGGGGCCCGCGCCGATCCGGGCCCGGGAGGCCGAGGCCAGGGCCGAGTCCAGCATGGACTGGGAGGGCCGCCGGTTGGCCGCCGCTGACCTGGACGCCTTCGGCCACCTGGCTGGCGAAGCGGCCCGCCCCATCGACGACCACCGCTCCACGGCCTCCTACCGCCGTCACGCCGTGACCGTGTGCGCCAGGAGAGCCCTGGAGAGGGCCATGGCGGGGCCAGGATGGACGGCCTGACCAGCTACCGGCTCAAGGTGAACGGCACCGAGCGCCAGGTCGAAGGGGCCTGGGCCGGCGAGAGCCTGCTGTTCGTCCTGCGCGAGCGCCTGGGCCTGCCCGGCTCCAAGAACGCCTGCGAGCAGGGGGAGTGCGGCTCCTGCTCGGTGCTGGTGGACGGCGTGCTCGTGTGCTCCTGCCTGGTCCTGGCGGCGAGCGCGGTGGGGACGGAGGTCGTCACCGTCGAGGGGCTCGGGGCGGGAGGGACGCTGTCCTTCGTGCAGGAGGCGTTCGTGGCCGAGGGCGCCGTGCAGTGCGGCTTCTGCACGCCAGGTCTGGTTGTGGCGGTGCATGACCTGCTGGAGCGCAACCCCGACCCGAGCGACCTCGAGGTGAGAGAGGCCATCTCGGGGAACCTGTGCCGTTGCACCGGCTACGGCCGGATCCTGGCCGCCGTTCGGGGGGCGCAGGAGCGCAGGCGGAGCGGGACCACGCCAGGAGGCGGCCTGGGCCTGGGCTCCGGACCCCCCAGCAGTCCAGCGACCCCGCGGGAGACGAGGGGGTGAGCGGGACGGCCACCATGACCCCGCCGGTCGTCCGGCGGGAGAGGGTGCTCGGCCGGGACGTGTCCCGGCCCGACGGCGTGCCCAAGGTTAGGGGCGAGTTCGCCTTCTCCTCGGACCTATGGGCGGAGGGCATGCTATGGGGACGGATCCTGCGCTCGCCCCATCCCTCGGCGCGCATCCGCTCGATCGATCCCTCCGGGGCGTGGCGGGTACCGGGCGTGCGGGCGGTACTCCTGGCCGAGGACGTGCCGGGCCAGCCCACCTACGGGCTTGAGCATGCCGACCAGCCCGTCTTTGCCAGCCAGGTGGTCCGCCATGTCGGGGAGCCGGTGGCGGCGGTGGCGGCCGACCACCCGGAGACGGCCCGGCTGGCCGCTTCGGCCATCCGGGTCGACTACGAGGTCCTGGAGCCCTTGGTGGACCCGGAAGCGGCGATCCTGGCCCCTCCGATCCATCCCGACGGCAACGTGTTCCGCCACCTCACCATCCGCCACGGCGACCCCAGCCGGCGAGGGGAGGTCTCGGTGGAGGGCACCTACGAGGTGGGGATGCAGGACCAGGCCTTCATGGGACCGGAGTCGGGCCTCGCCATCCCGGGGGAAGACGGGGGAGTCGACCTCTACGTCTCCACCCAGTGGCTCCACGTGGACCGCTCCCAGGTGGCTGCCTGCCTGGGGCTGCCCGAGGAGAAGGTGCGCCTGCACCTGGCAGGGGTAGGGGGTGCCTTCGGGGCCCGGGAGGACGTGAGCCTCCAGGTCCACATCTGCCTTCTGGCTCTCGCCACCCGGCGGCCGGTGAAGATCGTCTACTCCCGCGAGGAGTCGTTCTTCGGGCATGTCCACCGCCACCCCGCCCGCCTGTGGCTGCGCCACCAGGCGGACCGGGAGGGTCGGCTGGTGACAGTGGAGGCCAAGGTCGTCCTGGACGGGGGGGCCTACGCCTCCTCCTCCACGGCGGTGATTAGCAATGCCTCCTGCTTCGTCACCGGGCCCTACGTGGTGCCCAACGCCCTGGTAGAAGGTTGGGCCGTACGGACCAACAACCCCCCCTGCGGAGCCATGCGGGGGTTCGGGGCGGTGCAGGCGTGCTTCGGCTACGAGGCCCAGATGGACAAGCTGGCTGCTGCCGTCGGCCTGGATCCCGTGGAGATGCGCCTGCGCAACGCCCTGGCCCACGGGGACCAGCTCATAACGGGCCAGGTCCTGCGGGGGGCGGCCCCCGTGGCCGAGGTGATCCGGGCCTGTGCCGCCACCCCCCTGCCCGGACCGCCGGTGACCGATGGCCCGGGCTCGATGGCCCTTCCGGGGGGGGCGGGGCGCACTGCCCAACCGGGACGGGTGAGGCGAGGAGTGGGCTTTGCGGTGGGCTACAAGAACCTCATGTACTCGGAGGGCTTCGACGACTACTCCACCGCCCGCTGCCGCCTGGAGCGCGGCCTGGTCACGATCACCTGCGCCGCGGCCGAGGTGGGCCAGGGTTTCGTGACCCTGGCCCATCAGATAGCGCGGGAGGTGCTGGGGGTGGACCAGGTCGTCCTGGCTCCGGCGGAGACCTCGTCCATCGGCTCGGCGGGGTCCACCTCGGCCAGCCGCCAGACCTGGATGTCGGGGGGCGCCGTGGCCGAGGCGTGCCGCGCCGTCGCCCGCAAGGCGGTTGAGGTCGCCGCCCGCCGGCTGGGCCATCCCGGCCTGGAGCTGGTGGAGGGGGAGGTGGTGGCTGAGGGAGGAGGCTTGCGGGTGCCCCTCGCCGAGGCCGTGGGGGACGAGGTGATCGAGGAGACCGTCACCTACAGGCACCCTGGCACCTCACCCCTCGACCCCGATGGCCAGGGCGATGCCCACGTGTCGTTCGCCTTCGCCGCTCACCGGGCGGTGGTGGACGTGGACCTGGACCTGGGGCTGGTGCGGGTGGTCGAGGTGGCCACGGCCCAGGACGTGGGCCGGGTGCTTCACCCCCTCCAGGTCACCGGCCAGATCGAGGGAGGGATCGCCCAGGGCGTGGGCTTGGCCGTCATGGAGGAGATCGTGCTCGAGGAGGGGAGGGTGAAGAACCCCTCCTTCACCGACTACCTGATCCCCACCGCCTTGGACATGCCGGAGGTGAGGATCGGGGGCCTCATAGAGGAGCCGGAGCCGGGGGCGCCGTTCGGGGCCAAGGGGGTGGGCGAACCGCCCACTATCTCCTCCACGCCCGCGGTCGTGGCCGCCATCAGGGCGGCCACGGGCCTGGAGCTGTCCCGGGTGCCCGTCCGGCCCCAGGACATCGCCCTGGCCGCCGTGGGCTGAGGTGCCGGTGGCGCCCGGGGCTCTCCGGCTCCTGCCCAAGGTCGAGCTGCACGTGCACCTCGAGGGAAGCTTTACCCTGGAGCGCATCAAGGAGCTGGCCCGGGTGGCTGGGGAGAGCCTGCCCGAGCCGGCAGAGGCCCTGTTCGATGTGAGGGACCTGGCCACCTTCCTTCATCGCCTCGACTGGTGGTGTGGCCTGGTTCGCTCCGAGGAGGAGGCGGAGGCCCAGGCCCACGGCTTCGCCTCCTGGCTGGGGGGAGAGGGGGTGGCCTATGCCGAGGTCACGGTCAACCCCACCCACTGGTCCGGCCTGCCCCGTCCCGCCCTCCTCCGGGCCGTGGATGCCGGCTTCTCCCGGGCCGCCGGGGAGGGAGGGGCCGACTGCCGCGTCGTGGTCTCGCTGCTGCGCAGCCAAAGCGGCGAGGAGGCCCTCGGGCTGGTCAGGGAGCTGGAGAGGGAGATGCCGCCCCGGGTGGTGGGGTTGGGGGTGGACGGCAACGAGGCCAGCGCCGGGTGGACCGGGCCGCGCCTTGCCCCTGCGTTCCGGGCGGCGGCCTCCCTGGGGCTCGGGCTCACGGCCCACGCCGGGGAGTCGTCCGGCCCCGAGGGGGTCCGGTCGGCTCTCGATGACCTGGGGGTGTCCCGCATCGACCACGGGGTACGGGCGGTGGAGGAGCCCGGCCTGGTCGCCAGGCTGGCTCGGGAGGGAAGGACACTCAATGTCTGCTTGACCTCGAATGTCAGGCTGCTGTTCGGGGACCTGGCTGGCCATCCTCTGGCCTCGTTGGTGGCGGCGGGGGTGCCGGTCACCATCAACACCGACGACCCGCTCCTCCTGGGCACCACCATGGCCAAGGAGCTGGAGCTGGCCGCCTCCGTCTGCGGGTGGGAGGCCGGGGACCTGTTGGCTGCCACCGGGGTGGCTGTGGAAGCGGCCTTCTGCACGGAGCCGGAAAGGGAGGTGCTCCGGCATTTGCTGCTGGCTGGGTGGGACAGCTGGGCCCAGCCGGGATGACCGGGCGGGCCCGGGGGTCGGCCCGGGCCGGAGACGGCTCCAGACCATGACCGCCTCCGGCGCTCACCTACAATCGCCGGATGGCCCGAAGACCAGGAAGTGCCCGGGTGCTGGCGGTGGCCCGGGGCGATGAGCCCGCCGACCTCTTGATCAAGGGGGGCCAGGTCCTGTCCCCGGCCACCAGGGAGTGGGTCCGCACGGACCTGGCCATCGCCGACGGGGTGGTGGCGGGCTGGGGCCCCCGGGAGGCACACGAGGTGGTGGACGTAGGGGGCGCCGCCCTCACTCCGGGCCTCATAGACGCCCATATGCACCTGGAGTCCACCAAGCTGTGGGTCGACCAGTTCGTGGCCGCCGTGCTGCCCCATGGGACCACGGCGGTGGCCGCCGATCCCCACGAGGTGGCCAACGTCCTCGGCGTCCCCGGGGTGGCTGCCCTGGCGCAGGCCGCTGCCCACCTGCCCTTCACCTTCGGGATATGCGCCTCGAGTTGCGTGCCGGCCTCCCCGTTCGAGAGCCCGGGGGCGGAGCTGGGGCCGGTCGAGGTGGCGTCCCTGCTCGAGGAGCACGGGGCCATCGGGTTGGCCGAGGTCATGAACTTCCCCGGGGTGGTTGCCGGCGACCCGGAGGTCATGGCCAAGATCGCTGCCGCAGGCCACCGCCGCGTGGACGGCCATGCCCCCGGGCTGTCCGGCCGGGAGCTCGATGCCTACCTGGCCGCCGGGGTGGAGTCCGACCACGAAGGAACCACGCTCGAGGAGGCAGAGGAGCGCCGCCGCAAGGGCATGTGGGTCTTCGTCCGCCAGGGCTCGGCCAGCCGGGACCTGGCCGCCCTGATCCCCACTGTCCTGCAGCACGGTACCGACCTGGTGGCGCTGTGCACCGATGACCGCGAGCCGGACACCATAGCCAGGCTCGGGCACGTGAACGACTGCGTCCGGCTGGCCGTGGCCGCCGGGGTGGGCGAGATCGACGCCTTCGTCATGGCGACGGCCAACCCCGCCGCCTACCACGGGTTCACCGAGCTCGGAGCCCTGGGGCCGGGCTACCAGGCCGACGTTTGCGCCTTCGAGGAGCTGGCCTCCTTCGAGCCGGCCCTGGTCTGGCAGGCGGGCCGGCTGGTGGCAAGGGACGGCGCCGTGCTGCCCGGCGCCGTGGCGGAGGTCCCGGCTCCGTCGTGGATGCTGGGGACCGTGAGGCTGGACCCTCCGCCCACGGCGGCTCAGCTCGACCTGGCCCCGCCGCCGGGGACCAGGGTGAAGGCCATCGGGATCCGCCCTGGCACCCTCACCACCTCCCAGGTGCCCGTGGACCTGGGCGCTCCGGGAGACCTGGCCCGCCTGGCGGTGGTCGAGAGGCACCGCCTCACCGGGCGCATCGGCTTGGGGTACGTGACCGGCTTCGGGCTCGAGCGGGGGGCGATCGCATCGACGGTGGCCCACGACGCCCACAACTGCATGGTGGTGGGGGCTCTCGGGCCTGAGGGTCCGCCCGACATGGAGGTGGCGGTGGCGCGCCTGGCCCGGATGGGCGGAGGTCAGGTCGTGGTGCTCGGTGGGCAGGTCCTGGCCGAGGTGCCCCTGCCTGTGGCCGGCCTCATGAGCGACCGCCCTGCCGGGGAGGTGGCCGACGCCCTGCACGCCCTGGTCAGGGTGGCCCGGGCCCGCCTGGGGGTCAGCCTGGAGGCACCCTTCATGCACCTGTCCTTCCTCGGCCTGTCGGTCCTTCCCGAGCTGCGCCTCACCGACCAGGGGCTGGTGGACGTGGGCGCCTTCACCCTCACCCCGGTGTACGGGTGAGCCCGCTGCCCTCCTCCTCCGCCGGCGGGACCTCCGCCACGAGCTGGCCCCCCACCACCACCGGCAGGCCCCCCACCCAGACCCGTTCCACGCCCACGGGCGCCAGGCGGGGCTCCTCGTAGGTGGCGCGGTCGGCCACCGCCTCCGGGTCGAACAGGACCATGTCGGCCGGGGCCCCAGGGGCGAGCGACCCCGGGGCATGGTGGCCGGTCCCCGGCTGGCCGCGGGAGGCACCGTCCCAACCCGCCGCGGCAGCCGCCCCGGCCGTCATGGCATGCACGGCGGTCGGCAGGTCCATGGTCCCGAGCTCCCGGACGTAGCGACCAAGGACCCGGGGAAAGGTCCCGTAGAGGCGGGGGTGTGGCTGGCCCTCGGGGTTGACCAGGGCGTCGGAGCCGATGCCCGTGTGGGGCTCGGCCATGAAGCGGGCCACGTTCTCCTCCACGTTGTTGAACGAGATGAGCGACATGTCCAGCTGGCAGGCCGAGAGCAGGTCGAAGACGATGTCGAAGGCCGCTTGGGACCGTGGGTCCTCGACGCCGGCCTCCTGTATGAGCCGGGAGAAGCGACGCCCGGCCAGTCCCGGCCGGCTGGCGCCCGCCACGAGCAGGCCGTCCCAGCCGCCTGAGAAGGCCCACCAGTTGTCCCAGGAGGTGGTGTCCGAGAGCAGCTGGCGGCGGGCCCGGGACCGCGCCGCCGGGTCGCCCAGGCGGCGCAGGGCGGCCTCGTGGCCTCCCTCCAGCATCCACGGCGGCAGCAGGACGGCGGCCGTGGTGGACCCGGCCGTGTAGGGGTGGACGTCGGCAGTGACGGTGACGCCGCCCTCCCGGTACTCGGCCACGAGGTCCAAGATGGCCTGGGCCTTTCCCCAGTTGGACCGGCCGGCGGTCTTGATGTGGCTGTAGTGCAGGTGGACGCCCGAGCGGCGGGCAACCTCGAGCACCTCCCTGGTGGCCTCCACCACCCGGTCGCTCTCGGAGCGAACGTGCACGAAGAACCTGCCGCCCCGCCGGGACACCACCCGGCACAGCGCCACCAGCTCGTCGATGCCGGCGTAGGCGGCAGGAACGTAGACCAGGCCGGTGGACATCCCGAGGGCCCCCTCGGCCATGGCCCTGTCCACGGCGGCTTGCATGGCCTCCAGCTCCTCGGGGCGGGGAGGCCGATCGGCAGCTCCCATCACCAGCCTGCGGACCGTGGAGTGGCCGACCAGGCCGGCGACCCTGGTGGCGGCCGAGCGCCGTAGGGCGGCCAGGTAGCCGGCGAAGCTTCGCCAAGTCCAACCCCGGGCTTCGATGGTCCCGTCCAGCCCGGCTATGGACGCGGCCAGGTCGGGGAGGCCCTCGTCCGTCACGGGCGCCGCCGACATCCCGTCCTGGCCGAAGACCTGGGCGGTGCAGCCCTGGAGGAGCTTGGGGCCGTCTCCGACCGGTGCCCCTCGGCCGCTGCGCTGCAGGCTGTAGAGATCGGAGTGCGAGTGGAGGTCGATGAACCCCGGGGCCAGGGCCAGGCCCCCGCCCTCGATGACGCCATCCCCCTCATCCGGAGCCAGCGAGCCGGGGCGGGAGACGATCTCGGCCACGCGACCGTTGCTGCCCACCCGCACGTCGGCGACAACCGGTGGCCCTCCGCTCCCGTCGACAAGGGTCGCTCCCCGGATCAGGAAGGGCTGGCAGCGCACCACGGCGGGCAGGGTAATGGGAGCCCGGCCCCGCTCGGGGACGGCGCCGGCCTCCCCGGCCGGCGGGGTGGTGGCCGCTCTCCTTCCTTGACATTTTGTTGAAACAGGTGGAGCATGGTCAGGTGCGGGACGCCGCCCAATCCGCCCAGGAGCGATCATTCGGGCAGGGGGCCGAGGCGCGCCGGCGAGCCGTCACGACCTTGCTCGGGGACCTGGTCCACACGCCATCGCTGTCCACCGGCGAGGAGGCGGTGGTGACGAGGTTGCGGGACGAGATGGAGGGTCTCGGCTACGACGAGGTGACGCTGGACGCCCACGGGTCCGTCATCGGGCGCATCGGCCACGGGCCGGTCAAGATCGTCTACGACAGCCACGTGGACACGGTGGATGTGGGCAGCCGGAGCGAGTGGGCGCGAGACCCCTTCGAGCCCACGGTCCTGCCTGACGCCGGTGGTGGGGTCATGTGGGGACGGGGTGCCAGCGACGACAAGGCGGGGATAGCCGCCATGGTCCATGGCGGGGCGCTGTACCGGGACCTGGGCTGGACCGAGGACGTCACCCTCTACGTGGTGGGGTCGGTGCAGGAGGAGCATTGCGATGGCCTGGCCCTGGAGCACGTCCTCACCCACGTGCTGCCCCGGCCTGACCTGGTCGTGCTGGGGGAGGCGACCGGGTGCCAGGTGTACCGGGGCAACCGGGGCCGCATCGAGGTCCTCGTGCGCACAGCCGGCTCCTCGTGCCATGCCGCCAACCCGGGTCTGGGCCACAACCCCGTGTACGACCTGGCCGGGGTCATCGCCGATATCCGTGCCCTCAACGACCGCCTCGGCCGGGGGGAGTTCCTCGGGCCGGGGACGGTGGCCCTCACCAAGGTCGAGTGCGAGACCCCCAGCCTCAATGCCGTGCCCTCCACCGCCACCATCTACCTCGACCGTAGGTTGACTGAGGGGGAGACCCCCGAGGCGGCGATGGAAGAGATCCGCCAGCTGCCCTCCGTGGTGGCCGCCGGTGGGCAGGTGGAGCTGCTCACCTACGAGGCCACCTCCTTCACCGGCCGGCGCTGGAGCATGCCCAAGGCCTACCGCACCTGGGTCACCCCCGAGGACCACGAGGGGGTCCAGGCCGGCCTGGAGGCTGCCGAACGGGCACTCGGCTACCGGCCGGTTACCGGGCACTGGGTGTTCTCCACCAACGGGGTGGCCTCGATGGGCAAGCTCGGCATCCCCACCATCGGCTTCGGGCCCGGTGACGAGGTCCACGCCCACAGCGTCCATGACCAGTGCCCCTTGGACGACCTCGTGTCGGCCATGGCCTGGTACGCAGCCTTCCCATCCTCCTTCGCCCGCCGCCTGGGGCGGCGGGAGGATGGCGGTGACGGCCTTGCGCCCCCCGGGGAGCAGGGATGACCGCCTTCATCCTGAACGGCCGGCCGGTCGAGGTCGCTGAGGGCCACCCCCACCTGCTGGCCGCCCTCAGGGAGGAGCTAGGGGTGACGTCGCCCAAGGACGGGTGCTCGCCCTCGGGCCAGTGCGGCTGCTGCACGGTCCTGGTGGACGGCAAGGCCCAGGTCTCCTGCCTCATCCCCTTGGCCAAGGCGGAGGGCAGGCACGTGACGACCCTCGAGGGTCTCGAGGAGGCCGAGCGCCAGCGCCTGGCGGGGGCCTTCGCCGCCACGGGCAGCCTCCAGTGCGGCTTTTGCACACCAGGCATCCTCATGCGGGTCAAGAGCCTCCTGGACAGGAAGGGAAAGGACCTGACCCGGGAGGATGCGGCCCGCCACCTGGGGGCCCACCTGTGCCGCTGCACGGGCTACGTGAAGATCCTGGACGCCGTGGAGGCCCTGGCCGCCGGCGGGGCGCCCAGCGGGGAGCAGGTCTGCCTGCCCCGGGGGATCGGCACCCGGGGCGCCAAGTACCAGGCCGGCGACCTGGCTCTGGGCGACCGGCCCTACGTGGACGACCTGCGCGTCCCGGGCATGGCCCACGCCGCCCTGCGCCTCGCCGACCATGCCCGGGCGGAGGTGGTCCGTATCGACACGGGCAAGGCCGCGGCTCTGCCCGGGGTGGTGAGGGTGATAACCGCCGCCGACGTCCCGGGCGAGCTGCGGGTGGGCATCATCAACCGGGACTGGCCCGTGCTCATCCCGGAGGGAGGGCGCACCTCCTACCTGGGCGACGTGCTGGCCGTCGTCGTGGCCGAGGACCGCCAGGCAGCGAGGAGGGCGGCGTCCCTCGTCGAGGTCGAGTACCGGCCCCTGCGGCCCATCACCGACCCTGTGGCCGCCGTCGACGACCCGGAGGACGCCGTATGGGGGCTGGAGGGGAACGTGCTGTCCCGCTCTGCCTACCGGAGGGGGGACGTCGACGCCGCCCTCGCCGGGTCTGCGCACGTGGTCCACGAGGTGTTCCAGACCCAGCGGGTGGAGCACGCCTTCCTGGAGCCCGAGTCGACCCTGGCCGTGCCCCAGCCGGGGGGCGGGCTCAAGGTCTACTCGGGCGGCCAGGGGGTGTGGGACGACCGGGACCAGATCGCCTCGGTGCTCGGCGTGGGCCACGACCAGGTGACGGTGGAGCTGGTGTCGAACGGCGGAGCTTTCGGCGGCAAGGAGGACATGGCCAACCAGGCCCAGACGGCCCTGGCCGCCTGGCTCACCGGTCGCCCCGTCAAGTGCACGCTCTCCAGGGAGGAGTCCCTCCTCATCCACCCCAAGCGCCACCCCATCCGCATAGAGCACACCGCCGGCTGCGATGCCGAGGGCCGGCTCACCGCCGTGCGGGCCCGCATGGTCGGCGACACCGGGCCTTATGCCTCTGTGGGCATGAAGGTGCTGGAGAGGGCGGCAGGGCACGCCGCCGGGCCGTACCACGTGGACAACATCGAGGTGGAGGCCCTGGCCGTGCGGACCAACAACCCCGTCTGCGGTGCGTTCCGGGGCTTCGGGTCCAACCAGGCCCAGTTCGCCATGGAGGGCATGATGGACCGGCTGGCCGAGGCCGCCGGGCTCTCGGGGTGGGAGATCAGGGCCCGCAACGCCGTGGGCCCCGGGAAGGTGTGGGGGCCGGGGCAGGTGATGGACGAGGGGAGCAAGGGGGCAAGGGCCTGCCTGGACGCCATCAAGCCCGCCTACGAGGCGGCTCGCTCGGCGGGCAAGGCGGTGGGCCTCGGCCTTGGGATCAAGAACTCGGGGCTGGGCAACGGGCTGCGGGAGGTGGTGAAGGCCGTCGTCCGCTTCGAGGGCGACGGCACCGTCGAGGTCCGCCACTGCTGGACGGAGATGGGCCAGGGGGTCCACACCGTGGCCCTTCAGGTGGCGGTGGAGGAGCTGGGCGTGGCCCCCGAGCGGGTCCGGGTGGTGGTGGACACCACGAGGGAGCTCGGGGCCGGCCAGACGACCGGGTCGAGGGGAACCCTCATGGGTGCCGGAGCAGTTGCCGACGCCTGCCGGCGGGCCAAGGCCGACGGGTGCCGCCCGGGGGTCGACTACGAGGGCAGCTACATCGTGGACTGGACCAACGCCATCGAGGAGGGGGTGGCTCACCCCGTCATCCACTCCTGCTTCAGCTACGCCGCCCAGCTCGTGGTCATGGAGAAGCAGACGGGCCGCATCGAGAAGGTGGTGGCCGCCCACGACGTGGGCCGGGCCGTGAACCCGCTCCTTTGCGAGGGCCAGATCGAGGGGGCCGTGCACATGGGGCTCGGCTTCGCGCTCACCGAGGAGTTCCCGGCCGATTCCGAGGGCAGGCCCACCAACATGACCCTTCGCAGCCTCGGCATCATCCGCCCCAAGGACGTCCCCCAGGTGGAGACCATCCTGGTCGAATGCCCTCAGCCAGACGCCCCTTACGGCATAAAGGGCGTGGGGGAGATAGGGCTGGTGCCGACGGCCGGGGCGGTGGCGGCGGCCCTCCACGAGGTGGACGGGACCTGGCCCACCCGGTTGCCCATGCGGCCTGCCCGCGTCCCGGCTCCGGCCTGAGGGCACGAGGGTGAGCGCCGCCCCGGAGCGTCCTCTCCCTGGAGGCTCGTCCACGCCGGGGCTGGTGTGCGCCCACCATCACCTCTACTCGTCCCTGGCCCGGGGCATGCCGGCGCCCCCCAGGGTCCCGGAGAGCTTCCCCCAGATCCTCGAGCTCGTCTGGTGGAGGCTGGACCGGGCCCTCGACGGCGAGATGATCCGGTGGTCGGCCATGCTCGGCGCCCTGGAGGCCCTCGAGGCGGGGACCACCGCCATCGTGGACCACCACTCGTCCCCTCAGCACATAGAGGGTTCCCTCAGCCTGGTGGCGGAGGCGTGCGCCGAGGTGGGGGTGCGGGTGGTCTGCTGCTACGAGGTTACTGATCGCAACGGCCCCGAGGGCGCCAAGGCGGGGCTGGCCGAGAACGAGCGGTTCATCCGGGAGGGGGGGAAGGGCATGGTGGGGGCCCACGCCTGCTTCACCCTCTCGCCCGCCACCCTGGAGGCGGTGGCCGGTCTGGCCGCTGACCTCGGCGTGGGTGTGCACATCCATGTGGCCGAGGACCGTTGCGACAGCGAGGCGGGCGAGCGCCTCTCGGGGATGGCGCGCCAGGACTGGGTGCTCGCCCACTGCGTCCATCTCGACCGCCCGCTTCAAGGGACGGTGGCCCACAATCCCCGCTCGAACATGAACAACGCCGTGGGCTATGGAAGGCCGGCTCGCTTCGGGAGGGTGGCGCTCGGGACCGACGGCATCGGAGGCGACATGCTCGAGGAGTTCCGGCTGGCGTTCGCCAGGCACAGGGAGTCGGACGTGACGGCCAGCCCCGAGACAGCCTGGGGCTGGCTGGAGGGAGGTTGGGACCTGGTGCCGGAGGCTCGCTCGGACGTGGTGAAGTGGTCCTATGCACCCATGGACCCCTGGCACCTTGGCTTCACCCCCACGGTGAGGCCGGTGGAGGTGGTGGTGGGAGGAGAGGTGGTCCTGAGAGACGGGCGGCCGACCCGGGTGGACGCCGGCGAGGTCAGGGCCAGGGCAGCCGAGCAGGCTCGCCGGCTGTGGGCCCGGCTCTGAGGCGGAGGGCCAGATGAGCCGGCCGGTGGCTCTCTACCTGCAGGACGCGCATCCCCTGAGGCAGGCCATGGAGCTGGCCCGCTATGCCGAGGAGCGCGGGTTCGCGGCGGTGTGGCAGGCCGAGAGCCGCCTCGTGCGGGAGGCAACCGTGCCCATGGCCGCCTACCTGGCCGTGACGGGGCGCATCAAGGTGGGCTCCGGGGTCGTGAACAACTGGACCCGCAACCCTGCGCTCCTGGCTTCGACGTTCTCGACCCTGGACGACCTGGCGCCCGGCCGGGTGATCCTGGGCATAGGGGCGTGGTGGGACCCGCTGGCAGCCAAGGTGGGGATCACCCGCCGGCGCCCCCTGCAGGCCATGCGGGAGACGGTGGAGGTGGTGCGGGCGCTGCTCGCCAACCAGACCGTCACCTACCACGGGGACTTCGTGCACCTGGACGGTGTGGAGCTGGATTACGTGCACCAGGAGCGCAGGCCCAAGGAGGTGCCCATCTACGTGGGCGCCACGGGGATGAGGATGATGGAGCTGGCCGGGGAGATCGCCGACGGGGTGGTGCTCAACTACCTGGTGTCGCCGGCCTACAACCGGGACGCCCTGTCCCACCTGGCCGCCGGGGCCGACCGGGCCGGGCGGGACCCGGCCTCGCTGGACCGGCCCCAGCTGGTGGTGTGCTCCCTCGATGAGGACCGGGACAAGGCGTTGGACGCGGCCCGCCTCCTCGTGACCCAGTACCTGGGCCAGCAGCCCCACATCATGAAGGCATCCGGTGTCCCTTCCTCCCTGCTGGAGGAAATAGGGCGGGTGCTCACCTGGCCGGCCACCCACGAGCAGGTCGAGGCGGCGGCCAGGCTGGTGCCCGACGACGTGGTGCAGATGATCACCGCCGCCGGTACGGCCGAGGAATGCCGGGCCAAGGTGGAGGAGTACGTTGCCGGAGGCTGCACCTGCCCGGTCCTCTACCCCCTGGGGGCGGACGTGCGGGCCATGATCGACGCCTTCGCCGACTGGTAGGCGTCCCTGGCCCACGGCCAGGTGGCGGCAGCTCGGCGGGCCTCCGCGGAAGTAGCCTGCGCTCGGTGGCCCACCCATTGCTCGAGGCGGTGAAGCCGGTGGCCGAGGCGGTTGGCGGAGAGCTGGTGGAGCCCGGTGGCCTGGCCGAAGGAGACATCCCCTTGGTGTGGGAAGGCGAGCTGGTGGGCGGGTTCCGGGTGCCCGGGCTCCATGGAGCCCTCCAGCGCATGCTCCACGCCCTGGAGAAGGAGGCAGGCCGTCCCCTGGCGGAGCTCTCCCGGGAGGAGAAGCAGCGGGCCGTGCACCAGCTGGACCTCGCTGGTGCCTTCACGCTGCGGAGAGCCGTGGAGGAGGTCGCCGATGCCCTGGGTATCAGCCGCTTCACCGTCTACAACTACCTCAATAGTGCCGGCGCCTCGCCGCCTGACCGCTGCCCGTAGGATGGAGGCATGACGAGGCGCGAGGAGTGGCAGAAGGCGTTTGAAAAGGCGCCCTTGAGGGACGCCGACTTCGAGACCATGTCCGGGCTGCCGCTGGAGCCGGTCTACGGCCCCGCCGACGACGAGGATGCCGAGTACCCAGGTGTCTATCCCTACACGCGGGGCCCCTACGCGTCCATGTACCGGTCGAAGCTGTGGACCATGAGGATGTTCGCCGGTTTCGGCACGGCCACCGACACCAACTGGCGGTTCAAGGAGCTGCTGGCCCACGGTGGCAGCGGGCTCTCCACCGCCTTCGACATGCCCACCCTGCTGGGTGTGGACTCCGACGACCCCCGCGCCCTGGGTGAGGTGGGGCGCTGCGGCGTGGCCGTGGACACCCTGGCTGACGTGGAGGACCTCTACGCCGGCATCGACCTCGAGAAGGTCACCACCTCCATGACCATCAACTCGCCGGCGGCGGTGATCCTGGCCATGTACGTGGCCAACGCCGAGGCCAACGGGGCCAAGAGGGCCAACCTGGGCGGGACCCTCCAGAACGACATCCTGAAGGAGTACCAGGCCCAGAAGGAGTTCGTCTTCCCGCCCCGTCCCAGCATGCGCCTGGTCGCTGACACCATCGAGTGGTGCGCGGCGGAGATGCCCCGTTGGCACCCGGTGTCCATCTCGGGCTACCACATCCGGGAGGCGGGCTCCACGGCCGCCCAGGAGCTGGCCTTCACCCTGGCCAACGGCTTCGCCTACGTCGAGTCCGCCCTGCAGAGGGGCCTGGCCGTGGACGACTTCGCCCCGCGGCTCTCGTTCTTCTTCAACGCCCACATCGACTTCTTCGAGGAGATCGCCAAGTACCGGGCGGCCCGGCGCATCTGGGCCCGGTGGATGAAGGAGCGTTACCACGCCTCCAGCCCCCGGTCGATGCAGATGCGGTTCCATACCCAGACGGCCGGCGTCTCCCTCACGGCCCAGCAGCCCGAGGTGAACATCGTGAGGACCGCCATCGAGGCGCTGGCCGGGGTCCTCGGCGGGACCCAGAGCCTGCACACCAACTCCATGGACGAGGCCCTGGCCCTTCCCACGGCCAAGGCGGCGCGCATCGCCCTGCGCACCCAGCAGGTGATCGCCTACGAGTCAGGCGTGGCCAACGTGGCCGACCCCCTGGGTGGGTCCTGGTTCGTGGAGTCCCTCACCGACGAGATGGAGCGCCTGGCGGAGGAGACCTTCTCCTACCTGGACGACCTGGGCCACGGCTCGATGCTCGAAGGGGTGTTGCAGGGCATAGAGGAGGGCTGGTTCCAGAACGAGGTGGCGGATGCTGCTTACCGGTTCGATCGGGCGCTGAACTCGGGCCGGCGGGTCTTCGTAGGGGCCAACGCCTTCACGGAGGGCAACGACGAGGACCCCATCGAGGTCCTGAAGATCACCGACGAGGACGAGCGCCGCCAGGTGAAGCGCCTGGCCGAGGTGAGGTCGAGGCGGGACGGTGACGCCGTCGAGCGGTCCCTGGCCTCACTGGCCGCGGCGGCAGCCGACCCCGAGGTGAACCTGATGCCGCCCCTGCTGGACGCTGTACGCACCTACGCCACGCTGGGGGAGATCATGGACCGGCTGGCTCGGGTGTTCGGCCGCCACGTGGAGCAACCCTCGATCTAGGCTGCGGTCGTGGCCGACCGGGTGCTAGTGGCCAAGCTGGGGCTGGATGGGCACGACCGGGGCATCAAGGTGGTGGCCCGCACCTTGCGGGACGCTGGTTACGAGGTGATCTACACAGGGCTCTTCCAGACGCCCGAGTCCACCGTGACAGCAGCCATCCAGGAGGACGTGGACGCCATCGGGCTCTCCATGCTCTCGGGGGCGCACCTGGCGCTGGTCCCAGCGGTCATGGAGGAGCAGCGCCGGGCCGGGGTAAGCATTCCGGTCATCGTGGGGGGGATCATCCCCGAGGACGACATCCCGGCCCTCACGAAGGCGGGGGTGTCCGCCGTCCTGGGGCCGGGCGCCTCGGCGGAGGAGGTCATCGGGGCGGTGCGAGGCGCCATAGACCGGGCGAGGCGGGAAGCGGGAGGGAGTGCCCCGGAGGGGGAGCCGGGAGGCAGTGCCCCGCAGGGAGAGCCGGCCTAAGGGCGCCGGCCCCCTCAGCTCCGTTCCCCGAGCATGGGCCCGGGGCCGGCCGGGTCCATAACCCCCTGCTCGGCCCAGGCATACCGGCCCCCGAGGACCCGCTGGGCTGCCTGGTAGTTGCCATCGTCGTCGTTGTCCCACAGGCCGGCGAACAGGCGCTGGACCCGCCGGCGGGCCCCCAGGCAGAAAAGGTCCGCCAGCTCCAGGGCGGCGTCGCCGGCGGGCCCGGGGCTCGCCCCGTCGTGGGAGGCAGACCCCGGGACCCAGCCCGCCCCAGGGTCCTCCGAAGCGAAGCCGGGGCCAGCCGCGGTCGCCCCGGGCTCAGCGCTCCCGCTCTCCTCGGCCAGCATGGCGGCACGCACGCACGCCGCGCTCATGGCGAAGAGCTCCGCTCCTATGTCGACCAGCCGGCCCAGGAAGACCTGCCTTCCCTCCAGTCCTTGGCGCCAGCGGGCCATGGCGGAGAACGTGGAGCGGGCCAGGTGCCTGCTTGCTCGCTCCACGAACCGCAGGTGCCCAGCCAGCCTCCCGAACTCGGAGTAGCTCGAGGGCTTGGTCCCGGGCCCTGCCAGCAGGCCGGGCAGCCACCGGGCGTAGAAGCCGGCTGCCCGCAGGCCGGCCCTGGCCCGGGCCGGCGCCTCCAGGGAGGGATCTACCAGCGACCCGGCCACGGACAGGTGGGTGTCGACCGCCTCCCTGGCGATCAGCAGGCGCATGATCTCCGAGGACCCCTCGAAGATGCGGGTGATGCGCAGGTCGCGCAGGACCTGCTCGGCCGGCACCGGCTTCTCTCCCCGGGCCCCGAGCGAGGCGGCCGTCTCGTACCCCCGCCCACCCCTGATCTGCACCATGCGGTCGGCGACCTGCCAGGCCATCTCCGAGCACCACAGCTTGGCCAGGGCAGCTTCGATGCGGATGTCATTGCGCTCCTCGTCGGCCAGGGCGCTCGACAGCTCCACCACGGCCTCCATGGCGAAGGTTGCCCCGGCCATGAACGCCAGCTGGTCGGCCACGGCGGCATGCTGTCCGATGGGCTTGCCCCATTGCACCCGCTCGTTGGCCCACTCCCGGGCCCACTTGAGGCTGAGCTTGGCCGAGCCGACGCATATGGCGGGCAGGGACAGGCGGCCGGTGTTCAAGGTGGTGAGGGCCACCTTGAGCCCCTTTCCCACCTCACCCACCACGTCGCTGGCGGGGACCCTCACGTCCTCGAAGCGGGTGACACCGTTCTCGATCCCCCGCAGCCCCATGAACACGTTGCGGTGCAGCACCCTCACCCCCGGGGCGTCGGCAGGGACCACGAAGGCGGTTATGCCGCCCCGTTCACCGCCAGAGGCGGGGACCCTGGCCATCACCACCAGCAGGTCGGCGATGACCCCGTTGGTGGTCCAGAGCTTCTCGCCGTTGATGAGGTAGGCGGATCCCCCCTCGACGGGCGTGGCCGTGCAGCGCATGCGGGCCGGGTCACTCCCCACCTCCGGCTCGGTGAGGAGGAAGGCGCTCACCTGGTCCCGGGCCACCTGGGGCAGGTACTTGCGGCGTTGCTCCTCCGTGCCGAACAGGCGCAGCGGCTGGGGCACCCCGATCGACTGGTGGGCCGAGAGCAAGGTGGAGAGGGAGGAGTGGCAGGAGCCGGCCAGGGTCAAGGCGCGGTTGTAGTACACCTGGGACAGCCCGAGCCCCCCGTACTCCTCGTCGATGCGCATGCCGAGAGCACCCAGGGCCTTGAGCCCTTGCAGCACCTCGTCGGGGATCCGGGCATCGGCCTCTATCCGTCCCGGGTCCACCTCCTCCACCAGGAAGCGGGCCAGGCGCCCGAGGAAGACCTCCCCCCGCCGGCGGTCTGCCTCCGGTGTCCGGGGATGGGGGTGGACGAGGTCCAGGCGGAACCGTCCGAGGAACAGCTCCTTGCCGAAGCTGGGCTTGCGCCAGCCCGCTTCCCGGGCTTCCTCCGCCACCTGGCGGGACTGGGCCTCGGTTACCTCGTGGGCGGGGACGGTGGTGCTGGCCATGGCTAGTCCTTTCCCATCCCGCCTTGTCGGGAAAGCACCTCCTCCCGGCCCACCCCCCGTCCGCTTGCAGGGGGCCCTCGGCTGGTGCTGCCTCGCCAAGGGCTCCCCGGGATGCCAGGATGCGTCCTGGTGATACGTTTCCGCCTGGCCGCCCCCGCCTCCTTCGCCGCCCTCTCGCTGGCTGCAGCCTTGCTGCTGTCCGGTTGCACGGGAGGGGGGACCACCAGGACGTCCTCGTCGCCGCCCTCTTCCTCATCCCCGTCGTCCTCCACCACGGCCCCTGCCGGCCAGGGCGGGGCGTCCTCCTCCGAGGCGCTCGCCCTCGAGCAGGACTACGTGAAGGTGGTGGACAAGGTCCGGCCGTCGGTGGTCCAGATCACCACCAGCTCGGGGCTGGGCTCGGGGGTGGTCTACGACACCAAGGGGGACATCGTCACCAACGATCATGTGGTCTACGGCGCCCGGACCGTTACCGTCCAGCTCCCGACCCGGAGCCAGCCGGTCCAGGGGCGCGTCGTGAGCGCCTTTCCCGGTGACGACCTGGCCGTGGTGCGGGTAAGCGGGGTCAACCCCTCGGCGCTGCACCCGGCCAAGTTCGCCGATTCCTCCAAGCTGCAGGTGGGCGACATCGTCCTGGCCATAGGGAACCCCCTGGGGCTGTCCGGGAGCGTGACCGACGGCATCGTGAGCGCCGTGGGCCGCACGGTGCCCGAGCCGGCCAAGCCGCCATCCCCCAAGGGGGTCATCACCAACGCCATCCAGACCAGTGCCCCCATCAACCCGGGTAACAGCGGGGGCGCCCTCGTGACCTTGAGCGGGGACGTGGTGGGGATCCCCACGCTGGCCGCTGTCGACCCTCAGATCGGCGGGGCCGCCAACGGGATCGGCTTCGCCATCCCCTCCAACACCGTCACCGACATCGCCAACCAGATCATCAGGTACGGCCACGTGGTCAACTCGCACCGGGCGGAGCTGGGCATCCTGGCCCAGCAGGTCCTGAACCAGGTGACCGGCCAACCGGCCGGGGTGCTGGTGGCCCGGCTGGCCCATCCGAGCCCGGCCGGCCGGGCCGGCATCCGGCCCGGGGACGTCATCACCGCCATCAACGGCCATGCCGTTCATACCACCTCGGACCTGGAGACGATCCTGGCCCAGCTGAAGCCGGGCCAGAGGGTGAAGGTGAGCTTCGTCAAGCCCGACGGGTCCAGGGCCACTGTCACGGTCAAGCTGGGCACCCTGCCCGGCAACACCTCCTAGGCCTGCCCGCCCGGCTCCGGGGCCGGCTCGCCCTCATCGGTGGCCACGGGCATGGCCTCGAAGAGGGACCGGAGCCGCTCCAGCTCCTCCAGGTGGAGCCCCGCCAGGGCGGCCAGCCGGCTGCGGCCCTGCTCGGTCAGGCTCAGCCGGACCGTGCGCCGGTCCCCCCGGTCGACGTGGTGGCGCTCCACCAGGCCGGCCTCCACGGCCCGGTCGACCAGCCCCACGACGGTGTTGTGCCTGCGGAAAAGGTGGTCGGCCACCTCCCCGATGGTCGGTCCCTGCCCGTCCCGCTCGGCCCCCCGGATGGCCAGCAGGAGCTGGTGCTGGGCGGGGGTGAGGCCGGCCCGCCGGACCTGCTCCTCGCTCCAGTGAAGGAACCGCCGCAGGCCCGTGCGCAGCTCGAGCAGGCGCCTGTAATCGGCGTCCCTCAGCTGGCGCCGCCGGGGCCGCCGCCCGCTGGCGGGAACCCCCGGGGCCGGGGCCCTGGCTGTCATCGGGGGTCCCCCCGCTCCCTGGCGGCTCCGGCCTCTCCGGTGCCGGCCGGGTCGGCCTCCCGACGGCCTCCCGTACCGGGCGGTCGTGCCGGCCTCGCCTCCCGCCGACCCTCCCGAGGGGTGGAGCCGTCTCCTCCCTCCGGAGCCTCGAGGTCCCCGTCGAGGGTCTCGCCCAGGCGGGCCCTGGCCTCGTGGCGCTCCTCCTCGGTCACCGCCGCCTCCTCCCCCTCCACCGGTGCCATCGCCTCGCCGATCACGAGCGAGGGATGGCGGCGGGAGCGCAGGCGGGCCAGCAAGGCGCTGGCCCGTCCCGGCTGGGGCGCCTCGAAGTCCCGGACCCGCCGCAGTCGCTCGGCGGCGATCTCGGCTCTCCCCAGCTGGCCCACTACCCGGTCGCCGTCCACCACCGGCAGCGAGTCGATCCCCCGCTCCATCAGGTGGGTGAGGGCCGTGAGCAGGAACTCGCCGGGCACGAGGGGGCGGACCTCCCGGGTGGCGAGGGGACCTACGGGCTCCCCCGGGCTGGCCTCCTCCAGGTCGGTGGCCCGGGCCAGCCCCAGGTAGCGGCCGTCCTCGTCCACCACGGCCACGGCCGAGGTGCCGGCCTCCCTCAGGAAGTGGGAGGCGTCGCCGACGGGCGTGCCTGAGTCCACGGCCACGGGCTCGGCCATGACCTGGCGGACCACCCGCATGCGCAGCAGGTCCACCTCGGCGTTGAAGTCCACCCGGAACCCCCGGTGGGAGAGCTTCTCGGTCATGATGCGGTCCTCCAGGAACAGCTCCGCCACCAGCTCGGCGGTCGCCACCCCGATCATGAGGGGGACCACCATGCTGTACTGGCCGGTGACCTCGAAGGCGAAGACCACCCCGGTGAAGGGGGCCTGGGCAGCGGCCCCGAAGGTGGCTCCCATGGCCACCAGGGCGAAGGCGGCCGGGCTCACGTGGAGTGCCGGCCAGGCGTGGGCGAAGGCGTCCCCGAGCAGGCCGCCCATGGTGGCCCCGATGAGGAACATGGGGGCCAGGGTCCCTCCCGAGGTCTGGGAGGCCAGGGAGATCCACCACGCGAAGAGCTTGGTGACGAGCAGGGCCGCCAGGGCGGCCATGGCGAAGTGCCCGTTCAGGGTGTCGCTGATGGCCGAGTAGCCCACCGACAGCGCCCTCGGGTCGAACAGGCCGATCACCGAGAAGCCCACCGCCCCGATAGCGGGCCACCAGAACATCTTGATGGGCAGCTTGCGGAAGGACGCCTCGATGGCGAACAGCCCCTTGTTCAGGATCACGGCCAGGACGCCGGCTGCCAGACCCACGATCCCGAACAGCCACAGGCCACCCAGCCCTACCCGCAGGGTGCTGTGCACGGCGAAGAGGGGGGTGGTCCCGAAGGCGAGCATCCTGACCCCGGCCGCCACTGCCGAGGCGATGGCCACCGGGACGATGGTGCGCAAGGACCGCTCGAAGAGGAGCAGCTCCACGGCCAGCACCACCGAGGCCAGGGGGGCGTTGAAGGTGGCGGCCATCCCCGCCGCCGCCCCCGTGGCCAGCAGAATCTTGCGCTCGGCGGGTGACACTGGCAGGACCTGGCCCACCAGCGAGCCCAGGGACCCCCCCGTGACGATGATCGGTCCCTCGGCGCCGAAGGGGCCGCCGGTGCCGATGGCGATGGCTGCCGACAGCGGCTTGGCCAGGGCGGCACGGGGGGGGATGCGGCTCTCCCTGACCAGGATGGCCTCCAGCGACTCGGGGATCCCATGGCCCCGGATGACCGGCGACCAGACCGCCAGCAGCGACACCAGCAGGCCCCCGATCACTGCGGTGAGGATGATGAGGGGGGACGGGTGGTAGTGGCGGAGGGTAGGCAGGGTGAAGCCCACGTCGTGGAGAAGGGTCAGGTGGCTGATGAACCCGATGAGGGCGAACAGGGCCAAGGCGGCCCCCCCGCCGGCCAGCCCCAGCCCGGCGGCCACCACCGACAGCAGCCACATGCGGGGAGGGGTGGTCTGCCCGGCCACCCGGCGGCGGACGTCAGGGAGCAGGGAGCCGATATGGGTCACATCACGACAATATCCGGTGACGATCTTGTTGCCCGCCCCGGGCGTACCAGGGCTCTTCGTCTCCGCTCACCGCCTGAGCGCCTCTACTGGCGCCCATCCCCGGGTCCAGCACCTCAGCCAGGTGGAGCACCCTCTGGCCGGTGGCCTGCTCTATCTGGGTCCTGCAGCTGAAGCCGTCCGCCACCAGCAGCGCTCCCGGCCCGGCCCGCTCTACGGCGGGCAGGAGGTCCCGCTGCGCCACCGCCATGGAGACGGCGTAATGGCCGGCCTCGAAGCCGAAGTTCCCGGCCAGGCCGCAGCAGGTGGGGGGCACCACGTCCACATCCAGGCCGGACCGGGCCAGGAGGGCCTCCTCGGCACCCATGGTGAGCACCGCCCGTTGATGGCAGTGGTACTGGACGAGGGCCGTCCCCGAGCGGGGAGGGGGGTTCCACCCGGGCGCCAACCGGCCCAGGGCCTCGCCCAGGGTCATCGTCAGCCCCGCCAGGCGCTTGGCCCCCTCGTCGGCGCCCAGGAGCTCCGGTCCATCGGAGCGGAGCATGGCGGCGCAGGAGGGCTCGAGCACCACGACCGGCGTGCCTGCCGACAGCCAGGGGGACAGGGCATCCACGGTGCGGGACAGGACCCGGCGGGCCACCCCCAGCTGGCCTGTGGACACCCAGGTCAGCCCACAGCAGAGGGCCTGGCGGGGGAGCGAGACGGCCAGCCCGGCGGACCGGAGGACCGAGGCGGCGGCTCGGCCTACCTCGGGATGGAAGTAGTTGTTGAAGGTGTCGGGCCACAGCAGCACCGACGGCCCGTTGCCGGGGTGGTCTGCCACCAGTCCCTGGTTGGCGGCCCAGTCCCGCAGGGTCTGCCTGGCGTAGCGGGGGAGGGGGCGCTCCCGGGCTATGCCTCCCGCCCGCTTCACCAGGCCGCCGAGGCCGGGGGTGGCCCCGACCAGGTTGAGCACCCGGGGCGCTCGGGACGCCAGCAGGGACCAGGCTGGCAGCCACCCCATCGAGTAGTGGGCGGGAGGGCGCGGCCGCCCCCGGTAGTGGTGGGCCAGGAACTCTGCCTTGTAGGTGGCCATGTCCACTCCCACCGGGCACTCGGCCCGGCAGCTCTTGCATGCCAGGCACAGGTCGAGGGCGTCGAGGACGGCCTTGGAGCGCCAACCGTCCGCCACCACGTCACCCTGCAGCATCTCGAACAGGAGCCGGGCTCTTCCCCGGGTCGAGTCCTCCTCCTTGCCCGTGACGAGGTACGAGGGGCACATGGCGCCGCCCTCCCGGCGGCGGCACTTGCCCACCCCCACACAGCGCAGGGCCGCCCGGTGGAAGCGGTTGCCGTCCCTGGGGTAGGAGAAGTAGGTGCGTACCGGCACCGGCCGGTAGGTGGGCCCCAGTCTCAGGTCCTGGTCCAGGGGGGCCGGCCTCACGACCTTCCCCGGGTTCATCCGGCCCTCGGGGTCCCAGATGTCCTTGAACCGGGCGAAGGCTTGCACCAGGTCGGGGCCGAACATCCGGTCCAGCAGCTCCGCCCGGGCCTGGCCGTCGCCGTGCTCTCCCGACAGCGATCCCCCCAGGCCGGCGACCAGGTCGGCGGCTTCCTCCACGAAGGAGCGGAACGTGGCTATGCCGGCCGCCGTGGTGAGGTCGAAGTCGATCCTGGTGTGTATGCAGCCGTGGCCGAAGTGGCCGTACACGGAGCCGGCGTAGCCGCGCTCCTCTTCCAGCCGGCGCAGGCCCCGCAGGTAGTCGCCCAGCCGCTCGGGAGCCACGGCGGCGTCCTCCCAGCCTCCCCAGCGAGGTGCCTCCCCGGGAGGGAAGGTGGTGACACCGAGGGCGGCCTCGCGCACGCTCCATATGCGCTCCTGGCCCTCCGGGTCGCCCACCAGTGTCACCGACGGCCATCGGCTGCCGCCGGTCACGGCAGCGGCCAGCCGGTGCGCAGCCTCGGAGGCCTCGGCGGGCGTGGACCCCCCCACCTCGGCCAGGAGCCATCCCGCGCCCTCGGGCAGGAGATCGAGGCCCGCTGATCCCCGCCCGCCCCCGCGCCGCTCGTAGGAGACGAGCCGGTCGTCGAAGCCCTCCAGGCCGATGGGGCCCTCGGCCATGACGGCCGGCACGGCGTCGGCGGCGGCTACCACGTCCGGATAGCCGAGCACGGCCAGGGCCCGGTGCTCGGGGATCTCCACCAGCTTGACCTCCGCCGACAGCACGGTGGCGCACGTCCCCTCGGTCCCGACCAGCGCTCGGGCCACGTTGAAGCCGCGTTCGGGAAGGAGCTCGTCCAGGTTGTAGCCGGAGACCCTCCTCGGGATCTGGGGGAAGCGGGACCGGATGAGGGGGGCGCAATGGTCCACCAGGTTCTTCATGCCCTGGTAGAGCTCGGCCCGGCGTCCCCCGCCGGCCACGATGGCCTGCAGCTCCTCCTCGCTGGTGGGGCCGACCGTGAGGCGCAGGCCGTCGTAGGTCAGCACCTCCAGGGACTCCACGTTGTCCACCGTCCTCCCGGCGATGATGGAGTGCACCCCGCAGGAGTTGTTGCCGATCATGCCGCCCAGCGTGCAGCGGTCGTGGGTGGCCGGGTCGGGCCCGAAGGTGAGGCCGTGGTCCCGGGCGGCCCGGCGCAGGTCGTCGAGCACCGTCCCGGGCAGGACCCTTGCCCGCCTCCTGGCCGGGTCTATCTCGGCCACCTGGCGCATGAACCGAGAGCAGTCGATGACCAGGGCCCGGTTGCAGGCCTGGCCGGCCAGGCTGGTCCCCCCGCCCCGGGGGAGCACCGCCGCCCCCCAGCGGCGAGCCACGGCCAGAGCCGCCTCCACGTCAGAGGCATCGAGGGGTGCCACCACCCCCAGGGGCACGTGGCGGTAGTTGGAGGCGTCGGTCGAGTACATGGCCCGAGCACCGGTGTCGAACCGCACCTCCCCCCGGACCTCCTTCTCCAGGTCGGACCGGAGGCTGGGCCCGACCGCCTTGTCCAGGCTCCGCCCGTCGCGTCCGCTCACCGGGGCCGCCCCTCTCCGAGGAGGGTCGCCATCAGTCCGGGGTCATCGGGGAGGAGCCCGGCGGCTGGCAGCCGCTGGAGGAGGGCTCGCCACCCCGGGTGCAGGGAGAGGGGACCGGCCAGGGCCTGCCCCGCCTCCTCGAGGTGGCCCGCCCCCGCCAGGGCCACGCCGGCCCAGAAGCCCAGCTCGGGGTTGCCCGAGCGCCCCGCCACGGCGACGGCCGCTTCGTACTCGGCCAGGGCCCGGGATGGGTCATCGGCGAGAAGCTGCTCGGCCTCGTTGGCCCGGGCATAGGCCAGGGAGAGGCTCACCAGCCGGCGCACCTCACCCAGGGGGTCAGGGTGGTCGTCCACCCTGACATCCACCACCCGGTCGGCCCACGGCCGTCCGCTGGGTTGGCCCGCCACCACCAGGACCGCCGCCGACTGGCGGCCCCTCACGTCGCCACCCGCCTCCTCGGCCGCCTCCAGGGCCAGCAGCAGGCGCTCGGGGAAGGGGGCCTCGGAGGAGCCCTCGAAGGCATCGCCCATGGCCTCGGGAACGCCGGCCTCGGCCATCATGTTGGCCTGGGCCGTCCAGCCATCCCCGCTGACATGGCCCGCCTCGGCGATGCAGGACGAGCCGGTGTGGGTGGCCACCCGGCCGGCGGCGTCGACCACCCCCACCTGGCGGATGGCGGCATCAGGATCGGCCACCACCAGCCCCGGCAGGGCCTGGGGAGCGGAGCGCCCGGCGGCCAGCAGCTCCAGGGCCAGGGGACCATAGGAGGGGTCGGCCATGGCTTGGGTGGCCACTGCTCCGACACCTGAACGGGCCCAGGGCACGACCGAGCCCACGGAGAACCAGTGGGACTGGACGGCCACGCCCAGTTGGCCGGTGGTGGGGTCGCGGGCCACGAGGGAGTAGGTCATGGCCGGACGCTATCGCGGGAGCCGCCGTCGGCCCGAAAGGCCAGACGGCGGCTCCGGGAGCTCACTTCTTCTTGGTGTAGTACCAGTAGGCGGGGGTGATGGTGGTGAACGGGTTCTGGGGGGTCACGCCCTTCAGGTTGGACCTGATCAGCGTGAGCTGGAAGTAGGGGAGGGGCTGCCAGATGACCGGGGCCTGCTCGACCAGGTAGTTCTGGTACCTGTCCAGAGCCGCCTGCGCCTGGCTGGGCTTGGCCAGATGGGTGGCCTGGATGTTGGCGTCGTTGGTCTTGTCGCAGTAGCTGCCCGAGTTGGACCCGGCCCCGCAGGCGAAGATCTCACCCCCGGTCGGGTAGTAGTCGGGGGCGTATATCCACCCTGCTCCCCAGTTCTCCATCTCCCAGGTGCACTTGGGGCCGACCTTGCAGGGGGCGGAGTTGGCCACGACCGTGTCGAAGGGGGCCTCGCTCAGGTGGATGACGATGCCCGCCTGGGCGGCGTTGGACTTGTAGGTCTTCATGGACTGGTCTATCTCGGGCACACCGCTCTCGTATTGCAGGTCGAAGTTCATGGTGGCCCCCGCCTTCACCCCTGGCCCGCAGTTGTGGCTGCCCGACCCGGGAGAGGTGCAGGTGGCCACCCCGTGCTCGATGGTCCAGCCGTGGCTGGTAATGAGGCCCTTGGCCTTGGCGACGCTGAACGGGAAATGGTTCTTCTTCTCGAAGGGCGAGGCAAAGGGGTTGCGCGGCACGACCGGGACTGGCCCGTAGGTGGGGAAGGCGAAGCCGTGGTAGATGCTCTGGATGACCCCCTTCTGGTCCATCAGCGTCTGCAGGGCGTGGCGCACGTAGAGCTGGCGGAAGATGGGCCCGACCGTGGGGTTGTTGAAGTTGAGGGGGAAGTAGTTGACCTCCCAGGGGGCCCACGGGGCGAGGGTGTAGCCGAGAGAGGCTAGGCGGGACTTCTGGGGCAGGTCGGCGAAGGGTAGGTACCCGACATCGGGGCCCCGGCCCGACGTCACATCGTTGTACTCGGACGACTCGGTGGTGAAGGGCTCCTCTATGAACTTGGAGAGCGATGGCTTCACCGGTCCCGAATAGTCGGGGTTGGGCACGAAGACCGAGTAGCCCGTGGTCTGGTACTGGGACAGCTTCCAGGGGCCGTCCACGATCTTCCACAGGGGGTTGGTGGCGTAGGTGTGGACGTCCTTGGACTGGGCGGTGAGGAAGCGGTACACCGGGCCGCACTTGGAAGCCGAGGCGGCGCAGCCGCCGCTACCGGGCTTGGCTCCCATGTGGGTGATGTCCCAGGCCTCGGGCATGGGGGTGATCTGGGAGAGCTCGTTGTAGAGGAACCAGGTGTGGTTGTAGGCCTTGTTGAGGGTGAACTGGACGGTGGTCGCGTTGAGGGCCTTGGTCGAGACGACGTTGTCGGGGTAGTTGCCGGGTACGTAGGCGGCCCAGTTGGCCTTCTCCTCGGTCACCATGTGCTGCCAGAAGAGGACGTCGGTGGCCGTGACCGCCTTGCCGTTCGACCACTTGTAGGGCTTCAGCTTGACCGTGACGGTCTTGCCCCCGCCGGACCACACCGGCAGCTGGGCCAAGGAAAGGCTCTCGTTCACGAGCGGCTTGCCATCCTTGCCGAACCAGTAGAGGGGGCGGAACATGAGCTGCTGGAACTGGGAGATGTTGGTGGTGCTGAAGTATGTGAGGCCCATGAAGGGCAGGATGAAGTTGGGGACCTGGCCCGCCGGGATCGCCCAGGTGGCCGTTCCTCCCTTCACCCTGGCACTGGCTGACACCGTGGTGCTCGAGGAGGCGCTCGCCGATGACGGCGTGGTCGAGCTGGTGGTGCTCTTGGCCCCACCACAGGCGGCGAGGAGCAACCCGGCGGTCACGGCCGCAGCGGCCCCTCCTGACAGGCGTCGGAACAGCTTCATGTCGATGCCCCCTTGCATGGCTGGCAGGGCCGCCGCCGAGACGGTCCCCGACGGCGATCGGGCATGGTAGCGCGCTTGTCAACTCCAGGGTTGGCACCCCCGGATCGCCGCCATGGGGGATGAAGGGCTACCATCGGGGGCCAGCGACCATCAGTGAGGGTGGGACCTCCGGAGGGGGACGGTCCACGCACCGAGGGAGGCCGATGTCAGTCCCGCTCCTCTCAGTGCGTAGCATTGATAGGAACGCCGGGAGTCTCCGGCGAACATGCCTGGCAAGGAGTAGAGGCCCAGTGGTCAATGTGCTCGAAGTCGAGGACCTGCGGACCCATATCCGCATGCGTCATTCGACGGTGGAGGCGGTCGACGGCGTCTCCTTGACGATCGCCCCCGGCGAGACGGTGGGCCTGGTGGGGGAGTCCGGGTGCGGCAAGTCCATGACGGGCATGTCGATCATGCGGTTGCTTCCCCCCGGCGGCCACATCGTGGGTGGCACCGTGAAGCTCAACGGCCGGGAGCTGACCACCCTGTCCGACGCCGAGATGCGCCACGTGAGGGGGAACGAGGTGGCCATGGTCTTCCAGGACCCCATGACCTCGCTCAACCCCACCATGACCATCGGCGACCAGATCGCCGAGCCGGTGCGCATCCACCGGCGCGTGTCTAAGAAGCAGGCCATGGAGCGTGCGGCCGAGGTGCTCACGCTGGTCGGCATGCCCAAGCCCCTCGAGCGCCTGAAGGCCTTTCCCCATCAGCTCTCCGGTGGGCTGCGCCAGCGCGTGGTGATCGCCATGGCGCTGGCCTGCGAGCCCAAGCTCCTCATCGCCGATGAGCCCACCACCGCCCTCGACGTCACGATCCAGGACCAGATCCTCACCCTGCTCGACGACCTCAAGTCTCGGCTGCACATGGGCATGTTGCTCATCACCCACGACATGGGGGTCATCGCCGGGCGGGCCGACCGGGTCATGGTCATGTACGCCGGGCGCATCGTGGAGTCGTCCGACACCTGGACGATCTTCCACAAGATGCGCCATCCGTACACGGCCGCCCTCCTCGAGTCCATCCCCGACCTGGAGACCGACCGCACCAAGGTCCTCTACAGCATCCCGGGTCTGCCGCCCGACCTCTCGCACCCTCCCAAGAACTGCCGCTTCGCACCCCGGTGCCGCTACGCCCAGAAGAAGTGCCAGGAGGAGGACCCGCCCCTCGGGGGCCCCGACCCGAAGCATCCCTTTGCCTGCTTCTTCCCCGTGGACGGCCCGAGGGAGAAGGGGGCTGCCGCCGAGGAGGACGGCGCCGCCCCGGTCCAGGTCTGGGCCCGCCCCCGTGCCGGGGAGGGCATGACGGGCGAGGAGGCGGCCGCCCTGGACCAGGGGGTCCCTGCCGAGCTGGTGCCGAGCTCCCCTGCCAACGGTTCGACGGGGGACCCGCTCCTCGTCCTGGACCACGTGGTGAAGGAGTTCCCCATCACCAAGGGCGTGCTCCAGCGCCAGGTGGGCTCGGTCAAGGCCGTCTCGGATGTCTCGTTCACCGTGGCCCGGGGGGAGACCTTCGGGTTGGTGGGGGAGTCGGGCTGCGGCAAGACCACCCTGGGCCGCCTGGTGGTAGCCCTGGAGAAGCTGGACTCCGGCCACATTTTCTTCGATGGCGAGGAGGTGTCCAAGCTGCGGGGTGCCGCCCTGAGGCGCAAGCGCCGGGACCTCCAGCTCATGTTCCAGGACCCCTACGCCTCCCTCGACCCCCGGATGCGGGTGGTCTCCACGCTGCGTGAGCCGCTGGTGGCCCAGCACATCGGCACCCGGGCCGAGCAGGAGGCCCGCATCCGTGAGCTCCTGGCCGAGGTGGGCCTGTCCGACCGGGCCATGGGGCTCTACCCCCATGAGTTCTCAGGTGGCCAGCGCCAGCGCATCGGCTTCGCCCGGGCCCTCACCCTCGAGCCCCAGCTCATCGTGGCCGACGAGCCCGTGTCGGCCCTGGACGTGTCGATCCAGTCCCAGGTGCTCAACCTCATGCGCCGTCTGCAGGCCCAGCGCGACCTGACCTACATCATCATCTCCCACGACCTGTCGGTTGTCCGCTACCTGGCCGACCGGATCGGGGTCATGTACCTGGGCAAGCTGGTCGAGATCGGCCCCGGCTCGGAGATCTACGCCCGGCCGGCCCACCCCTACACCGCCGGACTGCTGGAGGCCATCCCGGTCCCCGACCCGGCCAAGGAGAAGGTGAAGAGCGGCAAGGAGGCCATGAAGGGCGAGCTGCCCTCCGCCGCCAACCCCCCCTCGGGGTGCCGCTTCCGGACCCGGTGCCCGCGGGCCCAGCAGATATGCGCCGAGGAAGAGCCGCCGCTGCGTCCCTTCAGCCACAACGGCCACGAGGCGGCGTGCCACTTCCCGCTGCAGACCCCAGTAGCCCTGCCCCAGCCGGCGGCGGCAAGCACCAGCAGCTCCTGAGGGGCTCCTGACAGGACGAAAGCGACAGGGCGAAAGGGGCGGGCCCCGAGGGCCCGCCCCTTCTCTTCTCCTTCTGTCTGGTCTCTACCGTCTGTCTGTGCCCGCCTGAGCGACCCGTTCCGCCTGGAAGTCCGCCTGGACGGCCTGCACCCTGGGGGGCCGCCAGCCGCCTCCCCTTGGCTGCGACCTAGCTCACCGTTGCTGGAGGCGGACCTCCAGGGAGTCACGCAGGGCGTCGCCGATGAAGTTGAAGGCCACCACCGTGATCACGATGGCGATGCCGGCGGGGTAGATCAGCCACCAATAACCGTCATAGAGGTAGTTGAGGCCGTTGGAGAGCATGTCGCCCCAGTTGCTGGCGGGCGGGGGCGGGCCCAGGCCGAGGTAGCTCAAGTAGGCGAGTAGCAGGATGGAGTCGGCCACCGAGAAGGTGGTCTGGACCACGATGGTGCCGATCACGTTGGGCACGATGTGGCGCAGCACGATGCGGCCGCTGCGGCTACCCGAGGCCCGGGCGGCCTGGACGTAGTCACGGACCCGGAGGGAGAGCGTGTCACCTCGCACCAGACGGGCGCAGCCCAGCCAGGAGATGAAGGCGATGACGAGGATCACCACCGGGATGGTGGGCACGAAGATGGAGGCCAGGAGGAGGATGAGGAGGAGCGGCGGGATGGCGAGGATGGAGTCCACGACACGCATCATCAGCCCGTCCAGCCAGCCTCCCACGTAGCCGGCCACTGCCCCCCAGGCGGTCCCCAGCAGGGAGGCGAGGAGAGCGGCAGCCAGGCCCACCTCGAGGGAGGACTGGCCCCCCTTCATGAGCCGGCCCAGCACGTCATAGCCCACGTCGTCGGTACCGAGGGGGTGCTTGAGGCTGGGGGGCAAGGTGACCTGGTTGAGGTTCGTGTTGACCTGGTTGGTGTGGTAGAAGAACGGGCCCACGAAGCTGAAGAGGGCCATGAACACCACGATGGCCACGCCCAGGACGGCCAAGCGGTTCTGGACGAAGACGTCGAAGATCAGCTTCCAGATGCTGCCTACCGCTTGAGCCTCGCCGCCCTCGGGGGTGGTGGCAGCCGAAGCCGGCTCTAGTCCGGTGGGGGCGACGCCTATGGCCATATCATGCTCCCCTTCATGTCAGAAATAGCCCTTTCATCTCAGGCGACAAGACAGGATACTGCTTGGGATCAGGTGTAGCGGACCCGGGGGTCGGCCACGGCGTAGAGGATGTCGGCCAGGAGGGACCCCACCACGGTCGCAGCTCCCACCACCACGGTGAAGCCGAGCAGCACGGGGAAGTCCTTGTTCTGGGCCGACGTCCAGAACAGGAGCCCCATCCCCGGGTAGTTGAAGACGGACTCGGTTACCACGGCCCCGGACAGGGTGGCCGGCAGGCTGAGGCCGATCAGGGTGATGATGGGGATGAGGGAGTTGCGCAGCACGTGGCGGAACAGGACCGAGAACTCCGACACCCCCTTGGCCCGGGCGGTGCGCACGTAGTCCTGCACCATGTTCTCTATGGCTGCCGAGCGCATGAACCGGCTGAACAGGGCCACGGTGACGATGGCCAGCGTGGCCACGGGCAGGACCAGACCGAGGGGCTGCTGGAGCACGGCGCCCACGGTCCCGCCCTGGGGCCCCTCGGGGGGCAGCAGGTGGAAGCTGATGGCGAAGCCCAGGATGAGGAGGAAGGCCAGCCAGAACACCGGCATGGAGTAGCCGATGAAGGCAGCCCCGGTGACGGTGTAGTCGATGGGCTTGTTGCGCCGGATGGCCTGCAGGATGCCCAGGGGGACGGCGATGACCAGGGCCACGATGTAGGAGAGGCCCACCAGCAGCGCCGACTTGGGCAGGTCCTGGGCCAGGAGGGAGTTCACCGTCTGGTTGTAGTGGTACGAGTACCCGAGGTTGCCCTGGAGCAGGTGCCACACGTAGCGCCCGTACTGGACCGGGAGCGGCAGGTTGTAGCCGTTCTGGACGATGAACTGGTGGATCGCCTGAGGCGTGGCTCTCGGGCCGAGGAGGGCCCGGGCGGGCCCGCCCGGGAGCAGGTGCAGGATGATGAACACGATGATCGTCACGCCGAACACGACGATCACGGCTTGGATCAGGCGGCGGATGATGTAAGCAGTCATAGGCGTTGTCTCTCTGGCTGTCTATGAGGCGAGGGGCACCGGCTGGACCAGGTCCAGGAGGTGCCCGTCGCCTCGCATGCTCTTGCTACTTGGTGAAGTACCAATCGGAGGGGTTGATGTTCAGGTAGGTGTTGAAGCTGAAGCCATGCAGGTTGGACTTGATCTCCATGAGCTGGTAGTCGGGGTTGGGCTGCCAGATCACAGGGAGCTGCTCCACGGCGTAGTCCTCGTACTTGTACAGGTTCTGCAGGGCGTTGCCCTTGTTCAGGTGGGTGAGCTGGATGAGGTTGTCCATGGTCTTGCTGGAGTAGTTCTCGGTGTTGGACCCGGCACCAGTCTTGTAGAGCTCGCCGCCGGTCGGGTAGTAGTCCGGGGCGTAGACCCATCCCCCGCCCCAGTTGACGATCTCCCAGCTGCAGGAGGACTGGGACGGCTTGCAGGCCGCCGCCTTGGAGATGGCGTCGTCAAAGGTCGTGCCCGAGAGGGAGAGCTTGATGCCAACCTTGGCGGAGTCGGAGACCTCGGTCTCGATGGACTGGGTGAGGGCGGCGATCCCGGTGGAGTAGACGTACTGGAAGTCCAGCTTGGCCCCCTTCTTGATGCCCGGGCCACACTTGGTGGGATCGGTGCAGGTGTCCACGCCATTGGGGACCACCGTCCAGCCGTGGGACCGCAGGGTGGCAGCGGCCCGCTTGGGGTTGAAGCTGAACGGGCACTTCTTCTCGAGGGGGCTGGTCAGCTGGCTGGGCGGGTCGGCCGGCACCGGGCCGCAGGTCGGGTATCCGTAGCCCTTGTAGTAGGCCTTGATGTCGCCCTTCTGGTCGATCAGCTCCTCGAGGACCTGGCGGATGTAGGCCTGGCGGAAGATGGGCCCTACGGTCGGGTTGTTGAGGTTGACCTCGAAGTAGTCGAACCCGAAGTCCGTCCAGGGCTTGAAGGTGTACCCCCTCGAGGCCAGGATGGTCCGCTGGGCCACGTCCTGGGCCGGGATGTAGCCGACGTCGATGCTGTTGCCTGACCGCAGGTCGTTGTACTCGGCGGTGTCGGTGGTGAAGGGCAGCTCGACGAACTTCGACAGGTGGGGCTTGTCCGGGCCCGTGTACTTGGGATTGGCGGTGAACACGGCCCGGCCCGTGGTGTCGAGGGACTGGAGCTTCCACGCCCCGTCCACCACGCTCCAGATGGGGCTGGAAGCATAGGTGGCCACACCCTTCTTGCCCTGCGAGATCAAGAACTTGTAGACGGCCGGGCACTTCTTGACGTCGGTGGTGCAGCCACCGCTCCCCGGCTTGGCGCCGAGCTTGGTGACGTCCCAGGCCTCGGGGAAGGGGGTTATCTGGGAAAGCTCGTTGTACAGGAACCACTGGTGGCTGTAAGCATTGTTGAGGTTGAACTCGATGCTGGTGGGGCTGAGGACCTTGGTGCTCACCACGTTGTCGGGATAGGCGCCCGGCACGTAGGCGGCCCAGTTGGCCTTCTCGGCCGTCACCATGTTCTGCCAGAGCTCGACATCCTTGGCTGATACTGGCTCCCCGTCGGACCACTTATCGGGCTTCAGGGTGACGATCACGGACCTGCCGCCGTTGGTCCACTTGGGCGGGTAGGCCAGCGAGAGGCGGTTGTTCACCACGGGCTTCTCGCCGACGCCGAAGTAGTACAGCGGCTTGTACATGAGGTACTGGAAGTTGGAGATGTTGGCCACGCTGAAGTAGGTGAAGCTCATCAGCGGGAAGATCCAGTTGGGCGTGGCCGTGGGGCCGAGGGCGAAGGTGGCCGTGCCGCCCTTTTGTATCTTGCTGGCCGGCACCGTCGTGGAGGATGCCGCCGCCGCCGAGCCGGAGGTCTTGGTGGTGGGCTTGGTGGTCCCCCCGCAGGCGGCCAGGAGGAGGGCCCCCGCTGCCAGGGCAGCAAGGCCTCCCATGGCTCTACGGAACATGCTCATGCCTGTCTCCCTGCCCCCTTGTCTAGAGGCCCGGCTCCAGCCCGGGCCCGGGCGCACCGCCCGCTGGGTAGGCCAGGATCGTATCCGGGCCAGGGGGCAGGGACAAGGCAGCCCCCCTCCCTAGGGAAGGGAGGGGGGCTGGCCGTTCCTGTTTCCGGACTAGGAGGGTCGGGCTACTTGGTGTAGTACCAGTCCTCCGGGGAGAGGGACGTGTAGGCGTTCTGGGGAACGACCCCCTGCAGGCCCTTCTTGACCTCGGTCAGCTGGTAGTAGGGGGTGGGCACCCAGATCCAGGGCAGGTCCTTGGCCAGGTAGTCCTCGTACTTGAAGAAGGCCTGCTGGGAGTTGGCGGAGTGCAGGGTGGCCTCGATCAGCCTGGCTGCCGTCGGGTTGTTGTAGCTCCCGGCATTGAGCGACGCCCCCTTCAGGAACAGCCCGTCACCGGTCGGCAACGTGCCGTAGCTGATGCCGCCGTACTCCCCCAGCTCCCAGTTGCAGGCCTTGGGGCAGGGGTTGACGGTGCTGATCACCGTGTTGAAGGGCTGGGCCGTGAGGCTGATGTTGACCCCGGCCTGGCTGGCCGCCGACTTGATGGCTTCGGACTGCTGGGTGAGGGAGGCCAGGCCGGAGGAGTAGAGCAGGGTCAAGGACATCTTGGCCCCCTTGGCGATCTTGGCCCCGCACTGGTTGGCGCCCGTCCCGGGGTTCTGGCAGACGTCGGTCCCTCCCGGAGTGATCTTCCAGCCGTGGTCCTTGAGCAGCTTCATGGCCGCCGAGACGCTGAAGGGGTAAGGGTTCTTGCGCTCGAACGGCGAGACCAGGTTGCTCTTGGGGAGCAGCGGGACCGGCCCATAGGTGGGGACGGCCTGCCCGTGGAAGATCCGGCTGATGATCTGCTGCTGGGGGATCAGGTGTTGGAGGGCCTGGCGCACGTACAGCTGGTCCAGGATGGGCCCCACCTGGGGGTTGGTCAGGTTGGGGATCATGTAGTTGACGCCGAGGATGATCCAGGGGGTCATCTTGAACCCTAGGGAGTCGAGCGAGCTCCTGGCGGTCCAGTCCTGGGGCGGCAGGTACCCAACGTCGATCTGGTTTCCTGCCCTCAGCACGTTGAACTCCGAGGAGTCAGAGGTGAAGGGCACTTCGATGAACTGGGAGAGATGGGCCTTGTCCGGCCCCGAGTACTTGGGGTTGGGGACGAACACCGCCCTGCCGGTGGTGTCGAAGGACTTGAGCAGCCAGGGGCCGTCGACCACCTTCCACAGCGGGTTGGTGGCGAAGGTCTTCTCGTTCTTGGCCTGGTTGACAAGGAAGTTCCACACCGCCTTGGCCCCCGAGGTGGTGGTGTCGTAGTTGCCCACCTTGCCGCTCGCCGAGGTCTTGTCCCACGCCTGCTGGGGCAGGGGGTAGAGGACACCCAGCTCGTTGTCCGTGAACCACAGCGGGGAGACCGGGCCGGTCAGGTGGAACACCACCGTGCGCGGCCCCGTGGCCTGGTAGCTCTTCACGTTGTCGGGCATCTCGCCCGGGGTGTACTGGCACCACTGGGTCTTGTTGGCCTTGACCAGGTTCATCATGAAGGTGAGGTCGCGAGCCGACACCGGGGCTCCGTCCGACCACTTGTAAGGCTTCAGGCTGACCGTGACCGTGGTGTCGTGGTCCGAGTACTTGATCGAGGAGAACAGGCTCTTCTTGGGGTTCACGCCGGTGTGCTCGCCGATCCCGGCCCAGATGAGGGGGCGGTAGAGGAAGTTGGAGAACTGGCTGATGTTGTAGACCGAGCAGTAAGCGGTCGGCGTCACCGGGAAGATGAAGTTGGGCGGCGAGGAGGGGGCCTCGGCGAAGGTGGCCGTGCCGCCCTGCTTGATCTTGCTGGAGGGCACGCTCGAGGTGGACCCGCTGGCTGCCGCCGAGGAGGAGGGGGACGAGGACGACGAGGAGGTCTTGGTCTTGCTGGAGCTGGTTCCCCCTCCGCAAGCGGCGAGCAGCAGTGCCCCCGCAGCCACGGCAGTGAGCCCCCCCATGACCTTTTGCGCTCGCCTCATCGAGTCGCCCCCTTACGATGTGAATGAAGCCACCCCAGGTTGCTGGGCCTGGCGGGGAAGGGTAGCCCATGGCGCGGGACGAGACAAAGCATCCCGGTACTTTTTGCCTCATGCCGATACGCAGCAAGCTCACGGTGCGCGAGCCGGCTCCCCCGGACGGTGGACAGAAGGCCGACCGGCAGGCCAAGCGGGAGCCGACCGAGGAGGAGCGGGCCACCCGCCGGGCCCGGGTGGCTGCGGCCAAGGACGCCCTGGCCCGCTCGGCGGGGCTGCGCGGCGAGCACGTGGGGGCGGCCCGGGCGGCCCTCAAGGCCTACCTGCGCCACCTGAACGATCCTCACCAGCCCTCTGATGACCAGTTCGCGGCCCTCGTCGAAGCTCCCTTCAAGGCACCCCCCAGGCCCCGCCGCAGCTCTTCGGGGCGCTAGACCCGGAGGTCCCGTGCCTGCCGCCCCTCCCAGCCAGGGACCTGCCCCGGCGCGCTGCCAGGCTTGCCCGGCCCTGTCCGGGGGAGCCTGCCCCGCCGGGGCGGCCGGCTGCTCCAGCCCGGGCCAGACGGCCCCCTGGCCCGCCCGGGCCGGGCTGGCCCTGGCCGCCGGGGTGGCGGGGGCCGTGGTCTACGAGGCTCAGCCCCTGCTGGCGGCCGTCGACCGCTCGCTCCGGTCCGGCTCCGGCCCGGCCGGCCTGCTGTCGGCCCTGCCCCAGCTCGGGCTGGCCCTGGGCCTGGTCTTGCTCCTCCCGCTGGCCGACCGGGTGCCGCGCCGGCGCCTGGTCGTCATGCTGGCCGGAGGCCTGTCCCTCGCCTCGGTCGGGGCTGCCATCAGCCCCAGCCTGGCCCCTCTGGCCCTGGCCGTCCTGGTCATCGGCGCCCTCTCGGTCCTGGGCCAGGTGGCGGTACCGCTCGCCGCCGAGACGGGGGGCGGGAGGGCCAGGCTGGCATCCCAGGTGGGGGGGGCCCTGCTTGCCGGGGCTGTGCTCTCACGCACGCTGTCCGGCGTGGTCGGTGGGCTGGCGGGGTGGAGGGCCAGCTTCTGGCTCCCGGCCGCCCTCCTGGCCGTGGCTGCTGTGGTGTCGCTGGCCTACCTGCCACCGAGCCGCCCGCTGCCGAGCGCTGCCCCCTACAGACAGATGCTGGCCACCGTGACCCGCTCCCTGTCCGGCCTGGAGCGGCAGGCCGTGTACGGGGCGCTGGCCTTCGGGTCCTTCGGGGCAGCCTGGACGGCCCTGCCGTTCCTGCTGGGCGGTGGGCGCTGGAGGCTCGGCCCGGAGCTGATCGGGGTGGTCGGCCTTACGGGCGTGGCCGGCCTGGCCGGGGGCTCGGTGCTCACCCGGCTCGTGCGTCCCTCCGGCGGGAGCGCCTCCATGGGGGCCTTCGCAACCTTGGCGGTGGCGGGATGGGCCCTGCTGGAAGTGGGAGGACGCTCCCTGCCGGCGCTGGTTGCCGGCCTGGTCCTGCTGGACGCGGCCGTGCAGGCGATGCACCTGGCCAACCGGGAGGGAGTGGAGAGGGGGTCGGGGTGCTCGGCGGCACCGGCCGCCACCGCCTACATGGCTCTGGCCCTCCTCGGGGGAGCCCTGGGCTCGGCTCTCTCGGGGGCTGTCTGGTCGTGGGCGGGCTGGCCGGCTGCCTGTGGTGTCGGCCTGGCCTTGGCCGGGGCTGCGCTGGCTCTGTGGCTGGTCGACCTGGTGCGCACACCGGCGGGGCTGGGTCCCTCCCCGGTGCGACGACCATAGGAGGGCGCCGGTGGTGAGGGCCATGTGCTACCATCCCGCCCAAGGTTCCCGGGAGGCGTGAGATGGACGGCTGGAACCTGGCCGAGGTCTACGAGGCGCTGGCCCGGGCCGAACCGGGCGCCCCGTGCCAGCGCCAGGGGGAGAGGGTCCTCTCCTGGGGGGAGACCGATGCCAGGGCCAACGGGTTGGCCTCCGACCTCCTCAGGGCGGGCCTCGGGCACCAGGCCAAGGTGGCCGCCTACCTCTACAACGGGCCAGAGTACCTGGAGACCTACCTGGCGGCGTTCAAGGCCGGGCTGGTACCGGTCAACACTAACTACCGCTACAGCGCCAGCGAGGTGGGCTATCTCCTCGACAACTCCGATGCCGAAGCGGTGGTCTTCCACTCCTCGCTGGCCGGGGTGGTGGAGCAGGTTAGGGCGCGCCTGCCCAGGGTGCGGAGGTGGTACGCCGTGGAGGACGGCGGGAGGGTCCCGGGATGGGCGGTCCCCTACGAGGACGTGGTGGCCTCGGGCGGGCCCGGTGCATCGGTGCAGGGCCCGTGGGGGCGGTCCGGCGATGACCTCGTCCTCTTGTACACCGGGGGGACCACGGGCTTTCCCAAGGGGGTCATGTGGCGCCAGGACGACCTGTTCAACGTGCTGGGCGCCGGGGGGAACCCTGTCCTCGGCCTGCCTCCCTGCGCCACCGTGGAGGAGGTGGCCAGGCGGCGGTCCTTCGCCGGGATCCCGCTGCTGCCTGCCTGCCCCCTCATGCACGGGACGGGGCTCTTCACGGCGCTGATCAACTGGAACGGCGGGGGCTGTGTGGTGACCCTGGAGGGGCGGCGCTTCGATGCCTTCGAGCTGTGGGAGACGGTCGCCCGCTACCGGGTGAGCGCCGTGTCGATCGTGGGCGACGCCTTCGCCCGTCCCATGCTGGCCTGCCTGCAGGCCAATCCCGGGCGGTGGGACCTGTCGTGCCTGCTCCTGATCGTCTCCTCCGGGGTCATGTGGAGCCGGGAGACCAAGGCCGGGCTGATGGCGGCCCTTCCCCGCGTGGTCCTGTGGGACTCGCTGGGGTCCTCGGAGGGAGTCGGGCTGGCCGAGGCGACCGCGACCGGGGGCAGGGCGCAGGAGACAGCGACCTTCCGGGTGGGGGAGAGGGTGAAGGTGCTCGACGAGGCAGGCCGACCCGTTGCCCTGGGTTCGGCTGAGGTGGGCCTGGTGGCCATCTCGGGTTACATCCCGCTCGGCTACTACAAGGACCCGGCCAGGACGGCCCAGTCGTTCCGCACGGTGGAGGGGGTCCGGTACTCCATGCCCGGCGACTACGCCACCGTGGGCAGCGACGGGAACCTTCACCTCTTGGGGCGGGGCTCGGTGGTGATCAACACCGGAGGCGAAAAGGTCTTCCCCGAGGAGGTGGAGGAGGTCCTCAAGAGCCACCCGGCCGTGGCCGACGTCGTGTGCGTGGGGGTCCCTGACGAGAGGTTCGGCGAGGCTGTCTGCGCCGTGGTCGAGCTCTCGGGAGGAGGTGGCGAGCCGGGCGGAGGTGTGCCGGCCAGCGGACTGCCGGGCAGGCTTACCGCTTCCCGGGCCGACCCGACCCTGGCTGCTTCCCGGGCCGACCCGGCCCTGGCTGCCGAGCTGGTGGAGCTCGTCCGCAGCCGGTTGGCCCACTACAAGGCCCCCCGTCGGGTCCTCGTGGTGCCATCCATCAGCCGCAGCCCGGCCGGCAAGGTCGATTACCCGGCCCTGGCCGCCCTGGCCCGAGCGGAGGGCGAGGCGCCGCGGCTCTGAGCGGGGAGCCACCCCGGCCGTGGCTGGCCGGAAGAGGCCGGCGCTGGCACGCCCGGGCTCGGCCCCCCAGCGCGACGGCGCTACCGTCGGTTCGGCATGGTTGGCACGATTGTTGCAGCCGTGGTGGCAGTGCTCGCCCTGGTGGGGGTGATCTTGCTGGCCATCGGCCTGGGCCGGGTCCGCCGGGGCTTGGGTGGGCGCCTGGCCCAGGCCAGCGCCGACCTCGACGGATGCATGGCAGCCCGCAGGGAGGCCGAGCAGGCCGCTGCCGAGGCCAGGGACCGGGCTGCAGAGGCGACAGAGAGGGCTCGGGCCAGCGAGGAAAGGGTTGCCCTGGCGGAGGGGCGGGAGCGGGGGGTCGGCCGGGCCCTTTGGGCCCTGGAGGGGCGACGGCGGGCAAGGGAGTGGGAGGGGGTGGCTGGGCCCGTCGGGGCCTCGGCTCCCCAACCGGGGCCGGGGGAGCTGGCTGACCTCACTAACGCCCTCCGTCTGGAGCTGGACATGATCCGGGAGGAGGTGGGCACCCCTGGCACGCTGGCGGCCCCTGCCCCGCCGCCTCGGGCTGGCGGGTCAACGGGGTCACCGGCCAATGGGCCGTCGGGTTCGCCGGCTCTTTTGGCCGGGCTCCTGGTGGTGACCGAGCTCATGCACTCCTTCGCCCGCCGCTGCGAGTCCCTGGAGGTGTCGGTGGGGATGGCAGGGTCGGCGGTCCTGGTGACGCTGGTCGGTGAGGACTGGATGGAGCTGGGAGGGGTACCCACCGGCGTGCCGGGGCCGGACCCCGGCTTGGTCGACGCCCTCTCAGATGCAGCCCGGGCCGTCGGGTCTGAGCTTCAGGTGGACCCCGTCAAGGCCGGAAGCATCAGGGCGACCTGGCGCCTGCCCTTGGGGGCGCCCACGACGGCCGTGCCCGTCGGCCCTGGCGCCCCGCTCCGCACCTAGGTCAGGGGGCCTGTTTCAGCTGGCCCCCCGTGCTCGGCTGCCCAGCCGAAGTGGTCAAGGGGCCCGTGGCCGCCACCCAGGGTCCAGCGGCTTGCCCGGACCAGCGCCCCGGCGACGAAGTCCTTGGCCCTCTGCAGTGCTGGCAACGGTTCCAAGCCCAGGGCCATCCATGCGGCCGTAGCCGCCGACAGGGTGCAGCCGGTGCCGTGGACGTTGCGGGTGTCCACCCACGCAGAGCGCAGGTGGTGCAGCCCCTGGCCGTCGAAGACCACGTCAATGGCCTCGGCACCGGGCAGGTGGCCGCCCTTCACGACCACCAGGCCGGCCCCCGTTTCGTGCAGCTGACGGGCCGCCTTGGCCATGTCGTCCAGGTCAGCCAGGTCCCTCCCCACCAACAGGGATGCCTCCCTCAGGTTGGGGGTGACAACGGTGGCATAGGGGAAGAGGGAATCGAGGTAGGCACGCTCGGCCTCGCTGTCCAGCAACCGGGAGCCCGTCGAGGAGACCATCACCGGGTCGACGACCAGGGGCGGGAGCTCACCGCGCCGGGCCCTGCCCGCCACCACCGCCATGGTGCTGGCCGTGGCCAGCATCCCCGTCTTGGCGGCTGCGGGGCGCAAGTCGTCCATCACAGCCGCAATCTGAGCCTCAACCATAGGTGGAGGTATGACGTGGACGGCTTGGACACCGACGGTGTTCTGCGCGGTCACGGCCGTCACGGCGGAGGTGCCGAAGACGCCCAGGGCCGCGAAGGTCTTGAGATCGGCTTGCAGGCCGGCGCCAGCCCCGGAGTCCGATCCGGCAATGGTGAGGGCCACGGGAGGGGACAGGGCCTGGCCGGGGCCCGACACGCTCACCCTCCACCCCGGTGGCCAGGGCGGCCGACCCGGGGGTCGGTGCCCCTCGCCGGGGAGGCGCTCATCGGACGCCGCCCTCTCCGCCCTTGCCGAAGTGGGCCATCCCGGCCCAAGGAGAGGAGGCCTCGGCATGCCAGCGGTAAGGGATCCGGCCCGCGAGGCGCGCCAGCCGGCCGGCCCGGACGGCGCCAGCCATGGCCCGGGCCATGGCCACCGGATCCTGGGCCCTCGTGATGGCCGAGGCCACCAGGACGGCGTCGCAGCCCAGCTCCATGGCCAGGGCTGCATCAGAGGCGGTGCCTATGCCCGCATCGAGCACCACGGGCACCCTGGCCTGCTCCACGATCAAGGCAATGTTGTGGGGGTTGCGGATCCCCAGGCCGCTCCCGATGGGGGACCCGAGGGGCATGACGGCAGCGCAACCCGCCTGCTCCAGCCGCCGGGCCACGATCGGGTCGTCGTTGGTGTAGGCAAGGACCTGGAAGCCGTCGTTCACCAGTTGCTCAGCCGCGTCCACCAACTCGACCGGGTCGGGCAGGAGGGTGCGCTCGTCGCCTATTACCTCCAGCTTGATCCAGTCCGTGGCCAGGGCCTCTCTTGCCAGCTGCGCAGTGAGGACCGCGTCGCGAGCGGTGAAGCAACCTGCTGTGTTGGGAAGCACCCTGATCCCGAGGCTGCTCAGGACGTCCAGTATCGATCCTCGGGCCAGGGGGTCGACCCGGCGGAGGGCGACAGTGGCCAGGGCCGTCCCCGAGGCCTCGAGGGCAAGGTGGAGCTGGTCCAGGCTGGACATTCCGCCCGTCCCCATGATCAGGCGGGAGCCCAGGAGCCGGCCCGCGATCTCGAGCGGATCCTCGACCTCGACCTCCACCTCGGGCTTCGCCGGCGTGGGCCGGGGTGTGGTGGTCTGCAGGCTGGCCATGGTCATCCTCCCTGGGCGGCGGTGAGTATCTCGATGCGGTCATGGGCGGCAAGGGTGGTGGTGGACCACTGGCTGCGAGGAACCACGGTCTCGTTCAGCGCTACCGCCATGCCGCTGTCCCTACCCGAAAGCCTCTCCACCACGGCAGCGATGGTCGTCCCGGGGGCGATGGAGAGCGGCTCGCCGTTCACGACCACCTCCAGGGCGGCGCTGCTCACCGCTGCTCCCGGGCCAGCTGGGACGGCCCCGAACCCTCGAGCGCCGGCTCGAACCGGTCCGGCGAGAAGGGGGCGATGACCTGAGGGACGCCGTCGCCGGCCAGCACCGACGCAAGGGAGTCAGCGGTGACGGGAGTGAGGAGGATCCCATTGCGGTAATGGCCCGTGGCCACTACCAGGCCGGGAAGAGCGGATGGCCCGATGATAGGGGCGTTGTCCGGTGAGCCGGGGCGGAGGCCGGCCCACGTCTCGGCCAGCTCCAGCTCGTCCAGCGCTGGCATCAGGGCCCGGGCGTCTCGCAGCAGGTCGGCGACAGCTCCTGCCCTCACGGTGACGTCAAAGCCTTGCTCCTCCACAGTGGCACCGACGACCACTGTCCCGTCGGCCCGGGGGACCAGGTAGAGATGGTTGCCGGCGACCAGGCCCCGGAGGTTCCGACCGAGGAGAGGCGCTTGGGCTGGGCCCTTGAGGCGGAGTATCTGGCCCTTGACCGGTCGCACAGGGGGGAGGGCTCCGTCGGGCAGTCCGGCGATCTGGCCCGTCCAGCAACCGGCAGCCAGGACCACCGTCCCGGTGCTGAGGTGCTCTCCCGTGGCCAGGGCCACTCCCGCCACCCGGCCCGCATCGACGAGGACGGTGGTCACCCGGTCCCGGACGAGGCGAACGCCGGCCCTCTCGACCGCCACCTCCAACGCCTGGGCCAGCAGGCGGTTGTGGACTTGATGGTCACCGGGCGCGAGCAGACCCCCTCTTATCCCTGGGGCCAGGAAGGGCTCCAGGGAACGGCACTCACGGCTGCTCAGCAGCTGGGGATCGAGGCCCAGGGACAGCTGGTAGCGGTACAGGTCCTCCAGCAGGGCCCGGTCTCCACCGTCCATGGCGACTGCCAGGGTCCCGCAGGGGCGGTATCCCACCTGCCGGCCGCTCGCCTCCTCGAGCGATGCGGCAAAGGAGGGCCAGGCGGCAGCCGATGAGAGGTTCAGCCGGAGCAGGGCCTCCTCGCCGTAATGGACCTCGGTGACCGGGGCGAGCATGCCGGCCGCAGCCCAGGTGGCTCCTCGCGCTGGTGCCGGGTCGACGACGGTCACCTCGAGGCCCCGGCCGGCGCTGCGCCAGGCCACGGACAGCCCGATGACACCCCCGCCGACGACCACCACGTCAGGGAGCCGGGACGCCGGGGACGGGGCCGACGTCCGCAGGCCTGTCTCGGCTCCCGGACCAGGGGCCTCGGAGCGAGGGGGGGCGCCATCAGGAGCAAGGGGGGCGGCCTCAGGAGCCAGGGGGGCGGCCTCAGGTGCAAGGGAGGCGCCCCGCTCCAGGCCGTGGCGGCCGCCACCCGCCGGCCCGGTTGGCGCGGCACCCCGGGCTGCAGCGCTGCCTGTCTCGTAGTTCGGCTCCGTCATCGCCACTCCCGTGTCATGCCCGGGAAGGCGAGGAGGCCAACGTGTCTCCCTGATCCGGCATTACCCGGCAGGTCCAACGGTCGGGGACTCGTCAGCCCACCCTCTCAGCCTGGTGGTACCAGGCTCCCGTGCAGAGCCCAGGATACCTGGGGACGGGGTGCTGGCCGGCGGCCAGGGGCCCTGTGGGCCCGGGCGATTGGTGCCGGCGCCGGGCTGTGGGTGGGCCCCGGCGCGGTTGGACGGGTCCCGGGGCTTTGGGCGGGTCCCGGGGCGCCTTTGGGTGACCCGGGTCCGGTGGGGCCCGCCGCCGCTGGGGCACGGGGCGCGGGGAGCGTGGGGAGCGACCGGTACACGCCCCTGGCCGCCCCTTCCCACTGACCGGTCCGGAGCAGGCGAACGACGACCCTCTGCGATACTCCCGCCTCACGGACCTGACGGGAGGTCCAGGAGGCCGAGCTGGCGGCGTTGGAGGTTGACGAGCCGGTCGGGGAGGGTATCTTGGATGGCATGGTGCATTTTCATGCTATCACATGCTGGCAAGGGTTTCCCCAGGCCAGGGACTCAGCCCATCCGCGCGTGGTTGCTGCCCAGTTTGGGGGGTCAACCACGCGCGGAATGGGCCAGGGACCATGCAGCCCTCGGGTCCCACGAGAGCCAGGCCCATCCTGGGACCGGCCGCCCCCAGCACCGGGCCCGCTCAGCAGGGGACCACCCCCCAGCAGGGGCCCGCTCAGCAGGGGACCACCCCCCAGCACCGGGCCCGCCAGCGGCCCCAGGCGATCCCTGAGGGCCGGCCGTCGAGGACCAGCCGCCCCTACCCCCGGCTCTCAGCCCTGGCGCGTAGGCCCGATCCGGTCCAGGCTGATGCGCACCAGCACCCGCCGCTGCGCCTCCATCGCGGCACGGAACTCGGCCCAGTCCTCGTGCTCGCCGGCAGCCTGCCTGTACAGGTCCACCAGGCCCTCCATGGCGTCGGGGAGACCCAGGATGTCCGCTCGTCCCTCTACCTGGATCCACTCCCCGAAGAAACCGTCCGGGAGCATGCAGAGCGCCGCCCAACCACGCCTTCGCACGTGGGCCACCTTGTAGGCCGTCTCCCTGGTGCTGACCACCGCCCGGCCCTCGCCATCCACCCCGGCCATGACCGGCGAGGCCTGGGGCAGGCCGTCGCCCCGGAGCGTTATCAGTACTCCCCGGTGATGCTGGCGGAGGAAGTCGCGGGCGGACTCGGCGTCCATGGGTCGCCAAGGCTAGCTTGGCTTGAGGCTGGGGTCACTGTCCGCGAGGGCGCCTCCCGGGCAGCCCCCACAGCCGGTAGTGAGCCCACAAGGAGGTCCCATGCGCAGCACCATGCAGGATGGCCCGCTCACGATCGCCGGGATCCTCCGCCACGGCATGGCCGTCTTCCCCGACAGCGAGGTGTTGACCTTCGAGGGGCCAGGCGAAGCCGGGCCCGGCAGCCCGGGAAGGGCGCCGGGCACCCCGGGGACGGCGCCGAGCGCCCCGCTGAGCTCGCCGGGCACCCCGGGGACGGCGCCGAGCGCCCCGGGCAACACGAGGAGGGCGACCTTCACCGAGGTGGGGGAGAGGGCGGGACGCCTGGCCACCGCATTAGCCGGACTGGGTGTGGGGCCAGGAGACCGGGTGGGGACGTTCTGCTTCAATCACCAGGAGCACCAGGAGGCCTACCTGGGCATCCCCGCCATGGGCGCCGTGCTGCACACCCTCAACATCCGGCTCTTCCCCGAGCAGCTGGCCTACATAATCAACCACGCCGCTGATCGCGTGGTGCTGGTGGACGCCCTGGTCGCCCCCCTCCTCGCCCGGGTCATCGGGGAGTGCAAGTCAGTGGAGCACCTGGTCGTCATCGGGGCCGGGGATGCCGGAGAAACCTTCCGCCAGGGCGGCTTCACCGGGCCGGTCACCGCCTACGAGGACCTCCTCGCTGGCGCCGACCCGGCCTACCCCTGGCCGGACCTCGACGAGAGGGATGCCGCCGCCATGTGCTACACCAGCGGCACCACGGGGAACCCCAAGGGCGTCGTGTACAGCCACCGCTCCACCTGGCTGCATGCCCTCATGGGCACCTCCTCGACCACCCTCGGCATAGGCGAGGCGGACAGGGTGCTGACCATCGTGCCCATGTTCCACGCCAACGCCTGGGGCACGCCCTATGCAGCGTGGATGGCCGGCGCCGACCTCATCATGCCCCAGCGGTTCCTGCAGGCCGAGCCCCTGGCCACCATCATCGCCACCCTGCGCCCCACCCTGTCGGCTGGAGTGCCCAGCATCTGGAACGACCTCCTGCGCTACGGGGAGGACCACGACGTGGACCTGTCATCCCTGCGCCTGGTCACCGGAGGGGGATCAGCCGTGCCCCGCAGCCTCATAGAGCAGTTCAAGGAGCGGTTCGGGATCACCATGATCCAGGGGTGGGGGATGACCGAGACCAGCCCGGTGTGCGCCGTGGCCTGGCCGTCGAAGCACACCAGCCCCGAGCGCCGGATCGACGACCAGGTCAAGGCGGGCCGGGTGATCCCGGGGGTGGAGGTACGGGTGGTGGGCCCGGGAGACGAGGTGCTCCCTGCCGACGGCCGGTCGGTGGGGGAGTTCGAGGTCCGGGGGCCGTGGATCACCGGCTCCTACTACGGAGAGGACGACCCGAGCCGCTTCCACGACGGCTGGCTGCGGACCGGGGACGTGGGCACCCTCGACCGGCAGGGCTACATGCAGATAACCGACCGCAGCAAGGACGTCATCAAGTCCGGTGGTGAGTGGATCTCCTCGGTCGACCTGGAGAACGCCATCATGGCCCATCCCGCCGTGTTCGAAGCGGCCGTCATCGGCGTGCCCGACGAGCGCTGGGAGGAGCGCCCCCTGGCCTGCGTCGTGCTGCACGAGGGCCAACACGTCACCCCCGACGAGCTGCGCCAGTTCCTCGCCGATCGGGTGGCCAAATGGTGGCTGCCCGAACGCTGGGCCTTCCTGCCCGAGGTGCCCAAGACGAGCGTGGGGAAGTTCGACAAGAAGGTGCTGCGCGCTGGCTACGCGGAGGGCCGTCTGGAGGTGTCCGGCCCCTAGGCCTAGCCGTGGAGCCGTCGGCCTCGGGCTGGTACGAGCGGAGGGCCGGTGCCTCATCCCCGGCACCGCCACCCGCCCCCGGCACCGCCACCCGCCCCCCGGCACCGCCACCCGCCCCCCGGCACCGCCACCCGCCGCCCGGCGGCCCCATCCTTGCCGGCGCCGGGGGACCGGGGGAGGGCGGCGGCCTGGCGGGCTGGTGTGCGCCCGGGCAGACTGGCCCGGCGTGGCGGGCGACATCGAAGAGATCCGGGAGAGGCTGGAGGCCATAGCCGAGGAGCTGGCCGATCTGGCCATGGACCGGCTCCGTGAGGCGGTGAGCGCCGAGGGGGACGAGCCTTCCCGGGCTGCCCAGGAGGAGGAGCGCCGGCTGACCAGGGCGAGGAGGGCGGTGGAGAAGGCCGTCGCCACCCTCGCCAGGCAGGGTGGAGCCAGCTAGAGGGAGGCCAGGGGAGGAGCGCTCTCCAGCCGGTTCAGGGCGTCTATGAGCTGGCGCAGACGGGCCTGGCGGGTCTGGTCGAACGTGAGGGCCAACCGGGGCAGGTCGAGGTGGTCGCGCTCCCGGCGCTCGGCCGGCAGGGGAGCGGTGGGACGGATGTCCCCCCGGCGGCAGAGGTCGGCGAAGTCCCGGTTGAGGGTCCTCAGCTCGGCCTGGGTGGGAGCGGACTTCAGCCGGATGACAAGAAGGCTGCCCACGAAGCGCCGGGAGTGGTAGTTGCGGTAGAAGCCGCTGATCTCGGCCGCCGCCACGGCCACGTCGTCGGTGATCCGGTAGAGGGCGGGGTCATCGGGCGATATGAGCCCCCTTGACGCCATCTCCTTGGTCACGAAGCGGTCCCACCCCTGCCAGTAGGTGCCGCCGGGTACGTCCAGGAACACGATGGGGGCGGGCTCGGCCTTGCCCGTCTGGAGGAGGGTGAGGAGCTCGAAGGCCTCGTCGAGGGTCCCGAAGCCCCCCGGGAGCACGGCGTAGCCATCGGACTCCTTCAAGAGCATGAGCTTGCGGGTGAAGAAGTACTTCATCTCCACCAGCTTGGGGTCCGAGGCGATGAAGGCATTGGCCCCCTGCTCGAAGGGCAGGCGGATGTTGATGCCGAAGGCCCTTTCCCGTCCGGCTCCCTCGAGCCCGGCGGCCATGATGCCCGGACCGGCGCCGGTCACCACCATCCAGCCCGCTCGAGCCAGGGTGGCGGCCAGGCGCTTGGCCTGTCCGTAGAGGGGGTCGGCGGGAAGGGTGCGGGCGGAGCCGAACATGGTGACCTTGGGCACCGAGCGGTAGGGGGCGAACACCCGGAACGCCTCGGCCATCTCCCTCAGGGCGGCGTTGGTTATCTTGAGGTCCAAGCGGTCGGTGGGCTCCGACGCCAGCCGGACGGCGGTGGTGAGGATCTCGGTGAGCTGGTCCCTGTTGGCCCGCGCTCCCGCCGCATCAAGCAGCTCCTTCACGAGCCGGTCGAGGTCGGTGCCAGCGCCGCCCCCCCGGCGCCGGCCCGCTACTGGATCGGCAGGGCTCACCCGACCGTCTCCACCCGGCCGTACACCGTGTTCCGCTGCTCCAGCCAGCGCTGGCCGGGCAGTGACGCCACCAGCTCGGCGAAGGTGCCCCGGTCCATGCGCTGCCCGTGGCTCGCTCCCGCAGCCCGGGAGATGTTCTCGTCCATGAGGGTTCCCCCCAGGTCGTTGGCCCCTGCCCGGAGGAGCTGGGACGCCCCCGGGAGGCCCATCTTCACCCAGCTGGCCTGCACGTTGTCTATGGAGCCGGCGTAGGCGATACGCCCGACCGCATGCATGAGCAGCGCCTCCCGGAAGGTGGGCCCCCGGCGGGCCCGGTGCTGCAGGTAGATGGGGGAGGCCATGTGCACGAACGGCAGGGGGACGAACTCGGTGAAGCCCCCTGTCTCGTCCTGGAGGGCTCTGGTCCTCACCAGGTGCGCCACCCAGTGCCGGGGGCTCTCCACCGCACCGAACATGATCGTGACGTTGGAGCGCAGCCCCACCCGGTGGGCCGTGCGGTGGGCCTCCAGCCACTCCTCGGTGGTGATCTTGTCCGGGCACAGGACTTGGCGGACGCTGTCGTCGAGGATCTCGGCGGCCGTTCCGGGCAGGGTCTTGAGGCCGGCCTCGTGGAGGCGCCGCAGGTAGGTCTCCAGTGGCTCGCCCAGGCGGCGGGCACCCTCGGTCACCTCCAGGGCGGTGAAGCCGTGGATGTGGATCCGCTCCGACGCCGCCCTCACTGCCCTGATCACGTCGAGGTAGTAGTCCCCGTCGAAGCTGGGGTGGATGCCTCCCTGCAGGCACACCTCGGTGGCCCCGGCCTCCTCGGCCTCGAGCACCCGCCGCGAGATCTCGTCCAGGTCCAGCAGGTAGGGGTCGCCACGCAGGTTGAGGGAGAGCGGGCCCTTGGAGAAGGCGCAGAACCGGCACTTGAAGGTGCAGATGTTCGTGTAGTTGATGTTGCGGTTGGCGACGAAGGTGACGGCGCCGCCGACGGCCCTGGCCCTCAGCTCGTCAGCCACCTCGGCGACCGCCCTCACCTCCCTGCCCCTGGCCGCGAAGAGCGTCATCAGCTCGTCCTCCCCGGCCCTCTGGCCGGCCAGGACCCCTTCGAGCACCTCGGCCACGGGGCCACCTCCGGGGGGCGTGAGGCGAGGGCGGGGTTGCGCCCCCACCGGGGGCTCCTGCGGCAGGAGGTCCGGCGGCTCGACCTCCCCCCCCGAGCACCAGGCATGGTCCCTGGCCAGCCCCTCGGCGTCGGACCGGTCCAGCACGGGGAAGCGCATGGCCGGGTCCAGCCATCGCCCGGGGTCGGCAGCGTAGCGGGGGTGGATGGCGAGGCGAGGGGCCAGGACGAAGCCGGCGGCCTCCGTGGCTTCCTCCAGGACCCGGTGCGTCGGCCAGGGGCGCTCGGGGTTGACGTGGTCGGGGGTCAGAGGGGAGACGCCGCCCCAGTCGTCTATCCCCGCCGCCAGCAGGCCGGAGAGGTCGGCGGCCAGGTTGGGTGGGGCTTGCACGTGCACCTCAGGGGGCAGCACCAGGCGGGCGAGCGCCACGGCCCGCAGGTGGTCCTCCTCGGGGCAGGGGGGAGCGGCATGCATGGCCGTGCCGGGCTTGGGCAGGAAGTTCTGCACGATGACCTCCTGCACGTGTCCCCAGCGGCGGTGGGAGGCGGCGATGGCCTCCAGGGCTGCCAGCCGGTCGGGCTCGTCTTCCCCGATGCCCACCAGGATGCCGGTCGTGAAGGGGATGGAGAGCCGGCCCGCCTCCTCCAGGGTGGCCAGGCGGCGAGCCGGCACCTTGTCAGGGCTGCCTCGATGGCAGGCCAGGTCCTCCCGCAGGCTCTCCAGCATCATCCCCTGGCTGGCAGTGACTGGGCGGAGCAGGGCCAGCTCATCGGCGAGGAGGGCCCCGGCGTTGGCATGGGGCAGCAGCCCGGCCTTGTCCCGCACCAGGGCGCAGGCTTCGGCCAGGTACTCGACGGTGGAGCTCCACCCGTGCTCGAGGAGCCAGTCCCGGGCCCTCGGGTAGCGCTCCTCCGGACGTTCCCCCAGGGTGAACAGGGCCTCGTGGCAGCCGGCCCGGGAACCGGCTCGGGCGATGGCCAGGACCTCGTCGAGGTCGAGGTAGGGGGAGCCCAGGCGGGCCGGGGGCTTGGCGAAGGTGCAGTAGCCGCAACGGTCCCTACAGGCCATGGTGAGGGGTATGAAGACCTTGGGGGACCACGTGATCCTTCGGCCGTGGGTGGCATCGCGCACCGCCCCGGCGCGGGCTAGCAGCTCCGGCGTCGGGAGGGCCAGCAGCTCGCGGGCGGAAGGGAGAGACAGCACCATGGGGCCTCACCTTAACGACGGTGACGGAGCTAACCGGGGGCTTGGTTGCCCTTCTCGCCTCCAAGGATCCTGCGGAGCCTCTTGGATGGCTCTAGCGGGGGGCTCTTCGGGGACGCCCGCCCGGGTCGGGGAGCCCGAGGCGGGTGATCCCTGGTCGTCCTTCAGGGGATGCCCCTCGGTAGCCTGAAGGTGATGGAACCCAGGCTCCACTTCCGGCGAGCTGACCCGGCGGCGGTCGACTCCTTGATGAAACTCCAGGATTACGTGCGGTCGAGCGGGCTGGACCCGTCCCTGGTGCAACTGGTTGACATCCGGGCCTCCCAGATCAACCGGTGCGGCTACTGACTGGACATGCACACCAAGGACGCCCGGGAGGCGTCCGAGAGCGAGGAGCGCATCTTCCTTCTCGACGCCTGGCGCGAGACCCCCTTCTACACCGAGGCGGAGAGGGTGGCTCTCGAGCTGACGGAGGCCATCACCTTGATCTCGCACGACGGGGTCCCGGCCGAGCTGTACGAGAGAGCGGTGGGGCTTTTCGGGGAGCAGCAGTTCGCGGCCCTGGTCATGGCCATAGTCACCATCAACGCCTGGAACCGGGTCAACATCGCCGCGGGCAACGTGGCCGGCCGCTACCGGCCCAAGGGCCACCGCTGAGGTCGGGGGCCTCCTAGGCCATGAGTCGGGCCGGGGGTCGGATGGGGCGGGGGGAGCCCGAGGTCATGGGCGGGGCCACTCCCGCCCCGCCGGGCGGGGCCACTCCCGCCCCGCCGGACGGCACCGAGGCGACCATGCCGCCCGGGCCGCGGGCTGGGGGGGACCAGCGTCACCTCTCGGTCGCCTTGGGGCTCATCGTGGGCTTCATGGGTCTGGAGGTGGGGGTGGCAGCCGTCTCGGGCTCGCTCGCCCTGCTGAGCGACGCCGGCCACATGCTCGCCGATGCCGGCGCCCTGGCCGGTTCCATCTGGGCCCTCCGCCTAGCGGCCCGTCCCGCCAGCGGGGCATGGTCCTTCGGCCTCAAGCGGGCCGAGATCCTCTCGTCCGCCGCCAACGGGGTCACCCTCCTCGTGGTAGGGATGCTGGTCCTGGTCGAGGCGGTCAGGCGGCTGATCCACCCACCCCCGGTCCAGGGCCTGCCCGTGCTGTTGGTGGCCGTGGCCGGCATCGCGGTCAACCTGGGGGCCACCTGGGTCGTGTCCCGGGCCAGCCGCCGTTCCCTCAACGTGAAGGGTGCCTTCCAGCACCTACTCACTGACCTCTACGCCTTCGTGGGCACCGCCGTCGCCGGCGGGGTTATCTACGCCACCGGCGTCCGCCGGGCGGACCCTGCCGCTTCGCTCCTGGTCGTCCTCCTCATGTTCCGGGCCGCATGGGACCTGTTGGGTGCCTCGGGCCGGATCCTGCTCCAGGGCACTCCGGAGGACATCGACCTGGAGGAGGTCCGCCGGCACATCGCCGAGGTGAGCGAGGTGGTATCGGTCCATGACCTGCACGCCTGGACCCTCACCTCGTCGCTTCCGGTGCTCTCCGCCCACGTGGTGGTGGAGGAGGGCTGCCTGGCGGACGGGAGGGCAGCCCGGGTCCTCGACCACCTGCAGGCCTGCCTGGCCGGGCATTTCGACGTCGAGCACTCCACCTTCCAGCTGGAGCCGGCCAGCCACGTGTCCCACGAGCGTGGCACTCACGCCTGACGGGTGATCGGTACGCCCAGGTCCCCACGGGCTTGGCCTCGGTCTCCGCCCGCACTCCCGTCGCGGGCTGCCCCGGGGGCGCCTACCCCTCGCCCAGCGCCTCCCGGTCGACGAGCCAGATGATGCGCTCGGCCACCACCCGGGCCGCAGGCAGGTCGGCTCCCTCCATCACCTGACGCAAGGCCTGGGCCCTGGACCGCCCGCTCACGGTGAACAGGATGAGGTGGGCCCGAGCCAGCCCGGAGAAGGTGAGGGTCATCCGCTCGTGGGCGAAGCGCCCGGCGGGGTCCTGGTTGCGCACGACCAGGCGCCCGGGGTCGGCATCGAGGGCCGGCGAGCCGGGGAACAGCGAGGCGGTGTGGCCGTCAGGGCCCAGGCCCAGGTGGACCAGGTCCAGGTGGCCCAGCTCGCCGATCTTCATCTGGTAGGGGTCGGGCCCCTCCTCGCAGCGCATGGGGTGCACAGCGTTGGCGGCTCCCACCCTCTCCAGCAGCGCCTCCCGTCCCATTCGCTGGTTGGAGTCCGGGTGGTCGCAGGGAACGCAGCGCTCGTCACCCCAGTAGACGTCCACCTCCCACCAGTCGATGCCCCCGCCGCCGTCGGCCGCCAGGCGCTCGTAGCAGCGCCGGGCCGTGGCACCCCCGCAAAGGGCGAGGGAGAAGGCCTCCTCCGCCCGGTTGCGGAAGGCCTCCACGACACAGGACGAGAAGGCATCGGGCACGTCGGCGACGACCCGGAGCTCCCCGCGCATTGGAGCGAGTGTAGAGGTCGGCCTCGAGCGCCGCCGGCAATAACGGGCCGGCCCCCGGCTGTGCTGGCCACCACGGGCTGGCCGGCGGGCGGGAAGTGGCAGAGGCGTCTGCGCCCACCACCTGCGGGACAGCCGCTTCGTGCTTCCCTCAGCCCAGGCCCAGCGCGGCGTGGAGGGCGTGCTCGTACACCGGGTCCCGCTCCAGGTGCGAGAGGGCCTCGGCCAGGGACCAGCTCAGCCCATGCTCGGGCAGGGTCGCCAGCCGGCGGGTGTGGAGGGTGCCGTCCAGGTCGACCCGGGCCAGGACCAGGCGGGCGTCGGTGGGCCGAGCCACGGTGAAGGTGGCTCGCTGGCCCCGGTACTCGGCCACCACGCGCACGGCGGCATGGCGGGTCACCCGCAAGGTGATGGCGGCCGAGGGCACCCCGAGGCGGTCCATCAACCAGCCAGCCAGGAGGTGGGCCGGGCCATCGTGGGCGGTCACCTCCACGGAGCGCACCCCCTCCACGAAGGGCCGCAGCAGCTCGGGCTCGAACAGCTCGGCCAGCAGATGGCGCCAGGGCATGAGCCGCTTCCAGGACAGGTCCACGATGACCCGACGCCGGCTCAGGCCCACCAGGGCCGGTATGGCCCGGTGGGCCCCGCCTTCCTGCTCACCGGCCCAGCGGGCATCCACCAGCAAGGCCTGCGCCGAGGCGGCCAGCGGGTCGTCACGGGCGGGGAGCTCGGAGGGGTACCAGGCTACGACCGGGAGCTCGTGCAGGAGAAGGGGGCTCACCAGCGAGTCCAGGTGCCGGCACACCCGCCCACCCACCGACAGGACCACCTCCTCCCACCAGATGGTGCGCCCGTCGGCCTGCACCTGGTGGAGCTCGACGGAGGCGTCGATGTGGTCGTGCTGGTCGTGCTGGAGGACCAGGGCCAGGGTCCGCCCAGGGTGGCGGTGACCGAGGCGGCGCATGGCGCACCGGGTCCGCTCGGCCGCCTCCGGGTCCGAGGACACGACCACCAGGTTCACCACGCTGGTGCGGGTGGCCAGGCGCTCCTCCTCCCTGCGCAGCCGGTCCAGGGCGCCGGCCACCTCGGCCATGGTCACCCCCCTCCCTGACCACAGGGCGGCGGGACCCGCGCCGCCGGCAGGAGGAGCGGCCTCCGGCCGGCCTGCCTCGACGGTGCCGGTCAAAATGCCCCCCACCTGCGCCCGTCCCGGGCCAGGAGCCGGTCGGACTCGGGAGGTCCCCACGTCCCGGCCTCGTAGCGGGCCAGGGGGACCGAGTCATCCTCGAAGGCCCGGAGCACCGGCTCCACGATCCGCCACGACTGGTCCACCTCGTCGGAGCGTATGAACAAGGTGGGGTCGCCCACCATGGCGTCCAGCAGCAGCCGCTCGTAGGCGTCGGGGCTCTCCTCCATGAACGCTGCCCCGTAGGAGAAGTCCATGGACACGGTCCGCACCGCGAAGGCCTGGCCCGGCACCTTGGCCCCGAACCGCAGGGTGATGCCCTCGTCGGGCTGGATGCGCACCACCAGGGCGTCGGGGAGCAGGTCCCTCGACTGGCTGGTGGCGAACGAGAGGTGGGGGACCCGCTGGAACTGCAGGGCGACCTCGGTGAAGCGCTTGGGCAGCCTTTTGCCCGTCCTCACGTAGACCGGGACACCGGCCCAACGCCAGTTGTCGACCTCCAACCGCATGGCGACAAAGGTCTCGGTGGTGCTGTCGGGGCTCACGTCCTCCTCCTCCCGGTAGCCCACCACATACTCTCCGTCCACCCAGCCGGCGTCGTACTGGGCTCTCACCACATCGGCGGCGACGGTCTCGGGGGCGGGGATCACGATCGAGCGCAGGGCCTTCACCTTCTCGTCCCTTATGTCCTTCGCCTCGACGGTGGCGGGAGGCTCCATCAGGGTGAGGCCCAGCACCTGCATGACGTGGTTCTGGACGATGTCCCTGAGGGCTCCGGCGGTCTCGTAGAACCCGCCTCGGTGGCCCACGCCCAGGCTCTCGGCCACGGTCACCTGGACGTGGTCCACGTAACGGCGGTTCCACACCGGCTCGAAGATCGTGTTGGCGAAGCGCAGGGCCAGGACGTTCTGCACCGTCTCCTTGCCGAGATAGTGGTCGATCCGGTAGAGCTGGCGCTCCTCGAAGGCCCCGTGCAGCTCCCCGTCCAACTCCCTGGCGCTGGCCAGGTCCCGGCCGAAGGGCTTCTCGATCACCAGGCGGGCGAAGCCACCCTCCCTCGGGGCCCTGCTCAGCCCGGCCCGAGCCAGGGACCGGGCCACCGGGCCGAACAGGCCCGGGACCGTGGCGAGGTAGTAGAGCCGGTTGCCGGCCGTCCCCGCTCCCTGGTCCAGGTCGGCAAGGACCTGGCCCAAGCGGTCGAAGGTCGTGGGGTCGGTGTAGTCACCCGCCACGTAGCGGAAGGAGGCCACCAGGTCCTCCCAGGCAGGGCTGGGGTCTGGCACCACCTTGAGGGCCAGCTCCCGGAACTGGGCGTCGTCCATGTCGCTGCGGGCCACGCCCACCACGACCAGGTTGGGGGACAGCGCCCGGCGGCGGGCCAGCCGCTCCAGGGCGGGCAGGATCTTGCGGGACGTGAGGTCCCCCGAGGCCCCGAATATGACCAGCGCCAGCGGGGGCGAGCGCCGCTCACCCTCCAGTCCCTCGGCCAGCGGGTTGGGTGCCAGATCCTCTGGCGCCACCTCCGGGGCCGCCACAGCAGTAGCCGGCGCTGCCACCGGCTAACCCTTGGAGGAGAGGGCGTTGGCCTTGTCGGTGAGCCGCTGGATCAGCTCGTCGAAGGACTTGGAGAAGGCAGCCACCCCCTCGTCCTCCAGCGTCCTTGACACGTCGTGCATGTCCACCCCCACCTCGGCCAGGTCCGACAGGGTCTGCCTCGCCCCCTCGACGTCCTGGTCGACGGTGCGGGCCACGGTGCCATGGTCCAAGAAGGCGTCCATGGTGGCGTCGGGCATGGTGTTGACCGTGTCCGGGCCTATGAGGCTGTCCACGTAGAGCAGGTCGGGATAGTCAGGGTTCTTGGTGGATGTGGATGCCCAGAGGGGCCGTTGCACCCTTGCCCCCTTGGCGGCCAGGGCTTCCCACCGGGGCCCCGAGAAGCGTTCCCGGAACAGCTGGTAAGCCAGCTTGGCCTGGGCCACGGCCGCCTTGCCCCGCAGCCCGAGAAGGCGGTCCCGGGCGCCAGGGCTCCCCTCGGAGGCCAGGCTCTCCAGGCGCCGGTCGACTTCGGTGTCGACCCGGGAGACGAAGAACGAGGCCACGCTGGCCACCCTGGACAGGTCGCTGCCGGGCCGGCGGGACAGCTCCTCCAGGCCGGCCTGGTAAGCCTCGATCACCTCCCCGTAGCGCTCCAGGCTGAAGATCAGGGTGACGTTGATGTTGCGCCCCTCCGAGATCATCTTGCGGATGGCGGGGACGCCGGCCTCGGTGGCGGGGATCTTGACGAAGAGGTTGGGCCGGTCTATCCGCTGGTGCAGGGAGCGGGCCGCCTCCAGGGTGGACCCCGTCTCGTAGGCCAGCGAGGGAGCCACCTCCAGCGACACGAAGCCGTCGGTGCCATCGCTCTCCTCGTAAAGGGGGCGCAGGACCTCGAGGGCTTGGTTGATGTCGTCCACGACCAGGTCCCAGTAGCAGTCCTCCACCCCCTGGTGGCCGACCAGCTTCTTGAAGTCCTCGTCGTAGTCCTCGCTGCCTTCGATGGCCTTGGCAAAAATGGTGGGGTTCGACGTCACCCCCCGTACTCCCTGCTCGACCATCCCGGCCAGCTTGTTGGTCGGGCCCCCGACCAGGTAGGAACGCTTGAGGTTGTCGATCCAGGGGCTCTGCCCCTGCTCCTCGTACAGCTGGTGGAACTTGGTCACTGGTCCTCCTTCTCCGCCCGGTGTGTGGCGAGCAGGTCCCTGGCCCGTCGGGCCACGTTCTCGGCCGTGAAGCCCAGCTTCTCCATGACGACCCCGCCGGGGGCCGAGGCTCCGAAGCGGTCCAGGGTGACGGTGGCATCCGCCCAGCGCTCCCAGCCGAAGCTGGAGCCGGCCTCCACCGCCAGACGGGGCACGCCCGATGGGAGCACCGAGGCGCGGTAGGCCCCGTCCTGCTCGGCGAACAGCTCCCAGGAGGGCATGGACACCACCTGGGTCCTCACCCCCTCACCCGCCAGGGTCCGGGCCGCTTCCAGGCACAGGTGGACCTCGCTGCCCGTCCCTATGAGCACGAGGTCAGGGCCGTCCTCGGCCACCCCCTCCCCGTACGAAGCCAGCACGTAGGCCCCCCGCGGCAGGCCCTCAGCCGCTCGCTCGGCGCACTCGGACAGGACGGGGACCCCCTGACGGGTGAGGATGAGGGCGGTGGGGCCTGAGGTCGCCTCCACGGCGACCCGCCACGCCTGGGCACACTCGTTGGCGTCGGCAGGGCGGATCACCCGGAGCTGGGGCATGGCGCGCATGGCGGCCAGCTGCTCCACCGGCTGGTGGGTCGGCCCGTCCTGGCCCAGCCCTATGGAGTCATGGGTCCAGGCGTAGATGACCTTCGCCTCCGAGAGGGCGGCCAGCCGCACCGAGGCCCGCATGTAGTCGCTGAAGTTGAAGAAGGTCCCCCCTACGGGCAGGACCCCGCCATGGAGGGCCATCCCGTTCATGATCCCCCCCATGGCATGCTCCCTCACCCCGTAGGCCATCTGGCGGCCACCGGGGTGCTCGGCGGACTGGAGCTCGGAGCCCTCCAGGTCCGTCCCGGTGTTGAAGGTGAGATCGGCACCGCCGGACATGAGGCCGGGGATCACGTCGCCGGTGCTGTTGAGGCAGGTCTTGAGAGACCTCCTGGTGGCCAGGCTCTCTCCTGCCTCGAAGGCGGGGAGCTTGCGATCCCATCCCTCCAGCGCCCGGCCGGCCAGAGCCGCCTCCCACTCCTCCTTCGCCTCGCCCGACAGCGTCTGGCGGGCCTCCCAGTCCCGGCGCAGGGCTTGTCCCCGGGGGATGCACTCGCGGTACATCGCCAGCACCTCGTCGGGGACGAAGAACTCCTGGTCCGGCGGGAGCCCCAGTATCTCCTTGGTGGCCCGCACCTCCTCCTCGCCGAGGGGGCTGCCGTGAGCCTCCTTAGTGTCCGTGGCATGGGGCGCCGGCCAGCCGATGTGGCTGCGGACGATTATGAGCGAAGGCCGGTCCTCCTCGGCCATGGCCCGGCGCAGGGCGGCCTCGAGGGTGTCGAGGTCGTTGGCCGCCTCACCCAGGTCCTGGACGTCCCAGTGGTAGGCCCGGAAGCGCTCGGCCTTGTCGTCGCTGTAGGCCATCTCGGTGGGCCCATCGATGCTGATGTGGTTGTCGTCGTAGACGTACACGAGCCGGCCCAGCCCGAGGTGGCCGGCGAGGGAGGCCGCCTCGTGGCTGATCCCCTCCTCCAGGTCGCCGTCGCTGCAGATCGAGAAGATGTGGTGGTCGCAGGCCTCCGGGCCGAAACGGGACCGCACGAAGCGCTCGGCGATGGCCATCCCCACACCATTGGCGAAGCCCTGGCCGAGGGGCCCGGTCGTCACCTCGATGCCGAGCGACTGGTTGACCTCGGGGTGCCCGGGGGTCCTGCTGCCCCACTGCCGGAAGGCTTTGAGGTCGTCCAGGGTGAGCCCGTACCCCGTAAGGAACAGCATGCTGTACAACAGGATGCAGGCATGCCCGCAGGACAGCACGAAGCGGTCCCGATCGGGCCAGGTGGGCTCCGACGGGTCGTGACGCAGCACCCGGGTCCACAGGACATGAGCCAGGGGGGCCAGTGCCATGGCCGTTCCGGGATGGCCCGAGTTGGCCCGCTGAGGGGCGTCCATGGCCAGGCCCCTTATGACGTTGACTCCGAGTTGGTCCAGATCGACGTCGCTCACCGCCTCACCCTACCCGGTCTCATTCCGGGCAAAATCGCAACGGGCGCCGGCGTCCCTGTTGCCCCCCCGCCTCAGCTGACCGGGAAGAGGGCCATGGAGGCCGTGAACCCGTGCACGAAGTTGTGGCCCGCCACGGGCCCGAACTCGCCGGCGGCGAAGAACCCGGCCACGGGTACAGGGCCGAGAGCCTCGGCCAGCACCCCGGCGTCGTGGTGGGGCCTGCCGAAGAGCCGGGTGCCCCTCCCGTTGCAGGTGAAGAGCAGGGCGGCCCCCGCCTCCCGACCGGCCAGCAGGCGGCGCAGCTCCTGGTCGGCGGTGCGGGCATCGCGCAGATGGAACTGCACCGTGGTGCCCGTCTCCAGCCGGTCGTTGACGGCGATGGCTCCCACGGTGCGGTCGCCGCCGAGGACGTTGCGCACCAGGAAGTCGCCCACCGCGAACCCGGCCCGGTGCTCGTCCACCACCCGGCCCAGGTGGAGCCCTCCCGAGTTGATGAGGTCCAGCTCTTCTTCGCTGAGGGACGACTTGGCCAGCTCCTCCAGGCGCTGCAGGGGGGGCTCCCCGGCCAGCTCGTAGAGGATGTTGCCCGCGGCCCGGGTGACCACCAGAGGGTGACCGATGGGCCGGCACCCCTGGGAGACCACGGCTTCCACGGCCGCCTCCCCGGACAGGATGGCGGCCACCGCCCCTCCAGCCAGGACCTCCCCGTCCAGCACCAGGCGGTTCCCACCGGGGCGGGCAGCGGCCGAGGCCATGCCGCCCACCACCTCGAGGCCGGGATGGTCCTCGGCCAGGGCGGAGAAGAACGCCTCTGCCGGGAAGCTGAAGGGGTCGGCCAGCAAGAGGACCAGCCCGGGCCGTTCCTCGAGGTGCCCGGGCCAGCCGAGCACCGGGCCCTCCGGGCCCATGGCCTCCAGGCGGACCGGCGTCACCGGGCCCACCCTTGCGGCCCACAGGCTCACTGCCGGGCCACCCTCCACCTCCCGGCCCGTGCCGACCACCGACTCGGCGGCTGCCCCCAGCAGGGTCCGGGGGCGCAGGAGGGCCTGGACGGCCCGGGCGGCGTCCTCGAGGGCGCCGGCATGGCCCGGGGTCACGTACAGGAGGGCCAGGTCAGGCTCAGGGCCCAACTGGTCCAGCACTTGGCCCACCACCTCCCCTATGGCCTGGGAGGTGACCGGGTGCTCCGAGAGGGCGGAGGCGAAGGCGCCCATCCCCGCCCAGGCTACCCCTTGGGGGGCGGGGTGGGACCGCTCGCCTTGGTGACCTCAGGCTGCCCGGGGGGCGTCCTTGAGCCTGGGCTGGTGGTGGCGCACGGTGGCCAGCCCGGCCCCCTCCAGGGCCCGGACCAGCCACCAGCCGGGGTCCACCTGGCCCGGGACGAGGGCGAAGCGCGCCGACGTGGGAGCGGCGTGGTGGTTGTTGTGCAGCCCCTCGCCCACCACCAGCCAGGCCAGCCACTGGTTGTTGGTCGCCGGGTTGGAGAAGGGCCGCTCTCCGAAGGAGTGCCCGATGGCGTTGATCGCCGCACTGGCCAGCAGGTAGGCCACCATGTGGACGGAGGCGGCGAGGAGGGCCATCTCCCACCCCAGGGCAGCCACGAGCACCCCGAGCCCGATGGCCAGGCCCGGCAGGGCGTGGTCGAGCAGGGTCCGGTCCAGCCGGTCAGGAGCCAGGTCCCTCGCATAGCGGGCCACCACCGCGGGATCTCGGGCGGCCCGCCGGTAGAGGACGACGTTGGCGAACTGGACAGTCGCGAAGCCCTCCAAGAGGGGGGAGTGAGGGTCCCCGGTCACATCTGTGTAGGCGTGGTGCTTGCGGTGAACCGCCACCCACTGCCGGGGCCTGATCCCGGTCGTCACCCAGAGCAGCACGCGGCAGGACAGGCTGGCCACGGGCGAAAGGGCCAGGGCCTTGTGGGCCAGGGCGCGATGGAGGAACACGGAGGTGAGGAGCAGGGCGAGCTGGCAGGTGGCGAGCCCGACGATGACGGCGAGGAGGGGAGGGGGCACTGGCCTAGGCTAGCCAGGCCGTGCCCTCTGCCCAGGTCCCGCCCAACTGCGACCTCACCCTGGGGATGGTGTGCCTGGACAAGGGCACCCCGGGCAAGAGCGAGTGGCGGATGGTGGCCGACGAGCGCTTCACCAACCCCCTGGGCATCATGCAGGGCGGGTTCCTCGCCGCCTTCGCCGACTCGGCCATGGGTGCCGCCGCCCTCACCTGGGGCCGGGAGCGGGCCGGCGGGGCCAGGGTCCGGGCCGTGAACGCCGAGCTCAAGATCAGCTTCCTCTGCCCCGTGGCGGTGGGGACGACGCTCGTTGCCACGGCGCGGGTTATAGGAGGGGGGGCAAGGACGGCCTTCGTGGAGGCCGAGCTGACCGATGGCGAGGGCTCCCTCGTGGCCAAGGCGGGCTCCACCTACCTGGTGGAGGCCCGGTGATGCTTGCCGGGCGCCGCTTCGGGGCATAGACAGGTGCCACCCCGCGCTGCGCGGGGGTTGCGCAATGGCGGCCAAGGCAGTAGTAAGGCGGCGGCTCCGGAGGAGGATGGTGGCAGACAGCACGACCAGGCGAGAGGCCGGCGACGAGAGCGTTCCCCAGCTCGGGTCCGAGCTGATGGACCTCATCGTGGCCTACCTCAAGCAGGAGACCCTCCAGCCCCTGAAGGGGCTGGGTCGCTTTGTGACCTTCGGGACAGCTGGATCCGTGGTGCTGGGGATGGGCCTGGTGATACTGGACCTTGCCGGCCTGCGGGCCCTCCAGGAGGTCGAGGGGCGACCCGGTGAGGTGTTCTTCGGAGCCCATTCCTGGATGCCCTACGCCATCGTGGCCGTGGCCACCGTGGTGGTGATGGCCCTCGCCGGCCTCAGGATCCTGCGGGGCAGGCCCCGGTGAGCCCGGTCCTCATGCGTGGGAAGGGCGCCAAGGGGGACGGCAAGAAGGCCTCCTCGCCTCCTGTCCAGGGCAGCGGTCCGGGGGGCCGCATCACGAGGGGGGACATCGAGGCCAAGCTGCGCCAGGTCACAGGGCAGCTGGAGCGCAGCGCCCAGGCGGCCAAGCCCAAGATCATGCCCGCAGTGGCGGTGGCAGCCGCCGGAGTGGTGGCGCTCGCCTACCTGCTGGGCCGCCGCCGGGGCCGGCGTCGCTCCACGGTAGTTGAGATACGCCGGGTGTGACCAAGGACCAGGACCGGGAGGGGCGCATCGCCCGCCGGGCCCTCTCGGCCCTCTCCCGGCGGGGCTTCCGGGAGGGCCTGCTGGGTGGGGACAGGGCCTGGCTGGCTGTCTGGGTGGCCGTCACCCTGTGGCGCCGGCGCCGGCGGGGACGAGGGGGCGACGTGGTCTACCTGGAGCCTCTGACCCTGGGCCAGCGCCTGGTCATAGAGCACCAGCCACCTCCCCTGCGAGGGCGCCAGGCTCGCCGAGCCCGGCGGGAGGCCCGCCGCCAGGCCGCTGCCGAGGAGTGAGCGGGGACCCCTGGGGGTCGGCGTGAGTGGGCCGCTGAGGCAGGGGGAGAGGGTGCTCTTTCGGGACAGCAAGGGCCGGAGGTACCTGGTCCGGCTGGCTGCCGGCGGGCGCTTCCACAGCCACGCCGGGGTGGTGGACCACGACCAGGTCCTGGGCCAGCCCGAGGGCATCGAGGTGCGCTCGGCCACCGGCGCCAGGTTCCTGGTGGTCCGCCCGGCGTTGGCCGACCTGGTCCTCACCATGCCCCGGGGAGCCCAGGTCATCTACCCCAAGGACCTGGGGGCCATCCTGATGGCGGCCGACATCTTCCCCGGGGCCTTGGCTCTGGAAGCCGGCGTAGGGTCGGGCGCCCTCTCCATGGCCCTGGTCCGGGCGGGGGCGCACGTGGTGGGCTACGAGACCCGCTCCGACTTCGCCGACCGGGCCCGGGCCAACGTGGCCGCCCTCGTGGCCGGCGAGAGGGTGGTGACCGGCAGCTACCGAATAGAGGAGCGCGACGTCTACGAGGGGATCGCCGAGTCCCCCCTCGACCGGGTCCTCCTCGACCTGCCCGAGCCCTGGAGGGTGCTCCCCCACGCCCGGACGGCCCTCGTCCCGGGGGGCATAGTCCTGGCCTACCTGCCGGGCATGCAGCAGGTGAGCCAGCTGCGGGCGGCTGTGCAGGAGGAGGGTTTCGGGCTGGCGGAGACCTTCGAGGTCCTGGTGCGCACCTGGCACGTCGAGGGCCGGTCCGTACGCCCTGACCACCGCATGGTGGCCCATACCGGCTTCATCACCACTTGCCGCCTGCTGGCCCCCGGCTGAGCAGGCCCGCTCCTCGGGCTCGGCCCCTCAGCCCTGCTCTATGAAGATGCACTCACCCGGGCACTCTTCCGAGGCCTCGACCACGGCGTCCTCCAGGTCCGCCGGCACCTGGGCCATGCCGTCGGAGCCGCCAGGGTTGTTGTGCACCTCGTCGCCCTCCTTGACGTAGGCCAAGCCATCGTCGAGCAAGGTGAACACGGCGGGGGCGATCTCCTCGCAGAGACCGTCGCCGGTGCAGAGATCCTGGTCGATCCAGACCTTCATGTGGGGTGCCTCTCCAGATATTGTCGGGGCTCAACAGCCACGCTTCGATCCTAACCGCGCCGGCCGGGACGCCCCGCGCTTGGGCCCGTTGCCCTGCCGGGTGGCCTTGGCGGCAGCAACCTTGGGTAGTAGTCACTACTGGTACCGGGCGCCGGTGTATCGTCGCCGGGACAGGGAGGTGGTCTGGACGTCCGGATTCGAAGACCAGCGAGGCCCCACCGGAGCCGGGGACAAGAGGACCGGGTCCGGTGAGGGCAGGGCCGACAGCAAGCAGCTGGAGGAGCAGGTGCGCCTCTTGGAGGACGAGGTGGTGTCCCTCCGGCGGCGCCTGCAGGATGCCCCCCGCCGGGTCCGGGACCTGGAGGAGGCCCTGCTTGAGACCAAGGGCCAGCTGTCCCAGGCCCTGTCCCGCAACGAGAAGCTGACCTTCACCCTCCAGCAGGCCCGCGAGCACATCGCCACCCTGAGGGAGGAGGTCGAGAAGCTGACCCAGCCCCCCTCGGCCTACGGCACGTTCCTCGGCACCAACGAGGACGGGACCGTCGACGTCTTCTCGGGGGGCCGCAAGGTGCGGGTGGCCCTCCACCCCGAGATCGACCCCGATCAGCTGGCCCGGGGCCAGGAGGTCGCCCTCAACGAGTCCCTCAACGTGGTCCTGGCCCGGTCCAGGGAGATGGCCGGTGAGGTGGTGACCCTCAAGGAGCTCCTGGACGAGGGGACCCGGGCCATAGTCGTGGGCCGGGCGGACGAGGAGCGGGTCTGCGAGCTGGCCGACTCCCTGGTGGGGGAGCACATCAGGCCGGGCGACTCCGTCCTCATGGACTCGAGGACCGGGCTGCTGTTGGAGAAGCTCCCCCGCCCGGAGGTGGAGGAGCTCATCCTGGAGGAGGTCCCCGACGTCTCCTACGAGGACGTGGGGGGTCTGGATCGCCAGATAGAGGACATCACCGATGCCGTGGAGCTGCCCTTCCTGCACCGGGAGCTCTTCCACGAGTACCGCTTGCCGGCGCCCAAGGGGATCCTCCTCTACGGCCCCCCTGGCTGCGGCAAGACCCTCATCGCCAAGGCGGTGGCCAACTCCCTGGCCAAGAAGGTCTCCGAGGCGTCGGGGGACCGGGCCGCCCGCAGCTACTTCTTGAACATCAAGGGACCGGAGCTGCTCAACAAGTATGTGGGGGAGACCGAGCGCCAGATAAGGCTGGTCTTCCAGCGGGCCAGGGAGAAGTCGGAGGAGGGGGTGCCGGTCATCGTCTTCTTCGACGAGATGGACTCGCTGTTCCGGACGCGGGGCACCGGCATCAGCTCCGACATGGAGTCGACCATCGTCCCCCAGCTGCTGGCCGAGATCGACGGGGTCGAGACCCTGCGCAACGTCATCGTGATCGGGGCCTCCAACCGGGAGGACCTGATCGACCCTGCCATCCTCCGCCCTGGCCGCCTGGACGTGAAGATCAAGATCGAGCGCCCGGACGAGGTCGCCGCTGCCGCCATCTTCTCCCGGTACCTGCGCCCCGACCTGCCCATCGACCCCGGCGACGTGGAGGAGCGCGGCGGGGGCGACCGGGACAAGGCCGTGGCGGCCATGATCGAGGCCACGGTGCAGGAGATGTACCGGGCCGATGACGCCAACCGCTTCCTCGAGGTCACCTACCAGGGCGGCGACAAGGAGACGCTCTACTTCAAGGACTTCGCCTCGGGGGCCATGATCGAGAACATCGTGCGCCGGGCCAAGAAGCTGGCCCTCAAGCGCGAGATAAGGGGCGAGGGCAAGGGCATCCGGACCGCCGACCTCCTGGACTCCATCAAGCAGGAGTACAAGGAGCACGAGGACCTGCCCAACACCACCAACCCCGACGACTGGGCCAAGATCTCGGGCAAGAAGGGTGAGCGGATCGTGTACGTGAGGACCCTCCTCGGGGAGGGGACGGAGGCAACAGGTGGTCGCTCCATCGAGCGTGTGGCCACGGGCCAGTACCTCTGAGCGGACCGCCGGGCGGGGCAGGGGAGCCCCCCGCCGGATGGGCCGGCCACGGCGAGAACGCACCTTGAGGCCTCCCCCGGGGTAGGGTCCGGCCGTGGCCATACCGAAGGTGTGCGGCATAGAGACCGAGTACGGCATCCAGCTGTCCGGCCCGGGCGACGCCAACCCCATCGCGGCCTCCTCCATCCTGATCAACGCCTACGTCTCCCACTTGGGCCGCCAGGACCGGCCCCCCGGCCGGGCCAGCCGGGTGGGCTGGGACTTCGAGGACGAGAGCCCGGGCCGGGACGCCCGGGGCTTCGCCCGGGAGGGCGCCATGCCCCCGGAGGTGGAGACCCATCTCGTGAACGCCGTTCTCACCAACGGGGCCCGCTTCTACGTGGACCACGCCCACCCCGAGTACTCCACCCCCGAGTGCTCCACCCCCCTCGAGGTGGTTCGCTGGGACAAGGCCGGTGAGCGGACCCTGGCCGCGTCCATGGCGGCGGCGGGCGACATCCTTCCCCCCGGCCAGCGGATCGTGGTCTACAAGAACAACTCCGACCACAAGGGCAACTCCTACGGATGCCATGAGAACTACCTGATGGACCGGGCCGTGCCCTTCTCGCGCATCTCCCAGCACGTCATGGCCCATTTCGTCACCAGGCAGATCTATGCCGGGGCGGGGAAGGTGGGGTGCGAGGCCCCCTCCACCGGGGGGGTGGCGGTCCCCTATCAGCTGTCCCAGAGGGCCGACTTCTTCGAGGAGGAAGTCGGCCTGGAGACGACCCTCAAGCGCCCCATCGTCAACACCAGGGACGAGCCCCACGCCGATCCGCAGCGCTACCGGCGCCTGCACGTGATCGTGGGCGACGCCAACCTGGCCGAGGTGGCCACCTTCGTCAAGGTCGGGGCCACCGCCCTGGTGCTGGCCATGATCGAGGACGACTGGTTCGGGGAGCGGGACCTCTCCCTGGCCACCCCGGTGAGGGCCATACGCCAGGTGTCCTGGGACCTCTCGCTGGCCCAGCCCCTCGAGCTGGCGGCGGGAGGCACCATCACCGCCCTCGGGTTGCAATGGGAGCTGTTCGGCCTGGCCCGCAAGTACGCCGAGGACCGGGGCCTTTCCTGCCTGGGCAGCGAGGAGGTGGGCAGGGAGGTGCTGCGACGGTGGGAGGCCGTGCTGGCGGGGCTGGAGTCGGATCCTTCGTCCCTGGCCGGCCAGCTGGACTGGGTGGCCAAGTACCAGCTCCTTTCCGCCTATCGCGAGCGCCACGGCCTGAACTGGAGCGACCACCGGCTGGCTGCCATGGACCTGCAGTACCACGACGTCAGACCGGAGCGGTCCTTGTTCGCCCGCCTCTCCACCGAGAGGCTGGTCTCCGAGGACGAGGTGCTGGAAGCCATGACCGAGCCTCCCCGCAGCACCAGGGCCTACTTCCGGGGCCGGTGCCTGCAGCGGTGGGCGGCCTCGGTGGCGGCCGCCAACTGGGACTCCATCGTCTTCGACCTGGGTGGGGACCCCCTCCGGCGGGTACCCATGATGGAGCCCCTGCGGGGAACGGCCAGCCACGTCGATACGTTGTTGAACAGGTGCGAGAGCCCAGCCGAGTTGCTGGAGCAGCTGGGTTCCTAGGAGGGATGCTTTGGCAGAGCGAGAGCTGAAGAAGAAGTCGGCCCCAGCCAGGGACACCGAGGTCGTCGAGGAGACCCCCCAGGCATCGGAGAAGGGGGAGAAGCTCAAGGCCGAGCTGGACGACCTGCTGGACGAGATCGACGAGGTCCTAGAGGACAACGCCGAGGAGTTCGTCCGGAACTACGTGCAGAAGGGGGGCCAGTAGCCCCCGCCCGATGGCGGGGCAGGCGGGGCTGGCCCCCGCTTGCCAGCCGGGGCGGCTGCCCGGGTCCGGGTGGGTGGCTCGGCCGGGGCAGCCGGGGGGCCGGTGCCGGCCGGTAGGGTCGCCTCACGATGACTTTGCCGCTGTTCTCCCCCGCCGAGGACCCAGGGCCCAGCTTCCCGGAGCTCCTCCGCCGGCAGCCTCTGCCCGGGCTACCCAGGTGGGAAGCTGCGGACGTCCCCGCCGGCAAGTGGGCCCTGCCAGGGGCCCCCGGCCTTCCGGGCGCCGCCTGGGTCCCGGCGGGCCAGGTCCGGCCTTCCGGGCCGGACCTGGACCTTCCCCACGGCACGACCGTGGTGGCCCTGCGGTATGCCGAGGGCGTGGTGATGGCTGGTGACCGCCGGGCCACGGAGGGGCACACCATCGCCCACCGCTCCATCGAGAAGGTCTTCCCCGCCGATCACTGGTCGGGGGTCTGCATCGCCGGTGTGGCCGGCTTTGCCATAGAGATGGTCCGCCTGTTCCAGACCCAGCTGGAGCACTACGAGAAGCTGGAGGGAATGCCGCTCTCGCTGGAGGGCAAGGCCAACCAGCTCTCCCAGATGGTCCGGGGGAACCTGCCCATGGCCATGCAGGGCCTGGCCGTGATCCCCTTGTTCGCAGGGTGGGACACCCGACGCAAGGTGGGGCGGATCTTCACCTTCGACGTCACCGGTGGCCGCTACGAGGAGACCGACCACCATGCCACCGGCTCGGGGGGCAGGGATGCCCGCACGACCATCAAGCTGGGCTGGCGGGAGGGGCTGGGGCGCGACGAGGCCATCGAGCTGGCCATCCAGGGCCTCTACGAGGCCGCCGACGAGGACTCCGCCACCGGGGGCCCCGATGTCGTGCGGGGCATCTACCCCACGGTGGCCACCATCGGCCCCCGGGGGTTCGCCTATGTGGAGGAGTCCGAGGTGGCAGAGCGGTTCCGGGCCCTGATCGCCCGGAAGTCAGGGGAGGGGGGTGGGCCCCGATGACCATGCCCTTCTACGTCCCTCCCGAGCAGGCCATGAAGGACAAGGCCGACTATGCCCGCAAGGGGATCGCCCGGGGCCGGTCCCTCGTGGCCACGGTCTATGCCGATGGCATCTTGTTGGCCGCCGAGAACTCCTCCAAGGCGCTGCACAAGATCAGCGAGATCTACGACCGGATCGCCTTCGCCGGGGTGGGGCGGTTCAACGAGTTCGACCAGCTGAGGATGGCAGGCGTGCGCCATGCCGACACCAAGGGGTACGCCTACAGCCGCGAGGACGTGGACGCCCGGTCCCTCGCCAACCTCTACGCCCAGTTCCTGGGCCAGGTCTTCACCCACGAGCTCAAGCCGTTCGAGGTGGAGATCCTGGTGGCCGAGCTGGGGGTGGCGGGCTTTCCGGACCAGCTCTACCACATCCTCTACGACGGGAGCGTGGCCGACGAGAGCCGCTTCACGGTCCTCGGCGGTGATGCTGACACCATCGCCGAGCGCCTGGAGTCCGGCTGGCGGGCGGACTGGCCCCTGCCCGAGGCGCTCACCTCGGCGGTACGGGCGCTGGCCGGCCCGGAGCGCACCCTGTCGCCCTCTGACCTGGAGGTGGCGGTGCTCTCCCGGGCTAACGGCCGGCGGGCCTTCCGGCGGCTGGTGGACGGGGAGCTGGAAGAGGCCCTGAGCGCCGGCTCGGGGCAGCCGGCCTAAGCCTGCCCCGGCGGGCCAGCCAGGGGAGAGCCCGAGCTGGCGGTCGGGCTGGGCACGAGCCCGGAGGCCATGGCCGGAGCGGTCATCAGGAGGCCGACTTGGTGCCGGTCATCTTGAAGCTGTGGACGATCCTGTGCCTGAGAGACGGGCTCGTCCCGGAAAGGTCCAGGTTGTAGACGGTCCCGTCGGCCAGGAAGTAGTACTGGACCTGCTTGGGGAAGTGCCTGCCCTGCACCGTCCCGGTGTAGTCCACCTGCACGCTGAAGTATGGGTGACCGTCTAGGGTCCCTACCGGGCTCGGGGAAACCTGGGCAAAGCTCTGGGTGGCGGAGACGACGCCTTGGCGCAACTGTCCGAGCTCTGCCTTGGTGACCCCCCCGGGCGGGCGGACCACGGCCACGGTGGCGTCCTGGTGGCCGGCCGAGTTGACCACCAGCAGCTTGAAGTAGCGCCCGGTGGGCCCCTCCAGGGTCTTGACGATGTCGGCCAGCCGGGGGTTGCTCTTGAGCTTGGCCGCAATGGCGTTGATGGTGCGCTTGTTCACCGGGTAGCGCTGCCAGGCGCTGGGGACCGTGATGGTGAACCCGCTACCGGGGTTGCGGATGGTCTGGGTCTGGCTGGCAGAGCTGGAACCACCCCCGCAGGCGGCCAGCCCCAGAGCGGCCGCCGCCCCCGCCATCGCTGCCGCAGCCCTGGCCGTTGTTCTCAATGACTCTCCTCTCGATGTGCGCCCTCCCGGCACGCGAGCCGCTGCCCGAGCAGGCAAGGAGCCGAACCCCCCCAGCCGTCACCGCCCGTAGCGCTTCTGGCACTTGACACTACCACGACCGGTCCTCACGGCGGTCAGGGACCCGAGGCTCCTCACGGTCCAGTCGCCTGTCCCCCTGCCAGGGAGGTGGCCCGCCAGCCGGGTCCTGCCCTTGGCCTGGATGCAGGCCCTGTCCCCCGGAGCGGGCGGGAACCCCGAGCCGGCGGGAGCCCCGAGACCGCGCCCCCCCCGGGGAGCGGGCTCGGTACCCTCGCAAGGATCGAGCCAGGATCGGGAGGAGGCGACCGGGGGGACCAGGTGCTGGTCGCCGCGGCCTGCTCCGGCGATCGAGCGGCACTGGAAGAGCTCCTCCTCCGCCACTACGACCTGATCCATGCCGTCTGCCGGCGGCTCACCGGAAATGCCGCCGATGCCGAGGACGCCGCCCAGGAAGCCCTCATCGCCATCGTGAGGGGGCTGCCTCGCTTCAGGGGAACGTCGTCGTTCCGGACCTGGGCCTACCGCATAGCCACGAACACCTCCCTGGACGAGCTCAGGCGGCGACGAAGGCGGCCGGTGCCGGGCCCTCTCGGCCACGCGGGGGAGGAAGGGCCCGGAGCAGCCTCCAGCCCCCAGCCCGCCCCAGATGCCTTCTCTGGCTCAGGTGCGTTCTCCCCGGCTGCTCCGGACACCGCCCACCTGGTAGCCGAGCGGGTGGACGTCGAGGCAGCCCTGGCCCGGGTGGCCCCCCTCTTCCGGGCGGCCGTGGTGCTGAGGGACATGTGTGGGCTGTCGTACGAGGAGATCTCCGAGACCCTGGGGGTCCCCATCGGGACGGTCCGCTCCCGGATTGCCCGAGGGCGGGCCGCCCTGGCCGACGAGCTGGGCGGGAGCCCCCCGTCCTGGGCCCGGTCGAAGGCGCTGGGTAAGGGGTCGGAGGGCAGTGCTCTCGCCGGAACGGCGGCCCTCGGCCTGGCGGCCCCCCCTGCTGCTGAGGGTCTGAGCACGCCGGGAGAGGGAACGCCGGCTCCCGTTCCATCCGTCCAAGAGCCCGAGCCATGAGCACCCCGCACCTGAGCGACGAGGCCATCTGCGCCCACCTGGACCATGAATCGGGAGACAGCACCGCCTGGGCCGGGATGGGGGCCGGCATGGCCCGGCTGGCCACCGCTCACCTGGCCACCTGTGCCCGGTGCCGGGCCCGGCTGAGCGCCCTGCAGGAGGCGGCGGAGTGGGTGGGCAGGGCTCCCGCGCCGCCGGCCCCATCTGCCCGGGCCCGGGCTGTCAGCCGGGCGCTGGCCGCCCTCGACACCCCCGGGCCCGCCGGGGGAAGGGCCCCCGGGCCCGCCGGGGGAAGGGAGGGAGCTCTGGCACCTCTTTTGCCGGGCCGCAAGCCCCCGAGGCGGCAACGGGCATCATGGCTGGCGGGAGCAGCCGCCCTTCTGGCCGCTGGAGGCCTGGCCGCCGGGGTGACCCTGGGTGTGGCACCGGGCGGCCGCACCGTGCCGGCCGCTCCCACTGCCGCGGCGAAGGCGTCGTCAGGGCCGCCGGTCGAGGCCCGCAGGGTGGTGCCGGCCCGACACCGCGGCCGGGCCCGGTCGGCCCCGGCGGCCAAGGGGGCAGCTGCCACCTCTCGGTCAGGTCCCTCCCGCCACCACGTCCCGGTCGCCGCCAGGACCGCCGGCGCCCGGGACCTCGGCGACCTGGGCGCCGTGAGCGGGGGCGGCGCCCTCACTGCCCGCCTGACGGCGGTCCTGGGCCACCGGACCCTGGCCCCGGGGGCAAAGGCTGCCCCGTCGGGCCTGGAGCCGGCTTCCCCGCCTCCCCCCTCGGCCGTCCCGGCGTGCTCGCCGACGGTCCTCCCCGGCCACCCCCGGGGCTGGTCGCTCGCCTACTGGGCGCGTGCGACCTACGCCCGTGCGCCTGCTGAGGTCCTCGTGTACTCGCCGGCGGAGGGGAGAGTGGGGCGGCTCCTGCGGGTGGAAGTGGTGTCGTCCCGGCACTGCCGCCTGCTCCTGGCCACGGACCTGCACCGTTAGCCGCGGTAGCCGCTCGCTCCGGAGAGGGCTGCAGGGACGCCTGCCCCCGCCACTTGATCAGCATCCGCCGCCACTTGATCAGTGTCCGCCTACAGCGTTAGGCTAGCGAGGACCCGCGCCGGCGGGACCCGGAAGGGGGGGTTCTCCATGATGACAGCCCGATCAGGGTGGCGTGCCTGCCTGGCGGCCGGCCTGGCAGTCGGGGGGAGCATGGCCCTGGCGAGCGGGGCAGGTGCCAGCCCCCGGGGGCCGGGAGGCATGGGCAGCACCACCGTCGTGGCCCAGCACCTGGTCCCTCGCTACACCGTCTATTCGCCAGGCCCGGCCGTGCCGACGCAGCGGACGACGTCCACCACGGGGCTGCCGACCTGGAGCGGGTCGTTCACCTTCTCCTCGACGACCTACCGCTACAAGATGGTGGGCACCAACCCGGCCACCAGCTCGGCCACCACCAGGGTCAGCACCAAGCTGGTGCCGCTGGTCTTCAAGGCGGGGACGTCCACCTTCTCCTCCACCGGGCTGGAGACCAGGTTCAAGGAGTCCCCCCTGTTCGAGTCCACGAAGTACGCCAGCGGCACCGGTGAGTTCGAGAGCGAGGCCCAGCGGGCCGAGTTCTGGAAGTTCGTGAAGTCCACCACGTCCACCTACAACGTGGACATCTCCACACCGGTGGTGCTGTCGAGCAAGGCCTACACGGTGCCGTCAGGCGACTACGAGCTGGCCGTGGCCCCGAACGGGGTCAAGGTCCTGCTGGTGAACCTCGGCTGGTGGCAGACCCAGCTCAAGACCCTGCTGGGAGCGGAGGCCTTCAGCGCCAGCACCTTGCCGCTCCTGCTCGCCTCCAACGTGTTCTTCTACGTGAACAACAACCCCAGCGACTGCTGCGTCCTGGGCTTCCACGGCGCCTACGGGACCGGCAGTGCCCACACCTACGCCTTCTCGGCCTGGCCCAGCCCGGGGATCTTCAGCGGAGGGGTCAGTGACGTCACCCCCATGAGCCACGAGGTCGGGGAGTGGATGAACGACCCCTACACGAGCAACGTCGTGCCCAGGTGGGACCAGCCGGACGGGGCCACCTGCTTCTCCGACCTTCTCGAGGTGGGCGACCCGATCGAGGCCCTCCCCAAGCAGACCTTCGCCGTGACGACCGTGGGTGGCACCTACCACCCCCAGGACCTGGCCGGGATCTCGTGGTTCGCCCACTTCAGCCCCTCCTACGAGCAGAACTCCAAGTACTCGTTCGAGGGCTACCTGACCTCGCCCTCGACGATCTGCTAGGGGCTGGCGCAACGGGGGCCGATGACGCCGGCGGCCGATGAGCGGGGGCTGCGGGGACCCCTTCGGGTGCCCCTCCCGCTACCGCCGCTAGGCGGCAGCCTCGGTCTGGACCAAGATGGCCGGCCCGGTGGGCCAGAGGACCTCTCCCGAGTCGGTGATGCCGAGCAGCCAGCGCCCCTCGCTCGGCACTCCGAGCAGGGCGACCCGCTGGCCCGTGCGGCCGGCGGCCACCCCGTTGCGGAACAGGTGGGCCTGCACCTCCCAGGCGAGCACCCGCCGGTCGGGCAGCACGGCGCCCACCAGCACCTTGCTGGGGGGGCCGATGGGGACCGGTGCCCCGCCCTTGCGCACCCGGACCCAGGCCACCCGGGCCTGGGTCACCACCGCGTCATGGGTGGCGATGAGGGCCCGCCCCGACCAACGGTGCCGGTTGAACCACCAGCCCGCCAGGGCCACCTGGGCGATGGCCAGGCCGATGAGCGACGTGAGGCTGGGCAGCAGGTAGTAGTCGCCGGCGGACCAGACGAACTTCTCCCATCCCCAGGACATGAACAGGATCCCGAGGATCCAGGCGGTGGCCACGATGGGCACGGCCAGGTCCAGTATCTCGAAGTGCAGCACGGCCTCCTTGAGCCTGGCCCGCACCGCCTCGCTGTCAGTGAGGTCGGGGGCGGGGGGCGTGAGCCGCTGGGTCATGGTCATGCTCGCCGTCATCGCCGGTAGCTCTCCATAGGTCCTTTCCTAGCCGAGCATGGTCTTAGCCGAGCACGGAGAGGAGGTACAAGGCAAGCAGGACGCCGATGACCAGCCAGGCCACCGCCAGCCACCCCCAGCCGGGCGTCAGCCGCCGCCCCGTCCCCCCGGCCCGATCCCCTGGGACCCGGCCGGCTCCGCCGACGGCGCCCGGTTGGGCGCTCCCCGCCTCCTCGTCGGCATCCAGGAGTTCCCTGGCCACCTCGAGACGCTCCGGCTCCACCAGGATCTCGACCGGCCCCCCCACCGGGTAGGTCGTGCCCCAGTCCCCCCGCAGCTGGACCAGGATGCCGTCGGCTCCCAGCCGGGCAGCCACCACCCGGGCCCGGAAGGCCCCCGAGACCGTCGTCAGGTGCACCATGGGCCGAGCGGCCATGCTCCGAACGGTACCGTGGTCAGCAGTGGAACGGCGCATCTTCGGGCTGGAGAACGAGTACGGGGTGACCTGCACCCTGCGGGGCCAGCGCCGGCTCTCTCCCGACGAGGTGGCCCGTTACCTGTTCCGCCGGGTGGTGAGCTGGGGGCGCTCCTCCAACGTGTTCCTCGAGAACGGGGCCCGGCTGTACCTGGACGTGGGGAGCCACCCCGAGTACGCCACCCCCGAGTGCGACTCGGTGGCCGACCTGGTGGTGCACGACAAGGCCGGGGAGCGCATCCTTGAGAACCTCCTGGCCTCCGCCGAGCAGCGGCTGAGGGAGGAGGGCATCCGGGGGGTCGTGTACCTGTTCAAGAACAACACCGACTCCGCCGGGAACTCCTATGGGTGCCACGAGAACTACCTGACCAGCAGGAGGGACGACTTCGCCCACTACGCCGAGGTGCTGATCCCCTTCTTCGTGAGTCGCCAGATCTACGCCGGGGCCGGGAAGGTCCTCCAGACCGCGCGCGGCCCCATCTTCTGCATCAGCCAGCGGGCCGAGCACATCTGGGAAGGGGTCTCCTCCGCCACCACCCGCAGCCGGCCCATCATCAACACCCGAGACGAGCCCCACGCCGATGCCGAGCGCTTCCGCCGGCTGCACGTCATCGTCGGCGACTCCAACATGAGCGAGTACGCCACCTTCCTCAAGGTGGGGGCCACCAGCATCCTGCTGCGCATGCTGGAGGACCCAGGGGCCGTCCTGCGGGACATGACGCTCGAGAACCCCATCCGCGCCATCCGGGAGATCAGCCACGACATCACCTGCCGCCGGCGGGTCCGGCTGGCCAACGGCAGGGAGCTGTCGGCCCTGGAGCTACAGACTGAGTACCTCTCCCGGGCCGAGCGCTACCACCGCCAGCGAGGGCTGTCGCCCCAGGAGGAGCAGGCCCTTCGGATGTGGGAGCACTGCCTGGCCGGGCTGGAGAAGGACCCCATGAGCCTGGAGCGGGAGTGCGACTGGGTGATCAAGTACCAGCTCATAGAGAGGTTCCGCCAGCGCCATGACCTCTCCCTGTCGCACCCGAGGGTGGCCCTCCTCGACCTCCAGTACCACGACGTGAGCCGCCAGCGGGGCCTCTTCTACCGGCTCCAGGACCGGGGCCTGGTCGAGCGCACCGCCACCGACGCGGCCATCGACGCCGCCGTGGACCAGGCCCCGGCCACCACCAGGGCCCGCCTCCGGGGCGAGTTCATCCGCCGGGCCAAGGAGCGCCGGCGGGACTTCACGGTGGACTGGGTCCACCTCAAGCTGAACGACCAGGCCCAGCGCACGGTCCTGCTGAAGGACCCCTTCAAGTCCCACGACGAGCGGGTCGAGAAGCTCATCGACAGCCTCTAGGGCATGAGGTCCCGGCCCTACCCCCGCCAGGCCGCCCGGTCCGGCCCCGCGGCCGACCAGGGGGCACCCCGCGTTAGCCTCGTCGGCCAGTGACCACCACCAGCCCCGGTCAGGCGCGCCAGGATCGCCAGGAAGCTCCCCGCAGGCGCCCCTTCTACCGGCGGGCGCTCGAGTGGGTGGTGATCCTGGCCATCGCCGCCGGGTGCGCCATAGGGATCAAGACCTACCTGATCCAGGCCTTCTTCATCCCCTCTGGGTCCATGATCCCCACCCTCAAGATCGGCAACCGGATACTGGTGGACAAGCTGTCCTACGACTTCGGCCCCGTTCACCGGGGGGACATCGTGGTGTTCCGCAAGCCCCCCACCGACGTGGGGGACCCCCAGGTCCAGGACCTGGTGAAGCGGGTGGTCGGTCTCCCGGGGGAGACCATCTCCTCGGCTCCGGACCCCGCCTGTGGGAGCGACCCCTTCTGCTCCGGGCCGGTGCTCATCAACGGCAAGCCCATCCCCGAGCCCTACTTGCCTGCCTACCACCGGTCGGGGCCGGGGGCGGGGCCGCCCATCAGGACCCAGGTCATCCCGCCGGGGCACTACTTCGTCATGGGGGACAACCGCTCCGACTCCAAGGACAGCCGCGCCTTCGGGCCCATCTCAGGGTCTTTGATCGTGGGCAAGGTCGTCCTGCGAGTCTGGCCCCTCACCGCCATCCGGACCTACTGACGGCCGGGCGCCACCGGCGGCTGGTGGCCGCCCACCCGGGAGGAACCAGCTCCCGCCAGCTGAAGCGGAGGGCGCCCACCAGGATCATGGCCAGCACGCCCAGCACGGCCAGCTCCTGGTGCCAGGTGCCGCCCGCCGAGCCGATGACGTCGCCGTCGGGCAGCACCAGGAAGAAGGGGAGGGCGCCCAGGGGGAGGAGGGCCCACGAAGCCTGGGTCGGGCGGCAGGCGGCCAGGACGACCAGGCCCCAGGTGAGGTACCAGGGCCAGACGACGGGCGCCGCCACCACGGCGGTCACCAGGGTGAGCCCCAGCGCCCGGGCCACGCCCAAGCGGGGCGCCTGCCAGAGGAGGGCGAGGACGAAGGCCCCGGCGACGGCGGCAGCCGCCCACCGGACGGGGTCAGCGCTCCCGTAGGGGAGGGCCCAGGACAAGGCGGTCTGGGGGGTGAACCAGGTCTGGCCCCCCGTGGGGGTGGCCAGCACGGCCGGTCGGGCCCAGCCCCATCCCAGGCCGGCAAGAAGGGTGACGGCGACGGTCGTCCCCCCCACCACGGCTGCGGCCACGGCCAGGCGGGCCATCAGCCGGCCCCAGCCACCCGGGCGGGTGCGGCCCCCGGAACGCTGCGCCCCCTTCGGGGCCCGGGCCTCCCGGGCCCAGGCCAGGGCCACGAAGAGCACCCCGGCGCCGGCGGGAGCCTTGACCAGCGTGGCCAGCGTGCAAAGGGCCAGGGCCGCCAGGGGCCGGCGCTCTGCCGCCAGGGCCAGCCCGGCCACCAGGAGGCCCAGCATGAGGGCGTCATTGTGGCCCGACAGGACCAGCCCCAGGAGCACCACGGGGCTGCAGAGGCCCAACCAGGTGGCTGCGACGGGATCGGCGCCTATGGCCCGCGCCAGGCGGGGTAGGGCCCAGGCCAGCAGGGCCAGGCCAGCCACCTCGACCAGGCGCAGGAGCACCACCGCCACCACCAGGTGGTGCTCGGCCAGGCCCCCCAGGGGAGCGTCCACCGACACGAAGATGGGCCCGTAGGGGGCGGGGGTCTTGAGCCAGGTGGTCGGGACCGAGGAGAGCAGGCGACCGGGGGGGAGGACCTGGCCCGGGCCCACCAGGTAGGCCGAGAACCCCCTCTGCACCACGGCCCCCTGGGCCAGGTAGCTGTAGAGGTCGGTGCTCAGGACCACAGGGCCCGCCACCAAGGGGGCCATCCACGAGGCGGCTACCGCCCAGATGGCGACGACGGTGGGCCGTCCCCGGCCGGGTGCCCGCCGGCGGACGGTGGCCCCCATGCCCACCCACCCCAGGGCCAGGAGGACCATCCCGGCGTAGAGGCCCACCATCAGCCCGTAGTGGCCCCCGCTGGTTGACCACCATGAGCGAGGGATGGAGTACCACCAGCGCTTGGGATGGGGGCCGAACCCGCTGAGCCCTTGGCCCGCCACAGCGATGGCCAGGGAGCCCGCCAGCCCGATGGCAGCCCAGGCGGGCAGGGTCAGGGTGGGGAAGAACCGCCACGGCGGGACGAGGCGGAGGGGGCGGAGCCTCGGGCTGGGGCGGGTGTCGACCACTGGGGGGCCAGGCTACGCAAGCAGCGCCTTCTTCCCGTCCGCATGGCCCGGTAGCATGGCCTGCCATGGGCGACCTCAGCCCCATCAAGGTCCTCGTGGTACTGATCATCGCTCTCGTCGTGCTGGGGCCCGAGAAGCTGCCCGACATGACCCGTAAGGCTGGCCGGGCCTGGGCGGACTTCCGCCGCTTCCGGGACAGCATGCACTCCCAGGTGCGAGAGGTCATAGGCGACGTGCCCGGGCTGGACGAGCTCCACGACCTGCCCGGAGTGCGCCGCAGCTTCGCCGCCTCCTTCCTGACCAGCCCCCCGCCCCGCTACGGGGGGGACTCGCCTGACGACGAGGTGCTGCCGGCCCCAGGGGACGAGGGGCCGCCGGGCATCTCCCCCGGCGGGGCGTGGCAGCAGCGACGGCCGGGCCCGGATCGCTCCGGGCGCCGCCCCCCGGTCTTCACCCCGGACGATCCCGGGCTCAACTGAGCCGGACCTGAGGGCAACCGTCCCCCATGGCCATCCGCACCCGCCGTCCCCGGAGCGAGCGCCCCAGCCCCGACAGCATGACGCTGGTCGAGCACCTGTCGGAGCTGCGCCGGCGCCTCATCATCTGCATCCTGGCCGGCATCGCCGGGGCCATCGTGGCCTTCGCGGCCTACAACCAGATCATGGCGGTGCTGGTGCAGCCGTTCTGCAGCCTCCACCCCCACCATGCCTGCGACCTCTACATCACGGGCCCGCTGCAGGGCTTCTCCATACGGGTCAAGATCGCCGCCTACGGAGGGATCTTCCTCGCCTCCCCCATCATCCTGTGGCAGGTCTGGCGCTTCATCACCCCTGGGCTGAACCCCAACGAGAAGCGGTACGCGGTGCCGTTCATCCTGTCCTCGGTGGCCCTGTTCGTCGCGGGGGCGGCCATCGCCTACCTGGTCTCGAACCGGGCCCTGGCCTTCCTGGGCACCGTGGGGGGCCAGCACCTGAAGCTGATCTACGGGCCCAACCAGTACATCGGCTTCATCGTTCTCTTGATGGTGGCCTTCGGCATCGCCTTCGAGCTGCCCGTGGTCCTCATCTGCCTGGAGCTGGCCGGAGTCCTGTCGCCGGCCCGCCTGGCTGCCTGGCGACGCAAGGCCATCGTGGTCATCTTTGCCGTGGCGGCCATATTCATCCCGAGCTCGGACCCCTTCTCGCTCTTCGCCATGGCCATCCCCATGTGCCTCTTCTACGAGGCCGCCATCATCGTGGGGAAGGTGCTCAAGCGGTGATCCCCGAGGGGACGAGGGCCGCCTTCCTCGCCTCCCTCGGCTTCGAGCTTGACCCCTTCCAGGTGAAGGCCCTCGACGCCATCGACGCCGGGGGCTCAGTGCTCGTGGCCGCCCCCACCGGGTCCGGGAAGACCGTGGTGGCCGAGTACGCCCTGTCCCGGGCGCTGGCAGAGGGGACCAAGGCCTTCTACACCACCCCTCTCAAGGCCCTGTCCAACCAGAAGTACACCGATCTCTGCCAGCGCCACGGGCCCGAGTCCGTCGGCCTCCTGACAGGGGACAACGCCGTCAATGGGGATGCAGACGTCGTGGTCATGACGACCGAGGTCCTCCGCAACATGATCTATGCCGGCGCCCCGGCCCTGGAGCGGCTGCGCTACGTGGTCCTCGATGAGGTCCACTACCTCCAGGACCCCTATCGGGGAGCGGTGTGGGAGGAGGTCATCATCCACGCCCCCCCGGAGGTGCTGCTGGTCTGCCTGTCCGCCACCGTCTCCAACGCCGAGGAGGTGGCGGGCTGGATCCGCAGCGTCAGGGGCCCTACGGCTGCCGTCATCGAGGAGAGCCGCCCGGTGGAGCTTCGCCACCTGTACCTGGTGGGGGACCGGACCGCCGGCCGGGCCCACCTCCTCCCCACCTTCGTGGACGGCCGTCCCAACCCGGAGGCCTCGGCCCTGGACCGTCGCCGGCGCCAGCCCGGCGCCCGCCCGGGGAGGAGCCGGCTCTACACGCCGAGGAGGACCGAGGTGGTGGAGCGGCTGGAGGAGGAGGACCTCCTGCCGGCCATCTACTTCATCTTCAGCCGGGCCGGCTGCGACCAGGCCGTTCGCCAGGCGCTCTCTGAGGGGGTCCGCCTGACCACGCCCGAGGAGCGCGCTGCCATCCGCTCCATTGCCGAGGCCAAGGTCACGGCCCTGTCGGACGAGGACCTGCGGGTGCTCGACTACGGCTGGTGGCTCACCGCCCTCGAAGCCGGCGTGGCCTCCCACCACGCCGGCCTGGTACCTCCGTTCAAGGAGGCGGTGGAGGAGTGCTTCGCCGCCGCCCTGGTGAAGGTGGTCTTCGCCACCGAGACCCTGTCCCTTGGCATCAACATGCCGGCCCGCTCCGTGGTCGTCGAGAAGCTGTCCAAGTTCTCGGGGGAGGGCCACCAGGCCCTGACGCCGGGGGAGTACACCCAGCTCACCGGACGGGCTGGGCGGCGAGGCATCGACCGGGTGGGCTATGCCGTGGTGCTGTGGTCGCCCTTCGTGTCCTTCGGGCAGGTGGCCGGGCTGGCCTCGGCCCGTAGCTACGAGCTGTCCTCCTCGTTCCGCCCCACCTACAACATGGCCGCCAACCTGGTCCACCGCTACGAGTCCGAGGAGGCCCATCACCTCCTCAGCCTCTCCTTCGCCCAGTACCGGGCCGACGCCGAGGTGGCGAGGATGGAGGCTCGCCTGGCTCGCACCCGGTCGGGGGGTGCCAGGGCCCGCCTGGAGCGCCGGGCCAAGGCCCGCACGCAATCCCTGGCCCGCCAGCTCGACCGGGTGGTGGCCTTGCTGGCCGAGCGGGGGTACGTGGAGGGGTGGTCCCTCACCCCGGCGGGCGAGCGCCTGCGCCACCTCTACCACGAGCTGGACCTGCTGGTGGCCGAGGCCATGGGGGCCGGGCTCCTGGACGGACTGGACCCCCCCGCCCTGGCGGGCCTCCTCTCCGTGTTCACCTACGAGCCCAGGGGGCCTGTACCCCTCGCCCCCTCCTTCCCCGATCCCGAGCTACGCCACAGGTGGCAGGCCCTGGAGGCGCTGCGGGCCCGGCTGGCTCAGGACGAGGCACGTTCTGGGCTTCCCACCACCCGGGCCGTGGACCCCGGGTTCATGGCCCTGGCCCACGCCTGGGCCGGAAGGCAGCCCCTGGAGCGGGTGCTGGGCGACGAGCCCGTGTCGGGGGGGGATTTCGTCCGCAACATGAAGCAGCTGGTCGACCTCCTCCGCCAGGTGGGGCAGGTGGCCCCCGACCCTGCCACCGCCCGCAGCGCCCGCCACGCCGCCGGCGAGGTGTTCAGAGGCGTCGTGGCGGCCTCCTCCGTGCTGGACACCGTCGAGCCCGAAGAGGAGTGAGAGCCCCGGGGGCGGTCCACCACCGGGCGGTCCACTGGCCGTAGTCTGGCCCCTCGCCATGCCGCCCTACCCGCCAGAGCAGTGGTCGCCCGAGGAGGCCGACATCCTCCGCCGGTACTTCACCAACCTCGACCGGCCGGTGTTCGCTCTGGTCAACCTGCCCGAGGTGGTGCGCGGGGCCCTCTTCGCCCGCTACTCGAGGTCGTCCAAGAGCCTGCGCCGGCTGTTCCTGGACGAGTTCGTGGGCGACCTCGACGTGAGCGGCGACCACTCGGTGGACGCCACGGTGGGCCTGGGCCGGGCCCAGGCCCTCTACGGGCGGGTGTTCCTCGAGTACGGGGACGACTCGGTGGCCCAGCTGGGTGGTGTCCACCTGGCCTGTGAGCAGGCCTCGAACGTCCTGACCAAGATCCTGGAGCGGGGCCGCCTGATGGCCTACCTCGAGCAGTCCACCCGCTACGTGCGCTACGACAGCCGTCTTCCCGACGGCCGCTACCGCTACCACCGTGACCCCGCCGTCCTGGGCTCGGCCCTGGGAGCCCGCTACGTCGGCGACATGGACCGCATGTTCGAGACCTATGCCAGGCTGCTGCCCGAGGTGGAGGCATGGGTGGGGCGGTGCCAGCCCCGCCCCAAGGCCATCTCCGACCTGGCCTGGCGCCAGGCCGTGCGGGCCCGCGCCCTGGACGCCGTGAGGGGCCTCCTGCCCGCCGGGACGCTCTCCAACGTGGGCCTGTTCGGCAGCGGCCAGGCCTACGAGGCTCTCCTGCTCCGCATGCAGGTCCACCCCCTGCCCGAGGCGCGGGCCTACGCGGCCATGATGCTGGAGGAGCTGCGCAAGGTCGTGCCGTCCTTCCTCACCCGGGTCGACCGGCCCGACCGGGGCGGCGCCTGGTCCTCCTACCTGGCCGCCACGAGGGAGGCCACGGCGGAGCTGGCCCGGTCGCTGGTTGCCGGCGAGGAGGCCGAGCCCAGGCCGGCCGTGACCCTGGTCGACTTCGACCCCCAAGGTGAGGACAAGGTCCTGGCCGCCATGCTCTACCCCCACGTCAGCCTCCCGGAGGACCAGTTGGCCGCCCTGGTGGGGCGCCTGCCAGCCGACCGGCGCCAGGCGTTGCTCCGGGCCTACGTGGGGGAGCGCCGCAATCGCCGGCACCGCCCGGGCAGGGCATTCGAGGCCACCTCCTACCGGTTCGACGTGGTCTGCGACTACGGGGCCTTCCGGGACCTCCAGCGCCACCGGCTGCTCACCATCGACTGGCAGCCCCTCTCGGTGGACCTGGGATGGGACACGCCTTCCCCGGTGCGGGAGGCGGGCCTGGCTGAGGAGTTCGGCGAGTCCATGGAGCGCTCCGCCGCCCTGTACCACACCCTGGCCGAGGAGTTCCCCTACCAGGCCGCCTATGCGGTGGCCCTGGCCTACCGCATCCGCTTCTCCATGCACATGAACGCTCGCGAGGCCATGCACATCCTGGAGCTGCGCTCCGACCCCCAGGGCCACCCGTCCTACCGGCGCATAGTGCAGGAGATGCACCGGCTCATCGCCGACCAGGCGGGCCATCGCTCCCTGGCTGAGGCCATGGGCTTCGTGAACCACTCCGACCCCGACGAGGGGCTGGGCCGCCTGGACGCCGAGCAGAGGGCGGTGCGCCGGCGGAGCCCGAACGGAGCCCCCGGCGCCAGGGCGGGGGGGTGAGGCCCGCTCCCCGCCACCGCCACCGCCCCCGGGCCCGAGCCAGGTGGTGGTGGCCCCCCAGGCCGGGAGGTCGCTGTGAGTGATGTGCCCTGTGAGGGTAGTGAGATTCCTGTTGCTCATGTGATTGGTGAGTGCTAACTTGCGCCTGGCGCCGGGCGGACGCCAGGGAACCAGCTATGACGCGCCCTCACCACCTCGCATCCCACCGCTCCAGCGGCCGGGCCCAGCCCGGCAGGAGCGGACCGGGCCTCGACTCGCCCCCCCTGGCCGCCTGGGCCGACTTCGGCGTGAGGCTTGCGCCCCGCCAGGACGGCAGGCGGTGGTGGGGTCAGGACACCCGCGGGAACCGTCCCGGGTCCCACCGGGCCTGGGCCAGCCGTGGCGGCGGAGCCGGGACCACCGTCCTGGCACCCGGCTGGCCCGGGTTCCGGGGGTCCAGCCCCTGGAGCAGGGGAGCGGTGGCGGCCGGAGCGCTGGCCCTGGCGGTCTCCCTAGGCCAGGCCGCGGCCGGCCACCCCTGGCTGTCGTCCACGACCTACGTGGTCCAAACGGGCGACAACCTCACCACCATCGCCCAGCGCTTCGGCACCTCGGTCCAGGCCCTGGCCGCCGCCAACGGGCTCTCCGACCCCAACTACGTGCAGGCGGGGACCACC
>JAJPHD010000020.1 GCA_021325455.1 Actinomycetota bacterium
CCCGGTGCTCACCTTGGGCCTGCCCCACGCCTACATCCCCCAGGCCAAGCCCGACGCCATCCTGGCCCGCCTGGGCCTGGACGGCCCGGGCATCGCCGCCTCGGTGCTGGGCGCCCTGCGGGCCGAGGAGCCGGCGCTCAGCCCTGCCTATGCCGAGCCCCCTGCCCCCGAGGGCGGGGCACCCACCAACGGGAGGGCGCCCTCCAGCGGCTCGTCGCGGCCCAACGGCAAGGCCCCAGCCAATGGCACCAGCCGTCCCTCGCCAGCCAGCGCCTCGCACGGCCGGACGGGGGCCGCCCAGTGACGGCCGTGCTGAGCCGGCCCGGTGAGGGCCCTCGGGAGGCCGCCAGACAGGCCCCGCCTGTGGGGGTCCCGCCGGACGAGGCCGTGATGGCCCGGGCCGGCGGGGAGAACTTCCCGGTGGCCTCCCGGGTACTGCCCCGGTCGGTGCGGGAGGACCTGCTCGCCATATACGGGTTCGCCCGCCTCGTCGACCAGCTCGGCGACGACGCGCCCGGGGACCGCCTGGCCCACCTGGCCTGGCTGGAAGCCGAGCTGGACCGGGCCTACGAGGACCGGGCGACCCACCCCGTCATGGTCCGCCTCACTGCCACCCTCCAGCGCAGGGCCCTCCCGAGACAGCCCTTCGTCGACCTCATAGAGGCCAACCGGATGGACCAGAGGGTGAGCCGTTACCCGACCTTCGCCGACCTGCTTGGCTACTGCAGCCGCTCAGCCAACCCCGTGGGCCGCCTGGTCCTCGTGGTACTGGGAGCCTCCACCCCCCGGCGCGAGCAGCTCTCGGACCAGGTATGCACCGGGCTCCAGCTGGTCGAGCATGCCCAGGACGTGGGGGAGGACGCCCGCCGCGGCCGCATATACCTGCCCCAGGAAGACCTGAGGCGCTTCGGGTGCCCAGAGGGGGACCTGCTGGAGCCGGTAGCGAGCCCCGCCCTGCGCGCCGTGGTCGCCTTCCAGGCCGCCCGGGCCAGGACCTTCCTCGACGCAGGGGCCCTGCTGGCGGGGTCCCTGCCGGGGAGGGCCCGCCTGGCCGTGGCCGGCTTCGCCGGCGGTGGGCTGGCGGCGCTGGACGCCATGGAGCGGGCCGATTTCGACGTGCTCTCGACCCGCTGCCATCCCAGCCGGGCAGGAGTGGCCCGCCGCTTGACCGAGGTCCTGGCCGCGAGCAGGAGGGCCCGATGACCCTCGCCCCTGCTCCTCCGGCGGCGGCGAGCGTGGCCGAGGCCTACGCCTGCTGCGAGGCCATCACCTGGAACCAGGCCCGGAACTTCGCCTACGGCATCCGCCTCCTTCCCCCCCCGAGGCGCCGGGCCCTGGCGGCCGTCTACGCCATGGCCCGGCGGATCGACGACATAGGCGACGGGCCGCTGCCGGCGGCGGACAAGCTGGCCGCCCTGGCCTCGGCACGCGAGGACCTGGGCCGCCCGGTGCCCCGGGAGGCCGATCCCGTCCTCGTGGCCCTGGCCGATGCCGCCTCCCGGTACCCCATCCCCATGGAGGCCTTCGACGAGCTCATCGAGGGCTGCGAGATGGACGCCAGCGGCACCGCCTACGACACCTTCGACGACCTGGTGGGCTACTGCCGGCGAGTGGCCGGGTCCATCGGGCGCCTGTCGCTGGGCGTCTTTTGCACCAGTGACCGGGAGACGGCTGCTGGCCGGGCCGACGCCCTCGGCGTGGCCCTGCAGCTCACCAACATCCTGCGGGACCTGGTCGAGGACCGTGATGGCCTGGGCCGGGTGTACCTGCCCAGGCAGGACCGTGAACGCTTTGGCATCGGTCCCCGGTTGGAGGGGAGCCCCGAGGACCTCTCCGCCCTGGTCGTCTTCGAGGTGCGCCGTGCCCTCCCCTACTGGGACGAGGGCCTCCGCCTCCTGCCGCTCCTCGACCACCGCAGCCGAGCCTGCGTGGGGGCCATGGCCGGCATATACCGCCGTGTCCTGGCCCAGATCCAGCGTCGCCCCGCCACCGTGCTCACGTCCCGCTTGTCCCTGTCCGGCTGGGAGAAGGCCTGGGTGGCGGGGCGGTCCCTCCTGGGGAGGGCGCCATGACCGGCTCCGGGCGCCCCCGTGTGGTCGTGGTGGGCGGGGGCCTGGCCGGCCTTTCCGCCGGCCTGGCCTGTGCCGACCGAGGAGCGGCGGTTACCCTCCTCGAGTCCCGTCCCCGCCTGGGTGGGGCCACCTGGTCCTTCGAGCGCAACGGCCGGTGGTTCGACAACGGCCAGCACGTCTTCCTCAGGTGCTGCAGCGCCTACCGCGAGCTGCTCGAGCGCCTGGGAACCACTGCTGGCACCCGCCTGCAGGGCCGCCTGGCCATACCGGTCCTCTCCCCCGGCCGCCCCGTGGCCTGGATAGGCCGCAGCTCCCTGCCGGTGCCCTTGCACGTGGCCCCCTCCCTGGCCCGCTACCGCCACCTCAGCGTCAGGGACCGCCTCCGGCTGGCACCGGCCACCGTGGCCCTGGCCCGCCTGGACCTGGCCGACCCCTCCCTGGACCACGAGACCTTCGGCACCTGGTTGTCCCGGCACGGCCAGAGCGAGGAGGCAGTGGCCGGCCTGTGGGACCTCATCACCCGGCCCACCGTGAACCTGCCGGCATCCCGGGCCTCCCTCGCCATGGCGGCCAAGGTGTTCCAGACCGGGCTGCTGAGCGAGCCCGCTGCCGCCGACATCGGCTGGGCCCGCCTGCCCCTCTCCCGCCTCCACGGCGAGGCCGCCGCCCTGGCCCTGGCCGGGGCCGGAGCCGCGGTGCGGCTGCGGGCCAAGGTCAGCGCTGTCGAGGACCAGGGCGCTGAGCGGGTGGCGGTGGTGGCCGGCGGGGAGCGCATTGTGGCCGACGGGGTCGTGGTGGCCGTTCCCCATGACGCCGCCCGCCAGCTCCTCCCCCCTGGCGCCCTTCCCTGCCTCGAGGGTCTGGCCGATCTCGGGACCTCCCCCATAGTGGACGTCCACCTGGTGTTCGACCGCCGCGTCACCGACCTGGAGCTGGCTGCCGGCCTGGGGACCCCCGTGCAGTGGCTCTTCGACCGCACCGCCTCTGCTCATGGAGGCCAGGACGGCGGCTGGCGGGGAGAGCAGGTCATCGCCGTGTCCCTCTCGGCCGCCGACCAGTGGCTGGGGCGGCGCCCGGAGGAGCTCATCGAGCTCTTCCGGTCCGAGGTGGCCCGGCTCCTGCCCCGGGCCCGCTCGGCCCGCCTGGTCGACGCCGTCGTATCCCGCGAGCGGGCGGCGACCTTCGCCGCCGTGCCGGGAGCTGCCGCTCTGCGTCCCGGGCCCCGCACCGCCCTGCCTCGGGTCGCCCTGGCGGGGGCCTGGACGGCAACCGGCTGGCCGGCCACCATGGAGGGCGCCGTTCGCAGCGGCCTGGCTGCGGCACGCCAGGTGCTGGCCGAGCTGGACATCACCCGGTCGCTCCCGGTCGTCCCCGAGGACCGGCCCGCCTGGTCCCCCGGGCCCCGCCGGCCCTCCCCCCCGGCGGAGGTGGCAGCTTGAGCAGCACCCCGGCTCCCGTCTCCCGCCTGGCGCCGGCTGTCCTGGACCGGGCCCGGGACCTGGTGGCCCCGGTCCTGCGCAAGGCCGTGGCCCGTCTGCACCCGGAGGTCCGCCGGGTGGCTGAGTACCACATGGGGTGGCGGGAAGCGGACGGCTCCCCTGCCTCGGCCGACACCGGCAAGGGGGTGCGGCCCGCCTTGGCCCTCCTCTCGGCCGAGGCGGCCGGGGCGGGAGGGGCCGTGAGCCTGCCCGGCGGGGCGGCAGTGGAGCTGGTGCACAACTTCTCGCTGCTGCACGACGACGTCATGGACGGCGACCACCAGCGCCGGCACCGGGCGACGGCGTGGACCGTGTTCGGGGTGGGGGCAGCCATCATCGCCGGCGACGCCCTGCACACCCTGGCCCATCAGCTCCTGCTGGAAGTGCCTGGGAAAGAGGGCCGGAGGGCGGCAGCGGCCCTGGCCCAGGCCACCTCGGCCATGATCGCCGGTCAGGCCGACGACATGGCCTTCGAGGCCGAGGACGCCGCCGCCGTCGGCCTGGAGGGCTGCCTCGCCATGGAAGCGGCCAAGACCGGCGCCATCCTGGCCTGCGCCTCCTCGATAGGCGCCATCCTGGCCGGGGCGCCACCGGCCGCGGTGGAGGCCCTCCATGACTATGGCTTGCACCTGGGCCAGTCCTTCCAGGCCGTCGACGACCTGCTCGGCATCTGGGGGGACCCGGCCCGCACCGGCAAGCCGGTGGCGAGCGACCTGCGCCAGCACAAGAAGTCCCTGCCGGTGGTGGCGGCCCTGGCCACACCGGAGGGGCAGGCCAGCGAGCTTCCCCGGCTCCTCGCCGCCGACCACCTGGACGAGGAGGGCCTGGCCCGGGCCGCCGACCTTCTCGATTCCTGCGGAGGCCGCCAGCGCACCCTGGAGGAGGCCGGCCGCCATCTGGATGCCGCCCTGGCGGCTCTTGGCCGGGCCGACCTCGCCGAGGCGGCCGTAGTCGAGCTGACCACGCTGGCCCGCTTCGTGACGGACCGGGAGCGCTGAGGATGCTGGCCGAAGCGCTGACCACGCCCCAGCTCGACAAGGGCTCGCCTGTCGGCGCCGCCCTGGCCCGGGCCGTCGACCACCTCCTCCGGCTCCAGGACGAGGCCGGCTGGTGGAAGGGCGAGCTGGAGACCAACGTCACCATGGATGCCGAGGACCTCCTGCTGCGGGAGTTCCTCGGGATCCGCACCGAGGAGGGAACGGCCGAGACGGCGGAGTGGATCCGCTCCCAGCAGAGGCCGGACGGCACCTGGGCCACCTTCTACGGCGGGCCGGGTGAGATGTCGGCCACCGCCGAGGCCTATGTGGCCCTGCGCCTGGCCGGTGACCCTGCGGAAGCCAGGCACATGCAGGCGGCGGCGGCCTTCGTGCGCGACAGCGGGGGCCTGGAGAGGTGCCGGGTCTTCACCCGGCTGTGGCTGGCCCTGTTCGGCCTGTGGTCATGGGACGACCTGCCTGCCCTGCCCCCGGAGGTCATCCTCCTGCCCCCCTGGGTGCCCCTCAACATCTACGACTTCGGGTGCTGGGCCCGCCAGACCCTCGTGGCCCTGACCATAGTGGGCGCCCACCGCCCGGCACGGAGCCTCCCCTTCCGCCTGGACGAGCTGAGGACCGGCGTGCCCGGGCCGCCTGCCCCTCCCCTCACCACCCTGGCCGGGCGCCTGCACGCCCTGGACCGCCTGCTGCACCGCTACGAACGGCACCCGCTGCGGCCCCTCCGGACGGCTGCCCTCCGCCGGGCCGAGCGGTGGATCATCCAGCGCCAGGAGGCCGACGGGGGCTGGGGGGGGATCCAGCCCCCCTGGGTGTACTCCCTCATGGCCCTCCACCTCCAGGGCTACCCGCTCGAGCACCCGGTGATGGCAGCTGGGCTGCGGGGCCTGGACGGCTTCACCATCAGGGACGAGCGGGGCCGCCGCCTGGAGGCGTGCCAGTCCCCGGTGTGGGACACCGCCCTGGCGGTCATCGCCCTGGACGACGCCGGCCTGCCCCCCGACCATCCCGCCCAGCAGCGGGCCGGCCGCTGGCTGGTGGAGGAGGAGGTCAGGGTGAAGGGCGACTGGTCGGTGCGCCGACCGCGCCTGGCGCCGGGAGGCTGGGCCTTCGAGTTCGCCAACGACAACTACCCCGACGTGGACGACACGGCTGAGGTGGTGCTGGCCCTGCGCCGCCTGGTGCCTCCCGAGGGAGCCGCCTGGCCCTGGGCCGCCAGGGCTAGGGCCGCCATCGACCGGGCCGTGGCCTGGGTCGAGGGGATGCAGTCGGCCAACGGGGGGTGGGCCGCCTTCGATGCCGACAACACCCGGGCGCTGGTGGGTGCCCTGCCGTTCTGCGACTTCGGGGAGGTCATCGACCCCCCCAGCGCCGACGTGACCGCCCACACCATCGAGATGCTGGCCGCCGAGCCAGGCCACGACCCGGCCCGCCTGGCCCGGGGCCTGGCCTGGCTGTGCGCCGAGCAAGAGGCCGACGGGGCCTGGTTCGGCCGCTGGGGCGTGAACTACATCTACGGGACCGGCGCCGCTGTCCCCGCCCTCGTGGCGGCAGGGGTGGACCCTGCCGACCCCCGTATCCGCCGGGCCGTGGCCTGGCTCGAGCAGCACCAGCAGGCCGACGGGGGCTGGGGCGAGGACCTGCGCTCCTACCGGGACCCGGCCACCCGGGGGACGGGGGCGACTACCGCCTCCCAGACGGCCTGGGCCCTGCTGGCCCTGCTGGCGGCGGGCGAGACGGGCCCCGCCGTGGAAAGGGGCATCAACTGGCTGGTGGAGCACCAGCGCCCCGACGGAACCTGGGACGAGCCCTGGTACACGGGGACCGGGTTCCCGTGGGACTTCTCGATCAACTACCACCTGTACCGGCTGGTCTTCCCCATCATGGCCCTGGGCCGCTGGGCCCGGGGAAGCGGCCCTGGCACGGGGAGGAGGCCATGACCAACGTCCTTCCCACCGGCACCTTGCGGCCCCCGCGCCTGGTAACGAGGCACCGGCGCCCCCCTGCCTCCGCAGGGCCGCGCCTGGTGGTCCTCACCCCCCTCGGGATCGAGGCCACCGCCGTGCGCAGGAGCGCGCCCGGGGCCCGGGTGCTGGTGACGGGCATGGGCCCCCGCCGCGTGGGGGCCTGGCGGGGGTTGCACCCCCGGGGCCTTGGCGGGGCGGGGGCGGTGGCGGTGATGGGCTTTGGTGGGGCGGTCCAGGACGGACTCCGGCCCGGAGACCTGGTGGTGGCCACCGAGGTCCGGTGCCCTGACGGCACCGTCACTCCTCTCCCCTGCGCCCCCCTGGTGGCTGGCGCCCTGCGACGCGCCGGCCTGGTGGCCCATCTCGGGCCCATCGCCTCCCGCCGGCACCTGGTGCGGGGGGCCGAGCGCCGACGGCTGGCGGCCACCGGGGCGCTGGCTGTGGACATGGAGTCGGGGTGGCTGGTACCCGGGCTAACCAGCACCGGCCAGCCGCCGGGGGAGGGGACCGGCCATACCGGCCCAGGCGGAGCCGGTGAGCCTGATGGCGCCGCCGGGCTGCCCGGCGGGGCCGACCGGGCCCGGGGCCTCGGGCCCCTCCCGGTGGCGGTGGTCAGGGCCATCGTGGACACCCCTTCCACGGGCCTTTCCTCCCCCGCCACCCTGGTGGGGGGGCTGAGGGCCTATCGCTCGCTGGCCCGGGCCGCAGCCGCCCTGGGCCCGTGGGCGGAGGCCACCCTGGGCGAGGGTGAGGCCCGCCGGGTCCTGCTGGCCGGGCCCCGCTCGTTCTGCGCCGGGGTGGAGAGGGCCATCGAGATCGTGGAGCGCTGCCTGGAGTGCTTCGGGCCCCCTGTCTACGTGAGGCGCCAGATCGTCCACAACCGCCATGTGGTGGCCGCCCTGGAGGCCAAGGGGGCCATCTTCGTGGAGGAGCTGGACGAGGTCCCCGAGGGCGCCACCGTGGTGTTCTCGGCCCATGGCGTCTCCCCGGCGGTCCGCCAGGAGGCGGGGGCCAAGAACCTGCACGTCATCGACGCCACCTGCCCGCTCGTGGCCAAGGTGCACGCCGAGACCCGCCGCTTCTCCCGCAAGGGCTACCAGATCGTCCTCGTCGGCCACGCCGGCCACGAGGAGATCCAGGGCACCATGGGAGAGGCCCCCGAGGCCATCCACCTAGTCGAGGGGCCCGAGGACGTGGAGGGCCTGGACCTGGACGCTTCCCTCCAGGTCGCCTACCTGACCCAGACCACGCTGGCCACCGACGAGGTGGCCGGGGTGGTGGACCGGCTCCGGGACCGCTTCCCCAACCTGATAGGCCCGGCCGCTGACGACATCTGCTACGCCACCCAGAACCGCCAGGAGGCGGTACGCTCGCTGGCCGGGGCGTGCGACGTGCTGATCGTCGTGGGCTCGGCCAACTCGTCCAACTCCAACCGGCTGGTGGAGGTGGCCGAGCGGCTGGGATGCCCAGCCCACCTGATAGACGACGCCGAGGGCCTCGACCCCACCTGGTTGGTCGAGGCCAGGACTGTGGGTATCACAGCTGGTGCCTCGGCTCCCGAGTCCATGGTGCAAGGAGTGGTCTCGGCGCTGGCGTCCCTCGGCCCCGTCCAGGTCTCCGAGCACCCGGTGACCACAGAGTCCGTACAATTCCCCCTACCCACGGAGGTCCGCTAGTGGCGATCCCCCTTCGCCAGAACCTGACCGTCGCCCGCTACCTGGCCCGCCAGAGGCTGGCCGGCCGCAAGCAGTTCCCCCTGTTCGTGGAGATCGAGCCCCTGTTCAGCTGCAACCTGTCCTGCCCTGGCTGCGGCAAGATCCAGTACCCGACCGAGGTCCTGCGCCAGCGCCTCTCGGTCGATGACGTGGTGCGGGCCATGGAGGAGTGCGGCGCCCCTCTGTGCTCCATAGCCGGCGGGGAGCCGTTGCTGCACCCCGACATCGTGGAGATGGTGGAGGAGCTCATACGGCGCAAGAAGTTCGTCTACCTCTGCACCAACGCCGTGCTCATGCACCGCAAGCTGGACAAGTTCACGCCCAACCCCCGCTTCTCCTGGACCGTGCACATCGACGGCCTGCGGGAGCGCCACGACCAGGCGGTGGACCGGGAGGGGGTCTTCGACAAGGCCGTGGCCGCCATCCGGGAGGCCAAGGCCAGGGGCTTCCGGGTCACCACCAACTCCACCTTCTTCAGCACCGACTCGCCCAAGACGGTGCGGGACGTGCTGGACTTCCTCAACGACGAGCTCAAGGTCGACGCCATGATGCTGTCCCCTGCCTACGCCTACGAGAAGGCCCCCGACCAGGAGCACTTCCTCGGTGTCACCCAGACCCGCAAGCTGTTCAGCGAGGCCTTCGCCGACGGGAGGCGCAAGAAGTGGCGACTCAACCACAGCCCCCTCTTCCTCGACTTCCTGGAGGGGAAGGTCGACTACCAGTGCACCGCCTGGGGCATACCCAGCTACTCCGTCTTCGGCTGGCAGCGGCCCTGCTACCTGATGTCCGACGGTTACGCCAAGACCTATCAGGAGCTCCTCGAGACCACCGACTGGGACCGCTACGGGCGGGGCAAGGACCCCCGGTGCGCCAACTGCATGGCCCACTGCGGGTACGAGCCCACTGCGGTGCTGGCCACCATGGGCTCCCTGCGCCAGTCGATCCGGGCCGCGGTCGGCACCCATTGAACGGCGGCAGTGGCCAGGTCCGGTACGGGGTTAGGCTTCCCGACGATGGCTGACGAGCGGGTGACCTTCTACCGGGAGGCCGATGCCGATCCCAGCGCCCTGACCGGCCAGCGGGTGGCGGTCATCGGCTACGGCAACCTGGGTGCCTCCATGGCCCTCAACCTGAGGGACGCCGGCCTGGACGTGGTGGTAGGGAACAGGGACGACGACTACCGGGGACGGGCCTCCAGCGATGGCTTCAGCGTCCTCGACATTCCCGAGGCAACCGGCCGGGCCGACATCGTCTACCTGCTCATCCCCGACGAGGCCACACCAGAGTGCTTCTCGGAGTCGGTGGCCCCCTTCCTGCAGCCGGCCTCGGCGGTGTGCTTCGCCTCCGGCTACTGCCTGGCCTACGGGCTGGTCGAGGTGCCCGAGGAGGTGGACGTCCTGCTCCTCGCCCCCAGGATGCTCGGCGAGGAGGTGCGTCGCGCCGCTCTCGAGCAACGCGGCTTCGTCAGCTACGTGTCGGTGGAGCACGACGCCACCGGCAAGGCCCTTCCCCGCCTCTTGGCCCTGGCCGCCGCCAGCGGCTCCTTGCGGCGGGGGGCCCTGGCGCTGTCGGCTGCCCAGGAGGCCACCTTGGACCTCATGATCGAGCAGACCGTGGGCCCCTACGTCGGGCTGGCCATCCAGCATGCCTTCGCGCTGGGGGTGGAGGCTGGTCTGCCGCCCGAGGCGCTGGTCCTGGAGCTGTACATGTCCGGGGAGATGTCCCGGGTGTTCCGGGCCTTCGCAGCCGACGGGTTCTTCCGCTCCGTGGCCGGCCACGGCCTGGTTGCGGCCTACGGGGGCTTCCTGCGCACGCTGGCCATGGACGGGGCGAGCATGCGGCAGGCCTTCCAGGAGGTGCTGGAGGACATCCGCAGCGGCGGCTTCGCGGCCAAGCTCCAGGAGGAGAAGGAGCGGGGCTATCCGTCCCTCGCTGCCATCGACGCCATCACGGCCGGCACCGATCCCATGTCCGAAGCGGAGGCCAGGGTCCGGGCGGCGCTCGGATCCTGAGGGGCTGTTGAGCCAGAAGCCCCCCGGGCGGTCGGCCAGCTCGGCTGCTCCTCTGATGGAGCCACGCGCCGCCCGGCGCTCCTCCCTCCGGGCACAGCTGTTCCCGCCCCGGTCGGGGCCGCGCCCGCCCTTCGCCGGAGCGGCCGTCCTGGTGACGGGAGCCTCGGGGGGGATCGGGGCCGCCACTGCCCGTCGCCTGGCCGGGGCGGGAGCGCGCCTTGCCCTCCACGGCAGGGACCGCTCGGTCCTGGACGACCTGGCCGAAGAGACCGGCGGGATCGTGATGGTGGCGGACCTGACCGCCCCGGGGGCCGCCAGCCAGCTGGTGGCCGACACCGAGGAGCGGCTGGGGCCCCTGGACATCGTGGTGAGCAGCGCCGGGGTCGGCTGGGCCGGGGACTTCGTCACCATGGACCCCGGCACCGTGGACTGCCTCCTCACCCTCAACCTGAGCGCCCATGTCCACCTGGCCCGGGCCGTCCTGCCTGGCATGGTGAAGCGGGGCCGGGGCCACCTGGTCCTGGTGGGGTCCATCGCCGGCCACGTGGGGGTCCGCCAGGAGGCCGTGTACTCGGCCGCCAAGTCCGGCCTGGCCGGGCTGGCCACCGCCCTGCGCCACGAGCTGGCACCCACCGGGGTGGAGGTGAGCCTGGTCAGCCCGGCCGTGGTGGCCACCGCCTTCTTCGACCGGAGGGGCCGCCCCTACGACCGCTCCCGGCCCCGGCCCATACCGGCGGAGAGGGTGGCCGCCGCCGTCGAGGCGGCTGTCCGCCGGGGCCGGCCCCGCCTCATCGTGCCTCCCTGGATGGGGCTCCCCGTGGCGGTGGCCGCCGTCGCCCCGGGGCTCTACCACCGGCTGGCGGCCCGCTGGGGATAGGGGCCCTCGGGGCTACCACCCCTGCCCGTCGCCGGGCCGCCACCAGGCTGGCACCACCACATCCCCGGCCACCTTGTCCTGCCAGGTCTGGCGCTCCCTGTCCCACAGCATCCACAGGTAGGGGAGGATGAGCCACCCTAGGAAGGCCTGCACCACCCATCGGACAAAGCCGCGCCCGTAGCCGATGGGGCCTCCGGTGCGGGCATCCACGACCCTGATCCCTGCCGCCTTGGCGCCCAGCGTCTGGCCCGCCGGACCGCCCAGGCCCAGGGTGAAGTAGGCCGCATACACGGCGATGAGGACCACCTCGGCGCTGGTGTAGCCCAGGCTGGCCTGCAGGAAAAGGGCCACGATGAAGAGGATCACCTGGTCGATCAGGAAGGCCAGGACCCGGATCCAGAACCCGGCCCGGGGGCCCGGGATGGCCCAGCCGCCCGCCCGTCCGTCCTGGTACGAGGGCGCCGCACCCGGCCGATAGCCGGCGGTGCCCTGCCCCCTCGCGCTGCGGTCCTGCCACATGGCCAGCCCGAAGTCTAACCAGGACCTGGTGCGGGGCAATCGTCATGGACGCCACCGCCGCCCCCTGCCAGGCCATAGCCTGTCCGCATGAGGGCTTGGGTCGTTGAGCAGCCGGGGCCCATCGACCACCACCCACTGGCCCTGGTGGAACGGCCGGGGCCGGAGCCGGGGGCGGGAGAGGTCCTTGTCCGGGTGTCGGCCTGCGGGGTGTGCCGCACCGACCTCCACCTGGCCGAGGGTGACCTCCCCCCCAAGCGCCCCCGGGTGGTCCCCGGGCACGAGGTGGTCGGCCGGGTGGAGGCCCGGGGCGAGGGGGCCAACCGCTTCGAGGTGGGCCAGCGGGTGGGGGTGGCCTGGCTCCGCCGCACCTGCGGGACCTGCCGCTTCTGCCGGCGGGGGGAGGAGAACCTCTGCCTGTCGCCGGCCTTCACTGGCTGGGATGCCGACGGTGGCTACGCAGAGCAGGCCGTGGTCCCCGAGGCCTACGCCTATGCCCTGCCGGAGGGCTTCGGGGACGAGGAGGCCGCTCCCCTGCTGTGTGCCGGCATCATCGGCTACCGGGCCCTCCGCCGGTCCCGGCTACCACCGGCCGGCAAGCTGGGCATCTACGGCTTCGGGGCCTCGGCCCACCTGGCCGCCCAGGTGGCCCTCCACGAGGGGGCCACGGTGCACGTGATGACCCGCTCGGAGAACGCCCGCCGGCTGGCCCTGGATCTCGGGGCGGCCTCGGCGGGAGGCGCCGCCGACCCTCCGCCCGAGCCCTTGGACGCCGCCATCCTGTTCGCCCCGGTGGGTACCCTCGTACCGCCGGCCCTGGCCGCCCTGGACCGGGGCGGCACCCTGGCCGTGGCCGGCATCCACCTCACCGACATCCCCTCACTCAGCTACGAGCGCCATCTCTTCCAGGAGCGCACCCTGTGCAGCGTGACGGCCAACACCCGTCGGGACGGCGAGGAGTTCCTGGCCCTGGCCGCCCGCATACCCATCAAGGTGACCACTGACCCCCGTCCCTTCACCGCCGCCGACCAGGCTCTCTCCGACCTGGCCCATGACCGGGTCTCGGGCGCGGCCGTGCTCCGCCTGCCCACCCCCTCCTAGGCCAGCGGGCGACCGGGCGGGGGAGGGAACCTCGGTGGGAGCGCCCAGCCCTCCCGGGAGCGCCGGCGCACCCGGAGGGCCTGCCCATCCCCGCCGGCTGGTGCTGCACTTCGGGGGGCTGGCGGTGGAGCTGGAAGCCGGCGCCCTGTGGCCCCTGGTGGCCACGGCGCTGATCGTCGCCTGGCTGGCCTGGGCCCGCTCCTGGAGGGTGGCCCTGCCGGTGGGAGCGGCGGTGGCCGTCTCCTGGTACGCCTCGGTGGTGGCCCACGAGGTGGGCCACGCCCTGGTCCTGCGAGCCGTGGGCGGCCGGGCCGAGCGCATCTGCCTCGGGACGGTGGGGGCGGTGCATGCACCCTCCCCCCTGGAGCCGGGCAGGTCCCTCTGCGTGGCCCTGGCCGGCCCCGGGGCCAACCTCGTGCTGGGAGCACTGGGCTGGCCCCTGCTGGCCGTGAGCTCCCCCGTCCGCTGGTGGTGGGTCCTGGTGGGCATCTGGTCCCTGGTGAACACCGCCGTGGCCGTCCGCAACCTGGTCCCCTCCGACCGGACCGACGGTGCCCAGGCCCTCCAGGCCCTCCGGGAGCTGCGCTCCCCGGGGCGCCCCCCGCCTCCTGCCTGAGCGCACCTTGGAATCGGACCGAGGGCGCCCCGAGTGGCAAGGTAGGTATCCATGTGCTCCCGTGCCGGCATCGAGCTGGGCCCAAGCCCCCGCTCGGTCGCGGCCGCCCGGCGCTTCGTCGCCCGCACCTCCCGGAGATGGACCGGTGGCTGGCTGCCCCTCCACCGCCTCCAGCTCATCGCCTCCGAGCTGGTCACCAACGCCCTGGCCGTCAGCACCGACCCCATCGGGGTCGAGATGAGCGTGCACCACGGCCAGCTCGAGGTGGCGGTGGCTGACCACCATTCCGACCATCCCGCCGTGCGCCACGCCGGCCCGCTGGCCCCCGCCGGGCGGGGCCTGGTCGTGGTGAGCGCCCTCTCCGACGCCTGGGGGGTGCGGGCCCGGCCCGCCGGAAAGGTGGTCTGGGCCCGGGTCGAGCTTCCGCGCCACGGCCGGTGGCTCACCTGCCCGTGCACCGGCTGCAGCTGCGAGACCACCCCACCGGTCCCAGGCCAAAGGCCGCCCCTGCCCCCCGGCTCCTCTCACCCGCTCCCGCCGGCGTCTCCCCTCAGTGAGCCCGGAAGGCCTCCTCCAACCACTCCCCCACCACAGCGGGGTTCACCTTGGCGTCCACCACCAGCGGGCCGTCCCGCCGGCCCAGCCAGGCCTCCACCTCGCCCAGGTCCTCGACCCGCCTCACGGTGACGCCCTCCGCCCCGAGGGCCCTGGCCACGCCGGCCAGGTCCGTGGGCGGGAACACCGCCAGGTCAGTCGGCAGCCCCTTGGGGGCGAAGTGGTGCACCTCGGCTCCGTAGGCGGCGTCGTTGTAGACCACGACCATGACCGGCAGCCCGAGGCGCGCCAGGGTCTCGAGCTCGCCCAGGGCCATGAGGGCCCCGCCGTCCCCCACGCAAGCCAGGGTGAGCCGGTCGGGGCGGGCCAGCGCCGCCCCCGCCGCCCCCGCCAGGCCCAGCCCCACGGACTGGAAGGCCTGGGCGAAGACGAACCCGGCCTGGTCGGGGACTCGCAGGTACATGGCGGGCCAGCCCATGAAGTGCCCGGAGTCGACAACCACGGTCCGGGCCGATGGCACCAGCCGGTCCAGGGCCAGGGTGAGGGTACGGGGGTCGATCCATCTCGCCTCGGAGCGGTCCTCGTAGCTCTGGTCCGCCCATCCCGCCACGCGCTCCACCCGCCCGCCGGCCGAGGCAGGGTTCCCGGTGAGGGCAGCGGCCACCGCTCGGGCCGTCTCGGCGGCATCGCCCACCACGGCGAGGTCCACCGGACGGTGGGCCCCGAGAGCCGACGGCTCCACGTCCACCTGGGCCACCCGGCTGCGAGGCCCGATGAGGGCACCGTGGCGGGTCGTCCACATGTTGAGCGAGGCGCCGAAGGCCACAATGGCATCGGCCCCGGCCATCAGGCGGGCGGCAGGCGGGGAGGCGAAGCCGCCGGCGATCCCCAGGGAGCGGGGGTTGCCACGGAAGAGCCCGTGGGCCATGGCCGAGGTGGCCAGGTAGGCGCCGGCCACCTCGGCCAGCGACTCGAGGACGGGCCCCGCCCCAGCTAGCACCGCGCCCCGGCCGGCCAGGAGAAGGGGCCGGTCCGCCCCCGCCAGCAGGTCGGCCAAGGCCGACACCTCCTCCGGGGAGGGACAGGGGCCCGATGGCGCCCCGCCGGCTTCCTTCGGCCCGCCGGGCAGGACGGGGTCGGGGCACTCGGCCCCCTGGACATCGAGGGGAGCGAGCACCAGGACGGCCCGGCGCTCCGCCTGGGCCCGCTGCAGGGCGCCGGCCAGCACCGGCACCGCCGTGGCCGGGGAGTCCAGGCGCTCCGTGGCCGCCCCCAGGGCGGTGGCGAGCTGGGCGGCAGGGAGGCGGAAGTTGGAGTGGACGGCAGAGGCAGAGGTGTCCGCCGCCAGCAGCACCACCGGGGTGCGGCTCTTGGCCGCCTCGGTGAGGCCGGTGAGGGCGTTGGTGATGCCGGGGCCCTGGTGCACGGTGGCCACCCCGGGGCGGCCGGAGAGGCGGGCGTAGGCGTCCGCCATGGCCACGGCGGCGGTCTCCTGGCGGGCAGCCACGAAGCGGGCGCCCGCCGCCACCGCCGCCTGGGACAGCTCCAGGTTGCCGCTGCCCACCAGCCCGAACAGGTGGCGGGTGCCAAGGGCGGCCAGGGCCCGGCCCAGAGCCTCGGCGACCCTCACGCCGTCACCGCTCGACCAGGGCCAGCACGCGGGCCGGGCTGCCCGATCCCCCCTCGATGGGCAGGGGCGCCGCCACCACCACGGCCCCGGTGGGAGGAAGACGGGCCAGGTTGGCCAGCTGGGTGAGGCCGTACTTGCCGGCCCCCAGCAGGTGGGCATGGCAGGGGAAGGGCGGGTCGAAGGAGTGGGCGGCGCCGGCGTCGGTCCCGACCGTCTCCACCCCGAGGCCCAGGATCGGCGTCTCCTCCGCCAGCCACCGGGCGCACTCGGGGGATATCCCCGGCGTGTGGGGGCCCGACTCGTCGGCATTGAGGTAGGCGGCCTGGTCGGCCGCTCGGGCATCCCAGCCCGTCCGGTAGAGCAGCCAGCCTCCGGCGGGGAGGGGGCCGTGGCTGCCCTCCCAGGCCAGCACGTGGTCCACCTCGAGCAGGAAGTCCGGGTCGGCGGCACACTCGGCCGACTTGTCCAGCACGGCAGCCGGCCCGATCAGCCGCCGGGCGGGCACCCGCGCCGTGTCCTCCCCCTCCCGCCCGGTCACCCAGTGGACGGGGGCGTCGAAGTGGGTCCCTACGTGCTCGCCGGCATGGATGGTGTTCCAGTACCAGGCGGGCCCCCGTTCGTCGTAGCGGCTCAGCTCCTCCAGGGTGAACCCCGGTGTGTTCACGAAGGGCTCCGGGAGGCGGATGACGGGGGTGCGCTCTGACAGGGGCTGGGTGAGGTCGACCACCTCGACCCGGCCCTCCGCCAGCATCTGGATCAGCTCGGCCAGCACGGGCAGGGGAGCCTAGCCCACCGCCCGGCGACCGGTCAGCGCCGGCGCAAGGCCTCGGCGCTGACCCGGATCCGTCGGCCGCTCCCGAAGCCGGCCATCTCCACCAGGGCCTCCCCACCTGGCTCGAGGGCCCGGACCACACCGTCCCTGCCCGCCCACGGGCCCTCCTGCAGGACGACCCGGTCCCCCGGCCGCAGGGCGCCAGGTGGCGGACCGTCGCCCGCTGCCTCGAGCCCGACGCCGGCCCCGGGCGAGGCCTGCTCCCCGCCGGTGGCGGGCAGGAAGCCCAGGGTGGCGCCGCAGGTACCGCAGTACAGGGCCGCCACCGGCCTGGCCCCGGCGCCAGCCCCCGGGGAGGCTTCCACCACCACCGAGCGCAGCGCCCCGGACAGGGCGGCCCCGCACACCGAGCAGGCCGGCGCCGGCGTGGCGCCCGTCCCGGGGCCGGGCCGGGAACCGGCCCGCTGGCGCCTCATGTCCGCAGGTAGGAAGCGCCGTTCAGGTCCAGGATGGCCCCGCTGGCAAAGGCCGCCTCGGGTGAGGCCAGATAGACCACCGCGGCAGCCACCTCCTCGGGAGTGGCCACCCGGTTGAAGGGGCTCTGGGACCTGATCTCCTCACCCCGGGACGCCTTCAGGTGCTCGCTGGTCATGTCCGTCTCCACGTAGCCCGGCGCCACCGTGAGCACGGAGATCCCGTGGGGGGCCAGCTGACGGGCCAGTGACTGGCCGAAGGCGTTGAGCCCCGCCTTGCTGGCGCCGTAGGCGGGAGCTGTCGGCTCCCCCCGGAAGGCCCCCCGGGACGAGACGTTCACGATCCTGCCCCCACCCCCCTCCAGCATGTGGCGCACCGCGCACCAGGTCACGTTGGCCGCTCCCACCAGGTTCACCCCGAGGGTCTCCCTCCAGGCCTCCTGCCACTCGGCATAGGAGAGCTCGGTGATCGGGTGCTCGGCGTAGATCCCGGCGTTGTTCACCAGGACGTCCAGGCCACCGAGGGCGGCGGCCGCCTCGTCCACCATGGCCGCCACCTGGCCGGCGTGAGCCAGGTCCGCCTGGACCACGGCATGGCCCTCGCCGCCGAGCGAGCCCACCACCTGTCCGGCCAGCTCAGGCGACTCCCGGTGGTGCACCGCCACCCGGTCTCCCAGGGCGGCAAAGGCCCGGGCCACGGCCCGGCCGATCCCCCTGGAGGCCCCCGTCACGAGGACCGCCCGTCCCGACCCTTCCGGCACCGCTACGAGGGCGGCGTCGTTGCCTCGGCGGCCAGCTTGGCCCGCCTGCTGGCCTGCTCCCGGGCCTGGGCCGCCCGCTCGGCCCGCCAGCGCCGCCAGCCGGCGGCCAGGGCGGCCAGGATGCAAAGCACAGCGATCACGGCGATCACGTAGGTGGCGTCGTGGAAGCCGTGGGCGACAGTGGCCCAATGGGCGCCGATCTCGTACCCGGCCACCCCCAGGGCGGCGGTCCAGGGGATGGAGCCGGCCAGGGTGTAGGTGCCGAACCGCACCGGCTCCATGCGCGCCACCCCGGCCGGGAGCGATATGAAGGTGCGCACCACCGGCACCATGCGGCCCAGGAACACCGCCGGCGCCCCCCGCCGCTCGAACCAGCGCTCGGCCCGGTCCACGTCGGACTCCTTCAGCCATACGAAGCGCCCCCAGCGCCGGATGGCCGGCCGGCCTCCTGCCCGCCCCACTGCCCAGGCGATGAAGCTGCCCACCAGGTTGCCGAGGGCCCCCAGGATGATCACCGGCACCAGGCTCAGGTGACCGGTGGCCGCCAGAGCCCCTCCGAAGAGCATGATCACCTCGGACGGGATGGGGATGCATGCCGACTCGGCGATCATCAGCAGGAAGACGGCTGCGTAGCCGCCCGTCGTTATGAGGTGCTGCATGGGCTCCGTCCGGGTCCTCGGCCTTCTTGGGGGGCCGCCGCAGGCGGCTCGTTCCACGCTACCGGCAAATGGGCCGCGACCGGCGTCATGGACGCTGGCCCTGCCCCACCCCTTCCCTCACCTTTCCCACCAGCTCGGCGATGGCCCCCAGGGTCTCCTCGGGCCGCTCCACCTGGGGGGCGTGCCCGCAGCCGGGGAGAACCAGGGTCTCCACCGGGCCCCTGACCCCTTGCTCTATGGCCTCCACCTGGGCCAGGGTCCCGTAGGCGTCATCCGTTCCCTGCACCACCAGGACCGGGCAGGATATCCCCCCCAGGTAGTCCCTTATGTCCCAGCTCCTGAAGCCCGGGTCCAGCCAGGCACGGTTCCATCCCCAGAAGGTGGCATCGGGGTCCCGGTGGTGGCGGCCCAGGCGCTCCCGCAGGTCGGTGCCCAGGTACGCCTCCCGGGCGGCGGCGATGCCTGCCAGGGAGCGCTCCTCCACCATCACGTGGGGGGCGAGGAGAGCGAGACCGCCCACCGGCCAGCGCCTGGCGCCGGAGTGGATCACGGCGATGGAGGCCCCGTCGCTGTGGCCCACCAGCACCACAGGGGCCTCCTCCAGCCCCATGGCCTCCCGCAGCGCCGGCAGGGCCACCAGGGCCTCGTCGTGCATGTACCGGGGGCGCCGGGGGCCTTCCAGCACCTCCGAACGGCCGTAGCCGTACCGGGACCAGGTCACCACCCGGGACCCGGTGGCCAGGGCCAGGCGGGCGGGCAGGTCCCGCCAGAGGGAAAGGCTGCCCAGCCCCTCGTGGAGGAGCAGCAGGGGGGGGTCCCCTCCCTTACGGTCCTCCACCTCCAGCCAGCGGCCTGCCACCCGCACCATGTGCACGGCGACGCCGGCTCTCCCACCGGCGCTCACCGTGCCAGCCGGCCCCACCACTTCCAGGCCGCCGGCCGCCACTGTTCATGCAGCCGGTGGAAGCGGGCCAGGGCCTGGTCCCCTTCCCAGTCGTCGGGCAGCAGGGTCCTCGGCAGCTCGGGGTCGAGCAGGGGGAACTGGCGCCATTCGTGGACCAAGCGGGCCTGGGCGGCAAAGGACTCCTCGTCGCCCCGGGGGGCCAGGCTGTCGGCCCAGGCGCAAAAGGCGTGGTACCGCCGCCCCAGGGCGCCCAGGTTCCAGGCCTCGGCCACCAGCCGCCCCACGTCCCCGAGCTGGCCGAAGGAGCCCAGGAAGGAGGTCGCCCCCTCCAGCCCGAGGGACTTCACCACGCCCACCGCCATGCCCTCCCGCTCCACGTAAGGGCACAGCCACACCCCCTGGCCCAGGGCACCGAACCCGGCCCAGGTGAGCCGGGTCCGCAACCGGTAGCGCAGGGACCTGTGGCGCTCGGGCACGCTCACCACCAGCAAGAGCCAGCGCCCGTCCCAACCGGGCCGGCGCCGGCCGAACCCGTAGATCCTCTCGGTGCCCTCGGCCAGGAGGCGCCTGGCGTGCTCGGTGAGGTGCCAGCGGGTGCGGGCCCCCACCTTTTCCCGGACCAGCCAGCCCCGGGCGGCCGAGCGGGCCATGACCTGACGAGCGGTCCCCGGCTCCACCCCCAGGCTCCCCAGGGCGGCCACCAGGGCCGAGGACTGGGCAGCCCCGCCCGAGGGGAGCACGAACTCCCCCAGCACCGTGAGGAGCAGCCCCCTGGCCCCGCTCACCACGGGCAGCCCGGGACCCTCCCCGGCTCCCTCGAACTTCGTCATCCTGGCGCTCATAGGACAGGCCCTTGACGATGCACCACTCGATCGTACACACTGAGCCCCGAGCGAGGCGCCATGACCCCAGCCCCCCCAACTGCCCCAGAGCCCTTCAACTCGGCCACCTGGCTCCTCGACCGCCACCTCCGGGCCGGCCTGGGAGGGCGGGTGGCCATCCGCAGCGAGGGGCGCTCGGTCACCTACGAGGAGCTGGCCCGGCGGGTCGGGGCGGCTGCCGGCGGGCTGGCCGCCCTCGGCGTCCAGGCCGAGCAGAGGGTCATCATGGCCATGGCCGACACGCCCGAGTGGGTGGCCACCTTCCTGGGAGGCCTGCGCATCGGCGCCGTCCCCGTGCCCGTCTCCACCATGCTGCGAGGGCCCGAGCTGGGCAGGCTGGCGGCCGACGCCAGGGCCCGGGTGGTCGTGATGTCCGAGGCCTTCGCCGGGGCCGCCTCCGAGCTGTGCGCCGGGGCCCGGGAGGTGACCGACCTCGTGGTGACGGGACAGGCCCTCCCCGCCATCCCCGGGGTGCGCACCCACCGGTTCGCTGACACCCTGGGAGCGGCGGGCACCAAGGCCCCCCCGGCCTATGAGACCTGGGCCGACTCCCCGGCCTTCTGGCTCTACACGTCGGGGACCACCGGTGCCCCCAAGGCGGCCATGCACCGCCATGCCGACCTGCGCACGACCGTGGAGACCTACGCCCAGCAGGTCCTCGGGGTCGGACCGGGGGACGTGTGCTATTCGGTGGCCAAGCTGTTCTTCGCCTACGGGCTGGGCAACAGCCTCACCTTCCCCTTGGCGGCGGGGGCCACGACCGTGCTGGACCCGGCCCGGCCCACCCCCGAGGGGGTGGCGGCCACGGTCTCGTCGGAGCGCCCCACCCTGTTCTTCGCCGTCCCCACCTTCTACGCCGCCCTGCTCTCCTCCTCCATACCCGACGACACGTTCTCCTCTGTGCGCCAGGCGGTCTCGGCCGGCGAGCCTCTCCCCGCCGAGCTGTTCCACCGCTTCAAGGCCCGCTTCGGGGTGGAGATCCTGGACGGGCTGGGGTCCACGGAGCTGCTCCACATCTTCTGCTCCAACCGCCCTGGAGCGGTGCTGCCGGGTACCAGCGGGACCGCCGTTCCCGGCTACGAGCTGCGCCTGGAAGACGACGAGGGGAACCCGGTGGCCGGAGAGGGGGTCCCCGGCCACCTGGCCGTGAAGGGGGACTCGGCCGCTCTGGGCTACTGGTGCCGGGCCGAGGTGAGCCGGCGCACGTTCCGGGGAGAGTGGGCCCGGACCGGCGACGTCTATGCCCGCACCCCGGAGGGGGCCTATGCCTACCTGGGCCGGGCGGACGACATGGTGAAGGCCGGCGGAATGTGGGTCTCACCGGCCGAGGTGGAGGCGGCCCTCATCGAGCACCCCGGCGTGCTGGAGGCCGCCGTGGTGGCTCAGCCGGACGAGCACGGCTTGGACAAGCCGGTGGCCTTCTGCGTGGCCGCTCCCGGTTTCGAGCTCGACCCGGCCGACCTCGAACGCCACTGCCGGGAGCGGCTGGCGGCGTTCAAGCGCCCCAGGCGCTTCGTCTTCCTGGCCGAGCTGCCCAAGACCGCCACCGGCAAGATCCAGCGCTACCGCTTGCGCTCGCTCGCCCCCTAGGGCCGCTCTCCCGGCGGCCGGCGGGGAGCGGCCGTGGCCGGTGCCAGGCGCGGCCTGGCCTAAAGGCGAGAGACGGGGCGTAGGGCCTCGGCCACCTCCGCCACCAGGGGATGGGCCTTGATCTCCTCCAGGGTGGAGGGAAGAGCGAGGCTCCAGTTCGGCCGGTGGGCACCCGTGGTGGCGGGGATGTTGGGCCTGTCAGGCACCGCCAGGGCATCCTCCATGGTGGCCGCCACCAGGGCCGAAGGGGCCTTGGCCAGCAGGCGGTGCACGCCGGCCACCACCTCCTGCACGGGCGCCTCGGGGCCCACCTCCAGCCAGGCCGCCACCTTGTCCCGCATGGCGGCGGCCGCCCCCGGGTCCACGGGCAGGCCCAGGGCCCTCTGCTCCTCCAGGTCCTTGCCGGTCCACAGCCCGGCCACGGTAGGCAGGTCGTGGGTGGTGACGGCAGCAAGGGCCCGGGCGGGCCAGGTGGGGCCGGGGGGCTCGGGCTCGAACCACATGAGGCGGTAGGAGAGGACGCGCCGGCGGGCCAGCTCCTGGCGCACCGCCGGCTCCACCGTCCCCAGGTCCTCCCCGATCACGTAGGCACCCGCCCTCACGCTCTCCAGGGCCAGGATGTCGAGCAGCTCCCGGTGGGGGTAGCGCACGTAGGCGCCCTCAGCGGGGCCGGCCCCGGGAGGGATCCACCACAGCCGGAACAGCCCCATGACGTGGTCCACCCGCAGCCCCCCGGCGTGGGCCAGGCCGGCCCGCACCGTCTGGATGAACGGCTCGAACCTCTGCTGGCGCAGCTTCCAGGGGTTGAGGGGGGGGAGGCCCCAGTCCTGGCCCTCGACGTTGAAGTCGTCCGGCGGAGCTCCCACCCTCACGCCCAGGGCCAGGGCGTCCTGCCACACCCAGGCGTCGGCGCCCTCCGGGTCCACGCCGATGGCCAGGTCCGACACCAGCCCCACCTCCTCCCCCGCCCGGGCCAGCTGCCCGTCCAGGAGCCACTGGAGCCAGGCGTGGAACCCGACCTCCCGCTCCCTCCCGGCCAGGGCGGCCTCCACGCCCGGCCCGCCGGGGTGGCGCAGGGGCTCGGGCCAGCTGGGCCAGGGACCGGGACGGCTCTCGGCCAAGGCGGCGAAGCGGGCGTAACCGGACAGCGCCTCTCCCTGGGAGCAGCGCCATTTGGCGAAGTCATCGCTATCGCCGAAGCGCTCCCATGCCCACTCAAGCGCCTGGCGCTTGAGACTCCACACCGCGCCCCGGTCGATGCGCCGCTCGCCGTTGAGGGCCCGCCCGGCCCGGGCCAGCTCGGCCAGCCGGGGGTGGCCGGCCATGCCCGGGACCTCCTCCACCCGCAGGTAGAGCGGGTTGCGCCAGCACCGGCTGCTCGGGAAGTAGGGGCTGGGCTCCTCGGGCCGGGCGGCATGAAGGGGGTTCACGAGGAGCATGCCGGCACCGAGGCCGGCGGACCAGCGGCCCAGGTCGGCCAGGTCGGCCAGGTCCCCCATCCCCCAGCTGGCCCCGGAGCGCAGGGCGTACAGCTGCACGGCCCACCCCCAGGCCCGCATCCCCGGGGCCAGGTGGCACCGGCCGGGGCTCACGATGAGGCGCAGCGGCTCGGCCCGGCCCGGAACGTCCAGGTCGTGGTAGCCGAGGGGCAGGTCAGAGGGAAGGCGGCCCTCGCCCCGGAGGGTGGTTCCATCCTCCAAGGTGAGCTCGTAGGGGCCTCCCACCCCGGCCGGGTGGCCTGCCCGCACCACCCTCACGGGGCTGTCCCCCTGGCGGGGAGGCCGCCCCTCGGCCTCCATGGCAGTGGCCACGGCCCGCTGGATGGCGGGCGCGGTGTCGTGCCACTGGTGGCGCACGTCGGTGTAGCCAGGCTCGATGCCCCAGGCAGAGAGGTCGATGGCGAAAGGCTACCGTCGGGCCGGTGCGCCCCAGGGCAGGCCCGAGCGAGGTGGGCAGGGTCATCGAGGTGGTGGCGGACGACGGCGTCGAGGTGGCCGTCCACCACCTGGGCGGGGAGGGGCCTCCGGCCCTGGTTATGGCCCACGCCACGGGCTTCTGCGGGCCGGCGCTTTCGCCCCTGGCCCGGCACCTCGGGCCCACCCTCTCGTGCCTGGCCCTGGACGAGCGGGGCCACGGGCTGTCGGGATCACCGCCAGGCGGGGACTTCGCCTGGCAGGGCTTCGCGGCCGACGTCCTGGCCGTGGTGAGCGGCCTGGGGCTCGAGGTCCCGCTGGGGTTCGGGCACTCCTGCGGGGCCACCGCCCTGCTCCTGGCCGAGCAGGCCAGGCCGGGGACCTTCCAGGGTCTCTATTGCTTCGAGCCCGTCTTGTTCGGCCCCGAGGAGAGGGCGGAAGCGGCCGACCAGGCCGGCGAGCATCCCATGGTCGTGGCCGCCAGGCGCCGCCGGGAGGTCTTCGCCTCCCGGGAGGAGGCACGAGGCAACTTCCGCGCCAAGCCGCCCCTCGACACCTTGGACCCGGAGGCGCTCGAGGGCTACCTGGTGGGGGGGTTCGAGGACCTGGACGGTGGCGGGGTAAGGCTGCGGTGCCGGGCCGAGGACGAGGCGCGCATCTATGCCGCCGGACTGGCCCAGGACGCCTGGGACCACCTGGACCGGGTCCGCTGCCCGGTGGTGGTGGCCCGGGGCACTTGCTCCTCGGTCATGGGGGCAGCCAGGGCGGGGCGGGTGGCCGCCCGGCTACCCCTGGGCAGGGTCGAGGAGATCCCCGGGGTGGGCCACTTCGGCCCCATGGAGGACCCCGGTGCCGTGGCCCGTTCCCTGCTCGAGGCCCTGGTGGAGGGGCATCCCCGTAGTTGACAGGGGCCGGGCGTAGCGTGGGGCCGTGAGCCTGCCTCTTCCTCACAGCCTGTCCCCGTCCAAGGTCTCGGCCTTCAAGGACTGCGCCCTGGCCTTCCGCTTCTCGGCCATCGACCGCCTGCCCGAGCCGCCGTCGGTCCCGGCGGTCAGGGGGACGCTGGTGCACCGGGCCCTGGAGGGGCTGTTCTGGTCCGTCCCCCGGGGGCAGCGGACCGCCGAGGCGGCCCAGGCCCAGCTGGAGAGGGCCTGGGAGGAGATGCAGTCGGACCCTGAGTGGCTGGACCTCGCCCTTTCCCCCGAGGAGGCGGCGGGGATGCTGGCCGAGGCCCGGGTGCTGGTGGAGCGGTATTTCGGCCTGGAGGACCCCGACTCCGTCGTGGCCATCGGCACCGAGGTGGTGATGGAGGCCCGGCTGGGCTCCCTGCTGCTGCGGGGGATCATCGACCGCCTCGACCTCCTGCCCGACGGGAGCCTGGTCGTGACGGACTACAAGACGGGCAAGGTGCCAGGCGTGGCCCAGGAGCAGGCCCGCCTGGGCGGCGTCCACTTTTATGCCTTCTTGTGCCGGGAGGTGCTGGGCGTGCTGCCGGCCCGCGTCCAGCTGCTGTACCTGAAGGACCAGGTGGTGCTCTCCACGGAGCCGTCGGAGCAGTCCTGCTGGGGGCTCTGCCAGCGGGTGCGGGCCATCTGGGCAGCGGTCGAGCGCGCCTGTCGCCTGGAGGACTTTCGGCCCAAGCCGTCAGCCCTCTGCCAGTGGTGCTCCTACCGGGCCTGGTGCCCGGCGTGGGGCGGGGACCCCGCCCTGGCCCGGGTGGAGGCGCTACGGATGGCACCCGGTCGGGGCGGGGGCGGCCCGGTAGAGGGAATCGAGGGCGTGGTGCTGGCGGCCCCGGCGGCGTCCGCCGGCGTCGCCACCGGGGCGGGCGGGGACGGCCTGGGGGCCCCGGCGCCGGGCGGCCCGGGGGTCGGCTCCCAGCCGGCCCTGCCGCTGGACATGGTGGCCCCGGGCTGATCAGTTGTACGGCGGGGCCGGACGGGGCCGCTCCCGGGTGCCGGCCGGGTCGTCGCAGGAGCATGGGCCGCTGCGCTCCTTCGACGCCACCTGTGACCGGGCGTTCGACCGGCTGCGCGGCCTGCCCACCCTGCAGCACCTCTTCTACGGCGCCTCGGCCCTCGCCGACCACAGCGCGCTCTGGCTGGCCCTGGGGGCCCTGCAGGTGGCCCGCCGGCGACCCGCTGCCGGCACCTCGACCTCAGGGAGCGGGGTGCCAGGGCGCCGCTGGGCTCCCCTGGCTCGTCTGGCCGCCGGCCTGGCCGTGGAGTCGGCCCTGGTGAACGGGGCCATCAAGTCAGCTGTGGGCCGGCGCCGGCCCCCCGGGGGCCCCAGCCCCCTCTACCTGCGCACCCCCCGCACCAGCAGCTTCCCGAGCGGGCACGCCAGCGCCGCCGCCTGCGCCTTCGTGCTCCTGTCCGAGGGCGACCGGGCGTGGCCCGCATACCTGGCCCTGGCCGGGGCGGTGGCTGCCAGCCGGGTCTATGTGGGCCTGCACCACACCTCGGACGTGCTGGCCGGGCTGGCCATCGGGGCGGCCCTGGGCGTGGTCCTGCGGCGCCTCGCCCCCCTGGACGACCCTCGGGCGCCCCACCCCCCTGGCCTCCCACCCCGGGCCGGCCGCCCGGCGCCGGAATCCTCACCGCCGGCGCGGCGTTGAGCATGCCATGAGCCCTAGCACTTCGTTCGCCGTCAACTGGGACTATCGCTGCCCCTTCGCCCGCAACGCCCACGAGCACGTGACCACGGCCCTCCAGGCGGGAGCAGATTGGCAGGTGGAGTTCGTCCCCTTCTCCCTGAGCCAGGTCCACGTCGAGGAGGGCCAACCCGACGTGTGGGAGGATCCGTCCAAGGCACCGGACCTGCTGGCCCTGGAGGCCGGGGTGGTGGTCCGGGACCGTTATGCGGATCGGTTCCTCGACACCCATCTGGCCCTGTTCCGGGCCCGCCACGACGAGGGCAGGGACATCCGGGAGGAGGGCGTGGTGCGGGACGTCCTGGCGGGTCAGGGACTGGACCCGGACGCCGTGATGGCCGAGGTGGCCGCCGGCTGGCCCCGTGAGAGCGTGCGCAAGTCCCACGAGGGCTCGGTGGCGGATTACCAGGCGTTCGGAGTGCCGACGTTCATGGCCGGGGGGCGCGCCGTCTTCGTGCGCCTCATGACCCGCCCCGGCGGTGATGGAGAGCTGGCCCGGCGAACCATCGAGCGCGTCCTCGACCTCGTGACGGGGGTGCCCGAGCTCAACGAGTTCAAGCAGACGACCATCCCCCGCTGAGCGACCCCGGGGCGCGACCACCGGGCCGGGAGCCAGCGCCGTGGCCTTGCCTTCCTGCTCATCCCGCCCGGGCGTCCTCGGGGATGGCCGGCCGCCTGGCGGGCCGGGGGCTCTAGTTTGGGCACCGGACCAAACACCACCTCGGCCCGAGAGGAGGACCAATGCCCACCCGGGTAGCCAAGACGACCTGGTCAGGGGGCCTGCAGGATGGCTCGGGGACGACCGAGCTGGCCAGCTCCGGCGTCGGTTCCTACGAGGTCTCCTTCCCCAGGAGGGCGGCCGAGGAGGCCGGAGGGGTGACCAGCCCGGAGGAGCTGATCGCCGCCGCCCACTCGGCCTGCTACGCCATGCAGCTCTCGGCCCTCCTGGCCGAGGCGGGCGGGACCGCCCCGCAGCTGGAGGTGACAGCTGAGGTCTCCCTGGGGCCCGATCCCGCCGGGGGCTACCGGATCCCGGGCGTGACCCTCCGGGTGCGGGGATCGGCGGCCGGGATCGACGCCGCCGCCTTCACCAAGGCCGCCGAGGAGGCCAAGTCCGCCTGCCCGGTGAGCAAGGCCCTGGCCGGCACGGAGATCAGCCTCGACGCCAGCCTCAGCTGAGCTCCCCCGGTCAGCTGCCCAGCCGGGCTGCCTTCTCCGAGATCGCTTCGAGGAGGGTGGCCCAGTCGGCCTCGAAGGCCCGGGCCCCCTGGCGTTGGAGCGACTCTCCCAGGGCGTCCACGTCGATCCCCCGGGCCGCCACCTCGGCGACGCAGCGCTCGGCCGCCCCGTAGTCGGGGTTCATGAGCTCGACGGGCCCGCCGTGGTCGGCAAAGGCCAGCAGGGTCTGCTCGGGCACGGTGTCGATGGTGTCGGGGGCGGCCAGCTTTCCCAGGTAGTAGGTGTCGGGGAAATGGGGGTCCTTGGTGGAGGTGGAGGCCCACAGCACCCGCTGGGGCCGGGCGCCGGCGGCGGCCAGCCGGGACCAGCGCTCCCCGGCCAGGAGCGAGCGATAGGAGGCGTAGACCTTCTGGGTGACGGCCAGGCCCAGGCGTCCGTGCAGCTCCTGGGGCAGCAGCGGGTCCGCCGCCCGGTCCCAGCGCGACACGAAGACCGAGGCCACCGAAGGCACATCGAGGGGCAGCCCGGCGTCGGCCCTGCGCTCCAGGGCCCTCATGTAGGCATCGGCAGTCTGGAGGTAGTGGGTGTCGGAGAAGAGAAGGGTGACGTTTATGCCGATCCCCTCGGACACCAGCTGCTCCATCGCCGTGAGGCCCGGAGGGGTGCCCGGGACCTTGACGAGGAGGTTGGGCCGGTCCGCTCGGGCGTGCAGGTCCCGGGCCACCTCCACGCTCCGCTCGACGTCATAGGCCAGGCCCGGTGGCACCTCCACCGATACGTAGCCATCGGCTCCTCCCGTCTCCTCCCACACGGAGCGGAACAGGTCGGCCGCCTCGGTGATGTCCTCGAGGGCCACGGCGTACACGAGGTCCTGGGGGTCCTTCACGCCCGCATCCAGGTGCCGGCGGAGCGAGGAGTCGTAGTCCGAGCTGGCCGCCATGGCATGGCCGAGGATGGTGGGGTTCGAGGTGAGGCCGGTCACGGCCAGCTCCTCCCTGTAGCGGGCCAGGGTCCCGGTGGCGAGCAGCTTGCGGTTGATCGAGTCCAGCCAGAGGCTCTGGCCGGCCTGGTGGAGCTGCTGGGCAGGGTTCATGGCGACCTCCCGTCCTCCATCGTCAATGCCCTCGGGTCTCTCCTTGCCCGTCCTGCCAAGCATGGCCACGCGGCCGGTGCCAGACAAGCTGCGCCGGCGGCCACCGCCATCTCAGGGGCCCTCGCCGACAGGCCACGATGGTGCTCGGAGCCCGCAGCCCTGGCATGCGGGGCGGCTTGGCACGCCGCTCCCGAGCACCGAAGGAAGCAGTAGGTGGGACGATGTACGAGAAGCTCGTCGTGGCCATAGATCGCTCGGCACGGGCCCCCCGGGTCCTGATGGCGGCCAAGAGCTTCGCCGCCGCCTCCGGGGCCCAGGTGAGGATCGTCCATGTGCTCGAGTCCTCGGCCGGCATAGTGGGGTCCTTCGAGGTCGACGCCGAGGCGCGCGCCAGGCAGCTGGTTGAAGGCGCCATGGCTGACATGGAAGCCGCCGGGGTGCCTGCCGAGGGAGCGGTCCTCACCGTCATGGCCGGGCGAGCAGCGGCCGAGATCCTCGCCCAGGCCGAAGAGGTGGGGGCCTCCCTCATCGTCATCGGCACCAGGCAGCACTCGGACCTGGCCCGGCTGGTCTCGGGCAGTGTGAGCCAACAGGTCATCCACCGCTCCACCTGCCCCGTGCTGGTAGTGCCATAGCCCCCATTGCCTCCAGGCGGCCGGCCGAGCCCGGCCACGACCGAGGCCTTCTCCCCGCCCCGTCGCTGGGCATGGCCGCGGCCGCCACGGTCAGCCCGTATCCCCGTCCCCATGGACCTCGCCCATGGCGTGGAGAGCCAGGGTCGAGTGGGCATAGGCCCCCCCGGCCCGCATCTCGGCCGCTACCCAGATGGCCTCCATGACCTCCTCGGGGCTGTTGCCGGCCCGCCGGGCCAGGCGGCTATGGCCCCTGATGCAGTACGGGCACTGGGTGACATGGGCCACGGCCACCGCGATCAGCTGCTTGGTCTTCTCGGGCAGGGCTCCGTCAGCGAACACGGCGCTGCTGAAGGCCTCGAACGCATCGTTGACCCGGGGGGCCAGCTCCCTGCGCCTGGCCCCCACCGCCGGGGTGGCATGCGGGTACAAGGGTTGGGCCATCGATCCCTCCTTTCCTCGCTCTGCTTGCCTAGTACCTTCGCCCCCGTCCTGGCCATCTCGCCCGCTCGCCTTGACGGCCTTCCCTCCTCACTGTGGGGGAATCCCTCCCGACCCAAGAGCCGATTTCCCCCGCCCGCGACCCTCCATTTGGAGGGATAAAGGACGGAGATGCCCTTTCTAGTGGCATGGGGGCAATCTCCGCCTGGCCCGATGGCAACCGGGCTGGAGGCGTCCCGGCCTCCCGCTCACACCGTTGACTGCGCCAAATGCCGGTCATAATGTGGGTGCCCGAGCGGCTCGGGCCGTCCTCGGGCTGGCAAACCTGGGAAAGGGAGGTGCCGGTATGGGGGAAAGTACGAGCGTGCATCCCACCCAAAGAGCCTAGGTCCGGGCGAATCGACTCGGTCATGTCGGACCGGACGCTCAGCCGCCGGAGCTTCCTCGGAGGGGCGGCGGCTGCCGTGGCCCTGGCGGCCTGCGGCAAGGCATCGGCAAGCCGGGCCTCCCCGGTCACCCTGCGGGTCGCCATCGTCTCCAACTCCCAGATGGACGACGCCATCAGCCTGTCTCCCGTGTTCGAGCACCAACATCCCGGGATCCGGCTCAAGTTCGTCAACCTGCCCGAGAACGAGGCCAGGGCCAAGATCACGGCCGACGTCGCCACTCAGGGCGGCGAGTTCGACGTGGTCATGATCAGCAACTACGAGACCCCTCTGTGGGCGAAGAACGGCTGGATCGTGGACCTCCAGCCCTATATCGACCGCACGCCCGGCTATGACGCCGCCGACTTCGTCCCGCGCATCCGCAGCTCCCTCTCGTACAACGGTCACCTCTACTCGGTCCCCTTCTACGGCGAGTCCTCCTTCGTCATGTACCGCAAGGACCTCTTCGACCGGGCCGGGGTGGTGATGCCCACCCATCCCACCTGGCTGGACGTGGTCAGGCTGGCCAAGCGGTTCCACGACCCCCGCTCGGGGCACTACGGGATAGTCCTTCGAGGAGACCCTGGCTGGGGGGAGAACCTGGCCCCCATCGACACGGTCATCAATGCCTTCGGGGGCCGCTGGTACAACATGCGGTGGGAGGCCCAGCTGACGACACCACAGGTCAAGTCGGCGGTCGGAACCTACATCGAGACGGTGCGAGCCTACGGGGAGCCGGGAGCCTCGGCCGACGGGTTCACCGAGTGCGGGACCCTCTACTCGCAAGGGGACGCCGCCATGTGGTACGACGCCACCTCGGCAACCAGCGTCATCGAAGACCCGGCGAGCAGCAAGGTGGTGGGGAAGAACGGCTACGCCTGGGCGCCCACCCAGACCGGTAAGCCCTCCGGGTGGCTCTACACCTGGTCCCTATCCATGCCGACCACCTGCTCCCACCGGCAACAGGCATGGGAGTTCATGGCCTGGATGACATCGAAGTCCTACATAGAGCTGGTGGGGCACCGCCTCGGATGGTCCCACGTCCCCCCCGGCAGCCGGCTCTCGAGCTACCGCATCCCCCAGTACCGGGAGCTGTCGAGGCGCTACGGTCCCCTCACCCTCCAGTCCATCCAGGCCGCCGACCCCAAGCATCCCACTGTCCGGCCTGTGCCCTACACCGGCGTGCAGTTCCTGGACATCCCCGAGTTCCAGGACCTGGGCCAGCTGGTGAGCGAGCAGTTCAGCGCCGCAATCGCCGGGCAGACCTCCGTGGAGGCTGCCCTGGCCCAGTCGCAGGAGTACGCGCAGACGGTGGGCGCGACCTACCGCCACCGATAGGGAGGAGGAGACCATGACAGCGGTGACCGCGCCCAGCGCGGTTCCGGTGGGGACGATCCGGTCCCGGAGCACCAGGCAGGTCAGCTGGTCCCGGCGGGCGCCACTGCTCCCGGCCCTGGTCTTCGTGGTGGTGGTCACCCAGGTGCCGTTCGTGGTGACCATCTGGTATTCCCTCAACTCCTGGAACCTGGTCCGTCCGGGGTCACGCCAGTTCGTGGGCCTGGCCAACTACGTCCATGTAGCCACCGACGTCCAGTTCCGGACCGCGCTGGTCAACACGGTCGTGCTCACCGCCGGGACGGTCATCATCTCCATGGTCATCGGGGTCGCCCTGGCGGTGCTGCTGGACCGCAAGTTCCTGGGTCGCAGCGTCGTGCGCACCCTGCTCATCACGCCCTTCCTGGTCATGCCGGTGGCCGCTGCCCTCCTGTGGAAGACCGCCATGTTCGACCCCACGTTCGGGATCGTCGACTACGTGCTGGGCCCCCTGGTGGGCCACGTCGTCTGGCTGAGCCGCTTCCCGCTGGCCTCGGTGATGGTGGAGATGATCTGGCAGTGGACGCCTTTCATGATGCTCCTGGTGCTGGCGGGGCTCCAGAGCATGCCCACCGACGTGGTGGAAGCAGCCGGGGTGGACGGGGCCCGGCCCTTTGCCATCTTCCGGGAGCTCACCCTGCCCCATCTGCGGCGCTACATCGAGCTGGGGGTGGTCCTCGGAGCCATCTACGTGGTCAACGAGTTCGACTCCATTTACATGATGACCCAGGGGGGCCCCGGCGTCTCCAGCACCAACCTCCCCTACTACATCTACGAGCGGGCCTTCCTCGGCTTCGACGTCGGGCAGTCGGCAGCCATGGGGGTGGTGGTCCTGGCCGGCACCATCCTGGTGGCCACCATTGCCCTCAGGCTGATATTCACCTCGTTCACCGGTCGAGAGGAGGCTGCGTGATGGCCGCCACTGACACCCTGGCCGCCCCCCCCAGGGCCGCCACCCGACCGACCCCAGCCATCCGGCGCCGCCGGCGGCCCGGCATCGGCAACGTGGTCTGGGGCGTGGTGGCCTGGCTGGTCGGCATCCTCTTCTTCTTCCCCGTGCTCTGGATGGTCCTCAGCTCCTTCAAGACGGAGGCTGCGGCCTACACCAACGTCCCGCAGTTCGTCTTCTCGCCCACTCTGGCCGAGTACCGCCATGTCTTCTCCAGCGGGGTGGGCAGCTACTTCCTCAACTCGGCCATCGCCACCGTGGTGTCCGTGGTGGCCGTCCTCCTCCTCGGCACGCCGGCCGCCTTCGCCCTGTCGCTGCGGCCCATCAAGAAGACGAGCGATGCCCTCTTCTTCTTCCTCAGCACCAAGATGCTGCCGATCGTGGCGGCGATCATCCCCCTCTTCGTGGCAGCCGAGGCCGTGCACATGCTCGACAACGTGTGGACGCTGGTGATCCTGTACACGGCCATGAACCTTCCCATAGCCGTCTGGATGATGAGGTCGTTCCTCCTCGAGGTTCCAAGTGAGCTGCTGGAGGCGGCCGAGATGGACGGGGCCCGGCTGTGGCGCTCCCTCCGTGAGGTGATCCTTCCTGTGGTCTCTCCCGGCCTGGCCGCCACCGCCTTGATCTGCGCCATCTTCGCCTGGAACGAGTTCTTCTTCGCCGTCAACATCACGGCCGCCCGGGCCGCGACCGTGCCCGTCTTCTTGGTCGGCTTCATCAGCTCGCAGGGCCTGTACTGGGCCCAGCTGGCAGCGGCCGCCACCATCGCCACCTTGCCGGTGGTGCTGGCGGGCTGGGTGGCCCAGCGCCAGCTGGTGAGGGGCCTGTCCTTCGGAGCCATCAAGTGATCGGGAGGAGCTGTGGCTGACGTCTGCTACGACGAGGCGACCTGCATCTACGCCGGGGCCGACCGGCCGGCGGTGGACGCCTTGAACCTCGACATCAAGGACGGGGAGTTCGTGGTGCTGGTAGGCCCGTCGGGGTCCGGGAAGAGCACCGCCCTGCGGATGCTCGCCGGCCTGGAGGAGATCGATGCGGGCTCCATACGCATAGGCGGGCGGGACATGGTGGGCGTGCCCTCCCGGGACCGGGACATTGCCATGGTGTTCCAGAACTATGCCCTCTACCCCAACAAGACCGTGGCCGAGAACATGGGGTTCTCCCTCAAGATGCACGGGGTGAGCAAGGAGGAGCGCCAGCGGCGGGTCCGGGAGGCAGCCAGGCTGCTGGACCTGGAGCCCCTGCTGGGGCGCAAGCCGAAGCACCTCTCGGGCGGCCAACGTCAGCGGGTGGCCATGGGGCGGGCCATCGTGCGGGAACCCCAGGTATTTTGCATGGACGAGCCGCTCTCGAACCTGGACGCCAAGCTGCGCGTCCAGACCCGCACGCAGATCGCCGCCCTCCAGCGCCGCCTCGGCGTCACCACCGTGTACGTGACCCACGACCAGGTGGAGGCCATGACGATGGGCGACCGGGTGGCGGTGCTGCGCGACGGTCGTCTGCAGCAGTTCGCCACGCCGGGCGAGCTCTATGACCGGCCGGTCAACCTGTTCGTGGCCGGCTTCATCGGCTCGCCGGCGATGAACCAGCTCAACGTGGATGTCGACGCCGGTGCGCTGCGCGTGGGCGAGACCGTCGTGCCGCTGTCGGCTGCCCAGGCCACGGCCGTGGCCGGTCTGTCCCGGGTCACCCTGGGCGTGCGCCCCGAGCACCTCTCGGTCGGCGGAGGCGAGCTCAAGCTCCAGGTCGACCTGGTGGAGGAGCTGGGGAGCGACTCCTATGTCTACGGGCACCTGGTGGCCGAGCCGGATACGAGCCTGGTGGCCCGGGCGGGGCGGGGCCGATTCCGCATGGGCGAGACGGTGGGCATCGGCTTCGACCCCGGCCAGCTCCACCTGTTCCACCCTGACAGCGGCGAGCGGCTCGGACCGTGAGCCTGGTCGCCGGCATCGACTGCTCCACCCAGGCCACCAAGGTCCTCGTCGTCGACCAGGACGACGGCACCGTGGTGGCCCGCGGCGCCGCCTCCCATCAGGTGAGCGGCACGGGCGGCGTTCGCGAGACAGATCCCCAGGTATGGGAGGGCGCTCTCGCCGAGGCCCTGGCGGCAACGGGGCATGCCGGGGACCTGCGGGCGGTGGCGGTGGCGGCCCAGCAGCACGGCTTGGTGATCGTGGACCGCTCGGGCTGCCCCCTGCGCCCGGCCGTGCTGTGGAACGACACCCGCAGCGCCCCCCAGGCCCATAGCCTGGTGGAGGCCCTGGGAGGCCCGGCGGCCAGCGCCACGAAGGTGGGCTCCGTGCTGACCGCCGCCTTCACGGTGACCACCTGGGCCTGGCTGCGAGATACCGACCCCGGCCTGGTGGCGGCCACCAGGGGCGTACGGCTCCCCCACGACCACCTCACGGCGCTGCTCACCGGTGCGGCCGTCACCGACCGCAGTGACGCCTCGGGCACCGGCTGGTGGAGCCCCTCCGAGGAGCGTTACGCCACCGAGGTGCTGGAGCTGCCCGAGGTGCAGCTGGACCCGGCCCTGCTGCCCGAGGTGCTGGGGCCCCAACAGGCAGCCGGAGCCGTCACGGCCGAGGCCGCCAAGCGCTTCGGGCTCGAGGAGGGGGTCCTCGTCGCTGCCGGCGCCGGCGACAACGCCGCTGCCGCCTTGGCCCTCGGCCTGGCTCCCGGGGAGGTGGCCCTGTCCCTCGGCACGTCGGGCACCACCTTCGCTCCGGCTGACCGGCCCAGCGCAGATCCCACCGGTGTCGTGGCCGGGTTCGCCGGGGCAGATGGTCGCTACCTGCCGCTCACCTGCACCCTCAATGCCACCCTGGCCGTGGACCGGGTGGCGGGATGGCTGGGCATCGGGCGCGACGAGGTTGAGCCGGCTGGGGGGGTGGTCTGCCTGCCCTGGCTCGACGGGGAGCGGACCCCCAACCTGCCCGGGGCGAGCGGGACCTTCTGGGGCCTGCGGCACGACACCAGCCGGGGCGCCATCCTCCAGGCCGTCTATGACGGGGTGGTGGCCACCCTGCTCGCCGGCGCCGCCGAGCTGGCCCGCTGGACCCCCTGCCGGCGGATCGGGACCCTGGTGCTGATCGGCGGGGGCGCCCGGGGCCACAACTGGCGCCAGACCGTACGGAGGCTCTCCGGCCTACCCGTCCGGGTCCCCGAGTGTGCGGAGCCAGTCGCATACGGCGCAGCGGTGCAGGCGGCGGCGGTGGGATCGGGGCGTCCGCCTGCGGAGGTGGCCCGCGCCTGGAGGGCAGGTGACGGCCCGACCCTGGAGCCGGTCCCGCCGGACGAGGATGCCCTGCACCGCATCGCCGCCTGGCGCGAGATGGTGACGGCCCTCGAGCTCCGGCGCTCGCCGCTGCCCGGCTCGACCGCAACTTGAGCCAAGGAGGTGTTCGATGCAAGCGGTGGTGCTTGACAAGCCGGGGTCGATCCGGGTGGCCGAGGTCGACGACCCGGCCCCGGATCACGGCGAGCTGGTGGTGGAGGTGGGGGCATGCGGCATCTGCGGCACGGACCTGCACATAGCCGACGGCGAGTTCCCTCCCACGCCCTATCCGATCATCCCGGGCCACGAGTTCTCGGGAACGGTCGTGGCCCTGGGGCCCGGTGTCCCGGGGAAGGGATCCGGGCCGAGGGTGGCCATCGGGGACCGGGTGGCCGTAGACCCGTCACTGTTCTGCGGACGGTGCCCTCCGTGCCGGGCCGGCCGCGGGAACCTGTGCCAATACTGGAACGCCATCGGCGACACGGTGAACGGGGCCTTCGCCCAGTACGTAGCCGTCCCGGCCGCCAACGCCTACAGAATCCCCGACCACCTGAGCTACCAGCAGGGAGCCCTCATCGAGCCGCTGTCCTGCGCCGTCCACGGTCTGCGCCGCCTGGGCCCGGTGGTCGGCGAAGCCGTGCTGGTGGTGGGGGCAGGCACCATGGGCCTCCTCCTCCAGCAGCTCCTGGCCCGGGCCGGCGCCGCCTCGGTCACCGTGGTGGACCGCAAGGCCAGCCGCCTCGATACCGCCTCGCAGCTGGGGGCCACCGCAGTGGCCACCGACCTGTCCGAACTTGCCGGCGAGCGCTACGGGGTCGCCGTTGACGCCACGGGGTCCCCGACTGCCATCGAGGCCGCCTTCGCCGCCTTGGCCCGGGGCGGGCGGCTGATGGTGTTCGGCGTCTCCCCCCAGGAGGCCAGCGTGAGGCTGTCCCCCTTCCGCATCTACAACGACGAGATCACCATCGTCGGCTCGATGGCGGTCCTGCACAGCTTCGGGGAGGCGGTGAGCTTGATGGCGTCGGGAGCGGTGAGCACGGATCCCATACTCGGCCCGCCACTCCCCCTCGACCGCTGGCCCGAGGCCCTGGAGCGGGTGCGCCGGGGCGAGGGCACCAAGATCCAGGTCGTCCCGGCCGGTTCAACCGGAGGGCCCGGCCACTGAGCCCCCTCCCCCCTGGCTCCCAAACGGGCCCGAGCCGACCGCTCGCACCTGCACCACGCTCACGCGCCAACAGGATTCGGCTAACTCCTACTAGCTAGATGACCGGGCCGCCTCGCGAGGGGTGCCCCGGCCCTCGGGGCCCTGGGACAGCTGGCTCTGCATGGCTGAAAGCACGGCCCCAAGGTCCACCTCCGGCCTGGCAGCGAGCTCGGGGAGGATCAGGTCGTTCTCCTTGCCCGCATGGAGGGCGAAGACGGCGGCGAGGGCCCGTGCCTGGGACACCCCTCTCACCCCCACCTTCCCGACCAGAGCCGCCGTCTGGCCCCGCAGCCAGGCGTGCTCACCGACCATGGCCTGAACGAGGGGGTCGAGGCCGGCCCTTCGGGCCAGCCCGTAGAGGGAGGCCTCCTCGGCCGCAGCATGGGGGAGGACCTCCCGGTCCAGGTACGAGACGACCGCCTTCAGCTCCCCCCCGGCATCACTGCCCGATGCCACCTCCTCCTCTGCCCTCCCCACCAGCTCGTCCAGCCCGGCCACCAGGCCGGCGTGGTGGGCCACCATTGCCGCCCGGACCTCATCGTTGGCCTTGGTTGGCTCCCTCCCCCCATCGGGCTCGTCTACCGTGCTCATGACCTCTCCTTCCGGCTCCAGCCTAAATCTAGGCTAGACTAGATTTACTAGCGGGACAAGTGCCTCCCCCAGGCCCCGCGGCGGTCCCGTCATCCTCGGCTCAGCAAGGCCCGGCAGCGCTGGCGCAGCAGTTGCTCGGCCCCCTCGCCCAATCTGCGGACCACCTCGGCAGCCGGCCTGGACTCGCTCACCAGGCCCACGGCCTGGCCGGCGTAGATGTAGGCCACGTCGTAGTCGGCCTCCCTCTTCGCCTCCATGAGCTGGGCCCCGGCGTCCGAGTCGGCGGCCAGCTCCCGCTCGCGCCCATGCCATGCATCGGTGAAGCGGTTGCGAAGGGCGCGGCCCGGGAAGCCCGGTGGCCAGGGGATCCCCTGGGCCACATCGAACACCGAGGTGCGCACGGTGTCAGTCTCACGGGCGGAGATCACCCTCTGGCGGGCCTCGGGCCGGTTGGCCGCCTCCGGGCTGGCCAGCAGGCAGGTCCCCACCCAGGCGCCGGCAGCACCTGCGGCCAGCACCGCCGCCACCCCTCGGGGGCTGCCGATCCCCCCGGCAGCGAGGACCGGCAGCCGGAGGGACTCGACCAGCAGCTGGAGCAGGGGCAGGGTCCCCACTTCCCCGGCGTGCCCTCCGGCGTCGGCGCCCTGGGCCACGACCAGGTCCACGCCGGAACGCTCCGCCTCCTCGGCGCTGGCCAGGTCGGGGACCTGGGCCGCCGCCAGGATGCCTGCGTCATGGAGGGCGCCGACGTAGGGGCCCGGAGGCCCGAAGGACACGGACACCAGCCGGGGCCGGGAGGCGATGGTCGCCTGCAGGAGGTCCGGCCGATCCTCGAGGGCCCAGGCCATGAGGCCCACCCCGAACGGGAGCCGGCCGGCGTCGCTGGCGATGGCGCCCTCGCGCTCCACCATCTCGGCGGCGTCGGTGCTGCCCACCCCCACCATCCCCAGGCCACCGCCCTCGCTCACGGCCCTGGCCAGGGCTCCGTGGGCCACCCCGGCCATGGGGGCGCCCACGATGGGGTAGCGGATCCCCAGGCGCTCGGTCAGCTCGGTGGTAAGCATGGGATCACCTCGCTCGTAGGTGGACGTCCTGCCTCCATCCTGCCCCCGACGGGCCCCGTCCAGCGCCTGGCCCCGCCGCCCTCCTCAGGCCTGCCCGCCCTCAACCCCCCTTGGCCAGGAGGCGCGTGCCGTGGCGCCCCTCCAGGGCGGCGGTGACCTTGGCGGCGGAGGTGATGACCGCAACCTCCCCCCCATGGCGGAGGAAGCGGACGGCGGCAGACACCTTGGGACCCATGCTGCCGGAGCGGAACTGCCCCTCGGCCAGGTGCGCCTCCGCCTCCTCGGCGGTCATCTCCGCAACGGGCCGCTCCTCGGGGGTCCCGAAGCCCAGCGAGACCTGGTCCACGTCCGTGACCAGCACCAGCGCCACCGCCCCGAGCGAGGTGGCCAGCCGCTCGGCAGCCAGGTCCTTGTCGATGACGGCCTCGACCCCGCTCAGCCCCTGCCCCTCCCGCACCACCGGGACACCGCCCCCGCCCGCCGCCAGCACCAGGTAGCCGGCGCTCACCAGGAGCCCGATGGCCTCCGCCTCCACGATCTCGAGGGGATCGGGCGACACCACCACCCGGCGCCAACCCCCCGGGGGCAGGTGCTGGACCGTCCATCCCTTCTCGGCAGCCAGGCGGCGGGCCCGCTCGGGAGGAAAGTAGGGGCCGATGGGCTTGCTGGGTGAGGCAAAGGCGGCATCGGCGGGATCCACGACCACGTGGGTGACCACCGGGACGACCCGGCCCTGCAGGTCAGCTCCCACTTGCCACAGGGCCAGCTCGAGCAGGCTCCCCAGCTGGCCCTGGGTCATGGCCCCCAGGGCGAACAAGGGCTGGGGCGGCACCAGGCGGGCTCCTTCCTCCTGCTGGATGGCCAGGGACCCCACCTGGGGGCCGTTCCCGTGCACCACCGCCAGCCGGTAGCCGGCTGCGTCGAGGCCGGCCAGGGCCCGGGCCATCGGCAGGGCATTGGCCATCTGCTCCTCGAAGCGGCCCGCCTCCCCCGCCCGGGCCAGGGCGTTCCCGCCGATGGCCACGACCGCCGTGGGGCGGGGAACCCCGGTCCGCTCATCGTTGCCTACCGGGCCTTCCGCCATCCCTCGACCCCCTCCCTCATGGCCACCACCGCCACGACAAGGGCGGCGGTGGCGTCCGCCCACCACCATCCCACCACGAGGTCGAGCACCAGAGCCAGCAGCACGCCACCGGCCAGCGCCGCGTCCAGGAGGGTCATGGTGGCGTTGGCCAGCAAGGGGGGGCTCGGGAGGGCCAGCCCCACCCGGCGCTTGGCCCGGGCCAGGCAGGCCATGGCCACCACCGTCAGGGCCAGGACCGCGATACCGGCCGGCGAGCGGGCAGGGTGGGACCCCGTGACGATCCCCCGGCTGCCCGCAGCGGCCAGGTATAGGCCGAGCGCCCCAAAGGCCCCTGCCACCAGGCGCTCAGCCCTCCGGCTCCCACCCCCCGCCGGGCCGCCCAGGTGCCAGATGACCACCAGCGAGGCGAAGACCTCCACCAGCGAGTCCAGGCCAAAGGCCACCAGGGCCAGCGAGTTGGCCAGGAAGCCGAGGGACAGGGTCGCCACCACCTCCCCGGCGTTCCAGGCGGTGGTGACGAGCTCGAGGTGCCGGCCCCGCCGTCGCAACCGCCGCTGGTCAGGTGGGCGAGGAAGGGGGCACTGGGTTCGGGGCCGTTCGGCCTGGGCCGCCGCTGCTGCCGCCATCGACATCCTCCTCTCGCCGGTCCGGGCGCAGGGCCTCCGACCGGCACGAACTGCTTCGGTGCCATGTCGAAGGTCTCGCCCACCTGGCGGCGGCCAGGCCCAGCGACCGGGGACTGGCTCGGTCCCAGCATGTCGATCGGCTGGAGGGAGGGGCTACTCCCCTTCGTTGCCCATACTAGCCCCCGACGATCGGAGGGTGGTGCGGGGGCTCTCGGGGCGGAGCTCGATGTCGACGATGTTCACGGCCACCACGGAGGCCAGGCCGGCGTGGGACCGCACCTGGGCCCTCACCTCCTCCTGTACCGCCCTTCCCACCTCGAGGCACGGATAGCCGAGGCGGGTCACCACATCCAGCTCGATGCGGGCCACCTGCCCGTCCACCTCCACCCTCACTCCCTCGGCAGAGGCCTCCTTCGGCCGGTCCTGGAGCTGGTCCCTCACCCGGCCGGCCAACAGGGCCACCGCCTGGCTGAGGCGGGACCGCAAGGCCACCACCCCGGGCACCCGCCCCGCGTAGTGGGCGGCCACCTTGGCCACCACCTGGTCCGAGACCCTCACCCCCACCGGGGGGCCGGAAGGGGCCGGGGGACCGGGCTCGGTGTCCCTCACCGTACGACCCCCGAGGACAGCCTCAGAGCCGCCGCCGCCACCTGGCCTGCTCCTCCTCGAAGACGTCAACCACCTCCACGTCCACCGTCCTCACCTCCAGGCCCAGCAGCCTGGCCCCCCCCTCCACCACCACCTGCCTCACCGAGTCCGCCGTGGAGGGGATGTCCATGCCGACCGCTACGGCCACCGTGAGGGCGACCGTCACCGGGATCCGCCTCGCCGGCCCTCCTTCCGCCTCGTTCCCGAGCTCCCCGTGCCCCTCGACGGGGAGGATGCGGCAGCTGCGGGCCCGCAGCCCCGGGACCTGGTCCAGCAGCTGGCGGAGGGTGCCGGCTGCCGCCCCCCGCTCGAGGCGGATGGGACCCAGCGGGGACGGGAGCACCAGCCAGGCCCTGGGCCGCAGCTCCGCCCTCACCCTGGACATGATCCGCTCGGCCAGGTGGGCAGGTGGCTCGACCGGCTGGCGCAGGTAGCGTTCCACCGGGTCCTGGATGGAGCGGTACTCGCTCACCACCTTCTGGCAGTAGGGGCAGGCCTGCTCGTGGGGATCGAGGGTGCCAGCGGCGGCGTGGTCCCACACCTCGGAAGGATCGCGGCCGCAGATGAGCCGGGGCAGGTCCTCTGCGCTCATCGCCATGGCTGCATCACCTCCGCCAGCCGGCGTCTGGCCCGATGTATCCGGCCCCGCACGGCCGCGGGGCTCCCTCCCACTATGGCAGCAATCTCGGAGTAGCTGAGCCCCTCGCCCTCCCGGAGGAGCCAGCAGGCCCGCTGGTCGGGAGGCAAGCGGGCCAGGGCCAGGCGGAGGGCGCCCAGCTGCTCGTTGGCCTCCACCCCCCTCTCGGGACCCCTGGCCTCGGGGCCGGCTACCTCCTCGGCAGCGCCGTCAAGGGAGGTGGCGGGCCGGCGGGACCGGACCATGTTGAGGCAGCGGTTGGTGACTATGCGGTACATCCACGAGGAGAAGGCGGCCTCCCCCCGGTAGCCGCGCAGGCGCCGCCAGGCCGAGAGGAACGACTCCTGGGTGGCGTCCTCGGCCTCGCCCGGGTCGTCCAGGAGGCGCAGCGCCAAGCGGTACATGGCCGGCTGGTAGCGGACCACTAGCTCTCCGTAGGCGGCCGTGTCCCCCTCCTGGGCCCGCACCACCAAGGTGTCGTCGTCAAGGCGGTAAGGGTCGCTGATGGGGCCCAAGCTTTGCACCCCGGCACTGGCCTCGGCCCACTCGATCCAAGCGTGACGATCCGGGCCGGCCTGTGTCCCAACCATTGTCGGGCCAACCGGGTCTTCCCCAGAAGAAGGAGCACAAGTTGTCGCGTCGCCAGTACGCATTCATAGTCGGGTTCCTCTTCGTGTGGCTGGCCTACGTGTCCGGCCCCGTCGTCGTGGCCGCCCTGGCCGCCGGCGTCATCGCCTGGCTGGCCGTTCGGGCCCTCGAGGGCGACCTGGCGTTCGCGGAGTGGCTGGAGCGCTTCCGCGACGAAGGTGCCCCCTCGCGGCGGCAGGAGAGCCGGCGGTAGGGCCATGGGTGCCCCGGGGACCCAAAGAGACCAAGACGAGTTGACGAGATGAAACAGCACAAAGGAGAACCAAGACCATGAGCGACCCCGCCGTCCGCGCTTCGTCCGAGGCCGGGCCCGAGCAGGCTCCCCCGGTCCCCCAACCGTCCCGGCCCGGCCGGCCATCGGTCAGCCCCACCCGACCGGGCGAGGGCGGGGCCAGCCTCACCAGCGACCGGGGGATCACCAAGATATCCGACGTCGTGGTGGCCAAGATCGCAGCGCTGGCCACGCGCGAGATCGCCGGCGTCCAGGCCATGGGCACCGGCATGGCCAGGACCTTCGGGGCCATCCGGGCCCGCGTGCCGGGAGGCAGCGAGGGAAGCCTCACCCAGGGCGTTGCCGTGGAGGTGGGCGAGCGGCAGGCAGCCGTGGACATCGACATCGTCACCTACTACGGCCAGAGCATCGTCGAGGTCACCGAGGCGGTGCGCGCCAACGTCATCTCCCGCATAGAGAGCATGACCGGCCTCGAGGTGGTCGAGGTGAACATTGCCGTCGACGACCTCTACATAGAGGCCGAAGCGGCCCGCGAGCGTGAGGTCACCCGCGTCGAATGACCGGGAGGCAGGGCCTGACACCTCCCCGAGGGGGGGATCGGGCCGATCTCGCCCGGGCCGTGGCCCCCGCCCTGCAGGCAGTGCCCGGGGTGGCCCGCCTCATGGTGGGACGAGGGGTCGAGGTGGCAACCCACCACGCGGGAGGCAAGGTGGCAGGCGTCAGCCTGGTCGGTGACCGGGTGCTCGTCTGCCTGGTGGCGGACCGGGTGCCGGTCCACGAGGTGGCGGCCAGGGCCGCCGCGGCTGCCGAAGCCGTGCTGGCCCGCTTCGGCGACACCCGGGTGGTGGACGTGGTCGTGGACGACCTCGATCTGCCCGAGGACGTCAGCACCGCCGGGGGTTCCTCTTGAGGGCCTTCAACCGACTGCTCGGGATGGCCATGGGCCTGGCCCTGGTTGGTGCCGGAGGCTTCTGCGCCCTGGAGGTGGTGCTGGCGGCCTTCGGGCACGCCTTCTTGGTCCTGCCTGCCAGCGCCTACCTCCGCGCCCTGCGCACCACGCCCTGGTCGGCCACGCCCACCAGGGCGATAGTGGCAGCGGTGGCCGCAGCCGGGCTCCTTCTCTTCGTGGCAGAAGCCTGGCCCCGCCGCCCTCGCCTCGTCCGCATACCGGCCAGCGACGGCGCCGGACAATGGTGGTTGCGCAGGACCTCCATAGAGAGCCACCTTCGCCGCCACGTGGTGGGCGTCACGCCGGCCCAGCGAGCCCGGGTGCGCCTGGGTGTGCGCAAGCAGCGCTGGCAGGCCCGCATCAGGACGGTGGCCCCGCTCCACCTGCGGCCCGAGATCGAGGAGGTGGCGCGCCAGGGCCTGGTCCGCCTGGGAGCTCCCGAAGCCACCACGATCAGGGTCAGGGTCGCAAGGTCCCGGAGGGTGGCATGACCGACAGCGCCAACCGGGGGCTGTGGCTGGTGGTCGGCCTCATCCTCATGGCCATGGGGGGGGTTGGGCTGAGCTTCTCCTTCGGGGCCTGGGGCGAAGGCGCGGCCCATGCCACCATCATCACCCACACCGTCGTGCGGTGGTGGCGTGAGGGGTCCTGGAAGTCCTTCGCCGCAGCGGCCTTCATCGGCTTCGCCTTCCTGGTGCTCGGGCTCTTGCTCCTGTGGCGGGAGCTCGTCCCCCACCAGGGCCGTGCCCGCCTCGACGACTTCGTCCTGCCCCCGGCCGGGGGAGTCCCCTCCAGGGGGGAGACGGTGGTCAGGGCCGCCTCGCTGAGCCATGGCCTCGAGGGGGACCTGGAGAGCATCCCCGGGGTGGAACGGGCCCTGGTGGGGCTGTTCGGGACCACCGAGCACCTCGCCGTCCGGGCCCGGCTGCGGGTCCTGGACACAGCCGACCTCGAGGAGGTCTCCCGGCGGGCGGCCGAGGCCATGGCGAGGATGGCGAGGACGGCGTCCCTGCGCACCGAAGATGCCGAGGTGACGGTGTCCCTGGTCGCCTCCGGGACCCGGGTGGGGTGAGCGGCGGCCCAGGCTCCTGAGGGCCGGCCCCGCCGGGTGGAAGAGCGCCTTTGGTCGGTCACCGGGAGCTGCTTCGCTTATCGTTTGCGTACGGTCCCGTACCGTACATAAGGTGTCGGTCGATGCCACCGGCCGTCGAGTCCCCACCCAGCCGGGGCCGGCTCCGCGACCCGGGCCGCGACGAGGGCATACGCCGGGTGGTCCAGGAGCTGCTGGCCGAGGTGGGCTACGACCGGCTCACGGTGGACGCCGTGGCGGCCCGGGCCCATGCCAGCAAGGCGACCATCTACCGCCGCTGGCCGTCCAAGGCCGAGCTGGTGATCGACGCCGTGGGCTGCATGGAGCCCCTGCCCGTCCCCCCCGACACCGGCTCGGTGGAGGAGGACCTGCGCCAGGCCTTCGCTCACAAGGGGGTCACCAAGGAGTTCCACCTCGACCTCGTGAGCGGCCTGCTGACCGCCCTCCCCCGCAACCCTGACCTGGCCCAGGTGTTCCGGGACAGGTTCATCGACCCCCGGGCCCGGGCCATGCGGGTGATATTCGAGCGGGCCGTGGCCCGGGGCGAGATCCCCCCCGAGCGGGACCTGGACCTGCTCACCTCCGTGTTCCCGGCCATGGTGGCCCACCGGTCCCTGGTGGCCGGCCGGCCCGTCACCGTGGCGTACCTGCGTGCCGTGCTGGAGCAGGTGGTGCTGCCCCTGGCCGGGAGGCAGTCCCCGCGGAGCCCGGGATGACCGCCGCCCCCCCGGCCCGCACCAGGCCCCGCCGCCTCGGCCTGGCCCTGCTCGTCATCTCCACCGCTCAGCTCATGGTCGTCCTCGACGCCACGATCGTGAACATCGCCCTTCCCTCCATGCGCCGCGACCTGCACTTCTCCCTGCCGAACCTGGAGTGGGTGATCACTGCCTATGCCCTCACCTTCGGGGGCTTGCTGGTGTTCGGCGGCAGGACGGGAGACCTGTTCGGCCGACGGCGGATGTTCATGGTCGGCATTGGCCTCTTCGCCGCCTCCTCCCTGCTGGGGGGCCTCGCCACCACTCAGGCCTGGCTGATAGCCAGCCGGGCGGCTCAGGGGATCGGGGCAGCCATCGCCTCCCCCACCGCCCTCTCCCTCGTGGCCACCACCTTCCCCGAGGGCCCGCCGCGCAACCGGGCCATGGGCGTGTATGCGGCCATGTCGGGGGCCGGCAGCGCCGTGGGGCTCCTGCTCGGAGGGATCCTCGTGGACGTGGCCTCCTGGCGCTGGGTCCTGTTCGTGAACGTCCCCATAGGCGCCCTGGTGCTGGTCCTGTCGCCCTGGGTCCTGGCCGAGTCCGAGACCCGGGCCGGCCGCCTCGACCTGCCCGGTGCCATCACCGTGACCGGAGGCATGGGCCTCTTGGTCTACGGCCTCACCAATGCCGCCACCCACGGCTGGGCGAGCACGGGAACCGTGGCCCCCCTGGTGGTGGCGGGCGTCCTCCTCCTCGGGTTCGTGGCCATCGAGACGAGGAGCCCCCAGCCGCTCATGCCCCTGCGGATCTTCGCCAACCGCGACCGGTCGGGCGCCTACGCCATCATGCTCGCCGTGGGGGCGTCCCTCCTCGCCATGTTCTTCTTCTTGACCCAGTACATCCAGAACATCCTGGGGTTCAGCCCGCTGGAGGCCGGCGTCGCCTTCCTGCCCCTATCGTTCCTCATCGCCGGCACGGCCGTGGGCGTGTCCCGCCTCGTGAGCCGCATCGGCCCTCGGGTCCCCATGACCGTGGGGCCGTTCCTGGCCGCCGGGGGGATGTTCTGGCTCTCCCGCATCACCGCCAGCAGCGGCTACCTCGACGTGCTCGGCCCCATGCTGGTGCTGGCCGTCGGGATGGGGCTGGCCTTCGTGCCCCTCACCCTGGTAGCCGTGGCCGGCGTGCGCCCGGGCGAGACGGGCCTGGCATCGGCCCTCCTCAACACCGGCCAGCAGATCGGCGGGGCGGTGGGGATCGCCGTGCTCGGCACCATAGCCACCACCACCATCAAGTCCCAGGCCCGCCGGCTCGTGATCGCCCACCACGGCCTGCTGACCCGCCACCTCATCGCCGTGGCCACCACCAGGGGCTACACGCACGCCTTCTTCGTCTCCACGCTCATCGCTCTGGGGGCCTTCGCGATAGCGGCGCTGGTGATACGGACCAGGGCCGCCTCCCCCAGGGCGCCGGCACCGTTGCCCCGTGAGGTGGACACTGCCTAGGTTTACGCCATGAGCGACCGGCCCCTCCCGTCCCCCTCCAAGCGAGCTCGTGGCCCGTTGGTCCTGGGCCTGGTCCTGGCGCTGGGGTTGCTGGCGGCGGCCTGTGGCGGCCAGGCAGGTTCCTCCGGCCAGCCCGCCAGCTCTTCCAGCCAGGCATCCAGCGGGAGCAGCACGCCCGTCAAGGGAGGAACGGCCACCTTCGCCCTTCCTCCCTCGGTGCATCCCACCTACATCCTGCCCCTCATGCCCAACGCCTACTACAGCAATGTGAACCTGTTCCAGTTCCAACAGCTGCTGTACAGACCGCTGTACTGGTTTGGCAAGGGCGCCCAACCGGTGCTCAACGAGCAGCTGAGCTTGGCCCTGCCGCCTCGGTACTCTGACCACGACCGCCGGGTCACGATCACCCTCAAGCCCTTCCGTTGGGCCGACGGCAAGCCCGTGACCTCCAGGGACGTGACCTTCTGGATGAACCTCTTGAAGGCAGAGAAGGCGATCTGGCCCGTGTACGTCCCGGGCGGGTTCCCCGACGACGTCACCCGCATGGTCACACGGAGCCCGCGCACCCTCGTCTTCTACCTGTCGGGCCCGTTCTCCCCCCGCTGGTTCACCTACAACGAGCTGTCCCAGATCACGCCCCTCCCCCAGCACGCCTGGGATAAGACCAGTGCCTCCGGCCCGGTCGGAAACTACGACGAGACCACCGCCGGTGCTCGGGCCGTATACAAGTTCCTGTCGGCCCAGGCCCGCGAGACCACCACCTACGCCGCCAACCCGCTGTGGAAGGTGGTGGATGGCCCATGGCTCCTGTCCCAGTACCAGAACACCGGCTACACGGTGCTCGTGCCCAACCAGCACTACTCCGGAACCAAGCCGCACCTGGCCAAGCTCATCGAGGAGCCCTTCACCACGGACTCGGCTGAGTACAGCGCTCTCCGGGCGGGGCAGGTCACCTACGGCTACATCCCGTATGCCGACGCCAGCCAGAGGCCCTTGCTGGCCAGCAAGGGCTACCGGTTCTCCCCCTGGGTCACCTGGGGCATCAACTACTTCCCGGAGAACTACAACAACCCCGTCGTCGGCCCTATCTTCCGGCAGCTGTACGTACGACAAGCGATGCAGATGCTCATCGACCAGCCTGGAGACATCAGGGCCGCCCTGCACGGCTACGGGGTGCCCACCTACGGGCCTGTCCCCATCAAGCCATCCAATTCCTTGGCCTCCGCCTTCGAGAAGCGCAACCCGTACCCCTACGATCCGCGGAAGGCGGCTTCCCTCCTCGCCTCCCACGGCTGGGCCGTGCACCCGGGCGGTGTGAGCACCTGCACCCACCCCGGTGACGGGGCCCACCAGTGCGGGCCCGGGGTCAAGCAGGGGGCCCGGATGTCCTTCAACCTCCAGTATGTGAGCGGAAGCCTGTTCGTCAACCAGGACATGCAGGCCCTCAAGTCCAGCTTCTCCACCGCCGGTATCGACATCCACCTGTCCCAGGCCCCGTTCCAGTCGGTCATCGCCACTGCTGCCCCTTGCAAGCCGTCGCAGTCCTCCTGCTCCTGGCAGATGGAGAACTGGGGCCAGGGCTGGAGCTATGGGCCGGACTTCTACCCCACCGGCGAGGAGATCTTCGCCTGCGGGGCAGGTATCAACGAGGGCAGCTACTGCGACAAGACGGCCGACCGGTATATCAACGCCACCACTCGCCCCGGCAACGCCCATGCCACCATGGTCCGCTACGAGGACTACCTCACCCGTCAGCTCCCGGTGATCTGGCAGCCCGAGCCCGACTTCCAGCTCTCCGAGATCCGCTCCACTCTCCACGGGGTCCTCCCGCAGAGCTCGGTCCTCAACTTCACTCCGGCCGCCTGGTACTTCACGAGATGAGCGCTTCCCCCGCAGTAGAGCGGCGCGTCGTCCCCCTGAGCGGGGGGACTCCATCCGGGTCCGAGCTGGTCATCACCGAAGCCAGAGGCGCCACGCCCGGGCCCCGGGTGGCCCTGATGGCCGGGGTCCACGGGTGCGAGTACTCCTCCATGGCTGCCCTCACCCGGTTCCTGCGAGACCTGGACCCCGAGGGCCTGGCCGGTTCCCTCATCTGCTGCCCCATCGTCAACCAGGTGTCCTTCCGCACCAGGACGCCGTTCGTGGTCCCCGGGGACGGCAAGAACCTCAACCGCTGCTTCCCGGGGGACCCCAACGGCTCGCCCACCGAGGTGCTGGCCCACGAGATCTTCGACCACCTGGTCCGGGGGGCCGACTACCTGATCGACATGCACGCCGGAGACATGGTGGAGGCCCTGGCGCCCTTCGCCCTCTACGAGGAGGCCCCGGTGGAGGACTCGTCCCGCCAGATGGCGGAGGCCTTCGGCCTTCCTTACGTGGTGCGCACCGGCCGCTCCGACGCCCCCATCGGGGGCACAGCCAGCGGGGCGGCGGCCTCGAGCGGCATACCGGCCATCACCGCCGAGGCGGGGGGGCGGGGCCTGCTGGAGGAGGACGCAGTGTCCCTTCACCTGGCCGGGCTCAGGTCCGTGCTCTCCCATCTTGGGGTGCTGGCCGGCCCCCGTCCCACTCCAGCTGGAGGTCGCTGGACGGTGGGGCGTTTCGTCTGGCTGCGGTCAGCGGTCGCCGGTTGGTGGGAGGCCAGGGTGACCACCGGCCAACGGGTGGGAGAAGGGGACCTGCTCGGGGTCGTGCTCGACGCCTTCGGCCACGAGGTGGAGCGGATCCTCTCGCCCGAGGACGGGGTGCCCCTGTTCATCACCACCAGCCCGGCTGTCACCGCCGATGGCCTGCTCCTCGGCCTGGGGGCAGACATGCGCCCTCTCGCCTGATCCGATCAGGCTTCCAGCGCCGTGGCCTAGCCCTTCAGGTGGGAGTCGAAGAACGAAATGATGCGCCGGCGGGCATCCCGAGCCGACTCTTCGTGGTAGCCGGGGCCCGGCATGAGCTTGCCCATGACCCTGAACAGCAGCGGGTTCTCATCACCGGCGCCCTCGTGGTCGTTCAGGAACCCGTGCCCGGCGTCGGGATACTCCTTGATGTCATGCTCCACCCCCACCGCAGTGAGGGCCTGCTCCAGGCGCTCGGCCGCTCCCCGCAGCGTGGGATCCTTGGCCCCGTAGCTGGCCACGATGGGGCAGGCGCCCCGGAGGAACTCAGGTGTGTAGGCGTCCTTGGGGGCCGTGCCGTAGTTGACGCTGGAGGCAGAGAAGCCCCGGCCCGGGGCGAGCAGGAGGGCCAAGCCACCTCCCATGCAGTAGCCGATGACTCCCACCTTGCCGGTGCTGTCCTCCCGGGCGCCCAACCAGGCCCGGGCGGCTTCGATGTCCTGGAAGGACCGCCCCTTGCGCGCCCGGGCCTCCCGCATGATCGACACCATGCAGGCCATCCTGTTCCGCCCGTGGAACAGGTCGGGTGCCACCGCCAGGTATCCCTCGCTGGCCAGCCAGTCCCCCTGGTTGCGCAGGTCCTGGCTCATGCCGAGGGCATCGTGGATCACCACCACCCCGGGCCATGGTCCCTGGCCGACGGGTACCGACAGGTGGGCGGGGAGATCACCTGAGGGGGCGCTGATGGAAACTGAGGCCATGGCTGCCATTATCGCCGGGGTTGGCGGGGCTGACGCCTTCTGACCCCGTCGCTCGTCTCAGGCGCCGGCCCTGACCCGGCCGGCTCGCTGGCGGTGCCTGCACCCAGGCCAGCAGCAGGGCCGGCGCTGGCCCTCCTCCAGCTCCTCCTGGGTCCGTCGAATGCGGCGCTCTCGAGTCACCTCCTGCTTGGCATCCTCGACCCAGCAGATGAACTCGTTGCGGGCCAGGGGAGTGATGTCCCTCCAAGCAGCAAGCGCCTTGGCATTGGCCACCAAGGCCTTGTGCAGGTCCGGGGGCAGCCCATGGACCACCCCCCCGGGGACAACCTGGTCGCTCACGGGACCACAGTATCCCCACGGCAACCACAGGAAGGGCGGGAGACCCTGTAGCGGCCGGACCCACCAGCGACCGGGGCCCCATGGCGCCTGCCGCCTCGCCGGACCGCCGTCAGTCCAGGCCGAGCGTGAAGGTGGGGCGGGGCGAGGAAGGCGCCTGGCCGGCCTCCTCCAGGGGGCGGATGGCCGTGCCCGTGGCCAGGAACTCCGTGGCGTGCTCACCCCACACATGGTTGTGCACGGCCACGCTCACCCCCACGATGCCTCCAGCTCGGGCCTCCGTGGCCTCGGCCTGCATCCGGGACAGGGCCAGCTCGCGGGCCTCGTATATGCCCTGGGTGAACTGGGCCATCTCCTGGTTCTGGCCCACCTGGCGGAGCGACTGGAGGGCCGTCTGGTGAGCGATGTGGTAGACGCAGGTCCCGAGCACGAAGGCCACGGGCACTGCCCCTCCTGCCAACAGGCGAAAGAAGTCTTGCGCCGACAGGTCCGAGGTGAAGGGACGCCCTGCCGGCGTACGGTGACTGCCATTCCCCCCCTTTGCTCGCACTGCCGTGCCCGTGGCCAGGAACTCCAAGACCTCCTGACCCCAGACGTAGGCCTGCAGGCGCAGCTGCACTCCCACGATGCCGTCGGCTCCCAGCTGCTCGGCCTCGGCCTCCATGCGGGTCATGGCCAGCTCCCGGGCGTCGTACATGGCCTGGGTGAGCGTTCTCAGCTCCTGGTTCTGCCCCCACCGCGAAACCTGCAAGCCGATGTGGTAGATGGACGAGCCGACCACGAACCCGAGGGGCTCGAAGCCCGCCTCACCGAGCAGCACGTACTCCGACACCGAGAGGTCCGAGGTGAACACCCCGGCCGGGTCCGCCCCGGCGGTCTGGGCCAGCCGGCCCCCGGCAGCCTCGGGTTCCCATCCCTCTCCGGCCGCCGGTGCCGCCCCCTTTCCGAACAGTGGCATGCTGGGCCCTCCCTCAGGTTGTTGCCTCTCTCACGCCCTCGCCTGGCACCATAGGCCAGACGAGGCCACCCATGCCCGGGCATCCCGCCCCGACTTCAGCTGGTCACCATGGGATTTTGGACCACCTGCCCCTCGGCCATCACGCTCAGTCCGCCGCCAAGCCTGCCCTCTTGACCGGCACCGAGCCCGGGGTCCGGGCCCCGGGCCTGGCCCCGCGCCAGCGGGTGATGGTGTCGGCGGCATCCTCGTCCCTCACCGTGAGGGCGGACCCCGCCCCCATGAGGGCCACCGCCGCCGCCACCAGGAAGGCCCCCCGGTAGGCGCCCAGGTGGGCCGCCGGGTGGCCGGCCACATGAGTGCTGAACTGCCCGACGGCTGCCACCACCGAGGTGAGCACCGCCACTCCCATGGCCCCTCCCAGCTGGCGCTCGGCGTTGAACAGTGTGGACGCCGGCCCCATCCGCTCGGGCGGGATGGTGGCGAAGGCCGCCGTCTGGACCGGGATGAACACCCCGGACATCCCGAGACCCATGACGAACATGAGGAGCCGAGCCCACCAGAGGCTGGTGTCCGGGCCGATCAGGACCATGGCCGCCATGGCGAAGGCCACGACGACCAAGCCACCAGCGATGACCCGACGCGGCCCCAGCACCGGGTACAGCCGGCGCGTGGTGACCTGGGCCCCGGCCATCACCCCGAGGGCCTCAGGGAAGGTGCTCAACCCCGACTGCAGGGCGGAGAGGCCCAACCCGTCCTGGTAGAAGAGGGCGACCAGGTAAAGCACGCCGAGGAAGGCCGTGGAGGCCAGGAACATCACCAGGTTGCTGGAGCGGAACAGGCGGTCGCCGAGCAGGCGCAGATCGACCAGGGGATCCCGCCGGCGGAGCTCCATGATCCCGAGGGCGGCGATCAGCGCCGCCCCCAGCGCCACGGCCACCAGCACATCGGGGGAGCCCCAGCCCTTGACCGGGCCCTCCGACAGCCCGTACATGAACAGGCCTAACCCCCCGCTAGCCAGGAGGAACCCCACCAGGTCGAACGCCCCCGGGCGCTCCAACCGCTGGTCGGCCACGAAGACCACCCCGAACAGGAAGGCGGCCAAGCCGATGGGCACGTTGACGTAAAACACCCACCGCCACGACAGATCGGTCACGAAGAACCCACCGAGCACCGGACCGAGAGCTGGGGCGAACGCCGTGGGTACGACCAGGATGCCCGAGATCCGCACCCGCTCGGCAGGGGGAAAGCACCGCCAGAGCATGGCCATCCCCACCGGGGTCATCAGCCCTCCGGCCCCGCCCTGCAGGACCCTGAACACCACGAGCTCAGGAAGGCTGGCCGCCACCCCACAGAGGGCCGAGGCGCCGGTGAAGACGAGGATGGCCCCGAGCAGGACCTTCCTGCCTCCCAACCGGTCGCCGAGCCAGCCCGAGACCGGGATGCACACTGCCAGGCTCACCAGGAACCCGATGGCGATCCCGTCCACTGCCGCCGGCCGGGTGTGGAACTCCCGGCCTATCGTGGGCAGGGCCACATTCACGATGGTGGCGTCCATGATGGCCATGAACATGGCGGCCACGTAGACAGCGCTCACCGCCACCTTCTGGCTGATGGGCCTGCTCACGCCCCATCCTCCCACCGCGCACCCACGAGGGGGTCAACCGGGTGGGCCGCCGGCTTCTTCCCTCTCGGGGTCCCCGCTGCGCCTTGCGCTCGGCCGACGACAGCGGCCGGAGATGCCGTCCAGAGAGGCGCTTGCAACCCACATGTCCCGGTCATGGCCGAGCCGCTGCTCAGTGTCCCGGCGGCGCTCGGAGCGGGAACGGCAAGGGGCAGTCATGCCCGCCTCAGCGGTCCTCGAGAAGGCCGAGGACGTTGCCATCGGGGTCGGTCACGGTGGCCACCCGGCGCCCCCAGCCCACCTTGCGCACGGGCTCCTTCACGGTAGCGCCGGCCGCCGTCACCTCGGCCAGCTTGGCCTCGATGTCCTCCACGTGCCAGTAGGCGACCGGGGCGTCCATGCCCTGGGGCCCACCTCCGGGCACGAGCCCGATGTGCTGGCCGGCGGCGTCGAAGCCCACGTACTCCGACGAGTCGGCTTGGGGCTCGGTCCCGAGCAGGGCGGCATACACCTTCTTGGCCCTGTCCAGGTCGGACACCGGGTGCAGCACGGTCTTGATCCCTTTGGTGGACGATCCGGGCACGATCCCTCCTTGCTCGCTCATCGGTGATCTTGGCTTGACAACCCCATGACGTGCCAGATCCCCGGACGCGGCTCCAAGTCAGTTCCACCGGCGGAGCCCGCTCGGGACCAGAGGCTGGACACCGCTCGAAGGTTCAGCACTGGCGTCCTTGCTAGAGGCCATCGCTCACCCCCGGGGCCAGGTGCGATACACGATCCTCGGAGGCGTTGGACCCATCCGGGGTCGAACTGGCCTGCGCAGCTCGGATAGCGAGCAGGCCGATCAGCTCGTAGACGACATGGCTGGCTGCGATGGCGGTGATCTCGGCGTGGTCGTAAGCGGGAGCCACCTCGACGACGTCCGCTCCCACCAGGCGAAGCCCGACCAGCCGGCGCAGGACACCGAGCAGCTCCCGGCTGGAGAGCCCCCCGGCCTCGGGGGTGCCGGTGCCGGGGGCATGGGCGGGATCGAGCACATCGATGTCGACGGACAGATAGAGGGGGGCGTCCCCGACCCGCTCCCGGATCCGGGTAGCCACGCCCGCCGGCCCCAGCTCGTCCATCTGCGCCGAAGTGACGACCCGGAAGCCCATGCCGGCATCATTGGTGAGGTCCGTCGCCCCGTACAGAGGTCCCCTGGTGCCCACGTGGAGGCAGTGGTCCTCTGCCAGGAGTCCCTCCTCGAACGCCCTTCGGAAGGGGGTTCCGTGGGTGTAGGGCGCCCCGAAGTAGGTGTCCCAGGTGTCCAGGTGAGCATCGAAGTGGACCAGGGCCAGCGGTCCCTCGTTGCGGGCATGGGCTCGGAGAAGAGGCAGCGAGATGGTGTGGTCACCACCCACGGCCACGAGGCGCCGGCCCCCCTCGATGAGAGCCATGGCGCCGGCACCCACCTGGCCGATGGCCTCCTCGATATCGAAGGGGGTGGCCACGATGTCCCCGGCGTCGACGACCTGCACCACGGCGAAGGGCTCGACGTCGAGGCCGGGATGATAGGGGCGGAGCAGCCGTGAGGCCTCCCTCACCGCTGCCGGGCCGAAGCGGGCCCCGGGCCGGTAGCTGACCCCGCTGTCGAAGGGCACCCCGGCCACCGCCACCGTCCATCCCGGCACCTCGTCGGCCCGGGGCAGCCGGGCAAAGGTGGCGGGGCCGGCGAACCTGGGCACCTGGGAGGCATCGATCGGCCCCACCGTACGACGGCCGGCGAGGCCCTCCCTCTCGATCCTGGGCGCTGGGCGGTCCATGCCGGCAGTGTCGCACCCACCAGGGAAACCGGCAATGACCCGGCCAGGCAGGAGGAGCCCGACCAGCACTCGCCGAGGAGCACCGGGCGCCCTTGGGACCAGCGTGGGTCCCGGTCACCAGGCTCTTCCCGGCCCCAAGGTGCCGACCCGGCGGAGGCGGTCCTGGCTAGCCTGCGCCTGTTGCGTACCTCTACTGCCACCTCCCTCAAGCGCCCAGGCGCGGGGCCCGGTGGCAATGGGCCGCTTACCCTCCTCGTGGCCGGGGTGCTGTGGCGGGCCGGCTCCTCCCTCGTGCTCGTGGTGGTGGCCGTCGTGGCGGTGGCGGCGGCCGCGGTGGGACCCGTCTACCTGAACGCCAGCGGCCAGTCGGTCCTGCAGTCCACCCTGCGGGCCGCACCAGTCCCCAATCGGGGGCTCACCCTGGTGGCGAACGCCAACGGGCAGCTCCCCGTTCCCCGTATCGAGGCCGTCCGGGCCCCGGTCCCGGCCAGCGGCCCGCCCTGGTTCGGGCCCAAGGTGGTGACGGTGGATGTGGGGGTGGGCCTCGTGGCCCCCAATGGACAGGCTTACAGGGGTGACCTGCTGGCCAGGGACGGGGACTGTTCGCACTTGGCCTTCGTTGCCGGTACGTGCCCCCGGGCCAGGGGGGAGGTGGCCCTCTCGGTGCGCAGTGCCCGGGCTCTCCGGGCCCGGGTCGGCTCTACGGTCACCCCCTCCCCTGCCAACGCGCCCCGGCCCGCCAAGGACCGCCTCAAGGTGGTCGGCCTCTACCGGATCCCCGACACGAACACCACCTACTGGTGGGAGGACCACAGCGACTTCACCTTCGGCCTCGGAACCAACCCCAGCCAGCCCCTTCCCCTGGACGCCTTGTTCGTCACCCGGTCCACCTTGGCTCCCCTGATGCGCGACAACCCCACGGTCACTGCCCAGGTGCCCCTGCGGGTAGGAGCGGTCACCACCGCCAACTCCTCGACCCTGGTGGGAGACCTGTCGGGGCTGACCCAGTCCGCCATCGCCAAGCAGGACGTGACCGTTGGCACCGAGCTCGCCTCCCTGGTGGCGTCGGCCGATCATCAGGTCTCGCTCATGGCCACCATCGTGGCCGTCGTGACCATGGAGCTGGTGCTCCTCACCCTCCTGCTGCTGTTCGGCCTTCTGGCCCGAAGCGCCGAAGCCAGGGAGGGGGAGGTGGCTCTGGCCAAGCTGCGGGGCTTCGGGGTCCTCCGGGTCCTGTCCGTGGGCCTGGCCCAGCCGGCCGCCCTCATTCTCCTGGCCTACCCGCTGGGTCTGGCCCTGGCCTGGGGGGTGGTGGCCGTGGAGGCCGGCTCCCTGCTGGTGCCCGGCACGCCGGTGGCCCTACCCCCGCTATCCCTTGGCACCGGGGCCCTGGCGGTGGCGGGAGGCCTCCTGGCCGGCCTCCTGGCGAGCAGGCGGATCCTCACCGCCCCCCTCGCCGAGCAGCTGAAGTCGGCCCGTCGCCCCGAGCCCTCTCGGCGCGCTGCCCTGGCCCTGGATGTGGCCGCTCTGGCCCTGGCCGCCGCCGGCATCGTGGAGCTGGCCTTCACCGGCGTCCTGCAGGGGAGCCATCCCAATCCCCTGGCCCTGTTCGCTCCCGCCCTCGTGGCCCTTGGCGCCGGGGTCGTGGGGGCCCGCTCACTGCCACAGCTCTGCCGGCTGGGGATCCGCCCCACGCGGGCCTCGCCGGCGGTAGGGGCCTTTCTGGCCGTGCGCCAGGTCGTGCGCCGACCGACCCTGGCCCGTCAGGTGGTCCTGCTGGCCGTGGCCCTGGGGCTCACCACCTTTGCCCTTTTGAGCTGGGCCGTGGCCCGCCACAACCGGGCTGTGCGAGCCGGCGTCGATGTGGGGGCGGCCCAGGTCCTCACGGTGGGAGTTCCCACCCTGGTGAACCTGGAGCAGGCCGTGCGCCGGGCCGACCCCTCCGGTCACCTGGCCATGGCTGCGGTGGTGGTCAACACCTCGAGCACCACCCTCCTCGCCGTGGACTCCACCCGCCTGGCCCGAGTGGCGTCCTGGCCCCGGGGCCTGTCGTCCGAGCCGGTGGCCGCCATCGCCCACTACCTGCGCCCCCGCACCGCCCCCCCTGTGACCCTGGTCGGCCGGGAGCTGGCCCTCTCGATTGACCTTCCCCACCCGGTCCCCCCCTCGCTGGCCCTGTCGCTCGTCGTGGCGGGCAGCAACGGCCAGGCACCCGGCATCACCATCGGCCCCATCCGGGCCGGCACCCATCGCTACACGGTTCGCCTACCTGGCATGTGCCGCCGGGGCTGCCACCTCGTGACCCTGCAGCCGGTATGGCAGCCCAACAGCTTCTATGGCGGGGTCGTCAACTTCTCCCTCGTCCTGCGCTCGCTCGCCGCGAGGCCCGATCATGGCTCGTGGCGGCCGGTCCACGCCGGGCTCACCGATCCCAACCGCTGGGCCGTGGCCAACACCTCTCCCCAGTTCGGAGTGCAGGCCGCCCTTGGCGAGGCCCCGGCTCGAGGGGGCCTCGTAGCGTCGTTCAACCTGGAGGGGGACCAGGGCATCCCCACCATCGGCCCCGCCACCACTCCCCAGGCGCTGCCGGCGGTCATCACGCCCCCTGTGGCCAGCGTCAACAGCGACAACCTGTCGTCGATCCCCTCCCAGGGGCTCGACGGCTACGGCGTCAACCTGAACGGGCAGGTCGAGGTCCCGACCCTACCCGAGATCGAGGCCCAAGGATCGCTGGTGGACCTCACCCTGGCCCAGAGGGCCGCCACTGGCCCGGAACTGGCCACCGCCACTGACCAGGTCTGGCTCTCTCCCCAGGCGGGGCAGGGAGTCATCCGCCGGCTGAAGGCGCAAGGGCTCACCGTCCTGTCGGTGAGGCGGACCTCGACCCGGCTGGCCCAGCTTGACCACGGCGGCCTGGCTCTGGCCGACTACCTCTTCCTGGTGGGGGCGGCAGCCGCTGCCATCTTGGCCCTCGGCACCGTGATCTTCTCCCTGGCCGTCTCGGCCGAGCGGCGGGCTACCGAGCTCACCGCCCTGCGGGCCATGGGCGTGAGGAGAAGAGCCCTGCTCTACTCGCTCCTCGGCGAGCAGCTGGTGCTGCTGGGCGGGGGAGGCGCCCTCGGCGTGGCGGCCGGGCTGGGCGCCTTGACCCTGGCCCTGCCAGCGGTGCCGGAGGTGGCCGACGCCTCCTCCGGGCCACCTCTCCAGCTCGGATGGCCGGCGATGGTGCTGGGGCCTTTCGTTGCCGTCCTGGCGCTCCTCCTCGTCGTGGGGGCGCTGGTCTCGGCCCTCGGTGTGCTGAGGCGGGTGGCACCATCCCGGCTGCGGGTGGAGGCCGAATGAGAGGGCCAGCGTTGCTGTCCCGGCAAGGAGGCGAGGACGGCGCCGGCGTCGGGCTCTGCTGCGAGGGCGTGGTGCACATCTATCCCAGCCCGGAAGGCGACGTGGTGGCCCTCCGGGGGGTCGACCTCGAGGTCGATCCCTGCGAGCTGGTGGCCGTGCTGGGCCCGTCGGGCTCGGGCAAGTCGACTCTGCTCGGGCTGGTCGCCGGCCTCTTCCGGGCCTCGGCAGGCCGGGTCCGGGTCGGCGGGGCGGACCTGGCCCGGTTGGGGCCCCGCCAGCTTCTCCGGTTGCGGGCCACCCAGGTGGGCCTGGTCCTCCAGGGGGCGGGACGCAACCTCCTGCCCTACGCCGATGCCGTGGGAAACATTCGCTTCGCCCAGCGGGGAAGGGCCCGTGGGTCCAGCCGGGCCCATGTGGGCCGCCCCGGCGAGCTCCTGGACCGTCTGGGGCTCAACGCCGTGAGCCACCAGGCGGTGGGCACCCTGTCGGGCGGTGAGCGCCAGCGGGTGGCCCTGGCGGTGGGAGCGGCGACGGGAGTGGGGTTGCTGCTGGTGGACGAACCCACCGGCAACCTGGACCGGGCCGCCCGGGACCAGGTGGTGGAGCTCCTGCACCGTCTCAACGCTGACCTCGGCATCACCATCCTCGTGGTCACCCACGATCCGGCGGTGGCGGCCGCCGTGCCCCGCACCGTGACCATCCGCGATGGCCGGATCGGGTCCGAGGGCCGCCGGGGGCGGGAGTACGCCGTGGTGGGCCAGGATGGCAGCATCCAGCTCCCCCCCGACCTGCGAAGCGCCTTCCCGGCCGGCAGCCTCGTACGGGTGCGCCGCCAAGGCGACCGGGTGGAACTGGTCCGAGAGGAGGGGGAGAGGCCGTGAGTCCGGCGGGCCCCGTCCGGGAGCTGCGAGCCGAACATCTCCGTTACGAGGCCGGGGGGCGCCTGATCCTGGAGGACGTGAGCCTGACAGCGCCCGCCGGCCGGGCCCTGGCCGTCTCGGGCCCATCGGGGTCGGGCAAGACCACCCTCCTCCTGCTGCTGGCCGGGCTGGACCGGCCAGCCGGCGGACGGGTCCTCCTGGACGGGACGGCCATGGAGGACGGCACGGCCCGGCATGCTTGCGCCATGATGCTCCAGAGTCTGGGCCTGGTCCCCATCTTGACCGCCGTGGAGAACCTGGCCGTCCCCCTCCAGGCCCGCCGCCTGGCCCGGGCCGACATCGAGGAGCGGTGTGCCCGGTGGCTGGAGGCCCTGGGCCTGGGCTCTCTGGGCGAGAAGATGACCCAGGAGCTGTCCGGCGGCCAGCGCCAGCGCCTGGCACTGGCCCGGGCCCTCGCCCTGGACGCTCCCGTGCTGCTGGCCGACGAGCCGACAGCAGAGCTGGACGCCGCCAGCCGATCCCTGGTGGTGGACCTGCTCGTGAGAGAGGCCAGGCGGGGGCGGATCGTGGTGGTGGCCACCCACGACGAGGAGGTCGGGGCCGCCTGCGACGACCACCTCCGGCTGGTAGAAGGCCGTATGGGGCGCTGAGGGATCGCCGGTGGGTGCCGGTCCGTTCGTGGACACACCCGGCCGCCTGGGCACCGCCGCCTTCTGCTGGCCGAAGCGATCCCCCAGGGAACCGGAGGATGCAGGCCACCGGGACATCGACCCCCCGAGCCAGGGGACCCGACGCCAGCGGTGATGTAGAGGGGCCACTCCCCTTCGCCCGGGACCGGGGCAATGACATAAGCCCGGGGCGCGGGAACGGTCACGGTTGCTCATGGCTCCATCCCGGCCTCAGGCTCGCCGCCCTCACCGCTCCGGGTCCGCCTGCGCCTGCGAACCCGGCGAGCGGCCAGCCAGGCTGCAACCAGCGCAGCCACGATGCCGAGGGAACCCCATCCCATGAAATGAGCCACCGCATCGTAGGACTCCCCGGCCAGGTATCCGACCCCAACGACCAAAGGGGCCCAGACCAGGGCACCGAGGACGTTCCAGGTCAGGAAGGCGCCATACGGCATCCCCGCGTCGCCTGCGGCGGCCGGCACGACCGCCCGCAAGAGGCCCACGAACCGTCCGATCAGCACGGCCTGAGGGCCTCTTTGGCGAATCTGCACCCTGGCCCGCTCCCAGCGGCGGGTCCCGACCCTTCGGCCCACCCAGCTGTGCTCCAGCCGAGGACCATAGTGGCGCCCGAGCTCGTAGCCAGCAGAGTCTCCCACCACGGCGCCAACGACAGCCAGCACCATGAGTGGCCAGAGGGTCAATCGGCCCTGGAAGGCGAGGAAGCCCGCCAACAACAAGACCGTCTCGCCCGGTATCACCAGGCCCACCAAGGCGGAGGCCTCGAGAGCGGTGGCGACGAAGACGACCGGGTAGGCCCAGGGGTCGACGGCATCCCCCATGAGGCGGAGCAGGTGCTCGACCACAACCGAGGTTACCCACGGCTGCCCCGGCGATAGCCCAGGAAGTGGTGGTCGGCTTGGAGCACCGGATCGAGGAGGAAGTGTCAGGACCGGTGGGGCACTCCAGCGCCGGCAGGCCAGGCCGATCGCCCCCTTCATTGCGGGCCCAGCCCCGGTGCGCTGAACTGCTTCTGGTGTTGGTCCTGCAGAGGGAACAGGTTCTCCGCCACAGGCGAGCGGTCGCCCCGCTCGATCGGCGCCTGCCCCCGGGCCCGGACAGCCTCCGCAGAGCGGCGTGGGTCGGCCTGCAGGACAGCATGCCCCGTGCGGCGCTGCTGTCCCTCCATGCCCGGGTCGATGGCACCACCCCGCAGAGCTGGGAGGATCCGGGGCTGGTCCAGGTGTGGGGGCCGCGCTTCAGCGTGTTCGTGGCCGCGGGCGTGGACCTGGCCCTATTCACGTTGGCACTGCTCCCCGACGATCCCCGGGGGCGGGAGCGGGCCAAGCGTCTCGCCGCGCAGCTGCACGACCTGCTGGCCAATGGCGTCGACTCGCTGGAGGAGGCTGGTCGTAGGGTCGGGGTCCACCCCAACGCCTTCCGCTACGCGGCAGCTACAGGCACGGTGCTCATCCGTTGGGACGGTGCCCGGCGACCCAGGGTCTCCCCCTGTCCCCCTCCCGACGTGGACCCGGGCGAGGCCCGCTTGGAGCTGGCCCGCCGCTACCTGCACGTGTTCGGCCCGACGACCGCCGCCTCTTTCGCCAGTTGGTCGGGCCTGTCGGCCAGCAGCAGCGAGGCGGTGTTCTCGAGGCTGCGGCCCTCACTGGTTCCTGTCCGCACACCCATCGGCCCCGCCTGGGTCCTGGCCTCCGACGAAGCCTCGTTCCGCTCCCGGGCCCGGCCCGAAGCGGCGGTTCGGCTCTTGCCGAGCGGGGACCCCTACTTCCTGCTGCAGGGCCCGGACCGCGAGCTGCTCGTCGCCAACCCGGACCAGAGGGCGCAGCTGTGGACCCCGAGGGTCTGGCCGGGGGCTCTCCTCTTGGACGGGGAGGTCGCCGGGACCTGGCGGCGCTCCGGCCGGCGGGTTCGCATAGAGGCGTGGCGGGACCTCTCGGGCGCCGAGCGGGACCGCATCGCAGCGGAAGTGACGTCGTTGCCGCTGCCGGAGCCGAGCCCGGCGACCGTAGAGATCACTCCCTGAGCCACGAGCCGCCCGCACCGGGAGCCGCCGGCGATGGCAGCCGCATGGGAAGAGGTGGGCGGTGCCGGCGCCCATGGTGCCGACGGCCAGCACCGATCGGCGGCAGACCTCCATGCGTTAGTGAGCAGGGAAGTAAGGGGGGGCCACCCCCTGGCAGTGATGAGGGTTCCCGGGTGCGAGGAACAGGGTGATTGCCGCCTCGGCGGCGTGGTGATGAATCATCGGGGTGGCTCCATCGGACTGGCGACATGTGGCCGCCAGCACGGAGATCCAGATGACCCTTGAGGCGGCGATCAGCTACCGACTGCACTCAGCCATCGTCGACGGTCGCGTACGGAGCGAGGCGCTCGTCGTAGCTCAGCAGTTGCCCGCCCAGCTCACGAGCGGTAGCCAGAACAATCGCGTCAGGCAAGCGCAAACGGTCGTGTCGAGCGCGGAGCTCGGCGGCACACTCGGCCGTCCTCGCGTCAAGGGGTGACAGGCGAATGCCCATAGCGGCGATGGCCTCTCGAGCTTCACCGATGCGGCCTACCCGTGCGAAGGCCACCATCGCCTCGCTGTAGGCGCTCGCCGGAGCGACGAGATCTGTGGACGCCTCGTCAGCGGCCTCGACGTCGTCGACAGCGCGCCGATGATGGTCGTCTGCAGCATCGAGCAACCCGATGAGGACGCTGGCGTCAAGGATCAGCGTTCCCACTCGTCCCGGAGCTGGTCGAGTTCCGCTGGCCGATAGATCCCAGTTGCGATGCCAGCGTGGCGACGTACCCGGGAGGTCCGAGCTGCTATGACGATCTCGCCGGGGCCAGCGGGTCGCACCGTTACCTCGTCGCCTGGCCGGAGCCCTGCGGCCCGCATGGCCTTCAGGGGTAGGGTCACCTGGTTCTTGGAGGACACCCTCGGCGTACCTTTACTATAGCACCGCAAGAGTAAAGGTATATCGCAACCGCCGATCGCCCGGGGCGTGACGCTGCCATCCCAGCCGACCCACGTCGGTAGGTCAACTTGGCAGGCGGTCTGGCTTGCAGGTGGTGCAACCGCCTTACGGCAGGCGGCTCGGAGCCGACACGGGCGGCTACGGCCTGGCTGTTGGATCACGCCTGAGAGCTTGAAGGCTCCTTGGTTCGCGTCTGGGTGATCCTCGGACCCGGGGCTTCCCGCTGAGATCCGAGCCGACCTTGCGTGGAGGCGGCGCCCGGAATTGAACCGGGGTACAGGGCTTTGCAGGCCCTTGCCTAAACCACTCGGCCACGCCGCCAGCACCCGCCACCTTAGCCCCCCCCGCCCCCACCCCGGCTAGGGCGGGCCGACCGCCGCCAGTAGCCTTTCCCGTGTCATGAGCACCACGGCCCGCCGGTCCGCCGGGGCACGAATGCGCCTGGCACGCAACATCTCCATAACCATCTGCGCCATCGTGCTGGTAGTGTTCGTGTCCTACCTGGCCGGCTCGGCCTCCACCCATCCCAGCTCCAGGCCCTCCTACGGCTCGGTCAACCTCCCGACCCGTGGCGTCGGGGCCGCCTTCGCCCCTCTCGACCGCAGCCATCAGATACCTGCGGACGTGCTCGGCGCCGTCGTGGTGCCGGCCCACTCGACGGTCGTGGGCAGGACCAACCACGACCGGGGCGTCGACACCTATGACCGCAGCGTCTCCTACGTGTCGCCCTACCCCGTGGCCACGGTCAGGCACTTCTTCCCCGCCGCCCTCGCCCACCGCCGCTGGGACGTGGTGAACAACACCCCGGGCCTGATCCTGGCCCGCCATGCCAGCGACTACGGGGACTACTGGGAGGTGGGCGTCTCCGTCTCACCCCGCCCCGGCCATGCCGGCAGCCGCTTCACCGTCACCCTCATGCTGTTCCAGGCCGAGGCCTAGGGCCACGCCCGGGTGAGGGCCAGGGCGACGGCCAGGGCCACCACCGCCCCGCACAGCGCCTTCAGGGCGCCCTCCAGCGGTCCGAGCAGGAGCTCCCGGTCTATGGCCTCTCTCCGGCCGTCCCGCCCCACCAGCTCCCCCGAGACGCTCACCGTCCTCCGCCGCAGGCGCCTGGCCGGCGCCGACAGCTGGCGCTGGGCCCATGAGAGGCCGAAGGCCCCAGCGGCACCAGCCAGGGCGGCCGGAGCCAGCGAGCCGGTCTGGGCGAAGTAGGCGGTGAGCACCGGGAAGGCGCCCCAGGCGGCGGCGAAGCCGGTGTCGTTGTGCAGCATCCCTCCCGCCAGCTCCAGGTCGTAGGTGACCACCAGGAGGGCCCCCACGGCGATGAAGGGGATGAGCAGGGGTCCGAGGCGCACCACCCCGAGCACCCCGATGCCGCAGGCGAGAGCCAGGCTCACACCCGCTGCCGTCGCCAGGTGGGAAGCCGGGATGGCCGTCCGCAGGGGCCTGCCCCTCAGCTCGTCCAGGGCATGGGCGGCCACTCCCACCGCCAGGAAGAAGGCCCCGAGGGTCGCCAGGAGCGGGGCCACCCGCAGCTTGGGGGCCAGCGCCGCCCCGATGACCACATAGGAGAGGTGCCAGGCCGTGTAGGGAGGGTGGAGGACGGTCCACCACTCACCCAGTGCACCTCGCCCGGCGGCATAGAACGCCGGTGGCGCCAGCCCGGCGCCCTCCTCCGCCCCCTGAAGAGGCTCCCTGACCGGCTCCGGGCCAGGGAGGCCGGGCTCAGCCATGCGGCCCGGGACCCGGCGCCTTCCTGCCCCACATGACCAATCCTCCCCCCAGGCTCATGGGCCTGGCCCCGACCTCCGTGATCCCCGCCCGGCGCCAGGCTTCCTGCATCCAGCCCAACGGGTACCTGCGGTCGTGCTCGGTGATGCTCGGGCCGAGGAAGCGGCCCACCTCGTACCAGGCCCTCCCCCCGAGGATCCCGCCCGCCACGGGGAGCACCGCCCGCGTGTACACCCACCAGAGGGCCCACCACAGGGGGCAGGCCGGGCGGAGGAACTCCAGGGAGGAGATGGTCCCCCCCGCTCGTACCACCCGGGCCAGCTCGGCCAAGGTGGCCTCCGGGTCGGCAACGTAACGCAGGAGATAGCTGAAGGTGAGGGCATCGAAGGTCCCGTCGGCGAACGGGAGCTGCTCGCCCCGGCCCACCAGGAGCTGGACCCGGTCCGAGCCGCCCCGGCGGGCCACGTTGAACCTTCCCTGGCGCACCATGCCCTCGGTGACGTCCACCCCCACGACCCGGGCGCCCGTCGTCCCCGCCACCGCCAGGGCCACCCCGGCCGGACCGGTGGCGACGTCCAGCACCAGCGACTCCGGGCCGGCCTCCACCCGGTCCACGGCTGCCCCCCGCCAGCGCCGGTCCTGGCCGAAGGAGAGGACCAGGGACAACAGGTCGTACCGGGAGGGCAGCCGGCCGAAGAGCTCGGGGGCGAAGCGCCGCGGCTGGGACCGGGACCGGGCCACCATCTCTTCGGGCCAGCGCAGCCCGGGGACCAACCGCTCCACCCGGCCAGCGTAGGCAGATGCACGGCGCTAGTTCCCGCCCGGGTACAACGGGTCGGTGCCCCCGGCCCGCTTCGACGTGGTGGTCGTCGGAGCGGGGCCGGCGGGCTCGGCAGCGGCCCTGGTCCTGGCCCGGGGCGGCGCCCGGGTGGCCCTGGTGGACAAGGCCTCCTTCCCCCGGGACAAGGCCTGCGGGGACCTCATAGGACCCCGCGCTGCCCGCCTCCTCGGGGACCTGGGCCTGGAGCTCCCCGGGCCCCTGCCCGTGGGCGACCTCGTCGTCATCGGCCCCAGCGGGGGTCGGGCCCTGCTCAGGGCCCGCAGCGGTCTCTCCTACCCCGGGCACGGCTGGGCCCTCAGGCGCCGCGAGCTCGATCGCTGGCTGCGCCAGGCCGCCCTGGAGGCCGGTGCCCAGGAGGTCCAGGCCCGGGTGGACGGGGTGGAGGCCGGCGGGCGGCCTGCCACGGTGCACCTCGACGGCCGGGGAGCCCTCACCGCCGACGTGGTGATCGGGGCCGACGGGTCCACCAGCACCGTTGCCGCCACCTGCGGGCTGGTCGACCCCGGGAGCATCCTCTGGGGCTTCGCCGTGCGCACCTACGTCCCGAAGGAGGTGGAGCTGCCGGTGGTCGCCTTCTGGGACCCCGAGCCGGGCCGGGCCTTCCCCGGCTACGGCTGGCTCTTCCCCGGGCCGGGAGGCTGGGCCAACGCCGGCCTGGGGACCGGCGTGGGTCACGACCGGCGCAAGGGGATGGCCGCCACCAGGGGCCTGGAGGGGTTCCTCGCCCACCTGCACCACCTCGGCCTGCTCGGGCCCGAGCCCTGCTCGGCGCGCCTGGGCGGCTGGGTGAAGATGGGGATGGTGGGAACCGTCCCCGCCGGGGACGGCGTGCTCCTGGTGGGCGATGCCGCCGGCATGGTGAACCCCCTCCAGGGGGAGGGGATCTCCCAGGCCCTCGACACCGGGGCGGCGGCGGCCCGGGCCATCCTGGCCGGCCCGGGGAGGGCCTCCCTCGCCTACACCGCCCACCTGCGGTCCAGGCACCTGGGCTTCCAGTCGTCCACAGCGGCCATCCACGCCGCCCTGGTCCATCGGCCTCGCCTGGTCTCGGCGCTGGGCCGAGCCCTCACCACCGACCGGGTGTCCAGGGCCCTCGGGCCGGGATGGGCCCTCTACTGGAACGACCTCACCGACGGGGCCGCTCCCGGGCCCGGCCGGCGGATGGCGTCAACGGCAGACCGTCTGGCCCGGTGGGCCACCTCGCGCAGCCGCCCCAGCCGGTGGCTGTCCTCCGCACTGGGCCCCGTGCCGGGCCGCCCCCAGCCCTAATCGAGGGGGCCGGTCACCTCCTCCACCGCCGCCAGCACCTCGCCGGAGGCGACCAGCTCGGTGGCCGAGGCCAGGTCGGGGGCGAGGAAGCGGTCCACGTCCATCCTCGGCACCCGCCGGCGCAGGGCATCGATGGCCGCCTGGGTGGCCTCCCCGGGACGGAGCCGGCCGTCATGGCCGTCAGGGGGACGGTGGGCCCGCAACTCGAGGGCCTCGGCGGCGCAGACCGTCTCCAGGGCCACCACGCGGGTGACGTCGGCCACGGCCAGGCGCAGGGAGCGGCAGGCGTTCCAGCCCATGGAGACGTGGTCCTCCTGACCTCCGCTGGTGGAGATGGAGTCGGTGGAGGCGGGCGCAGCGTGGCCCCTGAGCCGGTTGACCAGGGCCGCCGCCGTGTAGTGGGCCAGCATGAACCCCGAGTTCACCCCGGCCTCGACGGCGAGGAACGGAGGCAGGCCCTGGGACCGGGCGGGGTCCATCAGCCGGTCGATGCGCCGCTCGGCTATGGCACCCAGGCCGGCCAGGGCCAGGGCCAAGAAGTCGGCCGCATGGGCCAGGGGCTGGCCGTGGAAGTTCCCCCCCGACGCCACGGCGCCCTGGTCCGGGAACACCAGGGGATTGTCCGTGACGCTGGCTAGCTCGACCTCTACTACACGTCGAGCATGGGCCAGGGCCTCCCGGGTGGCACCGTGGACCTGCGGGGCGCACCGCAGGGAGTAGGCGTCCTGGACGGCATGGGTCGACTCCCGGTGGGAGGCCACCACGGGGGAGCCGGCCAGGAGCCGGCGCAGGTTGGCGGCGCTGGCCCTCTGCCCCGGGTAGGGCCGCAGGTCCTGGATCCTCTCGGCGTAGGCGGCGTCGGTGCCGAGGAGGGCTTCCACGCTCATGGCGCAGGCCACGTCGGCGGTGGCCAGGGCGACCCGAAGGTCGGCCAGGGCCAGGCACAGATGGGCCAGCATCCCCTCGGTGCCGTTGAGGAGGGCCAGGCCCTCCTTGGCCTGGAGGCGCACGGGGGGCACACCGGCCCGGGCCAGCACCGGGCCGGCGGGGACGGGGGCCCCGGCCCCCTCGTCCGGCCGGCGCCACCAGCCCCCGCCCTGGGGGGCGTCCAGCACCCATCCTCCTCCCGTCAGCACGATGGCGGCGTGGGCCAGGGGGGCCAGGTCCCCAGAGGCGCCCAGCGACCCCACCTCGGGGACGGCCGGCACGATGCCGGCGTTGAGCAGGTCCACGATGGCCCGCACCAGCAAGGGGCGAGCCCCGGAGTGCCCGGCCGCCAGGGTCCGGGCCCGCAGCAGCTGCATGGCCCGCACCACCTCGGGCTCCACCAGCCTGCCCATGCCGGCACTGTGGCTCTGCACCAGGGCCTGCTGGACCGCCTCTGCCTCCTCGGGTGCCACCCGGGTGTGGGCCAGCGCCCCGAAGCCGGTGGTGACCCCGTACACGGTGCGGGCCTCGGCCACCGCCCGCTCCACCACCTCCAGGGCGGGGGCCATGGTGTCCTCCAGGTCGGCGGCGACCTCTACCCGGGCCCCGTGGCGGGCCACGCTCACCACCTCGTCAATGCTCAAGGGAGCCGCCCCCAAGGTGACCGGGCCGCCGACGGTGGCAGGGGTCATTGGCGGTCCACCAGGAGCGACTGGAGGGAGCGGCCCAGCGCCCCGCGCCCGTCCCAGAGCCGGCTCTGGGCCAGCCCGATCCCCTCCCCGTCCACCTGCATCCCGGCCTCCAGGCCCACCCACTCCCCGGCCGGCTCCCGCAGCAGGTGGATGCTCAGGTCGGGGTTGATGAAGACATAGCCGTCGAAGGGGAGGGGGGAGCCGACCCCGTTCCCGAAGTCGGCCGCTCCCGCCACCCGCTGCAGGGGGGTGGGATCCTCCCCCGCCACCACGGGGAAGGCCAGGCGGATCCAGACCATGGAGGGCCCGGGCTCAGTGAAGGACCCCTCCACGAAGCGCAGTTCGGCACCCGTGGTGTGGAAACCGGGGCCCCCGGAGCGGGGGGCCGAGGCCCGCCGGCCCCGCTCCGGCCCGGGGGGCGGGGCCGGGCCCTTGGAGGCCACCTCCTCGGGCAGGGGGACGGGCTTGGTGCGGATCCGCAGGGCCCGGGCCCGGGCCACCACCCGTCCCCCCTGGGTCGCCTCCGCCTCCACCAGCTGGACCCTGCCCCCGGGGCGGGCCAGGGCGGCCTTGACGTCCAGGTGGGCCAGCAGCACGGGGCGGAGCAGCTCGACCGTGAGGCGGGCCACCCGGAAGGGACCGGCCCCCGCCGTCGTGGTGGTCTCGACCTCCCGGGCCAGCAGGGCGGCCACCGGCCCTCCGTGCAGGTGCTCGGGGTTCCAGGGCCCCCGGGCATGAGGGGTGGGGAACCAGCCCGTGCCGTCCCGCTGGAACAAGGCGTCTACCACGGAGAGCCTCTCTAGGACAGCCGGTATGGGCTGTGCAACCCGGCCGGCGGGATCAGGACGCCGCCCCGGGCAGGACCCGGTAGGCGTCGTAGACGCTGTCGAGAGCCTTGATGGAGGAAAGGACCGAGTCCAGGTGCCCCGGGTCGGCCAGCTCGAACTCGAACCGCATGCGCGACACCCGGTCCGCACCGGTATGGCTCGAGCTGGACAGGATGTTGAGGTGGTGCTCGGCCAGCACCCGGGTGACGTCGGCAAGGAGCCGGGACCGGTCGAGGGCCTTCACCTCCACCGAGGCGGTGAACACTCCGGTCGTGTCCCGGTCCCACTCCACGTCTATGACCCGCTCCCTGGTGCCCGTGGTGAGCGAGATGGCGTTGGCGCAGTCGGCCCGGTGTATGGACACCCCCCGCCCCCTGGTTATGAAGCCCACGATCGAGTCCCCGGGGACCGGGGTGCAGCACCGGGACAGCCGGATCATCACGTCGTCCAGGCCCTCCACGTACACCCCCACCGCCCGGCGCCGGCTGGGCCGGCGGGGCGCCCTGGCCGTGGTCGGCAGCTGCTCCTCGTGGTCCCCGCCCCTCAGCTCCCTCGCCAACCGCTGGGCCACGCTCCTGCCCGAGACGTGGCCGTCTCCGATGGCGGCGTGCAGGGCGTCGAGGTCCTGGTAGTTGAGGGCCTCGATGACGCTGGCCAGGGCCTTGGTCCCGCCTATGCGCTGCACGGGCAAGCCCTCCCTGCGCAGGGCCTTGGTGAGCTCCTCCCGGCCGCTCTCGATGGCGTCCTCCCGGCGCTCCCGGCTGAACCACTGCCGGATCTTGTTGCGGGCCTTGGGGGTGGCCACGATCTTGAGCCAGTCCCGCGACGGGCCGGCCGTGGGCGACTTGGAGGTGACGATCTCGATGGTGTCCCCCGAGTGCACGCGGGAGTCGAGGGGCACCAGCCGGCCGTTCACCTTGGCCCCTATGCAGCGGTGGCCCACCTCGGTGTGGATGGCGTAGGCGAAGTCGATGGGGGTGGCGGCAGCGGGGAGGGTGACCACCTGGCCCTTCGGGGTGAAGACGTAGACCTCGTCCAGCTCCAGGTCCAGCTTCAGGGTCTCGAGGAACTCGATGGGGTCGGGCGTGTCGGCCTGCCAGTCCACGATGCGCTGGAGCCAGGCCATCTCGGCCGGGGTGGACCGCTCCTTGTACCCCCAGTGGGCCGCGATGCCGTACTCGGCCCGGCGGTGCATCTCCCTCGTCCTTATCTGCACCTCCAGGGTCTTTCCCCGGGGAGCGATCACCGTGGTGTGAAGGCTCTGGTAGAGGTTGAACTTGGGGGTGTTGACATAGTCCTTGAAGCGGCCCTGCACCGGGCTCCACAGGGAGTGGATAGACCCGAGGGCAGCCCAGCAGTCCTTCTCCGTGTCGACCAGGACCCTGATCCCCATGAGGTCGTAGATCTCGTCGAACTCCTTGCCCCGCACCACCATCTTCTCGTAGATGCTCCACAGGTGCTTGGGCCTCCCCGTCACCTCGGCCTCGATCCCCAGCTCGGCCAGGCGGCCCCGGACCGTCTCCAGCACCTGGGCCAGGTAGATCTCTCGCTCCGGGGAGCGGGTGGCCACCATCTGCTCGATCTCGGCGTAGCGCTTGGGGTGCAAGGTGGCGAAGGCCAGGTCCTCCAGCTGCCAGCGGATCTCCTGGATGCCCAGGCGGTGCGCCAGGGGGGCGTAGATGTCGAGAGTCTCCTGGGCCGTGCGGCGCTGCTTCCACTCGGGCAGCACGGCGATGGTGCGCATGTTGTGCAGGCGGTCGGCCAGCTTGATGACGAGCACCCGCCAGTCCCTGGCCATGGCCAGCAGCATCTTGCGCATGGTGGCGGCCTGCTGGGCCTCCTTGGACTCGAAGCGCAGCCGGTCCAGCTTGGTCACCCCGTCCACGATGGCCGCCACCGCCGGCCCGAACTCCGCCTCCAGATGCTCGAGCGTCATCCCCGTGTCCTCCACGGCGTCGTGGAGGAGGGCGGCAGCCACGCTCACGTGGTCCAGGCCCAGCTCGGCCACCACCGTGGCCACCGCCAGGGGGTGGGATATGTAGGGCTCCCCGGACTGGCGGAACTGCCCCTCGTGCGCCTGCTCGGCGGCCTGGTAGGCCCGCCTCACCAGCTCCAGGTCGCCCCGGGAGGTGCGCTCCCGGAGGGCGGCCAGCACCGGCTCCAAGGGGCCCGAGCCAGCGGCCTGGCGCCTCCAGGGAAGGACCCGGTCGACCGTGGCCATGCCCTGCCCCTACTCGTAGTCCACCAGGGTTAGCACCTGATGGCCGCCCAGCCGGGAGCGGCCGCCCAGGAACCCCAGCTCCACGAAGAAGGCCAGCCCGACCACCGCCCCCCCCAACCTCTCCACCAGTTGGGTGGTGGCCCGTGCCGTTCCTCCGGTGGCCAGCACGTCGTCCACTATGAGCACTTTGTCCCCCGGGCCCACCCCGTCCCGGTGGACCTCGAGACGGCCGTCCCCGTACTCCAACTCGTACTCCTGGGCCTCCACGTGCCAGGGCAGCTTGCCGGCCTTTCGCACCGGGACGAAGCCGGCGCCGAGCCGGCAGGCCACGGGGGCGGCGGCGATGAAGCCCCGGGCCTCGATGCCGATCACCTTGGTCACCGAGGCGCCCCTGAAGGGGCTCGACACCTCCCCCACGGCCCAGTGGAAGGCCTCGGCATCGGCAAGGAGCGGGGTTATGTCCTTGAACACCACTCCCGGCCGGGGGAAATCGGGGACGTCCCGGATCAACTCCTTCAGCCGTCCGGTGTCCACGGTCACCCCTTCACGCTACCGGGAGGCGGCGACCCCCTGCATTGATTCCGCCCCCGCCCAGGGCTACCGTTCCCGGTGGTCGACCTAACACCAATAGTGAGGGGAGATGCCATGAGACACCGGACCCCGCTGCTCGTTGCTCTGGCCGCCCTGCCGTTGGCTCTGGCCGCCTGCTCCTCGGGCCATGGCAAGTCCACCACGGCGTCGAGCACCTCCGCCTCCAGCACCTCCGCCGCCCCGGCCAAGAAGGGGGGGACCGCCACCTTTGCCCTGCCCCCCGGCACCTACGCCAACTGGATCTTCCCCCTGATCGACAGCGGGCACAGCTCGGTTGATGTCCGCAACCAGTTCCAGTACCTCATGTACCGACCCCTCTACTGGTTCGGCCTCGACGGCCGGCCGGTGCTGAACCCCCAGCTCAGCCTGGCCGAGCCCCCCGTCTACTCGGGCAACGGGCGCACCGTGACCATCAAGACGAAGGACTACCGCTGGTCCAACGGGGAGCGGGTCGACGCCCAGGACGTGGTGTTCTGGCTCAACATGCTGGCCGCCGAGAAGAAGAACTGGGCCTACTACGTCCCTGGCGGCCTGCCCGACAACCTGGTCTCCTGGAAGGCCTCCGGCCCCACCACCGTGACCCTCACCCTCAAGTCCGCCTACAACCCCAAGTTCTTCACCTACAACGAGCTCTCCCAGATCACTCCCCTCCCCTTGGCCTGGGACAAGACCTCGTCCAGCACCAAGGGGTCCTGCGCCACCAAGGTCTCCGCCTGCCCGGCGGTATGGCGCTACCTCTACGCCCAGTCCAAGGACATCTCCACCTACACCACCTCGCCCATATGGCAGGTGGTGGACGGCCCCTGGCGCCTGGCCGGCTACCAGACGACGGGCTACTCGGTGTTCGTCCCCAACCCCAAGTACTCGGGACCGGTGAAGCCCAAGCTGGCCAAGTTCATTGAGGAGCCCTTCACCACCGACTCCGCCGAGCTGAACGTGCTTCGCAGCGGCAAGGTCACCTACGGCTACCTCCCGCTCACCGACGTGGGGGAGAAGGCCCTCCTGGCTCGGTCGGGCTACCGCCTGGAGCCCTGGCTGGACTCCGGCGTGAACTACTTCCCGGAGAACTTCAACAACCCCACGGTGGGGCCCATCTTCCGCCAGCTCTACGTGCGCCAGGCCTTCCAGCACCTGGTCGACCAGACCAAGTACATAAAGACCATCTTCCACGGCTTCGCCTCCCCGGACTACGGGCCGGTGGCGGTGGCGCCTCCCAACCCCTTCGTGGACAGCTACGAGAAGTCCAACCCCTACCCCTTCAGCGTGAGCGCCGCCCGGCACCTGCTCGCCAGCCACGGCTGGACGGTCCGCCCCGGCGGGGTGGACACCTGCCACCGGCCGGGCACCGGCCCCAACGACTGCGGCAAGGGGGTGCCCTCGGGGGCGTCCATGTCCTTCACCCTCACCTACGCCAGCGGCGACCCCACCCTCTCGGCCGAGATGCAGGACCTCAAGTCCACCTTCTCGGAGGCCGGGATCCAGCTCAGCCTGAGCGAGGGGCCCTTCGACAGCGTGATCGCCCAGGCCGTCCCCTGCACCCCCTCCCAGGCCTCGTGCAAGTGGCAGATGGTCAACTGGGGTGGAGGCTGGAGCTACAGCATGGACCACTACCCCATTGGCGCCCTGATCTTCGGCACCGGCGCCGGCGACAACGTGGGCAACTACAGCGACCCCCGAGCCGACCACCTCATGGCCGAGGCCGAGTCCCGGGGAGGCAGCCTCGATCCCATCGAGAACTACCTCGCCAAGCAGCTGCCGGCCATCTTCATGCCCAAGGCCGACTATCAGCTGTCAGAGATCAGCAACAAGCTGCACGGTGTGGGAGCCCAGGAGCCCACCTTCGTCCTGACCCCCGAGAACTGGTACTTCTCCCGGTAGGTACGCCCTAGCGCCGCTTGCCCTTCTTGGGTGGGCGCCCTGGCCCCCCGGCTGGCCCCTTGCCGTCCCCGCCGGCCGGCCGCTGAGCCCTGCCCTGGCCCGGCCGCAGCAGGGGCGGCTTGCCCCCCGGGGCGGCCCCACCCGGCGACGGGGGCCGCTCGGGAGGGGGGGAGGAGGGCGACGGCGCCCCCCCGGGGGCCGGCGGCGGGGAGGCCTGCGGGGTCACCAAGGGAGGGGGCCCACCCGGTGGTTGCGAGGCCGGGTGCCTCGCCGGCCCCGCCTCGCCTCTCGCCGGGCCCGTGGGAGGCGATCCGTTGCCGGCCCGGGACCGGGGCACCAGGCGGGGAGGGGCACCGGCCCTGGCCCCCTTGGGCGGGCGGGGGCCGCCCGGGTAGGAGCCGGGCCGCAGGACGGCGGGCCGGCTGCTGCCCCCGCCGCTGGTCATGGCGGCCACGGCGGCCGGGGTGAGCAGGAGGGAGGCCTCTCCCCTGGCTTCCAGCTTGCGCCGGATGGCCCGGTAGCGGGGCTCCCTCTCCTTGATGAGGGCGAGAAGAGGCGAGGCCACGAAGATGGACGAGTACGCACCGCTGGTGAGCCCGATCACCAGGGCCAGGCCGAACTCCTGCAGGGTGGTGGCCCCCAGGATCTCGGCTCCGAGGACGAGGATGGACAGGATGGGCAGGATGGCCACTATCGAGGTGTTGAGCGAGCGCATCAGCACCTGGTTCATGGACAGGTTGACGATGTCGGAGTAGGTCAGCCTGCCCGTGCCGCCCAGGCCCTGGGCGTTCTCCTTGACCCGGTCGAACACCACGATGGTGTCGTAGAGGGAGTAACCGAGGATGGTGAGCACAGCCACGACCGTGGCCGGGGTGACCGGGAAGCCGACCAGGGCGTAGATCCCCACCGTCACCACCAGGTCGTGGAACACCGCCACCAGGGCAGCGGCTGCCATCTTCCACTCGAAGCGGAAGGTGATGTAGAGCCCGATGCAGATGAAGAAGATGATGAGCGCCTTGATGGCGGCGTCAGTGATCTGGCCCCCCCAGGTGGGGCCGACCTGGGTGATGCTCACCACGTTCGGGCTCACATGGGCCAGGTGGGCCAGGGTCCTGGTCACCGAGGAGCTGGTCGCCGCCTGCTGGGCGGCCGTCCCGTGCAGCTGGGCCTCCACCTGGAGGGTGCGGGTGTGGCCCGTACCGATGGTCTCGATGACGGCGTTGCGCCCGATGGCGCCCAGGGCGTCCTTGGCCTGCACCACCGAGACCGACCGGGTGGGCACCTGCCACGACGTGCCGCCCTTGAACTCGATGCCGAAGTTGAGGCCCCGGAAGCCCAGGGCCGCCATGCCCACGATGATGACCAGGGCCGAGAACCCGAACCACCGTCGCCAGTGGCCGACGAAGTCGAAGGAGGTCTCGCCCCGGAAGAGCCGGGACCAGATGCTGCGGCGCTCCGGACGGGCTCCCTCCACCCCGGTGGGGGCCTCGGTGAGGGCGCTCACGATCGGCTCCCTGCCGTGGCGGACCGGCTCCCACCGGCCGCCCCGGGCCGGAGGCGGGTGTGCTCAGGCTGGGGAAGGGGCGAGGTGGCCAGCCCCCTCGCCACCCCGATGAAGCGGGCCTCGGTGAAGGCCCGGTTGCGCCCCAGGAGTATCACGAAGGGCCGGGTGAAGGTCCAGGCGGTGATCATGTCCAGCAGGGTGGAGAGGCCGAGGTAGAAGGCGAAACCCTTCACATCGCCGATGCTGAAGAAGTAGAGGACGGCGGCACCGATGAGCGACACCAGGTCGGCGGCGATGATGGTACGGAAGGCGGCGGCGAAGCCCCGGTCCACCGAGGCCCGCACGCTCTTGCCCGCCCGGACCTCGTCCTTCAACCGCTCGAAGAAGACGATGTACGAATCGGCCACCACGCCCACCGACACGATGAGGCCGGTGATCCCCGACAGGTCCAGGGCCAGGGACACGGAGTGGCCGAGGTAGGAGATGATGGCCCACAGCAGCAAGGCGGTGGTCCCCAGGCCCACGAAGACCACCAGCCCGAGGGCCCGGTAGTAGAGGACGGTGTAGAGGAACACCAGCACCAGGCCCACGGCGGCGGCCAGCAGGCCCGCCTCCAGCGAGGCCTTCCCGAGCGTGGGGGAGACGTTCTGCACCGTCTGGCGGACGAGCTGCACGGGCAGGGCCCCGTAGCGCAGCTCGAGGGCCAGGGCCTGGGCCTGGGACTGGGTGAAGTTGCCCGTGATCTGGCCCTTGCCCCCGAAGCTGCGGGCCTGGAAGACGGGGGCGGACTCGATCACCCCGTCCAGCACGATGGCCACCTGCTTCTGGTAGTTGTTGCGGGCGATGCTGTCCAGCACCGGGGCTCCCTTGGCCGTGGTCGTGAAGGCCACCAGCCACTGGCCCGTCTGCTGGTCCAGCTCGGCGTTGGCGGTCTTGATGATGCTGCCGGTGGCCAGCACCTTGCCCAGCTCGTAGCGGCCCGGCTGGGAGCTGGCGCTGGCGCTGTTCCCGCTGGAGGACTGGCTGCTGCCCGCCCGGAGGGGGAGCAGCACATCGGCGTTCTTGGTGTCCAGGCTGCGGGGAGTGTTGGGCACCTTCACGAAGTTGGTGGTCCCGCACTTGGGAGGGGGCCCGCGGAGGGTCCGGCCCTTCTTGCCCTGGTAGGCGGGGAGCGGCGAGGTACCGGTGCCCGTCCCGGTCTGGGGGGGGCAGATGACGGGGCGGAACTGCAGCTGGGCCGTCTGCCCGATCACGGCCAGGGCATGGGCCCGGTCGTGGACCCCGGGGAGCTGCACGCTGATGTTGTCCCCCGAGCTGGAGATGTTGGGCTGGGCCACACCGAGGGCGTCCACCCGGTTGCGGATGATCGAGATGGTCTCGTCCAGGATGTCGGGCTTCACATGGTGCGCCGGCTTGTAGACGACCGAGATCCCCCCCTGCAGGTCCAGCCCCAGGAGGGGCTTCCAGTTGAGGGCCATCACGGCGACGAAGGCAGCCACGGAGACGGCGATCGTCCCCACCAGCCAGCGCCACAGGTTCTTCTGCCTCATGGGCGTCGACCCCCAGCCCGGGCCTGGCTACCCGCCGGAGCTCCGAGCGTCACTCGCCACGGCGCTTGGTCGCCGCCACCTCAGCGGGCGGGCCCTCCTCCCCGGCCTGGTCCCCCTCTCCCCCGGCCTGGGCGCCCACGCCGAAGACCCGGCCCAGGTTGGCAGGCTGGCCGGCGGAAGCCACCGGGGCGCCGGGGACGGGCTGGGCCGCCCCTTCCCCCTCCTCGTCGGGACCCTCGGCCTCGTCGTCCTCCCCCTCGGCGGCCTCTGGGTGGTAGCCGTGCCAGCCCCGGTCCTCGTCCTCCTCGGCCTCGTCCTCCTCGGCCTCGGGCTCCTCCTCATCGGCGACAGGGACGGGGTCGACCCGGTTGCGGATGGCCTGGCGCAGGAACTCCATCCGGGTGCCGTCGGCCACCTCGAGCACGGCTCGCTCCTTGGTGAGGGACACCACCCGGCCCAGGATGCCCCCGATGGTGGCCACGGTGTCACCTTCCTCTATGGCCGACTGGGCCTGGCGCTGGGCTTGCTGGCGCCTCTTCTGGGGACGGAAGAACAAGAAATACGCTATGACGAGCGCGATGATGATGAAGATGAAGAAGCTGGATCCGGAGCCGGCGGTGGCATGGTGGCTCTTGGACGAGGTCGCCGCCAGCAGGTGGAGCAGGAAGATCGGGTGCATGTCAAAGCCTCGACTACGACTAGGGGGGCACGCGCGACGTTAGCCGCCCGAGCGGTCCAGGCGAGTTCAGGACCCGGGCTCCGAGGCTAGCTCACCTGGGCCCCGGGCCCAAGCACCTGCCACCTCCTGCCGCAGCTCCCCTAGGCGCCCGGCGGCCACCGCCTCCCTGATCCTGGACACGAGGCCCAGGGTCCAGGCCAGGTTGTGCCAGGTGAGCAGGCGAAGGGCCGCCGGCTCGCCCACCGAGAGCAGGTGGCGCAGGTAGGCCCTCGACCACCGGACGCAGACCGCGCAGGCACAGGACGGATCGATGGGCCGGGGGTCGGTGGCGAAGGCTGCCTGGCGCAGGGAGAGTGGACCCCGGGAGGTGAGCAGCCGCCCGTGCCTGGCCAGCCGGGTGGGGGCCACGCAGTCGAAGAGGTCGACCCCGCGGGCCACGGCCTCGACCATCCCCACCGGGTCACCCACCCCCATCAGGTAGCGGGGCCGGTGAGCGGGCAGCTGGCCCAGGGCCGCCTCCAGGGCAGCGAGGGTCTCCTCCCGGGGCTCCCCCACCGACAACCCCCCGATGCCGAAGCCGGCAAAGCCCAGCTCTGCGGTTCGGCGCCCCGACCAGGCTCGCAGGGACTCGTCGGTCCCACCCTGGACGATGCCGAAGAGAGCCTGGTCCTCCCGGGTGTGGGCTGTCCGGGCCCGCTCCGCCCACCGAAGGGTGCGCTCGGCGGCGCCGCGCACCTCGGAGGCGGGGGCCGGAAGGGCCGGGCAGACGTCCAGGGCCATCTGGATGTCGGCGCCCAGCTGCTCCTGGACCCGTACCGCCGCCTCGGGGGTGAGGAGGTGCCTGCTCCCGTCGTAGACCGAGCGGAAGTGGGCCCCTTCCTCCTCCACCCTGGCCCCGAGCGACATGACCTGGAAGCCGCCCGAGTCGGTGAGCATGTGCCCGCTCCAACCGCTGAAGCGATGGAGCCCCCCCAGGGCCGCCACCACCTCGGGCCCCGGCCGCAGCATGAGGTGGTAGGTGGTGGCCAGCACCACCGGAGCCCCGAGCTCCTCCAGGTCGGCGCTGGAGAGCGCCCGGACGCTCCCCCTCGTCCCCACCGGCATGAAGCAGGGGGTGGGGAAGGAGCCGCGGGGCGTCTCGATCCTGCCCGTGCGGGCCGGTCCGTCGGTGGCCTCGGCCACGAACCGCAGGCTCACCGGCGGCGAGCCACCAGCATGGCGTCCCCGAAGGACAGGAAGCGGTAGCCCTCCTCCAGGGCCAGGGAGTAGAGCTGGCGCCAGCGGGGCCCGCAGAACGCCTCCACCAGGAGGAGGAGGGAGGACCGGGGCAGGTGGAAGTTGGTGAGAAGCACGTCGACCGCCGAGAAGGGGTACGCCCCCTGGATGTAGAGCGAGGTCCGCCCGGCCAGCGGGCCGCCGGCGGCCACCGTCTCGAGGGCCCGGACCGTCGTCGTCCCTATGGCCACCACCCGGCGCGCCTCCCGGCAGGCAGCCCAGGTCTCTTCGGGCACCCGGTAGGCCTCGGTGTGGATCACGTGGTCCTCGGGGCGTTCGGCCGTGACGGGGCGGAAGGTGTCGAGGCCCACGACCAGCTCGAGGCGGGCCACGCCGACCCCCGCCTCCTCCAGGCCATCGAGCACGTCCTGGTCGAGGTGCAGGCCGGCCGTGGGGGCGGCCGCCGAGGCCGGCCGGCGGGCGTACACCGTCTGGTAGCGCGACGGGTCCGCCAACGGCCGGCGGATGTAGGGCGGGAGCGGCATCTCCCCCACCTGCTCCGCCAGCCCGGGGTCCAGCAGCCGTACCGCCCGGCGCCCCTCCCCCAGTCTCTCGCCCACCTCCACCACGGGGCACCCGGCAGCGAAGAGCTGGTCGCCGTCGTGCACCCGGCGGGAGCGGGACAGGAGCGCTTGCCAGGCATCAGGGGGACCCTCGCTCATGGGCTCGAGGAGGAGCACCTCCACCCGCCCGCCCGTGGCCCGGCGCAAATGGAGGCGGGCCGGCAGGACCCTGGTGTCGTTGACCACCACCAGGTCCCCCGGCGCCAGCAGCTCCGGGAGGTCGGCCACCCGTCGGTGCTCGATGGCGCCGCTGGGATCGAGGGCCACGAGCAGGCGGGCCGAGCTCCGGGGCTCCACCGGCTCCTGGGCGATGGCGGCCTCGGGCAGGGCGTAGTCGTAGGCGCGCATGGACCCCGACACGTGCCCCGAGCCTAGGGTCTGGGCATGGGACCGAGACCAGGAAGGAGCCGCCTGTGAGTGACCCCACCCATTGGGAGCCCCACCGCCACGAGGCGATCACCCACAGCCACCGCCACCCCCACGTGACCCACAACCTGAACCCGTGGAGCGGTGGGTTCGAGCACCACAGTGCCGAGCACGACCACGAGCACGACCACGAGGCCGTCGACCACACCCATCACCCCCACGAGGACTTCGAGAGGGAGCACCTGGGGGAGGCCCACGACCACGCCCACGGGCCAGTGCCGGCCCGGGGGCGGGCGACGGTGGCCAGGGGCCCGTCAGCGACTAAGAAGTCGGCGGGGGCCAAGAAGGCGCCGGGAGCCAAGAAGGCCGCACCGGGCAACACTGGGTAAGGAGCAACCATGCTTGAGGCGCTTCGCTCGCTGCTGGGTGGTGGAGGGGGGCGGGGAGAGCCGGCAGCGACCACGCTGGAGAAGGTGTCCGGGGTGCCCGTGCTGTTCCAGTACGGGGCCCCGGTCCCCTCCTTCGACACCTGGCACGACCGCCAGGAGCCCCGCCAGTACCTGGACCTGGACGGAACGTGGGCCTTCTGCTTCGATCCCCGGGACGAGGGTGAGCGGGACGCCTGGATGGACCCCGGCTACGACGACTCGGGATGGTCGGCGGTGGAGGTACCGCTGCCCTGGGACCTCTACGAGACCCCGGGTTTCGGCAGCTATGACGGCAGCCGCTGGGGCGAGGGCAGCGCCTTTCGCGACGGGGTGGCGTGGTTCCGCCGGACCTTCGACGTGCCCGGCAGCTGGGAGGGCCGGCACGTCCGCTGCTGCCTGCTCGGGGTGGGGTATGCCGTGACCGTCTACCTGAACGGGACGGTCCTCGGACGCCACGAGGGGGGGAACACGCCCTTCGCCCTCGACGCCGGCCCCGGGCTGCGCCCGGGGGGCCAGAACCTCCTCGCCCTGCGCGTCTACCGGCGCCCCTGGTACGACTCGTACACGGCGGCCAAGCCCACGCCCATTACCGCCGACCACGAGATACCGGCCCGCCCCGTCGACTACTGGCCCTACGCCGGGGTCACGCGCAGCGTCTACCTCGAGTGCACCTCCCTGCTGAGCGTGGCCAAGGTGCTGGTGGCCCCGGGGGGCAGGGCCACGGACCAAGGGCCTGGCTCCCTCCTGGCCCGGGTGGTGGTCTCGAACCACGGTGACCAGCCCGCCCGGTGCACCTGCGTGCTCCATCCCGGCGAGGGGACCGGGGGGGAGCCGGCCCGCGCCCCGGTGGACGTCCCCGCCGGCGATGTCCGGGTGGTCGAGATGGAGGTGGGGGTGCCCGGGGCCCGCTGGTGGTCACCGGAGGACCCCGCCTGCTACCGGGCGGTGGCCGAGCTGCGAGCCCCGGGCCCGGGCGCCGAGGAGGCGGTGCAGGACAGCCTGGGGGTCCCCTACGGGCTGCGGACGGTGGCCGTGGGCCGGGAGCGGCTGCTCATCAACGGGGAGCCGGTCTTCCTGAAGGGCGCCAACTGGCACGAGGAGACAGCCGAGCGGGGCCGCGCCCTGCGCCCCGAGGATTATGCCGAGGTCATCCGCCAGGCCCGGGGCGTGGGGGCCAACGCCCTGCGCAACAGCCACTACAACCGCCACCCCAGCTTCTACGAGCAGGCCGACCGCCAGGGGCTGCTCGTCCTGGACGAAGCGGACAACTACGGGCTGAACCCCACCCAGCAGCAGCTGCAGCGGACCCGCTACGGGCTGTCCCGGGCCCTGGTCCAGGCCATGGTGTGGAACCAGGCCAACCACCCCTCGGTGATCGCCTGGAGTGTGCACAACGAGTCCTCGGCGAACGACAAGCAGGTCTATCGGGCCTGGGTCTCCGACCTGGTCCAGGCGGCCAAGGCCCTGGACCTGCAGGGACGCCCGGTCACCTGGGCCTCCTGGACCAGCTGGGACCCCGCCTTCGACCTGGCCGACGTGGTGGCCTTCAACGAGTACTTCGGGATCCAGTACGGCCAGGACTCCGACTTGGGCCGCACCCTCGATACGGTGCACCGCACCTACCCCGCAAAGCCCATCATCCTCACCGAGAACGGCACCTGGGCGTCCCTGGGCTGGCACGGGGATGCCAACCGGCGGGGGACCGAGGAGTGGCAGGAGTCCAAGCTGGTGGCCCACTGGGCCCAGATCCGGGAGCGCCCCTATGTGGGCGGTTACTTCCACTGGCTGCTTCGTGATTACAAGGAGCGCAAGAACTACAACCAGCAGCACAATGGGATCTCGATGATGGGCCTCTTGACCCTGGACGGTCGCCCCAAGAAGGCGGCCGACACCTTCCGCCAGGCGGCCGTGTAGGGGCCGGGCCCAACCTCACCCGAACAGGGAAGGCGGCACCTCCGGCCCGGTGGGAGCCTCCAGGCCCAGATGGGCCCAGGCCGCGGGCGTGGCCACCCTCCCCCGGGCCGTGCGCTGGAGGAGGCCCCGCTGGAGGAGGAAGGGCTCATAGGCGTCCTCCACCGTGTCGGGCTCCTCCCCCACGGCCACGGCCAGGGTGGACAGCCCCACGGGACGCCCTCCGAAGCGCCGGCACAGGGCATCGAGGATGGCACGGTCCACCTTGTCCAGGCCGATCCGGTCCACACCGAACAGGTCCAGCCCGGCGGAGGCCGCCTCCCTGGTCACGGCCCCTTCCCCCCTCACCTCCACGAAGTCACGGACCCGGCGCAGCAGGCGGTTGGCGATGCGGGGCGTCCCCCGGGAGCGGCTGGCGATCTCCGCCGCCCCACCTTGGTCGATGGGCACGGAGAAGATCCGGGCGGCACGGTGCACGATGGTCTCCAGCTCGTCCTCGGCGTAGTAGTCGAGGCGGGCCACCAGCCCGAACCGGTCACGCAGGGGCCCCGTCACCAGGCCCGTCCTCGTGGTCGCCCCCACCAGGGTGAACCGGGGCAGATCGAGGCGCAGGGTCCGGGCCGTGGGGCCCTTCCCGATGACGATGTCGAGCTGGAAGTCCTCCATGGCCGGGTAGAGGATCTCCTCCACGGCCCGGTTCAGCCGGTGGATCTCGTCAATGAACAGCACGTCGCCGGGACGGAGGTCGTTCAGGATGGCGGCCAGGTCCCCTCCCCTCACCAGGGCGGGCCCGGAGGTGATGCGGATGCTCACGCCCATCTCGCCGGCCACTATCCCGGCCATGGTGGTCTTGCCCAGCCCCGGTGGTCCGGCGAACAACAGGTGGTCGACTGCCTGCCCCCGGCGGCGGGCGGCCTCCAGCACGATGCCCAGGTGCTCCTTGATCTGGCCCTGGCCCACGAAGTCCTTCAGCCTCCGGGGCCGCAACCGAGCCTCCTCGGCAGCCTCGACGGGATCGGCCACGGGGTCCACGGGGCGGTGGCGGTCGGAGCCCGGAAGAGGAGCCGGGGAGGCGGCACTACCCCGCCGGACCGCCCGGCGGCCGTCGGGCAACCCGCCGCCGGCAGGGCGGCCCCCCTGCCGGCCGGCGCCGACGGAGGGATTCTCCTCTGGTCCCAGGCTCTCGTGCCGGGGGCTCACCGGGCTCCCGCCAGCTCACGCAGGGCAGCCCGCACGAGGTCCTCGACCGTTCCGTCCGCCGGCAGGGCCCGCAACGCCGCCCGGACCTCGTCGGGGCCATAGCCGAGGCCCGCCAGGGCGGCACGCACCTCCGGAAGAGGTCCCCCGCCGGCTCCGGGAGGCACCGCGGCCAGGTTCCCTTCCTGCTCACCAGCCTCGGGCCCGCCGAGGCGCGCCTCCAGCTCCATCAGGAGGCGAGAGGCCGTCTTGCGCCCCACCCCGGGCACCAGGGTGAGAGCCTCGACGTCGCCGCCCATGACGGCCCGGCGCAAGGCCGCCGGCGAGTGGACCGAGAGGATGGCCAGGGCCAGACCCGGCCCTATCCCGTGGGTGCCGAGCAGCACCTCGAAGCACCCCCTGGTCTCCCGGTCGGGGAAGCCGTAGAGCACGATGGCGTCGTCCCGCACATGGGTGTGGACGTGCAGGAAGATGGGTCCCCCGAGGCTGACCGAGGGCAGGACCGTGGCCGGCACGCTGACCCGGTAACCCACCCCGCCCACCTCCACCAGCAGCACCGGCCCCTCCAGGACCTCGAGCACCACCCCCCGCAGGGACCCGATCACCGCCCCACCTCCTCCAGGGGCAGGAACCGGTCGTCCGGGGGGGACGGCTCCTCCCGCTGGCGGGCCTGGCGGGCGAGGGCCGCCGCCACCCGCCGGCGGCCCGGGGTCAGGCTCAGATGGCAGATGGCCAGGGCCAGGGCGTCGGCGGCATCCGGTGGGCGGGGGTGGGCCGACAAGCCGCACAGGGCGGCCACCATGCGCTGCACCTGCTCCTTGCCCGCGGCGCCGTAGCCGGTCACAGCCTGCTTCACCTCGTTGGCCGTGTACTGGGCCACCTCGCAGCCAGCCTGGGCTGCGGCCACCAGAGCCAGGCCGCTGGCCTGGCCCACGGACATGGCGGTGCGGGCGTTGGCCTGGAAGAACACCCGCTCCACCACGACCACGTCGGGGGAGACCTCCCTCACCAGGTCCCCCAGCTCCCGGGCTAGCTCGGCCAGGCGCTCAGGCAGGGGGTCGGCCGGCGCCGTGGTGATGACGCCGGCGCACAGGGCGCGGAAGGCCGGGTCGCTACCGGGGTCCCGCCTCACGCATCCGTACCCGCACCGGGAGACGCCTGGGTCGATTCCGAGCACGAACACTCGTTCGAGTTTAGCTCAGAGCAGGGCGCAGAGGGTGGATGGGAGCTCCACCGCCATCACCCGGCGCTGCCGGGCACCCCTCCGGCCGCCCCGCCCTTGGCGACGGCCTGGGCCGCCCTCACCTCCCGCACCAGCTCGGTGGTGGGACGGAAGGTCAGCCCGGCCAGGGACCGGTGCGCGTAGCGGATCACGCCCGAGGCGTCGACCACGAAGACCGAGCGCCGGTAGAAGCCCATGGGCCCGAGCACCCCGTAGGCCCGCCCCACCGCCTGGTCCCTGTCGGACAGGAGGGCCATGGCCAGTCCCCGGTTGGCCTTGAAGCTCTCATGGCTCTCGACGTCCTGGGGGCTTATGGCGAGCACCGTGGCCCCCACCTCCTCGAACTGGCCGATGTCGGCCGAGTAGTTCCGCAGCTGCTGGGTGCACACGGGGGTCTCGTCGCCAGGGTAGAAGACCAGCACCACCGCCCCGCCCCGGTAGTCGGCCAACGAGTAGCTGCGCCCTCCGGTCCCCGGCAGGCTGAAGCCGGGAGCGAGGTCCCCCACTCCCGGCCGCCCCATCAGGCCTCCACCGCCTCGAGGATGGCATCGGGGATGTCGAAGTTGGACCACACCTGCTGGACGTCGTCGTGGTCCTCCAGGGCCTCGATGACCCGCAGCACCTTGCGCGCCGTCTCCAGGTCCTCAAGGGGCACCGAGGTGGTGGGGACCATGGCCAGGTCGGCGGACTGGATGGGCAGGTCGGCGCCCTCGAGGACGGCCCGGACGCGGGCCAGGTCGGTGGGGGCGCACGTGACTCGCCAGCTGTCCCCGTCGTCGGCCAGGTCCTCGGCCCCGGCATCGGCTACGAGCAGCATGAGCTGGTCCTCGTCGACGCTGCGAGGGAGCAGGACGAGGCCCTTGCGCTCGAACTGCCAGGACACCGAGCCGGGCTCGGCCATCGAGCCACCCCCGCGGGTGAAGATGGTGCGCACGTCGGCACCGGTCCGGTTGCGGTTGTCGGTGAGGCACTCCACGATGACCGCCACCCCTGCCGGGGCGTAGCCCTCGTAGGTGGCGGCCTCGTAGCGCACCCCTTCCAGCTCGCCCGTGCCCCGCTTGATGGCCCGCTCGATGGTGTCGGAGGGCACGGAGGCGTCCCTGGCCTTGGCGTACATGGTCCGCAAGGTGGCGTTGGAGTTGAGGTCCCCGCCCCCTTCCCGGGCGGCCACCTCCACCTGGCGGATGAGCTTGGCAAAGAGCTTGCCTCTGGCCTTGTCCGTGGCGGCCTTCTTGTGCTTGGTGGTTGCCCACTTGGAGTGCCCTGACATGGGGAGCCCGACGACCTCCGGCTAGAGCTTGGACAGGAACAGCTGGTGCAGGCGGGGATCGCCGGCCAGCTCGGGATGGAAGGCGGCGACCAGCACCGGCCCGCTCCGGCAGACGACCGGCCGCTCCACCTCGCCCACGGCAGTGGAGGCCAGCACCTCCACCCCCTCCCCCACCCGCTCCACGACCGGAGCCCGGATGAACACCGCCCGCATGGGGCCCCCCTCCAGCCCGGCCACGTCCAGGTCCGCCTCGAAGGACTGGAGCTGGCGACCGAACGCATTGCGCCTGACCGACACGTCTATGGCCCCGAAGCAGCGCTGGTCCCGTCGCCCGTCGAGCACCTCGGAGCCGAGAAGGATCATGCCGGCGCACGTCCCGAAGGCCGGCATGCCCTCGTCGAGGCGGGCGGCCACGGCCGAGTGGAGGCCTGACGACTCGAGCAGCAGCGACATCGTGGTGGACTCGCCTCCCGGCAGGACCAGGGCATCGACGCCGGCCAGGTCGGCCGGGTCCCGGACCTCGACAGGATGGGCGCCCAGGCCGGCCAGGACCGTGGCGTGCTCGGTCACATCCCCCTGCAGGGCCAGGACGCCTACCTTCATGCCAGCCCGCTCAGCGCCGGCCCAGGGCCGCCACGGCTCCCCGGCCTGCCACGGCCACCCCCGCCACGGCTACCAACCCCGCCCGGCCAGCCGGTCCTCGGCGGCCATCTGCCCCACCTGGATGCCCACCATGGGCTCACCCAGGTTACGGCTCACCTTGGCCACGATCTGGGGGTCCCGGTAGTGCGTGGTGGCCTCGACGATGGCCCGGGCCCGCCGCGAGGGGTCGCCGCTCTTGAAGATCCCGGATCCGACGAAGACCGCCTCGGCGCCGAGCTGCATGACGAGGGCGGCATCGGCCGGCGTGGCGATCCCCCCGGCGCAGAAGAGCGGCACCGGCAGCCGCCCCGTCTCGGCCACCTCCCGCACCAGCTCGACGGGAGCGGACAGCGACTTGGCCCATCCGTAGACCTCGGCTCCGTCCGCCTGGGTCAACCTGCGGATGTCGCCCACGATGGAGCGCAGGTGGGTGACGGCCTGGCTCACGTCCCCCGTACCCGCCTCACCCTTGGAGCGGATCATGGCCGCTCCTTCCGATATGCGCCGCAGGGCCTCGCCCAGGTTGGTGGCCCCGCACACGAAGGGGACGGAGAAGGCCCACTTGTCGATGTGGTGCTGGAAATCGGCCGGGGTCAGCACCTCGCTCTCGTCCACGTAGTCGACGCCCAGGGCCTCCAGGACCTGAGCCTCGGCGAAGTGCCCTATGCGGGCCTTGGCCATGACCGGGACGGTCACCGCCTCCTGGATGGCCTCGATGAGGGCGGGGTCGCTCATCCGGGCCACGCCCCCCTCGGCCCGGATGTCGGCCGGCACCCGCTCCAGGGCCATGACCGCCACCGCCCCGGCATCCTCGGCCACCTTGGCCTGCTCGGCGGTGACGACGTCCATGATGACCCCGCCCCGCAGCATCTCCGCCAGGCCCCGCTTCACCCGGGGCGTCGCTGTCTCGTGAGTAATAGTGGCCACGGCCCCAAGTCTACCGGGGCGCCGATGGCGCAACGGCGCCTCCCCGGCCCCTCCCCGGGTCCGCTTACCGGCCGCCCCCGCCCCTCACAGGTCCTCCAGTATCTCCACCCGGGCCGCCAGCTCTCGCCCCGGCCAGGCCAGCCACAGGTGGCCCGTGAGACGCCCCCGCACGCCGGGCAGGAGGGGCTGGCTACCGGCGCCGGCCTCCAGCTTGGCCAAGCCCTCCGCCAGCCCGGGGGGGTAGCGGGTGACGCTCACCGCGGCCAGGTCCGCCATCCCCTCCCGCTCCCGGCCCCGGGCCCTCTCCAACCATCGCGCCGTTGCCGGCACGAGGGCGGCGATCGGCCCCAAGCCGGTCACGGCCGCCGTGGCGGGGATGACATCGCCCGACCTCACGTGGCTGAGCTCGTGGGCGAAGACACCCTCCAGCTCCAGCCGGTTGAGGCCGGAGAGCAGCCCCGTGGTGAGGACCAGGCAGGCCCGCCTCGGGTCCACTCCCACCGTCATCACGTTCGGACGCGGGTCCTCCAGCACGAAGAGCCGGGGCTTCACGAGGCCCATGGCCATGCACAGGCCCTCGAGCAGGTTGTGGGCTCGTGGTTGGTCCCCAGGTCCTGCCTCGGCGGCGCCGGTGAGGGCCAGCGCCACGGCCGGAGCCAGGCGCCAGGCCAAGGCCCAGCAGGCCAAGGCAGCCACCACCCCCACGACCACGGCCAGGGACAGGAACGACGTGGCCCAGGTCACGAAGAAGCCCACCAGGAGGGCGGCCACGGCCGGCGGGGCGCTGAACGCCAGCCCCCGCCGGGCCCGGACCCCCTGCACCACCTCCTGCCTGTCGCTCAACCTGGAGGCCACCCGGCAAGGATACGGGCCGGCTTGAGCCGGCTGATCTGGGGCGGGCGGCCGGCCCCGGCGGAGAGGAGCTCCTCGTAGAGGGACAGGTAGCGCCGGGCGACCGAGGCCATGGAGAACTGCGCCGCCCTGGCCCGGCCCGCCTCGGCCAGGGTCGCGGCCAATGCCTGGTCCCCCAGCACCTGCTCCAGGGACAGGGCCAGCGCCGCCGGGTCCCCCGAAGGGACGAGGAGGGCATCCAGGCCGGCCCGGGCCACCAGCCGGTAGGCGTACAGGTCGCTCGCCACCACCGGGGTGCCGGCGGCCATGGCTTCCAGCAGCACCACCCCAAAGGACTCCCCGTGCAGGGAGGGGGCGGCGTAGACGTGGGCGCCGAGCAGGCGCGACACCTTCTCCTCCTCCCCGATGCGCCCCAGCCACTCCACGCCCCCCTGAGCGGCGAACCGCCTCCGCAGGGACCTGGTCTCCGGCCCCTGGCCGGCCACCCACAGCCGGCTTTCCTTCGGGAGCCGGGCGAAGGCTTCCAGGAGCACCGCAAGGCCCTTGCGGGGCTCGTGGCGGCCGAGGAAGAGGATCGTCGGGCCCTCGGTGGGCCACGGCGAGGCGCGGGTGAAGCGGTCCAGCTCCACGCCGTTGGGCACGACCGTGTACTCGCCTCCCAGGGCGGCGCGGGCGGTGGCCAGGGCGTCGACCGAGACGGCGCAGCGCAGGTCGAGGCGGCCCGCGGCCCAACGGGCCCAGGGCCTGAGGGCGGTGTAGATCCGGCTCGGCCCGTGCCGGTGGAAGGTCCCCACGATGGGGCGCTCGCTCGTGAGCAGGGCCGCCAGGGTGGGCCCGGGGACCAGGGGCTCGTGCAGGTGCACCACGTCCGGCCCCAGGGCGGGGAGGGCCCGCAGCGTCCGGGCCACGCAGGCGGCGTCGGGGGCCACGGGGGCCACGGAGCCGTTGGAGGAGAAGGGTATGGACCGCCCGAGTGGGATCACCCCGGCGTCGGGCGGTGCCCCATCGCAGGGCCCGAGGACCCAGGCGTCGCACCCCAGGGCCCGGAGAGCCCGGGCCAGGCCCAGCACCTGGGTCTGCACGCCGCCTGGGATGGTCAGGCTGTATGGGCACACCAGGGCGACCCGCACGGGCCAACCGTAGCTATGGGGGAGCCTCCGGCAGGCGACCCCTATCGCCCGGCTGACTCCCGCAGGGCATAGCGCATGATCTTCCCGGTAGGGGTGAGAGGCAAAGCGTCGACCAGCTCCAGGCGCTCGGGCCACTTGTACTTGGCCAGGCCCGCCCTCTCCAGGTGGGCCTGGATGTCCTCCAGCTTCAAGGTGGCCCCGGGGGCGGGCACCACGAAGGCGCAGCCCCGCTGGCCGAGGCGGGGGTCGTCGACCCCCACCACGGCCGCCCCCGCCACCTCGGGAAGCTGGTAGAGGAGCTCCTCCACCTCCCGCGGGTCCAGCTTCTGGCCTCCTCGGTTTATGACGTCGTCGGCCCGGGACACGAAGGTGTAGGTGCCATCGGCATTGAGCGTGACGATGTCGCCGGACATGAACCAACCGTCCGGGTGGTAGCGCTCGGCCATGAACTGGGGCTGTCGGTAGTAGCCGGGCGAGAGGTTGGGCCCCCGCCCCCAGAACTCGCCCTGCTGGCCCGCCTCCACGTCCCTGCCCCCCTCGCCCACCACCCGCCACTCCCAGCCCTCCCCGGTGCGGCCGATGGTGACGCTCGTCACCTCGAGCGGGTCGCTGGGCAAGGTGTAGGTGTGGGCCAGTCCTTCGGTCCAGCCGTAGAAGACGGCCAGCCCGCAGCCCAGGGCTTCGTGGAGGCGCCTCAGGATCTCGATCGGGCAAGGGGCGCCGGCGTACATCATGAAGCGCAGCGAGCTCAGGTCCCGGCGGCCGAGGTCCGGGCTCCTGGCGATGTCTATGAGCATGGGGGGTGCCCCCACCAGGTGGGTGACACGGTGGCGTTCGGCCAGCTCGAGGGCCTGGGTGGCGTCCCAGGACTCCTGCAGGACCACGGCCGCTCCCCCGGCCAGGCCCCCCGCCAGCAGCACGATGCCGAAGGCGGTGAGATGGGTGAGCGGGGTGACGATGAGCCAGCGGTCAGAGGGGCCCAGCCCGTAGGCCTCCACGTACTTGCGGCAGGCGTTGAGCAGGTTGGCATGGAGGTGGACGACGCCTTTGGGCCGGTTCGTCGTGCCGGAGGTGAACATGAGCACGAAGACGTCGGTGGACACGGGGGGCTCACCGGTGTCAGGTTCGGTCTCGCCCTGGACCAGCTCGGAGAAGGGGATGACGTCGTCGCCCCCCTGGCCCGGCTCCGGGCGCACCACGATCAGGTCCTCCAGCCCCGGCAGGCGGGAGCGCAGGCCCCGGGCCAGCTCCACGTGGTCGGTGCCCCGGTAATGGCCGGGGACGACCAGGCCGCGGGCCTCGGTGAGCCCGAGTATGTAGCTCATCTCGAAGGCCCGGTAGGGGGTGTGGATGAGCACCGGGCGGACCCCGATGCGAGCTGCCCCGAAGACGCACACGCAGAACTCGGACCAGTTGGGAAGCTGCACCCCCAGGGTGTCCCCCCGCTGGTAGCCCCGGCCGGCCAGGGAGGCGGCGAAGCGCCGGCTGGCGGCGGCCAGCTCCGACCACGACAGGGTGGCACCGCCCGCCTCGATGACAGCGGGGTCCGAGGGGCGGGCCGCAGCGTGGCCGTCCAGCAGGTCGACGAAGGTGTCGAGGGACCAGTCCCCCGAGGCGAGGAAGCGCTGCACCCTCTCCTCGGTTAGGTAGGAGTCGTCCCGACCCACCAACTCTCTCGCCCTGGCGGTGGCGGCGGCGAGGCGGTCGGTACCCATCACGACCCCGAGGGGAAGCGGGCCGGGCGCTTCTCCCGCACGGCAGCCACCCCCTCGGCGGCGTCCTCGCCGAGGAACCCGAGCATCTCGAGGGCCAAGGAGTGCTCGAAGGCGGGACCGGCCATCCGCAGCCAGTGGTTGAGGGACCGCTTGGTCCAGCGGATGGCGGTCTGGCTCCCCTGGCCGAGGCGATCAGCGATGTCCAGGGCGGTTCCCAGGACCTCGTCGTCAGGCACGCAGCGGCTCACCAGCCCGATCCGCTCCGCCTCCCGGCCGTCGATGAAGTCTGCCGTCAACAGGTAGTACTTGGCCTTGGCCATGCCGCACAGCAGGGGCCACAGGATCACGGAGTGATCGCCGGCGGCCACGCCCAGGCGGACATGGCCGTCGGTGAGGCGGGCCGTCTCGGCCATGATGCTTATGTCCGAGAGAAGGGCCACGGCCAGGCCCGCCCCCACAGCCACGCCGTTGATGGCCGACACCACTGGCTTTTCCACCTCGACCAGGGCGTGCACCAGGGCGGCGGCGTCCCGGAGCTGGGTGAGCACCGCCTCCCGGCTCACGGTCATCTCCTCGATCATGGCCAGGTCCCCCCCGGCGGAGAAGGCCTTGCCCGCCCCGGTCACGACCACCACCCTGGTCTGGTCGTCCTCGTCGACCTCGGGCCAGACCCGGGACAGGTCCCGGTGCAGGCGCAGGTCTGCGGCGTTCATGAACTCGGGACGGTCGATGGTCATGAGGAGGACCCCGTGATCGCGGCGCTCGAACCGCAGATTCGCAAAGTCTGAGTACGGCATCGCCGCCGAGGGTAGTGGCAGTCGGTGCTGACATACCTGTTTGCGGCCTTGGCGGCGTGCGCCAATGCCACCGCCTCGGTCCTGCAACGCAGGGCGGACGCCAAGGAGCCGGATGAGCTCAACCTGAGCTTCCGGTTGATACTGGACCTGCTCCGCAGGCCCATGTGGTTCCTCGGGGTCCTGGCCGTGATCGCCGGCTTCCTCCTCCAGGCCCTGGCTCTCTCCCAAGGCGCCCTGGCCGTGGTGGAGCCGGTCCTCGTCTTCGAGCTGCCGGTCACCTTGGTGCTGGCGGCCCGGATATTCCACCGGCGCCTGCACAAGAGGGAATGGTCGGCGGCCCTGGCCATCACCATCGGCCTGGCCGGCCTCCTCTACTTCCTCGCCCCCTCCGGAGGAACGAGCAAGGGGGTCCCCGCCATGGTGTGGGTGGTGGGCATAGTCGCCAACCTGGTCCTGGTGGGGGGCCTGGTGCTGTGGGCCCGGCGCTCCGGCTCCGGCAGCGGCCAGCGGGCCGCCCTACTGGGGGTGGCCACGGGGGCCAGCTTCGGCCTGACCGCCGCCCTCATGAAGGCCATGACCCAGGCCTACGCCCAGGGCTTCGCCCACATCTTCGTGACCTGGCAGACGTGGGCCATGATCGCCGCAGGCATCCTCGCCATGTTCCTCCTCCAGAGCTCGCTCAACGCCGGCCCCCTGGTGGCGGCCCAGCCGGGCATCACCGCCGCCGATCCGGTGGTCTCCATCGTGTGGGGGGTGACGGCCTTCGGTGAGCAGGTGCGCGGGGGCCTGTGGCTGCTGCTGGTGGTGGCCTCAGCCGCCGTGGCCGCCTGGGGCGTGGTCATGCTCTCCCGGTCCGAGCTCATCTCGGGCCAGAATGCCGACCAGGCGAGTGGCTCTCAGGAGGAGGACCGCCCGGGCTCGTCGTCCCGGGACACGTGTCGTGTCCCCCCCGGGCCGTGACCTCCGGCCTCGACCCGGTAGGCACCGTTGTCCCGGCCCGCCCCTGACCCCACCGGGTCCGGCCTGCCGTCCTGGGGCTGGGCCCTCATGCTGGGCGCCAGCCTGGGAGGGCGGCCCAGCACGGCGTAGACCTCGGACCCGTCCACGGTCTCGTGCTCCAGCAGGAGGTCGACCAGCCGCTCCAGCGCGTCCCGGTGGTCCGAGAGCAGCTCCAGGGCCCGATGCTCGGCCTCCTTCACCAGCCGGGACACCTCCTCGTCGATGGCCCGCTGGGTGGCCTCGGCGTAGGGGCGGTCCAGTCGCTGGTTCCCCAGGTAGTTCGGCCCCTGCTGGGAATAGCCGACCGGGCCCAGATGCGGGCTCATCCCGAACTCCCGCACCATGCGGGTGGCCAGGTCCGTGGCCGAGGCCAGGTCGTTGGCGGCTCCGGTCGAGGCCTCACCGATCACCAGCAGCTCGGCCGCCCTCCCCCCCAAGCGCACGTTCAGGGAGTCGTAAAGGTAGCTCTCGGGGTACAGGTGGCGCTCGTCGACGGGGAGCTGCTCGGTGACCCCGAGGGCCTGGCCGGCGGGCAGGATCGTCACCTTGGCCACGGGGTCGGCCTGGAGGGAGAGCGCAGCCACCAGGGCATGTCCCGACTCGTGCACCGCCACCGACCTCTTCTCCTCGGGGAGGAGGGCGTTGGTGGCCTCGCGCCGCCCGATTATCACCCGGTCCCTGGCCTGGTCGAAGTCGTCGGCCGACACCACCTCCCGCCCGTCCCGCACGGCTGAGATGGCCGCCTCGTTGATGAGGTTGGCCAGGTCGGCTCCCGAGAACCCCGGTGTCCCCCGGGCCACCACCTGGAGGTCCACGTCGGGGCCGAGGCGCTTGTCCCTGGCGTGCACGGCCAGGATGAGGGCCCGCTCCCGTTGGTTGGGGAGGGGCACCGTGACCTGGCGGTCGAAGCGGCCCGGGCGCAGGAGGGCAGGGTCCAGGCTCTCGGGACGGTTGGTGGCGGCCAGTACCACCACGCCGGTGGCGGGGTCGAAGCCGTCCATCTCCGCCAGCAGCTGGTTGAGCGTCTGCTCCCTCTCGTCGTTGGAGGTGATGCTGGCGCCGCGCTTGCCCCCGATGGCGTCGATCTCGTCTATGAACACGATGGCGGGGGCCCGCTTGCGAGCCTGGGAGAACAGGTCGCGCACCCGCTTGGCGCCCACGCCCACGAACATCTCCACGAAGCTGGAGCCGGTGATGGCGAAGAAGGGCACCCGGGCCTCGCCGGCCACGGCCCGGGCCAGCAGGGTCTTGCCGGTGCCGGGCGGACCGGTCATGAGCACGCCCCGCGGGCCCACCGCGCCGGCCCGGGCGAAGCGGTCCGGCCGGCGCAGGAACTCCACCACCTCGCTTATCTCCTGCTTGGCCCCGTCGTAGCCGGCCACGTCGGCAAAGCGGGTGTGGGGTCGCTCGGCGTCGTAGACCTTGGCCTTGGAGGCTCCGATCCCCCCCAGCATCCCGCCCATGCCCCCTCCGCCCCCCAGGCCGCTCATGGCCTTCTTCCCGGCCCGGCCCAGCCATATGAACAAGGCGATGAAGAAGACAAAGGGGAGGAAGCTGAGCAGTATCGACCAGGCCGGAGTCTGCGGACCGGTGCCGGCGATCTGAACGTGGTGCTTGACGAGGGCTTGGGAGAGCGTGTTGTCGTGCAGGGCCAGGGGGATCTGGGACACGTAGGCCTGGCCGCCCTTCAGCTTGCCCCGCACCTGCCCCTTGGGGCTTATGAGGGCCGTGGAGACGTGGTTGGCCCTGACCTGGGACAAGAGCTGGGAATAGGTGTAGTCGTGGACCTGGCGGGCGGCGGGGTGGCTGCTTATGGCCCACAGGATGACGACGGTCAGGGCCGCCCCTACGAGGAGAAGCCAGGGCCGCCACCGCGGCGGAGGAGGGGGGGCCGGTGGCTTGGGGGGCTCACCCCGATCGGGCCCTCCCCGGGCGGGGTTGGACGGGTGGAGCCGCCTCTGGACCCCGGCGAGGGGCGCGCTCACTCGGCAGCCGCCATGGCGGGGGAAAAGGCAGCAGGGCTCATTCGCTGCTCTTCTACCCCAGGAGGCCCGAAGGGGCATCCACCTCCCCCTGCCCCTGGGCCCGGTAGAGGCCCAGCCCCACCAGGGCAAGAGCCGTGGCCACGCCGGCGTCGGCCAGCCCCGCCCGACGCCGCTGCCGGTCCACCAGGGCCAGCCCCACCATGGAGGCGGCATGGGTGAGGTCCACCGCCGCTCCCGCCGCCAGCGCCCGTCGTCCGGGCCGGGCGGTCAGGGCGGCCTGGACCACCTGGCGGGCGCCCAGCACCCGGAGCACGCCGACGCTCAGGCGATCCGGGGGCCGGCCGGCATACAGGCGCCCGACGGCTCCGGGGGCCAGGAGCAGGAGGGTGCCCCAGGTCCCCCGGGCCAGGGCCAGGCCCTCCCCAGCGCTGTGCCCCCCTCTCACCGCCCGTCGTTCCGGCTGGCCAGGACCTTGGCCACCAGGCCGGCGCCACCCACCATGGCCGCCACCATCGAAGCCATGCGGGCGTGGTGGGACACAACCAGCTCCATGCTGCGGGAATGGGAGCGCTGGTCGAAGACCCCGTGGGCGCCGTAGTCCCTGCCCCCCTCGCCGTCGAGAGGCTCCCACAGGTTGTGGGGCCGGTCGGGCCCCACCGGCTCCGACGTCTGCTGGGACTTGTAGCCGGTGCGGCCCAGGTAACGGTCCAGCACCCCCGGGGCGATCTTGTTGCCGAGAATGGTGGCTGCCGTCGACCCCCCCACCCAGTACTGCTTGCGCTGGGGATGATCGGCGGCGAAGACGATGGCCTGGCCGGCCACCTCGGGCTGGTAGATGGGCGGGACCGGCTGGGGGTGACGGGGGAGGCGGGACAGCACCCAGGAGAACTGAGGGGTGTTCACCGCCGGCATCTGCACCACGGTGATACGCACGTGGCTCCGGTCGTGCATGAGCTCGGTGCGCACTGACTCGGTGAAGCCGTTGATGGCGTGCTTGGCACCGCAGTAGGCGGACTGGAGGGGGATGCTCCGGAAGCCGAGGGCCGATCCCACCTGGACGATCGTCCCCCGGTCCCGGGGCTTCATGCGGTCCAGGGCCACCCGGGTGCCATGCACGAACCCGAGGTAGCTGACCTCGGTCACCCGGCGGAACTCGGCCGGCTCGATCTCCGTGAAGGGGGCGAAGACCGACGTGAAGGCCACGTTTACCCATACGTCGATGGGCCCGAGGGCGTTCTCCACCCGCTCGGCAGCCGCCTCCACCTGGGAGAAGTCGGCCACGTCAGTGGGGATGGGGAGGGCCCGGCCCCCGGCCGACTCCACCTCGCCGGCCGCCGCCTCGAGGCCCACCTGGCCCCGGGCCAGCAGCGCCACACCAGCCCCTCTCGCTCCGAACAGCCGGGCGGCCGCCCGGCCGATGCCGGCGCTGGCCCCGGTTATGACAACGGTCTCGCTCATGTCGCCCAGTTGTCCCCACATTCGGGCAGGGCGAACCCCCGCCGGGGTGAGCTCCCCGGGCCGGTACGTTCCGACCCGATGGCAACCGGGCAGTCGCTGGCTCCGTTCCTGCGCCTGGGGGACAGCCGCCTCTACTGCGGGACGTGCTCGTGGACCGATCCCACCCTGGTGAAGGAGACCGACTGGTACCCCCGCCGGTCGATGTCAGCAGCCGAGCGGCTGGCCTTCTACGCCAGCGTCTTCCCGGTGGTGGAGGCGGACAGCACCTACTACTGGCCACCCGGCCCCGAGCTGGCCCGGAGCTGGGTCGAGCGCACCCCGGAGGGCTTCCGCCTCGACGTCAAGTGCTGGTCCCTCCTCACCCACCATCCCACCCGCACCGAGTCGGTGTGGGAGGACCTGCGCCGGGAGCTGGCCCCCGAGGCCAGGGACAAGCCCCGTGTCTACGCCCACCACCTCGAGCCGGACGCCCTGGAGGAGGCCTGGGCTCGGTTCACCACGGCGCTGGCCCCCCTCCAGCGCTCCGGGCGGCTGGGGGCCGTGCTGGTCCAGTACCCGCCGTGGTTCACGCCCAAGCGGGCCAACCGGGACGAGCTGGCCCGGCTCCCTGAGCGCCTGGACGGCCTGCCAGCCTCGGTGGAGTTCCGCTCCCCCCGGTGGCTGTCGCCCGAGGAGAGGGAGCGCACCACGGCGCTCCTCTCGGAGCTCGGCCTCACCCTGGTGGCCGTGGACGCCCCGCCCGCCTCCGGCCTGACCCCCGTGGTGGCGGTGACCAACCCCCGCCTGGCCGTGGCCCGCTTCCATGGCCGGGCCGACGACACCTGGAGCGGCCGCTCGCGGACGGCCGCCGAGCGCTTCCGGTACCTGTACGGCGAGGAGGAGCTGTCCTCCTGGGTCCCCCGGGCCCGGCAGCTGGCCGATGCCGAGGAGGTCCACCTCCTCATGAACAACTGCTACCGGGACTACGGCGTGCGCAACGCCGCCGACCTGGGACGGCTCCTGGTGGAGGCCGGCGCCCGGCCCGAGCCGGCCGGCTAGGTCCCCGGGGGGCCGGAAGTGGTGGCGGACGCCCGCCACTCGGGCCAGGACCGGGGCGGCTGGCCATCCAGCTGGGAGGTGAACTGGTCGAGGAACCACTCGCCGAACAGGCGGATCTCCTCGGGGCGGGCCACGGTCAGCAGCTCGTTCCCGGACCGGCAGTACTCGTCGGCCTCGGCCATGGTGCGGCGCAGCTCGGCAGCCGCCTGGCCGGCCCCGGGGGGGACCCGGTAGGTGAGGTCCACCACCTCCCGGCCCTCGGCCAGGGCCCGGTCCCTCGCCTCGTCCCCCTCACTGGCCATCCGGGAGTAGGTGGCCTCCAGCCGCTCCACCAGGTCCAGCAACCGCCCCGGCACTTGCCCCGGTACGGCGGTGTCCATGCGCAGGAGGGCGAACTCCCGCATCAGCCCGTCCCAGTGCTCCATGGAGCGCTCGTAGAGGCGGAGGGGGAAGCTGATCAACTTCACCTCCACCAGGCCCCCTTCCCCGCTCACCCCGTCCTCCTCTGCCCAGCCCGCCGGCCCCCACCCTATTCCAACCAGGGGCCCACGTGGGTTGCGGGGACCGGTTGGGTAAAGAAGCGACCCACATGGCTTCCCCCTCCCCCTCACCCGACCGGCCCCGCCGCCGGGCCGGCATCGGTCGCTACGCGCGCGTCACGGTGGCGCTGCGCTTCGCCATCGTCCCGGCCTGGATCCTCATCGCCCTCTGGGCCTTCTACCGCCTTCCCCCCCTCAGCCCCACGACCACCCGGACGGGCTTCGCCTCCGTGGTGTCCACCCGGGCCGCCCCCATAAGGACCGAGATAAGGGCGGTGCACGAGTTCGGTGTCCCCCTCCTGGCCCAGACCGTCCTGGTCCAGCACCGGGCAGCCGGCCTGCCCACCTCGGTCCAGGACCGGACGGTCACCGCCGCCATCAACCTGGACCGCCACGGGCTCCCCGGCCTGCACGCCATCGCCGCCGCCGTACCCATAACCAACGCCCTGGGGGCCTTCCCGACCTCCAGGCAAAAGGGGACCACCGCCCTCACCTACCTGTTCTTCCGGCCCGGTGCCACCAACGTCGCCGCCGCCACCAGCACCTACGCCAAGCGCTACCTGAGCGGGCCCCGGTCCGGCTATGCCGGGGTCACCGGGCCCCTGGTGGCCGAGAACCAGCAGGGCATCCAGATCTCCAAGTCGCTTCCCATCGTGGAGATAGCGGCCATCGTCATCGTCGTTGTCCTGGTGGGCCTGGCCTTCCGGTCGCTGCTGGCCCCCGCCATCACCATCGTCTCTGCCGGTATCGCCTATTTCATATCCGAGCGGGTGCTGGAGCAGGCCGTCCTGCACCTCCACATCGCCGTGCCCGGGGAGCTGGACCCGGTGATCGTGGTGCTCCTGCTCGGGATCATGACCGACTACGCCGTGTTCTTCCTGGCCGGGTTCCGTGACGAGCTGAAGGCGGGGTCCTCGTCCCGGGAAGGGGTGCTGCGGTCGGTTACGGGGGTGTGGACCATAGTGGTCACGGCCGGCTTCACCGTGGCTGCCGGCGTTGCCGTCATCCAGACGGCCGGCCTGCCGCTGTTCTCCCAGCTGGGCCCGGGGCTGGCCATAACCGTCGCCATCAGCGTCCTCGTGTCGGTCACCTTCGTGCCCGCCTGCCTCGGCATCTTCGGCCGGGCCACCTACTGGCCGGCCCGCCCCGCCCCCAAGGAGGGAACGCCCCCCGGTCGGCGCCGGGTCGCGGCCCTGGCGGCGGCTACTGGCCTCAGGGGGGCCATAACCCGCACCGTGGTGCGCCGGCCCGTGGCGGTGCTGGCCCTGGGCCTGGGCGTGGCCGGCCTGCTGGCGGGGGCCAGCCAGCTGAGCAACGCCAACATCGGGGTGAACGTGGTGGCCGACCTACCCTCCTCCACCCCCCCGGCCCGGGCCCAGGCCGCCGCCAGCAAGGGCTTCGCCCCCGGCATCCTGGCCCCCACGGAGGTGGTCCTGGACGCCCCCGGGGTGGCCCGCCGGGAGGGCGCCCTCACCCATCTCCAGGACCTCATGAGCAAGCAGCCCGGGGTGGCGGGGGTGCTGGGCCCCGCCACCCGCCTCGAGGGGAAGGGCCAGGGGCTGTTCGTGGCTCCCAACGGCAACGCCGTCCGTTACCTGGCCATCTTCTCCCATGATCCCACCGGGGCCCAGGCGGTCCAGGAGTTCGACTCCTTGCGGACCGCCATGCCCGGGCTCCTCCGCCGCGCCGGACTCCCCCGGGCCAGGGTGGGCTACGCCGGCGACACCCCCCTTTCCTCCCTGGTGGTCAACGGGTCGAGGACCGCCCTCGTGCAGGTCGGGCTCCTCACCCTGGCCATCGACTTCGCCATCCTGGCCCTCTTCCTCCGCTCCCTGGTGGCCCCCCTGGTCCTGGTCGCCGCCTCGGCCCTGGTGGTGGCGGCCTCCCTCGGCATCACGACCTGGGTCTTCGTGGACGTCCTGCACACGGTGGGCTTCACCTTCTACGTCCCCTTCGCCGCCGAGGTCCTCCTCATCTCGTTCGGCTCCGACTACAACCTGTTCCTGGTGGGCCGCATCTGGGAGGAGGTGGCCGAGCTCCCCCTGCGCCAGGCCATATCGGCGGCCACCGCCGAGGCCAGCTTCGCCATCAACACCGCCGGCACCGCCCTGGCCGGCACCTTCGCCATGCTGGCCCTGGTGACCCTGGGCTCCTTCCGCCAGTTCGCCCTGGCCATGTTCGCCGGCCTGCTGATCGACACCTTCGTCGTCCGGACCGTCCTGGTCCCTTCCTCCCTCACCCTGCTGGGACGGCTGGCAGGGTGGCCGAGCCGGAGGTTGGCCCGGGCCCAGCCCAGCCCGGCCCGCCCCTAGCCGGGGTCCGAGCGGGCCCGGGGCCAGCGCCCAGGCCGCCCCGAGGGGCCCCGCACCCGGGGGACGACCGCCCGGGGGGTGGTGTCTGCTATCCATGACGGGTGCCCCCTCGCCGTGGCTTCCGCCCTGACGTGGAGGGCCTCCGGGCCGTAGCCATCCTGGGCGTGGTCCTCTACCACGCCCGGGTCAGCGCCCTGAGCGGCGGCTACACGGGGGTCGACGTCTTCTTCGTCCTCTCCGGGTTCCTCATCACCAGGCTGCTGTGGCGGGAGCTGGGTGAGCGGCGCCGCATCTCCTTCGCCAACTTCTACGGCCGGCGCGCTCGGCGCCTCCTGCCCGCCTCGGCCCTGGTGCTGGTCTCGACCGTGGTGGCCTCCGCCTACCTGCTCCCGCCCCTCGAGGTGGCCGGGGTAGCCAGGGACGGCCTGGCCAGCGCCCTGTACGTGGCCAACTACCGCTTCGCGGCCCAGAGCACCAACTACCTGGCCTCCACGGGGCCCCCCTCCCCCTTCCTGCACTACTGGTCCCTCGGGGTGGAGGAGCAGTTCTACCTCCTGTGGCCCGCCCTCCTCCTCGCCGCCTCGCTCGTGTGGCAGAGGCGGGGAGCCGGCGGAGGGGAGCGCCGTCGCCCTCCCTCGTGGGGAGGTGCCGTGGCCGCCCTGTCCGTGCTGGCCGTCGTGTCCTTCGGCCTGTCGGTCTACCTCACGAGGGTGGCCGAACCCTGGGCCTTCTACTCGCTTCCCACCCGGGCCTGGCAGTTGGCCGCCGGGGGCCTGGTGGCCCTCCTGGCTCCCCACATCCGTCGTCACCTGCCCCGGGGCGGGGCCACCCTGCTCGGGTGGGCCGGGGCCGCCGGCATCGCCTGGTCCTTCGCCGAGCTGGGCCCCTCCACCCCCTACCCCGGCTTCGCCGCCCTGGCCCCCATCGGGTCGGCGGTGGCCCTGGTGGCCGCCGGCAGTGCCTCCCCCCGCCTGGGCCCAGAGCTGGTGCTGGACCTCAAGCCCTTCCAGTTCATAGGCCGGATCTCCTACGCCTGGTACCTCTGGCACTGGCCGGCCCTGGTGCTGGCCCCCCACGTCGTCGGACATCCCCTGGGCCTCGGGGCCCGGCTGGCGGTGGCCGCCCTGAGCGGGGTGATGGCTTGGGGCACCACCGTCCTCGTGGAGGCGCCGGTGCGCTTCTCGCCCTGGTTGGCCGGCCGGGCCCGGCGCAGCCTCACCCTCGGTGCCCTGCTCACCTCGGCAGGCCTGGCCGCCTCGGCGCTCTCCCCCTCCGCCCTGCCGGCGCTGGCCGGCGGGGGGGCGGTGTCGGCCGTCCCGTTGACCGGAAGGCCCCACGACCGCCCCCGTGCCCGGGCGGCGCCCCCGCCCCGGCACCGACCCGCCACCACCGTGCCCAGCACCACGACCACCACCCTCAGCCCGGCCGTGAAGCACCTCCAGGCCCTCTCGGGCGAGGTCCGGGCGGCCGTGGCCCGCTCCGTCAGCATGCAGGACGTTCCCGCCAACCTCGACCCGCCCCTGGCCACCGCCGCCACCAGCGAGGCTCCGCCCTTCTTCGACGGCTGCTTCGGCAGCTTCACCGCCACCTCACCCCCACCCTGCATCTATGGGGACCCCCACGGGAGAAGGACCGTGGTCCTCTTCGGCGACTCCCACGCCACCATGTGGTTCCCGGCGGTGGACGCCATCGCCAAGCAGCGGGGCTCGCGGCTGGTGTCGCTGGGCAAGGCCACCTGCCCGCCCCAGGAGATCTCCATGTTCAGCCCGGACCTGGGGCATCAGTACTGGGAGTGCCAGGACTGGCGGGCCGCCGCTCTGGTCCGTATCCGCCGGATGCACCCGGCGCTGGTGATCGTGGGCGTCGACCGGCACTACCTCCAGTCGGTCGACCACATCACCCCCTTCAGCCCCGCCTGGATGCACGGCTGGACCCTCACCATCAAGGCCTTGAGGCGAAGCGGGGCCCAGGTGGTGGTCATGGGCCCGGCGCCCAAGCCACCCTTCGACGTCCCCGACTGCCTGTCGGCCCACCTCACCAACGCCGTGGCGTGCACCCAGTCAGTGGCCGAGACCTATGACCTCAAGGGGGACGCCGCCGAACGCCGGGTCATCGAGAGGGCCGGGGCCAGCTACATAGACGTCCGCCCCTGGTTCTGCACCGCGACCCGGTGCGCGGCCATGGTGGGCAACCTTCTCGTGTACCGGGACGACAACCACATAACCGTGCCCTTCGCCACCTGGCTGGCCCCCGTCCTCGGCGCCAAGCTGATGGTCGTCACCCACGGGCTGTTCTGAGGCGGCCAGCCGGCCAGCCCCTGGGGGCGCCTACCTGGTGTAGTACCACATCCAGGGTGTGATGCTGTACACCGAGCTCAGGGGCAGGATCCCGTGCAGGTTCTTGGACCACGCCACGATGCCGGCCGTGCTCGGGATCCACAGCACCGGCACCTGCCTGGCCAGGTCGTTCTCGTACCTGTAGAACACGGCCAGGCTGGAGCTGCGGTGGGTGGCGGTGATCTCGGCGTTGATCCTGGGGTTCGAGTACTGGCCCTCGTTGGAGGTCCCGCCCTTGGCGAACAGCTCCCCGCCGGTGGGGAGGTAGTCGTCGGAGTAGAACCACGAGATGCCCCCGGCGGCGTCGTCGGCCATCTGCCAGGAGCAGGCCGAGGAGGACGGGGCCTGGCCCAGGCAGCCGGTGGCGGTGGAGAAGACCGTGTTGCTCGGGGCCTCCGAGATCGTGACGTCGATGCCGGCGCTCGACCAGGAGGAGCGCATGGCCTGGGCCACGGCGTCACCGGAGGCCGACCCCGCCGCCACCAGCATCTTGAAGCTCATCCTGGCCCCGGCCGGCACGCCCGGCCCACAGTCACCATTCGCCCGGCCGGGCCGGACGCACACGTCCGTCCCCCCGGGGTGGATGGCCCAGCCGTGGCCACGGAGGAGGGCGACCGCCTTCTTGGGGTTGTAGGGGAATGGGTTGGTCTTCTCCACCGAGCTGATGTAGCGGGTGGGCGGCTCGGTCGGCACCGGCCCGTAGGTGGGCCAGCCGGCCCCGTGCATGAGGCGCTTTATGTAGTCGGGCTGGTTTATGAGGTACTGGAGGGCCTGGCGCACGTAGAGCTGGTCGAAGATGGGCCCGGCGGTGGGGTTGCGGAAGTTGAGGGGGATGAAGCTGATCGACCACGTCTCCTGCTTGGCCATGTCGTAGCCGGAGCTGGTCAGCCGGCTGGCGGCCGAGAGGTCCTCGGGAGGGAGGTAGCCCACGTTGGGCCCGTGGCCGGAGAGGAGGGAGTTGAACTCGGAGGCGTTGGAGGTGTAGGGGAGCTCGACAAGCTTGGAGATGATGGCGTGCTTGCCGGAGTAGGCGGGGTTGGGGACCAGGGTGGCTTGGCCGGTGCTGGAGAACGATGCCAGCTTGAAGGGCCCGTCAACGACCTTCCACAACGGGTTGGTGGTGTAGGAGGAAAGGTCCTTGGACTGGGCGTTGAGGAAGTTGTAGACGGCCTTGGCCCCCTTGGTGGTGGCGGCATAGTTGCCCACCGGGCCGTGGAGCGAGGTCCGGTCCCATACATGCTGGGGTATGGCCACCAGCTGGGACAGCTCGTTGTAGGTGAACCACAGGCTCGAGTAGGAGTTGTTGAGGTGGAACACGATCGTCCGGGGCCCGGTGACCTGGGTGGAGACCACGTTGTCCGGGAAGCCGCCCGGCACGTAGGCGCCCCAGTTGGCCCTCTCGGCCTTGAGCAGCTGCATCCAGAAGAGCACGTCCTTGGCCGTGACCGGCTTGCCGTCTGACCACTTGTAGGGCTTGAGGCGGACGGTGGCGACCCGCCCGTGGTCGGAGTAGGTCGGCAGGTAGGCCAGGCTGAGGGACTTGTTGATGACGGGCTGGGTGCCCTGCCCGAACCAGTAGACGGGCAGCCAGAAGAGGTACGAGAAGTCCTCGCTGTTGGCCCCTGTGTAGTAGGCGGAGGACTCGAGGGGGAAGATGTAGTCGGGCTTATTGCCCGGTGTCTCGGCGAAGGTGACCGTGCCCCCGGCCCGGTGTGCGGCCGGTGCGGACGACGATGACGACTTGGACGTGGCAGCCTTCCCGCCGCCACAGGCCGAGAGCAGTAGCGCCGCCGCCGCTACCACGAGAGCCATCCTTCCGAGAGGGGTGTGCCGGGTCCGCATGGGTTCGACTCCGTTTAAGTGCTGATGGGCTCGCTCGGGGGAGTTTGGCACAGGCGAGGACGGCGATGGTGGCAAGGGCGGTGCCGCCCCGGCAGGTCAGCGCCTGGTGACGAGCCTCGTCACCGCCTGGGAAGCCCCCACCGTGAGGGCCGTCACGGCGGCCACCGCCGGCCAGGCGCCGATCCTCTTGGCCAGCGGGTGCGAGCCACCCATTGCCGCCGCGTAGAGGGTGCCAAGCCCCAGGGCGGCGGCGGGCCCCGAGGACCTGTGCCACTGGCGGGCCGACCAGGCGCCCGCAGCGGCGAACAGGGCTCCCCCCACCTCCCGCCGTCCCGTGCTGCGGGCCAGGGCGAACCCGCCCACCAGGCCCAGGGCGGCCACGAGGGAGGAGGTGAGCCCGCGCACGATGACAGGGTAGCCAACCCGGGCCGCCCGGGCCCACCCGGGCCCTATCCGCCCCCCGTCCACTGGGCGTGGCAGCACCCCGCCACCTCCCGGATGGCCGTCCGGGCCGCCTCCCGGTCCCCGAATCCCTCCGTGCACACGGCGAGGCAGTACGGTTCGCCTCCCGGGGGCCAAACCAGGGCGGCGTCGTGCAGGATGCCCGTGACCCAGCCGTTCTTGCTTGCCGTGCGCACCCCCGGCGGCAAGCCGGCCGGGATCTCGTCCCGGTATTGCTGTCGGCCCAGCACCGCCACCATCTCCCGACAGGCGTCCGGGCTGGCCGCCCGCCCCAGGGCTATGGCCGCCAGCAGGCGAGCCAGGCCGGCCGGCGTCACGAGGTTGGTGATGCCCGCCGCCCGGGCCGCTCGGTCGCCTATGGGCCGGGCCACGACCGTCCCCTCCGCCCTCAGGTCGGACAGCACCGATGCCACCTCCCTCAGCCCGACCCGCTCCAGGACCAGGTTGGTGGCCTCGTTGGACGAGACCGTGATCATCCGCTCCACCAGCTCACCCAGCGCCAGGTTCTCGCCCTGACGAGCGGCCAGGTCGGCGTCCACCTCCTCGGGGTCCATGACATAGGGGCTGCCGTCCACCAACGAGGCGAACTCGGTGCGCACCAGCACCGGCTCGGCCAGGTCGAGCTCTCCCCTGTCCTGCCGGCGGTAAGTGGCGATCAGCACGGCCACCTTCATCGTGCTGGCGGCATAGAACTGCCGGCGGGGTTCACGCCCCCAGCGGTAGTGCCCTCCCCAGACCTCCTCCAGGCCCCCGCCCGCCAGGGCCACCACGGCCCCAGCCCCTCCCCCGGGCCCCGACCCGGGCCCCGGGCGGGACGCCCCCTGCCGGGACCCGGAACGAGCTCCCTCCCCATGCCACTCCGAGCCATTCCCCGGGCCGGGCGTTGTCACTTTGTTACCATAAGCCGACGACTATCGGTTAACAAGTGCTAGGAGCGGGCATGCTGGACGTGGTGGTGCGTGGCGGGACCGTGTACGACGGGACCGGGGCTCCTCCCCGCCAAGCCGATGTGGGCATAGCCGGCGACCGCATCGTGACCCTGGGCCAGCTCGACGGGACCGAGGCGGGGGCAACCATCGACGCCTCGGGCCTGGCCGTGAGCCCCGGTTTCGTCAACATCCTCAGCCATTCCTACCTGAGCATCCTCCACGATCCCCGGTCCCTCGGGGAGCTGACCCAGGGCGTGACCACCGAGATCTTCGGCGAGGGCATGTCCATGGGGCCGCTCACCCCCGAGCTCAAGCAGACCCTCGAGGAGGACAGGGGGGGCCTCGAGTACGAGATCACCTGGTGGCGGCTGTCGGAGTACCTCCACCACGTCGAGAGCCGGGGAGTGAGCCAGAACGTGGGCTCCTTCATAGGGACGGGGACGTTGCGGGCCCACGTGGTCGGCTACGAGGACCGCCCCGCCACTCCCACCGAGCTGGACCGCATGGAGGGCCTGGTGCGGGAGGAGATGGCTGAGGGTGCCCTCGGCCTCGGCTCGGCCCTCATCTACCCGCCCGGCAGCTACGCCCCCACCGCGGAGCTGGAGTCCCTCTGCCGGGTGGCGGCCGACCACGGCGGCCTCTACGCCTCCCATCTGCGCAGCGAGGGGGGCCAGTTCCTGGAAGCGGTCGACGAGTTCATCACCATCTGCGAGCGGGCCGAGATCAGGGGGGAGGTCTTTCACCTGAAGGCGGCCGGCCGCCCCCACTGGCCCCTCATGGCCCCCGCCATCGACCGGCTGGAGAAGGCCCGCTCCTCGGGCATGCCGGTCACCGCCGACGTCTACCCGTACACGGCAAGCTCCACGGGCCTCACCAGCGTGATCCCCCCCCAGTACCACGAGGGAGGGCGGCACGAGCTCTACCGCCGCCTCTCTGACCCGGCCACCCGGGCCCAGATCCGCCGGGAGCTGGAGGCCCAGGGTCGCTGGGCCGACGTCTCAGGGGCCGGGGAGGTCCTGATCCTCGGGGTCCGGGAGGAGGCCAACCGGTGCTACCAGGGCCACACGCTGGCCGAGGTGGCCGAGATGATGGGCACCGATCCCATCGAGGCCACCTTCAACCTCATCGCCAGCGACCGCTCCCGCATCAGCACGGCCTTCTTCTCCATGTCGGAGGACAACCTCCGCATGGCCCTGCGCCGGCCGTGGGTGGCGATCAGCTCGGACGGTGCGTCGATGGCCCCGGAGGGGGCCTTCCTCCGCTCCCCGACCCACCCCCGGGCCTACGGCAGCTTCGCCCGCGTCCTCGGGCACTACGTGAGGGACGAAGGCCTGCTCACCCTGGAGGACGCCGTGTGGCGCATGTCCGGGCTGCCCGCATCCACCCTGGGCCTGCAGGACCGGGGGGTCCTGCGGGAGGGGGCCTTCGCCGACCTGGTGGTCTTCGACCCGGCCACCATCTCGGACCGGGCCACCTTCTCCGATCCCCATCAGCTCTCGGTCGGCGTGAGCCATGTGCTCGTCAACGGGCAGCCCACCTGGCGGGACGGCCAGTGGACCGGGACCCTGGCCGGCCGGGCCCTGGCCGGGGCCGGCCGGCGGCCCTGAGCCGAGACGCCCGGGGAGGGGCATGCTCGCCTGAGAAGCAACAGGGCCCAGGGCCTGCCGCCCGGGGTGGCGTCGCCCTCTACCGGTGGCGCAGCCTCACGTCGAGGGAGTCCCGCAGGGCGTCGCCGATGAAGTTGAACGCCACCACCGTCACCACCAGAGTGGCGCCCACCGGGTAGACGAGCCACCAGTAACCGTCGTACAGGTAGTTGAGGCCGTCGGTGAGCATGCCCCCCCAGCTGGCGGCGGGGGGCGGCAGGCCCAGGCCGAGGAAGCTCAGGGTGGCAATGACCAGGATGGCGTCGGCCACCGTGAAGCTGGCGTTCACCACCACCACGCCGATGGCGTTGGGGACTATGTGCCGCAGGACCGCCCGCCTCCGGTTGCCGCCCACCAGCTTGACGGCCTGGACGTACTCCCTCACCCGCAGGGACAGCGTCTCCCCCCGCACCAGGCGGGCCACGCCCAGCCAGGACAGAAGGGAGACCACCACGATGAGCAGGCCCAGGGTGGGCTTGAACACGTTGACCAGGATCAGGAGCAGCACGAGGGTCGGGATGGCGAGGAGGGCGTCCACGATCCTCATCATGAGGCCGTCCACGACCCCTCCCACGTAGCCGGACACCGCCCCGTACATGGTGCCGATGAAGGTCGACACGATGGCCACGGCGAACCCCATCTCCAGGGAGTTCTGCCCCCCGACCATGAGCCGCCCGAGGACGTCGTAGCCCGCCCCCGTGGTCCCCAGCGGGTGGGCCAGGCTCGGGGGGAGGTCGCCGGCCAGGAGGTTGGTCGTGACCTGGTTGGTCCGGTAGACGAGGGGTCCCACGTAGCAGAACAGGACCATGAACACCACGATCCCGAGGCCGGCGATGGCCAGGCGGTTCTCGGCAAAGGTCCTGACGCTGGCCCGCCAGATGCTGCCTGCCTCGCCGGAGGCTCCCAGGGGGCCGGGTTCAGGGACGGCAGCCGGCTCGGTCGCCGGCAAGGCCGCCGGCGACTGTCCCGGTACCACCGTGGGGGCGTCGGGCGGCCTAGTCGTAGCGGATCCTCGGGTCCAAGGCGGCGTACACCACGTCGGCCAGGAGGTTGCCCACGACGGTGGCCACGCCCACGAAGAGGGCGAAGCCCATGAGCACGGGGTAGTCCTGCTTCAGGGCCGCGTCGAAGAACAGCAACCCCATCCCCGGGTAGTTGAAGACCTCCTCCACCACGATGGCCCCGGCCACGATGGCCGGCAGGGACAGGCCGAGAAGGGTGACGATGGGGATGAGCGAGTTGCGCAGCAGATGGCGCACCAGCACCGTCCATTCCGACAGTCCCTTGGCCCGGGCCGTGCGGATGTAGTCCTGGACCAGGTTGTCCATGGCCGAGGAGCGCATGTAGCGGCTGAAGGCGGCGAAGCTCACCAGGGCCAGGCTTACCACGGGTAACACCAGGCCAGCCGGATGGCTGAGGATCCCCACCACCCCAATGGCCTGTGGCGCCTCAGGAGGAAGGATGTGGAACTGCACGGCGAAGGCGGCCAGCAGCAGGAAGGCCAGAAAGAAGGTGGGCATGGAGTAGAGGATGAAGGCCACCCCGGTGAGGGTGTAGTCACCGAGGCTGTTGCGCTTGACGGCCTGGTAGATGCCGAGCGGCACCCCCAGGGCCAGGGCCAGGGCCGTCGAGAACACGATCAGGACCAGGTCCTTGGGCAGGCGGTTGGCGATGAGGGAGGCCACCGTCTGGTCATTGGTGTAGGAGTAGCCCAGGTTCCCGTGGGCCACCCGGTTGACGTAGTCCAGGAACTGCTCGGGCAGCGGCAGGTTGAACCCGTTCACCTGGTTGAAATGGGCGATGGCGGCCGGCGTGGCCTGCGGCCCCAGGGCAGCTCGGGCCGGACTGCCGGGGAGGAGGTGGATGAGGATGAACGTGATGATGAGCACCCCCACCACCACCACCGCCGACTGCACGATGCGACGGATGAGGAACGGGATCACGGTCGAAGGGGCGGATAGGGGCTCTTCTGCTGGCTAGCCCTTGGTGAGGTACCAGTCCTCCGGGTTCACGGTCCCGAACGGGTTGACCGGAGCCACCCCGTGCACGGTCGACTTGTAGACGACGAGGCTGGCACCGCTCGGAGTCCACAGCAAGGGCAGCTGCTTGGCGATGTAGTCCTCGTAGGCGAAGACCGCCTTGGGGTTGCCCGAGTGCAGGGCCGCCCGGATGAGGCTGTTGGCCTTGGCGCTCACATAGCCCCCGGTGTTGGGTGGCGTGGAGGCGAACAGGAGGGGCTCCACGGGGTCCATGCCGAACACCCATCCACCCCAGTCCACCATCTGCCACTTGCAGTTCTGGGAGCTGGGCTGCTTGGGGTTGCAGGGCCCGCTGGCCTGGGAGACCACGGTGTTGAAGGGCTCGCCCTTCAGGTTGATCTTGATCCCGTCCTGGGCCATGGCCGACTGGACGGCCTGGAACTCCAGGTCGGCGCTGGCCCCGCCCGAGGCGTAGAGAAGGGTGAACTCGAGCTTCTCGCCCTTGGTGATCCCCTTGCCGCACTGGCCGGCGCCCGTCCCGGGCTTGGCGCAGGTGTCCACTCCCTGGGGGCTCACCGTCCAGCCGTGGCTGGTGAGCAGGGCCTTGGCCTTGGACGGGCTGTACGGGTAGGGACCGCCGCTCTTCTCCAGGGGTGAGATGTAGGGGTTGGGCGGCTCCAGGGGCACGGGCCCGGCGCCTATGACGGCATAGCCGCCGTAGGCCTTCTTGACTATGACCTGCTGGGGGATCAGCTCCTGCATGGCTTGGCGGATGTAGAGCTGGGAGAGCATCGGCCCCACCTGCACGTTGGGAAGGTTGGGCACGATGAAGTCGATGTGGAGCGGGTAGCTGCTCACCACCTTGTACCCCTGGCTGCGCAGGGCAGGGAGCTGCTTGAGGTCGTTGGAGGGCACGTAACCCACGTCAACCTGGCCCGCCTTCAGCACGTTGAACTCGGCGGTGTCGGTGGTGAACGGCAGCATCTGGAACTGGGAGATGACCGGCTTGTCGGGGCCCGAGTACGCCTTGTTGGGAACGAACACGGCATGGCCGTTGGCCTGGAAGGACTGCAGCTTCCAGGGCCCGTCCACCACCTTCCAGAGGGGGTTGCTGTCAAAGGTGGACAGCTGACCACCCTCCTTGGACAGGAAGGCCCACACCTTTTTGGCCCCGGCAGTGGTCATGTCGTAGTTGCCGACCTTGCCGCTGGCCGAGGTCTTGTCCCAGACCTTCTGGGGCAGGGGGATGATGGTGGCCAGCTGGTTCCCCGTGTAGTAGCTGGGGTTGTAGGGCTGGGTCAGCTGCAGCACGAAGGTGTGCTCGTTCTTGATGGTGAAGCTCTTCACGTTGTCGGGGAACAAGCCGCTGCTGTACTGGCTCCAAGAGGACTTGTTGGCCTTCACCAGGTTGAAGAAGAACTGGACGTCGCGGGTGGTGATGGGGTCCCCATTGGACCACTTCCAGTCCTTGAGGGTGATCGTCACCGTCTTGTCGCCGTTGGAGTAGACGATCGACTGGTAGAGGCTCTTGCGCTTGTCGATCAGGTCACGACCCTTGTAGCCACCGTAGATCAGGCCCCGGTACATGAGCCCGGTGAACTGGGAGTTCACCACGAGGTTGGTGGCGCCCGTGGTGAGAGGGAAGATGTAGTTGGGGGTGGTGCCCGAGGACTCGGCCCAGGTCACTGTGCCCCCCTTGACCTTGGGCCCGGCCGAGGACGTTGACGAGCTGGCCGACGACCCGCCCCCGCCGCAGGCGGCCAGGAGCAAGGCGGCAGCCCCAACGGTGCACAGCCCTCCCAGAGCCCGGCGTACCAGTCCTCTCCCCACTGCCTTCATGAGCCGCGCCTCCTCGGAGCGGTCTGTTGCTGGTTGACCGCTGCCGGCGCAGCATAGTGCAAAGCAACAAGGGGGGGAAGGTCATCCGCCGGCCGGCGGCTGCTCGGCCCGGTAGCCCTCGCCGCCCAGGGGCAGCCTCACCCAGAACGCCGCCCCCCCTCCCGGTCTCGAGCCCGCGCCCACCGAGCCCCCGTGGGCGGACACGATGCCCGCCACGATGGCCAGCCCGAGGCCGGCTCCGCCGTGCCGGCGGGCGCGGGACTGGTCCGGCCGGTAGAAGCGCTCGAAGACCCGGCCGGCCTGGCCCGGGGGGAGGCCAGGGCCGTCGTCCGAGACGGTGACCACGGCCTGCCCCTCCTCCTGGCTCACCCGTACCCAGGCCCTGGTGCCCGGCGGGGTGTGCGCCCTCACGTTGGCGAGCAGGTTGTCGAGCACCTGGCGCAGCCTGGCCCTGTCGCCCATCACCTCCACCGGCTGGGTCGCCTCCAAGGTGACGGGCCAGGCCGGCCCGACGGTGCGGGCAGCCTCAGCCGCGGCGGCAGACAGGCTCACCAGCTCCACCGGCTCCCTCTCCAGCGGCCTCCCCTCGTCGAGGCGGGCCAGGAGCAGCAGGTCCTCGACCAGGCCCGTCATGCGGCCGGCCTCGGACCGGATCCCGGCCATGGCCCGGCCCAGGTCCTCGGGACGTCGGTCCGCGCCCCGGTGGAACAGCTCGGCATAGGCGGAGACCGCCGCCAGGGGGGTGCGCAGCTCATGGGAGGCGTCCGCCACGAAGCGTCGCAGGCGCTCCTCGGAGGACCTGAGGGCGGCCTCGGTGGCATCCCGTTGGGCGAAGGCCTCCTCGATGCGGTCCAGCATGGTGTTGAAGGCGCGGGCCAGGCTCCCCACCTCGGTCCGGGCCTCGCTGCCGGGCACCCTGGGCTGCAGGTCACCGCCGGCGATGACCCCGGCCGTGGCCTCCACCTCCCGGAGGGGACGGAGCCCCCTGCGCACCAGCACCCAGCCGAGGGCCAGGGCCACGCCCAGGGCGAAGGCCGCCACGACCCCTTCGACGATGGCCAGCCGGTGCAGGGTCGTCTCCTCCTCCCCCAGGGGGAGGGCCAGGACGAGCAGGTCCCCCTGCCCCAGGTCCGAGGCGCGCACCCGGAAGGCGGGGCCGCCGGGCGTGGCCGAGGAGGTGGTGAAGAAGACGTGGGGTTCGCCCACCCCGGGGCTCCGGGATGGGATGGAGATGCGGGCCGGCAGGGCTGGCTGCCAGGCCCTGCCGGCCACGATGGCGGGCATGGGCCCACCCACGACCTGCCCCCCGGTGGTGCGGACCTCGGCAAAGGCACCGGGGGCAACCTGCTCCACGGTCCTGAACCCAACCGGCTGCCCGCTCCTCAGGGCGGCCTCGAGGGGGACGTGGTCGTTCTCGAGGGTCTGGTCCACCTGGGCGTTGAGGTAGGAGCGCAGGGAGGAGTAGGTGGCCACGCCCGCCAGCACCAGGGCCACCAGGGCTGCCGCCCCCACGGCAAGGAGCAGGCGGGTCCTGAGCGACACCTAGGCCTTGGGCTCCCTCAGGCTGTAGCCCACCAGCCGGATGGTGTGGATGAGCGGAGGACCGAGGCGGTCGAGCTTGCGCCGCAGGTAGCTCACGTAGGTCTCCACCACGTTCGAGTCCCCCCCGAAGTCGTAGTGCCACACGTGATCGAGGATCTGTGACTTGGAGAGGACCCGCCTGGGGTTGAGGAGGAAGAAGCGCAGCAGTGAGAACTCCGTCGCCGTCAGCTCCACGGGCTGGCCGGCCCGCCACACCTCATGGCTGTCCTCGTCCATCTCGAGGTCGGCGAAATGCAGCCTGGCACCCCTGCCCTCCCCGTCCCCCTGGGTCCGCCGCAGTATGGCCCGGGCCCTGGCGACCACCTCGGCCAGGGAGAAGGGCTTGGTCACATAGTCGTCCCCTCCCACCGTGAGGCCGGCCACCTTGTCCTCCACGGCGTCCTTGGCCGTGAGGAAGAGCACGGGGGCCTTGATCCCGTCGGCCCGGAGGCGCCTGGTCACTTCCAGGCCGTCCAGGTCGGGCAGCATGATGTCGAGCACGATCAGGTCAGGGGGGGCCTCCTGCGCCGACGACAGGGCGGAGCGGCCCGTGGTCGCCTCGCGGACCTCGAACCCCTCGTAGCGGAACGTGGTCGCCACGGCGTCCACGATCGCCGGTTCGTCGTCCACCACCAGGACCTGCAAGCGAGCCGCCTCCGACACGGCCACCACCTCCTGCCTGCACAGCTTGGCAGCCCGGGATGGGCTGCGGCTGGGGAAGGGCTGTGAGCGGGCTGTGAAGCCCACCCAGGTCGGGTCAGGGCCCCAGCACCCAGAGGAGGCGGTAGTACCTGGTCCGGTCGGGGTCAGGATCGATGCCGTAGGCGTCCAGGAGGAGACCCTCCCACCCGGGCCCGTAGTTCCACTCCGTGCTCCACGTAGCCACGGCCAGGTCGGCCCAGCGGTCGCCCACCCCCAGGTCCCCCAGGTCCACGTGGCCCGTCCAGCGCCCGTCGTCACCGAGGAGGGTGTTGGGGGCACAACTGTCCCCGTGACAGACCACCAGCCGGTCCACGGGAGGAGGCTCGGCCACCAGGGCCAGCGCCTCCTCGACCCCCAGGTCGAAGTGGTGGCGCCAGCTACCCGGGTCGATCAGGCCCCGCTCGGCTCGCCGCTGGGCATCGGCCACCCGGTCCTGCGCCGTCCACGAGAAGGGGCACCGCTCGACGGGGAGGGCCTCGTGCAGCGCCCGCAGCCCCTCCCCGATGGCCCTCACCGCCACGGCCGGCTCCGCCTTCCAGCGGCTCGCCACCGCGCTCTGGCCGGGGAGGGCGGTGGTGGCCATCCATGACCCCGTCTCGTCCCTGCCTAGGCCGATGGGCAAGGGGACGGCCGTGAACGGAGCCGCCCACACCATCCGCCGGGCCTCGGCCTCGAGGTCGATCCCACTGCTCCGGGGGCCCCACTTGACGAAGCAGCGGCCCGGCCCGGCGCCCACCTCGAAGGTGAGCCCGCCCACCTCGTTCTCCCAGGCCAGCCGGACCGGCCGCTCGCCGGCGAAGGCGGCTACGGCCGGCGGGACCACCACCCAGCGCAGGCTACGGGGACCGGCCTTCCCGTCGGCGCCGGTGACTACCGCCCCGAGCCGTGACCTGTCGCCAGGGGTGGAGGTGATCGCGCTACTCGCGAAACACGACCTGCATCCACACCTTCAAGCTGCTCTCAACGGGCGCGGCGACGACCAGGCTCAATCCCAACCCGCACGATCTATCCAGCGGCAACGCCGTCTGTCGCAAGATCAGACGCTCACACTTGCCAAGCATTACGAGGCTGGATCGACTGTGCGCGACCTCGCCCAGACGTTCGGAGCACACCGCACGACGGTTCTCGCCCACCTTGAACGGCAGGGCATCGACCGTAGGAGGTGTGTCCGGCGACTCACCGATGCGGAGATCGAGACAGCAGCCAGCTTCTACAGGGATGCCCACTCGCTGAAAACCACCGCTATCCAATTTGCCGTCGATGCCGAAACTCTTCGTCGGGAGTTCAGGAAAGCTGGCGTGGATGTTCGTCCTCGCAGAGGATGGGACAAGCGTTAAGAAACTAGTAAACCTTTATCGTGGCGGTCTTGGATCGTCGTAATCGAGCAAACATACTAGCGGCCGCAGAAGACCTCACTAGTGAGTTCGTTTTACTTTGCCTAACCGGCATTCCATACATATCAATTCCAGACTTTAACTATTCAAGCTAAAGCAGGACACGATCTATAGTTCCCGCCCCGAAGTTGCACACTAGCGCCAACTTGGAGTCAGCGACCGAGACACCGGTCGGGTTAACGAAACCACTAGCAATAGGCTTCACTATCCCGCCGACAAGCTTGCTGAGTGTACCTTCATGGAAGTCCGTAACTAGCAACTCGCCATTCAGGGAGGTGCACGCCGAGAATCGATTGGCCGCGCCGGGGACACTTCGAACAACAAATGTTCCCGTGCTACGGTCGACCTCAAACAGAGCATTGCGGTTATCGAATACGAACAGAGATGCTCCAATCACCGCTGCGTGAGTGAGAGTATAACTACCATCCTCTTTGTCAGTGACTCTACAAAGTTCCTCTAGGGCGCCATATTGGTATATCCATACCGATCCGTGAGAGTCAGTGATGTATAGGATGGAGTCGATGGCAGTAATGCCGACAGGAGAGCGATCACCAGGGAGTCTTACCTCAGTGTACTTGGCGCTGTCCGATGGTCGGAAGTGAAGTACTGCTCGATTCCCGACATGCCTAACATAGAGGTCGCCTGTACTACTACACGCAATTCCGTCAATGCCAGCCACACCAGGACTCATGCTTGCGATCTTCGTGAACACGCTCAGGCCACCGGACTTGCTCCCGAAGTAGACAGTATCGCTCTGGTTGGTAATGAACACTCCCCCTCGACGGATGGCCGCACCGCTTACGCGAGGTAAACCCCCCAGAAAGTACCGGACATCGCCAGTCTTTCCGGCAACGACGCTAAGAGTAGTCTGACGAAACATCCCATCAAACCGAGTACTAACGACTGCATTCCCAAACGCTTTCGCGTGCAACACATTGCGGTTGTCAACAAACGCCGTCGACGGGACATCGACTTCGAGAGACTCCGGCTTCACGGGGGTCTCCCAAGCTCCGACCCCATCAGTGTAGAGCCCCACAACTCGCGCCAAGGCCCAGTCGCCCGGAGAAAGGATAGTCTCATTCTCAGGGAACATTCTGACCGAGTCGAGGCTAACAGGGCGAGGTGGAGTCGACGGTGTGCCGGCGAATAGCGCAGAACCAGACCACGCTGGTACCCGCTTACTGGAGCCAGGAGTTGCAATCCATCCCGCTCCGACGACCGTACCCATCTCCCAGGACCAGGTGACGTAGTCACCAACTTTGTAGGTCGTGGCAGTGGGAAAATATCGCTCAATCAGTCTGCCAGCCTCGTTACTTTCAAGCTGGATTGCAGTCACGCCGAGAATCTGAGTTGGGCCTGTCTCTGCAGCGAAGATTGGAATCCCTGCTCGCTTGACCCGGTGCCACCCGAGTTCCTTTGGGCCGCGGCGCAGAGTGAACGGCCATTCGTCGCTCGCATGTCGATCGTCGCTAAGTGCTAGTCGGTGGACACCATCCTCTACACCATTTAAATGAACGATTACTGTCGAATTACTCCGCGCTACGATAGCAATCGGTTCACTATCTATTGAGCAACTAGTTGACGCGGAGAGATTCGCCGCCAAAATCTCCAGGGAATCATCCGCAGGTTTGATGGCTATTATTCGTGGCCGAACCTGCTCGTCCTCATCAAGTAGATCTAAAATCGCACTAGCGATATTAAGAACTCGTAGGCACTTCGTTGCGGTTACAACAGACACGGGGGGAGTCGCCCCGTGAGCGCGAGGTCCTCGAAAGAAACCAATAGATCCATATATAAATCCTACGAGTGAATCCGAATCGAGCTTCGAGCCGCGAATTCGAATTCGCCCATTAAAAGCGGCCTCGACCAGGGGCCGTCCGATGTTTGCAAGTCCGCTTTGCTGCTGAATTGCCCACTCGACGTGCTTGAATGATGCAAAGATCGCCTTGTCGGAGTCGCCTGCCTGAAAATCTTTTTTCGCAGCAGCCCAGATCTCAGGGCGAAGGCACTGACACTCCATTGGAGTAGCGATCTTCGGGGTGCTCTCGTCGCCGTCGAAGGCTCGTGGCAATGTTGTCATGGTCGTTCCCAGACCTCGTGCCCGAGCGGTGCCTGATTAAGCCGGTCTCTGCGCTCCTTCCAGTCCGGCAGGTGCTTATCCATCAGCTTCGAGAAGCGTTCGCCGTGGCCTCGCTCGAGCAAGTGAGTCATTTCGTGAACCGCGAGGTACTCAAGGCAGTCAGGGTGTTTCTTGGCCAATCTTCGACAAGGCCCAGGTAGCATTGTCTTTTTCCTGGCCGTATATCGTGATTCCGTGTGGGGCTTCGTCGGCGACTTTGAGCAGTAGCGATCCGGAGCCGCAGGTCGGGTCGTAGACTGTCTGGTCCTGCTTCGTCGTCCGACCGATGCCGACGACCTTGGCCAGTATCCGGGATACTTCAGCAGGCGTGTAGAACTGGCCCTTACTCTTGCCGGACTCGGTAGCGAAGTGCCGCATCAGGTACTCGTAAGCGTCACCAAGCAGGTCGTCACCTTCAGCGCGGCTGCCCTTGAAGTCAAGGTCAGCGAAGATCGAGACCAGCTTGGTCAACCGGTCCTGCATCTCCTTGCCGCGACCGAGCTTCTCTTCGTCATTGAAGTCGGCTTGGTCGATGACCTTCTGCAGGTCGTTCGCCTCGGCGAGCCGGGCGATAATCTTGTTGATCTTGTCGCCGATCTCTTTGTCGCCCTTGAGGGCGATCATGTCGTCGAAGGATCCGCCGGCTGGGACGTCGATCAGGCTGCTGCGATCGGTCTTGGCTTTATCCGAGACGTATTTCACGAAGAGTAGTGTCAGGATGTAGTCCTTGTACTGCGAGGCGTCCATGCCGCCGCGCAGTTCGTCGCAGCTCTTCCAAAGCGAGCCGTATAAATCGGACTTGCGCAGCGTCATACCGCCAGCCTCCTGGCTGCATGTTTCGCAACGCTTCTTGTCCTATATATATGTCTCATGTTAGCGTAGCTCATTATACAATGATCGGCTTTCTTTGGCCATCTGTGGTCCGCTCTCGTTTGCATTATGTGGACGGGGTCTTGTCGTGGAGTAGCTTCAAAAAGTCGGTTCGGTTTTCAGTGCCTGAGCGCGCCAAGACGTAGCGGAGTCGCTTGGCGTCGTCACCGCCGAGACCGCCATGCCAACCAGCCAGGGCAACCAACCCTTCGACGTTGAAGGGAGTGTCGCCGTGCAGGATCTGGTCGCCGTAACGGTCGAGGTAGTCCGAGACGGAGCTGAGGAGGCGAGCCAGCTGCCAGGTCCCGGTGTCGAGGTGCTCCTTGAGGTCGGCGTCGGGCTCGCGTTCCTCGTTTCTGGCCTCCCGGAGGCGGCGCTCAGTGGCGATCAGCTCAGCCCGGTAGCCGTAGACAGCACTCCAGACCCGGCAGAGCAGCTCCTCCTGCTCGGTGTAGGAGTCCTCGGTGACCACCGGCGTGTCCTCGTGGGCGGCGATGGTTGGTCGGCCGTGTTCGGCAACCGGCTTGTAGCGCAGGTTCTCCTGGTGGAAGGCGAAGGCCAGTTCGTCGAGCAGCTTCGGCTCGATGTGCTTGCGGACGTGATCCTCGTGGCGTTCCAGGATCTGCGCCGCCTCTAAGCGGCGGGCAGTGAGCGTTGTCCCGCGCATGCCGCGAGCAGTGCCGAACAGCCTGCGTGCAGCTTCTCCCCGAGCGGAGGGACCCAGGTCGCCCAGGAGCTGCCGGATGACCCGGTCGAGGGCGCTGATCCGGCTGGCCCGCTCATCGGGGTGTTGGGCGTGAGCGATGACCACCCGCTGCTCGGTCAGCACATCACCGGCGGTCGCGTCCGTGAGCGGGAAACCGGCCCTGAGCAGCAGCTTTAGCTCGCGGCGCAGCTCCTCAGGTGGCGAGGAGAGCACAGCTGCCCCGGGCATACCCACAAATTACCCAGTCGGCACCCTACGCGGTGGACTTCTCGCTCTTCACACTCAGGATCGGCGGTCGACGATCGGCGTCGATCCCGGATGAAGAAGGAGACCGTGGATGTCCAACCTGGTACCCAAGTCCTCGACCACGGAGGTGGTGCCGAGTGTCGGCGTGGGGCTGTCGGCCCTCGCTGGAACGGATCGTCGCACCAGCCGGGCGCTCAGCACCGTCCAGCGCAACACTCTGGTGCGGACGGCATCGGTGCAGGCCCCTGTCTGTCAGGCTGACGTGAGACACCTGCAGTAGCCCACCATCCCACCAGGGCGAGTCAGGAACACGTAGACCAAATGACCATGACAACTGCAACCTTGACCGCGCGCGCCCAGAATGGCGGGGTGCGTGACGG
>JAJPHD010000021.1 GCA_021325455.1 Actinomycetota bacterium
AGTTGGACTTGTTGGCCGTCACCATGTTCTGCCAGAACTGCACGTCCTGGGCGCTCACCGGGGTCCCGTTCGACCACATGTAGTGGTTGAGGTGGATGACCACCGACTTGCCCCCGTTGGTCCACACCGGGGGCTTGCCCACCGACTGCTTGAAGTTGATGACCGGCTTCTGGCCCACCCCGGGGAAGTAGAGGGGCCGGTACATGAGGGTCTGGAAGTCGTTGCCGTTGTAGACGCTGAAGTTCGCCAGCGTCATGAGCGGGAAGATGTAGTTGGGCACCCCGCCGGGAGCCTCGGCGTAGTTGACCGTCCCGCCCTTGACCCGCTGGCTGGCCGGGACGGTGCTCGACGGCGCGGCCGCTGCGGAACTGGAGGAGGTCGTGCTCTTGGTGGTGCTGGTGCCACCGCAGGCCGCCAGTATCAAGGCCCCGGTGGCCAGCAGCGCTGCCCCCGTGGCCGCTCTCTTGGCTATCCCCATCGCAGTACGACCCCCTTGTCTTGCCCGATGCGAATGTTCGGGTGTTGTATAGCAACTCCGGGAGGCCCCGCCAAGTCACCCCTGCCCCGGCAACGGGGATCGCCCCCAACTGGCCATCCAATTGCCCTGAAACTCCGGCTTCCACCAGCCTGTACGGGCTGTTGTTACAGCTTCGTTACAGATCCGCCCTGGGCCTGCCAGAGGGTGCTGGCCTGCTCCTTCTGGCCCCCATCCGGAAGGTTTGGGTCTTCCATTGGGATGGATAGAGTCGGTTCAAGATGCACCGGGTAGTAAGCACGGTTTGGCCGGCCCGGGGACTAGTCACTGGGCGACCCTACTGATGGCGGTGTCGGCGGGCTTGGCGCCGACATCCGGGACACGACGGCCTTGCGTCGCCACCGCCCGTTCTTCTGCCTGGGTCGCGCCGGGAGAGCGGCCCAGAGGATGGATCCCCTTGCCCGGCGAGGTAGTCGCCCCTCGCCGGCGCAGGATTCCCCACCTGCCAAAGCCTTGTGGTAACCCCGGTGAACGACCGACCCCGTCGACCCCCTCCGAGGAGGTGAGGACCAGTGGCAGTAGCCTCAGGTGAGGCCGAGTTCCAACCCCCGTCACTCCTGCCCGAACCCACACCCGAAGGGGGCGAGGTCACCACCGTAGGCGGGCTCGGGAAGCTGATCCTGGGCGTGTTTGTCCAGAACCGGCTGGCCGTGATGGCCGTGGGCATCATCGTGTTCATGGTCCTGTTCTGCTGGGTGGGTCCCCTCATCTACCACACCAACCAGGTCAACACGAACCTGGGCCGGGTGACCCTCCACCCCACCCTCAGGCACCCCTTGGGCACCGACGACGTCGGTTACGACGTGCTCGGCCGGCTCATGCTCGGGGGCCAGTCCTCGATCGAGGTGGGGGTGGCCGCCGCCTTCCTGGCCTCCATGTGGGGGACCGCCTGGGGTGCGGTCTCCGGGTACGTGGGAGGCTGGTTGGACGGGATCATGATGAGGATCGTCGACTCCATCCTCGCCATCCCTCCCCTCCTGCTGATCCTGCTGCTCGCCTCGGTCTTCGGGTCCAGCCTCGGCATCCTCATCATCGTGGTCGCCCTGGTGTCCTGGCTGGCGACCGCCCGCCTGGTCCGGGGGGACTCCCTGTCCCTGCGGGTCCGGGACTACGTGCAGGCCGCCAAGGGGGTGGGGGGCAAGGGCTCGCGTATCATCGTGCGCCACATAGTGCCCAACGTCATCGGGACCATCGTGGTGCAGACCACCTTCGAGGTGGCCAACGCCATCCTGCTGGTGGCCTACCTGAGCTACCTGGGCCTCGGGCCCCCACCACCGGCGGCTAACTGGGGCGGCATGCTCAGCAACGGCCTCAACTACCTGTACGACGGGTACTGGTGGCTCATCTACCCCGCAGGCATCGCCATCGTGCTCACCGTCATGGCCTTCAACTTCATCGGCGACGCCCTGCGGGACGCCTTGGAGGTCCGCCTCCAGGAGCGCTGAGCCCGTGAGCGCCACTCCAGACGCACGCCCCTCACCCCTGGCCGGCCTCCCCCGCCCGGTGGCCTACGTCCTGTCGGGCGGGGGTTCGCTGGGGGCCATGCAGGTGGGGATGGTGAGGGGGATGGCCCCCTACGGGCTGGACCCCGACCTGATCGTGGGGGCCTCGGTGGGTGCCATCAACGGGGCGCTCATCGCCCTGGACCCGCCCACCGCCCCTGCCCGCCTGAGCGAGATCTGGGGAGGGGTCGGCCCCGAGTCGGTCTTCCCCGGCAGCCGCCTCAGCCACCTGGTGACCCTGGCTCGTCACCGCACCCACCTGTGCGACCCGGGTGCCCTGCGTGCTCTCATCGCCACCCATGCCGAGGGCCGCAGCTTCGCCGACCTGGCTGTCCCCCTCGCCGTGACGGCGGTCGACGCCTCCAGCGGGGAGGTGGTCACCCTGGACCAGGGCCCGCTGGCCCCCGCCCTTCTCGCCAGCTCGGCCATACCGGGCATCTTCCCGCCCGTGGCCCTGGACGGGAAGCTCCTCTACGACGGCGGTATCGCCGGCAACGTCCCTCTTCGCACCGCCCTGGCGGCCGGGGCCCGCTCGCTCGTGGTCCTCGACTGCCGCTTGGTGCAGCTGCCCAACCACGTCCCCCGCAACGCCCTTCAAGCCTTCGGGTTCAGCCTGGCGGTGATGGCCGGGCGGCCGCTCTGGGACCAGCTGGCTGACCTGTCCTCGCAGGTCCCGATCGTGTACCTGCCCGGCCCGTCGGGCACCGACCGCTCCCCCTTCCGCTTCGACCACACGGCCGAGCTGGTCGAAACCTGCGAGCAGGCCACCGACCGCTTCCTGGCCCAGCTGAAGGTGGATGGGCCCGGGCTCTACGGCCAGCCGCAGGCCACGGTGCCCCTGCCCCGGCGCCGCCGCTGGCGGCGTTGAGAGCCGAGGGGCCCCAGAAGAGGGGGGCCAGGTTCAGGACTTGGAGAAGTACCAGGCCTCGGGGGTGAGGGCACCGAGAGGGTTCTGCGGGGTCACGCCGTGGAGGTTCTTGGCGACCTCGGTGATCTGGGAGACGGCGTTGGGCCACCACAGGTCGGGCACGTCCCGGGCCAGGTAGTCCTCGTAGGCCTTGAGGGCCGACACCGAGCTGTCGGTGTGGGTGCGCTGGATGAGGGCGTCGGTCCTGGGGTCGCTGTAGCTGCCCGGGTTGGAGCCGGCGCCGGTGGCCCACAGCTCGCCCCCCGTCGGGTAGTAGTCCGGGGCGTACAGCCAGTTGAACTCCGAGATCTGCCAGCTGCAGTCGGCCTGGGTGGGCTTGCAGCGGACCTCCCGGCTGAATACCGCCTGGGCCGGACCGGAGGTGACGTTGAGGACGATGCCAGCCTCGCTGGCGGCCGACTTGAGGGCCTCCACGCCCTGCTGGACCCAGGGGATCCCGCTCCAGTAGGCCAGGTTGAAGTCGAGCTTCGCCCCCGCCTTGATGCCGGCCCCGCACTGGTGGGCCCCCGACCCGGGGCGCACGCAGGTGTCGGTGCCGCCCGGCACGACCCTCCAGCCGTGCTCCTGGAGCAGGCGCTTGGCCGCCGCGATGCTGTAGGGGTACGGGTTGTGACGCTCCACCGGGGTCACGTAGGGGTTGGCCGGCTCGGTGGGCACGGGTCCGTAGGTCGGGTAGCCGTAGCCCTTGAGGGAGCTGCGGATCATGGTGGGCTGGTCCACCAGGTGCTGCAGCGCCTGGCGGAAGTACAGCTGGTGGACCACCGGCCCGAAGCTGGCGTTCTCGTAGTTGTACTGGAAGTACTCGATGGTCCAGCCGATCCAGGGGGCCATGACGTAGTTGGCCGCCACCGGGTTCGGCCCGGGTTGGCTGGGCTTGAGACCAGCAGGCTTGGTGGGGACGTCGGCGGTGGGGATGTAGCCCACCGAGATCGTGCTCCCGCTGCGCAGCACGTTGTACTCGGCCGGCTGGCTGGTGAAGGGCAAGAGCTCGAACCTGGACAGGTGGGGCTTGACGGGGCCCGAGTAGCGCGGGTTGGGGACGAAGGTCGACTGGCCGTCAGTCTGGAACTGGGTCAGGTGCCAGGGCCCGTCCACCACCTGCCAGAGCGGGTTGGTGGCATAGGCCTTGAGGTCCTTGGCCTGGTTGGAGAGGAATCGGTACACGGCCGCGCACTTGGCCCTGTCGGTGGCGCACCCTCCCGACCCCGCCTTGGCCCCCGTCGAGGTCTTGTCCCAGGCGGGGGGCAGGGGTGTGATCTGAGAGAGCTCGTTGTAGGTGAACCAGCGCGAGGAATAGGCCCGGTTGAGCCTGAAGATGATCTCCTTGGGGTTGACGACACGGAACGAGACCACGTTGTCCGGGTAGTTGCCCGGCGAGTAGGCGGCCCAGTTCTGCTTCTCGGCGGTGACCATGTTCTGCCAGAAGGCCACATCGGTTGCCGTCACCGGGGTCCCGTCAGACCAGCGGTAGCTCTTGAGCTTGATCGTGACCTGACGGCCACCGTCGGTGAACTGGGGGGGATAGGCCAAGCTCAGCTGGGTGTTGAGGACCGGCTCCTGGCCTCTCCCGAACCAGTACAGGGGCCGGTACATGAGGTACATGAAGTCGTCGAAGTTGGAGATGGTGAAGTACTGGAGGGGGGTGAGCGGGAAGATGTAGTTGGGAGCGGCCCCGGGCTGGAGGGCGAAGGTGGCCGTACCCCCCTTCCGGGCGGCGGCCGGAGCGCTCGAGGCCGTCGACGAGGCGGACGAGGTGGCGGGCTTGGACCCCCCTCCGCAGGCCGCTGCCGCCAGGGCCACCATGGCCAGGCCGAGCGCCGTCCACCTGACCCCCCACCGCCGCCGCATGCTCTGTCCCGCGAGGCTGATCACGGCCCCAGGACGGTACCAGCCCCCATGCCGCGAGGGAAGTCAATCCCCGGTCGCCGGCTCACGGCCGTGGCTCGAGGCAGCCACCGCATCGAGCACCAGGCGGGCGGCGGCGGCGTCCTCCACGGCCACTCCCACGGACTTGTACAAGGTGACCTGCCGCTCGTTCTGGCGGCCCTGGGCCCGGCCGGAGACGATGTCGCCCAGCTCGACCGGCTCCAGGCTGATCCCCCTCTCCTGGGCGGTCCTCAGCTCCACCGAGCCGGCGGGCGGAGGCGCCAGGGCTGCCCGCCGCGACTCCACCACCAGGCGGGCCGAGGCCACCGTGGCCGCGTCCAGCTCCCCCTCCCCCGTGGTGTTGTATCCGACCGAGTTGACATGGGTACCGGGCTTGAGCCAGTCCCGGCGGATCACGGGCCGCTCGGCGTGGGTGGTGAGGCAGACCACGTCCGCCACCCGGACGGCGTCCTCTATAGACCCCGCGGCCCGGGCCGCCAGCCCCGACCCGGCCAGCTCGGCGGCCAACGCCTCCGCCTTGCGGGGGTCCCGGCCCGCCACCACCAGGCTCCCTCGGTCCCGCAGGGCCAGGGCATGGGAGCGGGCCTGGGCCCCCGTGCCCACGATGACCACCACCTGGGCATCCGGGCGCGCCAGCCAGCGTGTGGCCAGTGCGGAAGCGGCCGCCGTGCGAGCAGCGGTGAGGTAGGACCCGTCCATGACCGCCAACGGGCTCCCCGTGGCGGGCTCGAAGCAGCACACCAGGGCCTGGTGGGTGGGCCGGTCCGAGTTGGCCGGGAAGATGGTCACCAGCTTGGCCACAAGCGTCTCGGGCGACGGCAAGTAGGCGGGCATGGCGGCGAGAAGCCCGGACAGGCTGGGGACCCCGACAGCCACACGCTCGGGCGCCTGGGCCCGCCCGTCGCTCAGCCCGGCCAGTGCCTCTCCCACGGCATCCGGGAGCCGGTCCAGGTTCAGGTGGGCCCGCACGTCCTCATGGGACAGCACCAGCACCGGATCAGGCCCCCCGGGTGGCCCGGGCCAGGAGCGCCCGGGCGAGCGGCTCCGACCCCGTCGTCATGGTGCCTCGACCTGTCCGGCTCACGCCTGGCGGGCGGCGGCCCGGGGACGGGCCGGGTCGAAGAGGGACACGGGGTGGCGGGTCCCTCCGGACGTGGCCAGGTCGGCCAGGATCTCGCCCACCACGGGGGCGAACTTGAAGCCATGCCCGGAGAACCCACAAGCCACCACCGCCCCGGGGTGCTCCGGGTGCACCCCGATGACGAAGTGCTGGTCAGGAGAGTTGGTGTACATGCAGGTGACGCTGCGCACCGCCTCTGCGGCCATGCCCGGGGCCAGGGCGTTCACGGCCTCGCTGATCCGGGCCACCTCCTCCTCCCCCACCCGGCGGTCAATGGTCGCAGGAGAGCAGGTCCTTCCTCCCCGGAAGAACGCCACCTTAAGGGTCCGTCCGTCCAGAGTGGGAAACCCGTACACCTGGGTCCCGGCAGCGTCGATCTCCCAGACCCACACAGGCAGGGCGCCGACCCGGTAGCGGGCCACATCCCCCGCGGGACGGAACCAGTGCAGGACCTGGCGCTCAACCGTGAGAGGGATGCCCGGAAGGGGCTCAGCCCAGGCCCCCGGACAGATCACGAGGCGCTCCGCTTGCCACCGGCCCCCCTCCGACCGCACCTCCACCCCCGTCCCCGAGGGCAGGGGCTCCCAGCCCGTGACCCGCTCGTCGAAACGGAGGTCGGCCCCCTCCCGGGCCGCCCACGCCAGATGGGCCCTGACCGCCTCCTCCACCCGCAGGAAGCCGGCGTTGGGCTCGTAGAGGCCTACCATGCCTTCCCCGGGGTTGAAGACCGGGAACCGCCGGCGGAGCTCGGCGGGGCCCATCATCTCGTGGGGCAAGCCCCAGGTCTCGGCGCTCCGCCGGCTGCCCGCCACCGTGGAGCACGTCTCGGGACCGGCCATCAGCCCACCGGTCACCGTGAGCAGGCTGGCACCGGTCCTCTCCTCGAGGTCTCTCCACAGCTCGTAGGAGCGAAGGACCAGGGGGACGTACGCCGGGTCCTCGAAGTAGGCCTGGCGGATCATGCGTGACTCCCCATGGCTGGACCCATGGTCATGGGCGGGGGAGAACTGCTCCAGGCCCAGCACCCGCCGGCCCCGGGACGCCAGGTGAGCGGCGGCAGCGCTGCCCATCGCCCCCAGCCCGATCACGATGACGTCGTAGCTCCCGGCCATCTACCATCCGCACCTGCTCCTAGCTCCTGGGACGGCCACCGTAGGGCAGGAGGCGGCCCCGGACCAATCAAGGGATGGGCGCCCACCGGGCATCCCGCCCACCCGCTTCTCCCCTAGCGTGGGGCCCATGCCGACCCTGGAAACGCTGCTCCGCCTGCCCTCCACCCTGCTCGTCGACAGGGACAGCCATGACAGGCTCCTGCTCAGGCGCAACGTCACCGGCACCTTCCAGCTGTGGGAGCTCGAAGGAGCTGAGCTGCGCCAGCTCACCGACCTCCCCGAGCCCACCGCCGGGCGGTACCTGCCCGGGTCCCGCCGGGTGGTGGTGGCGGTGGACGAGGGGGGGAACGAGCGTCACCAGCTCTTCCTGCTGGACCCCGGCTCCGGGGAGCTCGAGCCCCTAGTGCGGGACCCGAGGTTCCTGCACCGCCTGGCGGGCATCTCCAGGGACGGTCGCCAGGTCGCCTACCTCACCAACCGGCGCAACGGCATAGACATGGACCTCTACGTGCGGGACCTCGCCTCGGGCGAGGAGCGCCTCGTCTACGGGGAGGGTGGCTACTGCCAACCCCAGGGGTTCTCCCCCGACGGACGCTTCCTCACCCTGGGCCGCCCTGGGGCCGGCCCCATGGACACGGAGCTGGTGCTCGTTGACGCGGGCGGGGGCGGCCACCGGGTCCTCACCCCCCACACCGAGCCGGCCGACACCACCGACCCGGCCTGGCTGGCGGACAGCTCGGGCTTCTACTTCAGCACCAACGAGGGCAGCGACCGGCTCCGACTGGCCCGCTACCACCTCGGCTCGCAGGGATGGGACTGGGCCGCCCCCGAAGGGGCCTGGGACGTGCGCTGCCTCGTGTGCGAGGACGGCTCGACCCTGCTGGTGGAGGCCAACGAGGACGGCTGGAGCCGGCTCTTCCTCCACCGGGCCGCTGACATGGCCCCCATCTGCGAGGTGCCCCTGGCCCGCCCGGGGGTGGCCTGGCAGGACGACCGGGTCCCGGCCCCTGTGATGGCCCCCGACGGCTCCTCGGTCTCGTACACGCTCTCGGGACCGGACCAGCCCCCCGCCGCCTACCGCTTCGACCGGGCCAGCGGTGAGACGGCGCTGCTGGCGGGCGAGGAGCCCGATCCCTCGCTGGTGAGCCCGGAGAGAGCTCGGGTCGGCTCCTTCGACGGAGAGCAGGTACCGGTCCACCTCTACCGTCCCCGGTCTTCGAGCGGGGGGACCCCGGTCGTGGTCAGCGTCCACGGCGGGCCCGAGAGCCAGGCCCGCCCGGTGTTCGACCCCATCGTCCAGGGGCTGGTGTCCCGGGGGTATGCGGTGGTCGCTCCCAATGTCCGAGGTTCCACCGGCTACGGCAAGAGGTGGTACTCGCTGGACGACACGGTCCGCCGCCTGGACAGCGTGGCCGACCTGGCCGCCGTCCACGACTGGCTGGGAGAGGCCGGGCTGGACCCCGGTCGCGCCGCCGTATGGGGTGCTTCCTACGGGGGTTACATGGTGCTGGCGGCGGTGTCCACCCAGCCCGAGCGCTGGGCCGCCGGGGTGGACATCGTCGGCATCTCGGACCTGGTGACCTTCCTCGAGAGGACCTCCGGCTACCGGCGGTCATTCCGGGAGCGTGAGTACGGGTCGCTGGAGAGGGACCGGGAGTTCCTCCACGCTGCCTCCCCACTCACCCATGTGGCCAGCATCCGGGCTCCCCTCTTCATAATCCACGGAGCCAACGACCCGAGGGTCCCGGTCTCGGAGGCCGAGCAGATAGCTGCCAGCCTCGAGAGCAGGGGCATCCCCCACGAGCTCCTCGTCTACCCCGACGAGGGCCACGGCCTGGCCCGGCTGGCCAATCGCCTGGACGCCTACCCCCGGGCCTTCGACTTCCTCGACCGGGTGCTGATGGGGCAGGTGGCGACGCCTGCCGGCGGCAGCGGGGGCGGTGGGTGAGGCCGATGGCGGTCAGTCGACCAGACCCCTATCAGGGGGTGGTCAGGCCGAGTCGCCGAGGGGACGGGCGGCGGCGGGGCCGGCCCGGCGGGCGCCGCTCGCCATGAGCGCCTTGGCCAGGGCCAGATAGGCGAGGATGGAGAAGGCCAGCCCCACCAGCCAGGCGATGTCGCCTCCTCCGAGGGCGTGGGCCACGGGCCCTTCGTAGAAGGACGAGTCCATGAAGGGAACCTCGATGCCGATCGTCACGATGTAGAGGGCCACCACCCACCAGTTCACCCTCCCGTAAGCACCGTTCACCTTGAACAGCTCGTTGATGTCGTACCTGCCCCGGCGCACCAGGTAGTAGTCGGTCAGGTTGATGGCCGTCCAGGGGATCAGGAAGTACAGGATGAACAGGACGAAGTCGGTGAGGTTGGTGAAGAAGTTGGCGTTGGCAAGGATGGCGAGCACCGTCCCGATGACAGCCACCACCGAGGTGAAGGCGATGCGCAGCCTGGTCCCGGAGGCGAAGGTGCCGCTCGGGGAGATGCCGGTCAGCGAGGTCAGGAAGGCCCCGTAGAGGTTCTCCAGGTTGGCGGCCACGATGCCCAGGAATATGAGGAAGAAGAACAGAGGGCTCACCGTGGAGAAGAGGCCGGCCAGGTAGCCCGAGGTGTTGGTGGACACCGCCTTCTCCGCCACTATGCCCGCCAGCGCACCCACCACCATCACCCAGGAGGCGCCCAGGGCCGAGCCGGCGTAGGTGAACCAGAAGACCCGGGCCGAGGGGGTCTCGGCCGGCAGGTACCGGGAGTAGTCCGAGACGTATGGCGCCCAGGTGATCTGCCAGGAGGCGAAGATAGAGATGGCGAGGAGGATGGTCCCGGCGCTCACGCCCGTGGCGTGGAAGTGGGCAGGCAGGGCGGTGGCGAGCTTCACCATGATGGCCAGGAACATCAGGCCCGAGAGGATCGACACCACGCGGTCGTAGGCGTGGAAGAGGTCGTACCCGACCCAGGTCACGAGCAGGATGACGGCGTCGCTGATGAGCACCCCGCCCGTGTAGGGGATGTGCAGGAGGCCGGCGATGGCCTGGCCGCCCAGCACGGCGCTGGTGATGAAGAAGCCGAGGTAGAGCAGGACCACTATCAGGAGGGGCAGCAGGGCGCCGAAGAACCCGAACTGGGCCCTGCTCTGGATCATCTGGGGGACCCCCAGGCGCGGCCCCTGGGCGGAGTGGTAGGCCATGAACAGGCCGCCGATCAGGTTGCCGATGAGGATGGTGGCAATGGCCCACTTGAGGTCCAGGCCCAAGGTGATGCTCAGCACGCCGGTGGCGAGGCCGGTCACCTGGACATTGCTGGCGAACCACAGGGTGAACAGCGTGTTGGGCCGGCCCCGGCGCTCGCTGGCCGGGATGTGGTCGATGGCCCGCTGCTCGAGGCGCACTCCTGGGGCGGACGGCGGAGTCTGCATAGGGTGGGCCGAATATAGACCGGCCGACGCGGCCGGGCGGTGATCAGGAGGGGGGGCGGAGCTCGGCCACGGCCCGGCGGACGAGGTCCATGCCCTCCGGGGAGGGAACGCTCACCCGGATGGTGTTGGGGACCCCGAGGGAGCTCCCAGGGCGCACCGACACGCCGTAGCTGCTCAGGTGCTCCACCAGGGCTTCCTCCCGAGGCGCCATGACCAGCACGAAGTTGGCCTCAGAGGGGACGCTCGCATAGCCCGCCTCCCTGAAGGCCGCCCTGAGCTGGGCCCGGGCGCGGGCCGTGTAGCACCGCACCTTCTCCCGGTGTCCCTCGTCTTCCAGAACCGAGAGCGCCGCCTCCTGGGCTGCCGAGTTGACCGAGAACGGGAGGCGGATGCCCCGCAGCTCGGCCACCACCGGCTCCGGCCCTACCAGGTAGCCAATGCGCAGGCCGGCCAGGCCGTAGACCTTGGAAAAGGTCCTCAGCACCACCACCCGCCCCGCCGCGGCCAAGGGCAGGCTGGTCACCTTCTCGGGCCGGTCGGCGAAGTCGACGTAGGCCTCGTCCACCACGACCAGGCCGGCCCGAGCACGCTCGACGAACCTGGCCACCCGGTCCACCCCCACTGCCGTCCCGGTGGGGTTGTGCGGGTTGCACACGAAGGCCAGGTCAGCCTGGACCTCTGCCATGGCCTCCAGGTCGTGGTGCCAGCCCGCCAGGGGCACGGCCCGGACCGCCGCCCCCAGCTGGGTAGCCACCAGCTCGTGCATCCGGTAGGCGGGTGAGGCCACCGCGACCGAGCCCCCCCAGGCGGCATAGGCGAGCACCAGGAGCTGGATCAGCTCGTCGGACCCGTTGCCGACCAGGATCTGGTCCGGGCTCACCGCCAGCCTGGCCGCCAGCCTGCGTCGCAGCCCGCCGGCCAAGGGGTCTGGGTAGCGGTGCGCCTCTCCGGCCACCCGGGCCAGGGCCCGGGCCACGCTGGGCGGCGGAGCCAAGGGCGCTTCGTTGGAGGCCAGGCTCCCGGCCGATGCTGGCGCCCGCTCCCCCGGCACGTAAGGGGCCACCTCCTGCAACCAGGGGCGCAGCTTCGGAGCAGCTCCGGCCTCATCCTCCGTCACGGCCCGGACGCTATCGGCCCGGCCGGCGCAGAGGCCCGGTAGCGGGAGGCCGGGGGGGGGGAGGCCGGGCCGGCCTACAGGACCTTGCCCGGGTTGAGGATGCCCAAGGGGTCGAGGGCCTCCTTGATGGCCCGGTGCACATCCATGGACACCTCCCCCAGCTCCTCGTGGAGCCAGCGGCGCTTGAGAGCGCCCACCCCGTGCTCGCCGGTGAGGGTCCCGCCCAGGGAGAGCGCCGTCCGGAAGACCTCGTCGGCCGCGGCCCACACCTCCGGAGGAGCCCCCTCCTCCCGGCGGTCGAAGACGAAGACCGGGTGCAGGTTGCCGTCGCCGGCGTGAGCGACGGTGGCGATGAGCACCCCATGGCGTTCGCCTATGGCCTCGATGGCCATCAGCATGTCCACCAACCGGGTGCGCGGTACGGCCACATCCTCGACCAGGGTGGCGCCCAGCCGCTCCGTGGCGGGATAGGCCAGGCGCCGGAGCTCCAGCAGCTGGGCGGCCTCCTCGGCACCCGTGCCGTACTGGGCGAAATAGGCGCCTGCGCCCTGGAAGGCCTCGACCACGGCCTCCGCCGGCCCGACCGGGTGGGCTTCGTCCACCTGGGCGATGACCGCGGCCCTGGTCCCCGGGTCCAGCCCCGTCCGCTTCCATCCGTCGATGGCCTTGAGGGTGGCCTCATCCATGAGCTCCAGCAGGCACACCGGTATCCGGGCCCGGGTCACGTCCAGCACGGCCTTTCCGGCCGCCGGGAGGTCGGGGAACAGGCCCAGGATGGTGGCTGGCGGCTGGGGTGGCCGGGGGCGCAGCCTCAGGGTGGCTGCCGTTATCACCCCCAAGATGCCCTCGGACCCCACGAACAGCCCCGTGAGATCCAGGCCTGCCACCCCCTTCACGGTCCGCCGACCCGTGTGAAGGACCCTGCCGTCGGCCAGCACCACCTCCAATCCCAGCACGGCGTCCCTGGTGACCCCGTACTTGACGCAGCGCAGCCCCCCGGCGTTGGTGGCCAGGTTGCCGCCGATGGTCGATATCTCCCAGCTCGAGGGATCGGGGGCGTACATGAGGCCCACCTCGGCGGCAGCCTGGTCGAGCCGGGCGTTCACCACGCCCGCCTCGGCCACGGCCAGCTGGTCGTCCGGGTCCAGCTCCCTGATGCGGTCGAGCCGGGCGGTGGACAGCACCACCCCGCCTGCCACGCCAGCCGCCCCGCCTGCCAAGCCCGTGCCAGCTCCCCGGGGGACGACAGGCACACCGTAGGTGCTGGCCCAGCTCATGACCTCGCTCACGTCGGCGGTGGACCTAACCACAGCGGCCGCCAGGGGAAGCCCTCCCGGAACGAGACGGGCCTCGTCCTGGCAGTAGGCCGCCAGGAGATCGGGGTCGGTCACCAAGGTCCCCGGAGACAGCGCAGCGGACAGGGCCCGGAGGGCGGACTCGGGGGCCTCAGCCATGCCGACTGACACTCTATGGGCGCCCGCCCGCTGCCTACTGCTCGACCCCGGGCTCCCGCTCGTCACCCTCTCGCCGCCATGAGGGGGCCGGGCCTCGGCCCCCCTTGCTGGGGCCGGTCGGCCGAAGGGCTTGGAGAACCAGGACGGCCAGGTCGTCAGCAGGTTCCCCGGAGAAGTCGACCACCGCCCGCCTTATGGCCTCGGCGAAGCTGTGGGCGCTGGAGGAGGCCAGCTCGGACACCAGGGCCCGCAGCCGCCCCAGCCCGAACGTCTCCCTCCCCCTCCGTGCCTCACTGACGCCGTCGCTGTAGAAGACCACGGCGTCCCCTTCCCCCAAGGCCACCGACTGCTGGCTCCCCTCCCATCTCGGGAAGGGGCCGACCAGCATGCCGTTGGTGTCCATGACCGCCACCCCACCATCGGCACGGACCAGGAGCGGGGGAGGGTGGCCGCCAGAGGCCAGGGTCAGGCGAAGGCGCTCTCCGCTCGTCCGCAGGCGGGCGTAGGCCAGGGTACAGAACCGCTCGGGGTTCTGGCGGTGCACGGCCTCGTTGAGCATCCGCAGCACGGTGACGGGGCGCCTGGCCCGCATGGCCGCGGCCCTGATCGTGTAGCGGACCAGGGCGGTGAGGGCAGCCGCCTCCGTGCCCTTGCCCATCACGTCCCCGAGGACCAGGGCCCAGTCGTCACCCGCCACCTCGAACACGTCGTAGAAGTCCCCTCCCGGCTCCTCACCCGGTCCGGCCGGCCGGTAGGCGCAGGCCAGCCCTGTGCGGGGGACAGCCGGGAGCACGGGTGCCAGCAGGCTCTCCTGGAGGGTCCGGGCGACGTGGGCCAGGCGCTCCCGTGATGCCGCCGCCTCGGCCTCGGCCCGGCGGCGGTCCGTTATGTCCCGGAGGTGCCCGGTGAAGAGAGGTGGCCCCGGTCGGCCCACCATGGTCACGGCCAGCTCGACCGGTAGCTCGCTGCCGTCCTTGCGCTGCGCCCAGGTCTCCACCCGCCGGTCGAGCATGGGCCCCTCGCCGGTACGCATGTGGCGAGCCAGGCCCGCCCGGTGGGCCGCCCTCAGCCTCGGAGGGACGATCAGCTCGGCCACCTCCCGGCCGAGGGCCTCCTCGCGCCGGTAACCAAAGGTGCTCTCCGCCGCCCGGTTGAACTCCACCACCCGGCCCGAGGCCTCGATGGTGATGATGGCGTCCAGGGCGGCGTCCAGGATGGCCGCCTTGCGGGCCACCTCGGCGTCGAGGGCCTGACGGGAGCGGGTCAGGTCCTCGGCCTTCCTCCCCGCCTCGGCCGCCACCCGCTCGAGGCGCAGGGCCTGGTCGACAACCGCCTCCTGGCGAACCTGCAGCAGCTGCACCAGGGTCTCGGACCGGGCCCTCTCCAGGGTCAGCCTCCGCGAGGGCCCGAGATGAGGGACGGGATCGGACGCGAGCAGGGGGCCCCAGGTGAAAGGCAGGACAGCCAGCTTCGTCCCCAGGGCGATGGCCGAGAAGCTGTCGGCCGTACCAGGGGGAACGGGGGTGCGGCTGAAGAGGACCACGGCGAAGCGCGAGCCGTCGGGCAGGCCGGAGCCGAACCCCAGGACAGAGGAGATCCGATGGGGGATGACGAAGCTGTCCTGGTCGGGCACGTACGGGCTGCCCAGAGCTTCGGGCACATGGAAGACCCCGAAGCGGTCCTTCTCCAGCCGGCGGAAGAGCCGGGGGCCGCCGTCCCCCCCCTGGTCGGGGTCGATCCCCAGGTCCGCCACGAGCTGGGAAACAATGGGGTACTGGCCCGCGAGGTCCTGGCCGGCCAGCGGGATGGCCCGGTGCCTGCGAGAGGAACGCCGGTCACACCATCCCGGCAGGTCTCCGACGCTGGCGACCAGGACGAGGCAGGTGATCCCTCTGAGGTCCTGGCCTCGGCGCGCAGCGGCCAGATCCTCGACGACCTCCTGCAGCTCGGGCTCCAGCTCCTCGAAGGGCTGCGTCCTGTAGAAGCGGGCCAATGCGACCGACCGCTCCCCCTCCTCCCCGCCCCCCAGGTTGGCGCGCAGATAGGTGACGACCGAGGTGGCCGCCTCCTCCATGGACCGTGCTCCTTCACCCTTGCCGCCCAGTGCCGTGCTGCAGGAGAGCATGTCGGCAATGCTGAAGGAGCTCAGGTCGAACACGGCAGGTTGGGCTACAGGAGCTTCGGAGCCGCCCCTCGCGGCCTTCCGGGACCCCCAGAGGCGGTCATGGTAGCACCCCCTGTGTCGGGGGAGCGGAGGGCCCACCCTTCATCAAGGGTCCACCCACGGTCTGCCCAGGCGGGCGGCGGCCTCGAGGAGCAGGGCGTGCACGAAGGCCTGGGGCAGGTTTCCCCGTAGCTGCCTCTCCCCCACGTCGAACTCCTCGGTCAGCAGCCCCGGGGACCCGCACGACGCCCTGGTGCGCTCGAACAGGGCGATGGCCTCGGTGGGCCGGCCCTGCTGATGGGCAGCGAGGGCCATGTGGAACCCGGACAGCAAGAAGGCCCCCTCGGCCTTCCCCAGAGGACGGTTGTCGTGGCGGAAACGGTAGACGTAGCCGTCCTCCACGAGCTCGGACTTCACCGCCTCCAACGTGGCGAGCGAGCGCGGGTCGTCAGCCGGTAGCGCCCCTCTGAGAGCCGGCAGGAGCAGGGACGCGTCCACCCGCTCGTCATCGGGCGCCCGCTGCCACCGCCCGCTCGGGTGTATGCAGTCCGACGAGGCATCGGCCAGGATGGTGTCCGCCAGCGAGCTCCACTCGGCAGCCTGCGGCGCCGAAGCATGGGCGCCGATGGCCCGGAGACCAGCCACGCACATGAGACGGGAATGAGCCCACCGGCGGTTGTCGAGCTCCCAGATGCCGGCATCGGCATCGCGCCAGCGCGCCTCCACCGCCTTGACGGCGGCCTCGACCGCCTGCCAATGCTCGGACTCGAGATGGTCATGACGGGCAGCAGCGGCAAAGACGAGCAAGGCCTCCCCGAACGCGTCGAGCTGGAACTGCTTGTTCACCCAGTTGCCTATCTTGTCTGCCCCTCCTGGGTAGCCCGAGAGATGGGTGAGGCGCGACTCGGAGGGCACAGGCCCGCCGTCCACCCGGTAGGCGGGACGCAGCTCGGGCCCGTCGGCCAGGATCCGCTCGGCAATGAAGGACACGGCCTCGTCGAGGAGGGGATGGGGCCTGGTCACCGCCACCGCTTGGCCGACGAAGGCCTGGTCCCTGATCCAGGCGTAGCGGTAATCGAAGTTGGACCCCGTCCGGGCCCGCTCGGGGAGCGACGTGGTGGCCGCCGCCACCATTCCCCCGCCCGCGCTGGTGAGGCCCCGGAGAACCGTGTAGGCCTGCCTGGCATCCCTCCGCCCCAGGGTCTCCCCCAGGTCCGGGACCGACGACTCCCACGCTGCCTCGGTGGCTTCCCACGTCTCGGCCGCGGTCGGGGGCGGCCCGGCCAGGGGGCGGTCGGAGACCTCCAGGACCAGGTCGTGATGAGACCCGGCCTCGAGCTCGAAGTCCACGACCAGGGCGCCACCTCGCTGATGCCTGGCCCCGGGGGCACCCTTGACGCCCGACCAGCGCAGGTGGAGCGACCCGCTCCTACCGCTCCAGGTGGTGCCCTCGTGCTCCAGATGGGTCATCTTCTGCTGGCCGAACCCCGCCTGCACGTCCAGCACCGCCCGCACCGCTGCCGGGGCGTCGAGGGCCATTATCCGGCGCAGCACGACAGCCGTATGAGGGTCACCCGGGAAGGCCAGCGCCTCGCGGCACTCCAGGATGCCGTTCGAGGTCACCCACCGGTCACGCCAGATCAGGGATCCCTCCTCGTAATAACCGCCCCAGACGTAGCGAGTTCCGAGCGGGCTGATCGCGTATAGGCCCCCGCCACCTATGAGCGTCGAGAAGACCGCTTCCGAGTGCCATTGGGGGACGCACATCCAGGCCACGTCCCCACGTGGCCCCACGAGGGCGCCCCGCTCGCCGTCGGCTAAGAAGGCATATTCCCTCAGGACGTTCGGCGGGAACGAGGAGTCGAGGTCGAGGGGGGTGGTGTCGGGCAATCGAGGCTCCTTGCAGCGAGAAGGGGGAGGTCGACAAGAGGTCTAGCAGGACCTCCCGGCCTCCCCCACCGCTGGCAACCGCCGCCTCGGGGGTTACGGCACGGCGTAATTGACCGATGTCCCCCAGTTGGCGAACCCGTCCCGGGTCCCGTTGCAGGTGCCGACCACGAGCTTGAACTGCGGGGGCACGCACGTCCGGTACGGGATGTACTCGTTGGCGAAGTAGATCCTCCCGCCCGACCAGGGCACGAAGGTGGCAGCCCCGTAGTCGCCCCAGCGGGGTCGGGTCGGGCCGGGGTAGCCCAGGTACTCCGTGAAGCCGTCCTGGGGGGACTGGCCCAGGTCGACGATATGCACCACGGACCCCAGGAGCCGGCCCGAGGTGGCAGTCAGGGTGCCGTAGGCGGTGCTCGGGTAGAACCCGCCATTGTCGGCTGCGCCCGGCCCACCGTTGCCCGACAGCGTGAAGGCCATGAGAGCGTGCCCGTTCCCGCCGTCGGCGCGGCCTCCCTCGGCCGCCATGACCGGGAACTCCAGCTCCTCGTGAGCCGCCGTCACGTACCCCTGGCTGGCCAGGCTGAAGCGGCCGGACCGGTCGAAGCTGCGGGTACCCACCACCCAGTACGCCACCCCCTGGTGAACCTCAGGGCTCGACGGCGAAGAGGCGTACGTCTGGTCTATCTCGGTGCTGACGCCTCCCCAGAGGTCGCCCTGGGCCTGCGACACCTCGGTGAAGTTGTCCCCGTTGGTGGCCAGGCCCCCCTCGGGGCAGTGGGCCACCGGGGGCTTGCCGGTGCTCAGCCCGGCCTTGCCGCACTCATTGCCGAGGGGGATGGGGCCCGCCTTCTGGGCGGCCAGGAAGCCCTCCCCGTAGTAGCGCTCCACCCCGGAGAACAGCTGGCCGGAGAAACGGATGGCCCGGCACGCCGAGCAGCCGTCGCTGTCCAAGGCCTTGAGCCCCGTCCAGTCCCACACCGCGAGCCGGTTGTCTCCGAGCCCGTAGTAGTCCAGGGTGCCCAGCATGAAGGCCGACCCACCCCGGCTGTTGTCGTACTGGGTGGGGTCGGGTGCCTGGGCGGGGATCACCGAGTACCAGCAGGTGACCCCCGGCTCGTGGTACTTGTCGTCGCGGAAGCAGGTCCCATCGGGGGTGGGGAGGAGCCCCATGTTCTCCCTGGCCACGGTGAACTGGGGGTTCGGCCGGCCAGCGCGGGTCACCGCCAGCCCCCTCTCCATGGCGGTCTTGTTGAACGCCATCTCCTGGGCCCCGTTGAAGAAGCCACCGCCAAGGCCGGGAGCCTTCGAGCTGAGCGGGAACTCGTCGTAGAACAGGAGAAAGGCGTCGCGGCTGGTGCCGATCTTGGCAAAGTCATTGAGCAGGTAGGGGTAACCGGGCTCCGCGGGGTTGTAGTTGGCGTTGAGGAAGTACACGTGGTACGGCCCGAAGGGGCTCTTCCCGGTGGTGACGGCGATGCCCTCGTAGCAGCTGTCGGCCTTGGCCGCGAAGCAGCCGGCGAAGGGGCCACCCTTCGCCTCGGGGGTGGAGGAGACGATCTCGGTGAAGAACCAGTGCCCCCCGTTCGAGTAGTCGAAGAGGCAGGACGGGTCTCCGCCACTGCTCCAGCCCCGCTTGGTGAGCCCCATCACGGTGTCGAGGGGTATCACGGCTGACCGCCGCTGCAGGGCCTTGTTGAAGACCAGGATCTCCCCGATGTTGTTGGTCTCCACGACGTACCCGTCACCCACGCAAAGGCCCTGGTCCGGAGGCTCGACGTCGGTGTGGAGCACGTTGGTCCTCATCTCGGCGCTGTCCACCGCGTCCAGTCCCTTCACTCCAGTGGCCCGGCCCGCCGACATGCTGATGGAGTCGCAGCCAGCGCTCATCGGCTGGCAGCTGACGGTGGGGATGACAGGGCGGGAGGAGCCGCGCCTGAGGGCGCGCATGAGCGGCACGGCCCGCGGCATCTGCCCGGAGGGAAGGGTCCGGGACGGGGCGGCACTGCCAGCCATGGTGGAGGAGGTGGCAGTAGAGGGGGAGAAGAACGGGCCGCTGAGCAGGTGGCAGCGAGAAGCGCACCCGGTGGCTGCCGGGCCGGCGAAGGTGGCCGGATGGGAGCCGAGGCTCGAGGAGCGCACCGGTGAGGCCGACGCACCGGGACGCGGTCCGGCAACGGCGGCGTTGCTCGACAGGGCGAGCAGGAGCACCATGAGCGGCAGCAGCAACAGGACCAGAGCGCGGCTGCGTAGAAGCTTCATCCCCACTACCTCCCCGGTGATCGAACCTGCGGGCTCGGATGCCTCCCCTGCTCTCAAGCCATGCCGGGTGCAGGGTAACCATTCCTGGGGGTGCTCACTAGAGCGATTGTCCCTAGGGGTGAGGTCCCGAGCGGGCCCCCTGACCTCACCGGCCGGTCCTGGCTGCCGATCAGGACGGCATCCCTCCCCCGGCCCCGGTCCCGCCCCTGGAGAGCGGGGAGCGGCGGCGGCGCCTTTCAGGTCTCTACACCTGTAGCCGAGGGGCCTTCCAATCCTCGTCGTCTGTCTAGTGCCCACTAGCTGTGGCATCGGTAGGTTGGCGGCCCGCCAAGGCAGGTCGATGACCAGGGAGGCGCCATGAGTGACCGATCGATGGGGGACGGAGCAACCAGGCCTGCCGGCACCCCGGCCCTGGGACGGGCGCTGTTGGCGGTGCTGGCCGGGGCCTTGCTCCTGTCGGCCTGCAGCTCGGGCGGGGCCAAGCGGGCCACCGCCTCATCGTCGCCTTCGGTCTCAGCTCCCTCGAGCTCCTCCGCCGCCCCCTCCGGTCCGCCCAAGGGCACGGTCACCTTCGCCGAGTTCCCGGCCTCCGTCCCCAACTACATCTTCCCGCTGCCCGACCCGGCCCACGCCGGGAGCCCCAACACCGAGCAGTTCTCCTACCTCATGTGGCGCCCTCTCTACTGGACAGGGACGGGCAGTGGGCCGCAGGTGGACATGGCCATCAGCCTGGCTTACCCGCCCCAGTTCCTCGACGGCGGCAGGGTGGTGCAGGTCCACCTCAGGCACTACGTCTGGTCCGACGGCAAGCCGGTCACCTCGAGGGACGTCCAGTTCGCCTGGAACCTGATCAAGGCCAACAAGGACGACTGGGCCTCGTACGTGAAAGGTGAGATCCCCGACAACGTGACGTCTTTCAAGATCGTCAACGCCACCACCTTCCGCATGACCCTCAACCAGGCCTACTCCCACCAGTGGTTCACCGACAACGAACTGTCCCTGATCGTGCCCCTCCCCCAGCAGGCCTGGGACAGGGAGTCAGCGAAGGGAGCTGTCGGCAACTACGACATGTCCACCAGCGGGGCCAAGAAGGTCTGGAGCTTCCTCTCCAACCAGGCCAAGAGCTCCTCCACCTATGCCACCAACCCCCTGTGGCAGGTGGTGGACGGCCCGTGGAAGCTGACCGGCTTCACCAGCAACGGCCGCATCGCCTTCACCGCCAACCCCCGCTACTCAGGTCCGGTCAAGCCTCACATCAAGAACTTCGTCGAGCTCCCCTTCACCACGGACTCCGCCGAGTTCAACACCCTTCTCGGGGGCTCCATCGACTACGGCTACATCCCCTTCAACGACCTCAAGGCCCAGCAGGCCAGGATGGACAGCATGGGCTACCACCTCTCCGACTGGAACCTCTGGACCATCAACTACATAGCCATCAACTACAACAACCCGAAGGCCGGTCCCATCTTCCACCAGCTCTACTTCCGCCAGGCGCTCGAATCGCTGGTCGACCAGAAGCAGATCATCAAGACCATCTTCTATGGCCAGGGAGTCCCCACCTTCGGGCCCATCCCGGTCTCGCCCCCCAACCCCTACGTGTCGGTGAAGACCAACCCCAACCCCTACAACCCGAAGCGGGCCTTGGCCCTCCTCCGGGCCCATGGCTGGGCCGTCAGGCCCGGCGGGGTCACGACCTGCGTGCGGCCGGGCACCGGCTCCCACCAGTGCGGTGCAGGCATCCCGAGGGGCACTCCCCTTTCCTTCACGGCCATCGTCAACAACGGCAACCGCCCGGTGGACCTGGAGATGGAGAGCTTCAAGTCCAGCTGGTCCCAGATAGCCGGCATACAGCTCAACGTCAGGCTGGAGCTGTTCACGACCGTCATCTCGCAGGCCTTCGGGACGTGCACCTCACCTTCCCAGTCCAGCTGCTCGTGGCAGATGGCGAACTGGGGGGGTGGCTCCAACGACCCCCCCTACCCCACTCCAGAGGCCACCTTCTCCAGTGGCGGGGCGGAGAACGCCGGGCACTACTCGAACCCCAGGGCCGACGCCCTCATCAACGCGTCCCACTTGGGCGGCCTGGCGTCACTGCATGCCGTGGAGAGGTACCTGGCCGGCCAGGTACCGGTCATCTGGGTCCCCAACCTCTCCTACCAGCTGTCCGAGATACGCAACAACCTGAAAGGAGCCGACCAGCAGAACCCCTACATAGGGTTGACCCCGGAGAACTGGTACTTCACGGGGAAGGGCTAGGGTCGTGTCGCCAACCATGGACCCGAGGAGCCAGATCGACGACGTCGCCCAGCAGCTCTTCCTGGACCAGCTGGAAGCCAGGCCGTTGCAGGCTGCCCAGCTCGGCTACAGGGAATACCTGGGCCAGCTACCCGACCTGACCCCTGAGGGCCGGGACCGGCGGCGCCAGCGGCTGGTGGGACTGGGCGCCCGAGCGGAGGCAGTCGCTCCCGCCGCCCTGGACGAGGAGCGGCGGATAACCCGGGTCCTGGCCATCCAGCGGGTGGCCGACGAGGTGGGCGCCCTGGAGGCCAGCCCCGAGAGGTACACGGTCACCCCCATCCCCCAGACCGGCCTGGCCGCCCGGCTGCTCGTCTCCCTCCCCAAGGCCCTGCTGCGCGATGCCGGGGACGTGGACGCCTACTGCCGAGCCTGCGCCCGAGCACCGGCATGGCTGGAGCAGGCCGAGGAGCTGCTGGCCTCCGGCGCCGCGGCCGGGCTGGCTCCCGTGCGGCGCCTCGTTGCCAACGCCGCCACCCAGATCGACGCCTATCTGGAGCTTCCCCTCGATGAGGACCCCTTGGTCTCCATCGCCCTGCCCCCCGCCGGCGAGGGAAAGCGGGGGGAGCTGGCCGCTCTCGTGCGGGACCGGGTGAGGCCGGCCCTGGAGGCCTACCGGGACTACCTCCGCCAGGAGGTCCTGCCCGGTGCCCGCCCGGACGCCGAGGCCGGCCTGTGCCACCTGACCGGGGGCGAGCAGGAGTACCAGCGGCTGGTGGCCCAGCACACCACCACCCAGCTGACCGCCGAGGAGGTCCACCGCCTGGGCCTCGACCTGGTGGGGGAGCTCACCGAGGAGTTCTCCCAGCTGGGCGAGAAGGCCCTGGGCAGCCACGACTTCGAGGAGCTGACCAGGCGGCTGCGATCCGACCCGGACCTCTTCTTCACCTCCGGGGAGGAGATACTGGAGGCCGCTTCCCGGTCCATGGCTCGGGCCCAGGACGCTCTGCCCGGTTACCTGGGACGCCTGCCCCGTACCAGCTGTCAGGTGCTTCCCGTCCCAGCGCTCGAGACCGAGAACGGCGACCTCGGCCATTACCAGCGTCCCAGCCATGACGGGACACGCCCAGGCACCTACTGGGTGAACACCGCCAACCCGAGGACCCGCCCCCGGTTCGAGTCCGAGGCCCTGGCCTTCCACGAGTCCGTGCCGGGGCACCACACCCAGCTGGCCCTGGCCCAGCAGCTGGAGGGGCAGAGCCAGTTCCGCCGCCACACCAGCGTCACTGCCTTCCAGGAAGGCTGGGCGCTCTACGTGGAGCGCCTGGCAGACGAGATGGGCCTCTACAGCGGGGACCTCTACCGGCTGGGGATGCTGTCCTTCGACTTCTGGCGTGCCTGCCGCCTGGTGGTGGACACCGGGATGCACGCCATGGGCTGGGGGCGCGACCAGGCGGTGCGCTACATGCTGGACCACAGCGCCCTCACGCCGAAGAACGTGGAGAACGAGGTCGACCGCTACATAGGCTGGCCCGGGCAGGCCCTGGGCTACATGGTGGGCCGCCTGGAGATCCGCCGCCTGCGGGAGCGCTCGGAGCAGGAGTTGGGCGACGGCTTCGACCTGCGGGGGTTCCACGACGAGCTCCTCGGCCACGGGGCCCTGCCCCTGACCATCCTGGATGGGGTGATCTCCCGGTGGGCTGAGCGCCGGCCGGCCTCCCGGGCAGGCGGACAATCACATGGTTGAGGTGAGGTGAGTGTCACAGCAGTCACAGCAACTGTCCATCTCCGAGACCGAGCTGGCCGACCGCAGGAGCCGCCTGCTGGCCGGCCACGGCGGCACTGCCGACGCCGCGGTCCTCTTCGGGGCGGCCAGCATCTTCTACCTGAGTGGCTTCTCCTTCATCCCCACCGAGCGACCCATCGCCTTGATATGCGCCGACGGGCAGGCCCTGGCCTTCGTCCCCGCCCTGGAGAGGGAGCACGCCGAGGCCTGGTCGTCGGTTGACCGGGTGGAGACCTACGAGGAGTACCCGGGGGAGGAGCCGCCCATGGCGGCCCTGGCCAGGGTCCTCAAGGGCCTGCTGGGCCGGGAACCCGCCACCCTGCTCGTCGACGGCGACGGGTACCCCAGCCGCTACGGCTACCACGGTCCGAAGCTGTCGGAGGTCGTGCCCGCTGCCACCCAGGTGAGCTGCTCGGAGCTGCTGGAGGAGCTGCGCAGGCACAAGTCGCCCCAGGAGCTTCACCTGCTGCAGGAGAGCTCCCGGTGGGCCGATGTGGCCCACGGCCACCTGCAAAGGGCCTGCGGTGACGGTGCCAACGAGACGGAGGTGTCGGTGGCCGCCTCGCTGGCAGCCACCCAGGAGATGCTGGCCACCCTCGGAGACCGCTATGACCCCCGGTCCTCGGAGATGCTCTCCGTCCATGCCGGGTTCAGGAGCCAGATAGGCCCCAACGCCGCCCTGCCCCACGCCATTCCGCGCCACCTGACCATGCGCGAGGGTGACGTCCTGGTCACAGGGGCCAGCGCGGCCGTATGGGGGTACCGCTGCGAGCTGGAGCGGACGATGTTCATCGGCGAGCCGTCACCAGACCAGCGCCGCTTCTTCTCGCTCATGCTCGGCGCCCAGGAGACAGCCCGGAGCAACCTGCGTCCCGGCCGGACGTGCTCCGACGTGGACCGGGCCGTGCGCTCCTACTACGCCGAGCACGGCATAGACCAGTATTGGCGTCACCACACCGGCCACGGCCTCGGGATGGAGGTGCACGAGGGACCCTTCCTCGACGTCGGCGACACCACCCCCCTCGAGCCCGGGATGGTCTTCTCCCTGGAGCCCGGGATCTACGTGCCCGGCCTGGGCGGTTTCCGCCACTCCGACACCGCCGTGGTCACCGAGGACGGCTGCGAGCTCATGACCGCCTACCCGAGGAGCCTCGAGGATTTGATATGTGAACCTTCCAGGCAAGGAGCACTCGAGTGAACGATCATGGGAGCCGCTTCGCCGGCGTGTACGTGGCGACCACGGTCCCCTTCTCCCCTGGCGGGGACGTGGACCTCGACCGGTTCCAGGAGCACTGCTCCTGGCTGGTGGGCGAGGGCGTGCAGGGCATTGTGCCCAACGGGTCCCTGGGCGAGTACGAGGCCCTGACGGACCAGGAGCGAGCCGACGTCGTCCGGGCGGCCGTGGAGGCCGCGGAGGGCCGGGCTAGGGTGGTGCCCGGAGTGAGCGGCAAGGGCGCTGCCGAGGCCTGCCGGTGGGCGGAGCAGGCCGCCTCGGCCGGAGCCGATGCCGTCATGTGCCTGCCCCCCACGTCCCACAAGCCCACGGACGAGGAGGTGGAGGCCCACTTCGGCGAGGTGGCCAAGGTGGGCCTCGACATCGTGGCCTACAACAACCCCTTCTCCACCCGGGTGGACCTGGTCCCCGAGCTCCTGGCCCGCCTGGCCGGCATCGAGCAGGTGAAGGCGGTGAAGGAGTTCTCCCAGGACATACGCCGCATACCCCGGATCCGGGCCGCCGCCCCGGGCCTGGAGGTCATCTGCGGCTGCGACGACACCTTCGTGGAGTCCATGCTGCACGGGGCCGTGGGCTGGATCGCCGGGTTCGCCAACGCCTTCCCGGCCCAGTCCGTCCACCTGTACCGGCTGTGCCTGCAGCGCCGCTTCGACGAGGCCCTGCCCCTGTACCAGGCCATGCTGCCCATACTCCACTGGGACGCCGACCCGAGGTTCGTGCAGGCCATCAAGCTGGGCCAGGAGGAAGCGGGACGCTACGGGGGCCCGGTCCGTCTGCCCCGCCTGGCGCTCCCGCCCGACGAGGCGGACCAGGTGCGCCGGGCCGCCCGGGCCGCCCTGGCGGCGGGGTACTGAGTGAGGGCCAGGCGGGTCTTCACCGCTGTCGACACCCACACCGAGGGCATGCCCGCCAGGGTCATAACGTCGGGGGTGGGCGTGCTGCCGGGGGGGACCATGCTGGAGCGGGCCGGCTGGCTGGTGGCCAACCGGGACGACCTGCGCACCTTGCTCATGTGCGAGCCGAGGGGGCACTCGGCGATGTCCGGGAGCATCCTCCAACCCCCTGCCGACCCCCGGGCCGACATCGGCGTGGTCTTCATCGAGGTGTCGGGCTGCCTCCCCATGTGCGGCCACGGCGCCATCGGCACGGCGGTGGCCGTGCTGGAGACCGGCATGGTGGAGATGGAGGAGCCGATCACCACCTTGAGGATGGACACCCCGGCCGGCCTGGTCGAGGCCCAGGCCCAGGTGCAAGGTGACCGGGTGAGCGCGGTGCGCCTCCGCAACGTCGCCTCCTTCCTCGCTCACCGGGACGCCAAGGTGCAGGTGGAGGGCATGGGCACCCTGGAGCTGGACGTGGCCTACGGGGGCAACTTCTACGCCATCCTCCCTGCCGCCCAGATAGGCCTGGAGGTGACGCCCGCCTCCTCCGGGGAGCTGATCTCGGCGGGGCTGCGCATCATGGCGGCCGTGAACGAGCAACTGGAGCTGACGCACCCCCTCGAGCCGGCCATAGGCGGGTGCCGCCACGTCATGCTCACCGGGAGGAGCCCCAACCCCGGCGCCTCCAGGTCCACGGTCGTGATCCACCCCGGGTGGCTGGACCGCTCCCCCTGCGGGACGGGAACGTCGGCCCGGATGGCGGCCCTGCACAGCCGGGGGCTCCTGGACCTCGGAACGCCATTCGTGCACGAGTCGATAATCGGGTCCCGCTTCGTGGGACGGTTGGAGGCCACCACCACAGTGGGGAGCCACGAGGCGGTGATCCCCACCATCACCGGCCGGGCCTGGATAAGCGGGCTCAACCAGTACCTGCTCGACCCCACCGACCCCTTCCCCGCTGGCTTCCTCCTGGGCAGCTGAGCGAACGAGCCGATGACAGGCCGCCACACCGCTGACGTGATCGTGATAGGCGCCGGCCTCGTCGGAGCCTGCTGCGCCCTGGCCCTCAGCGAGGCGGGGATGGAGGTGTGCGTGGTGGACCGCCGGGGGCCGGCCGGGGGCACCTCGGCGGCGGGCGAGGGCAACGTGTTGGTGTCCGACAAGCTGGCCGGCCCCGAGCTGGCCCTGGCCCTGCGCTCCCGCCGGCTGTGGGACGAGCTGGGCAGCCGGCTCCCTTTAGACTTCGAGCTGGAGGCCAAGGGGGGTCTCGTGGTGGGCCGCGACGAGGAGGAGATGGCGGCCATAGGCGACCTGGCCGACCGCCAGGCGGCCATGGGCGTGGAGGTGGAGCGGCTGGGCCCCGGCGACCTGGCCCGGGCCGAGCCGCTCCTGGCCCCGGACCTGGCCGGGGCGGCCTATTACCCCCAGGACGCCTGCCTCCAGCCCATGCTGGCCACCGCCGGCCTGCTCGCCGCTGCGGACCGGGCCGGGGCCCGCCTCATGCTCGGGATCGAGGCCGCGGGGGGGACGGCCCGGTCCGGGGCAGGGATGACCATCTCGACCTCCGCAGGGGTGCTCGGTGCCGGGGCGGTGGTGAACGCCGCCGGCCCCTGGAGCGGGGAGGTGGCCCGCGGCCTCGGCTCCACCATTCCGGTGAAGCCCCGCCGCGGCTCGATCCTCGTCACCGAGCCCCTCCCGCTCGCCGTGCGCCACAAGGTCTACGAGGGGGACTACGTGGCCGCCGTGGTCGACGACGCCAGCTCGCTGGCCTGCTCGGCCGTGGTGGAGGCCACCCGGTCCGGGACCCTCCTCATAGGCTCCAGCCGCCAGTTCGTGGGCTTCGACGCCACCCCCGACGTCGGCGTGCTCGGCGAGCTGGCCCGGCGAGCCTTGCGCCTGTTCCCCTTCCTGTCCCGGGTGAGGGCGCTGAGGACCTACTCCGGGTTCCGGCCCGCCTCCCCCGACCATCTCCCCATCATCGGGGCCGACCCGGCGGTGCCGGGCCTGTGGCACGCCACCGGCCACGAGGGGGCCGGGGTGGGCCTGGCGCCGGCCACAGCCGAGCTGATCGCCGCCCTGGTGACCGGCACCACTCCTCCGGTCGACCCCGGGCCCTTCTCCCCGTCCCGCTTCGCCCCCGCGCCCGGAGCCCGCTGCAATGGCTGAGGGACAGGCCCTGCGCTTCACGTTCTCGGACCGGGTGCTCGTGGGCCGGGCCGGAGACACCGTCGCCAGCGCGCTCATCGCCAACGGCATCCGCTCGTGGCGCCGCACGCGCCGGGGCGGGCGGCCCCGGGGCATCTACTGCGGGATCGGCACCTGCTTCGACTGCCTGGTGGACATAGGCGAGGAGGTCGCAGTGCGGGCCTGCCTGCGCCCCCTGCAGGAGGGCGACCGCGTGGCCCCCTCGGGCTCGGTGGGGCCGGCCGGGCCATGACGCCCCCCCTCTCCGTGGACGTGGCGGTGATAGGGGGAGGTCCGGCGGGGATGGCGGCGGCATCGGCCGCCACCGGCCTGGGCTGCCGGGTCGGCCTCGTGGACTCCTATCCGCTGCTGGGCGGCCAGGTGCACCGCCAGGCCTGGCGGCGCCTGGGCGCCGGCCAGGACCCCGTGGCCGGGCTGCCTCGCCGCTTCCGGGGGCTGGGGGCCGATCCCGGCGTCCGGCTCCACCTCGGGTCCAGCGTCTGGCATGCCAGGCAGGTGACTGGCGGCTTCGAGCTCCTCTTGACCACAGGGGAGTCGGTCCATGCCGGCGCCGTGGTGCTGGCCACCGGGGCCGTCGAGCTGGTGCTGCCTTTCCCCGGCTGGGACCTGCCCGGCGCCATGACCCCCGGGGCGGCCCAGGCCCTGCTCAAGGGGCAGGGCCGGCTGGCCGGCCGGCGGGTGGTGGTGGCCGGCTCCGGGCCCTTCCTCCTTCCCGTGGCGGCCGGCCTGGTGCGGGCGGGAGCGACCGTGGTGGCTGTCGCCGAGGCCAGCCGCCTGCGCCCCGGGGTGCTGGGCCGCCCGGGAGTGTGGAGGGGCCTGTCCAGCTCGCCGGCCAAGCTGGCCGAGGGGGCCGGGTACCTCTCGGCCCTCCTGCGCAGGCGCGTCCCGCTCCTGGCCGGCTGGGCCGTCACGGCGTGCCGCGGCCGCTCCCAGGTGGAGGAGGTCCGCCTGTCGAGGCTGGCTCCGGACTGGGCCGGCTGGGACCGGGAGCGCTGGGTCCGGGCCGACACCTGCTGCGTCGGCTACGGCTTCGTGCCCTCCATGGAGCTGGCCCGGGCCCTCGGGTGCGGGGAGCGGCCCCGCAGGGGCCTCCCCGGGAGCGCCGTCGTGGTCGGCCCGGACCAGTCGACCTCGACAGGGGGCGTGTTCGCTGCCGGCGAGGTCTGCGGCATCTCGGGTGCGGCTGCCGCAGAGTTGGAGGGCCTGCTGGCCGGGAGGGCGGCGGCCTGCTGGGTGGGCAAGCGGGGCGGGAGACCTGGCCCTCCCACCGCATCGGTACGGAGGCGCCTGGCCCGCCAGCGGTCCTTCGCCGTCGCCCTGGAGCAGCTGGGCAGGATCGGGGCGGGCTGGACGGCCTGGCTGGAGGACGAGACGCCCGTGTGCCGCTGCGAGGAGACGACGTGGGCCAAGGTGAGGCAGGCCGTGGGCGCCGGGGCCAGGGACCTGCGGGGCGTGAGAGGCCTCACCCGGGCCGGGATGGGCTATTGCCAGGGGCGGGTGTGCGGACCGGCGCTGGCCCTGGCCGTGGCCGGCCTGGCGGGCCGGGGCTTGGCCGAGGTGGGGGACCTGGCCACCCGGTCCATCGCCTGGCCCGTCCCCCTGGGCACCATCGCCCACAGCGCAGGGCCAGGGTGACCGGGAGCCTCCTAGGCGGTGACGCCCGGCCGGGACGGCTCTCCGGTGGCGGCTTCAGGGGCAGGGTGGAGGCCGCACAGGCGGCTGAGCTTCAGCCCGAGGTGCATGGCCAGGCGGTCCTCCCCGTCCTTCAGGCTGATGCCGGTGAGACGCTCGACCTTGTTGAGCCGGTAGTAGAGGGTGGCCCGATGCAGGTAGAGCCGGTCAGCCGTGGCCTTGGCATCGCCGGCCAGGTCCAGGTACGTCTCCAGCGTCGTGATGGCCTCGAGGTCGCCACTGGAGAAGAGGGCGAGGAGGCGGGGGTCGAGGGAGGACTCCACGGCCTGGTCGGAGGGAATCTGAGCAAGGACCCGGTAGGCCCCCAGCCGGCGCCACCGGGGCAGGTCACCCAGGCCCGGCACGGCGGCGGCCACCCGGGCGGCGAGACGGGCCTGGCGGTAAGAGACGATGGCGTCGCAGAGGCGGCCCTGGGGATCGCCCAGGGCGGCGATGACCCGCCCGGGCCCCGGGGCCAGCCGGCGGGCGAGAGCCTCCCTGCCCCGCTCGGCACAGCTGGCTGCTCCCTCGTCATCGTCCAGGGACCCGGTCCGGACCAGCAGTATGCCGTGGTCGGTGCACGCCATATGCAGGATGTCCCCCGGGCCCACCTCCCGCCCCACGTCCCACAGGGCCTGGCAGAGCGGCTCCCTGGCATCGGGGCCGGGGATGCCCAGCGGCACCAGCACCACCACGACGAAGGGGGCGTCGGTCGGGAAGAGGTGCTGGTCAGCGATCTGGCTGATGGAGGCCTCCCGCAGCTCCTCGGAGGAGGAGAGCAGATGGGAGAGGATGCGGCTGGTGAGCCTCTGGTCCAGCTCTTCCTCGTACATGAGGAGGGCCAGCTGCTCCACCAGCCCCCGGGCCAGGGCCACCTCCTCATCACCGAGGGCCTCGTCATCGTCTATCAGCCAGACGAAGCCCATGAGGCGGGAGCGGAACCGGACAGGCAGGCACAGCCTGGCGAGGATCCCCTGCTCCGGGTGGCGGGGGATGCGAAGGGGGGCGGTGGCCTGGAGGATGCCGAAGCTGCGGAACCACGCCATGACCTCCGGCTCCGTCTTGCGACGCAGGATGGACTGGCGGCGGACCTCGTCCACGGGGGAGCTCTGGGAGGAGTAGGCCACCACCCTTTCCTCCCGGTCCTCGAGCATGACCGGGACGCCCAGCCGGTCGGCCAGGTCCTCGACCAGCTCCTGGATCTCCCCTGCCACGGTGCCGCTCAGCCTCCGTTCCGGACCTCCACCAAGGCAGGTTAGCCACGTGGCCGATGCTCGAAGGAGAGTGGGCAAATGATCGAGAGCCGTTCCCCCCAGCGACCCGACGATGTGGTGGTGACCGCCCCGGATATGGGCCGTGACGAGGTGGCCGCCGCCGTGCGCACCGCCCGCCAGGCCGCCCTCGCCTGGACGAACGTGCCGGCACCGGCCCGGGCCCGGGCCCTCGAGGGGGTGGCAGGAGCCATCGAGGCAGCAGCGGCCGAGCTGTCGGACCTGATGGTGAGGGAGGTGGGAAAGCCCCTCGACGAGGCCCGGGCGGAGATGGTGAGGACGGTCGCCATCTGGCGGTACTACGCCCAGCAGGGCCTCGACCCCGACGGGGCGACCTACCCTTCTGCCGACGGTCGCTCGCTCCTCATGCACCGGCGCCGGCCTCACGGCGTCGCCGGCCTCATCACCCCCTGGAACTTCCCCGCCGCCATCCCCTCCTGGAAGTCGGCCCCCGCCCTGGCCTGCGGCAACGCCGCCGTCCTCAAGCCCGCACCCGAGGCCACCGCCATGGCGCTCAGGCTGGCGGGGTGCGCCGCCCCCCATCTGCCCGAGGGCCTCCTGCAGGTGGTCACAGGAGAGGCGGGCACGGGGCAGGCCCTCGTGGGCCTGGCCGATGTGGTGTCCTTCACCGGGTCGGTGGCCGCCGGCCGGGCGGTGGCCCGGGCCGCCACCGAGCAGGGGGTGCCGGTGCAGGCCGAGATGGGCGGCCAGAACGCCTCCATCGTCCTCCCCGACGCGGACCTGGAGCAGGCCGCAGCCGTCGTGGCCGGGGCGGCCATGGGCTACGCCGGGCAGAAGTGCACCGCCACCAGCCGGGCGGTGGTGGTCGGGGACCCCGCTCCCTTCACCGAGGCCCTGGTGGCTGCGGTGGAGGCCCTGCCGGTGGGCGATCCTGCCGAGCCGGCCAACGTCTCGGGCCCGGTGATCACGGCTGAGGCCCGGTCGGTGGTCCTGGGCGCCGTCCAGGAGGCCCGCAGCCGGGGAGGGAGGGTGCTGGCCGGCGGGGCCCCGGCCGAGCCGGGGTGGACCGTCCTGCCCACCCTGGTCGACGGGCTCGACCCCGGGGACCGGCTGGCCCAGGAGGAGGTCTTCGGCCCCCTGTGCGTGGTCCTGCCCGCCCAGGACGCCGACGGGGCCGTGTCCATCGCCAACGGCGTCCGCTACGGCCTGGTGACCTCGATCTTCACCTCCGATCTCGACCGGGCCCTCGAGCTCATGGGCCGGGTGGACACCGGCATGGTGAAGGTGAACGCCCCCACCTCGGGCGTGGACTTCTATGCCCCCTTCGGGGGCGAGAAGGCGTCATCCCTGGGACCCCGCGAGCAGGGGAAGGCCGCCCGCCACTTCTACACCTGGACCCAGACCATCACCCTGGCGCCGTCGGGGCGCGGAGACCGCCCCCCTAGCGCTGGAGGTACCAGTCCTCGGGGTTGATGTTGAGGATGGGGCTCTGGGGGAGGGCCCCTCCGAGGGAGGTCTTGATGGCCGAGACCTGCTGAGGAGCCACCGGCTGCCACAGCACGGGCAGGTTGCGGGCCATGAAGTCCTCGTAGGCGTACAGGGGCTTGGTGCCGCTGCTGGTGTGGGTGGACTGGATGAGGGCGTCGAGCTGGGAGCTCGAGTAGCTGCCGGCGTTGAAGGCCGCCCCGGTCTTGAACAGCTGGCCGCCGGTCGGGTACGAGTCGTTGCCGTAGAACCACGACAGGGAGCCGTAGTCCCCGATCTGCCACTTGCAGGCGGTCTGGCTGGGCTTGCAGGCCTGCACGGCCGAGAGGACGTCGGGGGTGGCGCTCACTTCCAGGGTGATGCCCGCCTTGGCGAAGTCCGACTTCATGAACTGGATCTCGGTGTTCTCCTCGGGCTGGCCGCTCGGGTAGAGGAAGCTGAACCGGAGGGGAGTGCCCGCCTTGACCCCGGCTCCGCAGTCGGAGGGCCCCGTACCCGGCCTCACGCAGGTGTCGGTGCCGCCTGCGACCACCTTCCAGCCATGGGCGGCCAGGATCTTCCTGGCCGTCGACACGCTGAAGGGATAGGGGTCGCGCCGCTCGTAGGGGCTGGCCAGCCCGGTAAGGGGCTTGATGGGCACGGGCCCGTACTCGGGTGTGGCGTCACCGTGGAAGGCCGCCGATATGTACCCCTTCTGGTCGATGAGGCGCTGCATGGCCTGGCGGATGTAGAGCTGGGAGAAGACCGGGCCGGCCGTGGGGTTGTGGTAGTTCAAGAACAGCACCGCTATGGCCCAGGCCCTCCAGGAAGCGACCCGGTAGCCGGGCAGGGGACGGCCGATGTCGGTGAAGGGCACGTAGCCGTAGGTCAGGCTGCCCGAGCGGAGGGAGTTGTACTCGGAGGAGGCTGAGGTGAACGGCTCCTCGACCAGCTTGGACAGGTGGGGCTTCACCGGCCCGGAGTAGCGCCGGTTGGGCACGAAGGTGGCCTCCCCGCTCGGATCGAAGGCCGAGAGCTGGAAGGGCCCGTCCACCACCTTCCACAGGGGGTTGGAGGCGTAGGAGGACAGGTCCTTGGACTGGGAGGCGAGGAACTTGTAGACGGCCTTCGCCCCCGTGCTCGACATGTCGTAGTTGCCCACCTTGCCCCCTGCCGAGGTCTTGTCCCAGGCGTGCTGGGGAAGGGGGGTTATCTGGCTCAGCTGGTTGTGCGTGAACCACTTCGGGTTGAAGCTGCGAGTGAGGTGGAGGGTGATGGTCCTGGTTCCCGAGAGCTTCACCGAGGAGATGTCATCGGGGAAGGCCCCGGGCACGTAGGCGAACCAGGCCGAGCGGTTGGCCTTCACCAGGTTGATCCAGAACTGCACGTCCCGGTTGGTCAAGGGCTTGCCGTCGGACCACCTGTAGGGCTTGAGGGTGATCGTGACGGTGGTGTCGTGGTGGGTGTAGACGGGGGTGTCGGCCAGGCTGAGGGAGGTGTTGAGGACGGGCTGGGTGCCCTTGCCGAACCAGTACAGCGGCCGGTACAGGAGGAACTGGAAGTCGGAGATGTTGGTGTTGTTGGCGTACTGAGGCGGCATCAAGGGCAGGATGTAGTTGATGGGGGATGCGGGGGGCTCGGCGAAGGTGGCCGTGCCGCCGGCTACGGCCTTGTGCTGCTTGGACCCCGACGAGCTGGCGGCGCCTCCGCAGGCCGCCAGGGCCAAGGCGGCCGCGGTCAGGGTGGAGGCCAGGGCCAGCCGGCTGCGATGGCGGGCTCGGCACAGGGGCATGGGGGTGGAACCTCCTCGTGCTGGGCGGGATCCGACTTCAGTGGGTCGTGCTCGGCAACCTAGCCACGGCGACACCCGTATGCCAAGGCGCCTCCCCGAGGCTGCACTACCTCAGGCCTTGGCCGCGTTCCACAAGAAGAGCTCGCCGATGGCGGTGGGGTACACGCCCGTGACGTTCTTCTGGGTGGCACTCAGGAAGTCGTAGAAGTACGGGTAGATGATGGGCGTCTCGTCCAGGAGGAGCAGCTCGATCTTCTTGGCCAACCGCCTCTGGGTGGACAGGTCGGGGGAGGACACGAACTCCTTGGAGAGCTTGTCGTAGGTGGGGTTGTCGAACCGGGCCGCGTTCCACGAGCCCTGGCCCGTCTTGGGGTTGATGGTCTGCAGGGGCGCCTCGAGGAACAGGTTGGGCACGGCCCGGGCGGCGTAGTCCACCAGGCTCATCTCGCCGTCGAGCCAGTCCGACTTCCCGAAGACGGCCTGCCCGTAGTACTTCGTGGTGCTCTCGATGGTGAGCTTGATGTCCACGCCTATCTGGGCCGCCGACTCCTTGATGATCTCGGCCAGGTGGGGGATCTCCTCGTCGTTCTCGGTCAGGAGGGAGGCCGAGAAACCTCTGGGCACCCCCCCTCTGGCCAGCAGCTCCTTGGCCAGCTTCAGGTCCTTCCTGCGCTGGGTCACAGGGACGTAGGACTTGAAGACGGGCGCGAAAGGATTGTCGTTCCCCACCTCGGCATATCCCTTCCACAGGGCCTTGACGATGGCCGGGCGGTCCAGGGTGTAGGCGATGGCCTGGCGAACATACTTGTTCGTGAAGGGATGCATGTCGTTGCGCATGGAGCACTCGCGATGCGAGCTTCCCTTGACGGCGATCACCTTGTAGTTCCCGTTCAGGAGCTGTGGGCTCACGGCCACGGTGAACTGGTCGAGGGCGTCGATGGTGCCCGCCTCCAGGGCCGAGGTGGCAGCCGGGTCCTCTGCGAAGAACGTGAAGCGGGTCTCGGCGGGGAGGGCGGGCTTTCCCCAGTAGTGGGGATTGCGGACGAAGGTCGCCCCCACGTTGGGCGTGTAGCTGGTCTTCTTGAACTTCCCCGTCCCGATGAAGGACTTCTGGTAGTCGGCGAAGTCGTACCCGGCCGGGACGATGATCATGTTGTAGTTGTCTTCCGAGACGGCATCGGGGAAGCTGGCGTCGGGGCTCTCCAGGTGGAACTCGACCGTCTCCTCGTCCCTCTTCACCACGCCCTCGGGGGACAGCATGCCCGCGAATATGGACAGGGCGTTGGAGGAGCTCTTGGGATTGGACTGGGCCTTGAAGGAGTAGACCACGTCATCGACCGTCATGGGCCGTCCGTCGTTGAACTTCACGCCCTGGCGGATCTTGAAGGTCCACACGGTGGCATCGGCGTTGGGCTTCCAGCTGGTGGCCAGCCAGGGGTGGTAGTTGTAGTGCTGGTCGCTGAACACCAGCCACTCCCCCACCTGGCCCAGCATCTGCAGGCCGCCCTCGTCGGAGATGGTGATCGGGTTGATGGCTGCCGCCGGGGTGCTGGTGCCCACCTTGATGGTGGCCCCCGCCCTTCCGCGTGCCGCCGCGCTGGTGGCCGGCCTGGAAGGGCCCGGGGCCGAGCTGCCGCAGGCGGCCAGGATGCCCCCCAGGACCGGCACCGACAGGCCGAGGAGCGTCCCGCGCTGCAGGAACTCCCGGCGGGACACCCGGCCCGCCGCGAACTCGTCGATCAGGTGCTCGGGGATGGGCCCTCGGCCCCGGCGGAGGGGGTCCAGCCGGCCATGGTCGATGCTGCGGACCTCGTCTTCGCCGTCCATGGCATGGCGACCCTATCAGGAGTGCCGGGTCCAGCGGGGGTCGGTACCAGCCTCGGGGGGCCCGGTCCCCGGTCGGCGTGGTTTGGGCGGCTGAGGGCAGGGGAAGGTGGCGAGCGAGGCATGGGGCCTCCGAGCTCAGAGAAGAGGTGGACGATGGGACTGACGGGGCGCAGGCAGGGATGGCCGGTGCTGGCCCAGGTGCGGGGACCGGACCGCCTGGGACGAGGAGCCGCCGCCCGCTCGGCCCGCACGGCGAGGCTCCAGCCCAGGACGGCCAGTGCCGACCGGGTAGTCAAGTCGGTGTGCCCCTACTGTGCCGTGGGCTGCGGCCAGGAGGTCTACGTGCGGGACGGCAGGGTGGTGCAGATAGAGGGCGACCCTGACAGCCCGCTGTCGAGGGGCCGGCTCTGCCCCAAGGGCTCTGCCAGCTTGCAGCTCACCACCGGTTCGGCCCGGGAGCACCGTGTGCGCTACCGCCCTCCCCATGGGAGCGACTGGGAGGACCTGGACCTGGACCGGGCCCTGGACATGATCGCCGACCGCGTCATCGAGACGAGGCGCCGTACCTGGCAGGAGCACAAGCAGGACGGCACGCGGCTCCGGCGGACCATGGGCATTGCCAGCCTCGGTGGGGCCACCCTCGACAACGAGGAGAACTACCTCATGAAGAAGCTCTACACGGCCTTGGGGGTCGTGCAGGTCGAGAACCAGGCCCGCATCTGACACTCCTCCACCGTCCCCAGTTTGGGGACCTCGTTCGGGAGGGGCGGGGCCACCACCTTCCCCGCTGACCTGCAGGGCTCGGACTGCATCGTGATCCAGGGATCGAACATGGCGGAGTGCCATCCGGTGGCCTTCCAGTGGGTGATGGAGGCCAAGGCCCGGGGAGCCAAGGTCATACACGTCGATCCCCGCTTCACGCGCACCAGTGCCGTGGCCGACCTGCATGTCCCGCTGCGTGCCGGCTCGGACATCGCCTTCCTCGGGGGGCTCATCCACCATGTGCTCACCCAGGGTGCCGACTTCCGCGAGTACCTCGTCGCCTACACCAATGCCCCCACGATCCTGCGAGAGGACTTCGCCGACACTGAGGACCTGGACGGGCTGTTCTCCGGCTTCGACCCTGCCACCCGCCACTACGACCCGGTGACCTGGCAGTACGAGGGCATGAAGGTGGCGGCGGCGGCGGGCCAGAGGGACGAGGAGCACGACGACTGGGTCAGGCGGAGGGCCAGGGCCGGCCACGAGACCCAGCGGGCCGACGCCATGGGGAGCCATGGCGCCGTCTTCGGTGGCCGGCCCGAGCGGGACGAGACCCTGCAGCACCCGCGCTGCGTCTACCAGGTCCTTCGCCGCCACTTCTCCCGTTACACGCCCGAGCTGGTGGAGGAGCTGTGCGGGGTCCCCCGGGAGCTCTTCTTGGAGGTGGCCGAGGCCATCTGCTCAAACTCCGGCCGCGAGCGCACGACGGCCTTCGTCTATGCCGTGGGCTGGACCCACCACACGGTCGGCGTCCAGTACATCCGCACCGCTGCCATCCTCCAGCTCCTGCTCGGGAACATCGGCAGGCCGGGCGGGGGGATCATGGCGCTGCGAGGGCACGCCAGCATCCAGGGGTCCACCGACATCCCCACCCTCTTCAACATCCTCCCCGGCTACATCCCCATGCCCCATGCCCACCACGACCAGGACCTGGCAGCCTTCATCGCCGGCGACGCCGGCGACACCGGGTACTGGGGCAACATGGGCGCCTACACCGTGAGCCTGCTCAAGGCCTGGTGGGGGGACAAGGCCCAGCCGGAGAACGACTTCTGCTTCGACTACCTCCCCCGCCTGGACGGCCCGGCGGGGACATACCAGACGGTGGCGGGACAGATCGACGGAACGGTCAAGGGGTACTTCCTGGTGGGAGAGAACCCCGCCGTGGGCTCGGCCAACGCCAAGATGCAGCGCCTCGGCCTCGCCAACCTGGACTGGCTGGTGGTGCGGGACTTCTCCCTCATCGAGTCGGCCACCTTCTGGAAGGACGGCCCCGAGATCGAGACCGGGGAGCTGAGGCCCGAGGAGATCGGCACCGAGGTCTTCTTCCTCCCCGCTGCCGCCCACACCGAGAAGGACGGCAGCTTCACCAACACCCAGCGCCTCCTCCAGTGGCACCACAAGGCCGTGGAGCCCGAAGGAGACGACCGCAGCGACCTGTGGTTCTACTACCACCTGGGCAGGCGCATCAGGGACAAGCTGGCTGGCTCCGCCGACGAGATGGACCGGCCCATCCTGGACCTGACCTGGGAATACCCGACCGAGGGACCGCTCGCCGAGCCTTCCGCCGAGGCCGTCCTCAGAGAGGTGAACGGCTGGGGGCCCGACGGGAGGGCTCTCGGCTCGTACACCGAGCTGGCTGCTGACGGGTCCACCGCCTGCGGGTGCTGGATCTATTGCGGTTGCTTCGCCGGAGAGGTGAACCAGACGGCCAGGCGCCGGCCGGCCTCGGAGCAGTCCTGGGTGGCACCGGAGTGGGGGTGGGCCTGGCCGGCCAACCGTCGCATCCTCTACAACCGGGCCTCCGCCGACCCGGGGGGCAGGCCCTGGAGCGAGCGCAAGGCCTACGTGTGGTGGGACGAGGACCAGGGCCGCTGGACCGGCCACGACGTGCCCGATTTCGAGCCCACCAAGCACCCCGGCTACGTGCCACCCGAAGGCGCCCGGGCCGAGGAAGCCATAGGGGGGGCGGATCCCTTCATCATGCAGGCCGACGGCAAGGGTTGGCTGTACGTACCGTCGGGCCTCGTGGACGGCCCCTTGCCCACCCATTACGAGCCCGTCGAGTCCCCGGTCCCCAACCCCTTGTACGCCTGCCAGCACAACCCGGTGAGGGAGGGCATGGCCCGCCCGGAGAACCCCTATAACCCCTCCGGAGGCGCTCCGGGCTCGGAGGCCTTTCCCTTCGTCTTCACCACCTACCGGCTCACGGAGCACCACACGGCCGGCGGGATGAGCCGGTGGCAACCGTACCTGTCCGAGCTCCAGCCCGAGATGTTCTGCGAGGTGTCCCCCGCCCTCGCCGCTGAGCGGGGCCTCGAGCCCCTCGGATGGGCCACGATCGTCACGGCCCGCACTGCCATCGAGGCGCGGGTGCTCGTCACCGACCGCATGGCCCCTCTCAAGGTGGGGGGCCGCACCATCCACCAGGTGGGCCTCCCCTACCACTGGGGGCCCAACGGGCTGGTGAGGGGGGATGCAGCCAATGAGCTCCTGGCCGTGGTCATGGACCCCAACGTCCACATCCAGGAGGCGAAGTGCGCCACCTGTGACGTGATCCCCGGCCGCCGCCCCCGGGGCCCGGCCCTCCTCGCGCTGGTGGAGCGCTACCGCCGTCAGGCCCAGTCACCCCCCGGAGGTGGCCGGTGAGCGTCTCAGTGACCACCGGGACCAACCGCCTGGCCGGGCCCCTTGCCGACCCCGCCGGCGAGGCCGGCTGGGAAGGTGCCCCGCCCCGGGTGGGGTTCTTCACCGACACCTCGGTCTGCATCGGCTGCAAGGCCTGCGAGGTGGCCTGCAAGGAGTGGAACCGGGTCCCCGACGACGGGTTCCGCTTCCTCGGCCACTCCTATGACAACACCGGCGGGCTGTCCGCCTCCACCTGGCGCCACGTCGCCTTCGTGGAAAAGCCCCTTCCCGACGGCAAGGGCCTGGCCTGGCTCATGTCCTCGGACGTGTGCAAGCACTGCACCCACGCTGCCTGCCTCGACGTGTGCCCGACCGGTGCCCTCCTGCGGACCGAGTTCGGCACGGTCGTGGTCCAGGAGGACGTGTGCAACGGATGCGGGTACTGCGTGCCGGCCTGCCCTTACGGGGTGATCGACCAGAGGCCGGGTGACGGCCGGGCCTGGAAGTGCACGCTCTGCTACGACCGTCTGGGCCAGGGGCTGGAGCCGGCCTGTGCCAAGGCCTGCCCCACCAAGTCGATCCAGTTCGGCCCCTTGGACGAGCTGCGCCAGCGAGCCCGGTCCCGGCTGGCGGAGGTCAGGGCCAGCGGGGCGGCGTCGGCCCGCCTCTACGGGGAGGACCCCGGGGACGGCGTGGGGGGGGCCGGCGCCTTCTTCCTGCTCCTCGACGAGCCCGAGGTCTACGGGCTGCCCCCTGACCCCGTGGTGACCACCAGGGACCTGCCCTCCATGTGGCGGCGGGCCGCCGTGGCCGCGGGCGCCCTCCTGGCCGGGGCGGCGGCGGCCTTCCTGGGGGCGGCCCAATGAGCCGCCGGCGCCAGCACCAGATGGTCCCCGAGGCCGAGGTGTCCAGCTACGACTCCTATTATGGCCGGCCCGTCCTCAAGCGGCCCACCTGGTCCGCCCGATACATAGCGAGCTACCTCTTCCTGGGGGGCCTGGCCGGAGCTTCGGCGTTGCTCGGGGCGGGGGCGGACCTCACCGGGCGCCCCGCCCTGCGCAGGTCCGGGCGCCTGGTTGCGGCCGCTGCCATCGCCGCCTCGGCGGTGGCCCTCGTCGAGGACCTGGGGCGGCCCGAGCGGTTCCTCAACATGCTGAGGATGGCCAAGCCCACCTCGCCCATGAGCGTCGGGTCCTGGGTGCTCGCCGGGTTCGGGCCCTCCGCCGGCCTGGCCGCCGCCTCGGAGGTGGGCAGGGCGCTGCCGGGCGGCCTGGGGCGCCTCGCCACCAGGGCGGGAAGGGGCGCCGGCCTGGGCTCTGCCCTCCTGGGCCCCGCGGTGGCCACCTACACGGCGGTCCTCCTCTCCGATACGGCCGTGCCCACCTGGCACGGCGCCTACCCCGAGCTCCCCTTCCTCTTCGCGGCGTCCTCTGCTGCCGCGGCCGGGGGGGTGGCGGCCGTGCTGACCCCCCCGGGCCAGGCTGGCCCGGCCCGCCGCCTGGGCGTTGCCGGCGCAGCCGTCGAGCTTGGTGCCGGCGAGCTGATGTCCCGCAGGCTGGGAATGGCGGCCGAGACGTTGCGCCACGGACGGGCGGGGAGGCTCAACCTGGCCGCCAGGGCCCTCACGGGCGCAGGCGGGGTGCTGACCTTGGCGGCCGGGCGCCGGAGCAGGGCGGCGGCCGCGACAGGAGGCGCCCTGCTGGCCGCCGGCTCGGCCTGCACCCGCTTCGCCCTGTTCGAGGCCGGGGTGGCCTCCACCGAGGACCCCAGGTACACCGTGGTCCCTCAACGCTCCCGGCTCCGAGCCAGGGAACCGGGAGGCGGAATAGCCAGAGCGAGGGAGGCCGGCCCGGAGCCGACCGGCTCCCACGCCTGAAGCGCTCCCCTGTCGAGGCCGACCAAGGGCCTGGGGACCGGGCCCCCTGGGGAGCTTTTCGGTCAGCGGCGCCGGCTGGGCCGCCCCGGGCCGGGGGGGCGAGCGTCCAGGGAGTCCAGACGAGGCTGGGGCGGCGGCCGGAACCCCCTCTTCAGGGTCTGCAGCTCGAGGTCCGTCTCGACGTTCTCCACCCCGGGGAGCGAGCCCAAAGAGGCGGTTATGAAGCTGTAGAAGGCCTCGGTGTCGCGCAGCACCACTTCGCAGGCCAGGTCGCTGTAGCCGGTGGTGGCCGCTATGTAGCGCACGGCAGGCTGACCGGCCAGCATGGCGGCCACGGTCTCCAGGCGCGATGGCTCGACCCGCATCCGGACGAAGATCTCGATCTCGTAGCCCAGGAGACCCGGGTCCACCAATGTGGCCAGGCACAAGCAGCCGTCGGCAATGAGCGCTCGCATCCTGCGGGCCACCGATGTCTCGCTCAGCCCCAGCTCGGCGGACAGGTCGGCGTAGCTCCGCCGCCCGTCCGTGCCGAGGGCAGAGATGAGCCTCAGGTCCACCTCGTCCGGCCTCTGCCCGGGCCCCGCCGGTCCGCCGTCCTCCAGCCTGGCCTCCAGGGCCGCCACCTCCTCGCCCAGCAGCTCCCGGCTCCAGTCGTAGCTGGTCTTGAAGGTGCGCAGCACGGTCTCGGTCGTTGTCTCCACCACCCCGCCCAGGACCTGGATCTCGTCCAGCAGCACGGAGGTGAGGTACTGGCGGTCGGGGGCGATGAGCTCGCAGATGACGTCGTTGCGCCCGGTGATGAGGGCCACGAAGCGGGCATCGTCCCTCTTCACCAGCTGGGAGCCCACCTGCCGGGCCGAGCCCGGGGTGGTTCGCAGCTGCACCAGGACCGGCCGGCCCGACCCGCACCGGAGGGGATCGGGCAGGCCCACGATGACCAGGCACCCGGCCCGGAGGAGGCGCTGAGCCCGCCGGGCGACCGTTGTCTGGGAGGTGCCGAGGACGCTGGCCAGCTGCTCCCAGCTGGCCCGGGGGCTGATCTGGAGGGCGGCCATGATGCGCCGGTCCATGCTGTCCAGGCGGTCGCGGGCCATGGCGGGCCGTCACCGAGCGGGGAGCACGGCTTGCTCAGCCGGGCAAGGCACCGGTCACGCCCCTGCCACCTCCGGCACGCTGACCAGGGGGACGTGGTGCTCGGCCAGCTTGGCGGCAAAGGCCCTGGTCTCGCCGGCCAGCTCGTCGAGGCGCGCCAGGTGCTCCTCCATGGAGGCGGTGAGGGAGGCGAACAGCTCCCTCGTCTGACGGGTCGGGGCGGCGTCTGCCGAGGCCGCCACGGCGAACACGTGCGCCAGCTGGGCGTTGAGGCCGGGGGGAAAGGCCACCTCGTCCTGGGGGGCCTTGACGGCCACCTGGGTCAGCTCCGCCTCCACCGCCCCCAGGCGCTCCAGCAACTGGCGGCCCGCGGCCTGGACCTCCTCGCCATCCTTGGCCCGCTCGACCATCCCCTCGACGTCCTGGCGGGTCTGGCGGATGGCGTTGACGGCAGAGTGGACGCGTGACACGGCGTCCCTCACCTCGACCAGGAACGAGAACTGCTCCTGGAGCTCACCGTCGCTCACCGCCACCCGCGGATCGGCCCGGACGGAGAAGCGGGCGGAGGCGGAGCGGTCCTTCACCTGCAGCACGACCCGGTACTCGCCGGGAGGCGCCCCCGGAGCGCAGCTGAGCTCGCCCACCATGTCCTTCAGCTTCACGGCGTCGGGGTAGCGCAGGTCCCACACGAACCGGTTGGCTCCCCGCCTGGCGGGGACCTTCGGCTGGTCCTCCTCCTCGCCCTCCTTGCCTTCACTGGAGAAGGACCTGATCTCCTGGCCGTTGGCGTCCTGGAAGGCCAGGGTCACCGGGCCGTCGGGCTCCTCGTCGAGGACGTAATGGACCACCACCCCCGAGGGGGGGTTGTGACCGGCATCGAGGACCTGAGCTGCCTCCCCGGGGTCGGGCTTGGCCTTCAGGTAGTGGGTGGTGCCGGCGGGGAGCTCCACGACCGCCACGGGCCGATCGAACTCCTCCTCCTTTGGAAGCAGCAACTTGGCGTCGCTGCGGACCCGAGTGGTGGTTGCCGGTTCGAAGAGGCGCAGGGAACCGACCTGAGGGTCCTTCCTCAGCTGCCTCAGAGGCGCCACGCCGTCCAGGATCCAAAAGCCCCTCCCGTGGGTGGCTGCCACCAGGTCGTCGCCGTGGACGACGAGGTCGTGCACGGCGACCACCGGCAGGTTCAGCCGGAGCGGCTCCCAGCTCTCCCCGTCGTCGAACGAGACATAGACCCCGGTCTCGGTCCCGCAGTAGAGGAGGCCGGGAGCCTTCGGATCCTCCCTTATCACCCGTACGTAGTCGTGGGCGGGGATACCGGCAACTATGGCCTGCCAGGACTTCCCAGCGTCCGTCGTCTTGAAGAGGTAGGGGGTGGTGTCATCCAGCTTGTAACGGGTGGCGGCCAGGTAAGCGCGCTCGGGATCGAAGGGCGAGGGCTCGATGATCGACACGAGGGACCACTCGGGCAGACCAGGGGGCGTCACCTCCTCCCACTTCTGCCCACCGTCCCGGGAGACGTGGACCAGACCGTCGTCGGTTCCCACCCACAGCATTCCCGGGGCCACCGGGGACTCAGCCAGTGCGAAGATCGTGCAGTAGACCTCGACCCCGGTGTGGTCCCTCGTGATGGGCCCGCCCGACGGGCCCAGCCGGCTCTGGTCGTTGCGGGTCAGGTCCGGGCTGACCTGCTCCCAGCTGGCCCCCTCGTCCCGGGAGCGAAAGAGGTGGTTCCCAGCCGAGTAGAGCGTCCCCGGGTCGTGCGGTGAGAGCAGGAGGGGGGAGGTCCACTGGAAGCGGAACCGGTAGCTCTCCGCTGCCATGCCCCGGGTGCGCTCGGGCCACACCGACACGTCCCGCCGCTGCCCCGTGCGCCGGTCGTAGCGGGTGATGCGGCCCCCTTCTCCCCCTCCCGAGCTGCCGGCGAAGACGATGTTGGGGTCGTCGGGGCGGACGGCTATGTAGCCGCTCTCCGCTCCGCCCACCGTGTACCACTCCCGCTCGGTGATGGCGCCGTCGTCAGATCGGCTGGGCAGCGAGATGGTGGTGTTGTCCTGCTGGGCCCCATAGACCCGGTAGGGGAATCCGGGGCTGGTGGTCACATGGTAGAGCTCAGCGGTGGGCTGGTTGTAGATGCTGGTCCAGGTCGTGCCCCCGTCGAAGGAGACGCATGCCCCGCCGTCGTTGCCCTCCACCATCCTCAGGGGGTTGGCTGGGTCGATCCACAGGTCGTGGTTGTCGGGATGGGGGGTCCCGATCGGCACGTAGCTGGCGCCGCCGTCGGTCGACCTCCACATGAAGTTGTTGAGCACGTAGACGGTGCCGGGCGCCACCGGGTCCGCCACCACGTGCATGTAGTACCAGGGCCGTGAGCGCAGGGCGCGCTTGTCCGACACCAGCTTCCAGGATCGGCCCCCGTCGTCCGAGCGGAGCATCCCGCCGCCTTCCGCCGCCTCCACCAGGGCGTACACCCGCCCCGGGCAACCTCCGCTGGCAGCCACCCCTATCCGTCCCAGGACGCCCTTGGGGAAGCCCTCCCCGTCTGAAATCCTCTCCCAGCTGTCGCCCCCGTCGGCCGTGCGGTAGAGGCCGCTCCCGGGACCGCCGCTGCAGAGGTTGTGGGGCGAGCGCCTTACCTGCCACATCGCCGCGTACATGACACGGGGGTTGGCGGGGTCCATGCAGAGGTCGATGGCCCCCGTGTCCTGGTCCACGAAGAGGACGCGCTCGAAGGACCTGCCCCCGTCACAGGTCCGGTACACGCCCCGCTCGTCGTTGGGCCCGAAGGCGTGACCCAGGGCGGCGACGTAGAAGACGTCCTCGTCCCGGGGGTGGATCCGCACCCGGCCTATGTGACGGGTGTCGGCCAGGCCCAGGCGCCGCCAGGTCCGGCCCCCGTCGGTGGACCGGTACACCCCGTCCCCGTAGGAGACGTTGCCCCGGATGTTGGCTTCCCCCGTGCCGGCCACCACGACATTGGGGTCGCTGGGCGCCACGGCCAGAGCCCCGACCGAGGCGGTGCCGAAGAACCCGTCGGAGACGTTCTCCCAGAGGGTCCCGCCGCTGCGAGTCCGCCACACCCCGCCCCCGCCGCAGCCGAAGTAGAAGGTGAGGGGATCGACCGGGTCACCCGCCACGGCGCTGACGCGCCCTCCCCGGTAGGGGCCGATGCCCCGCCACCGGAGTGACCCATAGGCCTCGGAGAGGGGAACACCCGTCATCTGCAGAACCTCCAATCCTCGTCGGGCCTCATGACCACCAGACCTGCCTCAGGACACGCATGGCATTGCCTCCTATGACGGCACGGATCTCGTCGTCGCTGTAGCCGTTCACGACCAGCCAGGTCACGATGTTCAAGAAGTTCTCCGCCGGGCTCTCCAGTCCGGCCACGTGACCCACCTTCTCGAACGAGACGCCCCCGTGCACATCCTCGATCCCCAGGGTCGAGGCGAACGCCTCGTGCAGGCCCACATGGTCCCCGAAGAGGGTGTCGGGCCCGAAGCCCACGTGCTCGATGCCGACCAGGTCCACGCAGTACCGGAAGTGGTCCATGACCGAGTCGAGGCAGTGGCGGGGATGCTCGGCGGACAGGGTGGTGTGGGGGGCGGCCTCCAGTCCAATGATCCCGCCCCCTTCGGCGCACGCCACGAGCACCTCGTCCGGCTTCATGCGGGGGGTGGGCCACACGGCCCGGGCCCCGGCGTGAGTTATGAGGACAGGGGCGGAGCTGGCCTCGATGACGTCCAAGCAGGTCCGGTCGCCGGAGTGGGAGATGTCGATGGCCATCCCCAACTGGTTCATGCGCCGGACGGCCCGGCGCCCGAAGCTGGTGAGCCCCCCGTCCCGCCGCTCGCGCAGGCCCGAGCCCAGGCCGTTGGCCTCGCTGTAGGCGATCCCCATCTGGCGGACGCCCAGCCCGTAGAGGACGTCGATGCGGTCCACCTCGTTCTCTATGGGGGTGGCTGCCTCCAGCCCCAGCACCAGGGCCAGCCGGCCACTGTCGTGGGCCTGCATGATGTCGGCGGTGCTCCTGCCCACCATCACGTAGTCCTGGTGGGCCAGGTCGCACAGGCGCATCCCGATGTCGTGGACCACATCAGCCCACTTCCAGCCGCTGGCACTGGTCACGCAGCCCATCCCGTCCATCAGGTTGTCGATCACGGCCGTCATCCCGGAGCGGGCCAGCCCGGCAAAGCCGGTGCGCTGGCGGCCGGCGCGGTTGTAGGCCCTCACCTGGCTCATGTCACGGGGGAACACGACCGGATGGTCGTGGAGGCTCACCACCACCGATTCCTCGACCAGGCGCCGGGCCCGGGACCGCTGGGGGTCGTCGGCCGGTATGTGGTACGGGGGGACCCTCCCCACCTCGTCGTCGAGGTCGAAGGCCTCGTAGTCCTCGCCCTCCCTCAGGTAGGAGTAGGACCGGTAGCCGTCCTCCTTGGCGCTCGGGACTCGATGATGTGTTCCGGCTTCCACGAGGGCAGTATCACATGTAACCTGCGTCTGGACAAGCTGCAATGCCGATATGCGCCTAACTGGCCCTACTCTCTGCTGGCCCACCGTCCTGGGAGCGGACGTAGCGGGCCACCTGGGCGTGAGTGGCGAACCAGACGCCAGGCCGGGAGCGCATGTGGGCGATCAGCTCCTCCAGCACCACCAGGCGGGACCGGTGGCCGATCACGTGGGGATGGCAGGTGAGCTGGAAGAGGCCACCGGACGCATAGGCGGCGTCGAACTCGTCCTTCCACACGCCGAGCACCTGGCGGGGAGCCTCCTGGAGCCGCCCGGAGGCCAGGTAGGGGTAGTCGTCGCGGATCCATTCCACGGGGATCTCCACCACCCCGGTGGGCGCGCCGTCCTCGAGTATCTCGTAGGGCTCGTCGTCGGCCATGAGTGACGAGTCGTACTCGAGGCCCAGCTCCCGGATCAGGCCCAGGGTGGAGGCCGTGAAGTCCCACGACGGGGTGCGCAGGCCGACCGGGCGGGTGCCACAGAGCCGCTCCAGCGCATCGGCGCTGCGGTGAGCCAGCTCCCTCTCCTCAGCCGGGCTCAGCTGGTCCAGCCGCTCGTGGATCCACCCGTGGAGGGCCACCTCGTGGCCGCCGCTGACATAGGACCTCACCTCGTCAGGGTGAAGGAGGGCTGACACCGCGGGCATGAAGAAGGTGGCAGGGATGGCCGAGGACTCGAGGAGGCGGAGTATGCGCGGGGCGCCCACGCGTGACCCGTACTCGCCGGCCGCCAGGGCCCCCACACCCGTGTCCCCGTCCCGCAGGGCCACCGTCTCGTGGTCAGGGTCGAACGAGAGGGCCACCGCCACCCGGGCACCTCCGGGCCATGCCGGCGGAGACAGGCTGGGGCCGGCCCGGACCCGGCCCACTGCTTGGCTGACCTCCTCCACCTCCCATTCCCACGGCCGCCGACCGGCCCCGCCGCCGTCGGTGAGTCCGCTCATGGGCCGCCACGGCCGGGCGTGCCAGGGCCACCACCGGGGCCGGCTGGACGGCCCCCCTCGGCTAGTGGGTGAAGTACCAATCCTGGGGAGCGATGTAGATGAAGGGATTTTGCGGAGTGACCCCGTGCAGGTTCGTCTTGACCAGCGTGAGCTGGAGGGGCGTGTCCGGCACCCAGATCCAGGGTGCCTGGCGGATCACGGTGTCCTCGTAGCGGTAGAAGACCGCCAGGCTCGAGCTGTGCAGGCTGGCTCGGATGTCCCGGGTCACCGCCGGGTTGTCGTACCCCCCGGCATTGGCCGCCGCCCCGGGGATGAACAGGGGGTCTCCGGTGGGAACGCCGGAGAACGACCAACCGCCGTACTCCCCCAGCTCCCAGGCGCAGGACGAGGAGCCCGAGCAGGGGCGCACATCGGCCACCACCGAGTTGAACGGCTCCGACCGCAGGTTGATGGTCACGCCTGCCTCCGAGGCGTCCGACTTGTAGATCTCAGCCTGGGACTGCATCGTGGATATCCCCGCCGAGAAGAGCAGGTTCAGGCTGAGCGGCTCCCCCCGGTGGATGCCGGCCCCGCAGTCCCCCGGGCCCGTACCGGGTCGCTCGCAGGTGTCGGTCCCGTTGGGGACCACCTTCCAGCCGTGGCTGGACAAGAGGTGCTTGGCGGCGGCCACGCTGAAGGGATAGGGAGGCTTGTGCGCCAGCGGCGAGAGGTAGCGGCTGGCGGGGGTGGTGGGGACCGGGCCGTACTCGGGCGTGGCAAAGCCGTGGTAGACGCTCTTGATGATGCCCTGCTCGTCGACCAGGTGCTGGAGGGCCTGGCGCACGTACAGCTGCTTCAGGATGCCCGCCACGGCCGGGTTGGTGAGGTTCAGCTCGATGTAGTTGATGCCGAACACCTGGAGCGGGGCCAGGCGGAAGCCCTGGGCCTCCACCGCCCGACGCTGGGCCAGGTCGGCCGTCGGGAGGTAGCCCACGTCGATGGACCCCGACCGCAGCACGTTGAACTCCGCCGTGTCGCTGGTGAAGGGCAGCTCGACGAACTTGTTTATCTTCGCCTTGTCCGTCCCCGAGTAGTGGGAGTTGGGGACGAACACGACCCTGCCGCTGGTGGTGAAGGACTCCATCCTCCAGGCCCCGTCCACCACCTTCCACAGCGGGTTGGTGGTGTAGGTCCTCGTGTCCTTGGCCTGGGCCACCAGGTACTGGTAGACCTTCTTCGCCCCGGCCCGGGTCTGGTCGTAGTTGCCCACCTTGCCCGAGGAGGAGACCCGGTCCCACACATGCTGGGGTATGGGGGTGATCTGGGACAGTTCGTCCTCGGTGAACCAGGTCCGGTTGTACGCCGCGTTGAGGTGGAGGACGAAGGTCTTGGGCCCCTTTGGCCCGTAGCTGACCACGTTGTCGGGGAACTCGCCCGGGCTGTAGAAGATGTACTGCTGCTTGGTCGGCTCCAGCAGGTTCATGAAGAACTCGAGGTCCCGGCTGCTCACCGGCTGCCCGTCCGACCAGTTCCAGTTCTTGAGCCTGATCGTCACCGTCCGGCCACCGTCGGAGTAGGTCACGGACCTGGCCACGCTGTCGGCCCAGTCGATGCCCACCCCCCCGTTCTTGCCGAGCCATATGAGAGGGGGGTAGAGGAGGTTCTCGAACTCCCCTATGTTGAACGCCGAGGCCTCGGCGCTCGGGACCATGGGGAAGATGAAGGTGGGCTGCTGGCCCGGGCCCTCGGCGAAGGTGACGGTGCCGCCCTTCCGGGCTGCCGACGGCGAGGCCGAGGGGCTGGAGCTGGGGCTGGAGGAGCCGGTGGACGAAGAAGAGGTCTTGGGCTTGGCCGAGCTGGACCCCCCGCAGGCGGCCAGCAGCAGGGCGGCCACGGCCAGGGCCGACAGCGCCGTCAGCGCCCGGACCGGCCGCCCCCGGCCCCAGGGGCCACTTCGGCGGGATGGGCGGGATGAACCCCCAAGCATGGCCGGAGTCTCGCAGAGAACCTGCAAGTGGTCAAGACCAGGTGGGCGATCCCGCTAGTACGTCCCTCCTGGGCCAGGCTATGTTGAGGCCCATGACGCCCACTGGGATCGGACGGGGCCGGGGCGCGGGCCCCCATCTGGCACGCACGGCGGCGGTGGCGGCGGGCATCTCGCTGCTGCTGGCGGCCTGCTCGGGCGGCAAGGGCCACACCGGCTCCTCGCAGGGGAGCGCCACCCCCTCGAGCGCCGCCCGCACGGTACGGGGAGGCACGGTGACCTTCGCCGAGGGAGCGGGGGCCACGCCCGACTGGATCTTCCCCATAGTGGCTCCCGCCTACTTCAGCACGGCCAACATCGAGCAGTTCGGCCGCTTGATGTGGAGGTCCCTCTACTGGATCGGCAGGCACGGGGAGCCCGTGATCAACCCCTCGGAGAGCATGGCCTACCCGCCTACCTACTCCGACGGCGACCGCAAGGTCACCGTGAAGCTCAAGCCCTGGAGGTGGTCGGACGGCAAGCCGGTCACGGCCAGGGACGTCCAGTTCTGGTTCAACCTGGTGAAGGCGAACAAGCTCCAGGACGCCGCCTACACCCCGGGTGAGTTCCCCGACAACGTCAGCCGCCTGGTGGTGGACAGCCCCTCCACCTTCACCCTCTACCTGACCCAGCCCTACTCTCCCAACTGGTACACCTACAACGAGCTGTCGCAGGTGACGCCCCTGCCCCAGCACGCCTGGGACAAGACCTCGGCGTCGGGCAAGGTGGCCAACTTCGACCTCACCACCGCCGGAGCCAAGAAGGTCTTCACCTTCCTCACGAGCCAGTCCAAGCACGGGACGACCTATGCCACCAACCCTCTCTGGCAGGTGGTCGACGGCCCGTGGAAGCTCTCCTCCTACACGGTGGAGGGATACGCCAAGTTCGTGCCCAACCCCAGGTACTCGGGTCCGGGCCATGCCACCATCTCTGCTTTCGTGGAGGAGCCGTTCTCCTCCACCCAGTCCGAGTTCAACCTGGTGAAAACGGGGAAGATCGACTACGGCTACATCCCCTTCCCCGACGTGCCCTCGGCGCCGGAGGTGACCTCTCGCGGCTACCGGATCGACCCGTGGCTGCTCTGGGGCATCAATTACTTCCCTCTCAACTTCAACAACCCGAAGCTCGGGGCCGTGTTCAAGCAGCTGTACTTCCGCCAGGCCCTGCAGTCGCTGGTCAACCAGCAGGGCTACATCCACGCCTTCCTGCACGGCTACGGGATCCCCGACTACGGCCCGGTGCCCCTCAAGCCCAAGAGCCCCTTCCTGAGCCCGTCCGAGAAGACGAACCACTACCCCTACGACCCGGCCCGGGCCAAGTCGTTGCTGACGAGCCACGGCTGGACCCTGCGGAGAGGGGTGGACGTGTGCACCAGGCCGGGAAGTGGGCCGGGGGACTGCGGGGCAGGGGTGGCCGCCAACACGGCCCTCAACCTGAGCATGCTCTACGCATCCGGTGACCCTTCCGTGGCCCAGGAGATGAGCGCCTTCAAGTCGGACCTGGGCAAGGTGGGGGTGCGCCTCAACCTCCACTCCGAGCCCTTCAACTCGGTCATAGCCAACGCCGTGGCCTGCAAGCCGACCCAGGCAGCCTGCTCGTGGCAGCTGGCCTACTGGGGCGGAGGGTGGGCCTACGGGGTGGATCCCTTCCCGAGCGGCGAGGAGCTCTTCCTCACCGGGGCCACGTCGAACTTCGGCAGCTACTCGAGCCAGACCGCCAACCGGCTCATCGAGGCCACCCTGCACACGGGGGGGAAGAAGGCTGAGTACGCCTACGAGGACTACCTGGCCCGCCAGCTCCCCGTCATCTGGATGCCACGTCCCGATGTCCAGATATCAGCCATAACCCGCTCACTCACGGGGGTCCTCCCCCAGAGCCCCATAACCAGCCTGACACCAGAGCTCTGGGCTCTCACCAAGTGAGCCTCGAGGGCGGGGAGGGGCCGGGCCCGGGGCGGGGGCGGCACCTGGCCCAGGGGCCCGCCCCCGAGCCCGCCGGCAGAGGCCCATGGCCCACCCTCGCCGAGTGGGCGGGACGCCTGGCCGAGGCCGCCCTCTCCAGCATCGACCGGGAGTACCCGGTGGCGCTGGCCCACGTCATGAGCGGGCCGGAGGGGGACCTGAGCCAGGCCCGCCTCCACCCGTCCTTCTACGGCAGCTTCGACTGGCACTCGGCCGTGGAGATGCACTGGGTGCTGGTACGTCTCCTCCGGCTATGCCCCGATGCCATACCGGCGGAGGAGGCCCGCCAGGTGCTAGACCGCCACCTGGCGCCCGAGGCGGTGGCTGGCGAGGCCGCCTACCTGGACACCCACCCCAGCTTCGAGCGGCCCTACGGGTGGGGATGGGCCCTCATGCTGGCCCAGGAGGCAGCTCTCCTGGCAGATAGCACCGGGGAGGCGGTGGGGGGGCGAGCGGTGACGCCCTCGGGGGATCGGTCGGCGAGGACATGGGCCTCGGCCCTGGCGCCTCTGGCCGACGTCGTTGCTCGCCACCTGGCGGACTGGTTGGCCCGGGCCAAGCTGCCCGTCCGCCACGGGGTGCACTCCAACTCGGCGTTCGGCCTGCGCCTGGCTCTCCCGTTCGCCGAGGCCAGCAGGAAGCCCGACAGCCCCCGTTCAGGCCTGGCCGGGGCCATCGCCGGCGCCGCCCTGGCCTGGTACGGCCGAGACGCCGCCTACCCGGCGGCCTGGGAACCGAGCGCCAGCGACTTCCTCTCCCCCGCCCTGGTGGAGGCCGAGCTCATGGCGAACCTCCTGCCCGCAGGCGAGTATCCCCGGTGGCTGGCCGGGTTCCTGCCGGAGCTGGAGAAGGGCGAGCCCCCCGGGCTCTTCGAACCGGTCCCGGTCTTCGATCCCGAGGACGGCCACCACGCCCACCTGGCCGGCCTCAACCTCTGCCGGGCCTGGGCGTGGCGCCGCCTGGCCGGCGCCCTCCCGGCGGGCGACCCCCGGGTGGCACCGGCCACCGATGCCGCCCACCGCCACCTCCTCGCTTCGCTGCCGCTCGTCACGGGGTCCGGGTACATGATCGAGCACTGGCTGGCGGCCTACGCCCTGCTGGCGCTCAGCGACGGATTCGGGTGACCGGCGGTCGCCCTGGAGCCCGGCCCGGAGCCGGCCCCCGACCCGGCTGATGGCCTCCCCGTCCTCGTCCCGCCGCATTCTCCGCCTAGTGCCCCAGCAGCAACGTTTGAGGGCGCGTCCACCACCTGAACGTCGAGGTCGCGCACACTGGTCCTGTCGTGTCGGATCGGCGGGGAGGCGGTGTGCGAGAA
>JAJPHD010000004.1 GCA_021325455.1 Actinomycetota bacterium
AAGCTGATCCAGGCCGCCGACTACGACGTCAAGAAGGCCGAGACCGGGATCATCTACATCGACGAGATCGACAAGATCGCCCGCAAGAGCGAGAACCCCTCGATCACGAGAGACGTCTCGGGTGAAGGGGTCCAGCAGGCTCTGCTCAAGATCCTGGAGGGGACGGTGGCGTCGGTGCCCCCCCAAGGGGGGCGCAAGCACCCCCACCAGGAGTTCATCCAGATCGACACCACCAACATCTTGTTCATATGCGGCGGGGCTTTCGCCGGCCTGGAGAAGATCATCCATGGCCGGGTGGGGCGCAAGGGCATCGGCTTCCGGGCCGAGGTGCGCCGCGGCGGCGAGGCCGACGACGCCGAGGCGCTGCGCCACGTCCTGCCCGAGGACCTCCTCAAGTTCGGGCTCATACCGGAGTTCGTGGGGCGCCTGCCTGTCATCGGGGCGGTGTCGAACCTGGACAAGCAGGCCCTGGTCCGCATCCTGGTCGAGCCCAAGAATGCCCTCATCAAGCAGTACCGGAGGGTGTTCGACCTGGACCACGTGGAGCTGGAGCTGTCCGACGACGCCCTGGAGGCCGTGGCCGAGCAGGCTCTCCTCCGGGGCACGGGGGCCCGCGGGCTGCGGGCCATACTGGAGGAGGTCCTCCTGGACGTCATGTACGACCTCCCCAGCCGGACCGACATCGGCAAGTGCGTCATCGATCGGTCGGTCGTGTTGGACCGGGTGAACCCCACCCTGGTGCCGAGGGCGGAGAGGGTGGAGCGCCCCCGTCGGGCGGCCTCCTAGCCGCGGTCCCCATCCTGGCCCGTACCACCACCCACCGGGGCTGGAGTCTGGCCCAGGCCCTGGAATGGCTGGAGGGCCACGCCAACCTGGAGGCGGCGGTCGCCCCCCGCCCCTGCCAGCTGGGTCTCACCAGGATGTCGGAGCTGGCCCGGCTGCTCGGGGATCCCCAGGACGCCTACCCCGTGATCCACCTCACCGGGACCAACGGCAAGGGCTCCACCGCCCGGATGCTCACCTGCCTGCTATCCGCCCGTGGGCTCCGGGTCGGCACCTACACCAGCCCCGACCTGGAGCGGGTCAACGAGAGGCTGGCGCTGGCCGGGAGGCCCATCGACGACCACGACCTGTGCGAGGTGCTGGCCAGGGTGGCCGATGCCGCCTCGGTCATGGAGGACTCTCCCACGCGCTTCGAGATCCTCACCGCCGCCGCCTTCAGTTGGTTCGCGGACGAGGCCGTGGATGCTGCCGTGGTGGAGGTGGGCCTGGGAGGTCGCCGGGACGCCACCAACATCGTCCACGGCCGGGTGGCGGTGGTCACCAACGTGGCCCTGGACCACGCCGAGGTAATAGGCCCCTCGCTGGCCGACATCGCCACGGAGAAGGCGGGCATCGTGGAGCCGGGGTCCACGCTGGTGCTGGGGGAGACCGAGCCGGCGCTGGCGTCCATCTTCCGCTCGGCAGGGGCGGCCCAGGTGTGGGAGCGCCACCGGGAATTCGGCTGCGAGGCCAACCGGGTCGCTCACGGTGGGCGCCTGCTCGACCTGCGCACCCCGGGGGCACGCTATCCCGAGGTGTACCTGCCCCTGCACGGGGTGCACCAGGGGGACAACGCCGCCTGCGCCCTGGCGGCGGCGGAAGCCTTCTTCGGGGCCCCGCTGGACCCCGGTGTGGTCACCGAGGCCATGGCCGAGGTCACCTCCCCGGGGCGCATGGAGGTGGTGGGCCGCCGGCCGCTGTGCCTCCTGGACGGGGCTCACAATCCCGCTGGTGCCCGGGCGGCGGGGGCGACCCTGGATGAAGAGTTCGGAGCCATCCGCAGGCGGGTGGTGGTGATGGGCCTGCTGCAGGGCAGGGACCCGGTCGAGATGCTGGAGGCCCTGGGGGTGCCCCCCCTGGGGGCCGTGGTGGCCTGCCGCCCCCCTTCTCCACGGGCCATGCCCCCCGCAGAGGTGGCCGCGGCCGCCCGCCGCCTGGGCGTGGCCGCCGAGGTGGTGGACGACCCGGTGGCCGCCCTGGCCAGGGCCCGGGCCCGGGCTCGCTCCGAGGACCTGGTGCTCGTGACGGGCTCCCTGTACGTGGTGGGTGCGGTTCGGGCTGGGCTCCGGGGGCGCCCTCACCGGCCCTAGCCGGCGTCCTCCGCGCTCTGCTCGCCGGCGGCCTCCTCACTCTCCTGGCCAGCGGCCTCCTCACGGCTCGGCCTGGCTTCTTCCTGGCCATGGTCGGTCCCGACCCTCCCGGGGTCATGGGAGCCCCGGGCCGCCCCCCGGCTCAGTCCTCCGCCGGCGGTATGGGAGCCTCCACCCGCACGGCCAGGAGGGCCAGGTCGTCCCCGGTCGGGGCGGCCTCGAGGAGGCGGTCGCAGAGTTGCTCCACCGGCTCGTTGGCGAGCTTGGTGGCATGCTCGGCCAGGCGGGTCAGGCCGGTGCCCAGGTCCTCCTCCCGCCGCTCCACCAGGCCGTCGGTGTAGAGGATCAGGGTGGAGCCGAAGGGGAGGAGCTGGGCCGCCTCCGAGCGGGGCTGGGACGGGTCCACCCCCAGGGCCACGCCCTGGGCTTGGTCCAGGAACCTGGCGGTGCCGTCGCCCTCGACCAGCAGAGGGGGAGGGTGGCCGGCATTGGCCCACCGGAGCACGGGCTGGCCCTGGGGAGCCCGCTCGATGTGGCCGTAGATCATGGTGGCGAGCAGGGTGACGCTCAAGTTGACGGTGAGGCGGTCGACCCTGGTCACCACCTCGGCCGGGGGGGTGTTCTCGTCGCAGGCCACGGCCTGGACCATGGCCCGCAGCCGGCCCATCGCCGTGGCGGCCCTCAGGTCGTGGCCCACGACGTCGCCGATGACCACGCCCAGGTGGTCACCGGGGACGTGGAAGGCGTCGTACCAGTCGCCCCCCACCTCGGCACCGCTGGCCGCCGGCCGGTAGCGCACGGCCAGGTCCAGGCCGGGGAAGACCGGGGCCGGCGTGAGCAGGCTGCGCTGGAGGACCTCGGCCACCCGGCGCTGCCGTCCGAAGCGCCGGGCATTGTCGATGGCCTCGGCGGCAGGCACGGACAGCTGGGTGAGAAGGGCCAGGTCGAAGGTGGGAAAGGCCCCGCCCCCGGGTGGCACCAGCATGGACACCACGCCTATCACCTCGGTCTCCCGGATCAGGGGGACGCTCGCCATGCCCTGGCCCTGGATGATCTCGGCGGCTATCCGGCGGCCCTCGGGGTCGGAGTACATGGCGGCCGCCTCGCCGGCGCTGGTCCGGGGCAGGATGACCGGCTGGCGGGACCGCCAGGCCCGGATGGCGGGGTGCTCCTCCGTCTGCCGGCCGTTCAAGGACCAGATGCGCTGGTCCATCGAGGGCGGCCCCCCCGGGTTGTACACGAGGGCCCGCCGCAGGCGGTCCCCCTCCACCAGGTCGATGACGCAGATCGTGGCCAGGCGGGGCACGATGGTCTCGCCGAAGGCGTGGAGGGCCTCCTCCAGGTCCAAGGTGCCCCCCAGGCGCACGGCGGCCAGGGCCACCAGGGCCAGGCGCTCCCGCTGGCTCTCCAGGTTCTGACGGGCCATGACCTGCCCCGTGACCTCCACCGCCACGACCAGGACCCCGTAAGGCCCCTCCTCACCCCTTATGACCGAGCAGGACAGGGTGAAGTAGTGGTCCTCGGGAACCCCGTCGCCGTCACGGTCGTAGGAGATGGGCTCCTCCTCGGCCAGGTAGGGCTCCCCGGTGGCCAGCACCCGGTCGAGGTGGTGGAGGAACCCCTGCTCGGCCAGCTTGGGGAAGGCCTCGGAGACGGTCACGCCGAGGGGCGGGTCTCCGAAGACACGGCGGTAGGCGGGGTTCAGGTACTCCACCACATGGTCGTGACCCCGGGTGACGGCCACGGCCATGGGGGCGGTCTCGAAGGCCTCGAGCAGCCGCTCCCGCATCGCCGATGTCATTGCCCGCAGGCTAGTGATGCCAGGGCGGGCGTGCCGAGTCGGCCGGCTCGCCGGGCCGGTAGCCTCCCTGGACAATGGCGACGATCGAGGTGAGAGCCGAGCGCGAGATGGCGGCCGGCTGCGAGAAGGTCTACTGGGTCCTGTCCGACTACCGGCAGGGGCGCCCCCGCATCCTGCCCCAGCAGTTCCGGGACTACCGGGTGGAGGAGGGGGGCCAGGGGCCGGGAACGGTCTTCTCCTACCGCCTTCAGGCCGGACGGCGGGAGCGCCCCTACCGCCTGCGGGTCGACGAGGCCGACGGGGCGCCCACGGGGGGGAGCCTGACGGAGCGGGACACCGCCTCCTCCTTCGTCACCCACTGGGTGCTGGAGCCGGCCGGCGACCGCACCAAGGTCACCCTGTACAGCCAGTGGCAGGGCGCAGGGGGAGTGGGCGGCTTCTTCGAGCGGGCCTTCGCACCAGGGGCCCTGCGGGCCATCTACTCCGATGTCCTCGACCGCCTGGCCAGCACCGTGGAGGCGGCATAGCTCATGGACCGCACCCTTGTCATCTGCAAGCCCGACGCCGTGGAGAGGGGCCTCGTGGGGGAGATCGTCTCCCGCCTGGAGCGCAAGGGGCTGCAGCTCGCTGCCGCCGAGCTCAGGCTCATCGACCCCGACCTGGCCGCCGAGCACTACGCCGAGCACGCCGGCAAGCCCTTCTACAACGAGCTGGTGGCCTTCATCACCCGCTCCCCGGCCCTGCTCATGGTGGTGGAGGGCCCCGCCGACACCTGGCAGGTGGTGCGGGGGCTCATGGGGGCGACCAACCCCGCTGAGGCCCTGCCTGGCACCATCCGGGGGGACCTGGCCACGACGGTCACCGAGAACCTCGTGCACGGGTCCGACTCCCCGGCCGCCGCCGAGCGGGAGATCAAGCTGTTCTTCCCCGAGCTGGCCCCGGCATAAGCCGGGCGCAAGTGACAGCGAGGGTCTCTTGGGAAGGGTTGCTATTTGGACGGCCATGCCACCTGGGAGCAGGTCGAGCGAGGTAGGGTGCTGGTTTGGCGCCAGCGTCGGAGGAGGCCGCCGTGCCTGATCGGTCCTTGCCGTCCCTTCTAGGTCGTGACATGGCCGTCGACCTCGGTACGGCCAACACGCTGGTGTACGTGCGCGGCCGGGGGATCGTGCTCAACGAGCCTTCCGTGGTGGCCGTGAACACCAGGGACGGGCGGCCCTTGGCGGTGGGCATGGAGGCCAAGCGCATGATCGGCCGCACCCCCGCCCACATCCAGGCCATCCGGCCGCTCAAGGACGGGGTGATCGCCGACTTCGAGATCTGCGAGAAGATGCTCCGGTACTTCATCAGGCGGGTGCACCAGCGGCGCTTTGCCAAGCCCCGGATCGTGATCTGCGTGCCCTCGGGGATAACCGGGGTGGAGCAGCGGGCCGTGCAGGAGGCGGCCGAGTTCGCCGGGGCCCGCAAGCCCGCCTACATAATCGAAGAGCCCATGGCGGCGGCCATCGGGGCCGGGCTGCCCGTGCACGAGCCCACCGGCAACATGGTGGTGGACATAGGCGGCGGGACCACCGAGGTCGCCGTCATCTCCCTCGGCGGCATCGTCACCAGCCAGTCCATCCGCATCGGCGGGGACGAGCTGGACGAAGCCATCATGAGCTTCATCAAGAAGGAGTACAGCCTGGCCCTCGGGGAGCGCACGGCTGAGGAGATCAAGATCGCCCTCGGGTCCGCCTGCCCGCTGGAGGAGGAGCTCCATGCCGAGATAAGGGGGAGGGACCTCATCACGGGCCTGCCCAAGACCATCGTCACCACCACCGAGGAGATCCGCCAGGCCATAGAGGAGCCCCTGTCGGCCATCATCGACGCCGTCAAGGTCACCCTGGACAAGACGCCGCCCGAGCTGGCCGCAGACATCATGGAGCAGGGGATCGTGCTCACGGGCGGCGGCGCCAAGCTGCTCGGGCTGGACACCCGCCTCTCCAACGAGACCGGGATGCCGATAGTCGTGGCCAAGAATCCCCTGCACTCCGTGGCCATCGGCAGCGGCCAGTGCCTGGAGGAGTTCGAGGCCCTGAAGCAGGTGCTCATCTCGTCGTCCGCCCCACGCTGACCGCCTAGAGCCAGTTGGCCATCTCCTCCCGCCGCCCCACCCGCACCCGCACCCGCACCCGGCCTCGCTTCACCCTGCTGGTCCTGGTGCTGGCCTCGATCACCATCCTCACCCTGTGGTACCGGGGTGCTGCCAACCATTGGCTGAACGGGGCCAAGGGGTGGGCCGCCGACGTCTTCGCCCCGGTGCAGACCGCTGTGACCGGGGCCTTCCGGCCGGTGGCCAACTTCTTCGAGGGGGCGGCCAGCTACGGCTCCTTGAAGGCGCAGAACGCCAAGCTTCGCCAGGAGGTGACCGCCCTGCGGGCCCAGTCCGCCCTGGCCTCCACCTACCGGCGGCAGGCCCAAGCCCTCGAGGCGCAGCAGCACCTGGCCTTTGCCGGGACCCTGCACCAGGTCCTCACCGACGTGGTGGCCGGCTCCCCGTCCAACTTCCAGGACACCATCGAGCTCGACAAGGGCACCCGGGCCGGCATACAGGTGGGCATGCCTGCCGTCTCGGGAACGGGGTTGGTGGGCAGGGTGATCGCGGTCTCGGCCAGGACCAGCACGGTGCTGCTCGTAACCGACCCCACCTCGGCGGTGGGCGTGCGCTTTGGCAGCCACGGGACGCTGGCCCTGGCCAAGGGCCAGGGCCAGGGCCGGTCCCTCACCGTCGACCTGGTCGACCCCGGCACCCGGCTGGTGAAGGGGGAGGTCATGGTGACGAGCGGGGGCCAGGGAGACCTGTACCCTCCAGGTATCCCGGTCGGGAGGGTGGAGTCGGCGTCGGTGTCACCCGGCAGCCTGCAGGAGAACGTGACCCTCAAGCCGTTCGTGAACCTGGACCAGCTCGAGTTCGTGAGCGTGCTCAAGTGGACGCCCCAGCGGGGCGCGGTGCCATGACGCTGGTGCGCCTGCGCCTGCCCCTCGTGGTGGCGGTGGCCTTCATCCTCCAGCAGGCCCTGCTGTCCAACCTCCAGGTGGCGGGGGCCCAGCCCGAGATCCTCTTCCTGGTGGTGATCCTGGTGGCCATGGAGGCCGGGCCCGCCAAGGGGGCGGTGGTGGGGTTCGCGGTGGGCCTCCTGATCGACCTCTTCGTCCAGACCCCTTTCGGGCTGACGGCCCTCACCCTCACCCTCATCGGCTACGGGACGGGACTGGCCTGGGAGGCGGTGGTGGACGTGGGCCGTTGGCTCATGCCGGCCGCGGCAGCGGTGGGTAGCGCCGGGGCGGTGGTGCTCTACGCCGTCCTCGACGCCCTCCTCGGCAACCCGGCCGCCCTGCACCGGGGACTGGTGCCCATAGTGGTAATGGTGGGGGTGGTGAACGGGATCCTGGCCGTGCCGGGCGCCCCGGTCATGCGCTGGGCCCTCGGCCGGGGAGCCAGGGCCCCCGTCCCGCCCGGCAGCGCCGTGGGGGCCAGCAGGTGGGGGCAGGGGGCGGGCGTGTCCCGCCAGGGGGTGGGCCGATGAGGCCCAGCTGGCGGAGCCTAGACCCCCGTCGGTCCTCCCGGCGGCGCCGGGGCGGGAGCGGCCGCCCCGTGTACGGCACCCGATGGCGGCGCTGGGCGGCTCCCTGGAGCGGGTGGAGCGGGCTGGGGGTGGCCAGCCGGCTGGGTTCCCTGGGGCGCTGGAGCGCATGGCCGGCGGTGGGCAAGGGAGCCGGCGCCGCGCCCCGGGGCCGGCACGCCAAGGGAGCCGGCGCTCCCCTCCAGCTGGCTCAGCCCCCGCCCAAGAAGCCCGACTCCCGGCGGTCCCGGCTGCGGCTGGGACTGGTGACGGTGGTGGTCACGGGGCTCTTCTGCGCCCTCTTCGCCCGGCTCTACTACCTGGAGGTGCTCAACACCAAGAAGTACTCCCAGCTGGTGGTCCAGGACAGCCTGCGCACCGTGCACGAGCCCGGTCCCCGGGGGCTCATCCTCGATCGCGCCGGCCAGCCCATCGTGAGCAACCAGACGACCGAGGCCGTCACCCTGGCCCGCCAGGTGGCGGCCCAGCACCCCGGCGTGGTGCCCCGGCTGGCCAAGGTCCTGCACATGACCCCCAAGGCCGTGCAGGCCCAGCTCAACAACAACCAGTACAGCCCCTACGTCCCGGTCCCGGTGAAGACCGGGGTGCCCATGGCCACGATCATCTACCTGGCCGAGCACCAGTCCCAGTTCCCCGGGATCTCGACCGAGCAGCTGGCCGAGCGCCGCTACCCCTACGGGAGCACCGCCTCCCAGCTCCTCGGCTACGTGGCCCCCATAGACGCGGCGGAGCTGAAGGCGCTCAAGGGCCAGGGGTACCAGCCCGGGGACTTGATCGGGCAGTCAGGTGTGGAGGCCTCCTACCAGAGCTGGCTGCGGGGCAAGCAGGGCACCACCCGGCTGGAGGTGAACCGCCAGGGCCTGGTGGTGGGAACGGCCAGCTCCACTCCCCCCCGCCAGGGCGACAGCGTGCAGCTGTCCTTGGACCTCGGCCTCCAGCAGCTCCTGCAGAAGGCCCTGGCCCACCAGATCCAGGGCCTGCGCCGGGGCAGCGTCACGGGAACGCCCGAGCCTGCCCCGGGTGGGGCCGCCGTGGTGCTGAACCCCCGGAACGGGCAGGTGCTGGCCATGGCCTCGTACCCCACCTACAACCCCTCGGTGTGGGTGGGCGGGATCAGCCAGCAGCAGTACCAGGCCCTCCTCAACCCGGCCAACAACGAGCCCATGCTGAACCGGGCCATCGAGGGGCTGTACGTCCCGGGCTCGGTCTTCAAGCTGGCCACGGCCACGGCGGCCCTCAACTACGGGCTCATCACCCCCTCCTACATATACGACGACACGGGCACCTTCACCTTCCCCGGCTGCAGCAGCGGGGTGTGCACCCTCCACAACGCGGGCGGCGAGGTGGCGGGGCCCATAAACGTCACCCAGGGCATAGCAGAGTCCATCGACACCTTCTTCTACAACCTCGGCTACATGTTCTACGTCCAGCAGCACAAGTACGGGCCCATGCCGATCCAGAAGACGGCCGAGGCCTATGGCCTGGGCCGGCTCACCGGCATCGACCTCCCCGGCGAGGCCCAGGGCCGGGTGGACAGCCTCCTCACCAGGGAGCAGCTGTGCGCCGCAGCCCCCAAGGCCTACTCCTGCCCCCCCAGCTGGACGCCCGGTGACCAGGTGGAGATGGCCTTCGGCCAGGGCGCCACCGTGATCACCCCCATCGAGCTGGCCCAGGCCTATGCCACCTTCGCCAACGGCGGCACCGTGTACCAGCCCCACGTGGCCGCCGACATCGTGGACAGCAAGGGACACGTGGTGAAGCGCATCCAGCCCAAGGTCACCGGGCATTTGCGCATGTCGCCGGCCGACCACGAGGCCATGCTCCAGGGGTTCATCGGCGCCGTGCAGCGACCGGGGGGGACCGCCTACAGCACCTTCCGGGGGTTCGACTTCGCCAGGATGCAGGTGGCAGGCAAGACCGGCACCGGCACCACCAACTACCACCACCAGCCCGACGGGAACTTCGTCGCCTTTGCCGGCAAGAACATCCACCACCCCCAGTACGTGGTGGCGGTGATGATCGAACGGGCCGGTTACGGGGCCCAGACCGGAGCCCCCGTGGCCCGCCAGGCCCTCCAGTACCTGATGAACCATCCGCCCGGTCCGGTCACCCAGCCCAAGCCGGCTCCCGTCCTGCTGCCGGCGTCCGGGGGAGCGCACGGTGGCCATCGTTCCCGGGCGACCACCTCCACCACGGCCAGTCCCACCACCTCCACCACGGCCGGTCCCACCACCTCCACCACGGCCCCGGTCCCCACCGTGAGCACCGTCCCGGGCGCCGGGACCACCTCGACCACGGCCGCTCCTGGGACGGCGGCCACCACCGTTCCAGCCGGGCCGGGGCCGCCGGCCAGCACTGCCCCCACTACAGGAGGGCCCGGCCCCTAGCGCACGGGCCGACGCCCCCTCCGGGGGGCAGGGTCGGCGGCAGGGTAGACTGGCTAGTCAATGAAGCTTCGCCGGCCCGCATCGCTCCCTGGACCGGCTGCCAGCCTGCTCGTGGCCGTCACCTCTTGGTGGCGCCGGCAGGCCGGTGGCTGGCACCGGCGGGGCCACGACGAGAGCGGGGCCGGCACCAAGAGTCCGTCAGTAACGGCGCGACGGCACGGGAAGGGCCAGGCTGGCCCACCGTGCGGATGGCGCCCCACACGCTCGAGTTGCCCCTCCCCGGACCGCTTCGGCGCCCCTCCAGCGCCGGCCGGTCCCAGCCGTTCTCCGGGACGGCCCTGCCCACCAGGGGTGCGAGGCGGAGCGTGCACCGCGAGAAGGGATCGCTCCCATGCCCGACCCGACCACCCGACCCGGGACCCCGACTCGTCCCCAGCCCCAGGCCTCGCCGGAGGATCGAGGGGCGGGGGAGGCCTCCCCGCAGCCACCTGCCCAGACAGGCGAGGCGCAGGACCGGCCCGCGAGCAGCTCCTCGGGCCAAGGGTCCTCCTCTCCGGCCTCCCCGCTGGAGGGTTCCGGGGGTAAGAGGTCAGGCCGACGCCGGCGGGGCTCCCGCGGCGGCCGGGGACGGAACGGCCGGCACCAGGGCCGGGGCCCCGCCAGCGGCGAGCCCGAAGGGGAGCAGGCGGCGCAGGCTGCCCCCGGGGAAGGGGGACGGACCGAGGCTCAGGGAGCTCCCGGGCCGGACCGGCCAGCAGGGGGCGGCCGGCCCCTGGGTGAGCCACAGGAGCCGTCGGCAGGTGCGCCGGCTGAGGCTGCTCCGATAGCGCCGCCGCCTCCGCCCCCGTTGCCACTGCCTCCCCGCCGGCCCCGCATCGGGGACACCCTCCCAGCCCCTCCTCCCTCCCGTCACCTGCCACCCCCGGGGGAGGAGACCCGCCGGCGCCGGCGGTCCGGCCGGGGCCCGGCCGAGGCTGCCAGGGGGAGGGGTGCCGGCCCAGGCGGCCCCAACGGCCGGAAGCAGGGGGTGGTCCCGGTACGGGCCGCGGTGCCGGTGGAGGACGTCCCGATCGCCGTGGCCAAGGAGAACGGGACCGGGCGCAACGGCCGCCCCCTCGGCCGCTACCTCATGTGCGTGCACGCCGGGGACGACGTCATCCAGATCGCGGTGCTGGAGGGGCGGTCCCTCACCGAGCACTACGTCTCGCGCCGCCATGACGACGAGCACGAGATCGACGGCAACATCTACCTCGGGCGGGTGCAGAACGTCCTCCCCGGGATGGAGGCGGCCTTCGTAGACATCGGCACCCTCAAGAACGCCGTCCTCTACCGAGGGGACGTCCGCTACGACCGGGAGGACGTCGAGGGGGGCCAGGTCGATCCCACCCGGATCGAGCACCTGCTGAAGGCTGGCCAGGCCATCCTCTGCCAGGTGACCAAGAACCCCATAGGCACCAAGGGCGCACGCCTCACCCAGGAGGTGTCGCTGCCTGGGCGTTTCGTGGTGCTGGTCCCCAACAGCACCACCTACGGCATCTCCAAGCGCCTGCCTGACGACGAGCGCCGGCGCCTGCGGCGGATCCTGGACGACATCCGTCCGGCAGGGCACGGCCTCATAGTGCGCACGGCGGCCGAGGGGGCCAGCCCCGAGGAGCTCGCGGCCGACGTCTCCCGCCTCACGGACCTGTGGTCCCGCATCGAGGACCTGGCCCGGCGGGCCCCGGCGCCCAGCCTCCTCTACGCCGAGCCCGACGTCACGGTGAGGGTGATCAGGGAGGAGTTCAACCGGGACTACCGGGGGGTGATCATCGACGACCCCGACCTCTACCGGGAGGTCAAGGCCTACGTGACGGCCATCACCCCCGAGCTGGCCGACCGGGTGCAGCTCTACGACCCGGACGACCCCCTCCCCATCTTCGAGCGCCACCACGTCCACGAGCAGCTCCACAAGGCCCTGGACCGCAAGGTCTGGCTGCCGTCGGGCGGTTCCATCATCATCGAGCGGACCGAGGCCCTCACGGTCATCGACGTGAACACGTCCAAGAACGTGGGCCGCTCGAACCTGGAGGAGACGGTCTTCCGCAACAACCTGGAGGCGGCGGAGGAGATCGCCCGCCAGCTCCGGCTCCGGGACATCGGCGGGATCATCGTCATCGACTTCATCGACATGGAGGTGAGGGCGAACCGCCAGGAGGTGCTGGCGGCATTCCGTTCCGCACTGGCCAGGGACAAGACGCGCACCCAGGTCTTCGAGATCTCCGAGCTGGGCCTGGTGGAGATGACCCGCAAGCGGGTCTCCGAGGGGCTGGTGGAGGCCATGTCGGAGACCTGCCCCACTTGCGGGGGGCGGGGGATCGTCTTCGAGGAGGAGCTCCTCTAGCCAAGGGCCGGTTGGCGCCCTGCTTGCAGTGGCGGATTGCCGGCGCCGGGCCCCAGGCCTTACTGGCTGGTGCCCCGGCCGGTCAGCGGGCCCATGGCGTACGGGCGGGCGCCCTGCCTGCACCTGGCATGTTGCCCGCCTGGTCCGGGCCCGTCCCCCGCCTTCCGCGCCTGTTTACCCCCCCAAACTGGGAGCCAACCACGCGCGGTTCCCGGTGCTCGCCCGGGCCGGGGGCGGCCGACCACCGCTGAGCCCGCCGGCGCCGGCCGGCCCCGGGGCGGGGCGCCCCACGCCGCCCCCCACCCCCCCGGCCCCGGGCGGGGCGCCCTATCCGCCGCCCCCACCCCGCACAGCAGGCCGCCGCCCCCACCCCGCACAGCAGGCCACATCCGCCGGCTCGGGCGCCCCCCCGGCCCCCTAGACTGAGCGGCCTATGTACGCGGTTATCCAGTCGGGCGGCAAGCAGGAACGGGTGACCGTCGGCCAGACCATCCAGGTCGAGCGACTGGCCGCCGGCGCCGGCGAGGAGGTGTCCTTCACCCCCGTGCTGATCGTGGACGGGGCCTCGGTCGTAGCCGGGGCCGGCGCCCTCGGACGGGCCAGCGTGTCGGGCAGGGTTCTCGGGGAGGTGAAGGGCCCCAAGGTCACCGGCTTCACCTACAAGCCCAAGACCAACAACCGCCGGCGGTGGGGCCACCGACAGCGCTATACCGCCGTCGAGATAACCGCCATCAGCCCCAGCTAGCGAGGAGGCCGCCAGACATGTCCAAGACCAAGGGTGGGGGCTCCACCCGCAACGGCCGGGACTCCGCCGCCCAGCGTCTCGGGGTCAAGGTCTTCGACGGCACCGCCGTCCGCTCGGGGGCCATCCTCGTGCGCCAGCGCGGCACCTGGTTCCACCCGGGCATCAACGTGGGCAGGGGAGGGGACGACACCCTGTTCGCCACCGCCGACGGCAGGGTCAAGTTCGGGTTCCGCAAGGGCCGCCGCCTGGTGGACATCCTGGCCGACTGACCCCGTCAGCCCCTGGAGGGGCTCCGACTGACCCCCCGTCAGCCCCTGACGGGCTAGAGCGTAGCCAGCATGGACTCGGCCGAGCTGACGTCAACGCCCGTTCCCTGCTCCACGTTGAGCCGGCGGACCACACCGTCCTCCAGGAGGGCGGCGTAGCGCTGGGAGCGCGTGCCCAGCCCGAAGCCACTGCCGTCCAGCTCCAGGCCCATGGCCCGGGTGAACTCGCCGTTGCCGTCGGCCAGCATGACGATCTTGTCGTCGACGCCCCGGTCCTTGGCCCACGCTCCCATCACGAAGGCATCGTTCACCGAGACGCAGGCGATGGTGTCCACCCCCTTGGCCTTGAGGTCCTCGGCACGCAGGACGAACCCGGGGAGGTGGTGGTCCGAGCAGGTGGGGGTGAACGCACCGGGCACCCCGAACAGGATCACCCGCCCATGCCCGAGGACGTCGCCGGTCTGGACAGGCTTGGGGCCGTCGGCAGTCATGGTCATCACCTTCACGTCGGGGATGGTGGCTCCGACCGAGATCGTCATCAATCGCTCCTTGTTGGCTTGTCCTGGTGCGACTCTACGCTGGCGGCGTGCCGGCCTTTGTAGACGAGGCGCAGGTCCACGTTAGGGGGGGCGACGGCGGGGCCGGCGCGGTGTCCTTCCGCCGGGAGGCCCACGTGAGCCGGGGAGGGCCTGACGGAGGGGACGGGGGCCCGGGTGGCTCGGTGTGGCTGGAGGCGTCCCCCCGGGTGGTGTCCCTCCTGGCCTTCCGGGACCATCCCCATCGCCGGGCCGGTGACGGCAGCCACGGCCGGGGCAAGGGCCGCCACGGAGGACGGGGGCGGGACCTCGTCGTGCCGGTGCCGGTGGGCACGGTGGTCCGCTCCCTGGACGGGGAGGTGATGGCCGATCTCGGCTCGCCGGGGGACCGTCTCCTGGCTGCCGAGGGTGGCCGGGGGGGCAGGGGCAATGCCCGCTTCCTCTCCAACCGCCTGCGCGCCCCCTCCTTCGCTGAGCAGGGTGAGGTGGGGGAGGAGCGCTGGCTCGACCTGGAGCTGAAGTTGATGGCCGACGTGGCCCTGGTCGGTCTGCCCAACGCCGGCAAGAGCACGCTGATCTCCAGGGTCTCAGCGGCCCGGCCCCGCATCGCCGACTACCCCTTCACCACCCTCGAGCCCCACCTGGGGGTGGTGAGGGTGGGGGGCGAGGGCCCTGACGGGACCGAGCTGGTCATGGCCGACATACCGGGCCTGATCGAGGGGGCCAGCCAGGGACGCGGCCTCGGGCACCGCTTCCTCCGCCACGTCGAGCGGGCCCGGGTCATAGTGCTCCTCCTCGACCTGTCCCTGGGGGAAGCCGGGCCTGGTCCCCTCGACCAGGAGCGCATCCTCACCGAGGAGCTGAGCCGCTACCAGCCCGAGCTGGCGGACCGGCCCCGGTTGGTGGTCGGCTCCAAGGCCGACCTGGCCGAGGCGCCCCCGGGGCTGGCCAGTGTCTCGGCAGTGACCGGAGCCGGCCTCGACCGCTTCCTGCGGGAGGTGGCGGCCCTGGTGGTGGGATCCCGGGCTGCCGAGGAGGCCGGCCAGAGGGTGAAGCCGGGAGCGGTCGTGGTCCACCGGCCCCGTCCCGAGGGGGTGGAGGTGGTGCGGGCGCCCGACGGTGGCTGGGAGGTGCTGGGCCGGCCTGCCCGCCGGGCCGTGGCCCTGAACGACCTGACCGACCCCGCTGCCCTGGCCCAGGCCCAGCGCCGGCTGCGGCACCTGGGCGTTGACCGGGCCCTGGCCCGAGCGGGTGCCAAGGAGGGGGATCTGGTGAGGGTGGGGGACCTGGCCTTCACCTGGGAGCCCGATCACTCCTAGGCTCTGGCGCCAATGCGCCTCGGGGTATTCGGCGGCACCTTCGACCCGATACACAACGGGCACCTGGTGGCAGCCGTCAACGCCCGCCATGCGGCCGGCCTGGACCAGGTGCTCCTGGTCGTGGCCAACCAGCCCTGGCAGAAGTCAGCAGCCCGGGCCATCACTCCGGCCCGCTATCGCTTGGCCGTGGTCGAGGCGGCCGTCGAGGGGGTGCCGGGGCTGGCCGCCAGCGCCATCGAGATCAACCGGGGGGGCCGTTCCTATACCGCCGACACCCTGGCCGAGCTGAGGGACCTCCACCCGGAGGCTGAGCTCTTCTTGATCGTGGGAGCCGACGTGGCCGCCAGCCTGGGGACCTGGGAGCGGGTCGAGGAGGTGGCGGCCCTGTCCACCCTGATCGTGGTGAGCCGACCGGGGCGCCGGGCCTCGGAGCCGTCGGTGCGGGGGGCGATGGCGCAGGAGGGCATGGACCCGCTGGTTGGGGCGGCGGCAGGGGTGGCCTGGCGGGGGGTGATGACGGTGGAGATCCCGGCCCTGGACATCTCCAGCACGGACCTGCGGGCCCGGGCCGCTGATGGCCGGCCGCTGGACTTCCTCGTACCGCCGGCGGCTATCCGCTGCATCCGCCAGCGGGGTCTGTACTCTGGAGCCCAGGATGACGACCAGCGACAGGGGCCAGGGACACGGGCCCGCCCCGACAGCACGGGGTAGCCGGTATCGGTGAGCGGGTGGTGAGGGCAGAGGCCCTCGTGGCTCCCAGGTTGGCGGTGGTGGCGGCACGCGCTGCCGCCTCCAAGAAGGCGGAGGCCACCGTCGTGCTGGACGTGGGTGAGGTGCTGGTCATCACCGACGCCTTTGTCATCACCAGCGGGTCCAACCCTCGTCAGGTGCGGACCATCGCCGAGGAGGTGGAGGCCGCCGTCAAGCGGGCCGGCGGGGGAGGGCCCCTTCGGACCGAGGGCCTGGACGATGCCCGGTGGGTCCTCCTCGACTACGGGGACTTCGTGGTGCATGTGTTCCTGGACGAGGCCCGGGCCTACTACGACCTGGAGAGGCTGTGGGGCGACGTCCCCCGGCTGTCCTGGGAGGAGCCGCTGGCAGCGGCCGCAGCTCGGCACTAGGGCCGGGGCCTCGTTGCCCCGGGCGGCGTCCCCGGGCTTCCCGGGCAACGGCGGGGGGCATAGGCTGAGGCGGCAATGGACGGGGCCATCGATCTCAATGCCGATCTCGGGGAGAGCTACGGCATCTGGCGCCTGGGCGACGACGAGGCCCTGCTTGACGTGGTGACCAGCGCCAACGTGGCTTGTGGGTTCCATGGGGGCGATCCCCGCGTCATGGCTGCCACGGTGCGTGCCGCCGTGGCGCGAGGGGTGGCTATCGGAGCCCACGTCTCCTACCCGGACCTGGTGGGGTTCGGGCGCCGGGCCATGGAGGTGTCGCCGGCGGAGATGGCAGCTGATGCGATCTACCAGCTGGGGGCCCTGGACGGCGTGGCCCGGGTGGCCGGGGGCAGGGTGACCTATGTCAAGCCCCATGGGGCCCTCTACCACCGGGTGGCCTCCGACCCGGACCAGGCCCGGGCCTTGCTGGAGGCCATGAGGGCCTACGACCCCGGGCTCATCCTGCTCACCCTGCCGGGATCGGCCGCAGCCCAGGTGGCCGCCGAGCTGGGAATGGCGGTGGTGGGGGAGGCCTTCGCCGACCGGGGGTACCTGCCCGGTGGGGGCCTGGTGCCCCGGGGCCAGCCGGGGGCGGTGGTCCATGAGGAGGGGGCGGTGGTCGAGAGGGCTTTGGGCCTGGCCCGGGAGGGCAAGGTGGTGACGGTGGACGGAGGGGTGGTGGAGGTGGATGCCGCCTCGCTGTGCCTCCACGGGGACACCCCCGGGGCGGCCGCCCTGGCCAGGGCGGTCCGCCAGGGCCTGGAGGAAGCGGGGGTGGCACTGCGGCCGTTCTCCTCGTGAGAGGGTTCCCAGGAGGCGGCGGCGGGGTGGTGCGCTGACGTGGCCAGCAGAGGTGATGGCGGGGCAAGGGTCCTGCCGGCAGGAGAGACGGCCCTGCTGGTCGACCTGGGGTCGCAGGAGGCGGCCCACCGACTGCGGAGCCGGGTGGTGGCCGAGAGCCTCCCCGGAGTGGTGGAGGTGGTAGTCGGGGCTCGTACCGTGCTGGTGGAGGTGGAGCCGGACCGTGTGGACCTGGCCCATCTGGGGGGCCGGCTGGCCACCTGGGCGAGCGAGGTGCTGCCCCCCAAGCCGGCGGGTGACGAGGTCCCCCTCCCCGGTGGGAGCAGATCGGCCCCGGCGGGGCCTGGAGACGAGGCCGGCCTGCCGGCGGTGGAGATCCCGGTCGTCTACGACGGCCCCGACCTGCACTCGGTGGCCGAGGAGGTGGGGCTGGTTCCCGAGGAGGTGGCGGCCCGCCACGTCTCGGGTGAGTACACGGTGGGCTTCATGGGCTTCTCACCGGGCTTCGGGTACCTGGACGGGCTGGACAAGTCCCTCTGGGTGGCGCGGCTGGCTACACCTCGCCCGCGGGTCCCCGCCGGCTCCGTGGCCGTGGCGGGCCGGCACACCGCCGTCTACCCCCAGGCCACCCCGGGGGGCTGGCGGATTCTCGGGCGTACGGACCGGTGCCTGTTCGACCCCACCACCTCGCCCCCCACCCCGCTCGCCCCCGGCCGGCGGGTGAGGTTCGTGGCCGTGGACGAGCTGGCCGGTGGAGGCGGGGAAAGCCAGGTGGCGGGGGCACGCCCGCCGGGCTCCGACGGTGCCGGCCGGCTGGAGGTGCAGGGCGCCCGGGGTTTGAGGGTGCTGCAGCCGGGGTCCCTCACCACGGTCCAGGACCTGGGCCGCTTCGGCTGGGCCTACCTCGGGGTCCCACGGGCCGGGGCCGCTGATCCCGGCGCCCTGGCGCTGGCCAACCGGATCGTGGGCAACCCGCCGGGCGCCGCGGCCCTCGAGATCACGCTCAGGGGCCCCGACCTGGAGGCCACGGCGGATCTCGAGCTGGCCCTGGCCGGAGCGCCCGTGGCGGCGACGGTGCAGGGGAGGCCGGTGGCCATGGGCCAGCCCATCGGGGTGCGGGCCGGAGAGGTGGTATCCATCGGGATGGCCAGGGAAGGGCTGCGGTGCTACCTGGCCGTGGCGGGCGGCTTGGAGGTCGAGCCCGTCCTCGGTAGCCGCTCCACCGACACGCTGGCCGGGTTGGGGCCTCCGGTCGTGGCCCGGGGCAGCTGGCTGCCCGTGGGCGAGGTAGGAGGGTCGGCGCCTGGCGGCGGCCTTCCGGGCTGGAGGGGCCCGGACGCGGCCCGTGGACCGGCAGGCTCCGGAGGGTCAGCGGGCTTGGCCGGCTGGCCCGGCGGGACCCTGGAGGGCCGGGGCCCCACCCGTCGGGGCACGGTCGGAGTGTGGCCCGGACCGAGGCGGGAGTGGTTCGGGGACCAGGGATGGGAGGTGCTGGTCTCCTCCTCCTGGACGGTCACGCCTCAGAGCGACCGCACCGGCGCCCGGCTGGCGGGGTCATCCATCGAGCGGGTGCCGGCCCTCCGGGGTGAGGAGCTGCCGCCCGAGGGGATGGTCCTGGGGGCCATCCAGGTTCCCCCCAGCGGCCAGCCGGTCGTGCTGCTGGCCAACCATCCCGCCACGGGCGGCTACCCGGTTATCGCCGTGGTCGCCCTGGCTGACCTGGCCGTCCTGGCCCAGGCCCGGCCAGGTGACCACATCGCCTTCACCGAGGCGGGCGAGCCTCCTGTTTGACGAGTACCTGGTGGTCGACTGGAGTGCCCGGTCCACCCCCGCCCTGGGGCGGGACAGCCTGTGGATAGGGCGGGGCGTCCTCAGCTCCAGGGGTCTCCGGCTCAACCGTCCCTGCAACCCGCCCACCAGGGAGGAGGCGTCCGGGAAGCTGCGGTCCCTCTTGGAGGCGGCCCTGCTGGCCGGGCGCCGGGTGCTCGTCGGGTTCGACTTCCCGCTGGGCTACCCCGAGGGGTCCGGGGCCCTGCTGGCGGACCGGGTGCCCGCCGGTGCCAGCCACCCGCCGGCGGCCAGACGGGACGGGCTGGCCGGTGCCTCAGGGACCCCCTCCGGGCGGGCCCGGGTCTGGGCCTGGCTGGGTGCTGCCGTGGAAGACCGGTCGGACAACTCCAACAACCGCTTCGAGGTGGCCGACGCCGCCAACCGGAGGACCGGGCTGTCCCTCTTCTGGGGACGGCCGGCCGGGATGGACCGCCTGTCCTCTCTCCCGGCCAGGAACCAGCCGGTGGCCGGGCTGGGGCCCAATCCCCTGGCCCGCTGGCGCCACTGCGAGGTGGGGGCGGGGCGGGGGATCAAGCCCGTGTGGCAGCTCTACGGGGGCGTGACGGTGGGGAGCCAGACACTCCTCGGGATACCCCGGGTCGAGGAGCTGCGGCGGGACCCCACCCTCGGTCGGGCCAGCTCTGTGTGGCCCTTCGACACCGGGCTACGCCGGCCCGCCGAGCGGTGGTGTGTGGTCATGGCCGAGGTGTGGCCGAGCGCCTTCCCTCTCGACCGGTCGGCCCACCCGGTGAGGGATGCCGCCCAGGTCCTCTCCTCGGTGCGGGCCCTGGCCACCGCCGACCGCTCGGGGGCGCTGCCCGGGTGGTTCAGCCCCCTGCGGGCCGCGTCACGGGAGGAAGCGGTGGTGGGGGAGGAGGGCTGGATACTGGGGATCCCTTGAGGAGGGCCCGGGTTCCCCACCCCGGCTCAGGCGAACCAGCTCTGGAGGCTCTGGGCGAACATGATGTCCCCCTTCAGCTTGAGCCGGCCGGCCATGAACGCCTGCACACCGTCCAGCTTGCCGGCCACCAGGCGCATGAAGTCGGCGAGGCCCAGGGCCAGCGTCACCCGGGGCGACTGAGCCGGCTCCTTGGCCGAGGTCAACGAGCCGTTCTCGATGCGCGTGGTGTAGGTCCTGGTGGTGGTGTCGGGCAGGGTGATGTCCCACTGGACCACCGCGCTCTGGCTGGCCGCCTTGTCGGTGAGAGCCGTGCCCATCTGGTCGAAGACCTGGTCCAGGACCTGATCGGGGCCGAGGTCGCTCACCAGCTTCTCGATTTCGCCATTGTCACGGTCTGCGATCAGCTCCGCCAGCTGCTGGCGGGTCATGGGTTGGACGTCGCTCATGCTTCGGCCTCCGAGGTTGCGAGATGTTCCGGTTGAGGGTGGTGGGATGCTGCCCTCGAGGTGCCGGCCCCGGCCGCACTGCTCCCGGACGGGCCGGAGCTCCGGCCAAGCCCGTCCCCGGACGGGCCAGACCTCCGGCCAGGCCCGTCCCCAGGGATTGGGAGCACCCCAGCAGGCATCTTGTTACTGGACGGTAACAACGTGATGCTTATCACCAGGGCCTCCAGGCGTCAAACCATGGACCAGACCTGGAGCCCACCCGGGGCCGGCTGGCGGCGCCGGCGGGCGAGCGGGCGTCACAGGGGTGGAGCAAGCCAGCCGGCGGACGTGGGCCGCCGGGCCTCCCCCGGCCCCCCGCTCCTGCGGCCCCCCGCTCCTGCGGCCCCGAGCCTGCCGCCCCCGCCGCCCCGCCAGGGCCCTCACCCGCCCCAGCCGCGCCTTCCGCTACCCGCCCGTCAGCCGTGACAGCAGCGCCGCCCGGCGGGCCGGCCGCCCGGTGCGGCTCTCGGCGGCGTCGGCCGACCGGGCCAGCCACCGGCCGGCGTTGACGCCCACCCAGCGCAAGGGCTCGGGCTCCCACGGGGGCGAGCGGTGCCCTACCCAGGGCAGGTGGACCAGGTCCGTGTCCCGGCCGAGGATGAGGTCGGCCAGGGTGCGCCCGGCGAGGTTGGTGGTGGCGACGCCGTCCCCCACGTAGCCCCCCGCCCACGCCATTCCCGAGGACCGCTCCAGGCCCACCGAGGGGAACCAGTCCCTCGGCACCCCCAGGGGCCCGCCCCAGCGGTGCGTTATGGCCGCCCCGGCCGCCGGGGGGAACAGGTCGGCGAGCGCCGCCTCCAGGGCGGCGAAGGTGGCGGGGTCCCGGTCGAAGGACGGGTGGACGCCCGACCCGGCGTGGTAGGGAGCACCCCGGCCGCCGAAGGCGATCCGCCCGTCACCCGTGCGCTGGGCATAGATCAGCAGGTGGCGGCCGTCGGTGAGGGTCTCCCTCCCCTCCCACCCGAGCTCCTTCCAGACCTCGGGCGGCAGGGGCTCGGTGGCGACCATCAGGGAGTAGACGGGGATCAGCGCCCGGCGCATGCCCGGGAGCCGGGGCGTGTAGCCCTCCGTGGCCCGCACAACCACCTCGGCCCTGACCAGCCCCCGGTCCGTCTCCACCCGCCCGGGCGCCAGGCGCAGGGCCCGGGTCTGCTCGTAGACGGCCACTCCCTTGCCCTCGACCACCCTGGCCAGGCCCCTCACCAGGCGGGCGGGGTCAAGGGCGGCGCAGTCCGGCCTCCAGGTGGCGCCCAGCACCCGGGAGGCGCGTACCCGATCTGCCACCTGGCCCGGCTCGAGCCAGCGGACGTCGACCCCCCAGCGGCTGTCCTCCTCCATCTCCCGGCGGAGGCGCGTCAGCTGGGCCGGGCTGCGGGCCAGGGAGAGCGTCCCCCCTCGGGTCAGGCGGGCGTCTACCCCCTCGTCCCGGCAGAAGCGCTCCACCTCGTCCACCGCCCCCACCATGGCCCTCTGCATGGCGAGAGCCTCGGGCCGCCCGGCCTCCGCTCCTGCTCCCGGTGGGCGCCCAACCGAGGTCCCGGCCCGGTAGCCGGGGCCGCCTGCCCCCCTGGCCGCGGCCCGGGCCACCGAGGCCCAGGAGGCGGCGAACAGGGCCGAGCACCATCCGCCGTTGCGCCCCGACGCCCCGAAGCCGGCGATCTCGGCCTCCAGCACGGCCACCCGCAGCCCCGGCTCCAGGGCGCCCAGGTAGTAGGCGGTCCACAGGCCGGTGAACCCGGCTCCCACCACGGCCACATCGACCTGGGTGTCGCCGGGAAGGGGGCTCCTGGGGAGGAGCGGCTCCTCGAGGCCATGCAGCCAGAGCGACACCGAGCGGTAGCGGCCGTCGCGGGCAGGGGCCTCCTCCGCCTCCGGCCCGGGCCCGGGGAGGGCTCCGGGCGCGCTCGGTCCAGGACCTACCGGCTGCCCCATGCGTATGTCTCCTTTGCCAGCTCCAGGTGCACGAAGGTCTCGGTCACCCGGACCCCCGGGACTGTCTTTATGGTGTCGTTGAGCAGGTTGAGCAGGTGGTCGTCGTCCTCGCACACCACCTCCAGGAGGAGGTCGAACGAGCCGGCGCAGATCACCAGGTAGTCCACCTCGTCGATGAGGGCCAGCCGCCGGGCCACCTCGGCCAGGTCGCCGTTGGCCCTCACCCCGATGACAGCCATCCGGTACATGCCGAGCCGCAAGGGATTGGTGATGGTGACGATCTCCACGATCCCGGCCCCGAGCAGGCGCTGGACGCGGTGGCGCACGGCTGCCTCGGAGAGGCCCACGCTGCGCGCCAGCTCCGTGTAGGAGCGCCGGCCGTCCTGCTGCAGCTGGACCACCAGGGCCCGGTCCACGGCGTCCAGCATGGCGCCCTCGCCTGCCGGGGCGGCCGCCTCCTCCAGGGCCCCCGCCGCTCCCCGCTCCTCCGTAGGGCTCACGGACCCTCCCGCGCCAGCGTCTCGAGGGCCCTGACGGCCCGCCCCAGGCCGTCGCGCCGGCGCACCGCCTCCCCGGCGGCGGCGACCCGTTGGCGAAGAGCGCCGTCCCCCAGGACCTGGCCGATGGCCCGGCCCAGCTCGCCGGGAGCGAAGCGGTAGGCGTGAAGGCGCACCCCGAAGCCCTTCTCGGCCACTCTCTGGGCGTTGTCGTGCTGGTCCCAGAACAGGGGCAGCACCACCGCTGGCAGCCCGAAGTGGACGGCCTCGGTGATGGTGTTGTTGCCGCCGTGGGTCACCACTGCCTCCACGGCCTCCAGGACCCGGGTCTGGGGGAGCATCTCGGCGCCCCACATGTTGTCTGCCAGTTCCAGCTCCTGATGGCGGGGGCCCTTGGAGACGAGGAAGCGGTAGGGGGTGCGGGAGCACTCCTCCACCAGCCTGCGCATGAGGTCCACGTCGGCCCCGCCCAGCGAGCCGAGGGACAGGTACACAAGGGGCGGCCCGGGCTGGGCCAGCTCAGGGGGCAACGTCCAGGGGCCCTCCGTCCTCCTCACGCAGGAGTCCAGGCGGACCCAGTCGGGCCCCAGGGGCCGGTCCCCCACGTAGTCGAGCTCGGCGGGGTACACGTAGAGGTTGAGCCTGTCGCCGGAATGGATGAACTCGAGGTCGGGCAGGGGCGGGAGGCCGCAGCTGGCCACCCATTCCGAGAAGCCCTCCCACAGGGGCCGGTGGGTGCGGTCGTAGGCGGCACGGAACGCCTCCCAGCCGCTGCGGTCGCCGCTCGGGAGCCCTGAGTAGGGAGGGGGGATGCCGGGGCCCCGGAGCTCCAGGGGGTTGCACGACACCATGCGCACGAAGGCGGGCCCGCTCCTGCGCAGGGCCGGGAAGCACACCACGTTGTCCTCCACCACCACGTCGGGGGCCACCGCCCCCACGATGCCGGCCAGCCTGGCCTCGGCGAACCGGGCCCCTTCGACCAGCGCCTTCCAGGTGGGCACCATGAAGCCCGCCAGCTGCTCCTCGGGCGGCTTGCGCAGCTCGGGGGCGACGGCGGCCACGAACTCCTTCCAGAACTGGCCGGCGGAGCCACCCCCTCCGCCCCCCTCCGCCGGCTCTAGGTCGTACAGCTCCTCCTCGAAGCCAAAGGGCTCCAGGCGGCCCTTCCACGAGGACTCGGCCGCGAACACCACGCGATGGCCCCGCCGGACCAGCTCGGCCCCGATCCCGATGCAGTTGTTGGTGGGCCCGAAGGCCGACTCCGGGCAGAAGAGGAAGGTTCGGGGCCCTGGCTCCGTGGTGCCGCTCACGCTGCGCTATCTTGCCACCTGACCCCCTTTAGTCAAGTGGATCAGTGGCAAGGAGGAACTTTCGCGACGGATTCCCTTGCGCGGGCCGTTCGGGATGTGCCACACTCAGGGGCCATGACGGCGTCCCGCCGTGGGTTCCCGATCCTCTAGCACACCAGGGCACCTGGCTGCGGCCAGCCACGGTGAGGCCAGCAGCCCTTCACAGGAGGTGGACGTGAGCGACCAAGCGACCAAGGGCTCCGAGACCGGCCCGGGGGGGGCACCCGGACCCGCCGGCGTCCCCCCAGCGCCGGCAGGCCGTCTGCAGCGCTTGGCCAACTTCGTGGCCGGTTCGCCCGTGGACGCCAAGGACGGCCGGACCCTCACGGTCGTGGACCCCTCCACGGGGGAGGCCTACGCCGAGGCTCCACTGTCCGGGCCCGAGGACGTGGACCTGGCTTGCCGGGCGGCGGCTGAGGCCTTCCCGGGCTGGCGGGACACGACGCCCTCGGAGCGGGCGCGGGCCCTGCTGCGCCTGGCCGACGCCGTCGAGGCCCGGGCCGACGAGCTCGTGGAGGCCGAATGCCGTAACACCGGCAAGCCCCGCGCCCTCACGGCCTCGGAGGAGATCCCCCCCATGGCCGACCAGATCCGCTTCTTCGCCGGTGCGGCCCGGGTGCTCGAGGGCCGGTCGGCCGGGGAGTACATGGCCGGGCACACCTCGTTCGTCAGGCGTGAGCCGGTGGGCGTGTGCGGCCAGGTGACCCCCTGGAACTACCCCATGATGATGGCCGTGTGGAAGTTCGCCCCGGCCATCGCGGCGGGCAACACGGTCGTGCTCAAGCCCTCGGACACCACCCCGGTGACCACCCTCATGCTGGCCGAGATGGCGGCCGAGTTCCTCCCCCCGGGGGTGCTCAACGTCGTGTGCGGGGACCGGGACACCGGCCGGGCCCTGGTGGCCCACCCTGTGCCTCAGATGGTGTCGGTCACGGGGAGCGTGAGGGCGGGCCGGGAGGTGGCCGCCGCCGCCGCTCCTGACCTGAAGCGGGTCCACCTGGAGCTGGGGGGCAAGGCCCCGGTGATCGTGTTCGACGACGCCGACCTCGAGAAGGCGGCCGGCACCATCGCCGCCGCCGGCTACTTCAACGCCGGCCAGGACTGCACCGCAGCCACCAGGGTGCTGGCCGGGCCGGCCGTGCACGACGACCTGGCCGAGGCCCTGGCCGAGCAGGCCCGGTCCCAGCGCCTGGGGCTGCCCGGGGTGGATGAGGCCGACCTCGGCCCCCTGAACAACCCCAGCCAGCTGGAGCGGGTGGCCGGCTTCGTGGAGCGGGCCCCGGACCACGCCCGGATCCTGGCCGGCGGGGGGCGGGAGGGAGACAAGGGGTATTTCTACCGGCCCACGGTGGTGGCGGGCCTGCGCCAGGACGACGAGATGATCCAGTCCGAGGTGTTCGGCCCCGTGATCACGGTCCAGGCCTTCCACGACGAGGAGCAGGCCCTGGCCTGGGCCAACGGGGTCGAGTACGGCCTGGCGTCCAGCGTGTGGACCAAGGACCACGGCCGGGCCATGCGCATGGCGAGGGCCCTGGACTTCGGCTGCGTGTGGATCAACACCCACATCCCGCTCGTGGCCGAGATGCCCCACGGCGGGTTCAAGCACTCCGGCTACGGCAAGGACCTGTCGGTCTACGGGCTCGAGGACTACACCCGCATCAAGCACGTCATGAGCGCCATCGAGGCATGAGCGTGACCCAGATGCCACAGGGCACCGCCGTGGTGGACACCGGGTCCGGCCTCCCGGCCGGAGCCGCCGACACCGGCGGGGCTCCCGCCCCGGCCGGCCTGGCGGCCATAGAGCTGGTCGGGGTGTCGAAGAGCTTCTCGTCCCGGGACGGCAACGTGCAGGCCGTGGAGCGCATCGACCTGGCCATCGGGCAGGGCGAGTTCTTCTCCCTCCTCGGCCCCTCGGGATGCGGCAAGACCACCACCTTGCGCATGATCGCCGGCTTCGAGGAGCCCACCCAGGGCCGCATCCTCCTCTACGGCGAGGACATGGTGGGCGTGCCCCCCAACCGCCGGGACGTGAACCTGGTCTTCCAGAGCTACGCCCTCTTCCCGCACCTCAACGTGTTCGAGAACGTGGCCTTCGGCCTGCGCCGGCGCAAGGTGCCCCACGACGCCGTGAGGCGGCGGGTGGGGGAGGTCCTGGAGCTGGTCCAGCTGGAGGGCAGGGAGCGGCGCCGGCCGAAAGAGCTGTCCGGCGGCCAGCAGCAGAGGGTGGCCCTGGCCCGGGCCCTGGTGAACAACCCCCGTGCCCTGCTGCTGGACGAGCCGCTGGGAGCCCTGGACCTCAAGCTTCGCCAGGCCATGCAGATCGAGCTGAAGCGCATCCAGCGCGAGGTGGGGATCACCTTCGTCTACGTCACCCACGACCAGGGTGAGGCCCTCACCATGTCGGATCGCCTGGTCGTGATGAACGAGGGCCGCATCGAGCAGCTGGGCTCCCCCCGGGAGGTGTACGAGCAGCCCCGGACCCGCTTCGTGGCCGGGTTCATCGGCACGTCCAACCTGCTGTCGGGCCGCGTGGCCCGGGTGGTGGGAGGATCGGCCCTGCTCGACCTGGGCCCCGGGGAGCGGGTGGTGGTGCCCCTGCGGGGCGGGGCGGTCCCGGGACAGCACCTGGACCTCACCGTGCGGCCCGAGAAGATCGACATGACCGGGGGGCCCGAGCCCCCCGAAGCCGAGTGCCGCATCAGGGGCCGGGTGACCGACGTCGTCTACCTGGGCAGCTCCACCCAGCACGTGGTGGTCACCAGCACGGGCGCCTCCATGGTCGTCTTCTCGCAAAATCGGGGGACGTCCGGGGAGGCCTCGGCGCCCACTCACGACGTGTGGCTGTCCTGGCGGGCGGAGCACTCCTATTTGCTGGCCGAGCAGGAACAGGCCGGGGACGAGGAGCCCCGGGAAGAGACAGGAGGGACCCAATGAGCTCCGGCAACGACGAACTCCCCACCCCCGACATCCTGAGGGGGCTGTCCCAGCCCCGCTTCAGCCGCCGGCAGCTCCTGCAGGCGGCCGGCTGGGGTGGTGCCGCCCTGGGGGCCGGGGCCCTGCTCTCGGCCTGCGGTGTGGCGGGGACAGGGGCCCAGGCCAAGACGACCAAGAGCTCCATCGAGAAGTTCTGGGCCGGCAAGAAGAAGACCGGGGTGGTGAACTGGGCCAACTGGCCCCTCTACATCGATGTCTCGTCGACGAACAAGGACGACCACCCTTCCATCGACCTGTTCGAGAAGCATTACGGGATCAAGGTCCACTACTACGAGGTGATCCAGGACGAGGGCCCCTTCTTCGCCAAGGTGGAGCCCTCCCTGCAGGCCCATCAGTACACCGGCTACGACGTGGCGGTTATCACCAACGGGATCTACTTCACGAAGTACGTGGAGCTGGGCTGGTTCATACCCCTGGACCATTCCCTCCTGCCCAACTTCAACAAGTACGCCGCCACCAAGTACAAGCACGAGGGCTTCGACCCCGGCAACGTGTACTCCATACCCTGGCAGTCGGGGTTCACCGGCATCGGCTACAACCCCAAGTACGTGGGTGAGGACATCAACAGCTACTGGGACCTGTTCAACCCCAAGTACAAGGGCCACATCGGGATGTTCGGCAACAACGACGACCTGCCCAACTCCATCCTCGTGGCCATGTACGGGGACCCGGCCAAGACCGGCCCCAAGCAGTGGAGGGCAGCGGCCAAGCGGCTCAACGAGCAGAAGCCGCTCGTCCGCCAGTACTTCACGCAGAACTACATCGAGAGCCTCAAGAGCGGCGACCTCTGGATAAGCCAGGCGTGGTCAGGAGACATCTTCCAGGCCAACGCCTCGGGGGGGAGCAACCTCAAGTTCGTGATCCCCAAGGAGGGCGGGGTCATCTGGACGGACAACCTGACGCTGCTCAAGTACGCCCAGAACCCGGTGTCGGGGATGCTCCTCATGGACTGGTACTACCGGCCCGAGATCGCCGCCATGGTGGCCGAGTACGTGAACTACATCACCCCCGTACCCGATGCCCGCCAGTGGGTGGACAAGGATGCCGCCAAGGCCAAGGGCAGCAACAAGGCCTCCCTCGAGTACATCGCCAAGAGCCCCCTCGTGTTCCCCACGGCCGCCGAGTACCACGAGACCTACAACTACCGGGTGCTCACCAACAAGGAGCTCTCGGTGTGGAACTCCATCTTCGAGCCCATCTACCTGGGGGCCTGAGCGGGCCATGACCCTGCGGATGCGGGCCCGCCTGGCCCCGTACCTGCTGATCCTGCCCGGGGGGCTCTGGCTGGCCATCTTCTTCGTCATCCCCATCATCGCCCTGCTGGCCCTGTCCCTGGACACCGGCAACCTGATAAACGGGTTCAGGGAGACCTTCCATGTGGCGACCTACGTCAACCAGCTGAGCCAGTACCACACCCAGTTCATCCGGTCCTTCGTCTACGGCACCATCGCCACGGCGGCCATGATCGCCATCGGGTACCCGGTGGCGTACTGGATCGCCTTCCACGGGGGGACGAGGAAGTCCGCCTACCTCTTCCTCCTCATCCTCCCGTTCTTCGTGACCTTCGTGCTGCGGACGGTGTCCTGGCAGTTCCTGCTGGCCGACCAGGGGATCGTGCTCGGCACCCTCAAGAACTGGGGCCTGCTGCCCCAGGGGTTCCGGGTGCTGTCGACCAACTTCGCCGTCATCGCCGGGCTCACCTACAACTTCTTGCCCTACATGGTGCTGCCCATCTACGTGGCCCTGGAGAGGATGGACAAGGGCCTCCTGGAGGCGGCCTCCGACCTGTACGCCAACCGGCGGGAGGTGTTCCGCCGGGTCGTCCTGCCCCTCTCCATCCCCGGGGTCTTCGCCGGCATCCTGCTCACGTTCGTCCCGGCCGTCTCCGACTACGTGAACGCCGAGATCCTGGGCGGGGTCAACCAGGTGATGATCGGCAACATCATCGAGAACCAGTACCTGGTGAACAACAACTACCCCCAGGCCGCCGCCCTCTCGTTCGTCCTCATGGCCGCCCTCCTCATCGGGGTCTTCATCTATGCCCGGGCCCTCGGCACCGAGGACATCCTGTCGGTGAGCTCGGGATGACCACCCTCGCCCCTCCCGCCGCCCCCGAGGCCCGGCCGGTAGCAGGGGAGCGGGCCCCTTCCCGCCGGCACCGCCTGCGCCAACCCCGTGGCCATCTGGGCCACGTGTGGACCTGGATCGTCATCCTGTGGCTGTGCCTGCCCATCTTCGTGATGATCGCCTTCGGGTTCAACAACACCAAGGGCCGCCTCAACTTCCAGTGGCAGGGCTTCACCCTGAGGTACTGGGGCCAGCTGTTCGCCATCCCTGACCTCACCGGGGCCCTCATCAACTCCGTGACCATCGCCTTGATCGTCACCGGCCTGTCCATCCTCCTCGGCACCCCCATAGGGATGGCCCTCGGCAAGTACCGGTTCCGGGGGAAGGCCCTCACCGACGTGGTGCTCTTCGCCAACGTGGCCGCCCCCGAGATCGCCCTGGGGGCGGCGGTGCTCTCGCTGTTCATCACCCTCGGCATCCCGAGGGGCTACGTGACCATCGTGATCGCCCAGGTCATGTTCGACATCGTCTACGTGGCCATCACCGTCCGGGCCCGGATGGCCTCCTTCGACCGCTCCCTGGAGGAGGCGGCGAGGGACCTGGGGGCGGGGGCCTGGACCACCTTCCGCCTCGTCACCCTGCCCCAGATCCTGCCCGGGGTGGTGGCCGGCGGCCTGCTCGCCTTCGCCTTGTCGATAGACGACTTCGTGATCACCCAGTTCAACGCCGGCCAGACCCTCACCTTCCCCCTGTGGGTGTGGGGAGCGACCAGGCTGGGTGTGCCGCCTCAGGTGAACGACATGGGGACCATCATCTTCGCCGGCGGGGTGCTGCTGGCCGTGCTGAGCGTCCTCATAGGGCGCCGGCGCAGCGCCTAGAGGCCGCTGGCCGGCGGAGGCGGGCGGCGGTGGCCGGTCGTAGCATCGCCGCCGTGGCGCGCCCCATGTCGACCCGCGACGAGGCCCTGATCCTGGACGAGGTGAGCAAGCGGCTCATAGAGGAGCTGCAGCAGGACGGCCGGGCCTCCTACGCCGCCCTGGCCCGCTCGGTGGGCCTGTCCGAGGCCGCCGTCCGCCAGCGGGTGCAGCGCCTCCTCGACCTGGGGGTCATGCAGATCGTGGCCGTCACCGACCCCCTCACCCTGGGCTTCACCCGTCAGGCCATGATCGGCCTCCGGGTGGACGGCGACCTGCGGGCCGTGGCCGACCAGCTGGCCGCCGTGGCCGAGGTGGACTACGTGGTCATCTGCGCCGGCTCCTTCGACCTCCTGGCCGAGGTGGTGTGCGAGGACGACCAGGCCCTGCTGCGCCTGTTGAACGAGACCATCCGCGTCATCCCCGGGGTGAGGGAGACCGAGACCTTCGTGTACCTGACGTTGGCCAAGCAGACCTACACCTGGGGCACCAGGTAGCGCCCCCGGCCGGGGGCGGGCGGTCAGGCCGCCGGCGCCTCCAGGCCGGGCCGCTCCGACAGGCGGGAGAGGGCCGAGGCCTCGAGCTGGCGGGCCCGGCGGGGTCCGATGCCGAGAGCCTTGGCCGTGGCCTCGAGGGAGGCCGGCTCGCCGCTGTCCAGGCCGAACCGGAGCCGGATGACGGCCCGCTCCAGGGGCTCCAGGCTGTCCACCGCCTCGTGCAGGCGGGTGACGGCCAGGTTGGCGCCCACCAGGTCCTCGACGCTGGTACCGGGGGCCTCGACCAGCTCGCCCAGGCTGGTCTCGGCGTCAGGCCCCACGGGCTGGTCCAGGCTGGCCACCACCCGGGCCGCCTGGCGGGCGTCCTCCAGCTGGGCGGCGGAGACACCGGCGGCCTCGGCCAGCTCCTCGTCGGTGGGGAGCCGGTCCAGGTCGGCGGCCAGCTCCCGGGTGGCCACGTCGATGCGACGGGCCCTCTCGGCCGCCTCCATGGGGACACGGATGGTCTGGCCGTGGTTGTGCACGGCCCGCTGCAGGGCCTGGCGTACCCACCAGGTGGCATAGGTGGAGAACCGGAAGCCCCGGCGCCAGTCGAACTTCTCGACGGCCCGGATCAGGCCGAAGGTCCCCTCCTGGATGAGGTCGGGGAAGTCCACTCCCCGGTCCTGGTAGCGGCGGGCCCAGTGGACGACCAGGCGCAGGTTGGCGGCGATCATGGCCCGCTTGGCCTCCTCGTCGCCGGCCTGGACGCGCTTGGCCAGGGCCACCTGCTCCTCCGGGGTGAGGAGGGGGTGCTGGGCCAGGTCGTCCAGGAACAACCGGACGGTGTCGACGTTGGCGCCGACCGCGCTCCGGTCGCTGGTCTCCCGGGCGGGAACCCGCCGGCCCTGGGTGCTTGCTGCCGTGGTGATGATGCTCCTCCTGTCCCTATACATAACCGGGGTCGTGGGCCGCGACCCCATCGGCCGGCCGCGCCGACCCGACATTAGATCGTCTCATCAAAGAACGCACTTCGCCAACCCATCATTCCGACACCTCAACCCCCCGTTCGGTTTCGTCCCGGGAACAGACCCTCCTTAGCAATTGTTGTGAGTGTCGTCTGCTCAGAGTTTCGAGGTGCAAGTGCCTAATACCAACATCCTGACCCTCCCGGTTCTGCCCCTGCCCGGGGCGGTGGTCCTCCCCGGCATGGTCCTCACCCTCTCCCTGGAGAGCGAGGAGGCCAACCGCGCCTTCGAGGCCGCCAAGGTGGCCGACGGGCGCGTCATCCTCCTACCCCAGGTCGGCTCCCGCTACGCCCGGGTGGGGACCGTGGCCGCCGTGGACGAGCTGGCCCGCACCCCCGGTGGCGGCCGGGCGGTGGCGGTCCGGGCCGAGGCCCGGGTGGCCGTCCAGCGGGGCGTGCCCGCCCCGGGAGGGGCCGGCGCCAGCACCACCTGGCTGGAGGTGAGCGAGATCGGCCCCGAAGAGGAGGCGGCGGAGGGCCCCGATGTGGCCGGCCTGGCCCGGGAGTACCGGGCCGTGGCCGAGTCCATCCTGGAGGCCAGGGGGGCCCACCCCCTGGCCCAGGCCCTGCGCAGCGTCACCGACCCCGGCACCCTGGCTGACAGCGCCGGCTACCTGCCCGACCTCAGCCTGGACCAGCGCCTGGAGCTGCTGGAGACGGTGCCCGTCGCCGCCCGGCTGCGGGCCGCCCTGCGCTTCGCCCGCGACGTGCTGGCCGACCTCAGCCTGAAGGAGCGCATCCGCACCGACGTCACCGAGGGGATGGAGAAGGCCCAGCGCGAGTTCCTGCTGCGCCAGCAGCTGGCCGCCATCCGCAAGGAGCTGGGCGAGGACGGGGGCGAGGGGTCGGTGGAGGAGTACCGCCGCCGCATCGCCGAGGCCGACCTTCCCGAGGCCGTGCGCAGCGCGGCCGAGCGCGAGCTGGGGCGGCTGGAGCGGATGAGCGAGGCCAGCCCCGAGCACAGCTGGGTCCAGACCTGGCTGGACACCGTGCTGGAGCTCCCCTGGGGCCACACCTCCGAGGACCAGCTCGACCCGGGCGAGGCCCGGGCCGTCCTGGACGCCGACCACCACGGCCTGGCCGATGTGAAGGACCGCATCGTGGAGTACCTGGCCGTCCGCCAGCTGAGGGCGGCCCGGGGGCTTCCGCCGGTGTCGGGCCGGGGCCAGGGGGCGATCCTGGTCCTGGTGGGCCCGCCGGGGGTGGGCAAGACCTCGCTCGGCGCCTCGGTGGCCCGGGCCATGGGCCGGCGCTTCGCCCGGGTGGCCCTGGGCGGGGTCCGTGACGAGGCCGAGATAAGGGGCCACCGCCGTACCTACGTGGGAGCCCTCCCGGGCCGCATCGTGCGGGCCATCAAGGAGGCCGGGACCATGAACCCGGTGGTCATGCTGGACGAGGTGGACAAGCTGGGAGCCGACTGGCGGGGGGACCCCGCCTCGGCGCTCCTCGAGGTGCTGGACCCGGCCCAGAACCACACCTTCCGGGACCACTACCTGGACCTGGACCTGGACCTGTCCGACGTGCTGTTCATCGCCACGGCCAACCTGGCCGACACCATCCCCGGCCCCCTGCTGGACCGCATGGAGGTCCTCCGCCTGGACGGCTACACCGAGGACGACAAGGTGGCCATCGCCTCCGGCCACCTCCTGCCCCGCCAGCGGGAGGCCGCCGGCCTCCTGCCCGGCGAGGTGGAGGTGACCGAGGCCGCCATCCGGGCCGTGGTGAACGACCACACCCGGGAGGCCGGCGTGCGCAACCTGGAGAGGGCCCTGGCCAAGATCCTGCGCAAGGTGGCGGGCTCGGTGGCCTCGGGGGCCTCCACGCCGGTGCGGGTCGACGCCGCCGACGTCCCCACCTACCTCGGCCGGCCCCTCTTCAGGAGCGAGCTGGCGGCCCGCTCCGGGCTGCCCGGGGTGTCCACGGGGCTGGCCGTGACCGGGGCCGGAGGGGACGTGCTGGCCGTCGAGGCGGCCGTGGTGGGGGGTGAGGCGGCCGGCGGAGCCGGCGGCCTCACCCTGACGGGGCAGCTGGGCGACGTGATGAAGGAGTCGGCCACCATCGCCCTGTCCTGGGTCCGGGGCCACGCCCCCGAATGGGGCGTGCCCCCGGCGGCCCTGGCCGGGCAGTTCCACCTGCACGTCCCGGCGGGGGCCGTCCCCAAGGACGGCCCCTCGGCGGGCATCACGATGGTGACGGCCCTGGTGAGCCTGCTCACGGGGCGGCCCGTCCGCCCCGAGGTGGCCATGACCGGCGAGGTGAGCCTGCAGGGCCGGGTCCTGCCCATCGGGGGGGTCAAGCAGAAGGTCCTGGCCGCCCGCCGAGCCGGGCTCACCGAGGTGGTGCTGCCCGCCGGCAACCGGGCCGAGCTGGAGGAGGAGGTGCCCGAGGCTCTCCGGGCCGGCATGACCTTCCACCTGGTGGAGGAGGTGGGCGAGGTCCTGCGGGTGGCGCTGGCGCCGGCGCAGGAGGCGCCAGCCCGGGCGGCCTGATGCCCCGCCTGCCGGCGCATGGCGCCGGCAGGCGTGGTTAGCTGTCGGGGTGAGCGCTAACCGCCGGGGCCGGCGCCTGGCCATCCCGCCCCTGGTGGCTGCCGTCCTGGTGGCGGGGGTCCTTACCTTGCCCCGCTTCACGAGGGCCGGGACGGCCCCCTCGCTGCCCACGGTCACCCCGGGGGCCCTGGTGAGCCGGGTCGCCAAGGCCCGGGTCTCCCACCTGTCGGGTACCGTGCGGATGACGGCGGACCTCGGGCTCCCGGCCCTCCCCGGCGGGGGGCCCTCCTGGGAGTCCTACCTGGCCGGGACGCACACCGCCAGGGTCTGGTACGGGGGACCGGGCCGTCTCCGCGTGGCCCTGCCCGATGGCAGCCAGGAGACGGACTGGGTGGTGCACGGGAGCACGCTGTGGCTGTGGCGGAGCGCCAGCTACACCGCCACCCGCATCGTGGCCCGGTCCGGGCGCCACGGGGAGGGACGGGCCGAGCGGGCTGCCCACGTGCCCCCCACGCCGGCCCAGGTGGCCCGGGGGTTCCTGCGGGCCGTGCGCCCTTCGACCAGGGTCTTCGTGGCCGGCACGGCCCGGGTGGCGGGCCGCCCCGCCTACGAGCTGGGCCTGGCTCCCCGCAGCGGGGCCAGCCGGGTGGGGGAGGTGCTGATCGCCGTGGACGCCGGCACGGGCCTGGTCCTCCAGGTGGAGGTGTTCCCCCGGGAGGGGGGAAGGCCGGCGCGGGCGGCGGCCTTCCGCCTCGGCTTCAGCCAGCTCAGCCTGGCGCCCCCGGCGCCGTCTAACTTCACCTTCGCCCCGCCCCGGGGGGCGAAGGTGAGGACCGCCAGGCTGGTCCCGCCCCGGGTGGGCCGCCGCCGCCCGCCGCTCCACGTGGTGGGCTCGGGGTGGGACGCCGTCCTGGTGGTCCCGCGGCTCCCGGTGCGCCGGAGCGGCACCCTGGCCGCCGTCCTGAGGGACGCCACCCCCGTGCAGGGGGCCTGGGGGCAGGGCCGCCTGGTCCAGACCCGGCTGGTGGACGCCCTGGTCCTGCCCAGTGGGCGGGTGCTGGTCGGGGCGGTGACGCCCGCCGCCCTGGAGAGGGTGGCGGGCCGCCTGGGTGGGTCCTAGACCGCCGGCGGCCCCTCTCGCCGTCGAGACCTCGGGCCTCACCAAGCGGTTCGGCCGGCGGACGGTGGTGGGGGGCATCGACCTGGCCGTCCCCGAGGGGTCGGTGTTCGGCTTCCTCGGCCCCAACGGGTCGGGCAAGACGACCACCATCCGCATGCTCCTCGGCCTGGCCCGTCCCACGGGGGGCCGGGTGCGCCTCCTCGGCCACGAGATACCCGGCCAGGCGGCCGCCGCCCTCCCCCAGGTGGGGGCCATGGTGGAGGGGCCCGCCTTCTACCCCTTCCTTTCCGGGCGGGACAACCTGGTCCGCATGGACGCCGTGCAGAAGGGGGCAGGGGCGGCGGGGCGCGGGGCGAGAGTGGACAAGGCCCTCCAGCGGGTGGGGCTGCATTTCGCCGCTGAGAAGCGTTACCGCGCCTACTCCCTCGGCATGCGCCAGCGCCTGGGGCTGGCGGCGGCCCTGCTCCGGCCGGCCCGGCTGCTCGTGCTGGACGAGCCCACCAACGGCCTGGACCCCCAGGGGATGCGGGAGGTCCGCCAGCTCATCCGCAGCCTGGCCACCGACGGCATGACCGTCTTCTTGTCCAGCCACCTGCTCTACGAGGTGGAGCAGGTCTGCACCCACGTCGCGGTGCTGTCGGCGGGCAGGGTGGTGGCCCAGGGGCCCATCGAGGGCCTGCGCCAGACCCAGGCCCGGGTCCTGCGGGTGGAGACCCCCGACGAGGCCCTGGCCGCCAGGGTGCTGGAGGCCATGGCCGGCATCGGGGCCACCAGCGCCGGCGCCGGGGTGGTGCGGGCCGACCTGGTGGGTGCCGAGCCCGAGGACTGCACCGCCGCCCTGGTCCGGGCGGGGGTGAGGGTCAGGTCCCTCACCACGGAGGTGCCGAGCCTGGAGGACGCCTTCGTGGCCCTCACCGGGGAGGGGTTCGATGTGGAGGAGTGAGCTGCGCCTGGTGTTCCGCCGCCGGCGGACCCTGGTGCTGCTGGCCGTGCTGGCTGCCGTGCCCGTGCTGGCGGCGGTGGCGATCCGGGTGAGCGGCAGCGCCTCGGCCGGGGGGCCACCGTTCCTCGCCGACATCACCCACAACGGCGTTTTCGCCGCCCTGGCCGGGCTGGCCCTGGCCCTCGGGTTCCTGCTCCCCCTGTCGGTGTCGGTGGTGGCGGGGGACGCCATAGCCGGAGAGGCCGGCCTGGGCACCCTGCGCTACCTGCTGGTCAGGCCGGTGGGCAGGACCAGGCTGCTGGCCGCCAAGTTCGGGGTGGTGGTGGTGTTCTGCCTGGTGGCGGCCCTGATGGTGGCGGGCGCCGGCCTCGTCATCGGGGCCGTCCTGTTCCCTGTGGGCAGGGTCACCACCATCTCGGGGTTCAGCATCTCGCTCACCACGGGAGTGCTGCGGACCCTCGAGGCGGCGGGGATCGTGGGGGTATCCATGGTGGGCCTGGCGGCCATCGGGCTGTTCATCTCCACCCTCACCGAGGCCCCCCTGGCGGCCATGGCGGGGACCCTCGTATTCTGGATAGCGGTCCAGATAGCCGACAGCGTCCCCCAGCTGGCGAGCATCCACCCCGTGCTCTTCACCGACCACTGGTCCAGCTTCGTGGACCTGTTGCGCCTGCCCGTGGGCTACTCCTCGGTGGAGGCCGACCTCCTGCTCCAGGGCTGCTGGGGACTGGTGTTCGTGCTGGCAGCCTGGGCCCGGTTCACCACCGCCGACATCCTGGCCTGAGGTGCTGTCCATCCCAGGTTTCCCGACCGTCGGGCGTGGCTAGGTTTCCCGGGGTCACACGTAGCTGGAGGCAAGGTGAGCGAGGCCAAGGCCACCTCAGCGGTGCGGGTCATGCTGGTGGACGCCTACGAGGTCGTCGCCAGGGGCCTGGAGGCGATGCTGGCGCCCTTCTCCGAGCGGGTGCGCATGGTGGGCAACGTGGCCCCCGGCGAGGAGGCCGTGAGCCGGGCCAAGGAGGCCGAGGCCGAAGTGGTGCTGGTGGACCTGCGCCCGCGGGGTGGGGGCGACGGCCTGGAGCTGGCCGGCCAGCTGGCCGGGCAGGGGATGCCCTTCCGGGTGGCCATGTTCACCAACGTGGCCGAGGAGCGCCACCTGCTGAAAGCCCTCCGCCGGGACCTGGCCGGCTACCTGCTCTACTCCCTTACCGCCCCCGGCCTGGTCGAGGCCCTGGAGAGGATCAAGGGCGGGGAGGTGGTGGTGGACCCCTCCCTGGCCTCCCGGGTGGCCCTGGCCGTGGCCCACCGGGGCGGCGAGCCCCTCTGGCCCGGGGCCAGCTTCGGGTTGAGCCACCGCGAGAGCGAGGTGCTGGGGCTGCTCGTGGAGGGGATGGCCAACCGGGACATCGCCCTGCGCCTCGGGGTGGGGGAGGAGACGGTGAAGACCCACCTGCGGTCCGTGTACCGCAAGCTGGGCGTCAAGGACCGGGCCCGGGCCGTCACCAAGTCCCTCCGGGAGGGGATCTACGGGTAGCTTGGCCCCGGTGGTGGAGCACTGGCGCTCCCGGGCGGGCCGCCTGGCCGGCCGGGGGGCGCAGCTACTGGCCGGCATGGCTGACCGGGCCCTCACACCGGGCGGCGGCGCGGCCGTCTCCCCCGAGGTCTACGGCCCGCTGTGGGCCCCCCGGGACGAGGAGGAGGCCATGGCCCAGATCCTCAACTGCACCGACCCCGCCGTGTTCGAGGCCACGGGGGAGGAGCTGGCCGGGATGCTGGCCTCGCTGGCCGGCCCCGAGCCGGTGATGCTGGACGTGGGTTGCGGGATCGGCAGGGTGGCCCGCCATGCGGCCCGGCACTGCCGGCTCCTGTGGGCCGCCGACGCCTCCGAGGCCATGCTGGCCATGGCCCGCCGGCGCCTGGCCAACCTGGGGAACGTCCGCTTCACCCGGTGCCTGGGGACCCGGCTCCCCGAGGTGCCCGATGCCAGCGTGGACCTCGCCTACTCCGTGCTCGTGCTACAGCACCTGGAGCGGGAAGACGCCTTCCTCCTGCTGAAGGACATCCACCGGGCCCTGCGCCCGGGAGGGCGGCTCTACGTCACCTTCCCCAACCTGCTGGACGACGTCTACCTTGCCACCTTCATCGAGGGTGCCGAGGGCGGCCAGACCGCCAACCCCTCCCGGACCCGCCTCTACACCCCCCAGGAGGTGGAGCGCCTGCTCCCGGCGGCGGGCTTCGAGCCCGAGGAGCTGGAGGCGGGCACCGAGATCGTGGCCGTGTGCCGCCGGCCCTGACCGGCGCCCCCGGGGGCCCCTCGGGCCCTCGCCCCTCTCAAGGACGGTGACCCCGGGGAGCTGAAGCCTCCCCGGAGGGGCTTCATGGCCCCGGCCCGGGGGCCGGGCAGGGCCCGCTGCTCGGCCCCGGTGCCGGGGCGGCCAGCCTGGAGTAGAGGGCGAAGTCCGTGGGCCGACCGTGCACGGCCCGCCAGGAGCGCAGCACGCCCTCGGGGCGGAAGGCGGCCCGCTCGGCCACGGCCCGGGAGGCCCGGTTGCCGAGGGCGGCACGCAGCTCGAGGCGCCGGAGGCCGACGGGCCCGAGGGCCCAGCGGGCCACCGCCTCCACGGCCGTGGTGGCCAGGCCCCGGCCCCGGGACCGGGCCGCCAGCCAGTAGCCCACCTCCCCGAGGCCGGGGTCCTCCCGGTCGAGGGTGAGCCCGATCCCGCCGGCCAGCCGGGCCCCTTCCTCCTCCAGGACGAGGAAGTTGGCTGCCGTCCCCTCCACCCAGCCCTGGCGGGTCCCGGCGAGGAAGCGGCGGGCGTCCTCCACCGTGTAGGGGTCGGGCACGGCGTCCAGCCAGCGGTGCACCTCCGGGTCGTCGATGGCGGCGGCCAGGGCCTCGGCGTCGGCCAGGCGCCCGGGGCGGAGCAGGACACCGTCCCGCCTCAAGGCGCCCCCGGGGAGCTCCAGCCGAGGGCGCTCGCCGCCCGTAGCGGCTCGGGCCCCGCCCCCCCGCCCCGCCCCGGCCGGCCTGGTGCCGGCCTGGCCGCCGGGGCGGCCCGGGGACGCGGTGTCCAGCACCAGCCCCATGACGATGGCGTCCCACAGCTCGCCGTTGCGCCGGCGCACCTCCCGCCGCAGGGTCCCTTCCGTCACGAAGCCGAACTTGGCGTAGAGGGCCCGGGCGGCGTGGTTGTGGGGCCACACGGTGAGGGCCAGCTTGTGGGCACCCACCTCCCGGGCCCAGGCCAGGCAGGCCTCCATGAGGGCGCTGCCGACGCCCTGGCCCCGCCGGCCGGAGGCCACGAGCATGCCGAGGTCGGCCACGCCGGCGCCCATGCCGGCCCGCATGACGGCCCCCAGCGACCCCACCAGCTGGTCGCCGTCGACGGCGACGAAGCTGCCCGTGGACGGTGAGCCCAGCTGGGCGACGAACCGGGACCGGCGGGCCTCCCGGTCGATGGGTGCCTCCGTGCCCAACCAGAGGCCCTCGGCGGCCACCTCCTCCAGCAGGTCGAGCCACGCCTCGGCATCCCCCGGGGTGGTGGGCCGCACCTCGACCTCGGGGCTCTCAGCCATGCTCCAGCCTGCCCGCCGGGCCGGCCGGCGTCACCTGATTTTCGGTCTCAGCCCTCGGTCCGGGAGGAATCCCCCTCCACCAGGGCCAGGGCGAAGCCGTCGTAGCTCTTGGCCCCTACGGTCTGGATGGCGGTGGCGCTCACCCGGCTCTCGCCGGCGACCATCTCGTAGAAGCGCCTCACGCCCTGGACGTTGGGGTCCTCGCTGCCGGCGTCGATCACGGCGCCCTCCCGGATGACGTTGTCCACCACGATCAGAGTGCCGGGGCGGGAGAGGCGGATGGCCCAGGAGAAGTACTCGGGTATGGCCGGCTTGTCGGCGTCCACGAAGACCAGGTCGAAGGGCCCCTGGCCCTCCCTCTCCAGGGCGGGCAGGGTCTCGAGGGCCGGGCCCAGGCGGAGGTCCACCACGGCGGTGAGCCCGGCCCGGTCGATGTTGGACCGGGCCACCTCGGCGTGGCGGGGGTTCACCTCCAAGGTGACCAGCCGCCCTCCCGGGGGGAGGGCACGGGCCATCCAGATGGTGCTATAGCCCCCCAGGGTGCCTATCTCCAGGATCTGCCTGGCCCCCACGGCGCGGGCCAGCAGGTGGAGGAGCTTGCCCTGGGTGGGTGCCACCTGTATGGAGGGGAGGCCGGCAGCGGCGCTGGACTCGAGGGCGGCGTCCAGGGCCGGATCGGGGGCGATGAGAAGGCCGGCCAGGTAGCGGTCGACAGCCCCCCACCGCTCCGGCCCCACGGTGTCGTCCATCACCGGAGCGTGCCACACCGGCCGGCGCCAGGGCCAAGCCCAGCCGGCGGCCCCGCCGTCACCAGCTCCACTCGGGGCCGATGTCGATCCCCGCCGGCAGCCGGCTGCGGTCCCACCCGAGGTGGGCCACGGCCGCCCGGCAGGCGAAGCGGTCGGTCATCCCCGCCACCCAGGTCACCGCGGCCCGCAGGGCCTCCGGTGAGCCCGCCACCGGCTCGCCGTCCACCCCGGGGATGGTGTTGGGCCGGTCGGCCAGGTGCTCGACCAGGGCCCGGAGCAGGCCGACCACGGCCCGGCTCTGGGCCCTGGAGGCGGGCCGGAGGTAGATGCGCTCGTAGTTGAAGTCCCGGAACTGGTCGAGAGCGTCGGAGGTCTCCTCGCTCATGCCGACCTGCCCGGTGCCCGCCGCCGTGGCTATCACGTCCTCGATGAAGGTCCCCAGCTGGGCCCCCCGGGTCGCCCCGCACCTCTCCCGGACCAGGGGGGGGAGCATCCCGGGGGTCACGATGCCCGCCGACACGGCGTCCTCGAAGTCGTGGCAGACGTAGGCGATGCGGTCGGCCCAGCTCACCACCTCCCCCTCAGGGGTGGCGGGAGGGGGCCGGTTCCACGAGTGGTTGCGCACCCCATCGAGGGTCTCGGCACAGAGGTTGAGGGGGCGCAGGACGACGTCGGCCCCCCACCGGGCATGGTCGAACCCCTCCGGGAGGTAGGGCGCCATGGCCTCCTCGCTGGCGTGGCCGCCCGGCCCGTGGCCGCAGTCGTGGCCGAGGGCGATGGCCTCGGTGAGGGCCACGTTCAGGCGCAGGCCCCGGGCGATGGCCACCGCCACCTGGGCCACCTCCAGGGCGTGGGTCAGCCTGGTCCTCTGGTGGTCGGCGGGAGCCACGAAGACCTGGGTCTTGCCCGCCAGGCGCCGGAAGGCGCTGGAGTGGAGGATGCGGTCCCGGTCCCGCTCGAAGCAGGTCCGCAGGCTGTCGGGCTCCTCCACCCGCTCACGGCGGCCCGCCCCCACGGCCCGGGTGGCACCCGGCACCAGGGCAGCCGCCTCGGCCATCTCACGTTCCTCCCTCGAGCGGGGCGGACCGGGGGCCACCGCCGCCCGCCGCTCCCCCCCGTGGGCCAGCCGCACGCTCGTCCCGACCGGGATCACCTCGCTCACGGGCCCAGTTTGCCGCCGGTCTGTGACACTTGCCGCCGGGCTGTGGTGGACTGCCCTGGTGGACGCCGTTCCCGACACCTCCCGGGAGGTTCAGGGCCGGCTCGGCGGGAGGCCCCCCCCGCCAGCCAAGCCGCCGGGCTTCTCGGCCAGCGACTGGCGCATGGTGGGCGCCGGCGCCCTCCTCACCGCCCTGTCCGCCCTCACCAGGTTCGTCCCCTCGGTGCCGAGCGTGCTGGCCTTCGCCGTGGCCGCCGTGGGGCTGGGCATCCTGGCCGCCCTGGTGGGCCGGGGCGTCGACGCCCTGGGCGACCGGCTGGGGGCCGGCGCCACCGGCGCCGTCCAAAGCGCCCTCGGGAACCTGCCCGAGCTGTTCTTCGGCATCTTCGCCCTCCGCTCGGGCCTGGTCCGGGTGGTCCAGTCGGCCCTGGTGGGGTCCATCCTCGGCAACGTCCTCCTGGTCCTCGGGCTGGCCTTCGTGGCCGGGGGGATCCGCCACGGGCGCCAGCGCTTCCGGGCCGAGCCCGCCCGCATGCTGAGCGTGCTCCTGCTGCTGGCGGTGGCCGTGATGGTCGTGCCCACGCTGGCGTCCCGGCTGGCCCTCCCCGTGGCCCACCACGAGCGGTCCCTCAGCGACGTGGCCGCTGTGATCCTGCTCGTCGCCTACGTCCTCAGCCTGCTCGGCTCGCTCCGGGGGGACCGCCGCGGGGGCGGGGAGGCGGCCGGGGCCAGCCGCTGGTCGCTTCCCCTCGCCCTGGTCACCCTGGCTGCCACGAGCGCCGCCGCCGCCGCCGTATCGGACTGGTTCGTCCACGCCCTGCGGCCCGCCATCCATACCCTCGGCATCAGCCAGGCCTTTGCCGGGCTCGTGATCGTGGCCATCGCCGGCAACGCCGTGGAGAACTTCGTCGGCATCCAGCTGTCGGCCCGCAACCAGACCGATCTCTCCCTGAGCGTCATCCTCCAAAGCCCCCTCCAGATCGCCCTGGTCCTGATCCCCGTCCTGGTCCTCGTCAGCCCCGCCCTCGGCTCCGGGGCTGCGCTCACCTTGGTGTTCGCTCCGTTGCTCGTCGCCTCGCTGGCCCTGGCCGTGGTGGTCACCACGTTCGTGGTGATAGACGGGGAGTCCACCTGGATGGAGGGGGTGGCCCTCCTCGGCCTGTATTCAGTGATAGCGGCGGCATTTTGGTGGGGGTGAAAGGACCATAGCGCCATCCGGGAAGAAAAGACCACGGGCCGGCATTAGCCGAAATAATGCAGGGAAAGCGCCGTTTGGTGGGGTTCCTGGCTGAGCCGGCCGGGTAGGACGCCCTCATCGTCCGATGAGGGAGCACGGCATGGCGAGTGTCATCAAGGCTACTGTCCCGGATTTCTTTCTGGACATACTGCAGAGCGACAACCGTTTCGTCACGCTCATCGCCCTGCTGGCCGCCCTGGGGGGATTCCTGTTCGGCTTCGACACGGGGATCGTGAGCGGGGCCCTGCCCTATATTGGAAAGAGCCTCCATCTCGGGGCCTTCGGGCAGTCCTGGGTGGTCGGCTCGCTGCTCCTCGGGGCCATAGGGGGCGCCATCCTGTCGGGGAAGCTGGCCGACCTCCTGAGCCGCAAGTGGACCAAGTTCGCAAGCGGCTGCCTCTTCACCGTGGCCGGCATCTGCTCGGCGTTCGCCCCCAGCGTCGAGCTGCTCACGGCGGCCCGGTTCGTCCTGGGGCTGGCCGTGGGCACAGCGTCCTTCGTGGCGCCCATGTACATAGCCGAGCACTCGCCCCCTCGCCTACGGGGGGGCATGACGGCCTTCAACCAGTTCATGATCACCCTCGGCATCCTCATCGCCTACATCGCCGACTTCGCCCTGTCCGGATTCCCCGACAACTGGCGCTGGATGTTCGGCTTCGAGGCCGTACCCGGGGTGGCGCTCGCCGTGGCCATGGTCCTGGTGCCCCACACGCCCCGGTGGCTGGTGCAGAGGGGGCGGCTGGACGAGGCCAGGGAGGTGCTGAGGCGTACCCGGCCCCGGGTCGATCCGGACGAGGAGGTCAGCGAGATCGAGGAGGTCGCCCACTCGCAGAAGGCCTTCCGCCTGCGGCTGCTTCTCGGGAAGCGGTTGCGGATGCTGCTCGTCATCGGGGCGGGAATGGCGACCTTCCAGCAGATCCTCGGCATCAACACCGTCATCTACTTCGGCACCACCATCTTGCACTTCACGGGCCTGCCCCTCGGCACGTCAGTGGCCGAGACGGTCTTCATCGGCATCATCAACTGGTTCTTCGCCGGCGTGGCCGTGCTCCTGCTCGACAAGGTGGGGCGCAAGCCCCTGCTGGTGGCGAGCGCGGCGGGATGCACCATCGCCTTGATCTTCCTCGGCTTCTACTTCGACCAGTCCAGCGCCTTCCAGCACGCCAACGCCGATATGGCCCTGGCGGCGCTCCTTTGGTACCTGGCCTTCTTCGAGATCGGCCTGGGCCCCGTCTTCTGGGTGATGATCGCCGAGATCTACCCGCTGCGGTCCCGGGCCAAGGCCATGGCCGTGGCAACCATGTTCAACTGGGGTTTCAACTTCCTCGTGTCCTACTTCTTCCTCCAGATGACGGTGGACATGGGCAAGCCCGGCACCTTCTGGCTCTACGCCGGCTTCGGCGTGGGGGCGGTCGTGTTCTTCTCCCTGCTCGTACCGGAGACCAGGGACCGGTCCCTCGAGCAGATCGAGCGCCAGGTCACGGGGTTCGAGGCGGGGGGCGAGCAGCGCGCTGCCTGAGGGCCGGCCCGGCGAGCGGGGAGGCCAGGGGTGGCCCCCCCTGGGCCAGGCTCGGCCCGGCGGACCCGGCGCCAGCGGGGGCCAGGCAGGCCCCCCGCCCCGGGCAGGCTCGGCCCGCTACCAGCGCCAGCGGGGCCCCCCGCCCCGGGCAGGCTCGGCCCGCTACCAGCGCCAGCGCCGGTGGCGGCGCCAGGCCACGAAGGCCACGATTAGCGCCACCCACCACAGGGGCCACACGAAGTGGGCGGCGAAGCCCACGGCCGGGGCCAGCACCAGGAGGCACAGCGCCACCAGGGCCACGGCCAGAAAGGGATGGGCGCGCATTGGGGGGCGGGAAGGGGGGGCCGGCTGGTCGTCGCCCAGGACGGGCAGGTCGGCCAGCACCCCCGCCAGCTGGCGGCGGGTCTTGGCCGCCGCCACCTGGGCCAGGCGCTGGTCCAGCTCCTCCTGGTCGAGACGGCCCTCGGCGAAGTGGGCCGAGAGCTCCTGCTCGACCTGGTGGCGCTCGGCGTCCCCGATGCGCAGGTCGGCGTAGGGGACCCGGGCGGTGCGGCGCCCGGTGAGGGTCGGGTCGTTTCTGGTGTCCATGTCGGTCCTCCAGGTGCTCAGCGGTAGCCGAGGAGGTCCTCGGCGATGGACAGGTCGGTCCCCTCCTCGGGGATGAGCAGCCAGCCCGCCACGTACAGGGGAAGGGCCAGGCCCCCGAGCAGGGCCAGGATCACGAAGGCGATCCGCACCATGCTCGGATCGAGGTCGAGGTAGCCCGCCAGGGCCGCAGCCACCCCGGCGACCATGCGCCCCCGGACGGGGCGGCGCAGGGGCTGGGGCCTGACGGCCAGGAACGGGCCCTGGGTCCTTGGTGCACTTGCTGTTTGAGCCATGGGGACAGCATGAGGCCGGCCCCGGCCCTTGACCATCGGGCATGACCCTGGTCCGGCCCTGAGAGAGCCCGGCCCCGGCTCAGGGTCATCCCCTATAGCTGGTCCCGGGGGGGCCGTGGGATGATCGTGGCATCATCGGTTCCACCGGTCTCGGACCCCCTTACCGGCGGCGGTCACGCAGGGAGCGCCGACCGGGCCCACCGGGCTGTGCGCGGCCTGAGCTGCTGGCGCCCGACGCCCTCTGGGGAGCCAGGGGGCGGGGGGGCCGGCGCCTGCGGGTCCGGCCGGGCAGCGGGCCCCTCCGGCGCAGCCGCAGCGAGGGCCTGGTGGCGGGAGTGGCCAGCGGGGCGTCCAAGCGGGTGTGCGTGGACGTCAGCGTCATCAGGTTCCTCCTGGTGGTGATGACGCTGGCCAGCGGGGTGGGCCTGGTCGCCTACGTGCTGGCCTGGCTGCTCGTGCCGGCCGAGGGGACCGATGCGCCCATCATCGGGAGGGCCCTCGGGGACCGGCGCGGCGTGGCGCTGGCCCTGGCCGTCCTCAGCGTGGCGGTGACGGTGCTCGTCACCCTGGACGTGTTCGGGGTGCGCGTCCTGGCCCCCTTCTCGTGGTCGCTGCCGCTGGCCGCCGCCGGCCTGGTGCTCGTGTGGCGGGATGCCGACGAGGACGAGCGCAGGCGCCTGCACGAGGTGGCCCGGCCCCTGGAGCAGATGGGGCTCACGGCCGGGCGGTCCCGCCGGGCCACCGTCGTGCGGGTCCTGGCCGGCCTGGTGCTGGCCGCGGCCGGCGCCGCCTTCCTCGTCCACGGCCATCCGGGAGCGAGGCTGCTTCTCCCGGTGGCCGCCGGCTTGCTGGTGCTGGGAGGCCTCCTGGTGGTGTTCGGCCCCTGGTGGGTGAGCCTGGCCCGCGAGCTCATGGTGGAGAGGACGGCCCGGCTCCGGGCCGAGGAGCGGGCCGAGATGGCGGCTCGGGTCCACGACTCGGTCCTCCAGACCCTGGCCCTCATCCAGCGGTCCTCGGGAGACCCCCAGCGGGTGATGCAGCTGGCCCGGGCCCAGGAGCGGGAGCTGCGGTCATGGCTCTTCGAGGGCCGGCCGCCCGGCTCCCTGGATGGGGCCGGCATCACCACCCTGGCCGCCGGCGTGGCGGCCATCGAGCGGGAGGTGGAGGCGGCCCACGGGGTGGCCGTGGAGGCGGTGACGGTGGGGGACTGCGGCCTCGACGCCGGGGTGGAGGCGCTCCTCGCCGCCGGCCGGGAGGCGGCGGTGAACGCCGCCAAGTGGTCGGGGGCTCCGGTCGTGTCGCTGTTCGCCGAGGTGGAGCCGGAGCGGGTGTCCCTCTTCGTGCACGACCGGGGCAAGGGCTTCGACCCCGGTGCCGTGGCCGCGGACAGGAGGGGGTTGTCGGAGTCGATTCGGGCCCGGATGGCCCGGGCCGGAGGCTCGGCGGTGGTCCGGTCGTCCCCCGGCGAGGGGACCGATGTCGAGCTCAGCCTCCCCAGGGCGGCGTCGTCGCAATGACGACGGGCCAGCCACGGGTCTTCCTGGTGGACGACCACGAGCTGTTCCGCGCCGGGGTGAAGGCGGAGCTGGGGGAGGAGGTAGTCATCGTGGGGGAGGCCGACGAGGCGGGGGCGGCGGCCGAGCTGATAGCAGAACGGCTCCCCGACGTCGTCCTGCTCGACGTCCACCTGCCCGGGGGAGGCGGCCAGGCCGTCATCGAGGCCGTGAAGGCGGCCCATCCCCAGGTGCGCTTCCTGGCTCTCTCGGTGTCCGATGCCCCCGAGGACGTGATCGCCGTCATCCGGGCCGGGGCGCGGGGCTACGTGACCAAGACCATCTCGGTCCCCGACCTGGTCAGCGCGGTGAGGAGGGTGGCCGAGGGGGACGCCGTCTTCTCGCCCCGCCTGGCCGGCTTCGTGCTCGATGCCTTCGCCGCCGGGGGCGACATGCCGTCGTTCGACCCCGAGCTGGACCAGCTCACCCCGAGGGAGCGGGAGGTGCTCCGCCTGATCGCCCGGGGCTACACCTACAAGGAGATCGCCCGCCAGCTCTCCATCTCCACCAAGACGGTGGAGACCCACGTGTCGGCCGTCCTGCGCAAGCTGCAGCTGTCCACCCGCCACCAGCTCACCCGTTGGGCGGCCGAGCGCCGTCTGGCCTAGGGCCCGGGGCTGGGGGCGCAGGACCGGCCCGGTGGTCCCGGGAAGCCAGGGGCCGGGCATCCTCGGCCAGGGCTATGCAGCCGGCCAGCTCCTCGCCGGCACGCAGCCTGCCCACCCGACCAGCAGGACGCCGCTGCCCAGCAGGACGCCGCCGCCGCCCGCCTACGATCGGCGCCGTGGACGTGCGCATCGGCATCACCCAGTCGCCCAAGGAGATCGAGCTGGAGCTGTCCGACGACACCGACCGGGACGGCCTCCTGAAGGAGATCGATGCCCTGCTGGGCAAGGGTGACGGCGTGTGCTGGCTCACCGACCGGCGGGGCCGGCGGGTCGGTGTCCCCGTGCCCAAGATCGCCTATGTGGAGGTGGGCACGTCCCGAGAGGACCGCCGGGTGGGCTTCGGGGCGCCCTGAACGGCCTGCCAGCGCAGAGACCGACCGGCCCCTGACACCGCCGCCAGGACCCATGGACCTTCTTGATCGCCGGCTCATCTTCGTGACCGGCAAGGGGGGGGTGGGCAAGACGACCGTCGCCTCCGCCCTCGGCTTGCTCGCCGCCCAGAGGGGGAAGCGCACCCTGGTGTGCGAGGTGGACCCCAAGGGCGATGTCTCCTCCTACCTCGAGGCTGAGCCGACCGCCTTCCGGCCCCGCCAGCTGGCGCCCAACCTGTGGGGCATGTCCATGGACACCGAGGCCTCGCTGCGGGAGTACCTGTCGCTGAACCTCCACGTGCCCCTGCTGACCAGGCTGGGCCCCTTGGCCCGGGCCTTCGACTTCGTGGCCACGGCCGCCCCCGGGGTGAAGGAGATCCTGGTGGTGGGCAAGCTGTGCTACGAGGTGAGGGAACGCCACTTCGACCTGGTCGTGGCGGACGCCTCGGCCTCCGGTCACGTGGTCAGCCAACTCACCGCCCCCCAGGCCATAAACGACCTCGTCAAGGTGGGCCTGGTGCGGTCTCAGACCGGATGGATGCTGAGCATCCTCTCCGACCCGGCCACCACCGGCCTCGTGGTGGTGGCCACGCCCGAGGAGATGCCGGTGAACGAGACCATCGAGCTCACCGAGCGGGTGCAGAAGGAGACCACGGTCGACCTGGCCGCCATCGTGGTCAACAGGGTCCTGCCCGAGCTGTTCTCGAGGGGGGAGGAGGAGGTCTTCGACGCTCTGTGCCAGCCGGCCCGGGCCGCGGCCCTCGAGAAGGCCGTGGGCGGGGACCCCGGGCCGATCCTGGCCGCAGCCCAGCTGGCCGTGACCATGCGCCGCACCAGGGTCGCCCACCTGGAGCGCCTGCGGGCGGGCATAGACGCCGACGTGCCTCTCCTCTACGTGCCCTACCTGTTCACCCGCCTCCACGGCCTGCGGGCCACCCGCCAGGTGGCCGCCGCCCTGTCCGCTGAGCTCGGGTACTGAGCGTGCCCCGCCGCGTCGAGCACCGCGCCCGGGCCGGCTCGCTGGACCAGGTGCTGGCGGCCAAGGAGATAGTGATCTGCTGCGGGTCGGGCGGCGTGGGCAAGACCACGACGGCCGCCGCGGCGGCCGCCATGGCTGCCGTGCACCACGGGGGACGGGTCCTGGTCCTCACCGTGGACCCCGCCCGCCGCCTGGCTGACGCCCTGGGGCTGGCGGGGATAGGCAACGCCGAGACCCGGGTGCCCGCCGAGGCCTTCTCCGGGGCCGGGGCCAAGCCGAGGGGGGAGCTGTGGGCGGCCATGCTGGACACCAAGCAGTCCTGGGACGCCCTGGTGCGCCGGCACGCCCCCGACGCCGCCACCGCCGAGGCCATCCTCCGCAATCCCCTCTACCAGAGCGTGAGCGGGCGCTTCGTGCAGAGCCACGAGTACATCGCCATGGAGCGCCTCTACGAGATCCACGGCAAGGGGGACTACGACCTCATCGTGGTGGACACCCCTCCCACCCGCAATGCCCTCGACTTCCTCGACGCCCCCCAGCGCATGGCCGACTTCTTCTCCAGCCGGCTGCTCCGGTGGCTCATCATCCCCTACCGGTCGCGGCTCATGAACGCCGCCTCCCGTCCCTTCTACCAGGTGGCCGACCGCATCCTCGGCACCGCCTTCCTCCAGGACATCGCCGAGTTCTTCATGCTCTTCCAGACCATGTACGAGGGCTTCGTGAGGCGGGCGGAGTCCGTGACCCGGCTCCTCCACGACCGCCGCACGACCTTCATGATGGTGAGCACCCTGGAGGCCGCCCCCCTGCACGAGGCCGAGGCCTTCATCGGGCTGCTGGACGAGCGCGGCTACCACTTGGGGGCCGTGGTGCTCAACAAGGTCCTCCCCGCCTACCTCCGCAGTGACGAGGGGGCCAGGGTGGCAGAGGCCATGAGGGACCGGGCCGGCGAGCTCGCCGCCCAGCTGTCCAAGGGGCGCGATGACCCGGCCCAGCTCCAGCGGGTCCTGGTAGAGGTGGCCGAGAGCTACTGCAACTTCCAGGTGGTGGCCAGCCGGGAGGCCGAGCAGGAGGCCGAGCTGGCCGTCACCCCCGACGTGGTGGCGACGGTGCCCTTCTTCGACACCGACATCTACGACATGGGTGGCCTGCTGCGCCTGGGGGAGCAGATCTGGGGCTGAGGGGTCGGAGGCGGCCGGCGGCCAAGGCCGGTTTGCCTCCCCCTGGGCCCGGGGAACCATAGCGGCGGCCCGTGTGGTGAGTCCGTGTGGCGAAAGGAGGTAGCCATGGGCAGGGAAGCAAGGGTGGCTCTGGTCCTCACGGCGGTGTGCGCCACGATGTCCCTTGCCATCGAGTGGGCAATCCGCCATCTCACGGAGCCAGAACCTCACCATCACTGAGCGCCGTACAAGCCCTGGGCCCGCGCCGTCCCCGAGAGGGAAGGCGCGGGCCGGCGCCTTCCTGGGCTCCGACTAAGCCTCTAAAGCCCAAAGCGCCCCTCCCCTGAATGGGGAGTGCCAGCGCCCCCTTTCGAGGGATAATGGTTTCCCGCTTCGGACGGACCGGGTATCGCCACAGAAAAGCGATTACCCAAGCGGTTTCCGAGGTGGTGGAACACAATGGCAGCAGAAGAGCAGCACTGGCCGGTTGGCCCCGGGCCCGATACGCCGGGGCAAGCCTCGATCATGGGGGCAGGTCCCACAGCAGCCGGGGGTCCGGCGGGGAACGGGCAGGGGGCCGACAATGGCTACCTGGCCTGGGAGAACCGGACCCGGATCTTTCTCACCCCCTGGGCGCCGCCATCCATAATCGGGCTGTTCGGGTTCATGGGCGCCACCTTGATGGTGGCGGGCTGGCAGGCGGGCTGGTACGGCGGCCCCTCGGCGGGGTTCATCCTCTTTCCCTTTGCCGTCATGTTCGGTGGCCTCATGCAGGGGGGTGCGGCCTGGCCATCGTTGCGGGCCCGGGACGGCATGGCCGCTGCCGTGCATGCCACGTGGGGCGCATTCTGGCTGGGCTTCGGGCTGCTGTTCGGGCTGGGGTCGGTCGGCATCGTGCCCATTGCCAAGTTCGGAGCTGTCAGCACGCCGTTCGCCTTCTGGTTCATAATCCTCACCGTCATAACCGCCAACATGGCACTGGTGGCCGCCTTCAAGAACTGGAGCGTGTCCGCCGTGCTGGCCTTCCTTGCCCTGGGGTCGGGCTTCACGGCCGCCGGCTGGTGGGTGGGGGGCGCCACCTGGCTGGTCGTGGGAGGGTACCTGTTCGCCGTCTCGGCCGTCATTGCCTGGTACACGGCCACCGCCATGGTGGTGGAGAACATGGTGGGCCGGCCTGTCCTTCCCCTTGGAGCCCACGACGGGATGGGCAAGAAGGTGCCTCCCACCAGGCCCGTCGCCTACCGCTCGGGAATGCCGGGGGTGAAGGTGGGCCAGTAGCTCCCCAGCCGGTGGGTGGTCCCCCGCCCTCCCGGGCCAGGCTCAAGGTGGCCCGGGAGGGCGGGCCCGCGCCGTGAGCACGGCGCGAAGGCGGAGTCCCCCTACTGGCGGCTGGCGATGGCCCGGGCCAGCTCTTTCTTGTTCATGGACGAGCGTCCCGGGATGCCGAGCTCCTTGGCTCGTCGGTAGAGCTCCTCCTTGGAATGGCCGGCATAATCCACCCCGCCGAAGGTCTCCTTGGGGTGCCGGCGGGACTGGGGCGTCCCCTGAGCGGCCTGCGGATCCGACGGGCCCTTGCGGTCCTTTGGCTCCCAGTGGTCCCCCACCTTCTCGTAGGAATGCTTGAGGGCGCCGTAAGCCGTGCGATGGGCCCGCTCGCCCTCCCCGTACTCCGCCACGGCGCTGTCATGGGCCTTGGACCAGGTGCGCTGGGCCTTGGCCGGGGAGCGCTTCACCGTATCGGGCATCCTGTCCTTACCGGGCACAACAACCTCCTCAATGATCGAGCCACGGCCTGGGGTCCCGGGTCACCGGGTTGGCCCCTGACTGCCCTGCCGGGCCGTCAAGCCGGCTCCGGGGCCGTTGCCGGCTGGGGGAGCCAGCCCCCACCGTGATCGCGCCATAGTGCCCCGCCGGTGGACCGGGCAAACCTCGGGACCGGCCCGGCGCCGGGCTCTGTCCTGCCGTGGGTTCCTGGCCTCCGCAGTCGGGTAGGAAGAAGCTTCGAGCCCTAGATGACGAGCAGAGGGAGGCTCATGTCCGGACGTCTGCAAGGCAAGAGAATTGCGTTCATGGTCGCCAACGAGGGAGTGGAGCAAGCGGAGCTGACCGGCCCCTGGCAGGCCCTCGAGGAGGAAGGGGCCCAGCTGGAGCTGCTGGCTCCCAAGGACGGGGAGGTCCAGGCCTTCAATCACCTTGACAAAGGCGACAACTTCAAGGTGGACCGCACCACGGCAGAGGCCAGGAGCGCCGACTACGACGCCCTCGTGCTGCCGGGTGGGGTTGCCAACCCGGACCAGCTCCGGATGGACAGCCCTGCGGTGGCCCTGGTGGGCTCGTTCGTGGAGAGCGGGAAGCCCGTTGCCGCCATCTGCCACGGGGCCTGGACGCTGGTGGAGGCGGGGGTCGTCAGGGGACGCACCCTGACCTCCTGGCCGAGCCTGCAGACGGACATCCGCAACGCCGGGGGCACCTGGGTGGACCAGGAGGTCTGCGTGGATGGCCGACTGGTCACCAGCCGCCGTCCTGACGACATCCCGGCGTTCTCCGAGGCCATCGTGGCCGCCATCGCAGGCCGTTAGGGCGAGCGAGGGCTGGCGCCAGGCCAGGAGCCGCCTAGGTGTGGGCCACCCTGACGGCCAGCATGGCCAGGTCGTCGCTGGGCGCCTGGCTGAAGGCCTCCAGGGCGGCCTGCACGGCTCCGATCACGGAGTGGGGATCCTGGCCCGCCACCTGGGAGAGGAGGGAGGTGAGGCGCTGGGCGCCGAAGATGCCGTCCTGGCCCCGGGCCTCCACCAGGCCGTCGCTGTAGAAGAGGACCAGGGCCCCTGGCTCCAGCTGGACCTTGATGCTCTGGCCCTCCCAGGATCCGAAGGGGCCGAGGAGCATGCCCTTGGCCAGCAGGGGCGTCACCTCCCCATCGGGCCGGATGAGCATGGGGGGTGGGTGCCCGCCCGAGGCCAGCGTCAGGCGCACGGGCGAGCGGGTCTGCAGGCGGGCGTAGACCAGGGTGCAGAACCGCTCCGGGTGCTGGCGGTTGATCGCCTCGTTCAGCATGCTCAGCACCGCGCCCGGCTGGCGTTCCCTCATGGCGGCGGCCCGGACCGTGTAGCGGGCCAGAGCGGTGATGGCAGCGGCCTCGGCTCCCTTGCCCATCACGTCGCCGAGGACGATGGCCCAATCGTCGCGGCCGGTCTCGAAGACGTCGTAGAAGTCCCCGCCTGGCTCCTCGCCACCGCCGACGGGGCGGTAGGCGGAGGCCAGCTCCAGTCGGGGTATGGCCGGCAGGCCCGGGGGAAGAAGGCTCTCCTGGAGGACCCGGGCGGTGTGGGCGAAGCGTGCCCTCGAGGCGACCAGGTCGGCCTCGGCCTGGCGCCGGGCCGTGATGTCGCGCAGGTGGCCCGTGAACAAGGGGGGGCCGGGGGCGTCCACGGGCGCGATGGCGAGCTCCACCGGGAACTCGGTCCCGTCCCGACGCTGGGCCCAGGTCTTCACCCGCCGGTCCACCAGCCGCCCCTGGCCTGTGGCCAGGTAGCGGGCCAGCCCGGCCCGGTGGGCGGCTCGCAGGCGGGGAGGGATGATGAGGGAGGCCAGCTCCTGGCCCACCGCCTCCTCCTTGCTGTAGCCGAAGGTCTCCTCCGCCGCCCGGTTGAGCTCGACCACCGATCCGCGGTGGTCGATGGTAATGATGCTGTCCAGCGAGGCATCCAGCACGGCCGTCTTGCGGGCCACCTCCGTGTCGAGAGCCAGCCGGGAGCGGTTCAGTGCCTCTGCCCTGTCCTCGGCCGACTGGGCCGCCTGCTCGAGCCGGACGGCCTGGTCGACGACAACCTCTCGGTGGATCTCCAGGAGCTCCTCCAGAGCGGCCACCTCCGAGCGCAGCAGCGAGATCTCGAGGGACGGGTCCCGGGGGGCGGGCGGGTCGGACTCGAAGACCGGTCCGCAACTGAAGGGGAGGACGGCCAGCTTGACCGCCATGGCCACCGTGGTGAAGGACTCGGCGGTAGCCGAGGGGATGGGGGACCGGGAGAACAGGACCAGGCAGATGAGGGAGCCGTCGGCGAGCTGTGACCCGCATCCGAGGACCGAATGGATGCCGTAGGGCACCACGAATCCGTCCTGGTCCGGGACATGGGGGCTTCCCAGTGCCTCGGCAACGTGGAAGATCCCCAGCCGGGGCCGCTCCTGGCGGCTAAGGAGGGACCCGTCGGGAGCCGTCACCGGTCCGGGCTCCAGCCCCAGGTCGGCCAGCAGCTGGGCCACCATGGGGAAGCGGGCCATGGCCGCAGGGCTGGGCAGCGGCAGGGCCCGGTGGCGCAGGGAGGCCCGCCGGTCGTTCCAGGCCGGCTCCAGGCCGGAAGTGGCCAACAGGGTCAGGCAGGTGGCGCCGCTCAGGGCATCGGGATCCTCGGCCTGCGCCAGCTCCAGGGCCCCGGCCTGGAGGTCCGGCTCCAGGGCCTCGAAGGGATGGGTCTTGTAGACCCGGGCCAGGGCTATCGGTTGGTGGTCCCCTCGGGCCTGGTCGACCAGGTTATGGCGCAGGAAGCGCACCACGGAGGTGGCCGCCTCCTCCATGGAGCGCGCTTGGGTCGCGACCTTGCGGACCCCGCTGGCGCAGGCCAGCACCTCGGAGAGGCCGAAGGAGGACAGGTCGAACGCCACGCGCCCCTAGGGGGAGGTCGTGGTCCATCCGTGCACGGGCCTGAGTGTGACATTCCGACTTGCCACATGGCAAGACGGCGGAGTACGGCCGGTGCCGGTCAGGCCGAACGCGCTGCCCGGGCGGGGGACGGCCCCGCGGCCCGGGCGAAGCCCTCGAGGCCGCGCACGAGCGAGGCCCGCTCCGAGGGAGCCATGGCCACCAGGACGGCCCGGACCGCCTCCCGGCGGCGGTGCTCGACCTCCGCCAGCAGGCGCCGGCCCGGCTCGCGCAGCCGGAGGACCACCTGCCGGCGCCCGCCGGAGGTGGGTCGGCGCTCGAGGTAGCCGTCGGCCTCGAGCCGGTCGCACAGGCGGCTGGCCCAGGAGGAGATGGTCCCCAGCTCCTCGGCCAGCTGGGCCAGGTTGAGCTCGTGACGCCGCTCGACCGCCATGAGGGCCCGCAGCTGGGCCGGGGAGATCCGTGGGTGGACAGCGTCCTCGGCCTGCGCCAGGGCCGCCACCAGGGGCCGGGCCCCTTGCTCCACGGCCTGGGCCAGTGCCGCCACATCCTCGCCGGTCCCGCCGACAGCCATACTTTTCATTGTGCCATCTCCTGATCGCCTCCCCGACACCCGGGCCCTGGCCGCCATGGAGTCCGCCTCGCCCACCGAGGTCGCCGAAGTCGCCGCTCGGGTCCTGGCCGAGGACCTCGGGGCGTCGGCCACCCGCCTCCTCCTCGTTGACTACCGTCTCTGCGTCCTGCAGGCACTGAGCCCGGGCGGAGAAAGGCCCTCCATCCCGGTGGACAAGGGAGCCCCGGGGCGGGCCTTCACCTCCCAGCAGCCGGCGGTGGTGGTCGAGGGCGGAGGGGCCAGGGTCTGGGTGCCGGTGACGGTGAGAGGGGAGCGGTTGGGGGTGCTGGAGACCCGCCTTCCCCTGCCACCCGATGCCCGGACGCTCCAGTCCCTTGCCGGGCTGGCGACCGCCCTGGCCCACGCCCTGCAGGTGGCGAGCCGCCAGACCGACCTGTACGAGCAGGCGGCGAGGACCCAGCGTCTCACCCTGGCCGCCGAGGTCCAGTGGCAGCTCCTGCCGGGCCGGGGCTGCACCGGGCCGGGGCTCTGCCTGGCCGGTCAGCTGGAGCCGGCCTACCAGGTGGCTGGGGACAACTTCGACTGGAGCGTGGCGCCGGACCACGTGATGGTGAGCCTGTCCGACGGGATGGGGAGAGGGGTGGAGGCGGCCCAGGTGACGGCCCTGGCCGTTCATGCCCTGCGCAACGCCCGGCGCGCCGGGCTCCCCCTTGCCGACCAGGCCAGGATGGCCGATGAGGCCATCTACGGGGTCCACGGGGGAGATCTGTTCGTGGAGACCCTGCTCCTGGGCGTGGACCTGCCCCGGGGGCCGGCCCGAGCCATCTGCACCGGATCGCCCTGCCTGCTCCGCCAGCGGGAGGACGTGGTGGAGCCGATCGCCCTCGAGGGGCAGATCCCCCTGGGCCTCTTCGAGGGGACCCGGTACCGGGAGCAGGAGGTGGACCTCGCCCTCGGCGACCGCATCGTCCTCATCAGCGACGGGGTCCACAGGGCCCGGCCCGGGGGCCGGGAGGAGTTCGGCTCCTCGGGGCTCGAACGGGCCATCCTGGCCGTCACCGACATGCCCCCGCCCGAAGCGGTGCGTCACATCATCCAGGAGCTCCTGGGCTACCACTTGCACAGCGAGCTGCGGGACGACGCCGTGGTGGTGGTGTTCGACTGGGACGACCCCGGCGTCAGCTCAGGCGGGGGCGCAGCTCCTTTTCCCAGAAGCGCAGGAAGCCCTCCTGGTCCGGGCCTATCTGGGCGATGAAGACCTCGTCGTAGCCGGCGTCCACATAGGCCCGGATGGCACGCAGGTGGCGCTCGGGATCGGGCCCGCAGGCCACGGCCTCGGCGGTCATGTCCTCCGTCACCAGCGCCGCCACCTGCTCGAAGTGCTGGGGGCTGGGGAGCTCCTGGGCCGCCTCGCCGGGGATGCCGCTCGTGCCCCAACGCTGGTGGGCGAGGCGGACGGCATCCTTCTCGTCCGTGCCCCAGCAGACCTTCACCCCTCCCTGAGCAGGGCCCTGCCCCCCTGCCTCACGGTAGCCCTGGATGGCGTCGGGGCTGGGGCTCACGTTGATGTAGCCGTCCCCGATCTGGGCCGCCAGGCGGATGGACCGGGGGCCGAAGCCCGAGACGTAGACGGGAAGGGGGGCCTCGGGCCTCGAGTAGAGGCGGGCGTTCTCCACCGTGTAGTGGTGGCCACGGTGGCTGAACCACTCTCCGCCCCACAGGCCCCGCATGACCTCCACCGCCTCGGCCAGCATCTCCTGGCGCTCGGCGGCCGAGGGCCAGCGGTCGCCCAGGATGTGCTCGTTCAGGGCCTCGCCGCTGCCCACGCCCAGCGTGAAGCGGCCCTCCAGCATGAGCGAGGCCGTGGCTGCCGCCTGGGCCACCACGGCGGGATGGATGCGCACCGTGGGGCACGTCACGGCGGTGGTGACGTGGAGCCGGGTAGTGGCGGCGATGCCACCGATCACCGCCCACACGAAGGGGGATTGTCCCTGGGCGTCGTTCCAGGGGTGGTAGTGGTCCGAGAGCCAGACCCGGTCGAAGCCGACCTGCTCGGCCAGTCCGGCGTAGCGGACCATCTCCCGGGGGCCGAGCTCCTCGCTGGAGAGGAAGTAGCCGAAGGCGGTCACGAGCTGCGCCCCGCTGCCAGGTAGGAGGCGGCCTTGTTGGGAGCGGGGGTGTCGGGCAGGTGCAGGAAGCTCTCGACCCGGTCGACACCGGCCACTCCGGCCACGGCCAGGGCGACCCCCTCCATCTGCTCTGCGGTCGCCACCTGGCCCCTCAAGGTGGCCACCCCATCGGCCACGTCCACCGTGACGTCGGTGGTGGGGAAGTCCAGCTCGGCTATGACCTGGCGCAGGTGCTCGCGCAGGTCAACCTCGCTCTCGGGGTGGAACGTCCCCGCTCCCGTGGCCCTGGCCACAGCCCCCTCCAGGCGGCCCTCGGTGTAGTGGATCTGCTGCGATGCCGCCCGGCTGGCCTGCCTGATCTGCCGGCGGGCCAGACCGGCGGCCTGGTCCTTGGCCTGGGCCCGCCGGGTGCGTCCCCGCACGGGATCGAACAGGTACATGAGGCCGGCCCCGATGCCCACCAGGGCCAGCGAACGCGTTCCCCTTCTGATCAAACCCATATCAGCCTCCTATGCGATCAACGTGTCGGTCACGGCGTCCAGGGAGGGAAAGGGACCCTCGGGCAGGCCTTCCAACCGCCCGAGCACCTCGTCATCGGCTCCCTGCTCCCGCGCCAGGGCCACCAGCGAGTCCCGCTCCGCCGGGTAGGAGGCCCCCCGCAGCCAGCGCGCCACCTGGGAGCGGACCTCGGCCCGGACCTCCTCCCCGCTGGCGGGGTGAGACTCTGCCCGCACGCCGCCGGCCACGAGCCCGGGGTCCTCGGGGAGAGGCTGCTGGTCCCTCCAGTCCTGGCTCCGGCTGCTCACCGGCGCCCCCTTGATCAGGGACTCGACCTCCCTCTCCATCTGCTCGTCAACCCGCGGGCTGTGCTGGTCACCTTGCTGCGTCACGCATCCCTCCTCATCGCGATGGGGCCGCACCTACCCTTCGCCCCCGCTGCGCTAATCACGCTCCTCTTGGCCTGGCGTCGTCTCCCCAGGGCCTGGCTATGACCTGGCCGCGGCCCGGACCGCCTCGTAGTCGCCCGCCAGCGACAGCCTCACCAGCGCCGCCACCAAGCGGGCCAGGTCCCGGCCCGGCACCAGGCCGGCCACCGCCTCGGGGCGGGCGCCCAGGCCCAGCTCCGACGCCGCCTCCAGGGCCCGCTCGTCCACGAAGGGCCGCAGCTCCTCCCACACCACCTGGGCCTCCCGGCAGAAGATGTCCGCCCCCACGGGCCCGATGCCCTTGAACTGCTGTAGCAGACGGTGCTCGGCGGGCCGCTGGCGCCCTGCCTCCTCCCGGAGCTGGCGCAGGTCGCCGTGCCAGCGGTCGAGGAGCAGCTGGGACGACTCTCCGAGCATGGTCGAGGTGCGCTCGTCGTAGCGGGCGTAGCCGGACTGGTTGAGGACCCGGGCCCGTTCGGCCCAGCTGGCCTTGACCATCCTTTCCGGGGTGCGCCAGCCGGCCCGGGCCAGAGCCCGGCACGCCGCCACGGCGATGTCGGCCCGGATACGGGCGCTCAGGAGCATGGAGAGGCAGAGCAGGCGGAAGAGGGGACTGGGCGTGTTGCGCTCGACCCCGATCCCCGCCTCCTCGGCATAGGTCCTCCCGTGCCGGTCCAGCAGGGACCGGGCCAGTGCCTCGGCCGAGGGCCCGCTCACGGCGCCCTACCCGAGCGAGGCCGGAGCCAGCTCCACCTTGACCCAGCCTGGCTCCCGCCGGTCGAAGGCCCGGTAGGCGTCGACCACCGAGGCGAAAGGCTCCCGCTGGGTGAGGTTGGCGGCCAGCCCCATCCGCCCCGAGGCCACTATGTCTATGAGCTCGGGAAGGTAACGGCGATGGTTGCAGTTGCCCAGCTTCACCGTGAGGTTCCGGTTCATGGCCAGGCCCAGGGGGAAGTGCCGGGCCCCGGGCGGGTACACGCCGATGACCCCGAGCGTGCCTGCCTTGGCCAGGGACTGGACGGCCCATTCCAGGGCCAGGGAAGGGGCGTCGCCGGGGCGCCACTGGCCGTCCTGCTCGTTGGTCTCGGGCGCTACCTGGGCGAGCTCCTCCTCGAAGCCCTGGGCCCGGTCCTGGAGGGCCTCGGCCACCGGCCCGGAGCGGGGCCGGGTGGCGTCCACCCCCACGGCGTCTATGGCCCGGTCCACGCCTATGCCGGCGGTCAGCTCCCGGATGGCTTCCACGGGGTCCTCCTCCTCGAAGTTGATGGGCTCGGCCCCCTGCATGCGCGCCATGTTCAGCCGGGACGGGATGGCGTCCACGGCGAAGACCCGCCCGGCGCCCTGCAGGCGGGCGCTGGCCATGGCCAGCTGGCCCACGACGCCGGCCCCGAAGACGGCCACGGTGTCGGAGGGGGAGACCTCAGCCAGCCGGGCCCCGAACCAGGCGGTGGGGAAGATGTCAGAGAGCAGGATGGCGTCGTCGTCCCCCATGGCCTCGGGGAGCTTCACCGGCCCCGTATGGGCGAAGGGGACCCGGGCGTACTCGGCTTGGAGGCCGTCGACGGGACCGGTCGAGGCCGGGCCGCCGAAGAAGCAGGTGCCCGCCCCGGGGCCGTTGGGGTTGGCCCGGTCGCACTGGGAGTAGTAGCCGGCCCGGCAGTAGGAGCACACCCCGCAGCCGATGGTGGAGGGGATGACCACCCGGTCTCCCGGCCTCAGGTTGCGGACCTCGGGGCCCACCTCCTCCACCACGCCCACCGCCTCGTGGCCGAGCACGGTGCCGGGGCGCATGCCCGGCACGGTGCCGCGCACCAGATGGAGGTCGGTGCCGCATATGGCGGTGGCGGTCACCCGCACCACGGCGTCGGCCGGATGCTCGATCTTCGGGTCGGGGACGTCTTCCAGGCGGATATCGCCCACGCCTTGGAGCACGACTGCCTTCATGGCTCTCTCCTCTGTGCCTGGGAATCGCGTAAAGGTCCCAGATACCCGCTTACGGGAGAGCCCAACCGGACGGCCTCCCGCCGGCCGCCAATGCCCACCCCGGGCCGGCCGCAGGCGGTTGAGAAGGCCTGAGAGCGGGTAACCAGGCCTGCGATGGACGCGGTGAAGATGATGGAGGCCCTGCACGACGAGGTCCGTTCCGGCCTGGCCTCCATGCTCGACAAGGGCCCGGGGTCGGAGGAGGCGGGCGAGGTCTGGGCCTCGGTCAAGCCCCTCCTGCTCCATTCCATGGCCGGGGAGGAGACCAGCCTCTACCCGTACCTGGTGGAGGCCAAGGGGGCTGCCCCCGAGGTCACCGCTGCCGTTCAAGAGCACAACCACCTGCGCGATGCCGTGGCCCAGACCCTGGTCCACGAGCGGGACTCGGACCTCTTCACCCTGGCCCTGCGCCAGGTCCAGGCGGCCGCCGAGTACCACTTCGCCCACGAGTCCCGGACCATCGTGCGGCTCCTCGGGGAGCTGTCCCCGGGCGAGAGGGCAGATGCGGGCAAGCGGTTCGCCCAGGCCCGCCAGGCCGAGCTGGCCAGCCAGCAGCTGCTCACCGAGCACCGGCGGGCCTCGCAGGTGATCGAGTGGGCCGGGGTGGTGGGCTCCCCCCGGCTCGCCCCCTAGGGCCTGGCCGCGTGCGGGTCTCCCAGAGCATCCACCAGCGGGTCGTAGTCCCCCTGCGGTTCCTGATCCTGGTGGGGGTGAGCCTGGCGGTGACGGGGGTGGCCGGCCACTTCCTGGACTGGCCGCTGCTGTCGAGCACGCTCGGCCCCACTTCCTATGTGTTTGCCGCCCATCCCGGGAGCGAGGGGGCCAAGAGGCGCAATGCCATCATCGGGCACTCCCTGGGCGTGGCGGCGGGGCTCTTCTCCCTGGCCGTGTTCGGCCTGTGGAGCCACCCGTCCATCGTGGCCCAGCACCACCTGGTGCTGCTCCAGGTGGGGGCGGCCGCCCTGGCCGGCGGGCTCACGGTGGCCGGCCTCGAGGTGGCCCGTGCCCACCATGCCCCCGCCGGCGCCACGACCCTCCTCATCGCCACCGGGATAGCCGCCCCCGGCCCTCCCCTCTACGGCCTGCTCATAGGCCTGGCCATCATCATCCTCATCGGCCCCCCCTTGGCCCTCTACTTCCCCCTGGCCCGGGGCACCAACCGCCCCGCCTGACCCGCCCCGAGCGTGCTCAGGGGCCCTCCTCGCCCTCGTCGGCCAGGGCCTCCTCGACGTGGTCGGGGCTGTCGTCCAGGCGGTCGAGGAAGGCGCTAACGGCCTTTCCCAGCCGGGAGCGCTCGTCGGCGGGGGGATGGCCGGCATGGCTGTGGCTGGGACCGTGCTGGAAGTCCTTGACGGCCTGGGACCCCAGGCGCTCCATGGTGCCCGGCTCGCAGCGCTGGCTGAGGAAGGGCACCAGCTCGCCCGCCTCGTAGCGGTCGTAGGCCTCCACCTTGGCGGCCAGGTCCTTGACCAGCTTGGCCACCAGCTCGGGCCGGGACTGGTAGACGTCCCGAGGGCCCACCCCGGCGGACCGTTCGTCCAGCTCGCCGAGGACGGACATCAGCTGCTGGCGCAGCTCGTCGTAGCGCTCGAGGTGCCCCCCGTCGTCATCGAGGTGGCGCAGGGTGGCCCGCAGGGTGTCGTCGCGGACCTGGGTGAGGTTGGAGAGCTGGCCCACCAGCACCCGGACGTAGGCACCCCGGGTCGCCAGGTCCTGGGTCCCGAAGTGGAGGTCGATGGTGTGAGCCACTTCCTTCCTCGCCTCCTCGAGGAAGGTGGGCAGATCCGGATGGTCGAGCTGCTCCAGCGACATGGCAGGGTCGTACCCTGGAGACCACGGTCTTGACCCTTTCCCCGGGGGGGCGGGAGGGCTCCGTGGCCGGGGGGTAAGACCAGCACCAGATGCCTCCCGCCCGCCGTCCCGGGGCCCTCCGCCGACGCCTGGTCCCAGCCCTGCTCACCCTCCTGGCCCTGGCCCTCGCCCTCCTGACCGCATCCTGTGGGACCAGCCGGGGGAGGAGCGGGGTGGGACCTGCCCCCCCGGCCGTCCTCACCGGGCCGCCCTCCTGTCAGCGGGACCCCTCATGCAAGGGGCCGGTGTCCGACCACGGCCAGGTGGTGCGAAGCCCGGTCGTGGAGCCCGTCTACTGGGGGCCGGGCACCAGGGGGGACCGCCCGCTGGTCAAGGCCACCTTGAGGGCCATGACCAGGAGCGGCTGGTGGGCCCTGCTCCGCCAGTACGGGGTGGGGCCCCTGCGGGCCGAGCGGGGCCGGTTCGTGGGCTACCGGCCGCCCATCACCATCTTCGGTGAGCTGCCCGCGCCGCCCGTGCCCTCTCCCTCACCCGACACCGTGCTCCTGGTGCTGCTGGGCTCGGCGGCCAGCCAGGGGATGAGCGAGCGCTCCTACTGCGGCTGGCACGGGCGCCTGCCCGTCACGGGGACCCTGGTGGCCTACGTGGTCATGGGGGGCGGGCACGGCTCCTGTCTCGATCCCTCCCAGGCCATCGCCCACGAGCTGGCCGAGGCCGCCACCGACCCCAGCCCTGGGCAGGGATGGCGCTCCCCGGCCGGGTGGGAGGTGGCGGACCTGTGCGCCAGGAGCCCGGCGGCCACCTTCCAGCTCCTCGACAGGAGGGTGAGCCTTCCCGCCCTGTGGGACCAGGCGGCGGGGAGCTGCGCCCAGCCCCCGTCGGTGGCCCGAGCCGGCGGCCGGGCGGCCCGGGCCAGCCCCACGAGCGCTAGCCGTCCCTAGGCCGGCTGGGGGTCCGGCAGGGGCGGCTGGGGCTCCGGAGGCCCCGGGTCGGGGATGGGCGGCACCGGAGGAGAGGGGATGCCCGGATCGGGAGGGTCGGGCAGCGGGGGCTCGGTGGGGCCGGTCCCCCGGGCCGGGAAGGGGGCCTGGTCCATCGTTGTCTGCGTCCGCTCCATGCCCCGGTCCTACCCGGGGGTGGCGATCCCGGCACTCCGGGCCATGCCCACCAGGGCTCCGGCGATGCTCTCGGGGGTGAGCACCTGGTCCACGCAACCAGCCGATATGGCACTGGAGGGCATCCCCGGAGCGGCGGCGCTGGACGGGTCCTGGGCCAGCACCCTCCCGCCCCGGTCCTTCACCGCCTGGGCCCCCCTCGTCCCGTCCCTGAGGCGGCCGGACCGCACCACCGCCACCACCCTGGCCCCCAGGGCCTCGGCCGCGCTGGTGAGCATGGCGTCGCCGCCCCCCAGGGCTAGGCGGGAACCGAGGACCAGCCGGTGCCCGGCATCGAGAGTGGCCGTACGGCCGGCGGGGATGACGGTCACCCCGGGGGGGCCGACGGGCATGCCTTGGGTGGCCGTGCGCACCGGCAGCTCGGTCCGGCCCTTCAGCAGCCGGGAGAGGCGGCCCGGGTCAGGCTGGGCCCGCCCGTGCTGGACCAGCACTATGGGCACCGGGAACCAGGAGGGGAGGCAGGCCAGCAGGCGGGAGATGGCATCGATGCCGCCCAGTGAGGCCACCACCACTATCAGCTTGGGGGACAGCGGGGAACCGGTCTCGCTGGCGGTGGGCATGGGCACTCATCACCCCGGGCTGGGAGGCCTCTCGTCCTCCGCCCCCCTCCCGGCCCGCCGGGGGGCGTCCTCGGCCCGCATGAGGATGATGGCCCCGTCGGGGCCGGTCCCCTTCAAGGGGTAGATCGACACCTGGCAGCGGATGGCACGCCCCCGGCGGGGTCGCCCCCGCCGGTGTCCTGGGGCGGATCGGGGTCCAGGTCGGTCACGGCCTCTCCTCCGTGGTGATGGGCCTCGTAGCCGGGCTCAGCCTCTGGCAGGGCGGCCAGACGGGTCACGGCAGCGGTGATGAGGGTGGCCAGCTCGTCGGCGGGAGCCACCTCGTCGGGGCTGGCAAAGCGAGCCGCGCTGGCCGGCATGCTGGGGAAGGCGGTGTCGGCGGGGTCCTGGGCCATGACCAGGGCCCCGGCCCTCTTCATCTCGATCAGCCCGGCCGTCCCGTCGTCGAGCATGCCCGACAGCACCACTCCCACCCCGGCGGGACCGTACTCGGAGGCCGCCGAGCGGAACAAGGGGTCGACGGCGGGCCGCAGCCCGTTCTCCCGGGGCCCCCGCCACAGGCGGGCCCGGCCCTCCTCCACCACCAGGTGGTGGTCGGGGGGGGCCACGTATATGCGCCCGGTGAGGAGCTTCTCCCCGTCCTCCGCATGGCCGGCGGGGAGGGGGCCGCAGCGGCTCAGGATGCGCGGCAGGACGCTCGGGGACGAAGGGGACACGTGCAGCACGACCAGGACGGCGGCCTCGAGGTCAAGGGGCAGGCCCCGGACCAGGCGGCACAGCGCCTCGACCCCCCCGCCGAGGCCCCCACCACCACCACGCCGGCGGGCCGGCCCCCCCCCACGGCGCTCACCGTCCCCCGGGGGGAACCGGGTTCCCGGGGCGGGGGCGACGGTGGGGCGGCTCACCGGGGAGGCCCGGGCCGGCGGTCCCCGGCAGGCTGGAGGTGGTCACGGGCGGTCCCTTTCGTCAGTCAGGTGGGGTGAGGTGGGGGGGGAGCGTGGCCTTCACGCTCTTCACCCGCATGGCCCGCATGAGGGTGGCGAGCACCACACCGGGCGGGCCGGTGAGGCTGGCCGGGACATCCTCCTCACCCAGGCGGAAGGACTCCCCCAGGGAGACCACGAGCTCGGCGTGGGAGCGGAGGAGCGGGGGGAAGCGGAGGCTGCCCTCCTCGTACTCCGCCCATACCGCCTGGTCACCCACCGTCCCGTCCACCCGGAAGGAGGAAAGCCCCCCGGGCTGCGGGCGGGGCCGGCCTGCCGGGTGTGCGGGCCGCCAGGGAGGGCGAGCCTCCCGGCGGCGGACCGTCTCCATGCGCAGGAAGCGGGCCGTCTCCACCAGTTCCCGGCTGTGCTCGCTCAGCACAACGGCCCGGGCGCAGGCCAACCTGCTCCGGACGATCACCCCCGACCCTTCCACCCTCGCATCGTACCGTCCTGGGGGCCTCGCCCCAAGGGGGACTTTGTCTCCCGCCGGCCAGGGGGCCCCATACGATGGCGGCGATGAGCGAGCCCGCGGCCGGCGCCTAGGAAGTGCTCGACTACCACCTCCACCTCTGGCCCCACGGCGAGAGGGACCGCCAGCCCAGGGTGGAGGAGCTGGCCGCCTACTGGGACCGGGCCCGCTCGGCGGGTGTGACCGAGATCGCCCTCACCGAGCACCTGTTCCGCTTCCGCCAGGCCGATGCCCTGCTCGGGGGTTGGTGGGAGGAGGAGGGTGGGGACCCGGCGCTGCGGGCATCGGCCGCTTCCTACTGGCAGCGCCACGTGGGGGCCGACCTGGACGAGTACGTGGCCACGGTCCTCGACGCCAAGGCCGCCGGTCTGCCGGTCGCCCTGGGCCTGGAGGTGGACTACTACCGGGGGCGCATGGACCAGGTGGCCGCCCTGCTGTCGGGGTACCCCTTCGACGTGCTGCTGGGCTCGGTCCACTGGCTGGGCCCCTGGCTGTTCGATGACCTGAGCGACGAGGTGGCCCAGGCCGAGTGGGGGAGGCGGGGAGTGGAGGCGGCCTGGGACGCCTACACCGAGGCCCTCTGCGAGCTGGCCGCCTCCGGTGTGTGCGACGTCCTGGCCCACCCCGACCTGGCCAAGGTGGCCGGCCACCGCCCCCCCGACCTCCACGATCGCTACCAGCGCATGGCCGAGGCGGCTGGCGCCCACGGCATGGCCGCCGAGGTGTCCTCGGCCGGATGGCGCAAGCCAGCCCTGGAGGCCTATCCCGCCCCCGAGCTGCTCGAGCGGTTCTGCGCTCTCGGCGTCCCGGTCACGACGGCCTCCGACGCCCACGGCCTGGGGGACGTGGCCGACCGGGCGGGCGAGCTGGCGGGGCTGGTGCGGGGGGCCGGTTACGGGTCGCTCACGGCCTTCAGGGCCCGCCAGCCGGTGAAGGTGGACATCGGGGCCGGTGGGCCGGGAGCTACATTTCGTCCCGGATGACGACCCCGGCAGAGGTGGTCCGCGAGCACACCGACCTGGACGGCGAGGACCTGACCCACCTGCAGGGGCTGATGGCGTGGTGGGGGATGCTGGCCGACCTCTCCTTCGCCGACCTGTTGCTGCTGGCACCGGACCGGGAGGGGGGCTTCGTGATCCTGGGCCAGATGAGGCCCAGCACCACCCAGACCGTCCACCCGCAGGACCTGGTGGGCCGGGTGGTGGAGGAGGCGGGCATGCCCCTGGTCGCCCGGGCCTGGCGCCTCCGGGAGATGGTGGAGGGGGAGAGGGAGCTGGGCCGGGGGGAGCGGGTGCGGAGCGAGTGCATCCCCGTCAGGCGGGAGGGGCGCCTGCTGGCCGTGCTGGACCGGGAGTCCCCGCTGTCGGTCCGGCGCCGCCCGGGTGAGCTGGAGCGGACCTATGTGTCTCTGTTCGGGCGTTTCGCCCGCATGGTGATGGAGGGGGCCTTCCCCTTCCCCTACGGCCAGGACGTGCCCGAGGGGGAGGAGTCCCCCCGGGTCGGTGACGGGGTGATCGTGCTCGACGAGGGGGCCCGGCTGGTCTACGCCTCGCCCAACGCCGTGAACGCCTTCCACCGCATGGGAGTCACGAGCAACCTGGCCGGCCTGCGCCTGGCCGAGCTGGGCGTGGACGACTCGGCCGTGCCGACCTCCTTCGAGACCGCCCGCCCCGTGACCGTGGAGATCGAGCGCCCCCCCGACGTGGTGGTGATGCTGCGCTGCATCCCGCTCCTGGCCGGCGGGCGCATGGACGGGGCCCTCGTGCTCCTCCGGGACATGACCGACCTGCGCCGGCGGGACCGCCTGCTCCTGTCCAAGGACGCCAGCATCAAGGAGGTGCACCACCGGGTCAAGAACAACCTCCAGACCATCTCTTCCCTGCTGCGCCTCCAGGCCCGCCGGCTGACCTCGGAGGAGGGGCGGGACGCCCTGCGGGAGGCCGAGAGGCGCATCCAGTCCATGGCGGCGGTGCACGAGATACTGTCCCGGGACGCCCGGGACCAGGTGCCCTTCGACCAGATCGTGCCCCTGCTGGTGCGGATGGCCGAGGACGCCGTGGTGGCTCCCTGCCCGGTGCGGGTGGAGGTGAGCGGGCATGCCGGCGAGCTGGTGGCCGAGGTGGCCACCCCGCTGGCGGTGGTCATCACCGAGCTGCTGCAGAATGCCGCCCAGCACGCCTTCGCCGACCTCTCCGAGGAGCCCCAGGGAGAGGAGGGCGAGGAGGGCCGGGTGCACCTGGACCTGAGGCGGGCCGGGGGGCGCCTCACGGTTCGCGTCCAGGACAACGGGCAGGGGCTACCGGAGGGATTTCGCCTGGGCCAGCCGGCCAGCCTCGGGCTCTCGATCGTGAAGCACCTGGTGGCCGACCAGCTGGGGGGGACCATCACCATGTCCAGCGGGGCGGGCACCCTGGCCGAGGTGAGCGTGCCCGTCCCCGAGGGGGCGGCCCAGCCCGCCGGCCCTCCCGTCGGCTAGCGGTTGCCGAGCTGGTGCGCCCGGCGGGCCTGGCGCCGGCGCGCCAGCCAGGTGGGGCGGAGGGACCGGCGCTCGTCCTCCGAGGTCCCGCCCCACACGCCCGACTCCTGGTTGGTGGCGAGGGCGAACTCCAGGCACGGCGACTGGGAGGGGCAGGTGCGGCACACGGCCTTGGCCGCCTCGATCTGGGACACGGCGGGGCCGGTGCGGCCCACGGGGAAGAACAGGTCCGGGGGGCTGAACCGGCACGCTGCCTCCTGGCGCCAACCCGAAGCGTCCCAGTCCGTCGACCGCACCCAGCTCAGAGCCAACTCGCCTCCTTGTTCCTCTCCCTCCGTGCCCCGGGCCGGACCGGCGGGCGGGCAGACGCCGAGCGGGGCGGGCCGGACCATGGTAGGAGGCGGTCCTTGCTGTGGCAAGCAATGGTGGCCGCCCCTCGGCGGGCCTGGGCCGCCGGCCGGGAGGCCGCCCCTGGTGGCCCTCCCGGTAGCGTGGAGCAGCCGATGAGCGTCGACATCGACCTGCTGTACGGCCAGCACCTGACCGAGACGGACAGGCAGCTGCTGCAAGGCTTCGGCGCCCGCCCGGCCGGCTTGGCCCAGGTCCTGGAGGACCCCGCCCTGGAGGAGGCCATATTCGGCCCCGAGCCGGCGGAGGAGGGCCCTGGCCCCGCGCTCGCCCGGGCCGACGGGGCCGGCGCCGCCAGGCTGGCCGGCCCCTCCTCCTCCCCGCCGGTGGCCGCCCCCGGCCTCATAGGCGCTTCCCCCTTCCTCACCTTCGCCACCGCCGTGCACCGCACCGCCGTCCGCCTGGCCCGGGCCTCCTACGTGCAGGAGCGGTGGGCGCCCCGCCAAAGGGTGCCGGTGTTCGACGTGGGCCCCCTGCGGGACCTCCTGGCCGACCCGGCCCGCCGCTTTTTCCTGGTGGAGCTGCTGGCCTCCTACACCCACGTGGCCAGCGGGACCACCTGGCAGCGCACGGCGAGGGGGTGGCGCCGGCGCCGGTTCAGCGAGCTGGACCCGGTGCGCCTGGCCGGCCTGCTGGAGGCCGTGGGGCCAGCCGAGCGCCCCGGCATCTACCGCCGCCTGGGCGACCTGTCCCTCTTCCTCACCGGGGTCTTCCCCGACCACCGCAGCATCCTGGACCTCGGGGAGGTGGGCACCGGCCGCCTGCTGCGGGCGTCCGGCGTGCGCCGCGAGGGAGATGAGCGGCTGTCGGGCCAGGAGCTCCTGGAGAGCCTGGGCCGGCGCTGGTACTCCCTGGCCGCCCGGTCCCTCAAGGCGGCGGGGATGCCTCTCAGCGGGGGCCTCTCGGTGGTGGACGAGATGGCGGAGCGGTTCATCGACGCCCGCCGTACCCTGAACGTGGTGACGGACTGGTACCTGTTCCCCTGGAGGGACCGGTGGTTCGGGCTGGGGTGAAGAGGCCGGGGGGCATCCTTGTAGGGCCCCGCTGGCTGGGGTTGAATTGGTGGCAAGCGTCCCTCCGGGGACCGGGTAGGAGGGAGGAGGCATAGCCGGCAGGCTCTTTCCCCGTGGCCAGGGCAAGGGTCGGCGCCCGCCACCCTCCCAGGCCAACCCGCCCCCTGGGGCCAGCCCGGTCGGCCCCGAGGAGCTGAGGCGGGCGGAGATGACCAAGGCCGCCGCCATCCGGTCGGCCACGGTGGCCCGTTCCGAGGCGCTTCGGCGCATCTCGGCCGCCCACCGGGAGAGGCTGGAGGAGGCGGAGCGGGAGAGGGCCGACGCCATCCGCCGGGCCGAGGCCACCCATGCCCAGATGGTGGAGGAGGCCGAGCGGGAGGCGGAACGGGCTGCGGAGCAGGTCTACGAGCAGGAGCTGGCGGCGGGCCGGCGGGCCGGCGGGGAGCCCCTGCAGGCAGCTCAGGCGGCGGTGCAGGGCCTCGTGGACCATGCCGGGGCCATCCAGCGGGCCGGCAGGGCATGGGCCCGGGCGGTGGAGGCCGCCGACGAGGCCCGCCAGGCGGCCATCCGCCAGGCCGAGGCGGCCTACGAGGAGGCGGTGCACGAGGCCGAGCGCAGGAGGAGCGAAGCCCTGCGCCAGGCGGTGCGGGACCACGACCGGGCCACGCGAGAGGCGCTGTCGGCCTTCGAGCGGGCCGTCTCGGCGGGCTCAGGGGCACCGCCGTCAGAAGGCGAGCGGCCTGCAGGGCGGGCGGCTCAGGGGTAGGTTGGCGGCAGGTCGGAAGGTCAAGGCCAAGCAAAGGAGGTGCGGCCGATGGCCAATCCCGGTGACCGGATCGAGTTGCCTGGCCGCAAGGTGGGCCAGGCGCCGCGAGTGGGCACGGTCGAGGAGGTGCACGGTGCCCTGCTGACCGTCCGGTGGGAGACCGGCGAGGTCAGCACGTTCGCCCCCACGGCAGGGGCGGTCACCGTCCTTGCCTCCAGCGCCAAGGCTCCCAAGGCCAAGGCGGCCAAGAAGGCCAAGAAGGTGGCTAGCTAGCAGGTGGCCAGCTAGCAGGGTCCAGGGGCCCCGACCGCAGGGCGCGGCTCAGGCCCTGGCCCGGGTCACGACCCCTTCCGGCCAGGGCCAGCCGCCACCTGGTTCGCCCGACTAGGCGGTGGAGCGGATGGAGATGGGCTCCAGCGGGCCGCTGGGTGCGGGGTTGGGCTTCATCACCCGGAAGCCGCACTGGCCGTAGGCGCCGCCGTTGACCACGTTGGGGGAGCCGCCGCTGTCGCCGTACTGCACGGCCGGGGAGTTGGCGGAGCAGCTGAGGGACCGGTTGACGTAGTTGTGCAGGACCTCGTTGGCATCGGGGTCGGCCATCCGGTTGCCCTCGAAGCTCAGGCTGCCGTGGACGGCGTTGCGCAGCAGGCCCAGCCAGCAGGACCTGACCCCGCTCACCGCCACGCTGCCGCCGATGGCGTCGTCCTCGTAGTCGCTGTAGGCGGGGGAGTTGAAGGCGGCGAAGATGCCCTGGGGCTTGCAGGTGAGGCCACCGCCCCCACCGAATTGGGATACGTCGCCGGCCACCGAGGTGTTGTGTACCAGCACCCCGAGGGCCCGGTAGGAGGCCAGGTCGCCGCCAATGGTGACCCGGGACTGCAGCGAGGGCGTCTTCCCCTTGTCGTCTATGCAGGTGAAGAAGTTCGGCTCGCACCCGAGGGCGGCGGCCGCCCCCCTCGCCACCACGAGGTTGCCCTCCACCGTGAGGCTGGAGGCTCCCTTGCCGGTCCGGTCGTTCATGGCGAAGGCCGCCAGCAGGGCCCCGCCCCTGGCGACCCGCAGGTTGCCCTCGACCACAGCCGGGCCACCGTTCACGGCGCACGCCCCCCTCACCACGACGTTGCCCTTGAACCTTCCCGCCAGGACCCCTGGCGCCTGGGGCGTGCCTCTGCAGGTGTAGGTGGTGATGGTTCCGCTGGCCGAGGCGGCCAGCGTGGGCGCCGCCACCAGGCCGGCCAGGAGCCCACCCACGGCCAGGGCGCGGCCCGCAGGTCTGGCGAAGCGTTGAAGCATTGTCCCCTCCCTGTGAGAGTCGTGGCGGCTCCCGACATGAGACCCGCCACCAGATGTTGGGCCCGGCGGCCGGGCGACGTCATGAGTGGAGCCACCCAAATCCGCTCCCGGGCTGCGGGCCGGTTTCAGGGCTAATGTCGGTACCGATGGAGGTGAACGGGGGGACCTCCCTGCTCGACGGTCGGCGCGGCCCCGCTCCCCCCGACACGCTGGTCGACAGGGCGGAGGAGGCCGGGCTGCTCGCCCACCGGGCCCGTCGGCTGGCCGGCGGCCAGGGCGGGGTGGTGGTGCTGGCCGGGGAGCCGGGCAGCGGGAAGTCGTGGCTGGTGGCCACGGGGCGGGCGCTGGTGGTGGATGCGGGGGTGGCGGCTCTCGAGGTGACCTGCCTGCCCGTGAGCGAGAGCCTCCCCATGGACCCCATCCGCTCGCTGCTCCGCCAGGCCCGCCGCCTGGCCCCCCCGCCCCTGCCTCCGCTGCCCCCCGATGCCCGGGTCGAGGTGGTGGCCAACTCCTTCTTCGACCACCTGGAGCACCTGGCTGCTGCCGCCCCTCTTCTCGTGGCCATCGACGACCTTCACTGGGCCTCGGCCGCGGCCCGCCACGTCCTCCAGTCCGCCATCACCCACCTGGCCGACCTGCCCATGGCCTGGCTCCTGGCGGGGAGGCCGGACCCGTCCCTCTCGGCCCTGGTGCGCCAGCTGGGCCGGGAGCTGCCCGTAGACGTGCGGGTCCTGGGCCCGCTGGGCCCGGAGGCCGTGGGCCAGCTGCTGGCGATGCACCTGGGCCGGCCCGCCGACCCCGAGCAGGTCGCCCGGGTGCACGCCAGGACGGGCGGCAACCCCCTGCTCTGCGTGGCCCTGGCCCGGACCTGGCCCGGCCCCGCCGGCCCCGGGCCAGGGGCGGGGGAGGCCCCCGGCCCCGCCGTGCAGGCCATCCTGGCCGAGTGGCTGGACCGCCTGGACCCCCGGGTGGTGGACGCCCTGGGTTGGGCGGCCGTGCTGCCCGAGCCGGCTCGGGCTCCGTGGCTGGAGGCCCTTACGGGGCTGGGCCCGGACCTGGCCGGTCTGGCCGGCCCGGGGGCAGCCGACCTGGGGGGCCGGGGCCCTCCCGGCTCGGCAGCCACGGGCCTCCTGGTGCCTGACTCCCGGGGGCAGTGGTGGTTCCGCCATCCGGTGGTGAGGGAGGCGATCTACGGGCGCCTCAGCCCTGGCGAGCGGGGCCGCCGCCATCGCCGGGTCGCCGACCTGCTGGCGGGCGAGGCCCCCCACCTGCTGGCACCCCAGCTGGCCGGTGCCGGGGACCTGGCCGGCGCGGCCCGGGCCTACCTGGAGGTGGGGGAGATCATCCTGGCCCGGGGAGGGGGGGAGGACGCCACGGCGCCCTTCGAGCGGGCCGTGGCCCTGGGGTCGGCGCCGGCGGCGGAGGGGGTGGGTGGCGCCCCGGGGGTGGGAGTCGCCGGCTCGGTGGCAGCCGGCCCCGGGACCATGGCCGGGGGCCCGGAGGTGGTGGACCGGGCCCGGGCCGGCCTGGCTCTGGCCTGGCTCCGGGCCGGGCACGTCTCCCGGGCCTGGGAGGTGGCGGCCCCCCTCCTGGAGGATCTGGCCCGCCCGGGCCGGGAGGGGGAGCGGCTGTCGTTCCTGTCCCGCTTCGGGCTGGCCCTCTGGGACGAGGCGTGCGACCTCGAGTCATCGCGGCGGGTCCTGGCCGAGGCCGAGGCCCTGCTGGCCGGGGGGGCGAACCTGGGCAGGCGTGAGAGGGCCCAGGCGACCTTGGCCCAGGCGGTGGTGCTGGACCGGGCCGGCGAGCCGGGCCGGGCCCTGCCCTTTGCCGAGGAGGCCTTCCGCCAGGCCCAGGACCTGGGGGACCCTCTCTTGTCCCTGCAGGCCAGGAACCGCCTGGGGCTCATCGTGGGACAGACGGCGGGCCCCGCCCACGCCATCCCGCTGCTCCGGGAGGTGAAGGAGGCGGCCGGCCGGGCAGGCATGCCGGGGGAGGCCGCCCTGGCCCTGCTCAACCTGTCCTGCTTGTCCGAGCTGGCCGGGGACACGGCCGGCTTGGAGGCCTACGCCCGGGAGGGGCTGGCTCTGCCCGGGGTCCCTCCCTCCCTGCAGGCCCTGCTCCGCTCCAACCTCTCGCTCGGCGTCATGAACCGGGGCGACCTGGACGAGGCCCTGGCCCACCAGCTGGCGGCCCGGGCGGTGGCGGTCCGGGTGGGGCGGCGGGCCGAGGACAGGGTGGTGGTGGGTCTGGTCCACGTCCATGCCCGCCGCGGCGACCTGGGGCTGGCCGAGCGCCTGCTGGAGGGGCTGTCGTTCCCCCCCGGCAGCGCCGAGGACAGACGGATGAAGGGGGCCCGGGCCTTCCTCCTGGAGGAGTCGGGCCACCTCCCCGCCGCCCTCGGCTTGTACGAGGAGGTGGCGGGGGCCACTGACCACCCCGGCCGGGCCTGGGGCTTGGCAGGCGTGGTGCGGGCTGCGGCCCGGGCCGGGCTGGGGGCCCGGGCCGAGTGGGCGGCCAGGGGGTTGGAGGAGCTGGCGGGCCGCTGGCCGGCAGCGGAGTGGCTGGGCCAGGCCAGCCAGGGGTGGCTGGCGGTCCTGAGCCACGACCCGAGGAGGGCCGCCGACCTGTTCGCCCGGGCCGCGGACCGCTCCCCCGAGGCCTTCGAGGCCGCCCGCCTGCGCCTGGAGGCAGCCCGGCTGCGCTCCGACGGGCCCGGCCTCGTGGCCTGCGCCCAGGCCTACGAGGCCATGGGGGCCCGCCGGGGAGCGGACCGGGCTCGCCAGGCGGCCCGGGCCCTGGGTGTCCGCCTGAGCTCCCCCCGGGCCCGGGTCGGCCGGCTGACCAGGCGGGAGCACGAGGTGGCCCTGCTGGTGGCCTCGGGCCGGCGCAACTCCGAGATCGCCGGCCTGCTCTATGTGAGCGAGCGGACTGTCGAGCGCCATGTGAGCAGCGTCTTGAGGGCGCTGGGCCTGCGCTCGCGGGTGGAGCTGGCCTCCCTGGCCGCCTCCGGCCGCCTGCCGGGCTGAGCCCCGGCGCCGAGGGGGGAGCGCCCGCCTAGAGAGGCGTGGGGAGGGCCGGGCGCAGGGGGTCGAAGGGGGCGATGGGAGGGGGGACCCGGCCGGTGACGATCTGGTCGGCGAGCAGCTTCCCGGTGGCGGGGCCCAGGGTGATCCCCCACATGCCGTGGCCGCCGGCCACGTACACCCCCGGTGCCCTGGTGGCCCCCACGAGGGGGAGGCCGTCCGAGGTGACGGGGCGGGGGCCCACCCAGGGATCGGCCACCGACCCCCAGTCCACCCCGGGGAGCAGCGGGCGGGTGGCCTTGATGATGGAGGTGATCCGGGCCGGGTCCAAGGGGTGGTCAGGGGGGCGGAACTCCATCGTGCCCGCCACCCGCACCCCGCCCCGGTAGGGGGTGCACGCCACCCGGGTCCCGGGGAGGTACAGGGGGCCCTCCAAGGGCTCTGCGGCCTCCACGCTGAAGGAGTAGCCCCTGCCCGCCTGGACCGGCACCCGGATGCCGAGGGGCCGGGCCAGCTCGGACAGCCAGGCCCCGGTGGCGAGGACCACGGCGTCGCCCCGCTCCGGCGGCCCGGCCCAGGCCTCCACCGCTATCCCCCCCGGGCCGTGGCGCAGGGCCCGGGCGTTGAACCCGGCCCGCACCTGCCCGCCCCTGGCCTCCACGGCCCGGGCCAGGGCCAGGGCCGTCGCCCCGGGGTCGATGTAGCGCTGGCCCTCGATGAGGAGGCCCGAGGCCAGGGAGGGGGCGACGAGGGGCGCCGCCCGGCGCAGGTCCTCCCCGGCGAGCGCCCTCACCCTCACCTCCTGGCCCACACCCCGGATGGCCTCGATCTCGTGCTGCAGGGCGGCATGGTCGTCGGAGCCCGGCCCGTCGAAGACGGCCATTATGGGAGCCTCGGGGGTGGAGACCTCCACCCCCCCCTGGAGCAGGGTGTCGTATGCCTCCAGGGCCAGGGCGTTGATCCCGAGGTAGGCGGCCATCGACCGCCGCCACCGCCCGGCGGTGCAGTTGAGGGCGAAGCGGGCCAGGAAGCGCCAGGCAGCCAGGCCGGCGGAGGGGGGGACCGACAGGGGGGCGTCAGGGTCGAGGAGGGCCCGCAGCCCGTAGCGCAGCACGCTCGGCTCGGGCAGGGGGACAGCCAGGGCCGGGGAGAGCCAGCCGGCGTTCCCCCACGAGGCGCCGGCTGCCACCCCCGAGCGGTCGACCACGCACACCTCCACCCCGTGCTCCTGGAGGAACCACGCCACCGAAAGACCGACCAGGCCGGCCCCCACGACCACGGCCCGCCCGGGGGGGCGGCCGGCCCGCTGGGGAAGCTCGGATGCCACCACGGGCCCCTGACGCTAGCTGGCATGCCAGTCCCACCGTCCGGGGCGGTTGCCGGCCCGGCAGGCAGGGGACGGGATGTCCCCGGCAGCGCTCCCAGTGGCAGCCTGGTCCGGTGGATGCCGTCCTGGTCCTGCTGGCCCTGGGGTTCGCCTGGAGCATGGGCGCTCACTACACCGGAGCGTGCATGGGCATGCCCCGAGCCCTGGGCGCCATCGGGACCGGGGCGGCGCTGGTGGTCATGGCCCCTCTGGCCTGGCTGGGAGCCACCTTGGCCAGCCACGCCGTCGAGCACACCGTTGCCCACGGGCTCACCACCTCCACCCTGGGGACAGGTGCCGAGGTCCTGGTGCTGGCCGTGGCCTTCGGCCTCACCACCGCCTACAACCGCCTGCGCATACCCACCAGCACCATCCAGATCCTGGTGTCCTCCGTGGCGGGCACGGCGCTGGGGGCGGGCGTGGGCGTGCGGTGGGCCTCCATCGGGGAGCTGGCCACGGTCTGGGTGCTGGCCCCTGTGGTGGCGGCGGGGGTGGGCTTCACCCTCACCAGGTCCCTGGACCGGGCGGCGGCCTGGCGACACCGGGGCCATCTGGCGGCCGGCGACCGGGCCGCCCCCTTCCGGTGGCTGGGCCCGGGCCTGGTGGGGGTGGGGGCGGCCGCCTCCTTCACCATGGGGAGCAACGACGTGGCCAACGCCACCGGTTCCCTGGTCGCGGCCCACCTCTTCTCCCCCCGGGTGGCCGGGGCGGTGGGGGGTGCCGGCCTGGCCCTCGGGGTCCTCACCGCCGGGCGGCCCCTGCTCCACCGGGTGGCCTTCGACATCGTCCATCTCGACCGGTCCATGGCCACGGCGGCCCAGGCCGTGCAGGCCTCCGTGGTCCTCCTGGCGGCCAGCCTGGGGTTCTTCACCTCCATGAACCAGGCCCTGGTGGGGGCCATGGCGGGTGCCGGCCTGGCCCGGGGGGTCCACACGGTCGAGCGCAAGACCCTGGTCGGCATCCTGCGGGGCTGGGTGCTGGGGCCGGCGGCCGGGTTGGCCGCCGGCTTCGTGGTGGCCCGCCTGGCCGCGCTGGCCGGTGTCCACCTGGCCTGAGGCACGCCTCGGCGGTGCCCACCGGGCACAAGGCACGCCTCGGCGGTGCCCACCGGGCCCGGGGCGCGCCCCGGGCGGGCTCAGGAAGGGCTCAGCCGATGCGCCCGAGCCCCGGGGGGAAGCGGTGCAGGGGGGCCCATCCCTCCTCCGTGACCAGCACCAGCTCGCCGGTCTGGACCCCGGCCCGGGCATCCCTGGTCACCACGTTGGGCTGCACCACCACGGTCATCCCCGGCTCGAAGACGAGGTCGGGCACGGCCCCGGCGCCTCCGGGGCCCGGCCTGCCGGGGCCGGCTATGACCGGAGGCAGGTACCCCCCGACGAAGCCGTGCAGGAGGTCGTCGCAAGCAAAGAAGCCCGAGTCCTCGATGACGGCGGCCCCCTCGGCCACCTGGGCCGCCGTCGCCCCGGGGCCGAGCCTGGACAGCATCTCGGCCAGGGCGGCGCTGGCCACCTCGTGCAGCCTCTCGTAGAGGGGGGTGGGGTCGGTGGCGACGGTGAAGGTGCGCAGCAGCTGGCCGGGATACCCCCAGTAGCTGGCGCTGACCTCGCAGACCAGGGCGTCCCCCGCCCGCAGGGGGCGGCGGGAGGGCCACTGGGCGGGGACGCAGGAGGCCGGACAGGACATGGGCGTGGCGCTCAGGTAGTGGATGTGGTTCACCCCCCCGGACCCGAGGTAGGCGGACTCGATGAGGGCGCAGAGCTCGGTCTCCGTGGCTCCCACCTCGGCCCCGGCGGCCAGGGACGCCACCGCCTTGTCGGTGAGGGAGGCCCCGGTGCGGACCCAGGCCAGCTCCTCCTCGGACTTGACGAGGCGCAGGCCGGTGTAGGCGTCGTCCAGGAACACCACCTCGCCCACGGCGGCGGAGAGGGGGCCGAGCAGGCGGGCCGGGAAGGGGCCGATCACCCCGATGCGGCCGAGCCCGGCCCCGCTGGCCCGGAGGGCCTCGATGGCGGTGCCGATGGTCGAGGCCCCGCCCCAGCGCACCTCGGTCCCCTGGGCCAGCAGGCGGGCATTGGGCACGTGGTTGTAGAACTGCACCACCAGCACGGGCTCTCGGCCCGGCGCCAAGACGACGGCCCCCTCCCGGGTGACCGGCCAACCGGTGAGCCACTGGACGGCCGAGCCCGAGCGCTCGGCCCCGTAGGCGAGGAGCTGGTCGATGCCCCGTTCCGCCAGGGCGGCCTCCAGCGCCAGGCGCCGGCGCTCCATCTCCTCGGGGGAGAACCGGGGGTAGGGGGCCCCTTCCCCCTCGTCTCCGGCCAGGGCGGGGCCCGGTCCCGTTCCCGTCATGGCGGCGGCGGTGTCAGCGCCCCATCTGACCGGGGGCCAGAGCCGGCCCCGGGGCGGCGGTGGGCGCCGGGAGCTCCAGCAGCTCGGCGCCGCCCACTCCCGACGCGGTCTCTATGTCGCGGCCCTTGCCGGTCTCGATCCCGCCGATGAACCAGATCAGGGCGCCCAGGATGCCGAGGCACCAGACCATCAGGTTGAAGAAGATGAGCTGGCCGGTGGTGAACGACGCCGTCCAGTAGATGGTGCCGATGTAGCCGCCGATGCTCACGAAGCGGCACAGGGCCGTGAACCGGGCCCGGTAGCGGGTCGGCCACACCTCCCCCTTCAGGGTGTCCTCGGTGATGTAGGCCATGTTGACGAACAGGTTCAGCACGACCAGCAACCCGTAGAAGATGGCGATGTCCCTCACCCAGGCCGCCTCCGTCTGCCAGGCGATGAGGGTGAGCACGGCCGACCCCACATAGCCGATGAGCAGCAGCCAGCGCCGGCTGAGCCGGTCCGCCCAGAAGGCGAACAGCCCGGTGACGAAGCCCGCCGCCTCGGTCACCAGGATGATGAACGAGGTGTCGTGGGGGAAGTGCACCGGGCCCAGGGTGTAGGTGAGCAGGCCGAACCCGGTGGTGTCGGCGAAGGCCACGAAGATGACGGCCACCAGCCGCACCCAGAGCGGGGGGTAGCGGCGCCTCCGGTTGGAGCGGGCGGAGCGTTCGGCGGCGGCCTGGGCCGCCGCCTGGGCCCTCATCACGGCCGCCCGGCGGGCCTCCACCTCCTCGGCACCGTAGAAGCGGGCCAGCTCGGCGGCGGCCTCCTCGCCCCGGCCCTTGCGCAGCAGCCAGCGAGGCGACTCGGGGGTGCGGGTCCGGGCGAACAGCAGGATGGCGAGGACCCCGAGCAGGGCGCAGACCACCATGTCCCGCTGGAAGGAGACGGACCCGGAGCCGGAGGCCAGGTCCACTCCGGCCACTATGAAGCCTCCCATGTTGATGAAGTTGACGGCCAGCATGGCCGCCTTGGAGCGGTGCTTGGTCGGCATCGTCTCGTGCACCGCCACCATGATCATGTTCATCTCGCCCCCCGCCGCCAGGAGCAGGACGGCGAGGAAGGCCAGGATCAGGGCGTACGTCCCCGAGAAGAACAAGCCGACGGCCCCCACTCCGTACAGCGCCATCGTGAGGTAGAAGGTCCGGCGCCGGCCGATCCAGTCCCCGAGGGGGCCGGCGATGCCGATACCGATGATCAGCCAGATCGGCGCCCACGACAGCAGCAGCGAGCGCAGGGCCGGGGGCTCCTTGACCCAGTTCGTGGCCACGGGGGCCAGGGCGAAGATGTAGGCCTCCAGGGTGTACCCGAGCACGAACGACAAGAGGAGCCACGTGTCGGTCTTCATCCAGCGCTCGTCCCGCACTGCGGGCGCCTCGCGGTTGGCTTGCACCACTCTCCAGCCTCCTCTGCCCCGCGGCCTGCCGGCCGGACCGGCCCCCACGACGCCAACCGGTCTAGCCTCCCCGGGGCCCGGGAAGCACGTCCGGGCGCCCTGGCCCCCCGCCCGGAGGGACGGCCGCCGGCTGGCGCCGAGGCCGGCCTGGCGCCGGCACCGGCGCCGCCCTGGCCATCACAGCGTGAGCGCACCTTGACGGGGGCGGCCCGTCATGAGCATCCTCGGGGCCGAGGAGGAAGAAGCCATGCCTGAAAGGCCAGTCCTCGACGACCTCTACCGGGTGCCGGTCCCGGGCCAACCGACGCTGGCTCCGGACGGCAGCCGGGTGGCCTTGGCGCTCACCCGGCCCGACCGGGAGGCGGACGCCAACCGCTCCACCCTGTGGTGGGTGGGGACCGACGGCAGCGGCCTGGCCCAGCTGACCCTGGGCCCCCACGACGCCAGCCCGGCCTGGTCCCCTGGCGGCGACTGGATCGCCTTCCTCCGGCCCGGGGAGGCGGGGCCGGGCGGGGGGGAGGAGGGACGGGAGCCCGGCAGGCGATCAGGTGCCGGTGACGGCCCCCTCCAGGTCTGGCTCCTTCCCGTGGCCGGGGGTGAGCCCCGCCAGCTGACCCACCTTCCCCTAGGTGTCGGCGAGCCGAGGTGGAGCCCCGATGGAACGAGGATCGCCTTCGCCGCTCTCGTAGACCCGGGCGCCGGGCCCCGGCGGGCCGGGGAGCCGGTGGTGGTGGAGACCCTGGACGACAAGGTGGACGGGGAGGGCCTGCTCGCCGGGGCGCGCCGCCAGGTGTTCGTGGTGGACGTGGACGCGGCCCAGCCCGGCGGGGCCGTCCCGGAGCCGGTGCAGGTCACCGCCGAGCCGGCGGGGGCGGCCCACCCGGCCTGGTCCCCCGACGGGCGCCAGCTGGCCTATTCGGCCCCTACGGTCCCCGACCCGGGCCTGGCCCCGGACAGCGCCGCCTGCGTTATCGACCTGTCCCCCCTCCCGGCGGGCCCCGGCACGGGCCGGCGGGTGGGGCCCTCCCCCATGGTGGCGGGGCCGGTCACCTTCAGTGCCGACGGCAGGTCCCTCCTGGTGGTGGGGCGCCTGGGGACCGACGTGGGCCACAACCGCCTTCTCCTCGTTCCCCTGGACGGCGGGGAGGTCAGGGACCTCGCGGGCGCCCTGGACCGCAACGTCATGCCGGGAGCCCCCGCCTATCCCGGCTCCCTGCCCCAGCCCGTGGACGGGGGGTCCCGGATCCTCTTCTGTGCCAGGGACCGGGGCTGCACCCACGTCTACACGGTGGAGGCTTCGGGGGACGGCTCACCGGTCAAGGTCCTGGGCCGCCCCGATGAGGTCGTGACCGGGGTGGCGGCCCTCTCGGGCCCCGACCTGGTGGTGGCGGTGGTCGCCGGCCCTCGCAGCGCCGGGGAGGTGGTGGTGAGGGCGGGCGGCTCCGAGAGGGTCCTCACCTCCTTCACCGCCGAGGCCCTCCCGGGGGTGGAGCCCTTGGTCTTCCGGGAGCGGGAGGTGAGCGCCCCTGATGGCCGGGCCGTCCACGCCTTCGTGCTGCGGGACCCGGCGGCGCCCACTCCCGGGCCCCTCTTCCTCGACGTCCACGGCGGGCCCCACAACGCCTGGTCCCCGGTGCTCGACCCGGCCCACCTCTACCACCACGAGCTGGCCGCCGCCGGCTGGACCGTGGTGCTGGTGAACCCGAGAGGCAGCGACGGCTACGGGGAGGACTTCTACCGGGCCGTCTCGGGGGCCTGGGGGACCTCCGATCGGGGTGACTTCCTGGCCGCCGTGGACGCCCTGGTGGCGGAAGGGGTGGCCGACCCGGGCCGGCTGGCGGTGGGGGGCTACAGCTACGGCGGGTACACGACGTGCTGGCTCACCACCCAGACCGACCGCTTCGCCGCCGCCGTGGCCGGAGGCTGTGTCAGCGACCTGCGCAGCATGGCCGGGACCTCGGACGTGGGCCACTTCCTCGGCCGTCACGAGGTCGGGGACCTCTACTGGCAGGACCCCCAGCGCTACGAGCTCTCCTCGCCCCTGGCCCATGCCTCGGCGGTCACCACGCCCACCCTGGTCCTGCACGGGGAGGAGGACCACCGGTGCCCCATCGGCCAGGCCGAGCAGTGGTTCTCCATGCTCCGGGCCAGGGGGGTGCCGACCCGCCTGGTCCGCTACCCCGGGGCCAGCCACCTGTTCATCCTGGACGGCCGCCCCTCCCACCGGGTCCACTACGGAAGGCAGATCGTGGCCTGGCTGGAGGAGCACTCGAAGCTCTGAGCGCCCGGGCCGGCTCCCGCCTCAATCGGGCCGGGAGAACTGCCCCACCGCCACCAGGAGCATGGCCAGGGCGGCGGCAGCGACCATGGCCAGCTCCAGCCCCACCGGCAGGCGCCACCCGGCCCAGGTCACCCCGGGGTCGAGGGTGTGGGCCAGGGCCGGCGGGAGCCGGACGTGGGCAAAGACGGCCCGTCGCAAGGGGTCCACGGCGTAGGTGAGGGGGTCGACCTTGGCCAGGACCCCGAGCCAGGTCGGCAGGTGGGAGAGGGGGAACACCGCCCCCGACAGGAAGAACATGGGCAGCACGAAGAACTGGGTGACGACCTGGAAGGACTCCACCTGGGCCATGCGGCTGGCCACCAGCACCCCGAAGGCGGTCAGGGCGAAGGCGGTGAGGGCCATCTCGCCCACCATGGCCGCCAGCATGGGAGGGGAGTAGGGGACCCCGACGGCCCCGGCCAGGGCCAGCATGATGGCGCCCTGGATGGTGGCCACGGTCGCCCCCCCGAGGCACTTGCCGAGCACGAGGGACCAGCGGTGGACCGGGGCCACCAGCATCTCCCGCAGGAAGCCGAACTCCCTGTCCCACACGATGGAGATGGCCGAGAAGATGGAGGTGAACAGCACCGTCATGGCCACCACGCCCGGGAACATGAAGGTCCGGAAGCTGAAGCCCCCCCCGGCGGTCAGTATGGGCGACAGGCCGGTGCCCAGGATGAAGAGGAACAGGACGGGCTGGACCAGGGCGGTCACGATCCGCAGCCGGTTGCGCCCGAAGCGGATCAGCTCCCTCTTCCACACCACCCGCAGGGCCCGGGCGTCGTCGGCCAGCCTCCCCCCGGCCACCCGGGTGGGGGCGGGCTCCACCACCACGCTGGTCACGGCCGCCTCCTGGCCCTCATCCACGGGCTGGCCCGTAGCCGGTCGGCCGCTCCGGCCTCGGCGTCGCGTATGGTCCGTCCCGTGTAGGTCATGAACACGTCGTCGAGGGTGGGGCGCGCCACCTTCACCGAGCGGACGGGCACCTCCAGGCCGGCGAACAGCCGGGGCACGAACTCGGCGCCCGAGGGCACGTGCACGGTCACCGCCCCCTCGCTCAGCTTGGCCTCCAGGGCGAAGCGCTCGCCCAAGGCCCTGATGGCGGCCTGGTCGTCGTCGGTGACCAGCTCCACCCGGTCCTGGCCCACGCTGGCCTTGAGCGCCTCGGGGGTGTCCACGGCCACCAGGGTGCCGTGGTCGATGATGGCGATGCGGTCGCAGTACTCGGCCTCGTCCATGTAGTGGGTGGTGAGGAACATGGTGATGCGCTCTTTGTCCTTGAGCTGGTTGATGTAGCTCCAGATGTGGGCCCGGGTCTGGGGGTCCAGCCCCACGGTGGGCTCGTCCAGGAACAGCACCCGGGGTGAGTGAAGGAGGCCCCGGGCGATCTCGAGGCGCCTCTTCATCCCACCCGAGAAGGTGCGCACCAGGCTGTCCCGGCGCTCGGCCAGGCCCACCATCTCCAGCACCTGGGCCATGCGGGCCCCCACCGCCCCCCGGGGCACCCCGTAGAGCTCGGCGTGGAAGCGCAGGTTCTCGGCCGCCGTCAGGTAGTCGTCGAGGGTGGTGTCCTGGAACACCAGCCCGATCCGCCTCCTCACCTCGGCCCGGGCCGAGACCACGTCGAAGCCGGCCACGCTGGCCCGGCCCCCGCTGGGGGCGCTCAGGGTGCAGAGCATGGAGATGGTCGTGGACTTCCCGGCGCCGTTGGGACCGAGGAACCCGAAGGTCTCCCCGGCCGCCACCTCGAAGCTGACCTCCCTCACGGCCTGGAGGTCCCCGTAGCGCTTGGAGAGGCCCTCGACCACGATGGCCGCCTCGGTCACGGCTGCCCGCCCGGGGGCGGGGGGGCCCCGGGAGAGGGGCCATGCCCCCCCGCCAGGGTGGGGCTGGCGGCGGCGGCGCTAGGCATCCCGGCGGGAGAGGACCAGCGCCGCCCCGAGGAGGGCGGCGGCGGCGTAGGCGCAGAAGACCCCGAAGCCGGGCCAGGGGGCCAGCTCGTGGAAGCGGAACCCGACGTGGAACACGGCCTGGCCGGCGGTGCTCGGCAGGTAGGGGCCGATGGCATTGGCCCAGGAGGAGGGCAGGGCGCCCACGATGCCGGGCAGGACCAGGATGAGGCCGAACACAGCGGCGATGGCCCCGGCCGTGTGGCGGATGAGGGTGCCCAGGCCCAGGGAGAGCAGGCCCAGCACGGCCAGGTACAGGCCCCCGCCCACCACGGCGCGCAGCACCCCCGGGGCGCCGATGGTGGTCTGGAGGTGGTGGCCGGACAGGATGGCCTGGCCGGCGAAGAAGGCGGCGAAGCAGGAGGCCACGCCGATCACGACCGTCACCCCGGCGAAGACGGCGGCCTTGGCCCCGAGGACCAGCCGGCGCTGCGGCGTGGCGGCGAAGGTGGCCCGGATCATGCCGGTGCTGTACTCGCTGGTCATCACCAGCACCCCGAGGACCCCTATGGCCAGCTGGGCCAGCATGATGCCGCTCAGGGAGAAGCTGGCGGCGTTGAAGCGGGCCCGGTCCTGCAGGCTCAGGTGGGAGTAATGGGAGGCGTACACCGAGCACAGGATGGCCCCCAGGCCGATGGTGGCCGCCGCCGCGGCCAGGAGGGTCCAGTAGGTGGAGCGCACGGAGCGCAGCTTGGTCCATTCCGAGCGCAGCACGTCGGCCAGGAGGGGCCGGTCCGGCCGGGCCGGGGCAGGGGCCAGGGCCATCTCAGCCCTCCCCTCCCGCCGTGGCCAGGGCTCCCCCCCGGTAGTCCACGTCCTCCCGGGTGAGCTCCATGAAGGCCTCCTCCAGGGAGGCGTGCTGGGGGGCCAGCTCGTGGAGCACGACGCCGGCGGCGGCGGCCAGCTCGCCCACGGCGGCAGCGTCCAGCCCCCGGACGGCCAGGGCCCCGTCGGGCTCGCTCCCCACCGTCGCCCCCTCGGCCTCCAGGGCCGGCACCAGGCGGGGCGCTTGGGGGGAGCGGACCCGCACGTAGCCCTGGGAGCTGGCCTTCAAGAAGTCGGCCACGCTGGTGTCGGCGATCAGCCTCCCCCTGCCGATCACGATCAGGTGGTCGGCCGTCAGGGCCATCTCGCTCATCAGGTGGCTGGACACGAACACCGTGCGCCCCTCGCCGGCCAGGGAGCGCATGAGGTTGCGGATCCACATGATGCCCTCGGGGTCCAGGCCGTTGACGGGCTCGTCGAACAGGAGGATGCCGGGGTCGCCGAGCAGGGCGGCGGCGATGCCGAGGCGCTGGCTCATGCCGAGGGAGAAGCTCCCCGCCCGCCGGCGGGCCACGTCGGTGAGGCCCACCCTCTCCAGCACCTCGCCGACCCGGGCCTCGGGTATGCCGCTGGCCTGGGCCAGGCACAGGAGGTGGTTGTAGGCGCTGCGCCCCCCGTGGACCGCCTTGGCCTCGAGGAGCGCCCCCACCTCGTGGAAGGGGCGACGGTGCTCGGCATAGGGCCGGCCGTTCACGGTCACGGTCCCGGCCGTGGGGGAGTCGAGGCCCATGACCAGGCGCAAGGTGGTGGACTTGCCCGCCCCGTTGGGGCCGAGGAACCCCGTCACCCGCCCGGGCACCACGTCGAAGGTGAGCCCGTCCACGGCCAGGGTGGACCCGTAGCGCTTGGTGAGCCCCCGGGCCTCGATCACCCTTTGGACCTCCTCGGGGCCGCCCTCCGCCGGGGTGGGGGGAGGCCCGCCCCCAGCTGGTCGAAGGCGGCGGTGAGCAGGCCGGGCAGGGGCCTCCTGCCCTCGCTGGCCCGCCACACCTGCACCGCCGCCCTGAGAGCGGACATGGCGGCGGCGGCGGCGAGGGCCGGGTAGAGGTCCCGCTCGGGATCGGTGTCGGTGCGGGCGGCGACCTCCTCGGCCAGGAGGCGCTCGAAGGTGGCGAAGAAGGCCAGGTGGCAGGCCAGCAGGCCGGGGTTCTCGCGCACCACCTTCATGCGCGCCAGCCACTCCTGCTCCCGCCCCCCCAGCTCGGCGGCCATGGCGCCCAGCGCCGAGCGCAGGATCTCGAGGGGGGGCTCGCCGGCGGGCCGGGCCGCCAGGGCCTGGCGCAGGCGGTCCACCCGGTCGGAGTCCATGCCCACCACGGCCTCCTCCTTGGAGGCGAAGTAGTTGAAGAAGGTGCGGGTGGACACGTCGGCGGCCTCGGCGATGTCCTCCACCGTGACGTGGTCGAAGCCCCTCTCGGCCACCAGGGCCAGCGCCGCCCGGCGCAAGGCCTGCCTGGTGGCCAGCTTCTTGCGGTCCCGGCGGCCGAGGCTGGCTTGGCCCAGGGTCGTCGCCGACATGGAGTGCATGTTAGCACTCCGTGCAAAGATTATGTCAGTGCAAACTGTCCCGGGGACCCGCCTAGCGGACCCGGGGGGTGGCCCGCCCGCCCATGTGCAGGTAGGGCGAGCCGTCGGCCAGCTCGTAGAAGTGGACCGGGGTCCAGGTCTCGAGGTCCCCGAGCCTGGTGACGAACAGCGGCCCCTCCACGGCCAGCAGCTCCACCTCCCGCACCGGCTCGGGGGAGAGGGCGGCCAGGGGCCCGGTCTCGGTGATGGTGGCGTGCAGCCGCCCGTCCCGGGCCCGCACCTCCACCCTCTCGCTCTCCCTCTCGAAGGTCCCTTCGTAGGCCGACAGGTCGGCTCCTCCTCCGGCCTCGGCTGGCGATGGGGGAGGGGGCATGGCCACGCCGGCCAGCTCCTCCAGGACCTCGCCGACCAGCTCCCGGAACAGGTCGGTGGCCTTCCCCCCGTTGGTGAGCAGGCAGGCGACGACACCGGCCTCGGGCACGGCCCGGAGGAAGGCCTGCTGGCCCACGGTCGCTCCGTCGTGGCCGATCACCCTGTGCCCGTCCCAGTCGAAGAGCATCCACCCGAGGCCCCAGTAGCGGGGGGGCGTGACCCCGTCGGGCACCTGGACCTGGACCTCCTGCATGGCCGCCACCGAGCCGGGGGAGAGGACCTCGGCCCCGCCCGGGGCCTTCCCGCCGTCGAGGTGCATGCGGGCGAAGGCCACCACCTCGCGGGCGCTGGCGCAGATGAGGCCGGCCGGCCCCACCGACCGGGGCAGGCCCCAGGTGGTGGCCAGGTGGGGGTCCTCCCCCGCCTTGGCCACGTGCCCGTAGGCGGCCCGGTAGCGCAGCGCCTCCTCGGGCAGCGTGACCGTCTGGCCGGCGCCGAGAGGGTCGAGGAGGCGGGAGCGCAGGGCCCGGTCCCAGGTCGAGCCGGCCAGCTTCTCGATGATCCTGCCCGCCAGCACGAACCCCGTGTTGCAATAGGACATGGTGGCGCCGACGGGATGGATGAGGCTCAGGCGGGCGCAGCTGGCCACGTAGCGCTCCACGGCGTCGTCCCCCCTGCCGGTGTCCTCGAAGTGGTCCCCATCTATGCCGCTGGTGTGGGTGAGGAGGTGGCGCACCGTGATGGGCCCGGTGTCCTCCACCCCGGCCAGGCGGAGCTCGGGCAGGACCTCCCCGACGGGCGCGTCCAGGTCCAGGCGGCCCTCGTCCACTGCCTGCATGACCAGGGTCGTCGTGTAGACCTTGGTGATCGACCCCACCTGGAAGACCGAGTCCGGAGTCACCTCCACCCCGGTCCCCAGGTTGACCACCCCGGCCGCCGCCTCGGCCAGCTCGTCCCCCGCCATGACGGCCAGGGCTGCCCCCGGCACCTTGTGCCTGACCGTCAGCTCCTCGAGGCGCATCCGGTAGCGGTCAGCGTCCACCTGTCGAACCTCCGATCCTCATGGGAAGCGAAATGGCGCTCCTCGCCATGCCAGCAGGCTGTCCGCTCCCGTCCCCTGCCCGCAACTGGAGGGGCCCTCAGGGCACCCGCTGCCAGGTACCCCAGGTGCCGTTGACGCTGGTGATGTGCCAGAGGCCTCCGCCCGAGCCCAGGGCGAAGACGTCCTGGCGCCCGGAGCCGGGGTAGGCGGCCACGGCCGGCCCACTGGTGAGGATCCCGCCCAGGGGGTGCCAGGCCGACCAGCCCTGGGACGGGTCCCACCACCGGTGCCACAGGGCGCTCCCGCCCAGGGGGGCGAACACCTCGAGGTGCTGGGACCAGGGGCTGGAGGCCCCGGGCCCGTACCAGGCAGTCCCGCCGAGGGTGGTGGAGCTGCCGGCCCGGTCCTGCCAGATGGCCTGGTTCGCCCCCTCGTAGAAGGCGGCCAGGTCACCGCTTTGGTCCACGGCCGGGGCCGGCCCCGTGCCGCTGGCCGCCGAGCCCCCCATGGGCCGCCAGGCCGAGGCGGTGTCGGCCAGGCGCTCCCACAGGCCGCCGGTGCTGCCGGCGCCCCGGGCCGCCACGTAGACCTGCCCCCCGTAGGCGGTGGCGCCCGGAGGAGCGGTGATGATCCCGCCCAGCGAGTGCCAGCCCGACCAGGTGCCGGCTTGGTAGCGGTTCTCCCACAGCCCGTTGTCGGCGCCCCGGACGAAGACGTCGAAGACCCCGCTGGCCGGCGAGGCCACCGCCGGGCCCCCCAGGGCGCGCCCCCCGATGGGGTAGGCGGGGGTCCACGAGCCGGAGGGAGCGGTGGTGGCGACAGTGACGGAGCCGTCAGGGGCTGTCACGGCCACCAGCTCCTGGCCGCTCGGGGACTGGGCCGCCCCGGGGGCGAGGCGGGGGGCGGAGGCCGGCGGGGCTGGGGTGCTCGCCCACAGGGGATGGCCGTACTGGTCGTAGATGGTGGCGACCCCTCCCGTGGTGAGGGTGAGCCGGGCCCCCTGGTACCCCCACGTCCGCGTGGACCACAGGGCTTCGCCTCCCGAGCTGTACACGACCAGGTTGCCGTCGGTCTTCAGCGTGGCCCAGGCCCCCTGGTGGCCGGCCGTCCCGCTGGCCCAGGTGGCCTGGCCGGCGGGGTCGTAGAGCACCAGGTTGCCGTCGTCCTGCATCACCAGCACATAGCCGGTGGCCGACTGGAGGTAGTCACCGGGGCTCAGGCGGGTGCCGTCGGGCACGGCGGCGCCCAGGTCGGTGAGGCTGACCACGCTCAGCTGGGTGGACCCCGTGGACGCCGTGTAGCCCTGGGTGCCGGAGTAGTACGCATAGAGCCTCTTGGTCCCCGCGTCGGGGAAGCTGGCTTGGCAGCTGGCCCTCCCCGAGGACAGGGGGACGGCCGAGCACTCCACCTCGGCCCCGTTGTCGAAGGTCACGCTGCCCCCCGGCGGGGCGGGGGAGACGGTGGCGGTGAGGGTGACGGACTGCCCCGGGGACGGGGAGGAGGAGGAGGACGACAGCGAGGTGGTGGTGGAGGTGAGGCTGTAGCCCCGGGCGAAGGACACCAGCTGCTGGTAGGAGCCGTTGAACACGTCCTGGTCCCCCGGGAAGGTCCCGGAGTCGGCGTACTGCCAGATGGTCCAGGTGCCCCAGCCGGGGGGCAGGGGGGAGGGGCTGGAGCCGTAGTTGGCGATGGAAAGGGTGTCGGACCCGAAGGCCCCCGAGTAGCCCGTGCAGGCGTTCCACCAGTAGGTGTTGGTGTAGATGTCGGGGTAGCGCCCGGTGAGGAGCCGGTACTCGTCCACGAAGGAGGCGATCCAGCTCACCATCTGGGAGGGGCTGAGGCCGTAGCACTCGTTGGAGCCGTAGGGGTTGAACTCGATGTCGAGCATGCCGGGGAGGGTCTTGCCGTCGGGGGACCACCCCCCGCCGTGGGCCACGAAGTAGTCGGCCTGGGCCGCCCCCGAGGAGTTGTCGGGTATGGCGAAGTGGTAGGCGCCCCGGATGAGCCCGGCCTGGTAGGCGCCGTCGTACTGCTGGGGGAAGTAGGAGCTGGTGTAGTAGGTGCCCTCGGTGGCCTTCACGTAGGCGAAGCGGCCGCCCTCCTGGTACACCTGGGACCAGTTCACGTCGCCCTGGTAGTCCGAGACGTCCAGGCCCAGGGGCCCCGACCCCGAGGCGGTGGCGGGCTGGATCACCATGGAGTGGGCCGCCGGCCGGAGGGCGGGGGAGCCGGTGGCGAGGCCCGAGCCGGCATGGTCCTGCTGGGGATGGGTCACCGCCTCGGGGCGCCCCGGGTGGGGCTGGCGCAGGTTGGCGGCCAGGCGGGACTGGGCCAGCTCGGCCTCCTGGTGGATGCTGGCCGCACCCGGGCTGGTCACCCCGCTCCCGCCGCTGGCCCAGGCGGCCGGGGCCAGGCCGGCCAGGGAGAGGGCCCCCGCCGCCACGGCCAGACCCAGGCGGACAGGGATACCGGCCCGCGACCACACCATGCTCATGTCAGCTCCGCCCTTCCGCACTCACTCCGCCGGGCCGGACGCCCATGACCATCTGTGGTGCCAAGAGAACTACTAGTAGTGAAGAGAATACCGGCCGCCGTCCGGGGAGGGAAGGGGCCGGGGGCCAGGTGGCGCGCTGCTCCCTAGCCATGCAGGGGAACCCGGAAGGCGTCCCCCCTGCCGGTCAGCGCACCGGGAGAGCCTGGGTACCGGCCCTCCACCGGCTCGGGGTGCGGGCAGCCCCCGGGGGGCGGGCCGGCGGGCCCGACGGCCCCCCCGCCGGGCTGGTCCTCGGCCCCGGCCCGGTCCGGAGCCCCCAGCCTTGCCCGCAGGCGGCAACGGCCGTCAGTGGGCGCGCCGGCCGCACCGCCGGCGGGCAAAGCTGGGGACCCTGGCAACAATGGCACCTCTCACCTCGGTAACGCTTCGACCTAGGCATCGGCACCGCACCGCCATCTGCTTAACCAATGGAGAGCGACCTGGTAGGCACCTCGGGAGCCAACCGGCGCCGGCGCCCTCCGCCACGTGCCAAGATCGGCGAGGAGCGGAGCGAGAGAGGGAGACCATGGCCAAGGAAACCGCCGTGCTGGCCAGGCAGGCCGATGTACGCCCCTGGCAGGAGGACCTCTACCGGGACCTGCATCGCCACCCCGAGCTCTCCCACCGGGAGCACGAGACGGCGGCCAAGGTGGCGGACGGCCTGAGGCGGAGCGGCTTCCAGGTCCACGAGGGGGTGGGGGGGACCGGGGTGGTGGGCGTCCTCAGCACGGGGGAGGGGCCCACGGTGCTGCTGCGGGCGGACATGGACGCCCTGCCCGTCGCCGAGGCCACCGGGCTGCCCTATGCCAGCACGGCCACCACCACCGATGCCGCCGGCCACCAGGTGCCCGTGGCCCATGCCTGCGGGCACGACATGCACGTCGCCTGCCTGCTCGGGGCGGCCGACCTCCTGGCCTCGGGCTCCGGGCACTGGCAGGGGACCCTGGTGGCCCTGTTCCAGCCGGCCGAGGAGACCGGGGACGGGGCCAAGGGCATGGTGGATGACGGCCTGGGCGACCTCATCCCCACCCCCGACGTGGCCTTTGCCCAGCACGTCCTGCCCGGGCCGGCGGGCCAGGTCGGCACCCATGCGGGCCACACCCTCTCGGCCGCCGACAGCATGCGTGTCACCCTCTACGGGCGCGGTGGGCACGGGTCCATGCCCCAGGCCACCGTCGACCCGGTGGTGCTGGCCTCCATGATCGTGGTCCGGCTCCAGACCCTGGTCTCCCGTGAGGCCCCGCCGACCGAGACGGCCGTGCTGACGGTGGGAAGGATCCAGGCGGGCACCAAGAGCAACGTGATCTCCGACCAGGCGGTCCTCGAGCTGAACCTGCGCACCTACAGCGACCAGACCCGCCAGGCGATGCTGGAGGGCATACGGCGCACCGTCAGGGCCGAGTGCCAGGCCTCGGGCTGCCCGAGGGACCCGGACTTCGAGCTGTTCGACCGGTTCCCCCTCACCGACAACGACGCCGCCACCACCGAGCGGGTGGCCAGGGCCTTCCGGGGCTTCTTCGGTGACCGGGCCCAGGACCTGGGCCAGCAGACGGCCAGCGAGGACTTCAGCGACATCCCGACCGCTCTGGGCGCCCCCTACACCTACTGGGGCGTGGGCTGCATCGACCCCGACACCTACCGCAAGGCGGCCGAGGCCGGCCGGGTGGCCCAGGAGGTCCCGGTCAACCACTCGCCCGCCTTCGCTCCCGCCATCCAGCCCACGCTCGACGTGGGCACCCAGGCCCTGGTGGTGGCGGCGCTGGAGTGGCTCGGCCCCTAGGGCCGCCCGGGGCCGTCTCCGTCGAGCCCACCGCGCCCCGGCAGGTCCTTCCGCTTGCCCCGGGCCGCCCCTCCGGGAGGGGCCGGGACGTTCAGCCCGAAGGTCACGCCCACCATCCGGATGAGGAAGCAGGTGAGGGCGGCCCCGATGGCGGCGGGAGCGGCGTAGACGTGCTCCATGCTCGTGGCCACGGCCACGGCCGCGCCCACCAGGGCGGGCACGGCGTACAGCTCGCTGTGCAGCACGGTGGGCACCTGGCGGATGAGCACGTCCCGCAGGGTCCCGCCCCCCACCCCCGTCACCCCACCGAGGATGACCGCCTGGCCAGCCCCGAGGCCGAAGGCGAGGGCCTTGGTCGCCCCGGTGACGGCGAACAGGCTGAGGCCGGCGGCGTCGAGGAGGGTGATCAGCCAGGCCACCTTGCCCAGGCGCCGGCTGAGGAGGAAGGCCAGCAACCCCCCGCCGGCCGCCACCGCCAGGTAGCGCCAGTCCCGGAAGGTGGCGGGAGGCAGGTCGTTGATGAGGATGTCACGGATGATGCCGCCTCCCAGGGCGGTGACCATGCCCAGGCTGACCACACCGACCAGGTCCAGCTTGGCGTGCTGCACGGCCGTCAGGGAGCCGTTGAGGCTGAAGGAGAAGGTGCCCGCCAGGTCCAGAGCGAGCATGAGGGACGCTTCCGTGGCCATCGGACCGTGTATAGCCGCTCGGGTGGGCCGGGGAGGGTTCCGGCACCAGGAAGCGGCCCCGGAGCGGGTGGGCCCGGGGAGGACCTCAGGAGCCGTCGTGGAACACCAGCCCCAGCGTCCGCCTGGTGCCGGAGCGGACGGTGCTGACGCCGTGGCGCATGGGGGCGGCGGACCAGCCCCGGGCGGAGGGCACGGGGCGGTCACGGGTGGTGAAGACGATGGCCTCTCCCTGGCCCAGGACCGAGACATGGGGCCGGGACTGGGCTCGGGGCCGCTGCTCGACCATCACGAACTCGCCCCCCTGGTGGTCGATGCCGGGGCGGTCCAGGCCTATGACCACCTGGAGAGGGAAGACGTGCTCGCCGTACAGGTCGCGGTGCAGCGCATTCCAGTCCCCGGCTCCGTAGCTCAACAGGAGCGGGGTGGGCTTGGTCTGGCCCCCGCGGTGGCAGATCTCGAGCCACTGGTCGAGGCTGTCGGGCCAGGGCGCCGGGCGGCCCAGCCTCTCGGCCCAGGCCCGCGCCACCGGGAGGAGGTGAGGGAAGAAGGCCTGCCGCAGCTCGGCCACGACCGCCGGCAGCGGGTAGGCGAAGTATGAGTAGTGGCCGGCCCCGAACCGGTAGCGGCCCATGTCGATGTGGGAGCGGAAGAGCCCGGGCTCGCCGCTCATCCCGGCGATGCGGGAGCACTCGGCCTCTGTCAGGAAGGGGCCCGTGTTGGCGTAGCCGAGCTGGTCGAGCTGGGCGGCGACACCGGGCCAATCCAGGCCCTGGACGCGGCGGGCGGGAGTCTCGGTCGTCAAGGCCTAGGTGCCGGTGCGGGCCAGCGCCAGGTGATCAGGTGCGGCTCCTCCCTGCCTTCTTCAGGAGGTCGGGGTGGCGCCAGACGTAGTAGGCCGCCACGAAGAAGCCGGCCAGCAGCCAGAGCAGGCCCACCACGACCGCCGAGCCCGTGGGCTCGGAGGGGACGGGGTACACGCTGTAGAAGAGCACGATCCCACCGAGGACGGTGGCCACGCTCGGGATCAGCCCGTGGTAGAGCCACCGGAACCGCCCCCGTTGGAGCGTGAACACGGTCAGGGCGAAGTTGCCCACGATGTGCACGGCGATGATGCAGATGCCCGAGATGGTGAGGAGCCACAAGGCACCGGTGCCGGGGCCGAGGACGGCTCCTGCCACCATGTCGATGACGATCACCAGGACGAAGAACAAGGCGATGGCCAGATGGGGGGTCCGGAAGCGGGGGTGCACCTTCCCCAGCCCCTTGAAGATGATGCCGTCCCGCCCCCCGCTGAACCAGGTCCGGGTCACGGCGTTCACCTTGGCCACCATGTACATCATGTAGCTGTTGATGGTGAAGGCGATGAGGAGGGCCCATCCCACCCGGCCCAGGTAGCGCTGGTAGACGATGAGCCCCGGGTCCGGTGACTTGGCGTAGCTCGCCATGTGGGGCAGGCCCCATCCCACCGTGAGGGCGTAGGAGGGGATGATGAGGGCCATGCCGGCCAGCACCCAGGCGAGGGGGATGGCCCTCTTTATGAGCCGGCGGGCGTCCTTGGCCTCCTCGGAGATGGTCGTGGCCGTGCCCAGCCCCGTGAAGTCGAGCACGGAGAAGATCACGCCCAGGAACAGGAGGTGGAACCTGCCCCCCACCGGGGAGAGGGTGAAGGTGGCACCGGAGTTGTGGCCCCCGGCCATGATGATGATGACGACGGCGGTGATGACGAGGAAGGCCGTCTCCAGGAAGCCGGACCACATGGTGTAGGCGAGGGACGGCTTGATCCCGAGATAGGAGAGCACCACGCCGTAGGCCAGCACGGCGATGGCGATGACGACCCAGATGACGACCGAGTGGGTGGCGCTGGACACGAGGAGGTAGACGAAGGACCCCAGGCCCAGCACGGCGAAGGAGGGGCCGGTCAGGTTCTCCCCTATCCAGTACCACAGAGCCAGCACCCCGCCCCAGCCCCGCAGGCCCTGGGCCGAGTAGGCATAGAAGCTGCCCGAGTTCACGATCTCCTTGGAGAACTGCATGGGCGTGTTCATCCACAGCCCGTAGATGATCCAGGCGATGAGGACGGCCAGGGGGGTGGCCCCTCCGGCGTAGAGGGCCGTCCCCACGAGCAGGATGGCCACGTCCCCGGCCGGGCCGATGAAGGAGAAGGACTGGAAGACGGCCTCCCAGAGGGTTACTGCTCCCCGCTTGAGCTCGCTGACCAGGACCCCGCCCGCCGGGCCGTCCCCGGGGGCGGCAGCGGGGGCGGTGTCGTCAGTGGTCACGGCCCGACCCTCCCCGCAGGCTGGCAGGCGGGGGCCCGCCGGGTGCCGCCGTCGGCATGGGGGGGACCGCCCCGCCTGCCCGCCCTGGTTGGTGGGCCGAGGGTCGCCTGGTCCCTCGGCACGTCTCCTGGCCTGCTCGGTGGTGCATGCGACCTCCGACACCTGGCTCACTCCCGCCGGCCCTTGTCGGGCTTGACCCGGCCGGTACATTACTTCGCCCCGGGGCAGGAAGCCGGCTCTTGGAGCCGGCGGGGCTATCTTCCAGGCCGTGGCGCCAGCGACCCGGTCCCCGAGCAGGAGAGCCTCGAAGGCGGCCATCCCCTCGAGGGCCGGCGCCTTCTCCCGCTCCGCCGGGGCGTGGGACGCCCGGCCATAGAGCGCCGGCCGGGCATGACTCCTGAGAGCGCCGGGCCCGGCCAGGGAGGGCCGGGGCCCGACGGCGGGACCACGGCGGGCCCCAGGTAGGGGGGGAGGGTCATGGCTACCGACCTGGCCGGAGCCTTCGAGCGAACGGTGGAGGAGGGGGCCGACCGGCTGGAGCGGACCTGGCCCCGCCTGCTCGCCACCGGCTCGGTGGGGGGGATCGACGTGGGGATAGGGGTGCTGGCCCTCCTCCTCGTCCAGGGGCTCACCCACAGCCGGGCGGCGGCCTCCCTCGCCTTCGGGGTGGGCTTCGTGGCCCTCACCCTGGCCAACTCCGAGCTGTTCACCGAGAACTTCCTCGTCCCCATCGCCGCCGTTACCGCCGGGAGGGCGCGGCCCCTCGCCGTCCTCAGGCTGTGGGCCGGCACCTTGGCCACCAACCTCCTGGGCGGGTGGGTGCTGATGGCGATCGTGGTGGCCGGCCTCCCCCAGGTGAGGCCCATCGCCGTCCACCTCGGTGCCCACTTCGCTGCCGCCGGCGTGGGTACCCGGTCCTTCGCCACCGCCGTCCTGGGGGGCTGCGTGATCACGCTCATGACCTGGATGGAGCGGGGCACCGACTCCACCCTGGGCAAGCTGGTGGCGGCGGTGGGCACTGCCTTCCTCCTCGCCGCCGGCTCCCTCAACCACGCCATCGTCATGTCCCTGGAGATGTTCGCCGGCCTGCAGGCAGGGGCCCACTACGGCTACGGCACCTGGGCCCAGGACCTCGGATGGGCGGTGTTCGGCAACCTGGTGGGTGGCATCGGGCTGGTGACCGTGCTGCGCCTGGTCCAGGTGGGCTCCACCCACATCCAGGAGGCCCGGGAGCAGTCCCGGCGCGACATGGAGGTGGAGGTGCCGGGCGGCCCTACTTCGTGAAGTACCAGCGGGCCGGCTCCAAGAAGGCGTAGGGGTTCTGGGGGACCACCCCTTCCAGGCCCGACTTCACCGCCGTGATCTGGTAATCGGCCTGGGGCTGCCACAGGGCGGGGAGCTGGCGGGAGATGTAGTTCTCGTAGGCGTAGAGGGCCGAGAGGCGGGAGCTGGTGTGGGTGGCGGCGATGAGCCTGTCGGCGGTCCTGCTGGAGTAGCTGCCCTTGTTGGCCCCCGCCCCCGTGGCGTAGAGCTCGCCCCCCGTGGGCAGGTAGTCGGGTGAGTACACCCAGCCTGCGCCGTAGTTCTGGATCTCCCAGGAGCAGGACGGCTGGGAGGGCTTGCAGATGGCCTGGTTGGCGATCACGGTGTTGGCGGGAGCGCTGGACAGGTCGATGACGATGCCGGCCTGGCCGGCCGAGGACTTGAAGGCCTCCACCTCCTGCTGGAGGGGAGGGTTGCCGCTGGCGAACTGGAGGTGCAGGACCAGCGTGGTCCCCTTGCTCACGCCCGCTCCGCAGTGGCCCGGGCCCGAGCCGGGCGATACGCAGGTGGCGGCCCGGCCGGGGGCCACCCTCCAGCCGTGGCTCGTGAGCAGCTTCCTGGCCGCATGGATGCTGTAGGGGTAGGGGTTGTGCCGCTCGGCGGGGGAGACGAAGGGGTTGGAGGGCTGTACCGGGACCGGCCCGTAGGTGGGGACGGCGTAGCCGTGGTACAGGTGGCGGATGAAGGAGCCCTGGTCCAGCAGGTGCTGGAGGGCCTGGCGGACGTAGAGCTGGTGGAAGACCGGGCCCAGCGTGGGGTTGTGGAAGTTGATGCGCATGAAGGAGAAGCCGAAGATCACCCACGGGTACAGGTGGTAGCCCTGCTGGGTGAGCAATCCCTTCTGGGCCACGTCGGGAGGGGGCACGTAGCCGACCGTCAGGCGGCCGGCGCGCAGGGCGTCGTACTCGGCCGTCTCGGTGGTGAAGGGCAGCTCGACGAACCGGGCGATCCGGGGCTTGTCAGGGCCCGAGTAGTGGCGGTTGGGCACGAAGGTGGCCTGGCCCGTGGTGGTGAAGGCGGCCAGGCGCCAGGGGCCGTCCACCACCTGCCAGAGGGGGTTGGTGGCATAGGTGGACAGGTGCTGGGCCTGGGCGTTCAAGAAGCGGTAGACGGCCCGGGCCCCGGCGGGCGTCTTGTCGTAGCTGCCGTCGGGGGAGTGGGCCGAGGTCCGGTCCCAGGCCTGCTGGGGGAGGGGAGTTATCTGGGACAGCTCGTTGTAGGTGAACCAGCGGGAGGAGTACCTGGCGTTCAGGTGGAAGACCACCGTCGAGGGGTTGGGAGCGCTCATGGCGACCACGTTGTCGGGGAAGTCCCCCGGCACGTAGCCGGCCCAGTCCGCCTTGTTGGCCTTGAGCAGGTTCATCCAGAAGAGGACATCCCGGCTGGTGACGGGGGCGCCGTCCGACCACCGGTAGCTCTTCAACCTCATGGTCACCACCCGCCCGCCGTCGGAGTAGACGGGGGGCCGAGCCAGGCTCAAGGTGGGGTTGAGGACCGGCTTGCCGCCCTCACCGAACCAGTAGAGGGGGCGGAACATGAGGGCCTGGAACTGGCTCAGGTTGGCAACGGTGAAGTAGGGCCCCGAGGCCAGAGGGAAGATGTAGTTGGGCGTGGAGGCCGCCTGGAGGGCGAAGGTGACCGTGCCTCCCTGGACCGGGGTCCCGGGGGCGGACGAGGCCGTGCTGGTGCCCGACGAGCTCTTCTTCGCAGGGCCCGTGCAGGCCGTTAGCAGGAGGGCGGCCAGGAGGACCGCCACCACCACCATGAGGCCGGGCCTGCGCCCGGGCGAGGTCTCCGGTTCAGGTGGGCGTTGGGACATTCGGTTCCTCACTTCTTCAGGTACCAGCTCTGGGGATAGATGTAGAGGAGGGGGTCCTGGGGGGTGGTGCCTCCCAGGTCGGCCTTCACCACCGAGATCTGGTAGTCGGCATTGGCCTGCCACACCACGGGGAGGTCACGCATGAGGAGGCGCTGGTAGCTGGCAAGGGTGGCTCCCGGCTCGTGGGTCCGGGCGATGGCCCGGTCCACGCTCGGGTCCGAGAAGCTGCCGAAGTTGGACCCGGCCCCGGTGGCGAAGAGCTCCCCCCCGGTCGGGTAGAAGTCGGGCTCGTAGACCCAGCCCCCTCCCCAGTTCTCCATCTGCCACCGGCAGGCGGCCTGGCTGGGGGTGCAGGGGGCGGCGTTGGCGATGATCTGGTTGAAGGGGGCCGTGCTCAGCTCGAGCTGGATGCCGGCCCGCGAGGCGTTGGTCTTGAGCTCCTGCATCACGGTGCTCACCGAGGGGGAGCCCGACTCGTACTGGAGCGAGATGACCAGGCGGGTCCCCCTGGCGATGCCCGGTCCGCAGCTCCCGGTGCACGTGTCCACTCCTCCCGGGACCACCTTCCACCCGTGGGCGGAGAGGAGCGCCTTGGCGGCGGCCACGGAGAAGGGGTAGGGGTTGTGGGACTCGGCCCCGGTCACCCAGGGGTTGGCGGGCTTGAGGGGCACCGGCCCGTAGGTGGGGTAGCCGTAGCCGTGGTAGGCCACCTTGACGTCGAGGGGCTGGTCGACGAGGTGCTGGAAGGCCTGACGGAAGTACAGCTGGCGGAACACGGGGCCCAGCTTCGGATTGTTGAAGTTCTCGGGGAAGTAGTTGATGGACCAGCCCACCCAGGGATGGAGGCGGTAGCCCTGCCCCCGCAGGCGGGCGGCCAGGTGCAGGTCCGTGTAGGGGAGGTACCCGTAGCTGATCCTGCCGGCCAGCAGGGCATTGACCTCGCTCGAGTCGCTGGTGAAGGGCTGCTCGACGAAGGCGGACAGGTGGGGCTTGTCCGGTCCCGAGTACCGGGGGTTGGGGACCATCTTCACGTAGCCCGTCGTGTTGTAGGCGGCCAGGCGCCAGGGGCCGTCCACCACCTGCCACAGCGGGTTGCGGGCGTAGGTGGCGGGGCTGGCGGCCTGGGCGGTCAGGTAGCGGTAGACGGCGGGACAGTCGGCCACCTTGGCGGCGCAGTCGCTGGGGCCGGAGCGGGTGCGGTCCCAGCGGCTGGGGAGGGGGAGGATCTGGGAGAGCTCGTTGTAGGTGAACCAGGTCTGGTTGTAGGGGCGCTCGAGGGTGAACTGGACGGTGAGGGCGGAGGTGGCCCGCACCGAGGAGACGTTGTCCGGGAAGCCCCCCGGCACGTAGCCGTACCAGTTCTTCTTCTCCGTCTGGAGCAGGTGCATCCAGAACATGACGTCCTTGGCGTCCACGGTCTCCCCGTCGGACCACTTCCATCCCTTGAGGCGGACGGTGACCACCCTCCCGCCTCGGGAGTAGCGGGGAGGGTAGGCCAGGCTCAGGCGCTCGTTGAAGACGGGCTGGCCGTTCTTGCCGAACCAGTACATGGGGACGAAGAAGAGGTACTTGAACTGGCGGTTGTTCACCACGCTGGCGTGGGCCCCCGAGAAGAAGGGGAGGATGTAGTTGGGCTCGGCGCCGGGGGGGAGGGCAAAGGTGGCGACCCCGCCGGAGCGGGCGCCCCCGGTGGTGGACGCCGAGGTGGCCGGCGGCTTGCCTCCTCCGCAAGCGGCCAGGGTGAGGGCCAGGGCTGCTGTGGCTGCAGTCAGGCGGGGTAGGCGACGGGTGAGCTTCATGGGTCCTCCTCGGGCTCAGGGGCCCTGGTGCTCCGGGGGCGGCCGGGGACGGAGGAGCGGGGCGGAGGGACGCCCCCCGTGCGGGGGGACGGCCTCCGGGTCCGGCTCCTGGCCGGCGCCGGCCCGTACCGAGCTTCGAGCCGGGCGACCCGGTCCCGCTCCGGCTCCGGCAGGGGGCTGGTGGCGGCCACGTTCCCCAGCACGGACAGCAGGTGGATGCGGATGGCCGCCTGGGCGGCTTCGGGGTCCCGACCGGTCACCGCCCTCAGGATGGCTTCGTGGTGGCCCAGCCAGATCCGGGGGAGCCTGCCCTCCTCCCAGGCCCGGTCCCTGATGGAGCGCCACAGCCGGCCCTCTGTCCGGTTGATCAGCTGCTCGGCCACCTGGGCCAGGCTGCGGTTGGGGCACGCCCGGGCCAGGGCCAGGTGAACGGACAGGTCGGTCCGGGCGTGCAGCTCCGGGCGCTCCAGGGCCACCTCCATGCCCTGGAGCAGGCGCCGCAGAGCACCAAGGGCCCGGGGAGGGGGGTTGGTGGCGGCCTGGCGGACGGCCTCGGACTCCACCAGCAGGCGGGCCTCCAGGATGTCGACCACCTCGGGAACGCTGCGCAGGCCCCCGCCCCGGTGGGCCGCCCCCTCCGGTGCCGCCGAGCGCACCACGCTCCCCGAGCCCCGGCGGGACTCCAGGTAGCCCACGAACTGCAGGCTGGAGAGGGCCTCGCGCACCGAGGCCCGGCTGGCCCCGAACTGCGCCGCCAGGCTGGCCTCGGTGGGCAGGCGGTCCCCTATCGAGAGCCGTCCCTCCTTGATGGCCCTGACCACCTGGTCGGCGATCTGGGCGAAGACCGGCGTCCCCTTGTCCACCACCGAGAAGGGGGGAGGAACGGCGGGTGAGTTCGGCTCAGCCTGAGCGGTCTCCGGGCCTGGGTCCATGCAAGAGCGCCTCGCAAGTTGTCAGGCAACCAGGCTAACAGACAGTGCCGAACCCGGCCCGGCGGCCCGGGCGGGCCGCCCGGGCCAGGGCGGGGGCCAGGTCCCCCCGGTGCGCCACCTGGATGGTCCCCAGGCCCAGCCACCGGCGCACCCGGTCCAGCTCGACGGCCGCCGCCTCGGCCGTGGCCCTCTCCCCGGCCCCGGGCTCCAGGTGCGAGGCGGCCACCCGCAAGGAGCCCGAGGCCCGGTCGGCCTTCAGGTCCAGGCGGGCCACCAGCTCGTCGCCCCGGAGGAGGGGCATGACGTAGTAGCCGAACGTCCTCTGGGGCCGGGGGACGTAGATCTCGATGCGGTAGCGGAAGCCGAACAGCCGCTCGGTGCGGTCCCGGGTCCATATCAACGAGTCGAAGGGGGAGAGGAGCGTGGCGTGGGGGCGGCGCAAGGCCCTGGGGCGGGCGCCGGCGACCATGTAGGCCGGGCGGCCCCAGCCCTCCACCGCCACCTCGACCAGGCGCCCCTCCTCCACCAGCTCGGCGATCCGGGGGCGCGCCATCCGGGGCCTTATCCAGAAGTAGTCGGCCAGGTCCTCCACCGTCCCCACCCCGCAGCAGGAGGCGGCCAGGGCCAATAGCTCCCGGTGGGCCTCCTCGGCCGGGAGGGCGGGGCGGGCCAGGACGGTGGCGGGTATGACCCGCTCGGCCCGGTCGTAGACCCGTTCGAACCCCGGGCCCCGCCAGGCGGCCAGGACGCCGTCGGCGAAGAGGACCTCGAGGGCCCGGCGCCCGTCGCTGCGCCGCTCCCACCAGGTCCCGTGGTTGCGGCGGGGATCGCTCAGTTGGGCGGCGGTGAGGGGGCCCCGCCCGTCGACCTCGGCCAGCACGGCGGCCAGGTAGGCGCCGTTGGCCTCCCGCCAGGCCCGCCGGCGGGCCTGGGCAGCGGGGCTGTCCACCAGGTCGGCTCGCCAGCGCTCCATGCGGGGGCGGAACAGCGGGTACAGCTCGACCGGCAGGAGCGAGGCGGCATGGCCCCAGTACTCCCACAGGGCCCCTCCCGGCCCGCTCAGCTCCAGCAGGCGGTCGCGGTCGTAGGGGCCGATGCGGCTGAAGGGGACGAGGAACTGGGTGCGGGCCAGCACGTTGACGGCATCCACCTGTATGGCCCCGAGGGAGCGGGCCAGCTGGCGCAGGCGGCGGCGCCCCCCGTCGGTCCCGGGCGCCGGGAGGGGGCCGTGCAGGCCCTGGGCGGCCAGGGCCAGCCGACGGGCCTCCCGCTTGGTCAGCTCGAGGACGCCCTTCGAGCGAGGCCCCGTCGTCATCGGGCCATGATGGCCTGGGCCCGTCAGGAAGGGCGAGATACCGCCTTCGCCGCGGTCCCAACCTTGACGCTATTCGTGGCCGACGGCTAGCGTCCCCGGCGATCCGGGCCATTTTCGATGGCGAAATGCATATGGACAAGGAGACGTCGGCCGTCGTGATCCCCCCCCGCCGCGTGCCAACACCGACGCGCCGATCCCCGGCGCGAGCTGCCCGCTGGGCCATGGCCACTGTCGCCGGGGCCCTGCTCCTGGCCGCCTGCGGGGGAGGGGGGAGGCCCTCCAACGCCTCCTCCTCGGGGAGCACGGCCTCCACCTCGACGAGCGGCCATCCCGAGCGGGGGGGCACGGCCGTGTACGCCGAGGGGTCACAGGGCCATCCCAACTACATCTTCCCGGTGGTGTCCTCGGAGTACAACTCGGTGGCGAACCAGGGGCATTTCATCAACTTCATGTGGGTCCCCCTCTACGTGATGGGAACCCCCCATGGGGCGGGCCTCAACGAGGCCAAGAGCATCGCCTTCCCCCCCGTCTACTCCAATGACGACAAGACGGTGACGATCAGGCTGAAGCACTGGCAATGGTCGGACGGCAAGCCCGTGACCAGCCGGGACCTGCTGTTCTTCATGAACCTGGTCAAGGCCAACAAGGCGGTCTGGGGCCACTACGCCCCGGGCCAGATCCCCGACAACGTGGTGAGCTACAAGGCGACCGGCCCCTACACCTTCGTGATGCACCTCAATGCCTCCTACGACCCGATCTGGTTCACCGACGACCAGCTGAGCCTCCTCATGGTCCTGCCCCAGCATGCGTGGGACAAGACCTCCAAGACGGGCAAGGTGGGCAACTACGACCTGACCACGGCGGGGGCCAAGGCCGTCTACAAGTTCCTGGCCGGCCAGGCGACCGACCTCAACACCTACGCCTCCAACCCGCTGTGGAAGGTGGTGGACGGGCCCTGGAAGCTGCAGAGCTTCCAGTCCGACGGGGAGGCCGTCTTCGTGCCCAACAGCCGCTACTCGGGTCCCCACAAGCCCTACCTCTCCACCTTCAAGGAGGTGCCCTTCACCAGCGACAGCGCCGAGTTCAACAGCCTGGCCGCCGGCGATGTCACGGTCGGCTACCTCCCCAACACCGACATCAAGGACCAGAGCCGCCTGGCGGCGGCGGGGTACCACATGGTCCGCTCGGCGGAGGACTACATCAACTTCCTGGTCCTCAACTTCCACAACCCCGTGACCGGCCCCCTGGTCCGCCAGCTCTATATCCGGGAGGCCTTGCAGCGGGTGATGGACGAGAAGCACCAGATAAAGAGCATCCTGCTCGGCATCGGGGGCCACACGGACTACGGGCCGGTGCCGCCCGAGATGAACTCCCCCTACGAGTCGTCGGTGCAGGCCTCCGGTCCCTACCAGTTCAGCGTCTCGGCGGCCCGCAAGCTGCTCACCAGCCACGGCTGGGCCATCCCGGGGAGCGGGCCGGCGGTGTGCACCAAGGCGGGATCGGGGCCCGGTGAGTGCGGGGCCGGCATCAAGAAGGGCCAGCGGCTGCAGTTCGACCTGGTCTTCGCCACGGGGTCGAGCTACCTGACCCAGGAGATGGAGAGCTACAAGTCCGACGCCGCCCAGGCGGGCATCGTGATCTCCCTTCGCAGCACGCCCTTCCAGAGCGTCATATCGACGGTCCTGCCCTGTGCCGGCAAGTCCTGCTCCAACAGCTGGGAGATGGGGAACTGGGGCATCAACTTCGCCTGGGACTACGGGGACGGCTACCCGCTCGGGTCGGAGATCTTCGGGTCGGGGAACTACATCAACTACTCCAGCAAGGAGATGGGCAACCTCATCTCGGCGGCCCTGCACGCCCCCAAGGGGAAGGCCGTGGCGGCCATGAGGGCCTACGACACCTACCTCACCGAGCAGCTCCCGGTCATCTGGCAGCTGGTCACCTACAAGCTCCAGGAGGTCTCGAACAAGCTGGGCGGGGTGAGCTTCTATCCCACCCAGTACCTGACCCCTGAGGACTGGTACCGCACGCGGTAGGCCGGAGCGGGAAGTGGATCGTGACAGAGGAGGCCGGAGATGACCAGGACCGTCTTCAGCGGTGGGCGGGTTTTCGACGGGAGCGGGGCGCCCATCGGGGACGCCGACGTGGTCATCGAAGGGGACCGGATCGTGGACGTGGGGGTGGGGCTCGACGGTGACGAGGAGGTGGACGCCACCGGGGTGACCCTCCTCCCGGGCCTTTTCGACTGCCACGTCCATGTCACCAGCTCGGGGCCGGACCTGCTCAACCGCCTGCAGCGGCCCTTCTCGTTCCAGTTCTACGAGGCGGCCCGGAACCTGGCCGCCACCCTGGACTGCGGGATAACCCAGGTCCGGGACGCCGGGGGGGCGGATGCCGGGATCCAGCTGGCCCTGGAGCGGGGCCTCATCACCGGGCCCCGCATGCAGATCTCGGTCACGCCCCTCAGCCAGACCGGTGGGCACGGTGACAACTGGATGCTGTGCGGGGCCCACGTGCCGCGGGCGGTGCCCCACCCGGGACGCCCGAGCGGGGTGGTGGACGGGCCCGAGGAGATGAGGCGCAAGGTCAGAGAGATCATCCGGGCCGGGGCGGACGTCATCAAGGTGTTCACCTCGGGAGGGGTCCTCTCGCCCCGGGACGACCCCCGCCACGGCCACTTCCGGGAGGACGAGCTGGCCGTCCTCATGGCCGAGGCCAACGCCGCCGGACGGTTCGTGATGGCCCATGCCCAGGCCACCGACGGCATCAAGGCCGCCGTACGGGCCGGCATCCGCTCCATCGAGCACGGCATCTACCTGGACGACGAGGCCATCGGGATGATGCTGGACCGGGGGACCTGGCTGGTGCCGACCCTGGTCGCCCCCCAGGCCGTCCTGGACGCCGCCGACCGGGGGGCGGCCATCCCCGCCGCCTCGCTGGCCAAGGCCCGTGAGGTCACCGAGGCCCACCGGGACTCCTTCGCCCGGGCCGTCGCCGCCGGGGTCCGGATCGCCATGGGCACCGACAGCGGCGTCGGCCCCCACGGCTCCAACCTGGCCGAGCTGGCCCTCATGGAGGCGGGGGGGATGAAGCCCGAGGAGGTGCTGGCCGCCACCACCTCCTCGGCGGCCCGGCTGCTCGGGGTGGAGGACCGGCTGGGCACCCTGGAGCCGGGAAAGGCCGCTGACCTGGTGGGGGTGGGGGGCGACCCGACCGACCTGGCCGGCCTCAAGGACAGGGTCCGCTTCGTCTACATGGACGGCAACAAGGTGCGCTGATCAGGCCGGGCCGGACCGGCGCCGCCCCGGCCCGCTGCCAGCCCGGGGGGAAGGGGAGCGCAGGCCGTCGAGGACCATGGTGAGCAGCCGGTCGCCCTGGTCCTCGGACAGGGTGGGGCTCGTGCACATGGGCCCCACCACCTGCATGACGTCGGCGCCGTCCACGTCCGTGCGCACCACCCCGGCTCGCTGGGCCCGCTCGAGCACCAGGGCCATGGCCTGCTCGATGCGCTGGCGGGAGCGCAGCTTCAGGTCAGGGCTCTTGTCGAAGGCCTCCCGCAGCTCGTTCAAGAAGGTCCGCTTGCTGTGGGAGTAGCGCAGGAAGGCTCGCAGGAAGGCCTCCACCGCCGCCCAGGGGTCGAGCTCGCTGGCGGCCCGCTCCGCCGCCTGGACCAGCTCGTCGACGTCCTCCCGGTAGACGGCCTCCACCACGTCGATCCGCTTGGGGAAGTGGCGGTAGAGGGTCCCCACCCCCACGCCGGCCTCCCGGGCCACGGCCTCCATGGGGGCCCCCGTCCCCTGGGCGGCGAAGACCCGGCGGGCGGCGGCCACGAGGCGCTCCTCGTTGCGCCGGGCGTCGGCCCGGCGGGGGCGGGCGCCATCTTCGGGGCCGGGCCCCGCACCCAAAGGGGCCTCCACGACGCTTCGCCTGCCGGTCACCGTCTCTTCGATCCCATCGACACCAGTTGATTGCCCTGGAGGCCCCCGGCGCAATGAACCGGAGGAAACCTCCGCTTGCTCACTGTACCAGCGGGATGCCCCCGCGGGCGCCCGGACCCGGGGCCCCGCCACTGGGGCCATCCGGTGGGCCACCCCGGTCAGCTGAACACGTCCCTGGCCCCCCGCCGGGACCTCCCCCCCGAGGTCACCAGGAAGGCCAGGGGGGTCCGCTCGACGAGCTGCTGGTCGAACCAGGTGAGCACGGCCACAGCCAGGGGGAACACCACCGCCACCAGCACCCCGCCGAAGAGCAGCCCCCCCACCACGTCGAAGGGATAGTGCATCCCCGTGTAGATCCTCCCGAAGGCCAGGAACAGCCCGAAGACGGTGCTGAGGAAGGCCATGATCCAGTCCCGGCTGAGCCACAGGCCCACGATCACCGCTCCGGCGATGGTGGCGTGCCCGCTCGGAAAGGAGTACTCATGGGTGCGGGTGAGGAGGACCTCCATGTGGTGCATCACCAGGTAGGGCCGGCGCTCGGCCACTACCGGCTTGAGCACGAAGTGGGCCACCACCCAGGCGGCCACCGTCCCGCCCGCCGCCCACAGCACGGTCGCCACCGCCCGGGAGGGGAAGGGGCGGCGGCGCGCCCGCCACCACGCCACCAGCAGGAAGAGGGCCAGGAGGGCGAGACCGAAGTCGTGGGAGTAGAAAGCCAGGGGGCCGTGCAGCTCGGGGGTCTGGACGGCGAAGTGGTTGATGTCGCGATACCAGGTGTTGTTGGTGGCCCCGAAGCCGTGCTGCATGTGATGACCTTCCTCTTGCGCCCCGGGATCCGGGCCGTGGTCGACTCCCGGGGACAAGGTAGCCGGGGATCGCTCCTCCGCAGTGGCAATCCCGGGCCGCCCGGGCCCATAGGCCGATGGTCCGTACATTAGGCTAAACTGGTAATCTATGGGGAACGATCGCCGCACTCGGGTCACGCCCCTGGACCGGGGGAGCCCGGTGCCTCTGTGGGCCCAGGTCGTGGACGACCTGCGCCACCGGATGAGGAGCGGGGAGTTCGCCGAGCGCTTCCCCACCGACCGGGAGCTGGTGGCCCAGTACGGGGCCTCCCGCCACACCGTGCGGGAGGCGGTGCGCTGCCTGCGGACCGAGGGGCTGGTGGTGAGGGAGCGGGGCCGGGGCAGCCAGGCCGTGGCGCCGGAGTTCGAGCAGCTGGTCGGCAGCTTCTACAGCCTCTTTCGCAGCATCGAGTGCCACGGGGTCGAGCAGGTGAGCTCGGTCCGGGCCCTGGAGGTGCGCACCGACCCCGAGGTGGCCTCCCGCCTGGGGCTGCAGGAGGACGAGCAGCTCGTGTTCCTGGAGCGCCTGCGCCAGGCCGGCGGTGAGCCCCTGGCCCTGGACCGCACCTGGCTCCCCGCCGACCTGGCCCTGCCCCTCCTGGGAGCGGACTTCCGCCACACCGGCCTCTACGACGAGCTGGCGGCCCGCTGCGGCCTCGAGGCCGGCTGGGCCCGGGAGCGCATCCGGCCCGTGGTGCCGGATCCCTCCGAGCGCCGGGCCCTCGGGCTGGGCCCGGGGGAGGCGGCCTTCGCCATCGAGCGGCTGACCCGGGCCACCTCGGGCCGCCTCATGGAGTGGCGGCTGGGCCTGGTCCGGGGTGACCGCTACGCCTTCGTGGCCGAGTGGCAGACCCAGGGCCGCCGCACCCTGGCCCCCGTGATCCAGATGCCAGCCCGCCCGGCTGAGGGGGCCCCCACGGCCTCGGCACTACGCTCCCCAGGGTGAGGTCCCCCGACTCCGAGGGCTTACCTCCGCTCCGCCAGGGTGGCCAGCCGGAGGCCGGGACAACGGGCCCCCCGCCTGGAGGTGGCCCCCCTCCCCGTGCCTATGCCCCCGGGTACAGGCAGGCCCAGGACGGGAGGGCCCGGCGCCCAGGTGAGGGCCGGGCCCCGGGGGCCCACCGGGGACGGGTCAGGGTCCCCCGGCCCCTGATCCCCCACCGCCTCCCCTCGGGCCGGGGCGCCACGGAGCAGCCCAACGCCGGGGACGACGAGGCGTCGGCGCCGCTGACCCTCACCTTCTGGCTCCTGGTCATAGCCACCGGGGTGGTCACCGGGCTCTTCGGGGACCTCATGATGGTGGTGCTGCACGGCACCGCCCACCTGGTCTTCGGCTACAGCCACGGCAGCTTCCAGGCCGCCGCCGAGCGGGCCACCCCGGCCCGCCGGGTGGCGGGCCTGGCCGGCGGGGGGCTGGTGACGGGGGTGGCCTGGTACCTCATCCGGCGCTTCACCCCGGGCGAGCCCTCCGACCTGGATGAGTCCCTGTGGCAGGGGACCGGGTGGCTGTCGTTCCGGCGCAGCTTCGCCTCGTCGGTCGTCTCCGAGGTGGCGGTCGGCTCCGGCGCCTCCCTGGGGCGGGAGGCGGCCCCCAAGCTGATGGGCGCCGTGGCAGGAAGCGTGCTGGCCCGCTGGCGGCGGCTCACCCCCGGCCAGCGGCGGCTCCTCGTGGCCTGTGGCGGGGGGGCGGGCATGGCCGCCGTCTACAACGTCCCCCTGGGGGGCACTCTGATCGCCGCCGAGCTGCTGTACGGGAGCCTCTCGCTCCCGGTCATCCTCCCCGCCCTGGCCTGCTCGTGGATCGCCACCGCCACGGCGTGGATCTACCTGCCCGTGCAGGCCACCTACACCGACGTCCCCGCCTACCACCTGCATGTCTCCCAGATCATCTTCGCCGTGGTGGTCGGGCCCCTCATAGGGCTCATCTCGGTGGGCTACATCCGCCTGATCGGCTGGGTCTCCCACCACAGCATCAGCGGGTGGAGGGTGGTCGTGGCCCCCCTCGGGGCCTTCACCGTGCTGGGCCTGGTGGGCCTGCGCTACCCCCAGCTCTTCGGCAACGGGAAGGACATGGCCCACCAGGTGTTCCTGGGCGGGGGCACCCTGGCCCTCCTGTTCGCCCTGTTCGCCCTGAAGCCGCTGGTGACCGCCCTGTGCCTGGGCAGCGGGGCCACCGGGGGCCTGTTCACGCCCACCATGAGCACGGGGGCCATGCTGGGGGGGTTCCTGGGCCTGGCGTGGTCCCTGGCCTGGCCCGGGGCGGCGGTGGGCAGCTATGCCATCATCGGGGCCACGGCCATGATCGGGGCTTCCATGCAGGCCCCCCTGGCCGCCCTGGCCCTGATGCTGGAGCTCACCCGCACCACCGACCGCATCATCGTGCCCATGATCGCCGCCACCGTGCTGGCCACCATGGTGGCCCGCTACCTCGACGGGTACTCCATCTACTCGGCCCGGCTCAAGGCCGAGAGGTAGCCGCCGCCCCGGCCTCTCCGCCCTCCCGAAGTGTCACAACCCTGAGAGGTGATCCCAGCACCATCTGTGTTGACCAGCACAGATAGTCGCGCTAGGGTTACTGACGGAGTGGGCTCAACGGCTCCTCCCCAGTGTGCCGCGGGGGCGGCTTCTAGGACGGGAGGCGGACATGGCGAGGTGGCGGACAGGGCTGGGGCGGATAGCGATCCTCGCCGGGCTGGTGCTGGGCAGCAGCTTCGCCGTGGCCGCCGCCGGCGCCGGGACGGCCTGGGCGGCTCCGGGCCACCACCGCCATCACCCCCACTGCCGCCGGCACCCGCACTACCCGCCCGGCCCGGCCGGCATCCAGCTGTCCCGGACCAGCGTCCCTCCCGGGGGCAGCCTGGTCGTCACGGCCGAGGGGTTCTGCCCCCACGTGGTGGTGAACGTCGACATCCACTCCGCCGATGCCCACCTGGCCACGGTGCACTCGGACAGCGCCGGCGACATCGACGTGCAGGTGGTGATCCCCACCAACCTCAAGCCGGGGTCCCACGAGATCGTGGCCAAGGGACAGGGCCCCAACGGCCTCCTGGTGCTGGAGGCCCAGGTCACCGTGACCAGCACGGCCCCGGTGGCGGCCGTCAGCCCCAAGGCCCCGACCACCTTGCCAATGACCGGCGCCGACATCGGGGCCATGGCGGCAGTGGGGGCCCTGCTCATCATCGGCGGCTCGGCCCTCCTCATGGGCCGGCACCGGGCAAGCGGCCACCGGGCCTGAGCCACGGCGGCCATGGCTGTCACGGCCCCGGCCTGGCCCGGGGACCTCGGGCTCGCCCCCGCCGCCCCCCGGGTGGCCACGGGGGCGGCGCCGGCCGTCGCCATCGTCCATGACTACCTGACCCAGCGGGGAGGGGCCGAGCGCCTGGTCCTCACCATGGCCAAGGCGCTGCCCGGGGCCCCCATCCACACCTCGGTGTACGAGCCGGCCGGCACCTTCTCGGAGTTCGCCGGCCTGCCCGTGGTCCCCGGCCCCCTCAACCGGGTGCCCGCCCTGCGCCGCCACCACCGCCTGGCCCTGCCCGTCCTGGCCCCGGTCTTCTCGGCCCTGCGGGTGGAGGCCCCCGTCGTGCTGTGCAGCTCCAGCGGCTGGGCCCACGGCACCCCCGCCGCGGGCCGCAAGGTCGTCTACTGCCACACCCCGGCCCGCTGGCTCTACCAGGCTGCTCAATACCTGGGGGCCCGGGCTCCCCGGAGAAGGTCGGTGGCCCTGGGAGCCCTGGCCCCCCGGCTGCTGGCCTGGGACCAGGCCGCCGCTCGCTCCGCTCACCGTTACCTCACCAACTCGACCGCCGTGCGGGACCGTATCCGGGAGACCTACGGCCTCGACGCCGAGGTGCTGCCCCCTCCCCCCACCCTGGACCCGGCCGGCCCCCAGGAGGAGGTGGAGGGCCTGGAGCCGGGCTTCCACCTCTGCGTCTCCCGGCTGCTCCCCTACAAGAACGTGGACGCCGTGGTGGAGGCGGTGGCCCGGATCCCCGGCGCCCGCCTGGCCGTGGCGGGCACCGGCCCCGAGGAGGCCAGGCTGCGGGCCAGCGCCCCCCCGGAGGTGACCTTCCTCGGGGCGGTGAGCGACGCCCGGCTGCGGTGGTGCTACGCCCACTGCCAGGCTCTGGTGGCCGCCTCCTACGAGGACTACGGCCTCACCCCCCTCGAGGCCAACCGCTTCGGCAAGCCGGCCGTGGTGCTGCGGGCCGGCGGGTTCCTGGACACCGTCGTCGAGGGGCGAAACGGCCTCTTCTTCGACGACCCCTCGCCCTCCACCATCGCCGGCGCCCTGCTGGCGGCGGGCATGGAGGACTGGTCCCCCGGCCTCATCCGGGCCCATGCCGAGGAGTTCTCGGAGGACCGGTTCGTGTCCCGGCTCCTCAGGGTGGTGGAGGAGGAGGCCCGGGCGGCGTGACGGCCCTGGGCGCCGAGCCACAACCCGTCCTGCCCGGGGGCCGCTCCTCTCGCCGTGTCCCGGGCCCCCTCCGGGTGGCCATGGTGGGGGTGTCCGAGGGCCCCATCTGCGGGGTGCGGGACTACTCCGCCGTGGTGTCCCGGGCCCTGGAGGGCCGGGGGGGGGCCGAGGTGATGACGTGCTGGCTCGACCGGGCCCCCGGCGCCGGGCTGGCCGCCTCCCGGCGGGAGGTTCGCTCCTGGGCGGCCCGGCTGGAGGGGTGGCTGGGCGAGGGCCGGCCCGAGGTGGTGCTCCTGCACTACTCGGTGTTCGCCTACAGCTACCGGGGGGTCCCGTTGCTTCTCGCCCCCGTCCTGGGGGCCCTGAGGCGCAGCGGGGTGCCGGTGGTGGCCCTCCTCCACGAGCTGGCCTACCCCTGGGGCCGCCGGGGGGCCCGGGGCCTGGCCTGGGCCCTCACCCAGAGGGCCGCCCTGCCCCTAGTGCTCCGGCTGTCCTCGGAGGTGGTGGTGACCACCGAGGATCGCCTGGCCTGGCTGGGCCGCCGGCGCTGGATCGCCCCGGTCCCGGCCCACTTCCTGCCCGTCCCCAGCAACGTGGACCCCGGCGAGGGAGGCCAGGCTGGCTCCGGGGAGGAGGGTGTGGTCGGCGTTTTCGGCTACGCCCCCGAGGGCATGCGGGCCGACCTGATGGTGGAGGCCGCCGCCCGCCTCGGGGCCTCGGGCCGCCCCGTGCGCCTCCGCCTGGTGGGAGCCCCTGGACCCGGGAGCGGGGCGGCCCGGGAGTGGGAGCGGCTGGCTGCTGCGGCAGGAGTGGAGGTGGAGCTCACGGGGGTGCTCGACGGCCGCGGCCTGTCGGCTGCCCTGCGCCGGTGCCCGGTAATGGTCTGGGCCGACGGCAGCGGCCCCACCTCCCGGCGCACCACCCTGGCCGCCCTCCTGGCCCACGCCCGGGCCGTGGTGGCCCTGGACGGGCCGGCCACCTGGGGGGGCCTGCGCGAGGCAGGGGCAGTCGAGCTGGTCCCCCCCGACGCCTCCCTCCTGGCCGCCTCGGTCGGCCGCCTGCTGGCCGGTGAGGAGGAGAGGGCCGCCTACGGGGAAAGGGCGGCCTGCTTCTACCGCTCCGCCATGGCCCCCGAGGTGGTGGCGGCCGGCCTGGAGCGGGTGCTGCGAGCCACCGCCCGACAGGGAGCAGCGACATGAGGGGAGGCCGGGGCCGGCCCGACCTCCTGGTGGTGAGCCACCCCGCCGTGGTGGGGGTGAACCAGGCCGTCTACGCCGAGCTGGCCCGCCGGGGGTGGGACGTGGGCCTGGTCACGCCGGCCCGCTGGCGCCACGACTACGCCTCTTCGCCGGTGCGGGCGGAGACCCTCCCCGCCCTGGCCGGCCGCCACCGGCGCCTCCCCACCGTGGGCCAGCCCCGTCCCCAGCGCCACGTGTACCTGGCCAGCGCCCACCTGGAGCTGGCCCGCCTGCGCCCCCGGGCCCTCTTCTGCGAGGCCGAGCCCTTCTCCCTGGCCGCCTCCCAGTGGTCCCGGGCCGCCTGGCGCCTTGGCATCCCCTTCGGGGTCCAGCAGGCCGAGAACCGGGACAGGGTCCTTCCCGCCCCCGTCCGGGCCCTGCGCCGCCAGGTCCTGGAAAGGGCCTCCTTCGTGGCCGCCCGCTCGCCCGCCGCCGCCGCCCTGGCCCGGCGATGGGGGGCGTCGGGCCGGGTGGAGGTGGTACCCCACCACGTCCCCGAGTTCGGCGCTCCCGGGCCGAGGGCGGGGGAGGGGTTCCGGGTGGGCTACGTGGGCCGCCTGGTGCCCGAGAAGGGGCTGGACACCCTGGTGGAGGCGGTGTCCATGCTGGGCGCCGGCACAGAGCTGGTGGTGGCGGGGGACGGACCCCTGCGGGAGTGGCTGCTGGCCCGGCGCCTGGGGGCCGCCACCCTGGGCTACCTGGGCCCGGTCCCCCACGACCGGGTGGACGAGGTCCTGTCCGGCCTGGACGTCCTGGTCCTGCCGTCGCGGACCACGCCGGCCTGGGCGGAGCAGTTCGGGCGGGTGCTCGTCGAGGCCCTGTGGTGCGGGGTGCCCGTGGTGGGCTCCGACTCGGGGGAGATCCCCTGGGTGGTCTCCACCACCGGAGGGGGCGCCACCTTCCCCGAGGGCGACGCAGCGGCCCTGGCTGCCATCCTCAAGGAGTGGCGGGGCGACCCCGGGCTGCGGGCCCGGCTGGCGGCCAGGGGCCGGGCCGAGGCCGCCCGCCGCTTCACCCCAGGAGCGGTGGCGACTGCGTTCGAGGAGGTGCTGGCTCCGCTGGTCCCGGGCCGGCGGCCTACCCCGGCGGAGGGGAGGCGGCCCCGGGTGGCCCTGGTGGCCCACAGCATCCACGACCAGGGCGGCATGGAGCGAGCCTGCGCCGAGCTGCTGCGCCGGGGCCGGGGCCAGGTGGACTTCGTGGTGGTGGCGGGCGAGCTGGACCCGGGGCTCCGGCCCCTGGTGTCAGAGTGGGTAAAGGTCCCCATCCCGGCCCGGCCTGCCCCCCTGCGCTTCTCCGCCTTCTACCTCGGGGCCGCTCTGGCCCTGTCCCGGGTGCGGGTCGACCTGGTGCACACGGTGGGGGCCATCGTCCCCAGCCGGGTCGACCTGGCCTCCGTGCACCACTGCCACGCCGGGTTCGTGGCCAAGGAGGGATCGCTCGCCCCCCGCCCAGCCCTACCGGCGCGCCGGGCCAACACGGCGCTGGCCCGCTGGCTGGCCCTGCGGGCCGAGTCCTGGTCCTACCGGCCCGGGCGCACCCGCTGCCTGGCGGCGGTGTCCGACGGGGTGGCGGGGGAGCTGGGGAGGCACTACCCGGGCGTCCCCGCGGAGGTCACCCCCAACGGGGTGGACCGGGAGCGCTTCCGGCCCGACGGGGCGGCCCGCCGGGACCTCAGGGCGGAGGCCGCGGCGGGCGAGGAGGCGGTGGTCGCCCTCTTCGTGGGCGGGGACTGGGACCACAAGGGGCTGGGCCTGGCCATCGAGGCCCTGGCCCGGGGCCGCGGGGAGCATCCCGGGCTGGTGCTGTGGGTGGTGGGGGAGGGCCCCCGGGCCCGCTTCGAGGGCCTGGCCGCCCGCCTGGGGGTGGACGGAGCGGTGCGCTTCTGGGGGAGGCGGGCCGACACCGAGAGGTTCTTCCAGGCCGCCGACCTCTTCGTCCTGCCCAGCGCCTACGAGACCTTCAGCCTGGTGGCCCACGAGGCGGCGGCATGCGGTCTCCCTCTGGTCGTGACGGGGGTCAACGGCGCGGCCGAGCTGGTCGGCAGGGACGAGGCGGGCATAGTGGTGGAGCGGGACCCGGCCGCCATCGCCCGGGCCCTGGGCCGCCTGTCCGCCGACCCGGCCCTGCGCCGGGGCATGGGGGAGCGGGCCCGGGAGCGGGTGGCCCCCTTCACCTGGGACCGCTCGGCCCGGTCCGTCCTCGCCCTCTACGACTCCCTGCTCGGCGCGGGAGGCGGGGTGAGATGAGCGCCGTCGTCACCGGGAGGCACCTGGAGGAGAGGACCGCTCCTGGGCTGCACGACTTCCTGGCCCGGGAGGTGCTGTCCCGCTACGCCCCTGGTGCCCGGGTGGTGGACCTGGGGGCCGGCAGCGGGGCCCTGGCCCGCCGCCTGGCCGACATGGGGGCGGAGGTGACGGCCTGCGACCAGGCCCCCGTGCGGGCCGGTCCCGGGGTCAGGTTCGTCCCCCTGGACCTGGACCGGCCCGCCTTCTCCGAGGTGGTGGGGCGCAGGGTGTGGGACCTGGTGGTCGCCGTGGAGGTGATCGAGCACCTGGAGGCGCCTCTGGCCTTCCTGCGGGAGGTGGCCGCCCTGCTCGCCCCCCGAGAGGTGGCCGTCATCACCACGCCCAACCTCGACTCCCTCCCGGCCCGGGGCCGCTTCGCCCTCAAGGGCTCGCTGCGCCAGTTCGACCGTTGGGGCGACCCCACCCACATATCACCCATCTTCTGGCCCCTCCTCCAGGAGCGCTACCTGCCCCAGGCCGGGCTCTCGGTGGCCGAGCACCTCTTCTACCCGCCCCTCGGCTTCGTGGTGGGGCGCCCCCTCTACCAACGGGCCCTCCGACCCTGGGGGAGGCTGCTGGCCGCCGCCGGGCTGGCCGGGGACGTGCACGTGCTGGTGCTGGAGCCCAGGCGGTGAGCCGCCCTCCCGGCGCCGCCCCCGCCCCCGGAGGTGGCCGGGGACGGTCGGTGCTGCTGGTGAGCCCCGGCGCCACCCCCGGGGGGGCGGAGCGGGCCCTGGCCGGCCTGGCCCGCCGCCTCCCCGAGGCCGGGTTTCGGCCCCTGGTGGTCCTGCTGCAGCGGGGCCCCTTCGAGTCCTGGCTGGCGGAGGCGGGGTGTCCCTTCCGGGTGATGCCGGCCGGGAGGGGGCGCCAGGTGCACCGGGCCGCAGCCACCGTCCTCCGGCTGGGCCGGCTGGTCCGGGCCAGCGGGGTGGAGGCCGTCATCTCCAACTTGGGGAAGGGCCACTGCTACGGTGGGCCGGCCGCCCTGGCCGGGGTGCCCACCATCATGTGGCAGCAGGGGATCCCCCTGGCCAACCGGTTCGAGAGGGCCGCATCCCTGGTCCCGGCAGCGGCCGTGGTGGCCAGCTGCGACCAGGCGGTGGCGGCCCAGCGCCACCTGACCCCGGGCCGCCGGGTGGTGAAGATCCCCCCGGGGTGCGCCATCGAGGAGATAGAGGCGCGCCGGGGCGGGGGCGGGGCCATCCGCCAGGCCCTCGGCTGGGAGGGGTCCCCGGTGGTGGGCATCGTGGGCCGCCTCGAACGCTGGAAGAGCCAGGACGTGTTCCTGCGGTCCGCCGCCCAGGTGGCCCAAGAGCGCCCCGACGTGCGCTTCGTGGTGGTGGGGGGGGCGGTGCTGGGATGGGAGGGGTCGTACCCCGCCGAGCTGGAGGCCCTGGCCCGGGACCTGCCCGGGCTGGCGGGACGGGTCCACTTCGCCGGGCACCAGGAAGATGTCTATCCCTGGTTCGACGCCCTGGACGTGGTGGTGCACGCCTCCTACGGCGAGCCCTTCGGCCTGGTCCTGGTGGAGGCCATGGCCCTGGGCCGCCCCCTGGTGGCCACGGCGGCAGGAGGCCCGGTCGAGATCGTCGAAGACGGCGTCTCGGGCCTGCTGGTACCCCCGGGGGGCCCGGGGGCCATGGCGAGAGCCGTCCTCCGCCTGCTCTCGGATCCCGGCCTGGCGGCCCGGCTGGGCGCCGGGGCCAGGGCCAGGGCCACTCGCTTCAGCGACACGCAGATGGCGGCCAACTTCGCCGCCCTGCTCGACGAGGTGGCGGGGAGCCGCCGGCTGGCGGAGGTCGGCTAGGCGTGTGCGGGATCGTGGCGGCCTGGGGGAGGGAGGCGGAGCACGACGCCCGCTTCCTGCTGGAGGGCGTCCGCCACCGGGGGCCGGACGACTCGGGCTCCCTCGCCATCGGGGCGGTGACCCTGGCCATGGCCCGCCTGGCCGTACTCGACCCCACCCCGGGGGCGAGCCAGCCCATGAGCGAGGGCGGTGTCCACCTCGTCTACAACGGCGAGGTCTACAACTTCGGCTCCCTCCGCCGCCACCTGGAGCAGGCCGGGTGGCGGTTCGCCACCACCGGGGACACCGAGGTGGTGCTGAAGGCCGTGCTGCACTGGGGGCGGTCGGCCTGCCAGCGCCTAGAGGGGATGTTCGCCCTCGTCGTCCACGACGAGCGGGAGGGGGCGCTGTGGGCGGCCCGGGACCGCCTCGGCATCAAGCCCCTCTACTGGTGCCGCCGCCCCTCGGGCGGGCTGGCCCTGGCCTCCGAGGCCTCCCCCCTGGCCTCCTGCTACGGGCTCGGCCCCGACCCGGCCGGGGTGGCCGAAGTGCTCGGCTTCGGGTCCCCCATCGGGACCTCGGCCTACCTCGGGGTCCACGAGGTCGAGCCCGGGACGGTGACGGACTTCGGCCCGGACGGCCCCACCAGGACCCGCCCCTTCCCGGCCCCGGCCGATCCCGGTGCCTCCCTGGCCCAGGTCTTCCCCTCGGCGGTGGAGCGCCACCTGGTGAGCGACCGGCCCGTGGCCCTGTTCCTGAGCGGGGGGTTCGACTCGGCGGCCATCGCCTCCTTCGCCCCCTCCTCCTCCCTCACCGCCATCACCCTGGCCTACGCCGGCAACGCCGGGGACGTGGGCCGGGCCCGGGAGACCGCCACCGCCTGCGGCCTGGAGCACCGGGTGGTGGAGGTGGCGGCGGACGATGTCCCCGGGTGGTCACGGGGCTTCCTCGCCGCCATGGACCAGCCCACGGTGGACGGGTTCAACACCTACCTGGTGTCAGGGGTGGCGGCCGAGGCCGGCTTCCCGGTCGCCCTGAGCGGCCTGGGCGGAGACGAGGTCCTGGGCGGCTACGGCTACGCCCGCAGGTGGCGCCAACTGACCCTGGTTGCCCGGGCCTGGCCATTCCTCCCCCCGGGGGCGAGGCACGCCCTCGCCTCCCGGCTGGCCGCCCGCTACCGGCGCTCGCCCTCGCAGGTGACAGCCATGCTGTCGGCCCGGGACCAGCCCGGGCGCCACGCGGCCTGGCGGTCGGTCTTCGAGCCCGAGGAGGTGCTCGACCTCACCGGGGTGAGCCTGGACGGGGGAGCGCCCTGGCAGGTGGACCCGGCGGCACCGGCCCGGTCCCAGCTCCGCCAGCTCGACCTCCAGGCCTACCTGCGCCCCGTGCTCCTCCGGGACACCGACGTGTTCTCCATGGCCCACGGCATCGAGGTCCGGGTCCCCTTCCTGGACCAGGGAGTGGTGGGGGCGGCCGCATCGGGGCCGGCCACCAAGGCCTCCCTGGCGAGGGAGTGGGGGGACCCCTATCTCGTGGCCCTGGCCCGCCGGCCCAAGCTGACCTTCGCCCTCCCCTGGGACCAGTGGATGGCTCCCGTCCTGGCCGAGACGAGGGACCTCCTGGCCGGCCCCGACCCCTGGCGGGGCCTGGTCGACCCGGCCCCGGCCCGGTCCCTGGCCCTGGGCGGGAGCCCGGGCCGCTCCCCCTTGCGCCAGTGGGCCCTGGTCGTGCTGGCCCGGTGGCTGGAGCGGGGCCCGGAGGGCCGCCGGCTCCGCCCCTGCCCCGTCCCCGCCCGGGTGCCGTGAGCGCCACGCCTCCCCCCCACCCGCCCCTCCGGGTCGCCATGCTCGGGATGGAGTGGCCCACCGTGGCCCCCGGGGGCCTCAACCGCTACCTGGCCGACCTGGGCCAGGCCCTGGAGGGCCGGGGCGTCGCCGTGGAGAAGGTGGTGGCGGGGCTCGCCCCCCCCGGTGTGACCGGGGCGGGCACCCTCCGCCAGCCCCTCCCCGCGCGAGCTCTGCGCTACTGGGTGGCGGCCCGGCCCCACCTCTCCCGGGCCGACCTGGTCGATGCCCACTTCGCCCCCTACGCCCTCCTCTCCGTGGCCCTGCCCGGGAGGCCGAGGTGTCCTCTGGTCGTGCACTTCCAGGGGCCCTGGGCCGAGGAGAGCGCCGTGGAGGGCCAGGCCCGGTGGGCCGTGGCCCTGAAGGCCAGGGTGGAGAGAGCCGTCTACCGCCGGGCCGACCTGGTGGTCACCCTGTCGGGGGCCTTCCGGCGCATCGCCGTGGAGCGCTACGGCGTCTCCCCCTGGGCCACCCGGGTCATGCCGCCGGGGGTGGACCTGGAGGCCTTCTCGCCCGGCGACCGCCTCCGGGCCCGGGAGGCCCTGGGGCTCGGGCCCCGCCAGCACGTGGTGGTGAGCGTGCGGCGCTTGGCCCCCCGCATGGGACTGGACGACCTCCTGGAGGCTTGGGCCAAGGCCGTCCCCGAGCTGGACGACCCCGTCCTGCTGGTGGTTGGCGAGGGACCGCTCCGGGCCGAGCTGGAGGCCCGGGCCCGCATCTTGTCGGTGACCAACCGGGTCCGCTTCCTCGGGCGGGTGGCGGACGCCACCCTGGTGAACTGCTTCCGGGCTGCCGACCTGTCCGTGGTGCCCTCCCGGGCCCTGGAGGGCTACGGCCTGGTGGTGCTGGAGTCCCTGGCTTGCGGCACACCGGTGATCGCCACCGACACGGGCGGCTTGCCCGAGGCCCTGGCCGGGCTCCCGGGTCACCTCACGGTGCCTGCCCGAGACCCGGGGGCCCTGGCCCAGGCCCTGCTGGATGCCCTGAGGGACCCCTCCGGGCGGGCCGACCCGGGCGCCTGCCGGCGCCAGGCCGAGGCCCATTCTTGGGACGGGGTGGCCGGGGCCCACCTGGACGCCTACCGCCGCGTCCTCCAGGGAGGGGAGCGCAAGCTGCGGGTCGTCTACCTGGACCACTGCGCCCGGCCCTCCGGCGGGGAGCTGGCCCTGGCCCGGCTCCTGCCCGCCCTGGAGGGGGTGGAGCCCCACGTAGTCCTGGCCGAGGAGGGCCCCCTGGTGGGGATCCTCCACCAGGCGGGGGTGTCGGTGGAGGTGCTCCCCATGGCGGAGGGGGCCCGGCGCCTCAGCCGGGACCGGGTCCGGCCCGGCAGGGTGGGAGGGGCGGCCGTGGGGGCCGCCTCGGCCTACGTCCTGCGCCTGGCCCGGCGTCTGCGGACGCTCCGGCCCGACCTGGTCCACACCAACTCGCTCAAGGCCGCCGTCTACGGCGCCCTGGCCGCCCGCCTGGCGGGCGTGCCGGTGGTGTGGCACATCCGGGACCGGGTGGCGCCTGACTACCTGCCCGCCCCGGCGGTGGCCGCCCTGCGGGGCCTGGCCCGGGTCCTGCCCAGCCATGTCATAGCCAACTCGCAGGCCACCCTGGCCTGCCTGCCGGTGGCCGAGGGCCGGGCCTCGGTGGTGCCCAGCCCCGTGGAGCTGCCCCGGGAGGCTCCCATCGCGGGCGAGGCTCTCATGCCCCGGGCCGGGGGACCGCTCACCGTGGGCATGGTGGGCCGGCTGGCGCCCTGGAAGGGCCAGGACCTCTTCCTGCGGGCCTTTGCCACCGCCTTCCCCGACGGCCCCGAGCGGGCGGTCCTGGTCGGGGAGGCCCTCTTCGGGGAGGACGACTACGCCGGGGAGCTGAGGAGCCTGAGCGCCCGGCTCGGCCTGGAGGGCCGGGTGGACTGGCGGGGCTTCCGGGCCGATGTGGGGGCCGAGCTGCGGGGCCTGGACGTGCTGGTCCACGCCTCGGTGGTACCCGAGCCCTTCGGCCAGGTGGTGGTGGAGGGGATGGCCGCCGGCCTGCCCGTGGTGGCGGCCGGGGCCGGCGGCCCCGCCGAGACCGTCACCGACGGGGTGGACGGCCTGCTCTACCCTCCCGGGGACGTGGGTGCCCTGGCCGAGAGGCTCCGGCTCCTGGCCAGTGACCCGGACCTCCGGGCCCGGCTGGGGCGGGCCGGCGCCCGCCGGGCCCAAGCCTTCTCGGCCGAGGCCCTGGCCCCGCTGGTGCTCCACGCCTACCAGCAGGTGTGCCCCTCGCTCCTGGGCCGGGGAGCCGATCACGGCGGGAGCCAGCCGTGAGCGAGGGAGGGGAGAGGCCGCCGTTGGTGAGCGTCATCGTTCCCACCTACGACCGTCCCGCCTACCTGGAGGAGGCAGAGGCCAAGAGGACCCTGGCCCGGGCCTTCCGCCACCGTCCAAGCCCCCGCACGCTGGCGGCCTGGTCGGCCGCCTGGCTGCCGGGGACGATCAGGGCCAGGATCCCGGCCACTCGAGCTCCCCGCCTCCAGCGCTCCGCCAGCTGATCCAGGAGCGGTCCACCCACCCCAGGGCCAGCCAGGGGAGCCAGGCCACGGCGTACTGGCCGCCGTTCAGCCACTGGAGCAGGGTGGCCACCAGCAGGCCCAGCACGGCCAGGGCCACGAAGTCCCGCCGGGCCGCCGCCAGGCGGTAGGCCCGGGCCATCCCCACCAGCACCACCACCAGATAGGCGGCCAGGCCGGCCACCCCCCAGGCCACGGCGGCGTTGGAGGGGTCGACCTCGGTGGTCTGGGCCGTGCCCCCGAACTTGGAGGCGGCCAGGGTGATGGACCCCGTCCCGTGTCCGACGGGGTTGGTGAACCCCGACCGCAGGCCCTGGCCCAGCTCCTGGAGATGGATGCGCAGGGTGGAGCTCTGGGGGTTGAGCGGCTGGCTGAGCCCGCTCACCTGGTGGTTGAGAAGGGCGGCGGTGCTACCGGTCCCCTGGACCTGGTGGGGGCCGAGGTGGGAGAGGACCACCACCAGCACAGCCACGGCAGCCACGCCGGCCAGGGCGGCCGGCACCAGGCCCAGGCGGGCCCGGGCGGCCACCATGACCCCGAGGGCCACCACGCTGAGCACGACGATGCCCCGGGAGGAGTCGAGGACGATGGCCGTCCCCAGCAGGGCGATGGCGCCCAGCGCCAGAGGAAGCAGGGCCTTCCGGCGCCCCAGGGCGAACCAGGCCACCAGCCCCACCCCGAGGAAGGAGGCGTACTCGGCCGATGAGGAGAAGCTGGAGAAGGCCCGGATGACGCCCCCCACGTTGAGGGCGGCGTAGGTGCCGTTGCTGGTCACGGCCTGGATCCAGCGCTGGTCCCAGGGGGGGAAGCCGGCCAGGGTCTGCACCAGGCCGTAGATGGAGGCCGCCACGGCCAGGATGGCCAGGAGAACGAGGAGGTGGCGCATGGTGCGGTCGTCCACGAGGCTGCGCCCCACCCAGAAGGCGAGGACGGGGACCAGGACGAGGAGCAGGCCCCCGATGCCCACCGAGATCCCCCCCTGGAGGGGGTTGACCGCCTCGACCAGGGCCAGGAGGCAGATGACCAGCACGGCGTTGGCCAGCCTGGTGCGCCGCCGCCCCGCTCCCCGGGACAGAGCCACCCCCACCAGGAGCACCATGACCAGGGCCTCGACCAGGAGGAGCGGGTCACCCAGCAGGGCGTGGCTCCCCAGCCCGTAGAGGAGGCGGCGGAGCAGGCCCACCCCGGCCAGCCAGATGGCCAGGCCGAGGACCAGGTGGCGAGGGGCCCGCAGGGCCAGGGCCAGGACGGGGACGGCGATGGCGACCAGGAGGACAACCTGGGTGAGGGGCCCGAAGCTGAGGGCCACGCCGGCCAGGAGAGCCCCTCCCCCGAGGAGCAGGACCAGCCCCACGGCCCGGTTCCCGGGCACCGGCAACCCTTTCGGGGGGTGCACGGCAGCGGCGCGCCGAGGCTCTCTCAGGGCCAGCATCAGATCGGGACCCCGCAGCAGGCCCGCCCCTTACGGCCGGACCACTGGGGAGGGTGGTCGGAGGCCGGCAGGGCACGGGTCACGGCCATGACCGTGGGCCTTGACCTTGATGCCGGAGGCTGAGGTAGCCGGTCGTCGGCACCGGGTTACCACCACGTCCTGGCCACCTGCGATGGAGCCGGGGCATGTCCGTCACCGAGCGGTTCCGGAAACCCAACCAGGCTCTGCCCAGGATCAAGGGCCTCATCGCCCACCCAACCGCTCCCACGGTAGGAGCCTATCCTATGTCCGATACAGGAGGTAGCCGGACCAGCACAGATAGGGGCCCCGTAACCCGAAGTGGGGTAGGCTCGATCCTCGTGAGGCGGCCCGGGGGTGGGAGACCGTGGCAATAGGGGAGCGGCCGCGGGCAACCGAGCCGCTGGGGGGCGCTGGCTCCCCCTTCCTGTTGAGCGTGGCTCTCGTCACCCGGAACCGGCCCGCCAGCCTGGAGCGGACCCTTTCCTCCCTGCGCGCCCAGAGCGTTCAGCCCGGCGAGGTGCTGGTCTCGGACGACTCCGACCCGTCCATGGCTCGGGAGGTGGAGGCCCTCTGCGAACGGTACGGGTGCCGGTATGTCCGCGGGCCCCGCCGGGGCCTGTACGCCAACCGCAACCACGCTGCCCTCCGGTGCGCGGGAACCCACATCCGGACCATGGACGACGATCACGAGTTCCCCGCTGGGCACATGGAGGCCTGCGCCCGGGCGGTAAGAGGTGCTCCCGGCGCCGTGTGGATCATCGGCGAGCGCATGCCGGGCGACCCTCCAGGGCGGGAATGGGTGTGCCCGCCCCAACTGCACCCTCGGGGCTTTTCCACCACTCCCCGGCCCGGTGAGCGCATCTGGGCCATAGCTGATGGAGCCGCCATATACCCGAGGGAGATCTTCGACCGGGGTCAGCGCTTCTACGAGGGCTTCGTGTTCGGGGCCAGCTATCTCGAGTGGGGGAGCCGGCTGTGGCATCTCGGCTACGAGATTCGCCACCTCTCCGAGACCTATGTCATCCACCACGCCGTTCCCGGGGGCCGCTCGTACGAGGACCCCCTCAACGACGCCGCGGCCAGGCTCTTCGCCGGGCTGTGCCACTCTTTCATCTACCAGCGGACCTGGCGCAACATGACCCTGACCCTGGGGGAGATGGCCCTGACCGTCCTGAGGAGCCCCCGTACGGGCTGGCGAGCGGACCTGGCTGCCGTCAGGGCCTTTGCCAGGCGCCGGGCCGGCGGGGCAGAGGAAGAAGGGGCGGATCTCGTCCGTGCCGGCACCTGACGTTCTCGGGACCTTGCTCAGGGAGGGACCGGAGCTACGGGGCAAGAGCCGGGCCATAGGCTGGTGGCTGGCCCGCCAGCCCAGTCGGTTGCGATGGCACCGTCTTCGCTCGGGCGAGTGGATGGAGCTGGACACCAGCGTCCCCTACGAAGCCATGATCTGGCTGGAGCGCGAGGAGAGATGGGAGCTCCAGCACCTGGGGCGCTTGTTGACCGAAGGGTCCTCCTTCGTGGACGTGGGGGCCAACCTCGGCCTTTGGACGCTGCGGGCGGCCACCCTGGTCGGGCGGCGGGGACGCGTGCATGCCCTGGAGCCCAACCCGGCTCTGTTCGAGCGCTTGAACCGCCATGTGGAGCGCAACGGGTTCGGGGACCGGGTGCGAACCCATCCGGTGGGGGCAGCCAGCAGGATAGGGGAGGGGTTCCTGGACATCAGTCATGGGCACAACGAGGGAAGGGTCGTGCTAGGTGCCCGAGAGGAGGGGATCACCGCCGGCCTGCTGCTGGAGAGGGTGCGGCTCAGGGCTCTGGACGACCTCCTGGTTGATCAGCCCGTGGACGGGGTGAAGATCGATGTCGAGGGCTTCGAGGCCCAGGTACTGGCCGGGGCCTCCCGCCTGATCGTGAGGGATCACCCCTGGATCGTCGTGGAATGGAACACCCTCCTCGGACCGGGCGGGTGCCTGGGCGAATGGGAGGTACACCGCATGCTCGTCGAGCAGGGGTACGGCGAGCGGCCCAGGCTGGTGAGCTCGAGGGACATGGAAGCGGTTGGTCCTTCGTGGACCATCGCCGGCTACTGCAACCTGCTGTACGTCCCATCCCGCTGAGAGACGTCATCACCCCTGGCCGGCGTCGACTGGGTGCCTGACCGCTCGGCCCCCTTCGACCGTTCCGCAAGGAGGGCGGCGTAGGCTTCGAGCTCGAGGGGAGTGACGCGGGTCCAGGTGAAGCAGGCGGCCCGCGCCCGGCATGCCTCGGCCCGGGACAGCATCTCGTCCCCGGTGGAGGAGAGGAGGCCCAGGACCCGCTCCGTCATGGCCTCGATGTCGCCGGGGGGCACGAGGAGGTCCCGGTCGAGGGGCCCGAGGATGTGAGCCGGGCCCGGCACGTCGTAGCTGACCACGGGGATGCCTGCAGCCAGGAGCTCGACGGCGGCGAGGCCCCAGCCTTCGATGTAGGTGGGGAACACCCCGACCGAGGCGCCGGCCAGCAGGCGGGGGAGATCGGGGGGGTCGAAGCGCTCCACCACCTGGAGCCGGTCGTCGGACGGACGGCCCAGGTCGGTCCTCACCAAGGCCTCGGAGACTCCGGTCCCGAGGAGGAGGAAGCGAGCCTCCGGGCAGGCCCCCCAGATCCGGGCCGTCAGCTCGGGGAAGTCGGCAGCGCCCTTGCGCCTATCCCAGGAGCCGATGAAGGCGATGGTGGGCGATGCGGTGCCAGCCCTTGGCAGCGGCCGGTGGGCGAGGGCGTCGAAGGCCGCCTGGGATATGGCCGAGGGCACCGCGACGACCTTGGGGCACCATCGGGGGTTGGATTCCAAGAAAGTGCGCTCGGCGTCGTTGCGGGCAATGATGAGGTCGGCCATGTCGAAGCTCCGGTTCGTGGCCCACTCCATCACGCCCATCCCAAGCCTGTCCCGATGCCTGTTCACCTTGGCCCGGATGCCGGGCCGGCTGGCCCACTGGAAGTTTCCTCCGGTGCGCAGCTCCCACTCCTGGTAAAGGTGAACGAGCCCGGCCGATCTGACCACCGTGACACAGCCGGGTGAAAGGTGGCCGCGGCCCAAAGGAAGGTGGCCCTGGAGGGTGCGCAGCACGTCAAAGGTGCGTGAAGTTCGCCGGAGGAAGCGGCCCAGGGCCAGGGAGAAGGGGTAGGGGTTGTAGGGGAGGATCGGTCGGTGGGCAGAGTCGAGACCGGCGTCCTCCAGGGAGAACTTGGTGACCTCGTGGCCGAGGCGGGTGAGCTCCTCGGCGAGCTCCATGTCGGCTCGCGCCGCCCCGAGATCGCGGCGCCACGAGAAGGGGGAGACGATCAGGATCCTCATGTATAACTGTCCGGAGGCTGAGACCCGTCTGAACCCGCTGGGGGGAAGTCCGCTACGGTCGATCGGACGTTCCAGTGGTGCCGAGCTCCGGGCAGGCCTCGCAGGTAGGAGAGGACGCCCTGGACGAGGTCCGGGACGTCGCCAATCCTCGGGACCAGGTCCTGGCAGCCGACCCGGGACAGGAAGGTGGCTTGGATGAGGAAGGTCACGATGAAGTCCAAGCTGGTGACCGCGGCGGCCGCTTGGATGCCGAAGGCCGGAAGGGTGAGGGGAAGCCCCAGCACCGTGATCAAGGTGCCGCCGAGCTGGCCCAAGGAGGCCTTCCCGGGGCGCCCGAGCACGTTGAGAGAGGCTTCGGTGGCCCCCATGCCGCTCATGGCCACGGTCCCGGGAAGCAACAGGAGCGCCGGGATCACCGAGGGGGCGAACTTGGTCCCGTATATGAGGGGGAGTGCCCAGGGGACGATGGCGGCGAGGCCGAGGGTGAGGGCCGTGGCCGCTAGGAGGCTCATGCGTACGTAGCGGGCGGCCGTGACCAGCCGCTCGTCGGTGGGCGCCTCGCCGATCGATCCAAAGGCCCGCGTGGCGATGGCCGCCGTGAGGCCGAGAGGGAGGGTGGAGATGGTGGAGGCCACGGAGTAGACGCCCAGCTGGGTGACGCCGAGCAGAGGCGCCACGAGGGCCTGGTCTAGCTGGCCTGACATGGTGAGGGCCAGGATTCCGGGCAGCGATCGGGCCCCGAAGCTGATCAAGGGACGGAGGGATCCTCCCCTCCGGGGGCGGACCCCGAGGGTGACCTGGACGGCGACCAGTGAGGCGAGCCCGGTGAACAGGGTGGTGGCCAGAGCGGTGGTGACGGTGAGGTGGCCCGCCAACCAGAGGGAGATCGTCCCCAGGGCGGAGAGCAGGATGGGAAGCAGGCGGAGCCAGGACAGCGAGCCGAGCTCGCCTCGGGCGCGCAGGATGGCGTGACTTCCCAGGCCGACCATGCCGAGGGGGGCAGTCGCAACTAGCAGGAAGGTAAGGACCCGCGAGCTCCCGTGGAGCTGATGGAGGGGCCAGGCCACGACCACCGCCCCCAAGGCGATGGAGGGTACGGTGAGGAACGCGGCCCAGCGAATGACGGCGCCCAGGAGCTCGTCCTCGCTCGTCAGGCGGTTGGCTCTCCGGAACCCAGCGGCATTGGGCACCCCCAGGCCGAGTATGGTCGCCGCGAAGGCGGCATAGACCGCTGCCGCCGCCACCTCTCCCTTCCCGGTGGGCCCGAGGACCCGGGCTGTGATCGGCCCGGTGACCAGGCCGAGGGCAATGCCGGCCCACGTGGCTCCGGCCAGGCCGACGATCGAGCCCCGCCGCCGCCGGCTGAGGGGGCCTTGCCCGGCGGCAGTGGCCGGTAGGGGAATTGTCGGGTCAGCGGGACTGCCACCTGGAAAGGGTTGAGGGCCGATGGACACCTCTTCTCCCTCCCATGCCTGCGTAGTCATTGACCTTTCCGTCTCCCGGGACAGGTCAAGCTGGGCGTGAGCACGGTCATGCTCTGACAAAGATGTCCATGCTGTCGGGCCACAGGGTGCTGGCCGGGCAGTAACGGAACCCGTGGTCGGCGACGATGCGGGTGAGCCGGGGGTAGTCCACCAGGGAAGGATGGAACTCGGCGATGATGGCGTCGATCTCGTCGAGCCACGAAGTGTCGCCTTGGGTGAGCAGGGCCTGCTCCCCGCCTTCGATGTCGAGCTTCAAGAGGTCCACTCGGGAGCCGAGGAGACGAAGGAGCTCGCCCATGGTTACGAGCGGGACGCGGAGGTCGCCCGGCCCCAGCTTCCCCTGGTTGGATTGTGGGCTGGTGGTGAACGAGCCCGTACCGCCGTGAGGGCTCACCGCCGCCTGCACGACTGTTGCCGGTACGTCATTGGAGGCGAGGTTGCGGGTGAGGAGCGCGACATTCTCAGGGACCGGCTCGACGGCAATGATGCGCTCAACTGGATACCTACCAGCGAGCCACAGGCTGGTGAGACCGATGTTGGCTCCGAGGTCGATGATGTGCCGTGGCCACAGGCCACTAGGCAGCCGATAGGCCTCGTCGAGGAAGACCTCCCGAAGGCTCTGGATGTCGCCCCGGTTGCGCCGGTAGGTGACGTGCCTCCCGTCGGGCAGCTTGATCCGCCGGACAGAGTTGCTCGCCTGCAGGCTGGGGGCCACCCGCATGGCCCGGTACAGGAGAACGTCCAAGCCGTAGCGGGGGCTGTTCAGCTTCTGCACCGCTTGGACCAGTTCCCGCTGGATCCGCTTCGCCCTGGCGAGCCAGCCGGCCATCAGATGCAGTCCCAGCTATCGCCCGGGGGTCCTACGAGGTGAAGATGCGGGTACGTGCCTGTCCATGAGATGTGCGGGCCCCATCAGGTGCCGGGGGGAAGGGGCGGAGCCCCGGCTTGCAACCTGCCGCTGGCGACCGGGCGCGCCCCGCTTCCGTTCCTGGCCTGGGTGTAGGCGTAGCGGTAACCGTACCCGTAGCCGTAGCGGTAGCGGTAGCCCCGGGTGTGCTTGGGGCGCACGGCGTTGAGGACCAGGCCGCTGATACGGGCGTCCACCTGCCCCAGGTGCTCCAGGGTCTGGGCGAGGGCCTTCCTCGTGGTGCGCCCGGCCTGGGTGACGAGGAGGGTGGTGTCCACCCGGGCGGCCAGGGCCACGGCATCGGCCACCGGGAGCACGGGTGGGGAGTCGATGAGGACCACGTCTATGAACTCGAGGGCCCGGAGCTGGTCCACCAGGTGGGCCATGCGGGGCCCGCTCAGCAGCTCGGCCGGGTTGGGGGGGATGGGTCCCGAGGGGAGGAGCCAGAGGCCGTCCACCTCCTTCACCGAGTGCAGGGTGGGCTCCAGGTCCTCGGCCCCGAGCAGCACCGAGGTGAGCCCGTGCTCCCGCTCCTGGCCGAAGAACTCGTTGGCCCGGGGCCGGCGCAGGTCGGCGTCCACCAGGAGCACCCGCTGGCCGGCCTCGGCCAGCATCACGGCCAGGTTGGAGGCGGTGGTGGTCTTGCCCTCGGCCACCATGGCGCTGGTGACCTGGACCAGCTTCCAGTTGTGGTCCAGGTGCAGGAACTGGAGGGAGGTGCGCAGCTGGCGGTAGGCCTCGGTGGTGGCCGAGTGGGGGGAGGCCAGGGAGGCCAGCTGGGGCTTGCGCCGGTCCCGCCACCCGGGAAGGGCCGGGACCAGGCCCAGCACGGGCAGGCCCCCGCTCGCCCCCTGGAGCTCCTCCTTGGCCCGGATGCGGTCGTCCAGGGTGTCGGCCAGGAGCACCCCTCCGATGCCCAGGACCAGTCCCACGGCCAGGCCGATGAGCCCCGTGCGCTTGGGGTTGGGGGAGCTCGGGACCGAGGGGGCCGTGGCCGGGGTGATGAGCTCGGCCGCTCCGTTCTGGAGGGAGGCGTCGGCCTGGAGCTGGTTGAGCTGGGCCTGGTAGGTGGCCTGCTCGGTCTGGAGGGCGGCCAGCTGCTGGGCCTGCTTGGAGGCGCCGTGCCCCGAGGTCAGGGAGGCGATCTGGCGGTTGACGGAGCTGAGCTTGGCCTGCACGGCACTGGCGGCCGAGAGGGAGGCGTTGACGTTCTGGTCCCGGCGGAAGGTGAGGTAGGCCCGGGCGTAGGCGTTGGCGATCCGGGCCGCCGTGGCGGCCGAGTGGCTGGAGGCGGCCACCTCGATGACGTTGGTCTGGCCCACCTCGGTGACGCTCACCTGGGGGGCGGGCTGGTGCAGCTGGCGGCTCACCGCCTGGGTGACCGGGGCGCTGGTCACGATCTGGATCTGGGTGGCCACGTCGGTGGGGGAGAGCGAGGCCCCCGAGCCCCCCAGGAGGGCGGCGGCGGGGCTGGACGACTGGAGGAGGATGTCGGCCTTGGCCGTGTAGGTGGGCTTCTCCAGGAAGGAGGCCCCCACCCCGGCGGCCACGCACAGGACCACCACCAGTCCCACCAGCCACTTGCGCCGCCAGACGACCCGGAGGTAGTCGCGCAGGTCGGCCTCGGGGGCGGAGGCCGGGGCCATGGCAGGGGAGTGTAGCCAGGGATTGGGACTAGAGGTAGGGCGCCCAGCACCATTTGCGCTTGGACCGGGGGTGAGAACCCCATCAGTCGTGGTATCGGGCATCGGCCGCCGGCTCCCCCTGGCTCACACCTAAGAGTGGTTCTTCAGACGCTACTAGTGTTCCTGGTGACAGTCAAAGGCCCCTGGTTCTCATCACTGATAGTGGGGTGCCTATCTCAAGGAGAGAGATTAGGCTGGTTTGCGGGAGCGGGGACCGCGGCCGGAGGCGGACAGGGATGACGAGCGTTAGGGCTGTTGGCATTGGCCCCCGGGCCTCGGTCCCGGGCCGGGGGCCGGGTCGGCCAGGGCGCCCGTGAGGTCGATCGCGGCCCGGGGGGAGCCGGGCCGCTACCGCCTCTCCCTGGCCGCCGGACCCTACCTCCAGGCGGGGGAGGGGGAGGAGGTCTTCCCGGCCCGGGTCCGGTTCAGGACGGTCGGGGACATGACCTGCACGGGGGCGGTCGTCTCCGACGCCCGCACCGTGGACGAGGTGATAGCCGAGACCGCTCCTCCCGCCTGGCCACCGCCAGCCGGTGGCTCCTCAAGCACACCTCCCGCACGGTGCGGGCGGTGGTGCAGGAGGTCCTCTACCGCATCGACGTGAACAGCCTCCACCGGGACCCGGGCCCTGGTGTGCTCGGGCTCAGCGACGTCGGCCGGGTCCGGCTGCGCCTCGGCTCCCCCATCATGGTCGACCCCTACCGGCGCAACCGCACCACCGGCAGCTTCATCCTCATCGACGAGGTCACCAATGCCACGGCCGGGGCCGGGATGGTCCTCGGATGACCGGGACGGGCCCGGGCGGGGGGCTGGTACGGGTGTCACCGGGTCCTCCTCCCCGTCGGGGCCCGGGGCGGGCTGGCAGGCTGGCCCCGTCTCCCGGGCCGAGAGGTGGTCGGCCCTCGGGCTGCGACGGGCCACGGTCTGGCTCACGGGGCTGTCGGGGTCGGGCAAGTCCACCATCGCCGCGGCCCTGGAGCGCCGCCTCGTCGAGGCGGGATCGGAGCGGCTCGCTCCCAAGCCCCCCCGTCCTCCCCGGAAGTGGAGGTTGATGACGGCTCTACGGCGAGCGGCGGGATAGTGCCCCTGTCAGGGCCGGCGTGCCGGCCGGGGCTCTCTGGGAGTGAACGGGTCCAGGACCCGCGCCGGCAGTTGCTCGAGGTCACCGTCCAACCCCCGCGGCGCCTCTTGGCGCCAGATGCCCACGAGGGCGATGCCGCTGGCCCAGCGCTGGGGGCGGGCTGGGCCGGGGCCGGCCAGAGGATGGCCGGTGGCGTTGGCGCTCTCGCTCACGATCCCACGGTAGCTGAACTGCTTGTCCGTGCTTGGCGACAGCGATGCAGGTGCTTTCTGGTTCCCGCTCCGCCGGAAAGGCGGGCGATAGCTGAGCCCCTCAGCTATCGCCGCCAATAACCAATCGGAATCTGATCGCGAGTGGGGTTGTTAGCGGCCCTGGTGAGGCGGGTGTGATCGGTCTTTGGCCGGCAGCGGCGCGACGGTTTCCCTTGACCGGCGGGGGTGGCATCGTCTATCCCGTATCTCCGGCATGGGGACGTCTGGGATACGGTCGTGACTGAGGTTCCGCCTGGCGCCGGGGAGCGATACGACCTGGTGCTCACCGGTGGGAGGGTGATCGACCCCGAGTCGGGCCTCGACGGCGTTCGGGACGTGGGCATCAGGGCCGGAACCGTCGCCGCCGTCAGCGAGACCAGGTTGACCGGTGCACGGGTCCTCGACGTGGGGGGCCAGGTGGTGGCCCCCGGGTTCATCGACCTGCACAGCCATGGCCAACAGATCCCCGAGCAGCGCTTCCAGGCCCTGGACGGCGTCACCACCGCCCTCGAGCTGGAGGCGGGGGCCGGACCGGTGCGCACCGCCTATGCCCGGGCCGCAGCCGAAGGGCGCCCCCTCAACTACGGCTACTCGTCTTCCTGGGCCCTGGCGCGCATGCGCGTCCTGGCCGGCTACGAGCCGACCGGCGCCGTCAACGAGGTCATCACCCAGCTCGGTAACGAGGCCTGGCAGCAAAGCGCCACCCCTGCCCAGGTGGTCCGGATCCTCGGCCTCATCGAGGAGGACCTGTCCGAAGGGGCGCTCGGCATCGGCATCCTCATCGGGTATGCCCCCCTGATCGAACCCTCCGAGTACCTCCAGGTGGCGGGCCTGGCCGCCGGCGCCGGTGTCCCGACCTACACCCACACCCGGGAGCTGGTGGAGAACAACCCGGATACACCCGTGGACGGGGCCGAGGAGCTGGTGCGTGCCGCCGGGGAGACCGGGGCGCACATGCACTACTGCCACCTCAACAGCACCTCCACCTATCACGTGGACCGGGTGCTCTCCCTGGTGGAGCGGGTGCAGAGGGAGGGATCGGCGGTCACCACCGAGGCCTACCCCTACGGCACGGCGATGACGGCCATCGGGGCCGCCTTCCTGGCCCCCGAGCACCTCCCCCGGAGAGGGCTCACCCCGAGCTCCATCCGCTACCTGCCCACCATGGAATGGGTGCAGGACGAGGCCCGGCTCACCGAGCTCCGCCGGTCGGACCCCGGTGGACTGGCCTTCATCCGCTACCTCGACGACGACGACCCCGCTCAGTTCGGCCACGTCGAGCGGGCCCTTTCCTTCCCGGGGGCCGCCGTGGCCAGCGACGGCCTGCCCTTCCACTGGCCGGGGGAGGCCCCGGACCCCCACACCTGGCCGGTGCCCCCCGGGACCCTCGGCCACCCCCGCAGCGTGGGCACGTTCTCCCGGTTCCTGCGCCTGGCCCGTGACCGGGGGCTCATGAGCTTGCCCGAGGCGGTGGCCCGCCTCACCCTGGCCCCCGCCAAGGTGCTGGAGAGCTCGTGCCCGGCCATGAGGGCCAAGGGGCGCGTGCAGCCGGGATCCGACGCCGACCTCACCGTGTTCGACCCCGAGCGGGTGAGTGACCGGGCCACCTACACCGATCCGCTGGTGGCCTCGACGGGCATCACCCACGTGATGGTCGGCGGCGCCTTGGTGGTGCGTGACGGGGAGGTGGTCCCCGACGCCCTGCCAGGCAAGCCCCTTTTTGGAGGAAAGGAGCCAGCATGACCGAGAGCGTGCCGTGGACCGCAGGCGCCCCCCAGCCCCGGTCCGCCCCCTACGCCACGGCCCAGCGGGCCGCCACCACGGCGCAGTGGACGGTGGTGATCCTGTTCTTCGCCTGGCTCATCGACTACATCGACCGTCTCGTCATCACCCTGGCCCTTCCGGACATCGGCAAGGCCTTCGGGATCAACAAGGCCGAGCAGGGCCTGGTCCTCAGCGTGTTCTTCATCACCTATGCCCTGTTCCAGATACCCGGAGGCCGCCTGGCCGACTGGATCGGGTCACGCAAGACCATGACCCTGGCCCTCGGGCTCTGGTCCGCCTTCACGGCTCTCACCGGGGTGGCCTTCACCTACGCTGCCCTGCTCGTCATCCGCCTCGTCTTCGGCGCCTCTGAGGGCATCTTCCCCGGCGCCTCCATGAAGGCGATCGCCGAGCGCACCACCCCCCGCCAGCGGCTCACGGCCGACGGGGTGATGCTCTCGTCCAACCCGCTCGGCTCAGCCCTGGCTCCGCTGGTGGCAGCCCCTGCGATCCTTGCCGTCGGCTGGCGGCAGTCGTTCTTCGTGATCTGCGGGTTCGGGATCCTCATCGCCTTGATCGTGTGGTTCCTGATGCCGAGGGCCCTCAGCTCCCAGCGGGCGCCTGCGGCTGCGGAAGCGGTGGAGGCCAACAGGCCACCGTCAGGCGGGACAGGGGGCCGGACGGCCCGGGGTTCCGGCGGCCAGCTGTGGGTCCTGCGGGCGCCGGACATGTGGAAGCTCTACTTCGTGTTCTTCGGCTTCGACACCGTCTCTTGGGGCCTCATCTCCTGGGCCCCCTCCTACCTCATAACGTCCAAGCACGTGCCCATCGCCACCACGGGGATCCTCGTCTCCATCCCCTGGTTCGTGGCCACGGGGACCACCGTGGTGGGCGGCCTCCTCTTCGATCGGGTCTTCCACGACCGCCAGCGCTGGATCATCATCCCCTGCATGGTCCTCACCGCGGTGTTCCTGTACCTCATGCTCACCGCCACCACGACCGGGGGATTCACCCTCTTCGAGACCATCGGCGTGGGGATCATGTTCTTGACCTTCATGCCCATCTTCGGCCTGCCCATACGGCTGCTGCCCAATGAGCTCATGGGCACGGCAACGGGCCTGGTCAACTTCGGGGGCCAGAGCGCGGGGGCCATCGTGGCTGTAGTCATGGGGGCGCTGGCCGGCGCCTTCGGGTTCCCGGCTGCCTTCGCCTACCTGATCTTCGGGGTGGCGGTGTCCATCGTCGCCGTGCTGATGTGCCCCCAGCGGGGTGACAGCTTCCGCGCCTCGGTGATGCGCAGCGCTCCACCCGGGGCCGGAGGGCTCGCGCCCTCCCTCGAGGGCGCCACCGGGTAAAGGCGGCCGAGCGGTCCTGGCCGGACGGGCGGAGCCATGCCGTCGCACCAGGTGCCCAGCCCGGCCCACGTAAGGCAATGGTCGTGGCCAGGCGGACGGGTCAGAGCACCTTGGAGAGGAAGCTCCTGGTCCTCTCCTGCCTGGGGTCGGAAAGGACCTGGCGGGGCGGCCCGGCCTCCACGACCACCCCGCCGTCCATGAACACCAGTGAGTCGCCCACCTCCCGGGCGAACCCCATCTCGTGGGTCACCACGATCATGGTCATGCCCTGCTCGGCCAGCCGCCGCATGACGTCCAGGACCTCGCCCACCAACTCGGGGTCCAGCGCGCTGGTGGGCTCGTCGAAGAGCATGAGCTTGGGCTCCATGGCCAGGGCCCTGGCGATGGCCACCCTCTGCTGCTGGCCCCCGGATAGCTGGTTGGGATAGACGTCCGCCTTGTCGACCAGGCCCACCTGGGCCAGGAGGTCGCGGGCCCGGTCGCGGGCGGTCGCCTTGGCCTCGCGCTTCACCACCACCGGTCCCTCCATGACGTTCTCCAGGGCGGTCATGTGAGGGAACAGGTTGAACCTCTGGAAGACCATGCCGATCTCGGCCCGCCGCCGGCAGACCTCCCGCTCGGGTAGCTCGTGGAGGCGGTCCCCGCGCTGGGCGTAGCCGACCAGGACCCCGTCCACCCACAGGCGCCCGGCGTCGATCTTCTCCAGGTGGTTGATGCAGCGCAGGAAGGTCGACTTCCCCGAGCCGGACGGCCCGATAACGCACAGCACCTCACTGGGCCTCACCTGCAAGGTCACTCCCCGCAGCACCTCCAGCCTGCCGAAGCGCTTGTGGAGGTTGTCCGCCTCCACCATGAGCCCCGGGGACCCCGAACCGGCTCCGCTCACGCTCATCGGGGCGGCCTCGGGACCTCGAGGCCTCCGGCCAGCGCCGGGCGGGTGATGGCCAGGTTGCGCCTGAGGCGCTGCCACGGGGTCAGGGGAAGCTGCTTGGCCGCCCCCCGAGCGAAGTACCTCTCCACGTAGTACTGGCCGATGGTGAGGATGGAGGTCACGATCAGGTACCAGATGCTGGCCACGATGAGCAGCGGGATGGTCCGGTAGTTCGCCGCGTATATGAGCTCCACGGCGTAGAGGAGGTCGGTGACGGCGATGACGCTTACCAGCGACGTGGTCTTGAGCATCGAGATCGTCTCGTTGCCCGTGGGGGGCACGATGACCCGCATGGCCTGGGGCAGGACTATCCGGCGCATGGTCTGCAGCCGCGTCATCCCCAGAGCCTGGGCCGCCTCGGTCTGGCCTTGGTCCACCGAGAGGATGCCGGCCCGCACGATCTCGGCCATGTAGGCCCCCTCGTTGAGCCCGAGCCCCAGGATGGCGGCCACGAAGGGGGTGATGAAGGCGTTGGCGCTCCCGGCCACGAACTGGGGGCCGAAGGGGACCCCCAGGCCGAGCCTGGGGTAGAGCGCCGACAGGTTGTACCAGAACAGCAGCTGGACGAGCAGCGGCGTACCTCGGAAGAACCAGATGTAGAGCCAGCTGGCCCCGGACACGAGGGGGTTGGGCGAGAGCCGCATCACTGCCAGGAGGACCCCGAGGACGATGCCGATGGCCATGGCGATGACGGTCAGCTCGATGGTCACCGCCAGCCCGCTCAGGACCCGGGTAGAGGTGAAGTACTGACCGATGATGGCCCAGTGGAACCGGGTGTTGGTGACCAGGCTGTGGCCGAGCATGGCGGCCAGCACGAGCACGATCACCGCCACCACCCACCGGCCGGGGTGGCGCAGCGGCACGGCCCGGATATCCGGGGGGCGCTCTCCTACCTGGGCGCCCGCGCCGACCGCGGTCCGGGCCACCTCCTGGTCCTAGCTGACGGCCCCGTTGATCCGGAAGCTCTTGAGGGCACCGCTCTGGACGCCCCACTTGTCGAGGATCTTGGTGTAGATGCCCTCGCGCTTCAAGGCATCCAGCGCCGCCAGAATGGCCTTGTCCAGGGGGCCCTTGGGGACGGCGATCCCGTAGGGGGCAACCTTGAAGGCCGTACCGGTCAGCTTGAAGGTGCCGTGGGACTGCTTGACTATGTAGGCGGCCACCTGCGAGTCAGCAAAGCCAACGTCGGCCCGGCCGCTGGAGACGGCCAGGTTGGCCTCGCTCTGGTTCTCGTAGGTCTCCACGTCCACCCCCGGCTTGCCGTCCTTCTTGCAGATGGTGTTCTGCTTGGTGGCGTCGCTTTGCTCGGTGGTGCCGCTCTCGACGGCGACCTTGTGCCCGCACAGGCTGGACAGCCCGTTGAAGGTGGTCTTGCTGCTGGACTTGACGTAGAAGCCTTCGCCGGCCTGGAAGTAGTCCACGAAGTTGACGACCTTTTCCCTGGCCTTGGTGTCGGTGAAGGAGGACAGACCGATGTCGTACTTCCCGGACGACAGTCCTGGGATGATGGTGTCGAAGGAGGCGTTGACCTCCTTGGCCTTGAGGCCCATGACGGCGGCCAAGGCCTTGCCGAGGTCGGCGTCCATCCCGATGATCGTGTGCCCGTTGGAGGCGATGAACTCGTCTGGCGGGTAGGTGGCGTCCATGGCCATGGTGATCGAGCCCTTGGACCGGAGCGACTTGGGCACCAGGGCGGCCACTTGGGGGATCTTGGCCGGGGTGCCGGAGGCCGAAGCGGCGGCGCTGCTCGGCGTCGACGAGGAGGCTGAGGTGTTGGGCTTGGCCGGTGAGCCCCCGCAGGCCGCTCCGGCCAGGGCCAAGGTGGCGAGGCCGGCGGCCAGCGTGGCCGGCCACCGGAGCCGGGCCGCTGTTCGCATATGTTCTCGGGCTTTTTTCATGTCGGGTTCCTGGACGTGCTGGGCGGTAACACTCTTATAGCAGGTTGGCCTGGTTCGGCCACCTCGGGCCCTTCGCCTCGTGGAAGGCGCAGCATCCCTTGCGGGGCCTGGTTGCCGGTGGTCCCCCATGGGGGTCGGCGTATGCGAGGAACCTCGGACCAGGCCACAGTTGCGGGCGCTCGTCCCCGTTGGCCCGCCGGTAGGGAGCCGGCGCCGAACCCACTGAGCCGGAGGCCGGCCGCCCCCTCACTGGCACCCGGTCACCGGGCCGGTCATGCTTGGTGGTGATGGCTTCGACGCAACTCGGCGAGCTATGCCACCTCAGTGCCTCCCACCTGGCCCAGCTGCTTCGCTCCGGCCAGGTGTCGTCCCGGGAGGTTCTCTCGGCCCACCTGGCCCTCATCGAGGCCGAGAACCCGGGGCTCAACGCCATCGTCACCCTCACTGCGGAGCGGGCCATGGACCAGGCGGCCGCGGCCGACAGCGCCTTTGCCAGGAGGGACCCCCTGGGCCCCCTCCACGGCCTCCCGGTGGCTCACAAGGACCTCATCGACGTGGCCGGGGTGCGCACCACCTACGGGTCCCTCCTCTACCGGGACCACGTCCCCACAAGGGACCACCTCGTCGTGTCCCGGATGCGGACGGCCGGTGCGGTGATGGTGGGCAAGACCAACACCCCCGAGCTCGGGTGTGGCTCCCAGACCCACAACCGGGTGTTCGGGGCCACGGCCAACCCCTGGGACCCGAGCCGCACCTGTGGCGGCAGCAGCGGGGGCGCCGCCGTGGCCCTGGCCACGGGCATGGTGGCCCTGGCCGACGGGTCGGACATGGGAGGCTCGCTTCGCAACCCGGCCAGCTTCTGCGGGGTGGTGGGCCTGCGCCCCACCCCGGGTCGGGTCCCCTCGGTACCCTCCCGCCACGCCTGGTTCGACCTCTCGGTGGTGGGGCCCATGGCAAGGGACGTGCAGGACGCCGCCCTGCTGCTCTCGGTGCTGGCCGGTCCCGACCACCGCTCCCCCCGGGCCCTGGAGCAGGCCGGCCATGCCTTCACCGCCCCTCTGGAACGCGACTTCCGGGGGGTCCGGGTGGCGTTCTCCTCGCGCCCGTGGGGCCTGCCCTTCGAATCGGAGGTGGTGGCCGTCCAGGAGGCCCAGCGCGACCGCCTGGAGGAGCTGGGCTGCGTGGTGGAGGAGGCCGAGCCCGACCTCTCCCAGGCCGACCGGGTGTTCCGGGTCCTGCGGGGCTGGCATCTGGCCACCCTCTACGGCGCCGAGGTGGAGCGGGCCGAAGACATGGTCGGCCCCCAGGTGCGCGACAACGTGGCCTACGGCCGCACGGTGACCGCAGCCGACCTGGGCTGGGCCGAGGAGGCCCGTTCCGCCCTGGCCGAGCGCCTGGGGGGCTTCTGGGACCGCTACGAGTTCTTCGTGCTGCCGGTCAGCCAGGTCCTTCCCTTCCCCATAGAGGAGCCCTGGGTCTCCGCCGTGGAGGGCCACCCCATGCCCGACTACCTGGCCTGGATGGCCTCCTGCTACCTGGTGAGCGTGCTGGGGGCTCCCGCCGCCTCCGTCCCGGCGGCGTTCTCCGCCGGAGGCCTGCCCGTGGGTATGCAGATCGTGGGCCGGCCCAGGGACGACCTGGGGGTGCTCCGCCTGGCCCGGGCCTTCGAGCAGGTGGCCGGGGTCGGTGAGAGGTGGCCGCCGGCGACTAGAGGTGAGGACACCTAGCCCTTCCTGCCAGAGGAGGGCACCAAAGCAACTTCATGCAATCTCAATGCGAACAAAGGTTGCACTATGCAGCACTTGCCTTCCTCTGGTCGGAGGTGCCTCGGTGATGACAAGAAGCGGCCTGCTCGATGACGAAGGGCAGCATGAAGGCCTGCCTCCGGGCCTTCAGAGTGGAGTAAGGCGGAGACCTCTTCGGCCACGACGAGGCCGTGGCGGTGGTTGGCCAGGCAAATCACCGACTCACTCTGCCGGCCGTGGCACTGTCGGCCCAGACTCCCACTGTTGCCCTGCCTCCGGTCAAGGCCCGAGTCGTCTAATGAGGGACTTGTGTCCATGGCCATGAAAAAGTCCTCGCGTGTGGCCAAGTCGATGTCCTCGCGTCTGGCCGTGTAGAAGTTGGGCTTCCCCCCAAACCGTGGAGGCTTCTGGATTGGTCGTTGCAGCATGACATCTGCCCGCACCCCAGCACCACCCGAGTCGGTTGAGGGCGTCTGATCCTGGGACGGTTTCACGCGGCGTCTGCATCGTTGGCAGCGCGTTCGACGAGCAGGGCCTCGTAGGCGGCTGGCAGGAGCATCTGATCTGACAGCTGCTGTGGCGCCGGGTGGTGTTGTACGTGTCGATGAAGCGGGCCACCGCACGTCGGGCCTCGGCCTTGGTGGCGAAGCGGTGCCTGCTCAAGAGCTCGAACTCGAGGGTGGAGTGCCAGCTCTCGATGACGGCGTTATCGAAGCACGACCCCACACGACCGGCCGACTGGGAGACGCCGGGACGATCGCAGGCCGCCGCGAAGTCCGACGCGGTGAACTCCGAGCCCTTGTCGCTGTGAAAGATGACGCCGGCGACGTCCCCGCCGCGCACGGCAGCTGCCATCTGCAGCGCCCCGGTGGCGAGCTCGGCGTCGTGGTGGTCGCCCAGGGCGAATCCCGGTATGCGTCGGGCGGCCAAGTCCAGCACGCTCGCCAAGTAGAGCTTGCCCTCGTCGGTGGGGATCTCGGTCAGGTCCCCGCACCACTTCTCGTCGGGCTTCTGCGCCGAGAAGTCGCGCTTTGAGCAGGTCGGGAAGCGGCGCGGCGGCCTTGTCCGGCCTGGTCAGGGACCGAAGGCGCCGCTTGGGCCGGGCCACGAGCCCCTGGCGGGCCATCGAATCCGCCACGGTCTTCTCCGCCACCGCCCAGCCATCCTCGACGAGCTCGGTGTGGATTCTCGGCGACCCGTAGGTGCGCGGCGTGCCGCCGGAGTCCTCGAAGATGCGTTTCACCTCGGCGTCGAGCTCCACCCGCCGGCGCTGGCGGGGGGTGGTGCCAAGTGCTGTCGGTTCCTCGGGCTGTCGGAGTCGTGGTTCTACAAGTGGCACGACCGACCGCCCCCACCGCTGGAGCCGGAACCAAGTCTGAAGGATCTCGTGGCGGCCCTGGTGGCACCAGTCCGGAGCGGCCTGGTGCTGACCCGGGCCACATTGGCTGCCGTTGGCCGCACGGTTGGCGCCGGGACGCGCCAAGGCGAGCGCCGGTTCATGCTCCAGTCGCTGCTCTCCCAGCAACCGGCACGGACCATTGCCGCTCTGTCCTCCCACGCCGAGGACTGGGCTCGCAGCTATGCGTCCTGGGGGCCAGGGTTGCCGGGATTGCCGAGTGGTGGGCCGATCGCGCCGCTCACACCGGACGAGTCCTGGCCTCGTGCGGCGCCCGGCCCGTCAGATAGAGAGCAACCCGGGGCAGTGGGCCGGAAGGCCAGGTGCGAGCGGATGAGGAGCTAGCGGACCACCACCCGGACCCAAAACCGCCGCTCGGCCGGCGGGCAGAGGACGTCCTCGCCGCAGAGCCGCCGGCGGGCGCTGACCTCGGCTGTTCCGGGGCGCAGGGCGACGAAGGAGGCGACCACCGCACCACAGCCCTGTCCGGGCACGCAGCCGGGGGCCCGGGAGGGGCGGGTCCGGGTGCCGGTCAGGCCCAGGACGGCGGGGGCCGAGGTGGCCACATGGCCCCAGTAGGTGCTGGGCAGGGTGATCCTCAGGCGCCCCCCCAGCCCGAGGTGCACGGTCGAGCCCTGGCTGCTGGGGCCGATGTCGAGGCGGGTAGGGGAGCCCGAGGTGGACGGGGTCGCTGTCCGGGAGGGTGTGGAGGCGGGACGGCCCCCGGGGCCCGGCGTCCCGCAGCCGGCCGTGGAGGCCAGGCCGGCGGCGAGGCAGGCGGAGGCCAGGAGGGTCCGGCCCCGGCCTGCTACCGCCGGCAACAGGGGGCCGAGGGCTACTTGACCGTCACCGTGATGGTCTTGAACTCGGCTGCCCCCAGGGTGAAGCTGGTCGTGGCCGCCTTGCCTCCCCCCGAGACGCTGAGGGTGTAGTAGGCGGCGTGACCCCCTGACCCGCCCGGGGCTGCGGGGAGAGCCTCGTTCTGGTACTGCATCTGCTGGCCTGCCTGGCAGGAGGTGGCGACATTGGTGAGGGGCAGCGATGACAGGTTGATGTTGACCCCGGGCGAGGTGTTGTGGCTGGTGAGCTTGAGCCGGGACACCACGGGGTAGGGGGTGCCGTTCCCGTCCACCACCAGCACCCGGATGCCTCGGGTCACCCCCTCACCGCACAGCGGGACCGTGGCGCTCACCGGTGCCTCTCCATCCCCGTTGTCGGTGATGGCCAGCGACCCCGTGAACTTGCCCCTGGACGTGGGGGCGAAGGTCACCGGTTCGCTGAACCCGCTGTTCACGGCGTAACGGCTGGGCGGTGAGGTGGCCCCGGGAGCCGAGAACGGGGCCGCCGTGGCCAGCGAGTCGACGATCAGCTCGGCCTGCCCCGTGTTGGTCACCTGAGTGGATTGCGTCGTCCCCGGGTAGCCGGGGACCTGCGTGGTGAGCACGGTGGGGGGGAACACCAGCTGGCTGGGCGAGGCCGATATGGCCGGTTCGAGGCCCGTGCCGTCCAGGCTGACAGTGAGGGTGGGGTTGGCGGGGTCGTCGGTGCTCACCACCAATGTGCCGCTGGCGGGCCCGGGTGCCGAGGGGTTGAAGGTGACAGTCAGCTCGATGGAGCTGCCAGCAGCGATGGTGGCGGGCAGGGCCACGGGGGACGTGACGGTGAAGTCACCCGAGGGCACCACGCTCTGGAGGTGCAGGTCGCAGGGGCCGGTGTTGCTCACCCGGAGGGACTGGGAGACCGAGTCCGGCGAGGTGCGGTTGTCCGTGGCCACCCCGCCGAAGTGCAGCGCCGAGGCGTCGAGGGTGGCGACCGGCACCCCCACGGTGGCGTTCACCTGAACCGACGCTGGCGAGCTCGGGTCGTCGCTCGAGACGACGAACGATCCTGTCTCGGGGCCTCCGGAGGAGTTGGCCGGCGGGGAGTCGGTCACCTGGAAGCCCAGCGAGTCGCTGGGGGCCAGGACCTGGGGCAGGGCCGGCGAGGGGGACACGGACATGTCCGGTGAGCTGCCCCCTCCCATGGTGGCCCCCTCGAGGGTGAGCGGGGCGGTGCCGGTGTTGGTCGCCGTGACCGTACCGGTGGCGGTGGTCCCCCGGCACACGAGGCCGAGGTTGAGGGGCCCGGGGGAAAGGGTGTCCTGGGGGATGCCGACGGTCCCGGTCATGGGGACCGTCCAGGTGGAGTTGCCCTGGTCGGGAGCGGTGCTCGGGTCCCGGTTGTCGGCGTCGATCACCACGCTGCCGGTGTAGGGGCCCGCTGAGTTGTCCGAGGCCGGGGGTGAGAACTGGACGTGAACGGTGAGGCTGGCACCCGGGGGGATGGTGGCGGTGGTGGGCGGAACGTCGAGGAAGGAGTAACGGGAGTCGGTGCCGGTCCCGAAGCGGACATTGAGGACGTTCATGTCGCCTCCCCCGGAGTTGGAGATGACCACGTCCCGAACGGCCGTGGTCCCCCGGGGGACCGTCCCGAAGTCCAGCGATGCCGTGACCGACGGGTTGGCCGCCGGCCCGTAGCGCTTCACGCAGCCGAAATAGGTGGGGTCGTTGGACCACTCGCGCTGCATCTGGTAGGGGTGGCCGTGGAGCACGATGTTGGTGCCGTCGGGCTCCCAGGGCGCCTGGTTGTAGGCGCACTTGTCCCCGATCTCCCCCGCCAGGCCGTCCACGTTGTCGTACCAGGCGTTGAGCAGGGGGTCGGTGTTGGCCTCGAACATCTCGTGGGACACGGCGCTGAGGGTGATGTCGGCGGCGGCGCCGTTGGGGTAGGCGGGGGCATTGGGGCTGGTGTAGCAGTCCCCCAGGGAGGCGTAGGGCATGTTGGCGTAGATGGTGTTGGTGCCGAAGTAGGAGTGGTAGGCGCAGTACCCGTTCCCCACGGGGTTGGAGGCGGCCGCGAAGCAGCTGGTCTGGGAGCTGTTGGTGCAGCTGTCCACCGGGTCCCCGGTGGCGGTGAAGTATCCCGTGAACACGAAGTACATGGTGCTGAGCCCAGGAGGCTGCCAGCCCGGGTTGGCGCTGATGGCGGCGCTCACCGCCCCCTGGATGTCGGAGTCGAGGAGGGGGTCGCTGCCCTCTCCGCTGTGGGGAAATGCCGAGGTGTCCACCCAGGTCCCGCCGTAAGTGGCGGCATCGGGCACGGGCTGGTTGGTTCCGTCGGTGTACTGGGTGACGATGTTGTAGGTGGGCGTCCCCCCGATGTCCTCGAAGTAGCGCTGGATGGTGGCCATGTACCCGGGGGCGAAGGCGGTCCCCGGCGGCTGCCAGAAGATGAGGTAGTTCACCGGGGCCCGCATCACCGGTCCCCCGTGCCAGGACATGGCGGTGGTGGAGTCGGCGGGGATCCCGGTGCTGGTCTCGCCCCTCACCCTGGCATAGGCGGCCGGGGTGGGGAATATGTGCACCAGGTGACCGTGGCCCCGGACCAGGGTCACGGGCTCGTGGCCGCCACTCGGGCGGAGCGGCCCGGAGGCCGAGGCCCCCGGCACGGCCAGGCCGGTGAGGACGCCCAAGGTGATGATCGACCCCATGCCGAGCCGGATGAGAGCCCCGGCCATGGTTCTCCGCCCTGGGGACCTTCGCATGGTTCCGCCCTTCCTCGAGCCGTTCCCGCCTTCCCGCCCGCTGCCGGCCGGGGAGATCCGGGGCGCCGCTACCCGGGTTCCTGAGGGCACCGGTCGCCCGGGACGAGTATGGGCTGGCGCCGTCCCCATTTCACCGGGTGACGGCCCTGGTCCCGCCCCTGGTTTCGACCCTGGCCGGGGGTGTCAGGGTAGGAAGGCGCCCCTCCCGGGCGGGGGCGAGGCCGGCCTTGGCTACGGTCCCCTCCTCGGGGCCGGCGGCGGCGACGGTCCGGCGTCCCTCCGCTCAGGTCACGGCGGGGGGTGAGTCGACCCGGAGCCGGTCAGCCAAGGCCCGCCGACTCCTCACGCCCAGCTTGGTGAAGATGTGGGCGAGGTGGAACTCCACCGTCTTGACGCTCACGAAGAGCTGGGCTGCCACCTCGCGGTTGGCCCGCCCCGCTGCCACCAGCCTGGCCACGGCCAGCTCAGCCGGGGTGAGGCCGAGGGCCTCGGCACCCGTCTCGGGCCGGACGGCGGCCCCGCAGGCGGCCAGCTCCTGGTCGCAGGCGGCCACGTAGGTCCGGGCGCCCAGATCGGCCAGGCGGGTCCGGGCCGCCCGCACCTTGGCCACCGCCTCGGCCCTGCGCCCGGCGGCCCTCAGCACCCGACTGTGCTGCAGCTGGAGCCGGGCCACCTCCAGGGGCGGGATCGGCGAGTTCGGGGCGGAGGCCAAGGTGGAGGCCTCCTCGAAGCCCGCTGTGCTCAGGTCGAGGTGCCCCTTGGCGGCCGCCAGCCTGGCCCTCAGCCGGGCCACCGACACCAGGGCGGTCGCGGAGCGGTGCGCCAGCGCGGCGTCCAGCTCGTCGATGGCAGCCTCGGCCTCTCCCAGGCGACCGAGGTCCAATAGGGCGTCGGCCTCGATCGACCTCCAGGGGTAGACGTCCGGATGCCCGAAGATCTCGGCGCCCCCGATGGCCCGCAGGGCTGCCACGGACGCCACCACGGCCTCGGGCTGGCCCTGGGCGTGGGCCAGGCTGGCCCGGGCGGTGGCGGCGGCGGCGACGGCCATGGGCGCCCCGAAGGAGGTGGCGGCCGCCCACGCCTCCTGGACGTGGTAGCTGGCCGCCGGCCAGTTTCCCCGAGCCGCCGGGACCAGGGCGGCCTGGGCGTGGACGAAGCCGAGGTCCCACACCCGCCCCGTTCCCCGGGCCAGGGTGACGGCCACCTCGGCGTGCACGGCCGAGTCGTCCCAGGCCCCCAGGCGGTACTCCGCCTCGGCCATGTAGGCCAGCGCCTGGCTGGCATAGAGGAGGGGCACCCCGGCCCGCAGCCGGGCCACGGCGGCGGCCAGGTCGGCCGCCCCCCCGGCCGTATCGCCGCCCAGGAGCCGGGCGCCGCCCCGCAGGGCGACCAGGTCCGTCTCCCCGACCGGGACCTCGGGGACCGGGCCGTCGATCCCGGCCCAGCGGGCCGGGTTGTAGCCCCGTCCTGCCAGGGACTGGATGAGGCCGGCCAGGCCGCAGCCCAGGCGCCGCTGCTCGGCACGGGGGGCCAGGGTGCTCACCCTCTCCGCCCAGGCCTCGGCCTCAGCCAGTCGGCCGGCCACCCCGTGGCAGTGCACGAGCTGGACGGCGGCGTTCGCCCCTACTGCGGCTTCCGAGATGGGGTCGTGGCCCTCCCAGGCCTCGGTGAGCAGCCTCTCGGCCCGGGCCGCCCGGCCCGCCATCAGGTGGAGCTGGCCGGTGAGGGCCGCCGCCCGGGGCGGCCGGGGGCCCTCGGGAAGGTGGGGGAGGAGAGACTCGGCTGCCTTCACCTCGCCCGCACCGAGGTACAGCTCGAGGGCGTCCAGCAGGCGCCGGTCCCGGTCCTGCGGGTCGGGACTGGCAGCTGAGGCCTGGGCCAGCAGGGCGCCGGCCCGCGCCAGCTGGCCGTCCCCCGCCAGCTGGCGGCCGGCCCCCTCGAGCTCGGTGGCGAGCTCGGGGTCCGGCCCCACCGCCGAGGCGGCTCGGTGGGCGAGGGAGCCGGGGGCAGGCACGAGCTCGGCGGCGCGCCGGTGCAGCTGGCGGCGCCGCAGGGGACCCAGATGGTCGTAGATGGCCCGGTGGGCCAGGGGGTGGGAGAACTCGAGGTAGCCGCGGCTGCGGTCGTCGACCAGGAACCCGCCCTGGACGGCCTGGTCCAGGGCGGGGAGGGGATCGTCCAGGTCAGCCAGGCGGGCGGCCGTCGAGAGGGGGCAGCGCCGGCCCAGGACGGCGACCGCCATGACCAGCCGGCGGGTGGGCTCGGCCAGGGACCCCACCCGGGCGGCCAGGGCGTCGGTGACCGTGGCGGGGACCGGCAGGGCCTCGGGCCCCTGACTCAGGAGGTCGCTCCCCACCTCCTCGAGCAGTGCCCGGCAATAGAGGGGATTGCCCTTGGTCTGGTCCATCAGGGCGTGCACCGCCTCGGGGGTGAGGCCCTGGACTCCCAGCTCCTTTCCGAGGGCCGTCACCTCCTCGACCCCGAGCCCGGCCAGCCGCAGCCGGGTGACCCGGTGGTCGCCCGCTATCAAGCGGCTCCACCCCTCGCCCAGCCGCCCGAAGCTGCCCGGTCGTCCCGACGCCAGGGTCAGCACCTGGTCCGCGGCGAGGCGACGGACCATGAAGAGCAAAGCCCGGGCGGAGGGCTCGTCCACCCAATGCAGGTCGTCCAGGACGACGGCGACTATCCCCCTCGGTCGCTGCAGGCGGTCCACCAGGCAGAGCAGCTCCGCCCCGACCGCCAGGGGGTCGCGACCAGCCCGGTTGCCGCCTGGTCCGGCCGGCGTGCCGGCAGCGTCGCCGGCCAACCGTGGGGCGCTCCTGGTCAGCTGGTCGACGACACCGTAGGCGATGAGGGCCTCGTCCTCCTCGCCGCTCGCCCGCAGCACGACGTCGTCTTCGCTCGTGAGGGCTACGGCACGGTTGAGGAGAGTGGACTTGCCGATGCCCGGCTCCCCTTCGATGAGGGCCAGCTGGGCTTGGCCCCGGCGGGCCGTGGCCATCATCTCCTCGAGGGTGCACAGCTCCTGCTCCCGGCCCACGAAGGGGGCCCAGCGACGTCGGGCCATCGCCCCCGACCCTCTCAACCCCACCCCTCTCCGGACAGGAACGTTCTCCGCTTGTGATGGTACCTCCGCCAGGAGGCTGTCGCCCTGGGCCATCCCGGCAGGTCAAGGCGGGACGGCCCCGACGGCCCGGGTCCACCCCGGGACGGCTGTCTCAGCCGGCGAAGCGCCTGGCCTGGTAGCCGGGGGGGATGAGCGAGTCGTCGCCGGAGAGGATGGTCTCCGCCACGGCCCGGGCCGAGTAGGGCCCGAGCAACAGGCCGCCGGCACCGTGGCCGGTGGCCAGGTAGCAGCCCTCGAGCCCCGGCACGGCCCCCAGGATGGGGCGGCCGTCCATCGACGCCGGGCGGAGGCCCACCCGCCACTCCCGCACCCGGGCCCGGTGCAGGTCCGGGGCCAGCCTGAGACCGGCCGCCAGGGTCTCGGCCATCCCCCCGGCCGTGAGCTCGGGGACCAGGCCGGAGCCGGCCTCCCGGGTGGCCCCCACCACGACCCGCCCGTCCGGCCAGGGCAGGAGGTAGTAGCCGCTCTGGGCCACGACCACGGCCCAGCTGGCGGTGGGGCCCTCGTCCCATTGCAGATGGGCGATCTGGCCGCGCATGGGATAGACGAGGGGCTCGGGACCGAGAGGGGCCTGGAGGGCGGAGAGCCAGGCCCCGGCGGCCAGCACCACGGCACCCGCATCTATGCGCAGGCTGTGGGCCCGGGCCCCCACCACCCTCGGCCCGCTGAGGCACAGCTCGTCGACACCTCCCTCCATGACCCGGGCGCCCCGCCCTTGCGCCGCTCGCTGCAGGGCGGCCGTGAGCAGCCGTCCGTCGACCCTGGCCCCCCGGCGGTCCACGACGGCCCGGCCCACCTTGGCGAGGAGAGGAAAGAGGGTGCTGGCCTCGGGCCCGCTCACCTCCTCGAGGGGGATGGCCAGGGCCCGGGCCTGGTCCAGCAGCTGGTCCAGCCGGCTGTCACCCTCCTCGTCCTCGGCCACGGCCATGACGGGGGCGGTGGCGTATCCCGTGGGGCCGCCGCCGTCCTCCTCGAGGGCCGGGACCAGCCCCCCGTAGTGCTCGCCGGCCAGCCTCCCGAAGCGGGCCTGGTCCTCGCTGCCCCACAGGCTGGTGGCAGGGGACAGGATCCCCGCTCCGGCGGCGCTGGCCTGGCCCCGGTCAGCGCGGTCCACGAGCACCACGGCGAGGCCCCGCCGGGCCAGCTCGTAGGCCACGGCGCTGCCGAGGAGGCCCCCGCCCACCACGAGGGCGTCGGAGGTGATGGTCCCCCCGCTCACGGCGCGGCCTCTGGTCCCACGGGCCGATGGTAGGGCGACGGCAACCGCCTTCTAGCCACCGAGGCTCCAGTACTGGGGCTCGATGTAAACGTAGGGGTTCTGGGCCCGGGCGCCGTGCAGACGGTCACTGATGGCCGAGACCTGATAGGGGGCAGTAGGGAAGAAGGTGACGGGCAGTTGCCGTTCGATGAAATCCTCGTATGCGTACATGGCCCCGAGGCCGTTCTCGTCGTGAGTGGCAGCTATCAGGGAGTTGGCTCGCTCGTTGCAGTAGCCGCCACCGTTGAACCCGCCGCCGCAGGAGAACACCACTCCGCCAGTGGGGTAGTTGTCGGGGTCATAGATGATCGAGGGGCTGCCCAGGCTGAGAAGGTCCCACTGGCAGTTCTTCCCTGACTTGGCCACGCAGGGCGAGTTCAGCTCGGCAGCGCTGTTGGACGGGACCTGGTGCAAGACGATGTCGATACCGACCGAACCGGCCACCGACTTGTAGGCCTCGTACTCGTCCTGAAGCTGGGATATGCCACTCGGGTAGTAGAGGTTGAAGATCAGGCGCTTGCCCACCGGGATGCCGGCGCCGCAATGGCCTGGGCCCACCCCCGCCCTTTCACACTCGGCCACGCCGTGGACCACTCGCCAGCCGTGGCTGGTGAGGACCCGTGCCACTGCCCGGGGATCATAAGGGTAGAGGTTGTGTCGCTCTTCAGGGCTCGTCACACTGGAAGAAGGCACGATGGGAACCGGCCCGTAGCTCGGCACCGCGTCCCCTTCCCAGATGTCCTTGATGTACGAGGGCTGGTCGACCAGTTGCTGGAGCGATTGACGGATGTAGAGCTGCTTGAACAGAGCCGCGTCCCTCGGGTTCGGCCAGTTGAGCAAGTTCCAAGCCACCCCCCAGACGTACCAAGGGACGATCCTGTACCCGTCAGCCTTGATGGCCGCCTCGTTCTTCAAATCGTTCTCCGGCACGTACCCGTAGTCGATGGATCCGCTCCGGAGAGAGGTGTACTCGGCCGCCGCGCTGGTGAAGGGCAGCTCGACCAGCTTTGCGATCCTGGGCTTCACCGGTCCGCTATAGGAAGGATTGGGAGTGAAGGTGGCCTCACCGTCGGTCGAGAACGACGCCAACCGGAAGGGGCCGTCCACCACCTTCCACAAGGGGTTGGACGCATAGTCGGGCAGCTTTTCGGCCTGGCCGTTCAGGAAGGTCCAGACCTTCTTGGCACCCGTCGGGGTTGCCGCATAGTTGCCAACTGGCCCGTGCATGCTGGTCCTGTCCCACGCCTGGGCGGGCATGGGGATGATGAGGCTCAACTGGTTGTATATGAGCCACGTAACGTTGTAGCGACGCTTGAAGGTGAAGCTCACCGTGTGGGAGTTGACTACCTTGAAGGCGCTGACGTTGTCCGGGATGTGGTTACCATCGGGAACGTAATTTCCGAACTGCTTCTTGTTGGCGACCAGAAGCTGCCAGAAGAAGGCAACATCCTCGGCGTCGACGGGCTGACCGTTCGACCAGCGATAGTGCTTTAGGGTCACGGTTAGCGTCTTGCCCCCATTGGACACCACCGGTTTGTTGCCCAGGCTGAGAGCATAGTTGATACCCGTGTGCGCCCCGTTGCCAAAGAAGTAGAGAGGAGTGTAAATGAGATACAGGAGGTTGGCGAAATTGGCCGCTGTGAGGTCCTGAGTGGGAACGAAGGGAAAGATGTAGTTGGGCGTCGCGCCGGGCTGGAGGGCGAGGGTGACGGTGCCCCCTCGATGGGCTGTCGAGACCCGGGAGGTGCCGGTCTTGGTCGAAGAGCTGGAACAGGCTGCCAAGACGACGCCAGCAAGCAAACCTGCCAAGAGCAGGCGCAGCGCCCTTGAGTGACGGCTACGTGCTGTGGGGGGGCCTGTCTTCTCCCGGGATGTCCTCATGTTCAGGGTCCTCCTGACCTAGGTTGAGTGCCTGCGAACCACGTCCTCCGGATCCGAGGTCGACCGCCTGTGTCCCCCGGATCGAACTCCTGGCTTTGCCGCCCTCGATCTCAGCTCCGGTCTTGTCGCGTCACCCCGCGGGAGCGGTGGCGGCTTGCTCCCAGCGGAGACGAGGCGTCCGGGGCGGAACGGCTCCAGCATGGGCGACCTTGTTCCTCGGGCGACCTCTTTGGCCACGAGCCGTCCCAGGAGAGGGGCCAGGGTGATCCCGCTGTGGGTTACCACCGTGTAGATCCGCTGCCCGGGGTCGATGAACCCGGTGACGGTGAGCCCGTCGGCGGGTATTGCTCGACGGCCCAGCCGCACGTCTTGAATGGTCGCCCTGTCGCCGCGGCGCAGGACATAGCCCAGCCTTCGCCGCATCTCACTTGCCAGAGAGCCGCTGGTGCTGGGGGGGTCAGTAAAGTCCTCCGATGGGTCCAGGTCCCGTGCCTGTAGGACTAGTCGCCCCCCTCCGTCGGGGCGGACATTGAGGCCGGGGGCGGTGAGGACACGAGACAACCTGAGGGCTACCGGAGCCGTATAGCCGAGGTAGCCGAGCACCACTGGGCCTTGATCGGTGCCGAGGAGGGGGAGGGAGTAGCCGGCAGTGCCCAACAGCTCGGCGGTCCACCGCCCGGCGCAGACGACCACGACGTCGGCCGCTGTGACCCTTCCGTCCTCCAAGCTGATCCCCACGCCGCCCGCCCGCTCCTCGAGGCCGGCCACCCTGGCGGGGCACCTCAGCTGTGCCCCGAGATCGAGGGCCTCCCCGAGCATGCGGCCGATCATGGGAATGGGCAGGGCATAGCCCTCCTCGGGAAACAGGACCACATGGTCAACTCCAGGCGGCACCACCAGATCTGGTTCCATCCTGGTCGCCTCGGACACGGTGAGGCGCTTCATGCTGTAGCCGAGCGACAGGAGGCGGTCGGTCCTGGTCGTGAGCTCCTCCACCGATGAAGGGTCGGTAGCCCACTCCAGGTGCCCGGTGGGCAGGAACCAGGGTTCTCCAGGCCAACCTCGGGAAAGCTCACGGTGCGCCCTCATCCCCGCCCGGTTGAGCTCGTGGTAGGCCTCGGGCTCCTTGGCATTGGAGTTCACCCAGGCGAAGGTGGTTCCCGAAGTGCCCTCCCCGGGCCGGCCGGCCTCGTATATGGTGACCCGGGCACCACGCCGGGATAGCTCCATGGCGAGTCCAGCGCCGATGGCCCCGGCTCCAACTATGGCCACGTGGAGCGCTGTCTCGACCGTGGTGCTCATGTCGTCACCGGGCCGGAGGGCTTCCCGGTCGGACTGATGAGGGAAGAGTCTCCCCTCTGTCGGCCGGGTGTCGCGCCCCATTCCGCGGAGCTCTCGTAGGCCTGGGCCACCCGCAACAGGAGAGGGTCGTCGAAGAAGCGGCCGACCAGTTGCAGGCTGGTGGGGAGCCCACCTGACTGGCCACAGGGAATGGCAAGGGCTGGGTGGCCCGTGTAGTTGAACGGAACGGTGTTCTGGATCACGGGTTGGCGCAGCAATTCGACATGGCGAGCGACGTCTTCCAGATAGTCACCGACCGGTTGCAGGCGTGGAGCCTTCATGGGGGTAGTTGGCATGGCGAGGACGTCGACCTGGCTGAGGGCCCCCTCGTAGGCTCTCAGGTAGAGGGGTCTCACGTTATGAGCCTTGGCGTAGGCTCGCCCGTGGTAGCTGGCCCGGCTGAAAGCCCCGACCAGGTATCCGGCCTTGGTGAGGGGGCCAAGCAGGTCGGTGTCGCCATCCCAGAGCCTGTTCACCGCCTCTACCAGCGAGGCCGGATAGTAGGTCTTGGCGAAGGCGCCGAAGAACCCTGCGGCAAGCAGGGCCCTCGATCCCTCTGCCACCAGGGCCCGGACGGGGCCGTGGACCCTCAGGTGTTCGGGCACAGACACGCTGGAGAGCTTGGCTCCTTGCTGGGCAAGGACCTCCAACGCCGACCGCACCGCTTCCTCCACGTCGGGTTCCACACCGACAAAGCCCTCTTCCAGGAGGCCGATCCGGATACCCGACACCCCGGCGCCAAGACCGCTGCAAGCGTCGATGCGCGCCGGGACCTCTCGGCCCTGACGGGGGTCCAGCCCGTCATCGAAGCCCGCCACGGCGTCCAGTGCTCGGGCCGCGTCCTCCACCGTTCTGGCAAGAGGGCCGATGTGGTCCAGGCTCTGGTCCCACCCGAAGCCCGCACCGAAGTGTGAGACAAGGCCAAAGGTTGGTTTCAGCCCCACCGTCCCGCACCAGGAGGCCGGTATGCGGATCGATCCTCCCTGGTCACCTCCGAAAGACACGTCCACCTCCCCCGCTCCCACCGCCACGGCAGATCCCGAGGAAGATCCACCGGGCAGGCGGCCGGGGTCGTGTGGGTTGATCGGACGCTGGTAGTCACCGATGGTCCCGCCGAAGCCGAACCCCCCGACCAACCCGTTCAGGCTGTTCTTGCCGACCACCGTCCCACCCTCGGCCAGCACCCTGCGAACAACGGTTGCATCGAAGTCAGGTATCAACCCCTCCAGGGCGAAGGAGCCGAAGCTGAGCGGGATCCCGGCCACTGCGATGTGGTCCTTGAAGCTCACGGTCCGGCCCGCCAGGATCCCCTCGGAGTTGCCCTTGATCTGGCATTTCCAGAGCCAGGCGCCATGGGGGTCCTCGGCGGAGGAGGGTCGATAACCGGGTTCCCGGGCACCCGGGAACCGGGGAGGAGGCACGTCCTCGTCTCTGCTCTGCACGAACTCGTCCAAGGCCAGGAGCTCATCGATCAGATGCCGCCTGTAGATGTCCGCCTCCTCAGCGCTCAGGTGGAGGCCCAGGCGGGCTGCCTCCTCTAGGACGTCGTCTGTGGTCGGCCTGCGGAACACGGCTCAGGCGGCTCCTGTCTCCCTCCCGGTGGGGGTCCGGGTCTTCCGTGTGAGCAGGCGGCCTGGCTGCAGGCGCTCGATGAGCAGGGACGACTTGCCTTCGGTGGCCAGCTGAGCCCCGATCTCTCCCAGGACGGGGGCCAGCTTGAAGCCGTGCCCCGAGAACCCGCTCAGGGCGATGATCCGAGGGTCGGGGCCAACGTCTCCCACCACCCCGTGGCCATCCTCGGTGAAGCCGTCGGCATATGTCCCGATGCGCAGTGGCTCTCCGTACAGCCCCGGCAGCTTTTCGCGTATGACCTCCTCCAGCAGGTTCACCAAGTGATGGTCGACACTCCGCCTGAGGCTCTCGGGATCGTCCACTTGAGGGCGCTCGTACCCATGGAGGCTGATCTTCACGGTGAGGCCGTCCAGCGAGGGCAGGCAGCTGAACGGGAGGTGCCCCATCCGGATGGCGACAGGGAACCGGTCCGCCAGGTACTCCCTCGGCTCACGTGCCCTGACCCAGAACATCACGATCTCGCGGGCCTGGATCCCGACATCTCGGAGCAGGCCGAGGCGGCTGGCCCAGGGGCCAGGCGCGAGGAGCACCCGGTCGAACTGGAAGGCCCGTCCGCCCCTTACCGCTACCCGTACACCCTGGCTGGTCGGCTCGATCTCCTCAACAGGGGTGTAGCGGTGAAGCTCGGCTCCGAGCTGCTCGGCCAGGAGGGCAGCAGCATGGACCCCGACCTCTGGCCGCAGGACGCCGGCGTCGCGGTCGAGAACGACCAGCTCGTCCTCGGCCAGAGTGTGCTGTGGGTAGCGGGCCCGAGCCGATGGCGCGTCCAACACCTCCCCGGCCAGCTCATACTCTTCGAGGCACGCCAGCACCTCTTGGACCTCGGGATCGCTCCTCTCGCCGATGGTCAGGGCCCCGCAAGGGGTGAGCAACCTGGTCCTGGTATCGGCCTCCAGCTCATGCCACAGGTCCCGGGCTGCCTTCAGCAGGGGCACGTAATCACGGCCCTCTCGATAGGCGAGGCGAAAGATCCGGCTCTCCCCGCCGGCTGCTCCCCGGTCATGGCCAGGCGCGTAGAGGTCGAACCCACTCGCTTGCACCCCCATCCTGGCCAGTCGCCACAGGGCCATGGAGCCCACGCTTCCTACGCCGACCACTCCCACCCGTAAGCGCCCGCTCATGGCTTCATCTTCCCCTTGGTCCTTTCGGGTCTTCTTGGGTCTGCGCCCTGGTTGAGCCGCCGATCGTGCGCAGGGCAGCCTGGAGGTGGCGGGACACCAACCGGGCTGCCCTTTCCGGGTCCCGGGTTTCCACCACGTGGAGGAGCTCGGCGTGCTCGGCGTTGCTTTCTTCCATTGCCTGTTGGGGCGAAGTGATGAAGAGCCAGGCTTGGGTAAGAGCGATATCCTTGAGGGACCCAACGATGCTCGAGAGCCTGGGTGAGTGGGCTCCGTCGATTAGGGCTCCATGGAACTGGCGGTTGAGCACGACCCAGTCCTCAAGCTCGGTAGTTGCCTTGGCCCTGGAGTGGAGCTCTCGGGCCCTGGCCAGCTCTGCGTCCGTCATGTAGCGGGCCGCCTTCGAGATGGCCACCGGCTCGAGCAGGAGACGCAGCTCGTACAGCTCCCGTATCTCGGCCTCGGTAGGCATGTGCACCACGAATCCCCGGTAGCGGTCGAACTGGAGCAAACCCTCGGCTGCCAGCTGGCGCATTGCCTCCCGGACGGGTGTGTTGCTCACTCCCAGCTGTGCGGCTACCTCAGACTGGACCAGCCGGCTCCCACCCGCATACACCCCCGCCAGGAGCCCGCGGCGGAGGGCCTCCACAGCGGCCTCGTGTGCTGTCCTGGGGCCCGCGAGAGCCCCGTCCAGGGCTGGGTCACTGGCCGGGGTCCACGAGACTGCATTATGCACGATGCCTCGGCAAGGGTCAAGAGAGAGGCTCGGATGGGGGGCGCGGTGGGCTCGCGGTCACGGGGCCGACACAACCAGGGCTTCAGAACTAACCACCCGGGTCTGGCCCCCAGGAGGAGCCAAGCCGGACCCTGGCAGGGGCGGCGTGGCTGACGCAATGCTGACGACTGGAAGAGCCCTAACGAGTGGCTCTTCTCAGACGACGGGGTTGCCTGGGGGCTTGGTTGGGTGAGGACCCATACCGGATGGCCCGAAGGCTCGGTCCAGTGGACCTAGTGCCCTCTCGATTGACAACCATCGGCCGGATCACCTAGGGTAGGGGTCGGAGGTCAGACCATGTCAAGTATCGCCCGAGACACCGAGAAAAGCATCGAGGGACCACCAGGCGCCCCGGCGTTCTTGATCCACAATGAGGGAGACCACGTTGGGGTGGCGGTCCAGGACGTAGAGCCTGGACCGGCAGTGGCGGTGTACATCGACAGCGATAGAGAAGTGCCCATCGAGGTTATCGAAGCCGTTCCCCTGGGCCACAAGGTAGCACTTGCTGCCTTGCCGGAGGGAGCTGACGTTGTGGAGTACGGCGTCCGCATTGGGGTGACCCGCCAACCGATCGAGGCCGGCCGACTCGTCCATACCCACAATCTGAGGAGTGCCAGATGGCAAACCAGCGTCTAACTGGCTATCGTCGTCCCGACGGACGGGCCGGCGTGCGCAACCATGTGGTCATCCTCCCCGTTGACGACCTGTCGAATGCGGTTTGCGAAGCGGTGGCCCGCACGGTCCCAGGAACCTTGGCGCTGCCCCACGCCTACGGGCGGCTCCAATTCGGTGAGGACCTGGACCTCACTTTCCGTACGCTCATCGGAATGGGGACCAACCCCAACGTGGCCGCGGCAGTGGTTGTTGGCATCGAGCCGAACTGGACCAACCGGATTGTGGAGGGGATCGCCAAGTCGGGAAAGCCTGTAGAGGGCCTGTCCATCGAGCGCTTTGGTGACCTCAACACCCTTGCCGCAGCCTCTCGGGTCGCACAGTCGTTCTTGCAGGATGCCTCCGAGATCCGTCGAGAGCCCATCGAGCGCCGAGAGCTCATTATCTCAATCAAGTGTGGGGAGTCGGATACGACCACAGGACTGGGCTCCTGCCCGACCACTTCGGAGGTGGTGGATCGCCACGTGCGTGACGGTGGGACCGTGATCTTCGGCGAAACCTCGGAGCTGACCGGCGGCGAGCACCTGATCGCTGCTCGTTGCGTGGACGACGACGTCCGAGGGCGCTTTCAGGCCATGTTCGACGACTACTTCAAGCTCATCGAGGAGAGCGGTGCCAACCTCCTCGGGTCCCAGCCCACTCAGGGGAACATCCGGGGCGGGCTCTCCACGATCGAGGAGAAGGCCCTTGGCAACATCGCCAAGACGGGGTCAGAGCCGATCGTGGACGCCCTCCCGCCGGCTGTGGCTCCGACTCGTCAGGGTATCAACTTCATGGATTCCTCTTGCGCTGCTGCCGAGCAGATCACGCTCTGCGCGGCGGCGGGCGCGGCGGTGCACCTGTTCCCCACCGGTCAGGGAAATATCATTGGCAATCCGATTGTTCCGGTTGTGAAGATCACGGCTAACCCGCTCACCGCTCGCACCATGGCTGAGCATATCGACGTCGACGTTTCCGGGCTCCTGTGGCGCCAGTACAACCTGATGGAGGCGGGGGACCGGCTCATGGAGGTGGTCGACCGCACCATCAACGGCCGGCTGACCTGTGCTGAGGCTTTGGGGCATCGCGAGTTCGTACTCACGAAGCTGTACCGCAGCGCCTAATGCTAATTCGTTCAGCTCTGTGGCAGGATTGCCGGCCCCTGCGGGCTGGTACCCTCAAGGACCCGACGGACATCGGCCAGGACCGAGGCCGCGATGGCCCGCTGGGACTCAACGGTGAGCCCGGCCAGGTGCGCCGTGAGGAGCACGTTGTCCAGCGTGAGGAATGAGTCGTCCGCAGGCGGGGGCTCCACCTTCCGTACGTCCAGGGCCGCTCCTCCCAATCGGCCCGTCTTCAAGGCCCGGTAGAGCGCTCCTTCGTCGATCACTCCTCCTCGGGAGGCGTTGACCACTATGGCGTCGGTAGGGAGTAGGGCAAGTTCAGCCTCCCCGATGAGACCGACTGTGTCAGAAGACAGGGGGACGTGGACACTTAGGACCATAGCTCGCTGGAGCAGGTCCTCCATACTGACCAGTACGACATCGGAGGCCGGTTCTCGCACGAAGGGATCCGAGGCGAGCGTCGTCATGCCCAGGGCCCTGGCCAGACGAGCGGTCTCCCGGCCTGTCTGACCCAGTCCCACGATACCGAGGACCACCCCCGCCATCTCGAAGCCAGGTCGGCGGACCCAGGTGCCCCTGCGGATGTCGCTGTCCGACCGGGAAAGGTGGCGAGAAAGGTTCAAAATAGCCGCGATCACATATTCGGCGACGGCGCGAGCATTGAGGCCTGCACCGTGCACCACGGTCACGCCGCGGGCGGTCAGGGCGGCCAGATCCAGGTTGTCGAGGCCCGCGCCGAGACGGCCGACCACTCGCAGCCTCTCGGCGCGGTCGATGAGCTCGGCATCTACCAGGGTCTGGTTTCGTACGACGAGGGCATCGAACCCGGCGACGGCCGCCAGCAGCGCTGGACGGCTTCTCCACAGGTCCTCGCTGACCTGGCATTGGATATTGGAGCCGAGCGGGGCCAGGCTGGCGTGCACGGCCTCGGTTACGAGGACAGCTGGCAAATCAGACAAGACCGGGAACCCCCACCTCTCTCGCTAGCTCGCTTAGATCGGCTGCGACCCGATCTAGCAGGACTATGCCCTCCTGTTGTCGCCGGACTCGCTCCTCGTGGGCACGGTCACCGGGCAGCCGGACCGGTGTGGCTGGATCCGCGCCCGGGGTGTTGCGGATGCTGCGGCACAACCCATCAACACGCTCGGTGAAGCCGTCGCCGAAGGCTTGGGGGTCGATGGCAATCATGGAGTGCCCAACGTTGCTGGGGCTGTCCGAGGGGGCGAAGGTGCCGCTCACCTCTGGTCCCACGCCTGCCCCAGACAGCACGCCAGAGAGCACCTCGACGAGCAGGGCCAGAGCGAAGCCCTTGGTGCCTCCGAGCGGGACCAACGAGCCAGAGAGGGCGGTCGTGGCATTGGTTGTCGGAAGCCCGTCGGGGTCGAGGGCCCAGCCCAGCGGGATATCCTGCTCGGCCTTGGCCGCCCGGAGGATCTGTCCTCGGGCGACCTGACTGGTAGCTAGATCGATCACGAGCGGGTGGCCAGAGGCGGGGACAGCGGCTGCGATCGGGTTCGTCCCCAGATATGGCTCCTTACCGCCGGGAGGTGCCATGGCTGGTGGGGTGTTGGTGAAGGCGAGGCCGATCATGCCGCATGCGGAGGCCTGCTTTACATAGTAGGAAAGCGCTCCCAGGTGGTTGCTGGCCCGTACCGCGCACATGCCCAAGCCAGCGTCTTGGGCCGCATGTAGGGCCAACTCCATGGCTCGTCGGCCGGCAAGCGGGCCAAGGGCGTTGCCAGCGTCGAGCGTAGCCGTTGCCACCCGATGGTGGTCAACACGCATTCTGGGATGGGGATCGATTAAGCCCTTGCGCACTCGGTTGGCATAGAACGGCAGGCGCATGACGCCGTGGGAACCATGACCCTCGAGCTCTGCGGACACGAGGCAGTCGGCTACGACGGTGGCATCTGGCCCCGGCACGTCCAGGCGCGTCAGGATTAGGACAACGAAGCGGGTGAGGTCGGCGGCGGAAACTGTGATGCTCACAACGGGCGGGAAAAGGCGACAATCACGTATGCACCGAGCCCCGTAGCGGCAAGGCAGATCGTGTAGGCGGCCCCCAGGGTCCAGGGCCGCAGCCTGCGTGGCAAGTGGTCATAGGCAAGCCCCCGGACGCCGTTGGCTCCATGAATCATCGCAATCAACAGCATGGCAAGGTCATAGGACCGCCAACCCAGCCCGGACCAGCGAACGGTCACGAAGCCCAGGTCGACCTGGTTCATTCCCGCCAAGATGCGGATGACGAAGAGGTGGCCAAGGACCAGGAACAGAAGCGCCACCCCGGACAGGCGCATGTAGAGCCAGGCCCACGACTCGATGCGGGTGCCGCGAGAGGCACGGATACGAGTGTGAGAGCCGGTGGTCACCGCGACGCCAACCATCGGTGCCCTCACCCCTTGACAACCATGAAGTAGGCGAATGCGGCCCACAGGAGGATCGTTGCGCCGTACGTGGCACGCAACATTCGCTCCTGCACTTTGATCCAGCCGGGCCAGAAGTCTTGGATGACGATCCGGAGCCCATTGAAAGCATGGAAGATCAACGGACCAATCAGGGCAATCTCCAGGGCATCAAAGGCGGGATGCTTGTAGAGGGCCACTACGGTGTTGTAGGCAGGGGGGTACAGGACGACCAGTGATGTGTCGCCGACGTGGAGGACGAGGAAGGCCAGGACACCGATCCCCGAAGCTCGCTGGACCACCCAGGCGATCTGGCGCCAGAGCGTGTCCCGCTGCAAACGGTGTAGGGCGATCACCCTGCGCTTCCGTCCCGCTCGCTCAGACGGCGAAGGGCCGCCTCCCCAGCTCCACGTATGTGGGCTCGCATGGCCCGCCGAGCTGCCTCCGGGTTCCCGGCGGCGATGGCCTCCACAATTCGCCGGTGCCCGCGGGCGGAGCGTTCGAGGCGACCGGGCACAGCCAGCGTGGTCTCCATCCCTGCATTCAGCATGTCGTGCAGCACCCCCATGGTGCGGATGAGGAAGCGGTTACCAGCGACCCTGGCCACGTGGAGGTGAAGCCCGGCGTCCAGGTTGCGAAGGGTGGTGAAGTCTGGCGGGGAGGTACTGGCTTGCTGGTTGAGGCTGGCCAACAGCTGCTCTAGCTCAGCAACGTCTTCCGGGCGGGCTCGGGCGGCGGCCCAGCCGGCGGCGGGCACCTCCAGCACCTCTCGCATGGCGAAGAGCTCGCGTAGCCCTACCTCTCGGCCTACCAACTCGGCTCGAAGGCTGTCATCTAGGGGTTCGGGGGCGCGGATGGAGACTCCTCGGCCGTGCCGCACCTCTAGGTAGCCCCGAGCCTCCAGCGTCTTCACGGCTTCACGCACCGAGGCTCGGCTAACGCCCAGGAGCTGAGCCAGATCCCGCTCAGGCGGCAGGCGGTCACCCGGCCGCAGGGCATTATCTTCGATCAGCTGGCGGATCTGGGCAACGATGTGTTCGTACAGGTGGCCCCGCTGGCTGACGGGCCTCCACTGGATCTCTGTCAACGAAGGGCCTCCACTTGCCCGGGAGCCAGCCGGGTGAAGCGCACGGCCTCGGTTGTCACTTGCACCTCTCCCTCCCGCAGCCTGGTGACCACCCGTCGAAGCCAGTGGTGATCATCGCGCTCAGGGTAGTCGGCACGAAAATGAGAGCCCCGGCTCTCCGTTCGATGGAGGGCGCTGGCAACCATGAGCTTGGCTACGGTAATGAGATTCTCGAGGTTGAGCGCCTCCTGCCATCCTGGGTTGTAGGCTCGGCCCCCGGGCACCCCAACCGTCTCTAGTTCCGCTTCGATCCGGTCGAGCTCTGCCGCAGCGTGCAAGAGGCCGCCGCGGTCACGGACAAGGCCCACGTGATCCCACATGAGAACGTTGAGCTCTTCACGGAGCCGAAATGGAGAGGACCCCGCTCGCAGGTAGCGCGTGGCCGCCTCCGCCACTCCCTCAGCCTCCACCCTGTCGTAGTCGGCAAGCGGAAGGTCGGCCACGAGCTCGGCCGCCGTCTCGCCAGCAACCATGCCGAACACGGTGGAATCCGCTACCCCGTTGCCTCCCAGCCGGTTGGCGCCATGGACTCCGCCGGCATCCTCCCCAGCGACCAGTAACCCGGATATGTCGGTCTTGCAGTGTGTGTCTATGCGGACTCCTCCCATGTGGAAATGAGCTGTTGGAGTGACCTCGATGGGCTCGCGCGTAAGGTCCTTCCCTACCAGCGCCATCCGCTCCACCATGCCCGGGAAGCTGCGGGCCACGAAATCGGCTCCGAGGTGGGAGGCATCGAGCCATACTCCATGGCCGGGGGAGCCCCGCCCTGCCTGGATCTCAAGGAAGCTTGCTCGAGAAACGACATCCCGGGTGGAGCGTTCCATGCGCTCGGGGTCATAGCGTGCCATGAACCTCTCGCCGAGGCCGTTGCGAAGATGAGCACCGGCGCCTCGGAGGCCTTCCTCCAGGATCATGCCGGTCAACCGGGATCCGCCGGCAATGATGCCAGTGGGGTGGAACTGCAGCATCTCCATGTCCACGCAGTCCAGGCCGGCCCGGATGGCCATGGCCACTCCGTCACCGGACTTCTCCACCGATGGTGTCGCCAGCTTGTACATGGTGGCCGGCCCGCCCGTAGCGACCACCACGCACTTCGCCCGTGCGACGCTGATCCGTCCCGTCCGCAGGTCGAGCAGCACCGCGCCGGCCACCTGTCCTGAGCTGCCTAGGAGGAGTTCGAGAACCCGCTGCTCCTCAAGGACTCGCACCGGGAGCCCGAAGAGATAGTCGCGCAACTTGGAGACGATCTCGATACCTGTGAGGTCCGCCCGGTGCACCGTCCGGTCGAACGACTGACCGGCGAAGGCCTTCTGGTGGATCGAGCCGTCGGGGTTGCGATCAAAAAAGCACCCGACTTTCACCTCGAGCTCTTGGACGACCTCGGGGGCCCGGGATACGAGGGTCCATGCCAGTTCCTGGTCGTTGAGATAAGCGCCACCCTTGATCGTGTCCTCGAAGTGGCGCTCCTTAGAGTCGTCGGGGCTGAGGACGGCGTTGTAGCCGCCTTGAACCATCCGGGTGCAGCCGCTCTTGCCGATCAGGCCCTTGACGACCAGCCCGACCTCCAGGGTCGGGTTGGCGGCGAGGGCGTGAACCGAGGCCATGAGACCAGCGCCACCTGACCCGATCACCAGGATGTCGAAGGTCAACTCCTCCACAGGGCCCTCCTGCGCAGCGCCTGGATGGCCAGCAAAGGCGCTACCCCCTTGGGGCAGACAACGGCGCAATTACCGAGATTGTGGCAGCGCCAAGCGCCGTTCTCTCCCACGGCCTCGTGGAGCCGTGCGTCGGCATCGGCGTCCCGCTCATCGGCCACCAGGGCCCAGGCCCGTGCCAGAGCGGCCGGGCCCAGGAAGCTCGGGTTGAGCCCTACTATGTCGCATGCCGAATAGCAGGCCCCGCAGCTGATGCAGTTGATCGCCCGTTCCACCAGGCCCCGCTCCGCGGCCGTGATCCGGGCCGGAGCGACAAGGGGTCGGGGCCGGAACTCGGGATGGATGGCCCCGTACTTGGCGAAGAAGGGATCGAGGTCGACAACCAGGTCCCGGAGGACAGGAAGGTGGCGCAACGGCTCTATCCGCACCCTGTCTCGCACGAGGGAAAGCGGGGTTTGGCAGGCCAGGCGTTCCCGGCCGTCGACTCGCACCGCGCAAGACCCGCAGATCCCGGCTCGACAAGAGACCCGGAAGGCGCACGTCGGATCGATCTGGGCCTGGACAGCGAAGAGCGCATCGACCACCATGCCCTCAGGAGGGACCTCCACGGAGTAATTGACAAGCTGGCCCTCGGATCCCGGCTCCTGGCGCCAGACCCGGAGGTCTAGGGTCCGGGTCGCCGTGGTCTCCTGGGCAGTGGCCACGGCGGGAGTATACCGGCGAGTGCCGGCAACTGTACAGAGGTCCGACCAGATGCTATAGTGACGCGGTGGTCGATCGGATGTGGGGGCACCGGCCGTGACAACGGCTACCCACGGCAGGGTCCCGGCCGTCTCCGACGCCTTCTACGAGGTGCTCGAGGAGACCGCCTGCCAGGCCTACGTCATGGCTCTAAAGGACATCCCTCCTGACGTTCGCCGGGGCTTGGCCCATGCCGTTGAGCGGGAGTCCTCTGAACGAGCAGTGGCCGTCATGCGTACCATGCTAGAAGCCATCGAGCTAGGCGATCGCGACATGCTGGTTTGCCAGGACACAGGGATTCCGATCTACTGGGTGCGCATCGGGACGGCCGCCTTTGTTGACGGTGACCGTATCCGACAGGCGATCGAGACCGGAGTACGTCGGGCTACGCTTGAGACACCGTTCCGTTCCAGCATTGTGCACCCCGTGGAACGGGTGAACCGGCAGGACTCGACGGGGGAGGGCATCCCGGTCCTCCACTTCGACTTCGAGCCAGGAATTGGGCACCTCAGCTTGCTCATGATGCCGAAGGGTTCCGGGTCCGAGAACTGGTCGTTTCTCCGCATGCTGGTCCCAGCCGACGGCGACGAGGCGATCCGGTCGTTCGCCCTACAGGCGGTAGTCGAGGCCGGGGGGAGGGCGTGCCCGCCGCTGGTCGTGGGCATCGGGCTGGGAGGTTCCTCCGATCAATGCGTATCGCTGGCCAAGATCGCTACTGCTCGGCCGGTGGGTCAGCGGCACCCGGACCCGAAGGTAGCCGCCTTCGAGGAGGCGTTGCTGGAAGACATCAACACCTTGGGAATAGGCCCCCAGGGCCTGGGCGGCGACACGACCGCCTTGGACGTCCACGTCGAGCGAGCGTGGACCCACAACTCTATGAACCCAGTTGCTGTGAACATGCAGTGCTGGCGCGGAGAGCGGCGACGGGCACGAATAGCCTACGACGACCTGAGTGTGGACTGGGGGTACTGGTGGTGATAGAACTCACCACCCCCCTTACTGAGGAAGTCGTGCGGGAGCTCCGCGTCGGCGACCAGGTGGCGATCTCGGGCACCGTGTGGGGCCTGCGAGACGCCACCCTTATCCATTGGCAGCGTCAGGGTTTTGAGTTTCCGGTGGATATGAGGGAGGCGGTTGTCCTCCACACCCAGCCTAACGTCAGGAGGGAGGGCAATCGTTGGCTTCCGGTGTGCGTGGGCACCACCACCAGCCAACGGATGGACCGGTTTACCCGGCCTCTGCTCGAGCGGTATCGGATACGCGCCATCCTGGGCAAGGGAGGGCTCTCACCCGACAGTGCCCGGGCTATGGCCGAGCACGGCTCGGTCTACTTGGCGGTAATCGGGGGAGCGGCCTCGGTGGAGACTCTGCAGATCGAGGAGATCGAGGCCGTGTACTGGGAGCACCTCATGCCCGAGTGTCTTTGGTGCTTTCGGGTCCGGCACCTCGGACCGCTGTTCGTGGCCATTGACGCCCGTGGTGCCAACCTCCACCAGGAGGTGGCAGCTGAAGCGCAGCGGCGGCTGGAAGGCCTAACGGCAAGTGCAGGCGGGGATCGGCAGACGGCTGCGAAGGCCGGAGCACGACCATGAAAGCACCAGGGGCTCTAGGCATGAAGAACCAACAGTCAGACGTCAGTAGCCGGAGCCAGCCGGACGTCAAGGCGAAAGAGGACGGGCCGGTCACCTCCTCTGCTCCACTCCTCTCGGTCGAGCATGTGAAGATCAGCTACCGGCTCAAGAATACGCTCGTTCAAGCTGTCGACGACGCCACCTTCACCGTTATGCCCGAAGAGAAGGTGATGCTAATCGGACCCTCTGGCTGTGGCAAGTCCACGATCCTCAAGGCCGTGGCTGGCTTCATCGAACCCGTCTCGGGCCGCATCTCCTTCGCCGGCAGTACCAATATCACGCCCGGACCCGATCGCGCTGTCGTCTTCCAGGAGTTTGATCAGCTCTTTCCCTGGCGAACGGTGCTCGACAATGTGGTCTATCCCTTGCGGGTGACGGGACGCTCCAAGCCAGAGGCCATGGCCCAGGCGACCACCTTCATCGAGATGGTAGGGCTCGGGCCGGCCAGGACTCGGTTTCCCCATCAGCTCTCCGGTGGGATGAAGCAGCGGGTGGCGATCGCCCGGGCCCTGGCTCTTGGGCCGCCGATGTTGCTGATGGACGAGCCCTTCGGCAGCCTGGACGCGATCACCCGCACCCGGCTGCAAGGAGACCTGAACCGGCTGGCGGAGCGGGCCAAGGTTGCCCTCTTGTTCGTGACCCACAGTATCGACGAGGCCCTCCTTCTGGGCCACCGGGTGGTGGTACTCCAGGGAGCCCCGTCGACGGTGGCTGCTGTAGTGGACGTGCGGGACATCAACGGACCCGATGACCCGCACTACCGCTCCATCCGCCGGTCACTGGAGGACCTGCTCGGCGCGCCGGGAGAGGAGGAGCCAGATGGCGGTAACTAGCCAAGAACTGCGCCCGGGAGCCGATCTCGGGGGGACCCTCACAGCCCGACAGAGTTGGTCACGTCTGCCGGCTTGGCTGCGTCGCGTGATCATCCTGGCTGTGGCGGTGGCCGTGTGGGAACTGTACGTCAAAGCTGCCCATGTCAGCCACCTGGTCTTTGCCAGCCCCTATGCCGTTGCTAGAAGTTTTGTTTCGGGATGGCTCGACGGCCAGATTGCCGGAGCCACCGGGGTCACGCTGGAGGCTCTGGCCATCGGGATGGCCATTGGAATCGGTTCGGCGATTGTCTTTACGGTGCTGGCCACTTGGACGACCGTTGGCCAAGACGCGCTGATGATGTTCACATCAATGCTGAACCCTCTTCCCTCAATAGCCATCCTACCCTTGGCTATTATTTGGTTCGGGCTGAACGAGAAGGCCCTGGTGTTCGTGGTGGCGAACGCCGTAGTCTGGCCCATCGCCATCAATGTGACGACCGGCTTCCGGACGGTCAACACGACCTTGCTGATGGTGGGCAAGAACCTTGGCCTTCGAGGGTGGCGCCTGGTGCGTGATGTGCTGCTGCCTGCGGCCCTCCCGTACATCATCTCAGGCGTGAAGGTGGCATGGGCGTTCGCTTGGCGAACCATCATCGCTTCTGAGCTGGTGTTCGGAACGGCCGGTGGATCGGGTGGTTTGGGCTACTTCATTAACAAGAGTCAGTACTTCCTGAACATCCCGGACGTCTTCGCCGGACTCGTGACCATCGCCGTTATCGGCATCATCGTGGAAGTCGGCTTCAACATGCTGGAGCGGCGGACCGTAATCCGTTGGGGAATGCAAGCTACGTCCTGAGTGGGAGGAAAAGGTAGAGATGAAAACTCGACGAGGTTGGTGGCGGGCTGCGATAGTCACTCCGCTAGTGGCACTGGCGGCGGCGGCCTGCGGAGGGGGAGCGAGCGGATCGGGGGGGGCGAAGACCCAGTCCTCCTCCGGAAGTACACCGAGCGGCAGCTTGACCATTGCCCTGCAGCCCGACCTGGGCTATTCCCCCCTCTACATAGTAGAGCAGGAGGGCTGGCTGAAGAAGGCCTTGCCCAATGTGAACGTCAAGTGGCAAGTCCTCAACTCGGGATCCGCCATTGAGACGGGGATGATTACCAACCACATTCAAGTGGGAGCAGGTGGGATCGCGCCCTTCCTTCTCGGAGTAAACAAGGGCGTGGGCTGGAAGTTGCTGTCGTCTCTGGACGAGGAGAATCTCTGGCTCGTCTGTAAGCCCAACATCAAGTCACTGAAGGACATCACGTCGACGGACCGGATCTCGGTCGTGGCTCCGACTTCTATCCAGGCTATCGACCTGAAGAAGGCGGCCAAGACGGTCCTCGGGAACCCGAACGCGCTCGACCCGAACATGGTTATCCTTTCTCATCCGGTGTCCTATCAGGCCTTCAAAGCAGGTCGCACCACGTGCGCCCTAGACGCTCCGCCCTTTGAGCAGGAAGAGGTCGCGGCTGGTGGGCATGTGGTCACCTCAAGCTACCAGCTGTTCGGGACCTCCACATTCAACAGCACGTTTGTCCTCACCAAGTACTACCAGAGCCACCAGCAGGAGTTGAAGATCCTGGTGCAGCAGATCAAGAGGGCTGTCAATCTTTTGAACAGTGACCCGAAGAAGGCAGCAACGATTATCGCCGCTTACGAGAAGGGCAAGCTGAGCGAGGCTGACGCGCTGAAGGACCTTACCGTCAAGGGAACGCATTGGACCATCGTGCCCCACGGCTACCTGACCTACGCCAAGTTCATGCACTCGATCGGGCTGATTAGCAGCGTGCCCCGGTCGATGAGCAGCATCGAGCTACCCACGCTGAAGGCCACGCCAGGCAACTGAGAGAGGCGCCGGGGCGACCGTGATCGAGAATTTGACCACGGTCGCCGAGGCGATGGCCATTGAGGCTGTTGGGGCTGGTGTGCAGGGGATGCTGGGATTTGGCATCAACCTGGTGGCCGCGCCACTACTCGAGTTGGTCGACCCAAGGTTTGTCCCGGCTCCGCTGATCCTCGCCGGCCTTGTCAGCGGACTACTGGTGGCCGTTCGAGAGCGTGGTGCGACGGATCGGCGGGGCCTCGGCTTGGCGATGGTTGGCCGGGTTCCCGGTACGGCGCTGGGAGTGCTGGTAGTGCTCTTGGCTCCGGGCGGGACCCTGCGGATCATTGTGGCTTCGGTAGTGATTGTGGCAGTGATCTCAAGCCTGGTGGGATGGCGGGTGCGTATGACGCCCAGCTCACTGGTTGGCACGGGGGTGGCGTCGGGAATCATGGGAACGGTAGCTGGGCTGGGTGGGACGCCAATGGGAATCGTCTACCAAGATGCTGGTGGACCGACGCTGCGGGCCACGTTGGCCAGGTATGCGGTGCTTGGAGCGGGGCTGTCCCTGATCGCGCTGTGGACGGCAGGAAAGATTGGCCCGCAGCAGCTGGTTATGGCAGGGATTCTCTTGCCGGGGGTGGTCGTAGGTTTCCTGGCTTCCGCACCCCTTCGACCAGTGCTGGATCGAGGTCGGCTTCGCCCGGCGATTCTCGGCCTCATCGGCTTGGCTGCCTTGGCGGTTCTGGTTCAGAGCTTCGCCTGATTAGGGGCGGAACGAGCCAGCGACCCATAGTGTCTAACTATGGGATCTATACGGCCAGGTGCCGACCCGGGCCGTACGATCAGGGCGGATGGCTGGGTTTGCTTTATCAGTACCCCGCTGGGACCAGTCGCGTGTGGGTTGGCATACCTGCACCACCGCATGTAGTTTCGAGAAGGACGTCCCCTGACTACTTCGACCTGAGAGAGTCGGTTTGAAGTCGCGTCTTACCAGCGCCTTGTCCGCGAAAGTGCTCGCTATCAGGCCCGCAGGTCATGGCCCGGACCAAGACACCGGCTTTCCGGGTCGCTGCCTGAAGGAGCAAGGCGACCGAGATTGCAACCCCTGATCAAGGAACGCGAACGTCGAACGTCGCGACGACCCGATGCTCGCCTCTCGCCAGTCATGGTCCAGGCCTGGGAGACCGCCTATCCGCGCGGACCGCACGACGTTGTCGCCGTCGTGCTGGGACACGATAACAGCTTCCAGTTCACGCCGGACCACCACCGACAGGTAGCCGACGAACTCGGCATCACCCTGTCTCGCACCGCCTACCGGCATCCTGACGACAACGCCTTCATCGAGCGGGTGTTCCGCACCTTGAAGGAGGAGGGCCTCTGGGCGAGCGAGTTCGCCTGCTTCGAGGAGGCTTGTGCCGCTGTCGAGGCCTGGTGATCGACTAGAACACCGAGGGACCGCAGGACTCGTTCGGAGGAAGGACGCCCGCCAAGGCACGAGCCGAGTCGTCACAAGACATTCAGCCTGAGCTTGAACGACCCAGGGCTCGCTACGTCCCGCTCACGGGACGGCCTCGGGTCCCACGGGCCGATGGTAGGGCGACCGCCTTCTGGCCACCGGGGGTCGGCGCTTCTGGGCCCCACTGCCCTGCGGCCGGTCATCGAGCACCGGCGGGTGGAGTGGCCTACGGTCGGGCCATGTTGATATCCACCATGAACGACGTCCCCGGCCACGAGGTCACCGACGTGCTGGGCGAGGTGTTCGGCCTCACCGTGCGCAGCCGCCACCTGGGCTCCCAGATCGGCGCCGGGCTCAAGGCCCTGGCCGGCGGCGAGCTGAAGGGGATGACCAAGAACCTGGTGGCGAGCCGGGAGGAGGTCATCTCCCGCATGGTGCAGGAGGCCGAGGCCAAGGGCGCTGACGCCGTCCTCGCCATGCGCTTCGACACCTCCGAGATGGGGCCGAACTGGACCGAGATCTGCGCCTACGGCACAGCCGTAAAGATGCGAAGGCTGGCCTAAGGAGGGGAACCCCCCGGTATGGGACGGGGGGAGCGCCTACGGAGCGGGGCGTTCCCCTCGGCCCTCGGGGCCGCCTGGGGCCGCGCCGCCCCCGCCCGGGCAGATCCGTCATGGGCGCCGCCCGTAGGGGGCAGGGGGGCGGCCGGGCCCAGCCGGCGGTCCCTCAGCACGGGGAACTCCTCGCGCACCCGGGCCACGGCCTCCGGGTCGATGAGGCACCAGGTGATGCCCTCGTCCTCGCCGGCCTCGGCGACCAGCTCGCCCCCGGGGCCGACAACCCGGCTGTGGCCGCCCAGCACGGTGCCCTCCTGCTCTCCCACGGCGTTGCAGGCCACCACCACCATCTGCTCCTCCACGGCCCGGCAGGAGGTGAACAGGCGCCAGTGGCCCAGCCGGGCTGCGGGCCAGGCAGCGGGGACCAGGACGGTGTGGGCCCCGGCGTCGAGGAGGGCCCGCCAGAGCTCGGGGAAGCGCAGGTCGTAGCAGGTGGTGGCGGCCAGGGGGCCGAGGGCCGTGGTGGCCACGGCGATCTCCTCTCCCGGGGCCACCAGGGCCGCCTCCCGGGAGCGGTAGCCGAACACGTGGATCTTGCGGTAGGTGTGGACCACGGTGCCGGCAGGGTCGATGAGCACGGCCGTGTTGTGCAGGCGGCCGTCCGCCCCCCGCTCGAGGAAGGTCCCGAGGTGGAGGTGGCACCCGAGGGCCCGGGCCCACTCCCGCCCCGCCTCCACCGTGTCCCCCGTGAGGGGCTCGGCCAGCTCCTGGTAGCGGTCGAAGGCGAAATACCCGGGCAGCCACAGCTCGGGCAGCAGGACCAGGTCGGCCCCCGCCGCCCCGGCCACCAGCTCCCCGACCCTCTGGCGCCGGCGCCCGGGGGGCTCGCCGGGAGGGCTGGCCACCTGGATCAGGGCCACCCTCAGGGCCGCCTCACCTCCTCGCCGGGGCCTGCGCCCCCTCCTTGGAAGCGGTCGTCGTCCATGGCCACCGGGCCAGTATTCCAGACCCGGAGCCCCAGGCGGTCCGGCGAGGGTGGACGGCCCGGGAAGCCGGCCCTCAGCGGGGCCGGCGGCCCATGAAGGCGGCGAAGCGTTCCCAGTCGGTGGCGTCGGCCGGGGCGGGAAGCTCGGCCCCGAAGGGGTTGCCCGGGCCCATGGCGTCTCGGTACTCCGGCCTGATCGTGGACCGGGCGGCGGCGAGGGCGGGAGCGGCCAGGCCAGGGTCCAGCCGATCGAGCTGGCCGGTGGCGAAGGCCAGGTCCCAGCTGTGGGCGGCCAGCTCGGCCAGGTACATGTCCACCACCGTGCGGCCGTCGTAGGTCTCGCCCCACGGCATGGTGGTGGTGGCCGACAGGCGGGTGTCGTCCGCCCAGGCCGAGCCTGCCTCCTTGCCCGCCCGGCGCAGCTCATCCGCAGCGGCGGGAAGCTCCACGTGGGGGAACCCCTCGCCGGCGGCCCCCTCGCCCCGGGCCAGGGCGACGACCCGCCAGCCGGCCCCTACCAGGTGGTCGATGAGGGCGGCCACGTCGAGCTCCGGGCAGGGGGTGGCAAGGGTGAGCTGGTCCGGCTTCACCCCGGCGGCGAGGTCGGCCGCCAGCTCGTAGTTGCGGCTCAGCTCCAGGCGGTGGTCCGTTGCGGTCATGGTCGTCTCCTCGGTCGTTGGCTTCCTTGGGCGCGACGATCCTGACCAACCAAACTGGCCACCTTGTGGCCAGTTTCAGGAAGTAACTTGACCCGGTGCGGGCCGATCGGCTGGTGGCCGTCTTGCTGTTGCTCCAAATGCACGGCCGCATGACGGTTCCCCAGCTGGCCCGGCGGCTCGAGACCTCGGAGCGCACCATCCGCCGGGACCTGGAGGCCCTATGCATGTCGGGCGTCCCCCTCTACTCCCAGCCGGGCCGCAACGGTGGCTGGGATCTGCTGGGCGGCCACCGCATCGACCTGACCGGCCTCACCACCCGCGAGGCCCAGGCCCTCCTCCTCGCCGCCGACGCAGGCAGTGCCACCCTGGGACCGGCGTTCGCCGAGGGGATGATGGCCGCCCGCCGCAAGCTGCTGGCCGCCTTCCCGGCCGGCCTGCGAGAGCGGGCCCAGGCGGCGGCGGGAGCGGTGATCGTGGACCTCACCCGCTGGGGCCCGGGACAGGGGGACGGCAAGGAGCCAGCGACCCGGGAGGAAGGGAGCCCCGAGCACCTGGCCACCCTGAGCGCCGCCCTGCTCGCCGGCCGGCAGATCGACGCCCTGTACGAGCCTCCCGGCCGGCCCCCCGAGCCCCGGCGCCTGCACCCCCGGGGACTGGTCTGCAAGAGGGGAGTGTGGTACCTGGTGGCCAGCGCCCCTGCCGGCCTGCGCACCTACCGAGTGTCCCGGGTGCGCTCGGTCACGGTGGCAGACGAGCTCGTCGACCAGCCGGTGGGCTTCGACCTGGCCGAGGCGTGGGCCGGGATCCAGCGCCGGTTCTCGGAGCGGGTCCCCGACCTGGTCACCGTGAGCGCCCGGGCCACACCGTCTGGCCTGGGATGCCTGCGGGGCAGCGTGGGCCGCTGGTGGCCCCTCCGGGAGGGCGCCGTGGGTGAGGACGGCAGGGCCAGGGTGGAGATGCGCTTCCCGAGCCCACGCGTCGCCGCCCGGGAGCTGGCCCACGTCGAGGGGGTGGAGGTGGTGGAGCCCGCCGCGGTGAGAGCGGAGCTGGCGGCACTGGGCCGGGTCCTGGTCGAGCGCTACACCCCCCTGGATGCGACCGATGATTCTCATCCACTCGGGTCGTCTCGAAGGTGAAGGAACAAGAGGAGGCAAGTCCAATGGCGGGCGATTCCGCGGTACCAGACATGCGCTTGGAGCTCGTCCCGGTCCCGGTGTCAGATGTCGACAGGGCGAAGGTGTTCTATGAGCAAGCGGGCTTCGGGAACGTGCACGACACCCAAGTCACTGAGACGATGCGGGTGGTGCAGCTCACTCCGCCTGGGTCCGGCTGTTCCATCGTCTTTGGTACTGGGATGGGTCCGATCACTGAAAATGGTCCCAGGCTCGATTAAGGGGCTCCACCTAGTCGTCGACGACATGGGGGCGACCCGCCAGGCGCTCATGGGGCGCGGTATCGAACTGAGCGATGTAGACGATATGGGAGGCGTCCTTTATTCGTACTTCAGTGACCCAGATGGGAACATGTGGGCGCTCCAACAATGGCCGGCCGGTTATCAGCCATAGTTGGTTGCAGCGGTAGTAGTGCTGAGCGGGGCGGTGCAACCTTTACGACGACACCACCCCGGCCGTTTCGCACCTTCTTTGCTGCAAGGTATTGCCTATTGTTGGTGTCGTTCCCGTCGTAGGCCGACATCCAATAGATCCACACCTTAAGGATCCGCCCCGCAGCGGGGTGAGTGCCGTACCACCTGGAGGGAGCGCCCCGGACTTGGCCGGCCCTGCCAGGCGGCGGGGATCCATCCGGCTCAGCTGCCCCAAGTCGGCCTGGGTGGGAGGAGGCCCGCGGCAATACGGCTCTGGACCTGGCTCGGGCCAGGCCTCTCTGGGAGCTGTTCCCCATAGGAGGCGTGAGGCGGGCCCCCTGAGCAGGATCATTCCGAGGGCGGTCGGTGGGGCCGGGGCCACCAACCGGTGAATGCCTGGAGACAAGGCGATGCGCGGGCTGGGCGGGCCGAGGAGCCGGGGCTCTTCCGGCGGCTGAAGATACCCGTCCGGCGATGCCCGGCACGAGGTCCTGCCGCTCGCCGGTGATGGGTGAACCTAGCGCCAATCTCCCGGTTTCCAGTAGACACATGCATCATGCATGTGTTAGCCTGGCCCGAGGTTGGAGACCAAAAAAGGGGGAGGTATGCGAAAGCCTGTCCTATCCGTGGCCATGGTGCTCGGAGCGGCGTCCCTCGGCCTGGTTCCGCTGGGCTCGTCCGCAGCCGAGGCCGGGCCTCCTCGCTACCATTTCCGAACCTTCGACGTGCCGGGGGCCACCGGCGGGACCGAGGTGAACGGCATCAACGACCACGGTGCCATGGTCGGGACCTACTTCGACGCCTCGGGAGAGCACGGGTTCGTCAGCGACGCTGGGCGCCTCATCCGGTTCGACGTGCCGGGGACGAAGGGGGTCACCCAGGCCTATGCCATGGATGAGGCCGGGGACGTCGTGGGCATCTACACCGACAGCGGGGGGGCCGCCCACGGGTTCCTGCGGACCAGGGGGGGAGCATTCGTCCGGCTCCCCGAGGCCCCCGGTGCGGGCCTGGGGCCGAGCCAGGGCACTTACCCCACGGGCGTCGACGGCCGGGGAGAGGTCATCGGCTACTACGTCGACGCCCAAGGCGTCTACCACGGCTACGAGGAGCGTGGCCCCCTGTTCCGCACCATCGACGCGCCCGGGGCCGGGGATGGCCCGGGGGAGGGCACGGTCCTCTACTCATTGGACCGGGGCGGAGTGATCGGGGGGGCCTACGTGACCTCGGCGGGCGTCGAGCACGGCCTCATCGACCGTCACGGCACCTTCACCACGGTGGACGACCCTGCCACCCCCCCGGGGCCCTCGGGGGGAACCGACGTGGACGGCGTGGTGGACCGATCGGTGGTGGTCGGGGACTATGCCGATGCCCAGGGGAGCACCCGGGGCTACCTGGACCTGGGGGGCCGGTTCTCCACCGTGGCCGACCCGGAGGGCAACGACGTGCCCGGCCAGGGCACGGTGGTGACGGCGGCCAACGACGACCTCGTGCTGGTGGGGTTCTTCTTCGGCTCCTCGCCCGTCCCCCAGGGCTTCGTGGCCCTGCCGGGTCCCGGCTGATGCCCGGGAGGCCCGATCGGAGACTGGCCAACCTGATGGGGGCGTTCGGGCTGGCCATCGCCGACCTGCTCGTGGAGGGGGCCGAGTCCCATGGCCACAATGAGCGGGAGGAGGCCGCCCTGGTCCTCGGCTACCTGGTCGAGGGTTTGAGCCAGGAGGACCTCCGCCGCCGGCTCGGCTTGTCCCAGCCGGGGGTGGCCCGCCTGGTCGATCGGCTCTGCCACCAGGGCCTGATGGAGAGGGGCGCGGGGCCCGACGCTCGCACCCATGCCCTGAGGGTGACCCGGGAGGGGGCAGCTGAGGCGGAAGCCGCCCTTGGCCGCCGCCACCAGGCCATCGGCCCGCTGGTGAGGGGCTTGTCCGTGGCCCAGCGCCGGGCCCTGACCGAGATGCTGGAGGCCATGCTCTCCGCCCTGGTGGGAGCGGGGCGCTCACCCTGGCGCATGTGCCGCCTGTGCGACCAGGACTCCTGCTCGTCGGCTCGCGCCGGCTGCCCGGTGGAGGAGGAGATGCTCCGGCAGTCGTCCGGCCGGCGATGAGGAGGTGCGGCCGGCCCGAGCCGCCGCCGCCTGGCTGGTGGCGCTGTCCCTGGCCGGTGCGGGCCTGGGGGCCTGCCGCCGGCCCTCCGTCCGAGCCACGGGGGGGACGGCCCGCTCCCCCTCCTCCCTGAAGGCGACCCGGCCCTCTCACCGGCGGGCGGTGGCCTCTTCCCCGGCCCCTTCCCCGCAGGTGCCTGGCCGCTTGCTGGGGGGGAGGTCCGTCCTCACCGCCAAGGGCTGCCCCGATCCGGCCACTTGCCCGGACTTCGTGGTCATCGGCGTGGGCTGGCGCCCCCGGCCCGGCGGCAAGGTGGTGATCCCCTACCGGATCGACCCCCTCGTCCCTCCTCCGAGCAGGCTGGCGCCCTGGTAGGTGGTGGCGGCGGTGCGGGCGGCGGCCCGGACTGGATGGGGGCCGACCCCCGATTGGACCTGCGCTACCTGGGGACCACGCGGTTGGCCCCGGCCGAGAACGACGTCATCGCTTCGGGGCCGCCCCTGCCCGGGCGATCACCGACATCGCCCATGGCCCGGGCGGCTATTTCGACGGCTACTACACGGCCTTCGACATCACCTTCCTGGCCGGGCTCCCCTGGAGCTGGGTTCCCTGCCGCGCTCCTCGGGGCCGGCGCTGCTCCGCCTACCGGACCTGGGCCTGGGGCAGGGCCGGGCCCGACCTGCAGGACACCGCCACCCACGAGTGGGGCCATGTCCTCGGCCTCGAGCACGTGGACCAGCCCTGGGACTACCAGCTCGTCATGTGGGGCAGCGGGGACGCCCCCACCTGCCCGGGGCGCCGGGGCTGCCGGTGGCGCGACCGCCTCGGGTGGGGGACGTGCTGGGCGTGCGGTGGCTATACCCGACGCCGGCGCCCCTGCCTGCGCTTCCCGGTCCCTGACCGGTCGAGCAAGCGGTGCGGGCTACTTGACGAGGAAGCCGCCCCGGGCCTGGAGGCCGGCCACCACGAGCACGGCGGCCACGAAGATGTACTCGTAGAGGGCGGGCAGGCCTAGCAACACGATGATGTCGTTGATGATCCCGATGAGCAGGGCGCCCAGGGCGGCCCCCACCACCGTCCCCCTGCCGCCGGTGAACGGGATCCCGCCCAGGATCACGGCGGCGATGGCCTCCAGGGAGTCCCCCTGCCCGGTCGTGGGGTAGATGGAGCCCTGGTAGGCGGTCATCATGATCCCGGCCAGGGCGGCCAGGCCGGCGGACACGGCGAAGACGAGCACCTTCAAGGCATCGGCCCGCAGCCCCACCCGGCGGGCGGCCAGCTCGTTGGAGCCGATGCTCTTGAGCCAGGCGCCCAGGGGCGTGAACGTTATGACCAGTTGGGCCACGACCGTCACGCCCACCGCCACGATTATCAGGTTGGACACCCCGAGGGTGCTGTCGGCCAGCACGGCGAAGCCGAAGGGCCTGGCCGGGGTGACGCTGCTCGGGCTGATGTAGCTGCCCCCGTTGGTGAGGAGCGCCACCCCCTGGAACCCCCAGTAGGTGCCCAGGGTCACCACGAAGGAGGGGATGTGGACCTTGGCCACCAGGAGCCCCACCAGCGCCCCGAGGATCACGGCGCCCACCATCGTGCCGAGCAGGGCTGGCCCGGTGGGGACCCCGTGGAACACGGTCAGCCACGCCGCCAGCATCCCGAAGCTGGCCATCAGGCTCTCCACGCCCAGGTCGATGGAGCCGACGAGTATGACGAAGGCCTCCCCGACCGACAGCACCACGAGGAAGCTCGAGCTGATGAGCAGCTCGTTGAGGTTGCTGCCCCGGATGAAGTCGTGGGTGATGAGGGTGGCGATTATGCCGGCACCGATGAGGAAGGCAATGGGCCGCCGCACGCTGCCCTCCTGGCCCGCCGCCCGGCCGAGCAGGGCGGGGAGGCTCTGGCGGTAGGGGCTGGGGGCCGGGGCGCTGCTGATCCCGGTCATCGGGTCCCCGGTTGCTGGCGACGCTCCCACTGGGCCCGCTGGCGGTCGGCGGCCCCGCCGAACATGGCGTGGATGAGGTCGGCGATGGTGAGGTCCCGGTTGTCGAGCACCTGGGCCACCCGGCCGGTTACGAAGACGGCGATCCTCGTGCACACGGCCAGCACGTCCTCCAACCGATGGCTGATGAGGACCACCGTCTTGCCCCGCTTGTGCAGGTCCCCGATGGTGTTGAGCACGTCGTCGGCCTTGGCGACCGATATGGCGGCCGTGGGCTCGTCCAGCAGGATGATGTCCCGATCGAAGAGCAGGCCCCGGGCGATGGCCACCAGCTGGCGCTCCCCGCCCGAGAGTTGGCCCAGCTGCCACTCGGGGCGGATCTTGGTGTTCATCTGAGCCAGCACCTCGCCCGCCCGGGCCCGCATGGCCCGTCGGCTGGAGAGGATGCCGAAGCGCTTGATCTCCTCGCCCAGGAAGAGGTTCTCCCAGACGCTGAGGTCGGGGGCCATGGCCAGGTCCTGGTAGACCATCTCGATCCCCAGGGCCCGGCGGGTGCGAGCCGGCGAGGTGATGCGCACGGGGTGGCCCCGGTAGCGGAACTCCCCGCTGTCAGGGTGGTGGTAGCCGGTCAGGAGGGCGAGGAAGGTGGACTTGCCGGCCCCGTTGTCGCCGACGATGCCCAGAACCTCGTTCTCGTTGATGTCGAGGTCGATGCCCTCCAGGGCCGTGACCGACCCGAACCGTTTGACCAGCCCCCGCACGCTGAGCACCGGGGCCCGGTGGTCCTGGTCGATGGCGTTCATGGGGCTCAAGACGAGGACGAAGGATAGGCCTGGGCCTTCCCGTAGGGGAGAGGGGGCACCGTCTTGGGCGTGCCCCAGGCCGACACCTTGGCCACGTTGGACTTGGTCACCACCACCTGGGGGATGTGCACGATGCCGTTGGGGAACTTGGCCGCAGGGGGCTTGGTCTTGCTGGTCAGGTAGTTGCTCATGGCCTCAACGGACCAGAAGGCCTCGACGTAGGGCGAATGGGTCACCGTGACCAGCTGCGACCCCGCCTTGATGGCCGTCAGGCTCTCGGGCTGGGCGTCGGCCCCGCAGACGTAGGTCTTGGAGCCGGGGGTGAGACCGGCCGACTTGAGGGCGTTGATGGCCCCCAGGGCCATGGCGTCGTTGCTGGCCAGGACCAGCTGGATGTCGTGGGTCTTGGTCACGAACTCGGAGAGGAGGCTCTGGGCGGTGCCCGTGTCGAAGTTGGCCGACTGGTTCAGGATGACCTTGACCTTGCCCGCCTTCTCGGCCGGCTTGAGGACCTCCTCGAAGCCCTTCTCGCGATCGACGGACGTGCTGGCTCCCTGGGTGCCCTGGAGGTCAACGACATGCCAGGGGCTGGGAACGTGGTGGGCCGCCAGCTGCTTCAAGCAGGCCGTGGCCTCCTGGCGTCCCAGGACGACGTCGTTGTCCCCTATGAAGGCGATGCGGGCGGAGGGATCGCTCACGTCCCGGTCCAGGGTGATCACCGGTATGCCGCTCGACATGGCCTGCTTGGCCGCCGTGGTCACCGACTCGTCCACCGGGTTCAGGATGATGCCCTTGGCCCCGGCGGCCACGGCCTCGTGGATCTGGGAGATCTCCGTGGAGGCAGATCCTCCGGCGCTAAGGATCTTGATGTTGAGGTTGGGGTAGTGGCGCTGGATGTCCTTGATCCCCTGGGCCATGGGAGCGAAGAAGGGAGGGGTGTATCCGTTGAAGATGAAGTAGACGAGGCTGGCCCCCTTGCTGGGGGCTGCCGAGGAGGCAGGCCCCGAGGACGCGGTGGAGCCCGATGACGCCGTGGTGGAGGCGGTGGTGGGAGAGCCACTGCCGCAGGCCGCGGCCAGCAGGCCGAGACCGGCCAGGCCGAGACCCAGGCGCACGCCCCGGGAACGGTGGGCTCGGAAGGGTGATGCCATGTCGGACCTCCTGTCAGATGTCGGGCTCGCACCCGCTCGGTTATGGCTGGACGACGACTTTCAGAAGTGAGGGATCCCGGGTGGTGGCCATGAGGGCCTCGTCGGCCTGCTCGAGGCCGAAGGACTTGTCCACCATGGAGTCGAGAGGCACGTGGCCGGCGGCGGCCAGGCCGATGGCGGAGGGGTAGGTGTTGGCGTAGCGGAAGCAGCCCTGCAGCGTGAGCTCTTGCGTCTGGGCGAGGGAGAGGGGGAGGGAGATGTCCTCGGCGCCGGACATCCCGACCAGGACGGCTCGGCCACCGGGGCCGAGCAGGCCCAGCCCCTGGCGAAGGGCGGCGGGTGCTCCCGAGCATTCGATCAGCTTGTGGAACCGGCGGTCGGCCGGGGCCAGGCGGGAGGGCTCCACCACGTCCTCCAGGCCCAGCCCCCGGGCCCGGGCCCGGCGATCGGGGTGCACCTCGGCCACCGTGGGCCGGGCCCCCGCTGCCCTGGCGACCAGGGCGCACAGCACCCCGATGGGCCCCGCCCCCGTGACGAGAACCTCCTCGCCGAGGCCCACCTTCCCCTGCCTGCAGGCCCACACGGCCACGCTCAAGGGCTCGATGAGGGCAGCGGCCTGGTCCGACAAGGTGTCAGGCACGGGATGGGCGAAGTCCGAAGGGACGGCCAGGTACCGGGTAAGGGCCCCGTCGACGGGCGGGGTGGCGAGGAAGCGGATGTCGGGGCACAGGTTGTACCGGCCCGTGCGGCAGGGATGGCAGCGCCGGCAGGGGAACCCGGGCTCGATGGCGACCCGCTGCCCCGGGGCCGGCCCGGTCGCCTGCTTTCCGCAGGCCACGACCGTGCCAGCCGCCTCGTGGCCGAGCACGAGGGGCTCGCGCACCACGAAGCTGCCGATGCGGCCCTCCCGGTAGTAGTGGGTGTCCGAGCCGCAGACCCCGACGCAGGACACGGCCACCAGGACCTCGTCGTCAGCGGGGGTGGGCACGGCCCGGTCCACCACCTCGATCAGGCCCGGCCGGATGAGGGTGGCCGCCGGCTGGGAAGAAGGGAGGCCGGTCATGGAATCGATTTCTGCAAGCCGTAAAGGGGAGCCGGGCACCACATGGCTCGTCACCCCACCTCGGACATGCTCCACATCGACCACAGCTGGGTGCGCATGCGCCGGGGCTGGCGCAGCACGGTGAGGGCGGCGCCGGCCACGTCCTTCGGATCGAGCATGGTGGCCAGGGCGGGCATGTCGGGGGTGCGCCCCTTGCCCATGGCGAACTCGGTGCGGGTGCCGGCCGGGCAGAGGGTGGTGACCCGGATCCCCCGGGGGGCCAGCTCACGGTCCAGGGCGCCGGCCAGGCCCACCTGGGCGAACTTGGTGGCGGCGTAGACGGCCTCGTCGGCCCCCCCTCGCAGTCCCGCCACCGAGGAGACGATGACGATGTCGCCCCCTCGCCCGGCCTCGAGCATGGGGGGGACGGCGGCCCGGATGGGCCAGACGGTACCGCTCACGTTGGTGTCGATCATGGTGGCAAGGGTGTCGTCGGAGTGGTCGAGGATGCTGCCGTAGGCGCCGACCCCTGCGTTGGCGATCAGGGCGTCCAGGCGACCGAAGGCCGAGAGCGCCGTCTCCACCAGCCGGGTGGCGTCGGTGGGGCTGCGCACGTCCATCTTGACCGTGGCCACACTGTGCTCGCCGAGGGTGGTGCGCAGCTCCGAGAGGCGCTCCTCGCGGCGCCCTCCGCAGACCACTCGCATGCCCGCCCCGACCAGGGCCTCGGCACAGGCCCGGCCGATGCCCGAGGTGGCCCCGGTGATGACCGCTACCTCTCCCTCCAGCGACCGCTGCTCCAACGTCCCTCCCCAGGGCTCAGAAATCCATTTCTCGGATCCGCCCTTGATAGCATCCCGGCCGCACGGCCGCAAGGGCGGGACGAGGGCGCCAGCGGGCAGGGAGAGGCAAGAGGAAGGAACGGGCCGAGGTGGGGATGGACAGGGCGGTGACCATGCGCCAGGTCGCCGAGGCCGCCGGCGTCTCCCCGGCCACGGTGTCACGGGTCCTGGCCGGCTCCACCCGGGTTCATCCCGACCTGCGAGCCCGGGTGCTGGCCTCTGCCGAGCGTCTGGGCTACCGGGCCAACCGGGTGGCCAGGGCCCTGCGCACCCGTTCCACGGGGACGGTGGGCATGGTGGTGCCCAACATCACCAACCCCTTCTTCCCCGTGGTCATCCAGGCCGTGGAGCGCGAGCTCCACCGGCGGAACCTCCGCCTCCTGCTGTGCGACTCGGCCGATGAGGTGCGCCAGGAAGCCGAGGTCCTCCAGATCCTCCTCGACCATCGCATAGAGGGGATCCTGATCAGCGCCTGTGACCGCATTGCCAGCCGGAGCATGATCCGCATGGCCGCCGGGCTGGTGCCCGTGGTGCAGGTGGACCGTCTGGCCGTGCCGGACCTGCACTTCGTGGGGGCTGACCAGGAGGGGGCCATGGCCGCCATCGTCGAGCACCTGGTCGCCCAGGGCTGCCGGCGCATGGCCTATGTCTCGTCCTCCCCCCGGATCTCGACGGCGGTGGAGCGGCTGAGGGCCTATGAGCGCCTGGTCCGCGCCGTTGACGAGCCCTCGGCCGAGCGCACCTACACAGGTGACTTCACCCTGGCCTGGGGGCGGGAGGCGGCGCGGCGCATCGTCGGGGAGCACGACCTCCCCGATGCCATCGTGTGCGCCAACGACCTGGTGGCGGTCGGGGTCCTGCAGGCCCTGGACGAAGCCGGCATATCGGTGCCCAGGGACGTCCTGGTCACGGGGTTCGACGACACGGTGCTGGCAACGGTGGCCCGGCCTCAGCTCACCACCGTCCGTCAGCCTCTGGCCGACATTGGACGGGAGGCGGTGGAAACCGTGCTGGCCGCCAGGCAGGGTTCCCCCGCCACGACGAGGAAGGTGCTGCCCTCCCTCCTGGTGGCACGGGCTTCGACGGGAGCCTGAGAGCGCTCTCTGGGGTCTTCCTTGCCGTGGGGGCCATGGGAAGGTGGTGCCGCCGGGGGACGAGGGGAGGGACGGGGCGACCAGGGGGAGGCCGTGCCGGTGCCGTCCCTGACTGGGCTCGACACCCGGTCCCGCCTCCGGGACGCCCGGTGCGGTAGCGTAGCGTGGCCGCCGGAGACGGCGGGAACACGGTGGGCACGACAAGGGAGTCACCTTCACCATGGGGATAGCGCGCAGGGCCTCGATAGGGCTGACGCTGCTCGCCTCGGCAGGCCTGGCCTTGGCCGCCTGTGGCGGTACCAGCAGCAAGGCCCCCACCTCTTCTTCGCCCAGCTCCTCCGCCGCGGCAGCGGCCCCGAGCACCACCCCCTCCGCCCCGCGCCTGAAGGGAGGCACCGTCTACTACGCCGATGCTCCCGGCGGGGTGCCCAACTACATCTTCCCGCTCATGCCGTCGGCGAACTTCAGCGTCTACAACGGCAACTACTTCCAGACCCTCATGTACCGGCCCCTCTACTTCCCCGGGGTGGGCCAGAAGCTGGTCATCAACTTCAAGCAGTCGGTGGGCAAGCCCCCGGTGTGGACCAACGGGGGCAGGTCGGTGGTCATCCACCTCAACCACTACATGTGGTCGAACGGGACCCCGGTGAGCGCCCAGGACGTGCAGTTCTGGCAGAACATGGTGACGGCCAACAAGTCCAACT
>JAJPHD010000013.1 GCA_021325455.1 Actinomycetota bacterium
CCACCCCGGCCACCGGGGTGGACAAGGGGGCGGTCATCTCCACCTTCGCCTCGGGCGGCAAGAGCCAGGCGGGCCAGCACGGGAAGGCGTCCTCCACCACCACGACCTCGGCTCCATCCCCTTCCACCACCGCCCCGGGGTCGAGCCCTCAGGCCAGCCACCCCAGCGCCAGCAGCCACCCCGGCGCCAGCAGCCACCCCGGTCACTGAGAGGCCCGGGGGCTTCGCCCTGAGGGCAGGGTCACCTGGACAGGCCCGAGCAGGGCCCTCGGCCCGGCGACCTCCGGGCTGGCTGACGGGCAGGTGGCGGCCGGCTACCGGTCGGCGGCCGGCTGGTGCCGGAGCGCCAGGGAGTTGATGCACCAGCGCTCGCCGGTCGGAGCGGGGCCGTCGTCGAAGACATGGCCCAGATGGGACCCGCACCGCCGGCACCGCACCTCAGTGCGCACCATGCCGTGGCTGGTGTCGGGGACCAGCTCCACCCGTCCTGCCGCCGCTGGCTGGGTGAAGCTGGGCCAGCCGCAGTGGGACTCGAACTGAGCCGAGGCGTCGAAGAGCTCCTGCCCGCACGCCGCGCACCGGTAAGTGCCGTCGGGCGCCACGTGCACGTACTCACCGCTCCAGGGCGGCTCGGTGCCCCCCTGGCGGAGGACCCGGAAGCGCTCCTCCCCCAGCACCTCCCGCCACTCCTGCTCGCTGCGCTTGTCGACCTGGGGACTCTCGCTCTGCATGGCCCCCAGGGTAGAGACCCTGGTCAGCCCCAACGCCCGGGGGACCTGCCCGGGGCACGCCCGGGCGGGCCGCTCGGGCTCCCGGGGAACCTCACCTGTGCAGCAGGCGGGTGACCTCGGCGGGTACCGGCTGGTGGGCCTCCCGGTAGGCCCGGGCCATGGTGGAGGCGGCCCGGGCCACCAGGGCCTGGGGCGGGCGATCCTTCAGGAACAAGCCGAACTGGGCCGCGGCGTCCACCGGGTCGTGCTCGTCCTGGAGGAGCATGTACCCCATGAACACATGGGCGTCGGGGTAGGAGGGGTCGATGGCGATGGCCTCGGCCACCATGTCGCGGCCCTTGTTCACGAGGGCGCGCTTGTGGTCCGCAACCCCTGCCTTGCGCAGCAGCCAGCCCTGGTAGGCGAGGGCCTCGGGCTGGTCCGGGTTGGACTTGAGGACCTGGCTGAAGAGCTTGCTGGCCTGCACGTCCTTGCCCTGGCTGGCCAGCAGGCGGCCCTCGACCAGCTCGGCCGCCAGCTGCTTGGCCGGGGTGGAAGCCTGGACCGACCCGCTGACCTGCTGGGTGGGCAGGCGGGCGCTCAGGTAATGCCCGAGAAGCAGGCCCGCCGCCACCACGAAGGCGGCGATGGCGGCCAGACCCACCCAGGTGGACCGGTGCCTGCCCCCCCGGACGGGGACCTGACCGGCCGGGCCGCCCATGGAGGCAGCTCCGCCTGCCGGGGGGCCGCCGCCTCCCGGCGCCGGAGAAGCACCCCCGGCCCGGTCCTCATCCCCGACGTCCCCCGGTGACGACGAGCTGCCGCCGCCCACTGCCCGCAGCTCGGCCAGGGCCCGGATGGCCGCCGCCGCCCGCGCCGTCTGCTCCTCGCGCAGGGCCTCGTAGTCGGCCTGCTCCAGCTCGCCGGCCCGGTGGTCGCGCTCCAGGGACCGCAGGGCGGCCAGCGCCGCGTCCCGCTCCTCCCGCAGGGCCAGCTCGTCCAGGGGCTGTCCTGTCTCCCGGGGGGCCAACCCCCCCCGCTCCCGAGGGGCCGCTTCCCGGGCCTCCGGCGAGACCCTTGCCTCTCCTCTCACCTGCGCAGCACCGCCTCCACCAGCTCCCGGTCCTCGTCGCTGACCACGGGACCCCCTGACCGGCCCCGTCGGCGCCGCCGCCCGAACACCCCCACCAGCACCACGGCTGCCGCCGCCACCAAGGCTCCCGGGAGGACCCAGACGAGGAAGCCCAACCCCGTGGCAGGGGGCCGCAGTATCACCCCGGCGCCGTAGCTGGACTCCACCGCCTTCTCGATGGCCGTGTCGCTCTTGCCTGCCCTCACCTCCTTGGCCACGAACTGCCTGATGGCCACGGCGGTGGAGGCATTGGACTCCGCCACCGACAGGTCGGCACAGCTGGGGCAGCCGATCAGGTGGTCCAGCTGGGAGATGCGCTGGGCGGTGGTGGGCGGCCGGCCACCCAGGCGCACGCCGCTCCCGATGACCAGCCCGAGGACCAGCAGGACGCCGAGGAGGGCCCAGCTCCAGCGGGCGACGATGCTCCTCATTGCCATCAGTACCCCCGGGCCCGGGCCACGGCCAGCAGGCGGTCCAGCCCGCTCACCGTCACCGGGCCGTCGATCTCGGAGAGGATCCGCCCCTTAGGGCTGATGAGGAAGGACGTGGGCGGGCTGCGTACCCCGTAGCGGAAGGCGTAGTCCCCTTCGGGGTCGGCCAGCACCGGATAGCGCCCCCCGTGCTCCTCGACCCACTTGGCCGCCGGGCCCGGCTGGTCCTCCAGCACCACGCCGAGCACGGCCACCCCGCCGGACCGGCGGTGCTGGCGCCAGAAGGCTTCCAGCTGCGGCTCTTCCTGCTGGCAGGGGACGCACCAGTGGGCGAAGAAGTTCACCAGGACGAAGCTCCCCCTCATCCTGGCCAGGCTCACCCGGCCTCCCCCGGTGAGGGAGGGCCCGGCGAGGGCCGGGGCCGGCTTGTCGATGAGCGGGGTGCGGTCGGCCACCGTGGTCGCCGGGGGGGACACGGCGAAGACCACGATGAGGGCCACGACGACCACCCCCACGCCGGTAGCGATCCAGCGGATGCGGGTCACGCCCCGCCCTCCGCCGTCCTTGGGGCCTCCGCCATGGCGGAAACACCCGCCGGCGCTCCCCGGCGGCCGGGAACGGGCAACCCCGGCGCCAGGTCAGGAGAGGCGTCCCGGGCCCGCTCCTCCCGGCGTCGGCCGGGGGGCGCCTGCAAGCGGCGAGGGGCAGCTGCCAGCGCCGTCCCGAGGACCACGATGGCGGCCCCGATCCACAGCCAGCTGACGAGGGGCTGGACGATCACACCGATGAGGACCGGCCCTCCCTTGTGCTGGGCCGGGCCGTCGAAGGTGAGGTACACGTCGGAGCGCCAGCCGGGAGAGACCGATGGCGACCCGATCCCCTGGGCGTCGGTCCCGAACTGGCTGATGCCGGGGCGCAGCACCCCCCGGCCCGACACGGCCACGTCGGCGACCAGCTCGCTGCGGGCCGGGGTGACCTTCGTGTGGGTGCCCTGGTAGGTGAGGGTGTGACCGAGCACCCGGGTGGGCCGGCCCCTGGACAGCTGGACCTGGGTCCGGTGGCCGAAGGAGAGGCTGGCGGCCAGGGCCACCCCGATCACCACCACCCCCAGATGGACCACCATCCCGCCGTTGGTCCGCCCCGTGAGGGCCCGCCACAGCCCCCGGCCGCTGGTGGCCTGGGCCCTTACGGAGTGGGCGAGCTGGCGCAGGGCCGTGGTGGCGGCAAAGGCGCCCAGGCCGAAGGCCAGCAACGGTGCCAGGCCCCTGATGCCGGCCAGGGCGCAGCCCAGGACGGTGAGCACCCCGGCCCAGGCAGGAAGCACCAGGCGGGACCCCAGGACGGCCGGCGAGGACCTCTTCCAGGACAGGACGGGCCCGATGGCCATGAAGAACAGCAATGCCAGCCCTATGGGGGTGGTCATGGTGTCGAAATAGGGTCGTCCCACCGTGAGCGACCGGTTGTCCAGGGCCTGCACGAACAGGGGGAAGACCGTGCCCAGCAGGACCACGAAGGCGAAGGCCGCGAACAGCAGGTTGTTGACAAGGAAGCCGCCCTCCCGGGAGAGGGCGGAATCGACCCGGGCGGGAGCCCGCAACCGGTCCCCCCGCCACCCGATGAGCCCCACCGATGCCGCCACAGCCACCCCCAGGAAACCGATGAGAACGGGCCCCAGGTTCGAGTTGGAGAAGGCGTGCACGGATTGGAGCACACCCGAGCGGGTGAGGAAGGTGGCCAGGATGGTCAGGCAGAACGTGGCCATGACCAGGGACAGGTTCCACACCCGCAGCAAGCCCCTCCTCTCCTGGGCCACCACCGAGTGCAGGTAGGCGGTGGCCGTCAGCCAGGGAAGGAAGGCGGCGTTCTCGACCGGGTCCCACGCCCAGAACCCGCCCCAACCGAGGACCTGGTAGGACCACCACGCCCCGAGCACGATCCCCGCCGAGAGGAAGCCCCAGGCGAACAGGGTCCACCGCCTGGTCTCCACCAGCCATCCCTCCCCCAGGCGCCCGGTCACGAGCGCCCCCACGGCGAAGGCGAAAGGCACCGTGAAGCCTACGAACCCGAGGTACAGCATGGGCGGGTGGATCACGACCAGGGGGTTGTTCTGCAGCAGCGGGTTGGGGCCGGGGCCGTCCACCGGCACGGGGCCCTTCACGGGGGCGAAGGGGTTGGCCGGGCCCACCATCAGCCCGAAGAAGAAGGCCGCCACGGCGTAGACGGTGAAGGTGGCCCAGCCCACCAGGGGATCTCCCGCCCGGCGCCGGAACTTCCAGCCCATGGCCGCCGCGTAGCCGGCCAGGATCAGGGCCCACAGCAGTATGGAGCCCTGGAGGGCCGACCACATGCCGGTGATGCTGAAGAGCAGTGGTGTCTCCCGGCTGTTGTTGGCCGCCACGTAGGCGAGGGAGAAGTCGTGGGTGATGAGGGCGTGCTCCATGGCCCCCGTCGCCACCAGCGCCCCCAGCAGGATCAGGCCGGCGTACAGCCCTCCCTGACGCAGGATGGAGGCCTTGTGACGGGCCAGCCCGACGCCCACCACCCCCATGCCGGCCAGGGCAGCGAGGAAGCCCAGGAGGACGGCGCTGCGCCCCAGAGCCTCGTTCACGATGAGCCGTTGGCCCCGGGCTTCACCCGGTTGGGATGGGCGGCGACGTAGTTGGCCGAGTGCTTCACCATGATCTCGTTGGAGAGGAACTTGTCGGTCCCCCGGGCGAAGTGGCCGACCACCACCACGGCGCGCCCCGGCGCGAAGAGCTGGGGCGGGCTGCTCGTGTTCACGACGGGGACCGTGACCCCGTGGCTGCGCATGGAGAAGTCCGTTCCCCGGGAGGTCTGGTGCACGGTGCCCCTCACCACCACCCCTTCCATGCGGAAGGTGGTCGTACCGAGGCTGGACCGCAGGGCCACGGCCTGGTTCACCGTCTCGAAGTAGTTGATGGAGCTTCCCAGGCCCTTGGCCAGGAGGAAGCCGATGGCGGCCACGATGATGACCCCCACCACCCAGAGCCGGCGGGGGTGCTCCAGGCGGCCACGAGAGCGGGCCGAGGCTACTGCCACTCGCCCTCCTCCTCGGGCTCGGCGTCCGGGGTGGGCGGGGGCAGGGACCGGGCCAAACTGCGGTGGCGGTAGACGACGGCGGCGGAGTAGGCGGCCACGCTCACCAGCACCACCGAGTAGCCGGCATCGATGAGCCCGCTCATGCCGCCCTCCCTTCGGCCCGCCGCTCGGCTAGGGCCCGGGCCAGGCCCTCTCCCTGCTGGCGCTCGGCCAGGGCCTCCACGGCGTAGCGGTGGGCCACCAGCCAGGCGTAGACCAGGGTGAAGGCACAGAACCCGAGGAGCAGGGTCCAGGCCATCAGCCCGTGAACGTGCACCTGGCGCTGGGGGTTCAAGACGGTGCCCGTCTGGTGCAGGGTCTTCCACCAGTAGACGGACAGGTAGCTGATGGGCACGTCGGCGAAGGCCAGGATGGCCGCCACTGCCGAGCGCTTGGCCCTGGTGCCGGGGTCCGAGGGCACCCGCCGCAGGGCAAGGTAACCGAGGTAGAGGACGAACAGCAGCGCGGTGGAGGTGAGCCGGGCGTCCCAGGTCCACCACACGCCCCAGGTGGCCTTGCCCCATATCGAGCCCGACACCAGGGTGAGCCCGCAGAAGAGCACCCCCACCTCACCGGACGCCGCTGCCAGGCGGTCCCAGACGACGGACCGGGTCCGGCGCCAGAGGTAGAGCAGGCTGGCGGCGGCGGTCACCCCAAAGGCCAGGTAGGCCACCCAGGCCACGGGCGGGTGGATGTACAAGAGGCGCACCAGCTGGCCCAGGTTCGTGCTGGGGGGGGTGACCCAGAGCCCGAGCCAGACCGTGGCCGCCACGGAGGCCAGGCCGACCACCCCCGTGGCTGTGCGGACGAGCGAGCCCGGCCGGCGGGAAGAAGAGGAAGTGAGGGGACGGCGCGCCTGGCGCCTGGTGATGATCATGATTCCTCCAGCAGGGGGCCGAAGGCCAGCACCCCCAAGGCTAGGTAGACGACGGCGAAGACGGCCAGGAGCCGGAGCCAGGGATCACCCTGTGCCGGGTGCCCGGCCAGGCCCGCCTCCCAGGCCTTGGTGGCACCCAGGAGGACGGGGGCCACCACCGGCAGCAGCAGGAGCGGCAGCAGGGTTTCCCGCACCCGGAGGCTGGCGGCGAGGACCCCGTAGGCGGTGCCTGCCGCGGCCAGGCCCACCGTGGCCGCCAGGCACGTCCCGAGCAGGAGGAGGGCGCCCTCGAGGTGGGCACCGTAGAGCACCACCACACCGGCGGTGAGCACGGCCTCCAGCACCCCGAGCTGGGCGGCCACGGCTGCCGCCTTGCCGAGGAAGATGCCTGCCGGGTCGAGGCCCGACAGCCGTAGCCCCTCCCGGGCGTGGTCGGAGGCCTCGATGGCGAAGCTGCGCTGGACGGCCAGCACGGCCGAGAACAGCACCGCCACCCAGAAGAGCCCCGGCGCCGCCTGGCCGAGGAAGCCCCGGTCGGGGTCCAGGGCGAAAGCGAACAGGATGAGCACCAGCAGGGCGAAGGGCAGGACCTGGTTGGTGGCCACCCGGGAGCGCAGCTCGACGCGGATGTCCTTGCCCGCCACCAGCGCGGCGTCACGCCACATGGACGCGCTCCGGGGTGTTGGGAGGGCTCCCGCCCCAGAGGACCAGCTCCTCCCCCTGCACCTGGCCCCCCGCCATGGCTACCAGGCGGCTGGCCAACGGCCGGGCCCGGTCGGCCTCGTGCGAAGCCAGCAGGACCGTGCTGCCCCCCGCCGCCGCCTCCCGCACCATCTCGTCCACCAGGTCCCGCCCCGAGGCGTCCAGGCCGGCATGGGGCTCGTCGAGCAGCCACAGCTCGGGGCGACGGGCCAGCAGGATGGCCAGGGCGACCCGGCGACGCTGGCCGGCGGACAGCCGCCCCACGCTCGTCCTGGGCAGCCGGCCGTCCAGGCCCACCCGGGCCAGGGCCGCACCCAGGTCCCGGGCGGGAGCGCCGGCGGCCCTCACCGCGAAGCGCACGTTGTCGATCACGGAAAGGTCGTCGTAGAGGAAGGTGGCGTGGCCGAGCAGGGCCACCCGCCGGCGCACGGCCCTCTGGCGGCGGGCCAGATCCTCGCCCAGCACCTCGGCCCGCCCCGAGCTCACGGGCAGGAGCCCGGCGCAGGCCCGCAGCAGGCTGGTCTTGCCCGCCCCGTTCGGTCCCTGGATGAGGACGACCTCGCCGGGAGTGACCTCGAGGTCCACGCCGGCCAGCGCGGGGAAGCTGCCGATGAGGGCCACGGCGCGTTGGAGGCGGACAGCGGGGGGCATGGGCTTCTCTCAACCGGCAATGGTAGGGGTGACCTGCCACTCCGTTCCATGCGGGCGCCCCCGGCCGGAGGCGGCCCCGGCGCCGGCCACTCCTGGTGAGGGCCCGACCCCTGCAGCCCCGGCCCCGGGGCTAACCTCGGCTGCGGTGGGGCTGAGGCGGGTGGCAGGCATCCTCGGGCGCCTTCTGGTGCTGGCAGGGGTGGTGGTCCTCCTGTTCGTGGCCTACCAGCTGTGGGGAACGGGGCTGGCGGAGGCCAAGAGCCAACAGGCTCTCCGCCGCCAGCTGACCCATGAGCTGCGCCGCCCAGCCGCCGCTCGGGCCCCCTCCGCCCCCTCCGCCACATCTGCCCCCACCTCCACCACCCCCGACCCCGCTCCCCCGCCCCCCCAGGGCCACGCCGTGGCCATCATCCGCATCCCCAAGATCCTGGTCAACAAGGCCGTGGTCCAGGGGGTGGCTGAGCAGGACCTGCGCATGGGGCCAGGGCACTACCCGAGCACCCCCATGCCGGGCCAGCCGGGCAACTCGGCCATCGCCGGTCACCGGACCACCTATGGCGCCCCCTTCTTCCGGCTCAACGAGCTGGTGCGGGGGGACGTCATCTACGTCACCACCCGCCAGGGCCGCTTCGAGTACAAGGTCCTGAGGTCCTTGGTCGTATCGCCTGACGACCTGGCCGTCCTCGACCGCACCCGGCGGCCCGAGCTCACCCTCACCACCTGCAACCCCCGCTACAGCGCGGCCCAACGCCTGGTCGTCCAGGCCCTGCTGGTGGGCCACCCCGCCCCTCCCCCCCCCATGGCGGCGCCGGCGCCGGGCCAGCAGGCCACCTCGGGCGGGCGCGACAACCCCACCCTGGCCGGTGGCCTGGCCGGGGGGACGGCCAGCTTCGTGCCCTCCCTCGAATGGGGCCTGCTGCTCCTGGCCGCCTTCTGCGCCACCTGGCTCCTCGGCCACTACTGGCGGCTCCGCCGCCATAGCCGGGCCGGGCAGTGGGTCACCTGGGTGGCGGGCACGCCGGTCTGCCTCGCCATCCTGTTCTTCTTCTTCCAGCAGGTCAGCCTGCTCCTGCCTGCCTCGTTCTGACCGGGCCCCGCCAGGCTCGGCTCAGCCCCGCACCGCCTCCTCGCCCCGCACCAGGCGCAGGTCGGCGTCGACCATCATGGCCACCAGCTCGGGCAGGCCCACCTCCCGGCGCCAGCCCAGGATGGCCTCCGCCCGGGACGGGTCACCGACCAGCACGTCCACCTCCGCCGGGCGGATGTAGCGCTCGTCCACGATCACGTGGTCACGCCACTCCAGGCCCACGTGCCCGAAGGCCAGCTCGCAGAAGTCCCTCACCGAGTGGGTCCTTCCCGTGGCCATCACGTAGTCCGACGGCTGGTCCTGCTGCAGCATCAGCCACATGGCCCGCACGTAGTCGGCGGCGTAGCCCCAGTCCCGCTGGGCCTCCAGGTTGCCGAGGGCCAGGTGGCGGTCCAGGCCGGCGACGATCCTCGCCACCCCGTGGCTGATCTTGCGGGTGACGAACTCGAGGCCCCGGCGGGGCGAGTTGTGCACCACCACCAGGCCCACCCCGGCGGCGAAGCGGCCCGACTCCGTTTCCAGGTCGCACATCCAGCCCCGGTAGGGCCGGCGCTCCACGGAGAAGACCTGGCCGGGGGCCTCTGCCCCCTCCAACGGTCCCCGGCGCCCGGCATCCCCCCCTCCCCCCCGGGCCCGGGCGAGCCCCTCCGGGCCGACCAGGGCCGGCTCGGGTCGGGGGGACAGGCGCAGTCGGTCCCCGGCCCTCACGGCCTCGGCCGGTCGCTCCCCCGAGGCCAGGATGACGACGTGCTCCGGGGTGCACTCGATGGCCGCCCCCCGGGCGCGGAGGCTGACCGACTCCCCCTCGTGCCAGTAGGTGGAGCGGGCCGTCACGGGCGTCCAGCCGTCGCCGTCCCACACCTCGAGGGGCTCGGCTGATGACCGGGCCGCCTCGCCGATGGGCACGATGTCGACGCAGCCATCCCGGCGCACGACCACGGGCGTGGCCGGGGGCACGCTCTCGTGGTTGAACGAGATGCCCGATGAGGCGTGCAGCCCGTAGCTCTCCCGGTAGTTGACCGTGATCCAGTGGCCATAGACCTTGGCCACGCCGTAGGGGCTCCGGGGGTAGAAAGGGGTGGTCTCCCTCTGGGGCACCTCCTGGACCTTGCCGAACATCTCCGACGAGCTGGCCTGGTAGAAGCGGATCTCGGGGTCGACGACCCGGATGGCGTCGAGCATCCTGGTGACACCGAGGGCCGTGGTCTCCCCGGTCAGAACGGGCTGGCTCCAGGAGGTCTGCACGAAGGACTGGGCGGCGAGGTTGTAGACCTCGGTGGGCCGGTTCTCCCGCAGCACGTTGATCATCGACACCTCGTCAAGCAGGTCGCCCGTGACGAGCCTCAGGCGGTCCTGTATGTGCGCGATGCGCTCGAAGTTGACGGTGCTGCTCCGGCGCAGCATGCCGACCACCTCGTAGCCCTGCTCGAGGAGGAACTCGGCAAGATAGGAGCCGTCCTGGCCCGTGATGCCGGTGATGAGGGCACGCCGCCGCATGCCCTAAGTTTCTAGCGGTTGGGGGAGGCCGGTGCTGGGACGGCCCTATCTCCCCGTCCAGCGGGGCGGCCTCTTGTCGGCGAAGGCGGCGATCCCCTCCCGGCTGTCCTCGGTCTGGGTGGTGATCGTGAGGAGGGCGTGCAGGTGGGCCAGGGCGGGGCCGGCCGCCTGGTCCCACACCTGGTAGAAGGAGTCCCGTCCCAGGCGGACCACCCCCGGGGGCTTGGAGGCCAGGGTGGCGGCCAGCTCGTCGGTGGCGGCGTCCAGCTCCTCCGGGGGCACCACTTTGGTGACGAAGCCGATCCGCTCCGCCTCCTCGGCCCCCACCCGCCGGCCGGTGAGCATGAGCTCCAGGGCCTTCTTGGGGGGCATGGAACGGGTGAGGGGCACCGTGATCATGTAGGGCCAGAGCCCCACGTCCACCTCGGGGGAGCCGAAGACGGCATCTTCGGAGGCCACCACCAGGTCGCAGGCCAGGGCCAGGCCGAACCCCCCGGCCAGCGCGTACCCCCTGACGCGGGCGATGGTGGGCTTGCCGAGGGCCCACAGCTCCTGGAACAGCGAGGCCAGGTGCCCCCGGCCCTCGTGGAGGGCCAGGAACCCGGTGTCGTCCTCCGGCGCCATCCCCCCCAGGTCGGCACCGGCGCAGAAGGCCTTGTCACCCGCCCCGCTCAGCACCACCACCCTCACGTCGGGGTCGTCCTTGGCCCGGGCCACCCCTTGGCGGAGCTCCTGGACCACGGACCAGGACATGGCGTTGCGGCGCTCGGGCCGGTTGATGGTGAGGCGGCCCACCCCCCCGGCCACCTGGTAGAGGACGTCCTCGCTCACCCGGGCGACGGTAGCGTGTTGACGACCATGGGTTTCGCACTCGTCGCCCTGGCGGCTGGCCTGGCCCTCGGGCTGGCGACCGGAGGGCGCCTGGCCAACATCGGCCGGCGCCCGGTGCGCGCCTGGCCGCTCCTGGGCCTGGGCCTGGTTGCCGACCTGGCCGCCGCCCACCTCACCGGCCTCGGGGCGGTGGTCGTCGTCCTCCTCGGCTACGGCTTCCTGATGGCCTTCGCCCTGGCCAACCTGGGCCTGACCGGCATGAGCCTGGTGGTGGTGGGCCTGGCCCTCAACGCCTTGGTCATGTCGGTGGACACCGGGATGCCCGTGCGCGGGCCGGCCGTGGTGGCCGCCGGCCTGGCCACCCCCGCCCAGGTGGCGCGCCTGGACCACCCCGGGCCCGGCCTGGAGGTGGTGGACGGGCCCCACCACCTGGCCCGCGCCGCCGACGGCCTGGTGGCCCTCTCCGACACCATCCCCTTTGCACCCTTCGGTGAGGTGGTGTCCTTCGGGGACCTCATCCTGGCCGTGGGCCTGGCCGACGTGGCCTTCAACCTCACCCGGCCCCGCCGCCGCCCCGCCCATGCCCGCCGTCGCCGCCTGCCCCTTCGCCTGGAGGGCCAGCCATCGCCTCGATAGCCATCGTCTCCCACCGCCTGGGGGGCACCGACGGGGTCTCGGTGGAGGCGGCCAAGTGGGCCTCCGCCCTGACCGCCCTCGGGCACCAGGTGTACACGGTCGCCGGCGAGGGGGAGGCGGACCGCCTGGTGGCCGGCCTGGCCTGGGCCGCCGGCGCCCGCCCGTCCGGGGGGTGCCCGTCCCAGCCCGCCGAGCCCCCGTCCCGGCGGGAGGTGGAGGCCGCCCTGGGCGACGCCGACGTAGTCGTGGTCGAGAACCTCTGCTCGCTCCGCCTCAACCCAGCCGCCACCGAGGCCGTGGCCCTGGCCTTGCGAGGCCGGCCGGCCGTGCTGCGCCATCACGACCTCCCCTGGCAGCGCCCGGCGGCCGGGCGCGAGGTGCCCCCCAGTGACCCCGCCTGGGCGCACGTGACCATCAACGAGCTGTCCCGGCGCCAGCTCGCCGCCCGGGGCATCGCCGCCACGACCATCTACAACGCCTTCGACCCCGACCCCCCCGCCGGCGACAGGGAGGGTACCCGGGCCCGCCTGGGGGTCCCTCCGGACGGGTCCCTGGTGCTCCAGCCCACCCGGGCCATCAGGCGCAAGGCCGTCCCGGCCGGCCTGGCCCTGGCGGAGTCCCTGGGGGCGCACTACTGGCTGACCGGCCCCGCCGAGGAAGGGTACGGGCCCGAGCTGGAGGCCCTGGTGGCCCGGGCCCGGGTGCCGGTCCACCGGGGCCCGGCCGCCCGGGTGGCGGATGCCTACGCCGCCTCGGACCTGGTGGCCCTCCCCTCCTCGTGGGAGGGGTTCGGCAACCCTGCCATCGAGTCCGCCCTCCACCTCCGGCCCCTCGCTGTGGGCCCCTACCCGGTGGCGGCAGAGCTGGCCGGGTTCGGGTTCCACTGGCTCCCCGCCAACAGGCCAGCGGCCGTGGCCAGCGCCCTGCGGGCACCCGGTCTGGCCGCCCTGGTCGGGGCCAACCGGGCCGTGGCCCGCCGCCACTTCTCCCTCCGAGACCTCCCTGGTCGCCTGGCCCGGCTCCTGGATGGCCTGTCCCGCCGGCCGGTTACCGTACAGTAACCACCATGGCCCAGCCGACCGTCGTTGCCGCCTCCCCTCGGGCCACCCGGCTGCCGGCGGCGGTCCGGCGCCGCCAGCTGCTCGACACCGCCCTCACCGTGTTCTCCGACCGCAGCTACCACGCCGTCTCCATGGACGAGGTGGCCGAGGCGGCGGGAGTGACCAAGCCCGTCCTCTACCAGCACTTCGGGTCCAAGCGGGCCCTCTACCTGGAGCTGCTCTCCGATGTGGGAGCCCAGCTGGGCGAGGCCCTGGCCAAGGCCACGGCCCAGGCCGCCTCCCCCCACGAGCAGGTGGAGCGGGGATTCCGCGCCTACTTCCGTTTCGTCCAGGACCACGAGGCCGCCTTCCGGCTGCTCTTCAGCGGGGGGGCCCGGCGGGACCCCGAGTTCCGCCACGCCGCCCGCCGGGTGGAGGACGGCCTGGCCCAGGTGGTGGCCAGCCTCATCGATGCCGACATCGACGACGACCACCGTCACCAGCTCGCCTACGGGGTGGTGGGCCTGGCCGAGGCCACCAGCCGCCACTGGCTGTCCCGGCCCGCCGGCCGCACCGACCCCGAGGTCCTGGCCAAGCGGATGGCCCAGCTGGCGTGGGCCGGCCTGCGGGGGGTGTCGCGAGACTGAGCCGGCCGATACCTGCCGACCTCCCCCGTCGCCTGGTGCAGACCCTGCGCCTGGGCCAGTCGATGCTCGGGACCGGCTACCTACAGCCGGTGAGGCCCGACCGGCTGGCCGCCCTGGCCCTGGACGTGGCCCGCTGGGGCATCTCGCCCGTGGGGGCCTGGGCCCTCGCCGCCCACGCCGGGCCCGATCGGCTGGCCGTGGTGGACGACAGGGGCGCTCTCACCTACCGGGAGCTTCACCAGCGGGCCAACGCCCTGGCCCACTCCCTGCGACGGCGGGGCGTGGAACCCGGGGCGGGCGTGGCCATCCTGTGCCGCAACCACCGGGGCTTCGCCGAGGCCACCGTGGCCGCGTCCAAGCTGGGGGCACGGGTCCTGTTCCTCAACACCGCCTTCGCCCCTCCCCAGCTGGCCGATGTCGTGCGCCGGGAGGACCCGGCCGTCCTGGTCTACGACCATGGCCTGGCCGAGGTGGTCGAGCCGGCCGTCTCCACCTGCCAGCGGGTCGTCACCTGGGTCGAGGAGGGCCGGCGCCCCGCCGATCCCACCGTGGACGAGCTGGTGGAGGCGGGCGACCCCGGGGAGCCGCCGGCGCCGGCGAGGCCGGTGCGCTTCGTGGTGCTCACCTCGGGCACCACGGGGGCCCCCAAGGGGGCCCAGCGGGACAGCGCCAATGCCCTGGAGGCGGTGGACTCCATCCTCTCCAAGGTCCCCCTCCGGGCCCGGCAGGCCACGGTCATAGCGTCCCCTCTCTTCCACGCCTGGGGCTTCTTCCACCTGGCCACGGGGCTGGCGCTCGGGTCCACCCTGGTGCTCCGGGCCCGCTTCGACCCCGAGACCGCCCTCTCGGACATCTGCCGCCACCGGGCCACCACGCTGGTGGTGGTGCCGGTGATGCTGCGCCGCATCCTGGACCTGCCCCCGGAGCGCTTGGCCCTCTACGGCCCGGCCCAGCTGGGCGTGATCGCCTCCAGCGGCTCCGCCCTGCCGGGCCCGCTGGCCCTGCGGGCCATGGACACCTTCGGGGACGTGCTCTACAACGTGTACGGCTCGACCGAGGTGGCCTGGGCGTCCATCGCCACTCCCGCCGACCTGAGGGCCGCTCCCGGCACGGCCGGGCGCCCGCCCCGGGGGACCGTGGTGCGCCTCTACGACCAGCGCGGCCGCCCGGTGGAGGGACCGGGCCGGGTGGGGCGGATCTTCGTGGGCAACCGCTTCCAGTTCGAGGGCTACACGGGAGGGGGCACCAAGACGGTGCGGGACGGCCTGATGGCCACCGGCGACGTGGGCCACTTCGACGGGGAGGGCCGCCTGTGGGTGGACGGCCGGGACGACGAGATGGTCGTCTCGGGGGGCGAGAACGTCTTCCCAGCCGAGGTCGAGTCCCTGCTCTCGGCCCACGAGGCGGTCGAAGAGGTGGCCGCCGTGGGGGTGGACGACGAGGAGTTCGGCCAGAGGCTCAAGGCCTTCGTGGTCCTCCGGCCCGGCGCCACCCTCACCGAGGACGAGGTCAAGGCGCACGTGCGGGCCAACCTGGCCCGCTACAAGGTGCCCCGGGAGGTCGAGTTCCTCGACTCCCTGCCCCGCAACGCGGCCGGCAAGGTGGTAAAGGCGGAGCTGGGCCTCGGCGCCGCCGGCCGCCTCGAGAGGGCCCGGGGGGCCGGCCGGGAAGGCGCTACTCCGGGGAGGAACGGCTCAAGCCGAGCTTCTCGTAGACCGGCGCGTCGCTGAAGCAGAAGAGGTCGACCTGGCTCGCCGCCTCCACGCTGAAGGGGCACCAGGACGGCACGGCCACCAGGTCGCCGGTCCTTAGCTCGACGGCGCGTCCCTCCAGGTGGGCCCGGGCCTGGCCCGAGAAGACCTGCCACACGGCCGACCCACAGGTGCGGCGGACGGCGGTACGGGCCCCGGGGCGCAGACGGTGCATCTCCAGGCGCAGGGTCATGAGGGCGTCATCGCCGGTGGTGGGGTTGGAGAAGCGGACGGCGGCGTGGCCCGGTTCGACCGTGGCCGGGTGGCCCTCGGCCTCCAGCTCCAGCTGGGCGGCCAGGGCCTCCCCGGTGTGGGCGAAGCGGTAGGCCGCCAGCGGGGAGTTGGGCTGGTCGGGGAAGGCCACCGGCCGCAACCCGGGGTGGGCCCAGAGCCGCTCGGACCGGGAGCGGAGCGGCGTGGCCCGGGTGGCCAGCTCCTCGGGGCCCAGCTCGAAGAACCCGGCGTCGAGCTGGCGGACCAACGGGATGTCCAGTCCGTCCAGCCAGGCCATGGGGTGGTCAGTGGTGTTGTGGTGCTCGTGCCATGACCAGCCCGGGGTGAGGAGCAGGTCTCCCCTCCGCATGGCAACGGGGTCGCCGTCCACGTTGGTCCACACCCCCTCGCCCTCCACCACGAAGCGGAAGGCGGTCTGGGTGTGCCGGTGGCAGGTGGCCACCTCGCGGGGCCCCAGGTACTGGATGGCGGCCCACAGGGTGGGGGTGGCGTAGGGCTGGCCACCCAGCCCCGGGTTGGCCAGGGCCATGGCCCGCCGTTCCCCCCCCTTGCCCACGGGCACCAGCTCCCCGGCCCGGGCAGCCAGGGGCAGGAGGTCGGCCCACCGCCACACGTGGGGCCGTGCGGCGGGCGCGGGCGAGTCGGGCATCAGGCTGGGGGGCTGGGTCCAAAGGGGCATCAGCCCGGCAGCAGCCAGGTCGGCATAGAGCCGGTCGACGGCTGTCCGGTCGAGGGCGACGGTCATGGCACACCTCCTGGGGCCGTTGTACCCTCCTATGCTGCCAGCCTGTCCCGGAGGGCCGCTGGCGGGGATGGCCGGCGAGGGGGGAGGGCCAGCACGTGGCCCACCAGCCGGGCCCGGCCCCCACCCTGGTCCAGGCGAATGGTCACCCGCACCGCCCCTTCCCCGCAGAGGGGCAGGCGCCAACAGCTCCTCGAGTAGGCATCCACCACCCCTAGCAGGGTGCCGGGCAGAGGGCGGGAGCCCTTCAGCCGGCGCGTCGTCCTCACCGAGACCGCTGGGGGCCCGGCCCAGTGCCGGAGCCGGGCCGCCCAGCCCGGCGCCCGCCTGGTGCGGGCCGACACCACGACCGGGACCGGGGAGGGGTTGCCGACCCACACCTCCGCTTCGGGGCCCCGGTCCCCGGCCCAGGCCAGGCTGACGAGGGCCTCCGCATCCCCGGGCCGGTCACCGCCGCGTAGCCCGAGGCCGGTGAGGAGGCCGGCGCCGGCCAGGGCCCCCACCGTCACCGCCACCACCAGCGCCAGGTCGGCCATGGTGCAACTGTGCCCCTGGAGGCCGTGAAGGACCAGCAAAAAGTCCTTCACAATCTTTCAGTGCAACTGTAGGATCGGGTCCCGTGCTGGACCTCCGGCGCCTCCGGGCCCTGAGGGCGGTGGTTGAGACGGGCTCGGTGACGGCGGCCGCCGAGGAGGTGGGTTACACGCCCTCGGCCATCAGCCAGCACGTCACCAGCCTGGAGAGGGAGACCGGCACGGTCCTGCTGGAAAGGGCCGGTCGCGGGGTCCGGCCCACCGCCGCCGGCCGCCTCCTGGCCAGCCACGCTGCCGAGGTGATGGCCAAGGTGGCCGAGGCCGAAGCGGCACTGGCAGCCCTGCGGGCAGGCGAGATGGGGACCTTGCGGGTGGCCTCCTTCCCCACCGCCGGCGCCGCCCTGGTGCCCCCCGCCCTGGCCCGCCTGCGCCGCCGCATGCCCGCGCTGGAGGTCGACCTGCGGGTGGCCGAGGCGCACGAGTCCTTGCCCATGGTGCGCCAGGGCGAGCTGGACCTGGCCGTGATCACCTATGACCCCCACCTCTCGGAAGGGCGCGGCGAGGGCCTCCACCTCGAGCACCTGCTGGACGATCCCTTCAGGGTGGTCCTGCCCCGCGGCCACCGGCTGTCGCGCCGGCGGGTGCTGAGGCTCGCCGAGCTGGCCGGCGAAGCCTGGGTGGAGACCATGTGCTCCCAGGGCTGCTGCCAGAACGCCGCCTACGAGGCCTATGGCCGGGCCGGCTTCACCCCCCGCCGGGCCGTGCAAGCCGCCGAGTACTGGCCGGCCCAGGGCTTCGTGGCCGCCGGCCTCGGGGTGGCGCTGATCCCCACCCTCGGCCTCGGCACCCTCCACGACGGCGTGGTCGTGCGACGGCTGGAGCGCTCCGAGGAGCCGGTCCGCCGGGTGCAGGCCGCCACCCGGCCGTCCATCGCCGGCCAGCCCCCGGTCAAGGCCATGCTCGAGGCCCTGCACGAGGCCGCCTGGTCCCACCGGCGGACCTCGGCCTAGGCTCGCAAGCACCTGTCCTGGTGGTGAGCGGCAGGACGGGACCCCGCTGCCAAACGAGAGGTCGCTGATGCTCTCCCGATCCAGTCCGACCCGGCCCCCCCTGACCCGGCACCAGGCGGAGCACCATTTCGTGGTGCCCGCCGGCGACCTCGTGCGCCGGGCCGTCCCCACCCTGGTCGAGGTGGCCCTGGTGCCGGCGGTGGTCTTCTACCTGGTGCTCACGAACTTCGGCCTGGAGGGGGCCATGATGGGGGCCCTCTCGTGGTTTGGGCTGGCCCTGGTGCGCCGGGCGGTGGCGGAGCGCCGCCTGTCGGCCATCCTGTGCGTGGCGGCCCTCCCCATGGCCTTCCGGGCCGCCACCTCCCTCGCCACCCATTCAGCCTTCGCCTACTTCGGCCAGTCCATGGCCGCCGCCGCCGGCCTGGGGGGGCTGTTCCTGCTCTCGGCCGTCCTGGGCCGCCCCATCATCCAGCGCCTGGCCACCGACTTCTGCCCCCTTCCCCCCGCCCTGCTGGGACTGGCACCCGTTCGCCGCCTCATGGTTGGGCTCTCCTACATCTGGGGGGTGGTGCTGGTCGTGGAGGCCGCCGGCGTGGCGGTGGCCTTCCTCAGCCTGCCCCTGCCTACCTTCGCGGCCGCCAACGCCGGCCTCTACTGGGGCCCCACCCTGCTGGCGGCGGTGGGCTCGGGCGTCTGGTTCGTGCGCTCGGCCCGCCGGCACGGCATCCGGGTGAGCTTCCGGCCGGCGATGTAACCCTCAGGGCAGGTGCCGGCACCGGAGGTGCCGGTTTATCCAAGTGAGTTGCGCAACCCACTTGAAGATACGCTAACCTGTCCCTCATGGGCCGCCGACCCCGGGTGCCGGCCATCGTGGCCGAGGTGATGAGGGACCAGGAGCACCACGCCTGGACCCTGGAGGAGCTGGAGGCGGCCCTCGATGCCCGGGGCACCCCCGCCGACTTCTCCACCGTCTTTCGGGCCATGGGGCGCCTGGAGGCCGAGGGGGTGGTGTGCAAGGTCGAGCTGGCCGACGGGCGGGCCCGCTACGAGCTGGGCACCGGGCACCACGATCACCTGCACTGCGAGTCCTGCGGGCGGCTCACCCCCCTGCCCTGCCGGGTGGTCGACGCCGCCGTGGCCGAGGTCGAGGCCGCCACCGGCTTCGCCGTGAGCGGCCATCGCCTGGTGGTGACCGGAACCTGCCGCCCCTGCCAGTCGAGCGGGACCACCAGCGCCCGCCACCCTGCAGCCGAGGAGCCTGCCCAGCGGGCCGCATCCCGTGAGGAGGCCACATGGCCGGGTCCATAAACCTGTGGGACCCCTCCCACGTGAGCGGGGTGGCCGTGCTCGTCACAGCCTTCCTGCTCGGCATCGTGCACGGGGTCACCCCCGACGAGCACACCTGGCCCATCACCTTCTCCTACGCCGTGGGCAGCTACTCGAGCCGCCGGGGCCTGCGCACGGGGCTCACCTTCTCCCTGGCCTTCACCTTCCAGCGGGCCCTCACCGCCGAGCTCGCCTACCTGGGACTGGCGGGGCTGTTCACCATCGCCCCGCTGGACGACGCCATCTATGTGGCGGTGGGAGCCCTCATGGTCGTGGGAGGGGTCATGATCCTGCGCCGGGGCCATCCCGTCCACGCCCACCTCACCGCCCTGGCCCGCCACGGCCACTCCGCCGACCCCGAGAGCACCCCGGCCTGGCTCGACGACCCCCGTCCCTGGATGCCCGCCGTGCACGGCTTCGTGGCCGGCTGGGGGTTCGGCGCCTTCGCCATCATCATCTACACGGTCCTCGCCCCCGCCATGCACTCCGCCGTCCTGGGATGGGTCCCAGGGGCGCTCTTCGGCCTCGGGACCACGGTGGTGCAGGCCCTCGGGGGGGCCGCCTTCGGCTGGTTCATGTCCCGCCGGGGCCTCACCCCCGACGCCCTGCGCCAGGTGGCCCTGCTCACCGCCGCCCGGACCCTCAAGTGGGGCGGGGTGGCCTTCGTGGCCGCCGGGCTGCTCGGCCTCACCTTGCCCCGCCTGGCCGGGGCGAGCCTGGCCACCGGCATCCACGTGCACAACCTGGACACCATCGGGCTGCCCCTGGCCCTGGTCGTGCTCACCGTCCTCGGGGTGGGAGGGGGCACCCTCGTCACCCAGGTGCGCGCCTGGAGCCGAAGGGCCCCGAAGGACCTCACCGGCCCGGCCCCCACCCGCTGAGGCTATGACCGAGGAGCCGGCCCCCGACCAACCCCCGCCCGAGCAGCATCCCATCCTGAGGACCCCCCTCTCGGAGGGGGCGCCGGCCCCCCGCCGGCGGCCCGGACCGCTGCGCCTCGGGCGCAACGTGAACGTGGCCACCCTGGCCCGGGTGTCCATGAGCGCGGCCCGGGCCCTGGCCGGCGTGGTCGTGCCCGTGTACCTGGCCTCGGTGGGCTACAGCGCCCTGAGGCTGGGCCTTCTCTTCGTGGTGGCGGGCGTGGCGTCGGCCCTGCTCTCCACCACAGTGGGGTTCCTCTCGGACCGCCTCGGGCGCAAGGCCTTCATGGTGGCCGTCCCCCTCCTGGCCACCCTGGGCGGGGTGGCCTTCGCCCTCACCCTCAACCCGGTGGCCATCTTCGCCGGCGCCGCCCTCGGCTCGTTCGGCCGGGGCGGTGGGGCCGGCGGGGGGACGGTGGGTCCCTACGCCCCCGCCGAGCAGGCCCTGGTGGCCGAGTCGGTACCCGCTGCCAGGCGCAACAGCGCCTTTGGATGGCTCGGGTTCGGCTCCTCGGTCGGGGCCGTGGCCGGCAGCGCCGTGGTCGTCGGCCTGGTCCCGGGCCATCCCTCGGCAGCCCATGCCATGGCCGCCTACCGCCCTGCCTTCGTGGCCCTGGCGGCGTGCGCCTTCCTGGCCTCGGTGCTCGGGCTTCTCCTTCGCGAGATACGGCCTTGCTCCCCCACCCCCCACCCCCGATCGCACCGGCCCCTCCTCCCCCGGGCATCCCGCGGCCTGCTCTACCGGCTGTGGATCACCAACGCCATCAACGGCACGGCGGTGGGCATGTTCGGGCCCTTCGTCTCCTACTGGTTCTACCGCCGCTTCGGGGTGGGGGCGGGGACCATCGGGGAGCTGTACGCCATCATCAACGCCTCCACCACCGTGGCCAACCTGGCGGCGCCTGTCGTGGCCCGGCGCCTGGGCCTGATCCGGTCCTCGACGCTCTTCCGCATAGCCCAGTCGGTCCTGCTCGTGCCCATGGTGCTGGCTCCCAGCTTCGCCGTGGCGGGCGCCATCTACCTAGTCCGCATGATGGCCCAGAGGGCCTCCATGCCCCTCCGCCAGTCATACGTCATGGCCCAATCCGATCCCGCCGAGCGGGCCAGGGTGGCTGCCCTGGCCCAGCTCCCGACCCAGGGGACGACAGCAGCCTCTCCGGCCGCAGCGGGAGAGCTGTTCGACCACGTGGCCCTGGCCGCCCCCTTCCTGGCCGGCGCCGCCCTCCAGCTCACCAACGCCATCGTGTACTACGCCTTCTTCCGGCGGCGACCTCCGGAGGAGGAATTGGCCCGGGCAGCAGGGTCCTCATAGGATTCACATCCAGATCTCAGGAACCTTCCAGCATCCCGTCATACCCTTTGCCCATGACCGCTCCCCGTTTCAGCCGCCGGAGCCTGCTCGCCACCTCGGCCAAGGTGGGGGCGGGGGCGGCCGCCATGACCGCCGGACTGGCCGGCGGGGGCTTCTTCCAGGGTGGCCCGGCCAGCACGGTGCCCAGCTCGTCACGGCGGTCTGCGGGCCGGACCCGGCCCCGGACCGTGGCCACCACCGACCTGCGCTCGCCGCCCGCTCCCCCCGGCGTGCAGAGGTTCGTGAGCCGGCCCGACCTCACCCCCCCTCAGGTGAGGGTGATCCGTTCCGAGGCCTACAGGGACCAGGAGCCGGAGCTCCCCCGCTACCTGTTCCTCTCGCCCGACCCCATCAACGTCAAGGGGCCCATCGGAGCCATGATCGTGGACACCGGGGGCGACCTGGTCTGGTGGTCGGTACCGCCCCACGGCGTCCCCTTCAACCTGCGGCCCCAGACCTACGACGGCCAGACCGTCCTCACCTACTGGCAGGGGGACTTCATTGCCGGCCACGGCGAGGGCTATTACGTGATGCTGGACACCACGTACCGGCCCAGCCGCCACAGCCCGGTCAAGGCCGGCAACGGGCTGCAGGGCGACCTGCACGAGTTCCTCATCACCCCCTACGGCAGCGCCCTGCTCACCTGCTACTACGAGCACCAGGGCGTCTACCAGTGCGCCGCCCAGGAGGTGGACATCGCCACGGGCGAGGTCAAGTTCCAGTGGGACACCCTGCACAACGTGAGCCTGGCGGAGTCCTACCAGCCCAAGCCCTCCAAGGGCGCCTACGACTTCTTCCACATCAACTCCATCGACCTCTGGCCGGCCCGGGTCGCCCCTTACCACCAGGACCTGCTGGTGAGCGGGCGCAACGTGTGGGCCGCCTACCGCATATCGAGGGACCGCCCGGGGGGGCGGATCGTGTGGAAGCTCTCGGGCAACCCGACGGGCAAGGGCCCCCACGGCGGGTCGTTCCGCATGGGCAAGAACACCAACTTCGAGTGGCAGCACGACGTGCTGGCCCTCCCTGACGGCTCGGGGGTGAGCATCTTCGACGACGCCGAGGGGCCGCCGTCCCCTGAGAAGCAGGCCCGGGGCCTGATCCTCAACATGGACCAGCGCACTCGGTCGGTGACCCTGCGCCACCAGTTCTTGCATACCAGCACCCCGGGCGGGGTCCAGGTCCCCTTCGAGGGCAACGTCCAGCTCCTTCCCAACGGGGGCTACCTGGTGGGCTGGGGGGGCGTGCCCTTCGTGTCGGAGTACGGGCCCCCCGGCGGCGACGTGAACGGGACCATGGACCTCGACCTCCAGCTGCCCGAGCACTACAGCTCCTACCGGGCCTACCTCTACGACTGGACGGGGCGCCCTCCCGACAGCGAGCTGGCTCTCACGGTGCTGCCCGGCCCCTCCTCGGGCCAGTACGTGGCCCACGTCAGCTGGAACGGGGCCACCGAGGTCGACTCCTGGTCGCTGCATGCCGGCTCGTCCCACTCCTCGAGCCTCCCCGAGGTGGCGGCGGCCGCCCGCACGGGCTTCGAGACCGTCATCCCGGTGGACCTTTCCGGATCGTCCCTTGACTTCCAGGTGACGGCTCTGGACCGGGAGGGGCGCCCCCTGGCCACCTCCCGGCGGGCTCAACCGCCATCCTGAGCGGAGCCGGCTGGAGCTGGCGCCCCAGCAGGCCGGCCAGGCCCAGGGCGACCACCCCCACCAGGGCCAGGACCGAGAAGGCAGCGGCGGGGTCCCCCTGCAGGCCCTGCACCACCAGGGCCACCACGATGCCCCCGGCGTTCCCCGACAGCCACAGGAAGGCCGTGGCCGTCCCGCCGGCACTCCCGGCCCGGCGCTCGGCCAGCTCCAGGACGACGGGCAGGTCGGGCAGCACCAGCAGCCCGATCACGACCAGGGCGCCGGCGGCGGTGCCCAGGCCGGGGCGGGCGGCCATCAGGGCGCACCCGGCCGCCATGGCCACCGCCGAGAGCCCGATGGCCTGGGGCTGGAGCCGGCGGGACGCCACGAGCGGCGGGATGGCGGCGCAACCTGCCACCCCCGCCACCACCATGGCCACCAGGACGCTGTCGGTGCCCGAGGCGCTGACCCCCGCCGGCTTGAGAAGGGCCTCCACCCAGGTGGCCAGGGCGATGAAGACGCCGAAGCCGAGGAACACCATGGCGGCCAGGTTGCGCAGCACCCGGTCGGACCACAGGTCCCTCATGGCCCCGGCGGTAGCTCCCACGTCGGCTGCCTGGGGGGCGTGCAGGGGGCGGCCGAGGGAGACGACCAGCACGCCGGCCGCGGCCAGGCTGTAGGCCGCGCTCACGACCAGGACCAGGTCCAGGCGGCCTGCCCCCAGGGCCCCGCCCAGCACGAAGGCCTCTATGAAGCCGAGGAAGGTCCCCGCCGAGCACACGGCGATGCCGGCCGGGCGCTGGGGCTCGGCCAGGTAACGGGTGGCGACGCCCGTCAGGGCGTTGAGGACGGCCGGCTGGGCCACCGCCACCAGGAGCTGGCCGGCCAGCAGGAAGGGGTAGCTCCCTCCCCCTCCCAGGCGCACCAGGGCCCCGGCCGCCGTCAGCCCCGCCCCCGCCGCCAGCGTGGGGCGGAACCAGCGGTCAAGGGCCCGCCCGGCCGGCAGGGCCAGCACCACGTAGACGAGCGGGAAGACCTCGGAAAGCCATCCGATGTCGGACGCGGACACGCCCAGGTGAGCGGCTGCCCCGGTCGTGACGGGGGTGAAGTTGAGCCACAGCATCTGGTTGGCCGAGGCGAGGAGGCCGAAGCCGCCGATGGGCAGCCAGCGGCTGGCGGGAGGACCGGGGCGAGCGGCCATCGCAGCAGTATGGACCAAGATAGGGTTCGGCTGATGCCTCCCCCCGCCCTGGCCCGCCCGAGCCCGAGCCCGACCGGGGCTGCCCCCGCCCCGGTGGTCGTCCCCCCGGAGGCCCTCTTCACCCGCCTCGAAGCCGCCACGGCCGGCCTCGACCCGCCCCTGGCGGCCGTGGACCTGGCGTCGTTTGACGCCAATGCCCTTGACCTGGCCCGGAGGGCCGGGGGCCTCCCGGTGCGGGTGGCCACCAAGTCCGTGCGCTGCCGGCACCTGCTGGAAAGGGTCCTGGCCGTCCCCGGCTTCCGGGGGGTGATGGCCCACTCCCTGGCCGAGGCCCTCTGGCTGGCCCGGGGTCCCGGAGGCCTCCCCGACGTGCTGATGGGCTACCCCAGCGCCGACCGGCGGTCGCTTGGCGAGCTGGCCTCCGACGAGCTGGCCGCCTCCCGGGTCACGATCATGGTCGACTCGCCCGATCAGCTCGACCTGGTCGACTCCGTTGCCCCTCCGTCCCGGAGGCCCCCCATCCGGGTGTGCCTGGACATCGACGCCTCCTTGCGGATGGCCGGCGGCCGGGTGCACCTGGGGGTCCGCCGCTCGCCCGTCCACCTGGCCTCCGAGGCCGAGGCCCTGGCCAGGGCGGTGGTCGGGAGGCGGGGGTTCTCCCTCGTGGGGGTCATGGCCTACGAGGCCCAGATAGCAGGGGTGGCAGATCGCCCTCCCGGGCGCCCCTTGCGGGCCATGGCCGTGCGGGCCATGCAGGCGGCCTCGGCTGCCGAGCTGGCCCGGAGGAGGGGGGCGGTGGTGGCCGCCGTGTCCAAGGTGTCACCCCTCGAGCTGGTCAACGGGGGCGGCACCGGCAGCCTGGAGAGGACCGCCGCCGACCCTGCCGTCACCGAGCTGACAGCTGGCTCCGGGCTGTTCGGCCCGGCCCTGTTCGACCATTACCGCGCCTTTCGCCCCTACCCGGCCGCCCTCTTCGCCCTGCCCGTGGTGCGCCGGCCCGACCAGGGGACGGTCACGGTGGCGGGCGGGGGCTGGGTGGCCTCGGGGGCGGCCGGAGCCGATCGCCTCCCGGTCCCGGTGTGGCCCGAGGGGCTCCAGCTCACCCGGGCCGAGGGGGCAGGCGAGGTCCAGACCCCCCTGCGCGGGACGGGAGTGAGCAGCCTGCGGGTGGGGGACCGGGTGTGGTTCCGGCATGCCAAGGCTGGAGAGCTGTGCGAGCACGTGTCGGCCCTCCACCTGGTGGGCGAGGGGGAGGCCCGGGCGGTCCCCACCTACCGGGGGGAGGGCCAGGCCTTCGTGTGACCGGCACCTGGGCCAACTGGGCCGGGAACCAGAGGGCCAGCGGCATGACGGTCGTCCACCCCCGGGGCCCCGAGGAGATCGCCCGGGTGGTGAGGAGGGCGGCGGAGGAGGGCCGGCGGGTCAAGGTGGCCGGCTCGGGGCACTCCTTCACCGGTATCGCCGTGCCCGTGGACGTGCTCGTGGTCCTGGACCGCCACGCCGGCGTGGTGGCCCTGGACCGGAGGACGGGCCTGGTCACGGTGGAGGCCGGCATGACCCTCGGCCGGCTGAGCGCGGTGCTGGCCGAGGCGGGGCTGTCGCTCACCAACCTGGGCGACATCGACGCCCAGACGGTGGCCGGCGCCATGGCGACGGGCACCCACGGGACCGGCGAGCGCTACGGGGGGCTGGCCACCCAGGTCCGGGGGCTGCAGATGGTGCTAGCCGACGGATCGGTGCTGGACTGCGAGGCCGAGGTGCTCCGGGCCGCCCGGGTGAGCCTGGGCGCCCTGGGGGTGGTCTCCACCGTGACCCTCCAGGCCGAGCCCCTCTTCCCCATGCGGGCCGAGGAGGGCCCCATGGGGCTCTCGGAGCTGCTGGACCGCTTCGACGAGCTGGCCGGCTCCGTGGACCATTTCGAGGCCTACTGGTTCCCGCACACGCAGCGGGCGCTGGTCAAGCGCAATACCCGCCTGCCCCCCGACGCCGCCCTGGACCGGCTCCCCCGGTGGCGGGAGTGGGTGGACGACGAGCTGCTGGCCAACACGGTCTTCGGCTGGGTGCAGGCCCTGGGTCGGCGCTTCCCGTCCACCGTGCGGCCCCTGGCCCAGGTATCGGCCCGGGGCCTGGCGCCCCGGACCTTCACCGACTGGTCCCACCGGGTCTTCACCTCGCCAAGGCGCGTCCGGTTCAAGGAGATGGAGTACGCCCTGGCCCGGGAGGGCTTCGTCCCCGTGCTGCGGGAGCTGGTGGAGGCCATCGGGCGCTCGGACCTGCGCATCAGCTTCCCCGTGGAGCTGAGGGTGGCCCCCGCTGACGACATCCCGCTATCCACCGCCAGCGGCCGGGACTCCGCCTACGTGGCGGTGCACGTGGACCACGCCACCCCCCACCGGGACTACTTCGACCTGGTCGAGTCGGTGCTGGCCGGAGCGGGGGGGCGGCCCCACTGGGGAAAGCTCCACAGCTTGGACGCCGAGTCCCTCCGGCCCCGCTACGACGGGTTCGACGGCTTCGTGGCCCTCCGGGACCGGCTGGACCCCTGCGGGCGGTTCACGAACCCCTACCTGGACCGGGTGCTCGGGCCGCCCGGGTCGGCGGCTTGAAGCGGGAGCGCTCCTTCTCGGCCGAGGCCCGGAAGCGGCAGCCGGCCAGGTGGTCGTTCACGACCCCCAGGGCCTGCATGGCCGCGTAGGCCGTGGTCGGGCCCACGAACCTGAACCCCCTCCGGCGCAGCTCGGCCGAGAGGGCCTTCGACTCGGCCGTGGAGGAGGGGACCTCGGAGAAGGACCCTGGCGCCGGCCGGGCCCGGGGAGGCTCGTACGCCCACAGCAGGCCTCCCAGGGACAGTCCCTCCTCCCACAGGGCCAGGGTGGCGCGGGCATTGGTCAGCGCCGCCTCGATCTTGCCCCGGTGGCGCACGATGCCCGGGTCCGACAGCAGCCGCTCCAGGTCCTGGTCCCCGAAGGCGGCCAGGGAGGCGGGGTCGAAGGAGGCGAAGGCCTTCCTGAAGGCCGGGCGCTTGCGCAGGATGGTGAGCCAGGACAGACCGGCCTGGAACCCCTCCAGGCACAGCTTCTCCAGCACCCGGGCCTCTTCTCCCACTGGCCTCCCCCACTCGCGGTCGTGGTAGGAGCGGTACTCGGGGGGGGAGTCGCCCCAGCGGCAGCGGGGGACGCCGTCGTCGCCGACGGCGAGGTCGGCAGGGAGGCCGGCAGTACCGCCCGGGTGTGCCACCTCCTCAGCGTAAGGCGGCCGCCACGGCCAGGACGGCGACCAGGGCCACCAGCATGTAGGCCATGTACGCCTCCAGGCGCCCGCACTGGAGCCTTCGCACCTGGGCCACCACCCACAGGAGGCCGAGGCGGGCGGGCCGGTAGAGGTAGGTCTCGACCGGCTCGACCACCCGGGCCTGGTGCTCCAGGTGGGCGTGCCCGGGCCCCGGCGCGGCCCCAGGACCGGCCCCGGGCGGCGGGGGTGAGAGAGAGGGGGAGGCCGACGACACCAGGGCCCGCCTCGACCCCAGCACGTTGCCGAGCACGTGGCGGGCGACGTTGGCGTAGCCGAAGGCGCTGTAGCTGTCCGGTCCGCTCACCCCCCCCGTGGCCGAGCGCCAGGCCGGGACCCGCCGCACCCGGAGGAACCGGCCCCGGGACAGTGCCATGGTGGCAAGGGTCACGACCACGAACCCGACGGGCAGGGCCACGAAGGCCCATGAGGGGGAGAGGATCGAGAACCCCTTGAAGACGGGCTGGAGGACCCAGGGCGACTTGAGGCTCTGGTCCACCAGGCCGACGGGGACCACCGGGCCCAGCCCCCGGGCCACGTAGCGGATGACGTAGGGAGCCCCGGCGGCCAGGCCCAGGCACGAGGCCGCCAGGAGGACCAGGCCGGCCCGGCCCAGGAGCCCTCCTTCGCCGGCCACCGGGGGGCGGGATCGCCCCCGGGGGCCGTCCCCACCGGAGCTCCCGAGCACCCCCAGCCCGACCAGCCGGGCGAAGGTGAGGGCGGCCACGCCGGCGGTGAGGGCCACCAGAGCCCCGCCGGCAGCCATGGACAGCCGCACCGCCAGGGAGTGCACCCGGAACTGCTGCATGAGGGCCTCCAGGACGAACCACTCGGACACGAAGCCCATCGTGGGCGGCAGGCCGGCCAGGGTCAGAGCCGAGGCGGTGAACGCGGCCGAGCTCCAGGGGTGGGTCCGCCACAGGCCCGAGAGGTGCTCCAGGCGGGAGCTCCCCCAGTCGGCCTCCATGTTGCTGGCCGCGGCGAACAGGCCCGACTTGGCCACCCCATGGGCGATGGCCTGGAGGGTGGCCGCCAGCAACCCCACCGCCACCAGGCCCGCGTGGTGGGTCGACGCCCCCGCCAGGGCCACCCCGTAGCCGACCAGGATCACGCCCCCGTTCTCCACGCTGGAGTAGGCGATGACCCGGTCCAGGTCGGACTGGACGGCGGCAAAGACCATCCCCAGCAGGGCCGTCAGCCCGCCCATGACCAGCACCAGGCAGGCCAGCCACACCGGGGGAGGTCCGAGGAGGCCGAGGAACCGCCACAGGCCGTAGAAGCCGGCGTTGACGGCCACCCCGGCCAGGGCCGCCCTGACCGGGCCGGGCGCCACGGGGTAGCCAGGGGGCATCCAGACCTGGAAGGGGACCAGACCCACCTTGGCCCCGAACCCGCCCACGATGAGGGCGTAGGCGGCGGCCTCCACCCCGCCAGCGGGCAGGGCGTGCCAGGAGCCGAAGGCCAGCGAGTGGGTCTGGCCGGCGAGGAGCAGGAAGCCGAGCAGCAGCAGGGCTCCTCCCCCCTTCCCGATCCCCAGAGCGGCCCAGCTGGCCACTGGCTGGCTGGCCCGGGCCCGGGTCACCGCCATCAGCACGTAGAAGGCGACGGTCATCGCCTCCCAGGCGAAGAGGAAGGTGAAGGCGTCGCCGGCCACGATGACCAGAGCCACCGACCCCAGCAGGAGGGCGTAGCCGGCGCCCGCCCCCCTCCCCTGGACACGGCGTTGGGGCCCCGCCCAGCCGGCGGCCACGGCCGAGACCAGCACCCCGAGACCCGAGGTCAAGGTGAGGAACAGCCCGGCCAGGTGGTCCAGGCGGAGCGAGGTGCGTCCCAGGCCGAGAAGGTTCCCGAGGTCCACCGACTCCGCCGGGCCCACCACCGAGAGGACCCCGGCGGCCAGGAGGGCGCAGCTCCCGGCCAGGGCGGCCAGGTAGGGAAGGGGCCTGACCCAGCGCCGCGCCGTCCCCCAGACGTGGTCGATGGCCGCCCCCAGGGCCAGCACGGCCAGGCCCACGACGAGGAGGGCTTCGCGGGGCGTCACGCCCCGCCTCCCGAGGGCAGCAGGCCGACGGCGAGCAGGATGCCGTGCAGCAGGCTGAACGGGCTGGGCGGCGAGCCCGGCACCCAAACGTCCACGGGCACCAGGTCCCCCACTCCTCCCCTGGTGGCGTACGTGGGGTGCACCAGCCCGCCGCTCACGGCGTCGGTCCCGGCCGCCACCACCACCTTGGGATCGGGCATGGCCTCCCACGTCCGGCGCAGCGGCCCCGCCATGCCCGCCGCCCCGGCCCCCGTCACGAGCAGCAGGTCGGCGTGGCGGGGGGTGGCGGTGAAGAAGATGCCCAGGCGCTGGACGTCGTACACCGGGTTGGTGAGGGCGGCCACCTCCCATTCCTCGGAGCCGTCGGAGCCGGCATCCACGTGGCGCACGTGGATGGAGCGCCGCAGGGACCTGACCCGGCGGCCCAGCTCGGAGCGGACCTTCCCCAGCGCCTCCTCGTCGTCCTCCCCCGGAGGGACCACCAGGGCCTGCCGGGAGACGCTGGCCGTCTCGTGGTCGGGCCCGAACCGGAACAGCTCGGGGTGGCGGGAGGTGCAGCGTCCGCACAGGATGCAGCGGCCCCGATCCAGGCGGAGCCGGCCTCCTTCCTCGCTGATGGCTCCGGTCGGGCACACCTCCGCCACCCCCTGGGGGGGGCTGGCCCCCTCCGCGACCGACACCGCACCCATCCATCCCGGTCCGTAGCCATCGGGGCGGCGGGGGTAGGCGGTGGTGACGATCCCTTCCCGCAGGCCGCGCAGCACCCACATGTGGGCCTGGCCCGGGATGTGGCGGAACGGCTCCAGCGACCGCCGCACCCTGTCCGGGACCCCCCTACCCATCACCCGGCCACCCCGGCCACCGACAGCCCGAAGCTGGCTTCTATGAACACGAAGTCCGTGTAGATGTCCCCCCGGAAGGCCTGGGCGAAGAGGGCCAGGTTGTGGAAGGCCGGGCACCTCGGCCTGGCCGCCCGGAGGCGGCCGTCCTCCACCTCCACGAGGTAGAGCAGCTCGCCCTGGGGGGCCTCGGCCCAGCCCAGGGCGGTGCCGTCAGGAGGGTCGAACTGCGCCCGCCAGGGCCCGTCCCCGGCCCCCGCCAGCCCCTCCAGGGCCTGGCGGGCCAGGGAGAAGGAGCGAGCCACCTCCGCCACCCGCACCTCCTGGCGGGCCAGGGCGTCCCCCCTCTCCCGGGGCTCGACGGCCTGGGCGCCCAGGCGGGGATAGGCGCCGTAGGGGCGGGCCACCCTGAGGTCCTCGGCCAGCCCGGATGCCCGCCCTATGGGCCCGACGGCGCCGTGGGCCCCGGCCACCTCTGGGGGCAGCACACCGGTCCCCCGCAGCCGGTCCAGGAAGGAAGGGGTCTCCATCAAGAGCCTGATGTCGGCCGTGGCCCCCTTGTCGATCCGGGCCAGCTCGGCCAGGGCCTGGGCCGCCCCCAGGGAGGGCGGGCCCGAGACCCCCCCCGGCACGACCACCCCCCGGCCGAAGCGGTGCCCGCACAGGCGGGCCTGCAGGCGCAGCACCCGTTCCTTGTGGAGGCTCAGGCGGGCGTAGGCCACGGCCTGGCCCGCCCCCTCGGTGTGGCGGACCATGGAGTCCAGGTGGTTGGCCACCCTCTCCAGCTCGGCGTGCAGCACCCGGGAGAGGCCGGCCCGGGGCGGGACCTCGACCCCGGCCAGGGCCTCCAGCGCCTGGCAGTAGGCGCTGGCCTGGGCCACCGAGGTGGTCCCCTCCACCCTCTCCGCCAGGAGGACCCCGTCCCCGACAGACAGGCCACAGAAGCGCCGGGAGAGGCCCCGGTGCTTGTGGTACACGCGCGTGCGCAGGTGCGGTATCTCCTCCCCCGGCGTCTCGACCAGGTACTGGATGGCCTCGAAGACCCCGGAGCGCACCGGGCCGTAGGGGATGGTGAACAGCCCCTCGCCGCTCACATGGCCGGGCAGGGGCTCCTCGCTGGGGTCGAGGCAGCCGACGTCGGCCGCCGTCCCCGGGCGGGGCCGGGGCGTCCCCGGGGCCAGGGGCAGCACCAGGGGGTCGAGGCGGGGGTGCCCGAGGGGCCGGACCCCGTAGAGGTCGTGCAGCTCCCGCTCGTACCAGGTGGCCCCGGGCGTGGTAGGGGTGAGGGCCTGGTAGGCACCCACCTCGGGAGCCAGGACCTCCTCCTCCAGCCCATAGCGGCCCGGCCAGGCCAGGACGGCCCGGAGGCAGAGGGACCCGTCCGGCCGTCCGGTGGGCAGCAGGGCGGCGAAGCGGGCGCCGGCCCGGACGGCACCCGCCACCCGGGAGGCCAGCTCCTCGCCCACCAGCCCACCCCCCACCGGGGCAGCGGCCTCCCTCATGGCCCCACTCCCAGCTCGCTCGCCGCCCGGGAAAGGACGTGGCTCAGCGCCGAGGGGGGATGGACCCCGAGGATGGCCAGAGCCACCAGGCCGGCTGCCATGGCGGCCACCATCCAGGCGCTCGTCTCCCCCCTGGCAACGGTGGCGCCGGCGGTGGAGCCACCGGCGGGCGTCGGCGAGGCCATGGTCCTGGTGGCCCACCAGCTGAGCCCCAGGAAGGCCAGGACCACCAGGCCCACCAGCACCGCCACCACGCCGTCGCTCGGGACCGAGAGCCCGCCGGCCACGATCAGGAACTCCGAGCGGAAGATGCCGAACGGCGGTGCCGCCGACAGGGCCAGCACGGCCAGCACCAGCATGGGCCCCGTCCAGGGGAGCACGCCGATCCCCCCCCGAATAAGGCGCAGGTCCTTGGTCCCCAGCTTGGCGAGCACGGACCCGGCGCCGAAGAAGGCCGTCCCCTTGGCGGCGCCGTGGGCCAGGACCTGGAGGAGGACCCCGACCACGGCCAGAGGGGCGGCGAAGCTCATGCCTATGGCCATGATCCCCATGTGCTCGATGCTGGAGTAGGCAAGGAGGCGCTTGAGGTCCCGCTGGCTCACCACGTACAAGGCGGCCAGGGCGAGGGAGGTGATGCCGAACCCGAGGAGCACCTCTCGGGGGAAGGCGTAGCCCACGGCGCGCCCGGTTATCTGGAAGTAGCGCAGGATGGCGTAGAACGAGACGGCCAGCAATGCCCCCGAGAGCAGAGCGGAGACCGGGGTGGGGGCCTCGGAGTGGGCGTCGGGCAGCCAGGTGTGCACCGGCACCAGGCCCATCTTGGTCCCGAAGCCCAGCACGGCCAGGAGGTAGGCGAGCCGGACGAGACCGGGGGGCAGCCGATGGGCGACGGAAAGGAGAGGCCCTATGGCCATGTGGTAGGCGGGGCCGAGGGCGCTGGCCCCTGCGGCGTACATGGCCACCGTGCCGAACAGAGCTATCCCCAGCCCCATGGAGGCGATGATCAGGTACTTCCAGGACGCCTCCGCCGCCCCGTCGGTGTCGTCCAGGGCCACGAGCAGGGCCGACACCACGCTGGCGATCTCGAGGGCGGCCCAGATCTCCACCAGGCTGTTGACGACGGGCGTCACGGCCATGGCCCAGCAGAACAGGTTCAGCCCTGCGTAGAGGCGCCGGGAGTAGCGGGGGTCGTGCCGCCGGCCCACGTAACCCATGGCGAACACCGCCGTCAGGGCGTAGAGGAAGGCCGTGGTGAGCAGGAACACCAACGAGAGGTCATCGGCCCGCAACCAACCACCGAGCGCCATCTGGCTTCTCCCCCCGGCTCTTCCCACCAGGGCGAGGGAGAGGCCGAAGGTGGCTGCCCCGGCTACGACCGTGGCCCCCTGGGCCAGGCGGGTAGGGCCCCACCACGCCACCACGGCGGCCACGAGGGGGACGACCAGTATCGCCAGGAGCATCCCTAGCCCCTCAGCCTGTCCAGCACTTCGGTGGAGAGGGTCCCCGTGCGGCCGTGATGGACCCGCACCAGCACGCCGAAGAAGACCACGGCCACCAGCAGGTCGAAGAAGAACGTGACCTCGGCCAGCAGAGGCAGCCGGGAGGCCAGCACCAGGCTGGCGACGGACACCCCGTTCTCCAGGGCGAAGAAGCCGATGGCCTGGGACACCACGTCAGCGCGCAGGATGACGAGGAGGAAGGCCACGAGCACGGCCGCCATGGCCAGGCCGAGGGCCGCCACCGGAAGGGTCGAGGTCACGGGAACCGCCTCCAGGATGAAGAGCCCGAAGGCCGCCACGGCCAAGGCGATGAGGGTCATGCTGGCCACCTTGAGCCGTTCGCTGCCCGCCACCTCCGTCTCCACCCCGGCCAGGAGGCGAAGGACGACGGCAGGGATCACCACGACCTTGATGAGGAACGAGATGCCCGCCACGGCGTAGGCCTCGGGGACATGGCGGAGAGCGGCCAGCAGCACGGCCAGGCCCACCACGCAAAGGGACTGGAACGCATAGAGCCGTACCTGGGTGCGGGCCAGGGCGGAGCGGAGCATGGCGAACTCGGCCAGCACCACGAGCAGGGCGATGGCATCGGCCACCCCCGAGAAGGCCGGGGGGGCAGCCAGGGTGGAGACCGCCAGGAGGGCTGGACCCATCAGGCGTGCCCCACGTAGAGGATGAGGATGGCCAGGACGGAGAGCAGGAAGGCGGCGGCCATGAACTCGGTGATCTTGAACAGGCGCAGCTTGGAGAACGAGTTGTCGATGAGGGCGAAGAGGAAGCCCACACCCAGGGCCTTGCCGAAGAAGATGGGGATGGCGAGCAGCACCGACGAGGCGTCCCGGGTGCTGGACAAGCCCCAGGGGGCGGCGAAGACGTTGATGAGCAGCACGTAGAGGATCACCTGCTTCATGGCCGATCCCCACTTGAGGAGGGCCATGGCCGCTCCGGAGTGCTCCAGGGTCCGGGCCTCGTCGATCATGCCGAACTCGAGGGTGCTGGAGTGGGTCTCCACGGGGATGCGGGCCGTGTCGGACAGCACGGCCAGGAAGAAGGCGAAGGCGGCCAGGATGTGGGAGGGGCGCACCGCCTGGCCCAGCGAGGCCCGGGCCGTGGCCGCCTCGGCGTAGGGGAGGTCCGTCGTGGTGATGATCGCCACCACGAAGGTCACGAAGAGGATGGTGGGCTCGATCAGGGCGGCGAAGGTCATGGCCCGGCTGCTGCCCAGCTGGGCGTAGGGGCCGCCGGTCTCGGCCGCCGCCACCGAGATCGAGAAGGCGGCCAGGGCGAGGAAGAAGGCACCACCCAGGATGTCCCCCATGTAGCCGAGCGGGAGGCCGAAGGTGGTGAGCTCGGGGATGAGGAGGGGGACGATCAGGTAGCAGGTGAAGGCCACCACCGGGGCGGCCAGGAACACCCAGCTGGCCTGCTCGGGGACCAGGGTCTCCTTGCTGAAGAGCTTGGCCAGGTCATAGTACGGCTGCAGGATGCGGGGCCCACGCCGGCCCTGCAGACGCGCCTCCATGTGGGAGATGGCTCCGGAGAGGAAGGGGGCGAGGCCCACCACCATCAGGTCCTGGACCAGCTGGATCGTGTAGACAGACAGCTCCACCCACGCCTCCCGCTAAGGGAACACCGACTTGGGTAGAGGCCATCAGCACGCTGGCGGTTCGGGCAGAACCCACCGGAGCCTCATCCGGTCGGGCCAGCATACCGAGGCGGGACCGGGCCGTGCGACATCGCCCCCCGGTGGCCACCTCCGGTCGTTGGCCCGGGGCCGCCCCGGGTTAGGGTCCAGGCCCCATGGAGAGCGGCTCGGCCATCGAGACCGGCCTCGGCTTCCTTCCCGAGGCTGGCCCTACCCGGGAGGTCTGCCGGATCGCCGAGGAGGGCCCTTGGGACTACCTCGCCACCGGGGAGCACATCATGTTCCATGGGCCGGCCACCAACGGGATGGTGGCCCTGGCGTGGGCAGCGGGACAGACCAGCCGGGTCAGGCTCCTCACCAGCATCACGCTCGTGCCCCTCTATCCGCCCGTGCTGCTGGCCAAGCAGGCCGCCGAGCTGGACCGGCTCTCGGGCGGCCGGCTGGCCCTGGGGGTGGGCATCGGGGGGGAGAGCCCCCTCGAGTTCGGCGCCGCCGGCGTCCCCCGCCATGAGCGGGGCGCTCGCACCGACGAGGCTCTGGTCGTGGCCAGGCGCCTGTGGACGGGCCAGGAGGTGACCTTCGACGGGAGGTTCTGTGCGTTCGAGGCAGGTCGCCTCCAGCCGCCGCCGGCCCAGCCCGGCGGGCCTCCTGTCTGGGTGGCCGGCCGGGCCGAGGCCGCCGTGCGGCGGGCAGGGCGCCTGGGCGATGTCTGGTACCCCTACCTGTACTCCCCCGAGCGCCTGGCCAGGAGCCTCGTCCTGCTCCGGCAAGCCGAGGCCGAAGCGGGGCGGCCGCCGGGGTCGGTGGGGAGCGCCGTCTTGTGCTTCGTCAACGCCGGGCCCGACGCTGCTGGCGCTCACCGCGAGGCCGTGGCGGCGGTCAGCTACACCTACCAGACCGATTTCAGCGGCGCACCGGGGCGCTACCTGGTGACGGGGACGCCGGCCATGGTGGCCCGCCGGCTGGCCGAGCTGGTCGAGGCCGGGGCCGGGAAGGTCGTGCTGCAGCCCAGCTGCCCTCCGGAGGAGGCGGTGACCCAGAGCCGGCGCCTCGGGGAGGAGGTGGTGCCGGCACTGAGAGGCTGAGACGGCGGCTCCTCCCCGGGGGCCGCCCTGTCACCGCCGGGCGGGCCGAAGCCGCCGCCTGGGGGATGGGAGCGCCTCGGAGACGGCGATGCCTGCCAGCACCAGCCCCGCCCCCACGGCCGCCAGGGGCCGGAGAGGCACCCCGGTGGCCAATCCCACCATGGCCGCCGTGACCGGTTCCAGCATCAGGAGCAGGGCTGCTCGCGAAGCGCTCAGCCGGCGCTGGCCCCAGGTCTGGAGGACGAAGGCCAGCACCGAGGCGACCACCGCCGTGTAGAGAGCGGCCAGGAGGGCGCCCCCGCTGAGGCCGTAACCGCCGTAGAAGAAGCCAGGGACGAGGGCCCCCACACCCACCACCGCCAGCTGGATGGCGGTGAGCCGGACGGGGTCGTGGCGGGAAGCGACCCGGGCCAGGACGACCAGGTTGAGGGCGAACCCGAGCGCGCACCCCAGGGTCAGCGCCTCACCCAGACCGAGGGTGGGCCTGGCCCCGGTCAGCAGGTACAGGCCACCGCCGGCCAGGGCCGCCCCCGCCCACACCCGGGCCCGGGGCCAGCGCTTCCAGGCCATGGCCGACAGCACGGGCACGATCACCACCAGGAGGTCGGTGATGAAGGCGGACACCGACGATGTGACCAGGCGCAGGCCCGCCGTCTGCAGCAGGTAGCCCGCCAGGAGCGGCACCCCGGCCGCCACCCCCGCTCCCCACTCCCCGGGCGTGGCCGGCCGCCGCCAGGCCACCGGGGCCAGGATGGCGGCGGCGATGAGGAACCGTACGGCTACGAAGGGCACCGGGCCTGCCCCGCTCAGAGCCCCCTTCACGACCAGGAACGTGCTCCCGAACAGGACGGCTGCCCCGGCCACGGCCAGCTGGGAGCACAGGCGGGTCCGCCCTTCTCCCGCGTGGGCGCTGCGGTCGGTACACTGGAGCACCAGTGCAGTATAACGACCGGGACGCCCACTCCGACCTGAGCCGCCTGGCCCATGGCGTGGCCCGTACCGCCCGGGCGCTGCGCACCGCCCGGGGCTGGAGCCTGGATGCCCTCTCGGCCCGCTCCGGGGTGAGCAAGGGCGTACTGGTGGCCTTGGAGCAGGGCCGGGCCAACCCCAACCTGGCCACCCTGGTGCGCCTCACCGAGGCCTTCGGGGTCCCCCTCACCCACCTGCTGCAGATGGAGGAGGAGCCGACCGTCCGCCTGGTCAGCCCCGACCAGGCGGTCGTGCTGTGGAGGGGTGAGGCCGGGGGAAGCGGCACCCTCCTGGCCGGGAGCGATCCACCTCACGGGGTGGAGGTGTGGCGCTGGGTCATGGAGCCGGGCGAGGTCAAGGTGGGAGGTGCCCATGCCCCCGGGACCCACGAGGTGGTCTCGGTGGAGAGCGGCAGGCTCACCCTGGTCGTCGACGAGGGGGCCTACGAGATCGGGGCGGGGGGGTCGGCCTCCTTCTCGGCCTGGCACGACCACCGGTACGAGAACCAGAGCCGGCGCCAGGTGCGCTTCGTCATGGTGGTCACGGTTCCCTCGCCGGAGGGGTGACGGGTCCCGTTCCCCCGGTGAGCTGGGCCACGAGCCCCCTCACCCGTCGGTCGATCTCGTCGACGATGGGGCGGACCTGGTCGACCGGGAGGCCGGCCGGGTCCCTGAGGTCCCAGTCGAGATGCTGCGTGCCGGGGAAGACGGGGCACGTGTCGCCGCAGCCCATGGTGACGACCACATCGGCCGCTCGAGCAGCGTCCTCGGTGAGCGGTTTGGGGAACTCCTTGGAGGTGTCCAGCCCTTTCTCCTCGAGCACGGCGACGACGGAGGGATTGAGCTCTCTGGCGGGCTCTGAGCCGGCGGAGAGAACCTCGACGCGGCCGGCGGCGTGGTGGTCGAGCAGGACCTTGGCGGCCAGGCTCCGCCCCGAATTGTGGACGCAGAGGAACAGCACCACGGGCTTGGCGCTCACCGGCCGGCTCCCGCCTTGACGCTGCCAGGTCGGCGGTAGGAGCGCTGGCGTGCCCACAGGGCGACATAGACCAACGTCACGAGAACCGGGACCTCGATGAGCGGGCCGACCACCCCGGCCAGGGCCTGCCCGCTGGTGACCCCGAACACCCCGATGGCGACGGCGATGGCGAGCTCGAAGTTGTTCCCGGCAGCGGTGAAGGCCACCGTGGCAGTGCGCTCGTAGCCGAGGCCGATGGCCCGGCCCAGGAGGAACGACCCGAACCACATGATGACGAAGTAGGCCAGCAGGGGCAGGGCGATACGGGCCACGTCCCCAGGGTGGGTGGCGATGGTGTGGCCCTGGAGAGCGAAGAGGATGACGATCGTGTACAGGAGGCCATAGAGGGCGAACGGCCCCAGGCGGGGGAGCAGCCGGTTCTCGTACCAGTCCCGGCCGCGGGCCCGCTCACCGATGATGCGGGTGAGGAAGCCGGCAACCAGCGGCACGCCGAGAAAGATGCCCACGGTCCCGGCGATGCGGCCCATGGACAGGTGCAGGCCCACCGTGGAAAGGCCGAGCCAGCCGGGAAGCACCTCGAGGTAGAAGTAGCCGAGGACGGAGAACATGAGGATCTGGAAGAGCGAGTTGAGAGCCACCAGGACCGCCGCCGCCTCCCGGTCGCCGCAGGACAGGTCGTTCCAGATGAGCACCATGGCGATGCAGCGGGCCAGGCCGACGATGATCAGCCCGGTGCGGTAGGTGGGCTGGCCGGGCAGTAGCAGCCAGGCCAGGGCGAACATGACCGCCGGGCCGACCAGCCAGTTGAGGACCAGGGACAGGGCGAGCATGCGCCGGTCCCGGGTGACGGCGCCGATCTGGCCGTAGCGGACCTTGGCCAGCACCGGGTACATCATCACCAGCAACCCGATGAATATGGGCAGGGAGGTCCCCGATGTGACCTGGATGGCGTCGAGGTGCCTGTTGAGGCCGGGGACGGCCCGGCCGAGCCCGATGCCGGCCACCATGGCGGCGATGATCCACACTGGCAGGAAGCGGTCGGCCAAGCGGAGATGGGCCATCACCGGCCCCCCGGGCACGCTCCCCGGCGCCGCTCGCCGGGACACCACGTCGCTCACGTCCGGTCCCCGCCAGCGAGGGCGGCCCTCCGAGGGAGGATCAGCGGCACGAGCTGGCCCGTGCCGCTGATCCCTCCGGCTCGGGACCCGTCGTGCAGCACCCCGGCGTGTCGAGGTCGTAGAGGACCGTGTAGATCTCCCACCGCTCCCCGCCGGGGGCACGCACCCACACCTTGTCCTGGAGGGCGTAGCAGCAGGCGGTGTGCTCCTCCACCGCAGTGGGCAGGCCCTGTTCCGCCAGGCGGGCCCGAGCGCCAGCCACCTCTTCGGTCGACTCCACCTCGACGCCCAAGTGGTCGAGCGTGCCGGGCCGCCGGTCGTGGTCCTCGATCAGGACCAGCTTGAGCGGCGGCTCGCCGATGGCGAAGTTGGCATAGCCGGGCCGGCGCTTGGCCGGGGTCGTGGCGAACAGCTTGGAGTAGAAGTCGACGGCCCGGTCGAGGTCGGCCACACTGAGGGCCAGTTGCACCCGTGACATCCCAACCCCCTGCTAGCATTGAGTCCGGTCAATGCATTCATCTTAGTCGATGCAATGACGTTCGTCAATGGAAAGGTGGGCGGTGGCCCGAAGAACCAGGCTGACGCCGGTGGAGCAGGAGGTCGAGTGCTGCCCCTCGGGGTTGTCCGTTCCACTCGCATCCGATGACGCCGCCGAGCTGGCCCGGGCCTTCGACGCCTTGGGAGACCCGGTCCGGCTCCGGCTCCTTTCCATGCTGGCGGCCGCCCCTTCGGGTGAGATCTGCGTATGCGACCTCGTGGGCCCGCTGGGCAGGACCCAAGGCACCGTCTCGCACCACCTGAAGGTCCTGGGTGAGGCCGGGCTGGTCCATGGTGAACGCCGGGGCAAGTGGGTCTGGTACTCCCTGGACCGGGACCGGCTCGCCGCTCTGAGAGACGCCATCGAGCCAGCCAGAGTGGCCTCCGAGGCCGGCTAGGAGCCCGTGAGGGTGAAGTCGACGATGATGCACTCCTGGTCCCCCACCACCCAGGCGTCATGGCCCGGGCCCACCCCATGGGCGTCCCCGGGTCCGAGGTCCAGCTCGGTCCCGTCGTCCATGGACACGTGCAGCCGGCCGGCCATGACGTAGCCGGTATGGGCCAGCTGGCACGAGGCGGAGCCCGCTGTCAGTCCGAGGGCTCGCATCTCCGCCTCCCTGCCCAGGAGGCGAGGGCAGAGCACCTGCACCACCCGGCCAGTCTGCCACGCCCGGCCTTGCCCGGCACCGAAGCGCCGTAGCCTGGGACAGGCTGGGTCACCGGCGGACGAGGCACCGTGGCTGGCCGGGTGCGGATCTTGGCGACGGCCCTTCCCGGAGCTGGCCGGCTGATCTCACACTTCGACGTGCCGGCGCCCTTCGGGGCGCCTGAGAGGAGGACACCAGGTGCGCCACGGACTCTTCTGCCCCCCCTTCGACGCGCTGGCCGACCCGGCCACGCTGGCACGCCTGGCGGCCGCCGCTGAGGCAGCAGGCTGGGACGGCATGTTCCTCTGGGACCACCTCCTCTACTCGGGCCCGGTGCGGGACATCTGCGACCCGTGGATATGCCTGGCGGCGATGGCGGCGGCTACCTCCCAGCTCGAGCTCGGGCCCATGGTCACCCCCCTCCCTCGCCGCCGCCCGGCCGTGGTGGCCCGCCAGGCGGCGACCCTGGACCGGCTGGCGAGGGGCCGCCTCGTGCTCGGGTTCGGCCTCGGGGATGACTTCGTCGGCGAGTTCTCCCGCCTCGGTGACGTTGCCGACCCCCGAGTGCGGGCGTCCCAGCTGGACGAGGGTTTGGAGGTGCTGGCCGCCCTCTTGTCCGGCCGCCGCGTCAGCCACCGCGGGATGCATTACACCGTTGCCGACGTGAGCTTCCACCCCGGTCCCAGCCGGCCAGGGGGCATCCCGCTGTGGGTGGCGGGACGCTGGCCGCACCGGGCACCGCTCCGGCGAGCCGCCCGTCACGACGGGATCGTCGTCATCCAGATGGAGCGGCCGGCCCAAGTCGCCGAGCTCCGGGAGCGCCTGGCCGGCTACGGGGCCGACCTGGCCCGGTTCTCCGTGGTGGTCGTGGGCGGCCAACTCAATGAACCTGGGCCCTGGGAGGAGGCGGGAGTCGACTGGTGGCTAACGCAGGTCGGCCCCTACCGGATCGAACCGGGCCAGGTGCGCAGGATGGTCGAGGCCGGGCCGCCCACGACGTGACGGGCCCGGCCTCGAGCACGGCATGGCGATCTTCGACGCTCTCGGCAGCTACCTGGCGTTCCGAACCCGTCGTGGACGACCCTCGGTCCTCGACTGGCCCTCCCCGGTGTCGAAAGTACGCCGACCTGGACCATGCACCGCAAAGGAGAATGTCGTGAAGCTGCTCCTCACCTCGGCCGGCATCAAGAACGCCAGTATCGGGGATGCCCTCGTCCAACTCCTCGGCAAGCCGATTGCCGACTCCGACGCCCTCTGCATCCCTACCGCCAGCTACGCCAGCTACGCCATGGGGGGACCGGGGGCGGCCTGGCGGTTCATCACCGGCCGAGCCACCACCCCGATGTGCGAACTGGGTTGGAACTCCTTGGGAGTACTCGAGCTCACCGCCCTGCCCAGCATCGGCAAGGACCAATGGGTTCCCCTGGTCGAGAAAACGGACGCCCTGTTGGTGAACGGTGGTGATGCCCTGTATCTCAGCCACTGGATGCGCCAGTCGGGTCTGGCGGATCTGCTGCCGTCGCTGTCGGAGGTGGTGTGGGCAGGGTTGAGTGGTGGGAGCATGGTCATGGCCCCGCAGATCGGCAAGGAGTTCGTCAGCTGGGAGCCACCCGGTGGCGGCGACGCCGCGTTGGGAGTGGTCGATTTTGCGATCTTCCCGCACCTCGATCACCCGGACCTGCCCGAGAACACGATGGCCGACGCAGCCAGGTGGGCAGCGAGCTTGCCCGTGCCGGGTTACGCCATCGACGATGAGACTGCCATCAAGGTGACCGACGGCACCGTTGAGGTCGTCTCAGAAGGGCACTGGAGGCTATTTACCCCACCCCGAAGAACATGACCGGAATCCGACCGGCTTCCGGCCCGGGACGACGGCTCCAGGAGGACGGCGACGACCAGCGGGCCAGGCGCCCATAGCCCAGACGGACCCACTCCCTGTCCGTGGGCACCAAGGTCGGCTACTGGATGTGCATGCCACTGATGGCCCTGGCGATGATGAGGCGCTGGATCTCGGAGGTCCCCTCGAAGATCGTGTAGATCTTGGCGTCCCGGTGCCAGCGCTCGACCGGGTAATCCCTCACGTAGCCGTAGCCGCCCAGGACCTGGATGGCCTGCTCGGTGACCCACACCGCGGTCTCTCCAGCGAACAGCTTGGACATGCTCCCCTCGCCCGCGCTGAAGGGCTTGCCGGCCTTGCCCATCCAGGCCGCCCGCCAGCAGAGCAGCCGGGCAGCATCTATGTGCATCTTCATGTCGGCCAGCTTGAAGGCGATGGCCTGGTTCTCGATGATGGCCCGCCCGAACTGCTTGCGCTCCTTGGCGTACTGCAGGGCGTATTCATAGGCGGCCCGGGCGATACCCACAGCCTGGGCCCCCACGATGGGGCGGGAAGCCTCGAAGGTGGCCATGGCTGCCTGTGAGCTGGACGATCGTCCCTCACGGGCCCGGGCCAGCCTCTCGTCAAGCCTCTCCTTGCCACCGAGCAGGCAGGAGCCGGGGACCCGGCAGTCGTCCAGGATGACCTCGGCGGTGTGGGAGGCCCTGATGCCCATCTTCTTGAACTTCTGGCCCTGGGACAGCCCGGGTGTCCCAGGGGGCACCACGAAGCTGGCCTGCCCCCTCGACCCGAGGGCGGGGTCCACCGAGGCCACCACCACGTGCAGGTCGGCCAGGCCGCCGTTGGTGATCCAGGTCTTGGTCCCGTTGAGCACCCAGGTGTCGCTGGCCTCGTCATAGGTGGCCCGGGTCCGCAGCGAGCTCACGTCCGAACCGGCGTCGGGCTCCGATACGCAGAAGGCGGCCAGCTTGATGTCGTCCGGGGTCCCGAAGCATTGCGGCACCCACTCGAGGATCTGCTCCTGGGTCCCGTTGGCGAAGATGCCCGCCACCCCCAGCGTGGAGCCGAAGATGGCCAAGGCTATGCCGGCATCCCCCCAGGACATCTCCTCGTTGACCAGCGGCATGGTGATGCCCGTCGGGTCGGCGAAGGCGTTGGCGACGAACTCGAAGGAGTAGAGCCCGATCCGGGCCGCCTCCTCGATGATCGGCCACGGGGTCTCCTCCCGCTCGTCCCACTCATGGGCTGCAGGGCGGATCACCGACTCGGCGAAGTCGTGCACCCACTTCTGGATCTGGAGCTGGTCCTCGTTGAGATCGAGCGATAGGTCCGCCATGTCCTGTCCTCACTTGAGAGTCGGGCGCCGGGAAGGCCGCCCCTGCCCCGCTCCCGGCCGGGCACCCACTGGCGGCCTTCGCGTCGCCATGTTACTGTCGGGTAAGTTACCCATAAGTTACTGGATGGTAACCCGTCTGGCCAGTGGGACCTGACCGCGGAGACGAGGGGCGCCGGGCCACCTGGCGCCTCATCCCGGCCGGTAGTAGTCTTTCTTTACTAGATAGAGCTGGGCATGCCACCGATGAGGCAGGCGAGCTAACGTTGACCTCGACCACCTTGAGGGTCCGTACGGGGGCGTGCCGTAGCGAACAGGGGATGAGCATGCGGGATCGCAGGCAGCACCGTGAGGGGTCGGGGTTGGCTGACCTGGACGAGGCCGATCTCGTCGCCGCCTATGGGGAAGGCAGGCCGGGGGCCTTCGAGGAGCTCTACCACCGCCATGCCCCCGTCGCCTGGCGTACGGCGGCCGCCGTGCTCGGGACCGTCGAGGGAGCGGTGGACGCCGTGGTGGCCGCCTTCGCCTGGGTGCTGATGCTCGTCCCCCGCGAGCAGGTCTGCGAACCGGGGCAGTTCCGCTCCTGCCTGCTGGCGGCCACCAGGGATGCCTCCTTGGACGAGCTGCGCAAGCAGGAGCACCTGGTAGGAGCGGGCGCCACCGGTCATGCGGGCAGCGCCCTGGCGGAGGGCGCTCCTTCCGGCGCGCTCCCCGAAAGGGACGCCCCCCGGCCCCGGGACGATGAGGGCACCACCCCCGGCGACGGCCCCCCTTCCCTTCCGGCCCGGGCCATGGCCAGCGCCCCGCTGGCCGATGCCTTCAGGGGCCTGCCTGAGCGGTGGCGGACCATCCTGTGGCTCACCGAGGCGGAGGGGGTCCCGGTCCCCGATGCAGCTGGCATCCTCGGGGTGCAGCCGTCAACGGCGGTGCAGCTGGCCAAGCGGGCCCGCTCTGCCCTCACGGCCCGTGCCCGCCAGCTCTGGCTGTCCCGCCCGGACCTCGACCGGCGCTGCCCACCCGTGGTCCGGCGCCTGGACGAGTACGCCGCCGGCGGCCTGGGGCGGCAAGACCGGGCCCGGGTGGGGAGCCACCTGGCCGGCTGCCCCCTTTGCCGCTCCCGCCTGGCCGAGATCGACGACCTGGGAGGGGCCCTGCGGTCCTGCCTCGTCCCGCTCCCCCTCTCGCTGTTAGAGGAAGCGGCCGTCAGGGCCCATCTCGCCGGGGAGGAGCCTCACCGGGAGCCGGGGCTCAGGCTGGGCGCCTTCTCGTTGGCCGCCCGCAAGCCCCTGGCCAGCGTCTCCCTCGGCCTCCTGGCCCTCGGCATCATCGGCACCTCGTTGGCCGGCCAGGGAGCGGTGTCCAGCCGCAAGCCGCATTTCGCCCTGCCCGAACTGCCCGGTGCCAGCGCCACGGTGGTGCAACCGGTGGCCGGCCACCACCGGGACACGCCGGCGCTGCGGGCCCTGCTGGCCCGGGCCCTGAGCTCGGGCTCTCGAGGGCGAGCCCATCGGTTCCCCGGGACGGGATCGACCTCGACCGCCGCCACCAGCACGGTGGGAGCAGTGCTCGGGCCGTCGCTGGCCAGCCCCACCGGGAGCCCGGGAGGCTCCAGTGGTCCTACGAGCACCAGCGGCAGCGGAGGAGCCGGGACTTCTACTGGAGGTGGAGGTAGCGGGACCACTGCCGCCCCCAACCAGACGACCACCACCTCCCCGGCCCCCACCACCTCGCTGGTGACGAGCACCACGGCACCATCGACGACCGCACCTCAGGTCACTTTGACGGTACCCACCCTGTCGTCCACCACGACGACCCTCGACCTCCAGAAGACAGTCTCATCGGTGGTGTCGACCCTGGCCGGCACCGCCTCGAGCACGGTGTCGACGACGACCCAGACGGCCACCAGCCTGACCGACACCGTCTCCTGCACCGGCGTCCAGCTGCTCCAAGCCGGCTCCGGCTGCACCGGCTGACCGGAGGGCGGCCCCTGGTCCCCCCCCAGGTCAGCGGGCCCGGCGGGAGCCGGCCCTGCTCGGCGCCCCGGTGGCGCCGGCCCGAGTCAGGCCGGCCTGACGTTGGAGGCCTGCAGGCCCTTGGGTCCTTCCACGATGTCGAACTCCACCTTCTGGCCCTCCTGCAGGCTGCGGTACCCATTCATCTGGATGACCGAATGATGGACGAAGACGTCACGGCCTCCATCCTGCGAGATGAACCCGTAGCCCTTGTCGGCATTGAACCACTTGACTGTCCCGGTCGCCACGGCGGCAAACCCCCTTCGTTGATGCTGATCCTTGAAGAGGGCACTGCTTTGTAGCGACTGCCGTCGTCCAGCGAACTCCCTCGGCCGGGCACCATAGCAGGCCCCGGAGCCCGGCAAGGCCCGCCCGGGCCGAACGCTCGCCGGGCCGGGGGGCCCTCCGGGCTCGAGCACGGCTGGCTAGAGCCCCCTCGCTCTCCTCACCTTCGTCCCCCCGGGGCTGTCCTCCACGACCCAGCCCCTGGACACCAGCTCCTGCCTCAGGGCGTCGGCGCTGGCATAGTCCCGCTCAGCGCGGGCCCGGTCGCGCCGGGCCACGAGGGAGGCCGTCTCCCCGTCCAGGGCGTCCCCTCCCCCACCGAGGGCCAGCCCCAGGGGCGACGCCAGGCTGGCGACCGTGGCGGCCAGGCGCCGGCCCTCTTCCACCCGGCCGGAGTCCAGGGCGGAGTTGGCCCGCCTCACCAGGTCGAAGAGCATCCCCACGGCTGCGGGGGTGTCGAGGTCGTCCTCCATGGCGGCCGCAAAGCGCTCTCGCGCCCCCTCATCGGCTTCGCCCAGCTCAGCCCCGGCCACCCGGCGGGCCAGGGCGTCCAGGCGATCCAAGGAGCGGCTGGCGTCGGCCATGACCGCCGGCGTGACCTCCATGGGCTTGCGGTAATGCGACTGCAGCACGGCCAGCCGGTAGGCGCGCCCCTCGTACCGGGCCAGGAGGTCGGCCATGGTGGTGAAGTTGCCGAGAGACTTGGACATCTTCTCCCCGCCGGTCTCGACCATGCCATGGTGCATCCAGTGCCTGGCGAAGGGCCGGCCCAGCGCCACCGCCTGGGCCCGCTCGTTCTCGTGGTGGGGGAAGCGCAGGTCCAGCCCCCCCGTGTGCAGGTCGAAACCCTCCCCCAGCAGGTCCAGCGACATGACCACGCACTCGGTGTGCCAGCCTGGCCGCCCCGGCCCCCAGGGAGCCTCCCAGGACGGTTCGTCCGACCGGGCCAGCTTCCACAGGGCGAAGTCCAAGGGGGAGCGCTTGTCGGCGGGCCCTTCCACCCGGGCCCCGGCCCGCAGGGAGTCCAGGGGCTGGCGGGCCAGCAGCCCGTATCCCTCGACCCTGGCCACCTCCATGTAGACCCCGTCGGCAGCCCGGTAGGCGTAGCCGCGCGACTCGAGCTCCGCCACCGCCTCCACCATGGCCTCCACGTAGCGGGTGGCATGCGGCGTCTCGGTGGGACGGGCCGCCCCCAGGGCGTCCATCGCCTCCCACCAGGCCTTCTCCTGCTCGGTGGCGACCTCCTCCCACGAACGGCCCTCGGAGCGGGCCCGGTCGATGATCTTGTCGTCGATGTCGGTCACGTTGGAGACGTGGTGGACTTCCACGCCTCGCCACTCCAGGTAGCGACGGAGCACGTCGTAGACCAGGACGAAGCGCCCGTGCCCTATATGGGGGGTGTCGTAGACGGTGGGGCCGCACACGTACATGGCCAGGTGGCCCGGTTGACGCTGGTCCAGGTCCACCACCCGGCCCAGCGCCGTGTCGTGGACGCGGAGCACAACGCTACGGTAACGCCATGCCGCTCCCCGACAAGCCCTCGCTCGAAGGCTTGGAGGAGGCCTGGTCGGCCCGGTGGGAGGCCGAGGGCACCTACCGCTTCGACCGCCGCCAACCCCGCGAGCAGGTCTTTGCCATCGACACGCCCCCACCCACGGTGAGCGGCTCCCTCCACATCGGCCACGTCTTCTCCTACACCCACACCGACACGGTGGCCCGCTACCGGCGCATGCGGGGGGCTGACGTCTTCTACCCGATGGGTTGGGACGACAACGGCCTGCCCACCGAGCGGAGGGTCCAGCTCTTCTTCGGGGTCCGCTGCGACCCGTCCCTGCCCTACGACCCCGGCTTCCAGCCCCCCGAGAAGCCCGGCGCCGAGCCCGTCCCCATCTCCCGGCCCAACTTCATCGAGCTGTGCCTGCGCCTCTCGGCCCAGGACGAGCAGGCCTTCGAGGCCCTGTGGCGCCGGCTGGGCCTCTCGGTCGACTGGAGCCTCACCTACACCACCATCGGCGAGCGGGCCCGCCGGGCCGCCCAGCGGGGGTTCCTGCGCCTCCTCGACCGGGGTGAGGTCTACCAGTCCGAGGCCCCCACGCTCTGGGATGTGGACTTCCAGACCCCCGTGGCCCAGGCCGAGCTGGAGGAGAGGCAGATAGCCGGCGCCTACCACCGCCTCCGCTTCCCCAGCGTCGCCGAAGGTCGACCTCCAGTTGAAATCGAGACGACCCGGCCCGAGCTGCTGGCCGCCTGCGTGGCGCTGGTGGCCCACCCCGGGGACGCCCGGTACTCAGACCTGGCCGGGACCAGGGTGAGGACCCCGCTGTTCGGGGCCGAGGTCCCCGTCCTCACCCACCCTCTGGCCGACCCCGAGAAGGGCACCGGTGCGGCCATGGTCTGCACTTTCGGGGACACGACCGACGTGACCTGGTGGCGGGACCTCGGGCTCGGGTCCCGGGTGATAGTGGGGCGCGACGGCCGGCTCCTTCCCGTGCAGTGGGGCACCCCCGGCTGGGAGAGCGCCGACCCGGCGCGGGCCCAGGCCGTCTACGACCAGCTTGAGGGCCAGACGGTGGCCAGCGCCCGCCGGCGGGTGGTTGGCCTGCTCCGGGAGGAGAGGGCCCTGGTCGGCGAGCCCACGCCCATCACCCACCCCGTGAAGTTCTACGAGAGGGGGGAGCGACCCCTGGAGGTGGTCACCAGCCGCCAGTGGTTCATCCGCACCATGGACCACCGCGACGAGTTGCTGAGGAGAGGGGAGGAGCTGGCCTGGCACCCGCCCTTCATGGCGGCCCGCTTCCGCTCCTGGGTGGAAGGGCTGTCGGGGGACTGGAACATCAGCCGCCAGCGCTACTTCGGTGTCCCCTTCCCGGTCTGGTACCGGGTGAGGCCCGACGGCTCGGTCGACCATGCCCAGCGCCTGCTCCCCCCTGAGGACCTCCTCCCCGTGGACCCCTCCACCGATGCCCCTCCCGGCTACACCGAGGACCAGCGGGGCGAGCCGGGGGGTTTCGCCGGCGACCCCGACGTCATGGACACCTGGGCCACCTCCTCGCTCTCACCCCAAATAGCGGGAGGCTGGGAGGACGACCCTGACCTCTTCGCCCGGGTCTTCCCCATGGACCTGCGCCCCCAGGGGCATGACATCATCCGCACCTGGCTCTTCTCCACCGTCGTGCGCTCCCACCTCGAGCACGGAACCCTCCCCTGGTCCCACGCCGCCATCTCCGGGTTCGTGGTGGACCCGGACCGCAAGAAGATGTCCAAGTCCAAGGGCAACGTGGTCACCCCCATGGCTCTCCTGGAGCGCTATGGAGCCGATGCCGTGCGCTACTGGGCGGCCTGTGGGCGCCCCGGCATGGACGCCACCTTGGACCCTAACCGTCCGAAGCAGGTTGAGGTCGGGCGGCGCCTGGCCATCAAGCTGCTCAACGCCTCCCGCTTCGTCATCGGCCGCCTGGACCAGGCAGCCTCCGGGGCGGCCCGCAGCGCCATCCGCTCCGGGACCCTGGCCAGCGTGACGGACCCGGTCGACCGGGCCCTGCTAGCCCGCCTGGGGAACGTGGTGGACGAGGCCACGGCCGCCTTCGAGGGCTACGACTACGCCAGGGCATTGGAGCGGGTGGAGAGCTTCTTCTGGGCGTTCTGCGACGACTACCTGGAGCTGGTCAAGATCCGCTCCTACGGAGGGGACGGCTTGGCGCCGGCCCGCACTGCTTCGGCCCGGGCCTCCCTGCGCCTGGCGCTCTCGGCCATCCAGAGGCTCTTCGCCCCCTTCCTCCCCTTCGCCACCGAGGAGGCCTGGTCGTGGTGGCAGGAGGGCTCGGTCCACCGGGCTCCCTGGCCCACCAGCGCCGAGCTGGACTGCGGGGGGCGGGCCGAGCTGCTCGAGCCGGTCACTGCTGTGCTGGGCGCCATCCGGGGGGCCAAGTCCGAGGCTCACCGCTCCATGCGCTCCCCCGTGGAGGAGGTGCGCGTCGCCGGAGGACCCGACGACCTGGAGGCCCTTCGGCTGGCCCACGACGACCTGGTGGCCGCAGGCAACGTCACCGGCACCATCACCATGGCTCCCGCCCCCTCGCTGGGGATCCGGGTGGTGCTGGGCGGCTGATCCCGCCGTGGTCCCTCCCCCGCCCACCACCGACGCCGAGGTCGCCCCCTTTGCCCGGGCCATCGGCCTGCCCGGCATCGTGGACATGCACACCCACTTCATGCCCCCCGCCATCCAGGACGCCGTCTGGCGCCACTTCGACTCCCTGGAGCCGCCCTGGCCGGTCCTCTACCGGTGGCCGGAGGACCGGCGCCTGGAGATGCTGGCGCGCCTCGGGGTCCGCCACCACACGGCCCTGGCCTACGCCCACCGGCCGGGGGTGGCGGGCTGGCTCAACCGCTACACCCTGGCCCTGGCCGCCCGGGAGGCCCAGGTGGTCCCCACCTTCACCTTCTATCCCGAGCCCGGGGCTGCCGAGGAGGTGGGTCGGGCCCTGGCCGCCGGCGGGGCATGTGCCAAGGTGCACCTCCAGGTGGGCCGGTTCGACGCCAACGACCCGCTCCTCGACGAGGTGTGGGCCCAGCTGGAGCAGGCCGCCATCCCCATAGTGCTCCACGCCGGGGCGGTGGAGGACGGCTCAGGGGGCGAGGAATGGTGCGGCCCGGGGCCCGTAGCCCGCCTGCTGGAGCGCTTCCCCGCCCTGCACCTGGTCCTGGCCCACCTGGGCGCCCCCGACCATGCCGCCTTCTTGGACCTGGCCCGCCGGCACCCGCTCATGTGCCTCGACACCGCCATGGCCCTGGTGGGCTGGCCCCGGCTGGGCCAACCCCCCCGGGACCTGGACCGCCGCCTCGCCGAGCTGGACGGGAGGGTGGTGTGGGGATCGGACTTCCCCACCATCCCCGTGCCCTACGCCGACCAGGTGGCGGCCCTGGTCCGGCTGGGGTTGGGAGAGGGGTTCCTCCGCCGGGTGCTCTGGGAGACCCCGGGGCGCCTGCTCGGGATAGGCACCGACGAGAGCGGAGGCCAGGCCGGAGCGGCACGGGCGCCGTTTGGCCCGGGAGAGGTCAGCGGGCAGGAACGGCGGAGTAGGTGAGGCTGGTGACGTCACCGGGGTCGAAGACGGCCCCCGGGCTGCGCATCACCACCACCGCCTCGTCCCCGGTGGCGGCCTGGAGGGCGGCGCTGGCCACCACCACCTTCTCCCCCCCCGGCACCCTGGCCTCTGAGACTATGCGTGCATCGGGGGGCATCTCGTCGCCGATGACGGCCCTCACCTGGGCCGCCGTCTCGGCCGGGTAGACGTTCTCCACGTAGGAGAGGGCCCGCCCCCTTATGAAGCGGACGTCCTGGTAGGTGTCCTCGCCGTTGGCGTAACGGGGCCAGTAGCTCCCCTTGGGTGCATCCGGGTCGGGGGTGTGCCCGGCGTCCCATGCGGCCTTGGTGGCCCCGAAGCCGGTTATGTCAGCCACGGCAGGATTCGTGGTGGTGGTCGTGGGATGGGTGGTCGGCGGCGCTGTCCCCCCGGGGGAGGCCGCCGTGGTGGACGGGGCCGTGAGCTTCGTCGTGGCCGGGCGCCGGTGGGTCGTGGCAGTGGCCGCCGTGGAGGAGTGGGTGCAGGCGGTGAGCACCAGCCCCCCGGCCACCAGCACAGCGGGGACCGCCCCGCCTCGCCACCCCCGCATCGCGCCCATGGGCCCCAACCTAGTGACGGCGGAGCAACCGGAGGTGTTCGCTGGCGGGGGGCTGAAGGGGGGGCGGCCAGCCCCCCGCTGCGAACGCCGGAGCCAGCGGGGAGGGGGAACCCGCGGCTCCGTTCAGGAGCCATTCTGCCCGAAGGGGCAATATCTGTCAACCAGGTATTAGAGATAGGGATTATCTCTAATCTCGATGGGCACCTGTCACCGTGAGCTTGAGGGTCAGGATCTCGAAGGGCTCGAGGACGGTCGAAAGGGCCGTCCCCGCTTCCATCGGCTCCAACGCCAGGGGGGCGATCTCCCGCTCCATCAGGTCCGCCCGAACGGCCCGGGAAAGGGGGAAGCCGACCTCGATCCGTACCGGGCCTCGACCGCCATGGGCCTCGTAGGCCCGCAGGATGAGCTCATCCCCCTCCTCGGCCTGCTTCAGGGTGTCGAGGACCACCCCGGGCCGGTCGACGCGGACCAGCGAGCCCGCCCTTGCCAGCGGACCGGGGTGGGGGTCGGCCAAGGTGGGCTCCAAGGCCATGTTGAGGGCCAACCCCTCCTCGACCACCCGACCGCCCTCGATGCCGCCCCGATGGGGCAGGAGGGAGTAGGTGAACCGGTGCCGGCCCTGGTCGGCCTCAGGGTCAGGGGAGGTGGGGGACCGCAGCAGGGACAGGCGAAGGGTGTGGCCCCTTACGTCGTAGCCGTACTTGCTGTCGTTGAGAAGGGCCACCCCGTAGCCTGACTCCGAGAGGTCCGCCCAGCGGTGGGCGCACACCTCGAAGCGGGCCTGGTCCCAGCTCGTGTTGGCATGGGTGGGGCGCTCGACGTGGCCGAACTGGATCTCGAAGCTGGCATGGGGAGCGCGCACGGCTACGGGGAAGGCCACCTTGAGCAGGCGGTGGCGCTCGTGCCAGTCCACCTCGGTCTCGAAGTCGATGCGGGGGGAGCCGGCATGGAGCCACACGACCTGATCCAGCCGGGAGGACCCGAACGAGCGCCGCAGGCGCAGGCCGGCCCTAAGCGGGCCCGACTCCACCACCTCCAAGCTGTCGAGGGCGGTGAGGGCCGTGGTGCGGTCCTGGTAGTGGTCGTCGATGTCCCAGGCGTCGAAGTGCGGGGGTTCATCGTCAAAAAGCGCCAGCAGGTTGGCCCGCTCGCCGGCTGCCACCACCTCCCGGGCAGCCACCTTATCGAAGACCGAGGTGAACAGCCCATCGGCGTCCAGGGTCAGGCGGAGCAGGCCGTTCTCCAGGCGATCGGGAGCGGCTTCCACCGGAGCCTCCTCGAGAGGCGTGGTGGCGGGCAAAGCGTCCTCCGGCCCGAGGTCGAAGCTGGCCCACCCGCAGGGCGGCACCGGGACCCGGGCCAACCATGACCCGTCATGGGCGCGCTGAACGGGATGGACCCTTCCGTCGCCGCCGGCCAGGGCCGGCCCCCGGGGGGCTCCGGGCAGGGGGACCGTCTCGTGGCGGGCGTGGCCGGCGGGGTTGAAGACCACCACGGGGCGCCTGGCCCACGACGTGTCGACCAAGCTCGCCAGGCCCTCCCGAGCGCGATAGGTGATCCGGCCGGCAGAGCCCAGCACCCGGGCGTGGGCCTCGCCCGTCTCCCGGTACACCCAGTTGATGCTGGACCCGGGCAGGATGTCGTGGAACTGGTGAAGGAGCAGCTCCTCCCAGGCCCGGTGGAGCTCCCCGGCCGGGTAGGCCTGGGCGCCCCCCAGGGCAGCCAGCCCCGAGGACCACAGCTCGGCTGCCCGCAGGGCCAGCTCGGCCTGCCGGTTGGCCGCCTTGGTCCTGGCCTGGGTGGTGTAGGTGCCCCGGTGGAACTCCAGGTAGAGCTCCCCCACCCAGGTGGCCAGGCGGGGCCCATCGGAAGCCAGCCGGTCGAGGAAGTCCCTCACCGGCTCGACCCTCACCCTGGGCAGACCGCCCAGGTCCGCCAGGCGGGCGGCCCGCTCCAGCATCTCCCGGTTGGGCCCGCCCCCTCCGTCGCCGTACCCGAACGGGTAGAGGGACACAGCCGAGCGGCCGTGGTCGGCGAAGTTGGCCGTGCTGTGGCGCAGCTGGGCCACTGAGAAGTCACCGTTGTAGGTGTCAGCGGGCGGGAAGTGGGCCAGCACCCTCGTACCGTCGATGCCCTCCCACCAGAAGCTGTGGTGCGGGAAGCGGTTGGCGTCGTTCCAGGACAGCTTCTGGCTCACGAACGCCCTCACCCCGGCCCGGGCCAGGATCTGGGGCAGGCTGGCGGGGTAGCCGAAGGCGTCGGGCAGCCAGCAGTCCGTGGTCTCCACGCCGTAGGCCGAGGCGAAGAACCGCTTGCCGTGCAGCAGCTGGCGCACCAGGGACTCGCCCGAGGGGATGTTGCAGTCGGCCTCCACCCACATGGACCCGACCGGCTCCAGGCGTCCCTCCGCCACCCGTCGGCGCATCCGCTCGAACAGGTCGGGGTAGCTCTCCTGCATCCAGGCGTGGTGCTGGGCCTGGGAGCAGGCGAAGCGGTAGGCAGGATGAGCCTCCATGAGGCCGAGGGCCGTGGCCAGGGTGCGGGCGCACTTGCGCTTGGCCTCGCGCACGGGCCAGAGCCAGGCCGTGTCTATGTGGGCATGGCCAACCGCCGAGACCCAGTGGGCTCCGGCCGCCGCAGGCAGCGCCAGGGCATCGACCAGCCTGTCGCGGGCCGCCCTGGCCGAGGCTCCCACCGCCCGGGGGTCCAGGGCGGCGCAGGCTTCCCGGAGGGCGGCGAGCACCTCCGCCTTCCGGGGCTCGCCCGGGGGGAGGGCTCGAGCCAGCTCGGCCAGCACGCCCAGGTCCAGGGCCAGGGCGTCCACCACCTGGTTGCGCACCGCCAGATCCATCGGCCCCAGCTGCAGGCGGGGGGGCCCTCCGGGGTCGGGGTCGAGGAGCCTCTCGCCCCGGGCCACGGGGTTGGCCGCTGCCTCCAGGTACAGCTCCACCGCCTCGCCCCCTTCGGCCTTGGTGGCCAGGGTCACCTCCTGGTGGCGGGAGGAGACTCCCGCCAGCGGCGCCCCGTCCCGCCACAACAGGCCCTCGGCGCCGAACCCGGGGTCCCCGTGGTAGCCGAGGTCTGCCCGCAGGACGACCTCCTCGCCGGCCCAGTCCTCGGGCACCCGGCCCACCAGGCGGAACCAACATGTGTCCCAGTCCGCGCCCCACGCCCAGCCCGGGCCACAGGCCTCCCAGGGCCCGGCCACCGCTTCCTCATAGGGCACCGGCTCTCCGTGCACGGGGTGGGCGGCCAGGACCAGCGGCGAGAAGGGGCCGAGCCGGGCCGGCAGGACATAGCGGCGGAGCAGGTGCCCCACCCGGTCCAGGATCCGGCCAGCCTCATCGCGCAAGGGCGCGCCTCCTTGGTGTCGTCTCTGCTCTCGGCCCGGCTGCCGTGGCCCACACGGCTGGGGTCGTCGTGGGCGACCCCGCCTCAGCGCGGAAGGCTAGCCCAGTGGGCCAGGAAGAACGTCGGAGGGGCCTGAGCGCCCAGCGCTAACTGGGTCACGGGACCCCCTGTGCTCGGCCGGGGAGAAACGGCTGGAACTGCTCGTCAGCGCGGCTCCCGAGCGGAATAGACCCGTTCGGCGAAGTCCTCGACCGTCTCCCCGCATTCCTTCAGGCGCCGCTCGGCCATCTCGGCAGAAGGGGCACTGAACAGGTCCCGGGCCCGCAGCTCCCGGAACCAGCGGCGCAGGCGGTCGTAGCTCTGCTCCTCCTCTTCCAGCTCGGGCAGGGTGAGCTTGTCTATCTCGATCTCCCTTCTCACCTCGGCCTCGAACTTGTCGCACTCGGCCAGGAACTCCGCCCACTCGGCCTCGCGGTCCTCGGTGAACATGCGCTCCAGCAGGGAGGCCGTCTCCTCGGAGGGGACCACATCGAAGACATAGAGCTGGCCATCGGCCCGCTCCACCAGCCGGGCGGCCCGCTCCACCCGCTCGTCGAAGCCCTCCCCCGTGGGAAGAGCCCACGTGGCCTGCTGGAGGGAGACGGCTCCCGCCCTTCTCAGCTCCCGCCAGATCGCCACGCGATGGCGCGAGGGCTCCGCCGGGACGCGGTAGGCGAGCACCCGCCAGCTCATGGCGCCATGCCCTCCGGGCCGCTCCAGGCGCCGGCCGCTGCCATGCTCTGTCGCCCGTCTACTTTCGTAACGCATGCTACAATCCAGTACTGTAACAATTATGCCCGTCAAAGGGGGACGTGCCGTACCTGGTGGACCCTGGCTCCTCCCCCCGACAGCCGTCCCGCTCCTCAGCGCCCCGGGGGCCGCACCGGCCACGGCGGGCCGCCGGAGCCCCCCCAGGGGAGCCGTCGAGGAGGCCCGGTGACCCCCCAGCCCCACCTCCCCGGCATCTTCCGCACCCTCGAGCCCCTACTGGCCCACTACGGCTACCTGGCCGTGGGCGGCCTGGTGCTGCTCGAGGACTTCGGGGTCCCCGCCCCGGGCGAGACGGTGCTCATCGCCGCCGCCGTCTATGCCGGCGCCGGGCGCCTGAACGTGGTGGCGGTGGCCGCCTTGGCCTTCGTGGCCGCCGTCCTGGGCGACAACATCGGCTACGCCATCGGCCACTTCGGGGGCAGGGAGCTGGCCCTGCGCTGGGGGCGCTACGTGCTCCTCACGCCCGAGCGCCTCGACCACGCCGAGGACTTCTTCCGCCGCCACGGAGGCAAGGTGGTGAGCATCGCCCGGTTCGTGGAGGGCCTGCGCCAGGTCAACGGGATCATCGCCGGGATCTCCGAGATGCCCTGGATCGCCCGCTTCGTCCCCTACAACGCCCTGGGGGCGGCGCTGTGGGTGGGCCTGTGGGTCACCGTGGGCTACACCGCCGGGAACCACATCGACGCCATCTACCACCAGGTCATCCATTACGAGGCCTACTTCGGCATCGCCGTGGTGGTGGTGTTCCTGGCCTACCTGGGTCACCGGCTCTGGCGCCGCCGCCAACGGTCCCTCTCCCCCTCCCGGGCCGGCTCCCCGGTAGAGCCCGGCGTCCTCATCGGCAGCAACTCGACGGCCGAGGACCCAGATAGGTCCCCGCTGCCGGGGGGTCCGGCCGTCGACCAGGAGGGTCGACCCGGCCCCAGCGCCTCATAGGGGTGCGCCTCCCGGTGGGGAGACCCTGACCTACTCCCCGCCAGGACTTCCCGCTCCTCTCACCCCAGCCCTCCAGCAGCCCTGCCTCATCCCACCCTCCGGGCAGCCACGGACACTGGGCATGGCCTTCGATCTGGAGCACTACAAGCGCCGGGCATCCAGGCTGCTCTGGGACGACCTCGACTTCGGGTCGTTCCGAGCTGAACCCCTCCGTCCCGAGGTCCTCCGCTGTCTCAGCTACATGCACGACGTCGAGTACCACACGGTGTGCTATCTCCGGGACCTCCTGCTAACTCCGGCTCACGCTGACCCCCGGATGACGGCCTTCCTCAGCATGTGGGCCTACGAGGAGCTCTGGCACGGCGAGGCGCTGGCGGGGGTGCTGGAGGCCCACGGGCACCCCCACGGCGATGACCGGGTGGCCGCTCTCCGGGCGGGCCTGGGATGGCGGGACCGCGTCCGGCCCCTCGTCATGGCTGCCGGAGGCTGGTGGGCGGGGCCCAGTTTCGTCGCCTTGCAGATGGCATGGGGAGCGGTGAACGAGTCCACCACCCAGGCCGGGTACTCGCTGCTCGCCCGCCAGGCCGGCCACCCCGTGCTCGCCCAGCTGCTGTCCCGGATCATGCGCCAGGAAGGCGTGCACCTGGACTTCTACACCAGCCAGGCCAGGGCCCGGCTGGCCGCCAGCGCCAAGGCCCAGCACCTCACCCGTTGGGCTCTGGCCCGGCTGTGGCGTCCGGTGGGATCGGGGGTCATGCCGCCCGAAGAGACCGGGTTCGTGCTCTCCTACCTGCTGGGGGACGCCGAAGGCCGCCGGCAGGCCGAGCGCTTGGACCGCCGGATCGACCGCCTCCCCGGCCTGGCCGGGCTCGGGCTGCTGCGCCGAGTGGTGGAGGCCATTCCCTGCCCCCAGCCGGGCCCACCCCGGGCGGATCCTGTCCGAGGCCCGGCTGCTGCCCGGCAGGGGGGAAGGGGTACCGTCTCTGCGTGACAACGATCTACCGGGATGCAGATGCCAGCCTCGACGACCTACAGGGGCTCCCCGTCACCATCGTCGGCTTCGGCAACCAGGGACAGGCGCAGGCCCTCAACCTCCGGGACTCGGGAGTGGAGGGCATCGTCGTTGCCAACCGGGAGGACGACTACCGGGAGCGGGCCGCCGCGGCCGGGTTCCCCGTCATGGCCATACCCGACGGCGTCCGCCGGGCCGGCGTGGTGCTCCTCCTCATACCGGACGAGGTCCAACCTCAGGTGTTCCGGGCGGAAGTGGCTCCGAACCTGGCCACAGGGAGCTGCCTGGTGGTGGCATCCGGCTACAACCTGGCCTTCGGCCTCCTCGACGTCCCTCCCGGAGTGGACGTCGTCATGGTTGCCCCCCGCATGATCGGCGCCGCCGTCCGGTCCCTCTATGCACAGGGGAAGGGCTTCCCCTGCTTTGTCTCGGTGGAGCGCGACGCCACGGGCCGGGCCTTGGCACTGGCCCTGGCCGTCGCCAGGGGGATCGGGGCCACGCGGGCCGGAGCCATCGGCTCCTCGGCCCGGGAGGAGGCCGCCCTGGACCTCTTCAGCGAGCAGGCGGTGTGGCCGGTGATCCTCTCGGTGTTCCGGGCTGCCTACGACGTGCTGCACGCCGAGGGGTTCTCGGACGAGGCCGTGCTCTCCGAGCTGTACCTCTCGGGCGAGCCGGCCGAGGTCATGACTGCCGCCGCCGAGGTGGGCCTGTTCGAGCAGCTGGCCCTGCACTCCCAGACGAGCCAGTACGGCCAGCTGCGCTCCTTGCTCATGTCCGACGAGTCGGCCCTGCGGGCCCGCTTCGCCGAGGTGATGCGGGGCTCCATCCTCTCGGGCACCTTCGCCCTGGAGTGGTCCTCGGGGTCGGAAGGGGGCCCCGACCGCATCGCCCCGCTCCGAGAGCAGGCCCTCGCTCACCCGCTGGTGGCCGCCGAGAGGAAGGTGCGCGACGGATTGGCGAGGCGGCTCCCGTAGCGGGTGCGGCCGGGGGTGGGCCTCGGTCGGCCCGCTGGAGGGGTCCAGGTTCCCGGCTCCGGGCCCGACCAAGGTCGGAATACCCATAGGGGTATACTGGTTCACATCACCGTGAGGAGCCCGAACAGCGGCTCCAGGACAGGAGGAAGCGGTGACGGTCGCGCTGAACAACGGCAACTTCGATGAGACCGTGAGGTCGAACGAGACGGTGCTCGTGGATTTCTGGGCCAGCTGGTGCGGTCCGTGCCGGATGTTCGCCCCCATCTTCGAAGCGGCATCGGTCGCCCACCCCGACCTGGTCTTTGCCAAGGTCGACACCGAGGAGGAGCAAGAGCTAGCGGCCCGGTTCGGGATCATGTCGATCCCCACGCTGATGGTCTTTCGCCAGAGCGTGCTGCTCTACGCCCAGCCCGGGGCGCTCCCCGGCCCTGCCCTCGAAGAGCTGATCAACAAGGTGCAGGCGCTCGACATGGAGGAGGTGCACCGCCAACTGGCCAGGGCCAGCTCGGCACCTCAGGGGCCGGCGGTGGAGGAGCCAACCCGAGGGGAGGTGGCCTGACCATGGAGGCCTTCGAGACGGTCCTCGAGCGGCCGCTGGACGATGCCGAGACAGTGGTACGCGAGGCGCTGGCCGAGGAGGGGTTCGGGGTCCTGACCGAGATCGATGTTGCTGCCACCCTGGAGGCCAAGCTCGGCGTGCACCGGTCGCCGCTCAAGATCCTCGGGGCCTGCAACCCGGGGCTCGCCCATCGGGCTCTGGGCATCGACCCCAGCCTGGCCCTGGTCCTGCCCTGCAATGTGGTCCTCGAGGACGCTGGCGAGGGCCGTAGCCGGGTGGCCATCGTCGATCCTCGTCTCCTCCTCGCCACGGGCGGGGGGGCGTCAGATGGTGAGCTCGAGACGCTGGGGGCACAAGCTGCCGCCTCCCTCGAACGGGTGGCCGACCGTCTGAAGGGATGACGATGGCGGGCGGCCCGGACAGCCAGGACCTCCCAGCTGCCAGGTCGGTGCTGGCCGTCTGCGCCCATCCCGACGACGAGAGCTTCGGGCTCGGAGCGGTGCTTGACCGCTTCGTCGAGAACGGCGCCCTGGTGTCCGTGCTGTGCTTCACCCGCGGGGAGGCCTCCACTCTTGGCATCACCGAGGCGGCTCTTGACGAGCTGCGCAGCGCCGAGCTGGCCCGGGCCGCTGCCGAGCTCGGCGTCGCCCGGGTGGAGCTGACCGCTCATCCTGACGGCTCGTTGGAGTCGGAACCCCTGGACCAGCTGGCCGCCGAGGTGGCGGCCATGGCCCTGGAGGTGGGTGCGGAGCTGCTGGTCGTCTTCGATGAAGACGGCGTCACGGACCACCCCGATCACCGCCGTGCCACCCAGGCTGCTCTGGCCGGCGCCCCTGGACTGGCGGCGCTGGCCTGGACCGTCCCCCGGAGCGTCTCTCAGGTCCTCAACGCCGAGCTGGGCACCACCTTCATCGGGCGTCCCGAGGAAGAGATCGACCTGGTGCTGCGGGTGGACCGCGCTCGTCAGCATCGAGCGATCGCCTGCCACCAGAGCCAGTCCACCAACAACCCCGTGCTCAGGAGACGGCTCGAACTGCTAGGTGATACCGAGTCGCTGCACTGGCTTCGCAAGGCAGATCCTCACGTTCCCCCCCGGCTCCCCCACCACCCGAGGAGGCCCTAGTCGAGGCCGAGGGCCCGCCGGGCGCCCCGGCACCGAGCCTGCCGTCCTCTGCCAGGCCGGGCTCCTCGGCCACTCCTGGGCCGAGCTCCCCGCTCTCCGAGCGAGTGGCAGGCCCGGCTTCATCTCTGTGATACCCTACTGGGTATGTGCAGAATGGTGACGTGCCGGAAGTGCGGGCGACCCTCCTGGCGGGGGTGCGGTGCCCATGTCGAGCAGGTGCTCGGACATGTTCCCAAGTCGGAGCGGTGCCGGTGCAGAGAGGAGGCAGCCCCGTCTCGTCGTGGCTGGTGGCAACGGGTCGTCGGCGACCGGGGCCCCTCCCAGGTTCCTCAGCGCTAGGCATCGAGACGGGCTCCTCCACCCACCGCCGCCGGGCCGCATCCAGCGCGACGAGCTCGGCACATGGGCCGCCCGTGAGGTGGTAGCGGTTCACCCCACGAAGGGCGGCCCATCCTCGGCCCGGACAGCCGCTCCCATCGTGTGCACACCGGTCCCGTTTGGGACCAGCAGCGGTCGATCGTGGACCGGTCAGTTCGACCAGCTCCCCCTCGTCGTCGGTCAGGTCCCGGCGCAGATCGAGGCTGACGGCCACCGTGCCCGTAGCGGCCATTGGAGATCAATGCCATGATCTCGGCATGGAGTTCATCGGCCAGGATCTGTCCGGCGTGCGGTTCACTCGCTGCCTGCTGCCCGGCGCTGTCATCCGAGGGTCCGACGTCACCGGGATGGAAATCGATGACCCCCATCTTCCCGAGGTTTCCCTGTGGGTCAACGACGTCAACGTCGTCCCGTTCGTAGAGGGCGAGCTCAACCGCCGCTTCCCCGGCCGCGAGCTGAAGGCGGCGACCACCCCCGACGGTTTGCGCGCCGCCTGGGCGGCGGTCGAGGAGACGTGGGCAGCCGCCCTGCCCACCGCCATTGGGCTCCAGGACGTCTCCGTCGACGGTGAGTGGAGCTTCTCCCAGACTCTTCGCCATCTCGTGATGGCCACCAACGCCTGGCTCCATGGCACGATCCTCGGCCGGGAGAAGCCGTTCCACTGGATTGGCCAGCCCTTCGCCGAGTACGAGCTGGAGGGGGGCGACATGACGATCTTCCGGGAGCCGGCGTCGTACGAAGAGGTCCTCGCCATCCGTGGTGACCACCAAAAGATGGTCCGCGACTACCTGGACACCGTCACCGAGGAAGTGCTCGCCGAGACCCGCCCCCATCCATGGACACCCGAGCACCGCGTCACCATCCTCCACTGCCTGCATGTCATCCTCAACGAAGAGTGGGAGCACCACCGGTACGCTGTCCGCGACCTCCGGAAGGCCGAAGTGGACACGTGACGGGTCTCCCGCCTGCGCTATCCGGGCGAACAGGCGCCCCCGTGGAGACGGATCTCTTCCCGCCACGGTGTGACATCGGGGTCGGGCCGGAAGTCACCGGTGCGAGCGTCTTGGTGGTAAGAGGCGAGGGGCGGATCGCCCGCTGCTATGCGGTTGAGCGCCTCCAGGAGGCGATCGACATCGCCTTCAGTGGTGTTGATGCCGCAGCTGGCCCGCACCGCCCCGGGCATGTGGCGCCGGTCGCCGCGGCGCACCTCGCTGCGGTAGGTGGCCACCTCGCTCGCCGACAGGCCCAGCAGGCGCATGAGGTAGGGATGGGCGCAGAAGCAGCCGTGGCGGACGCCGATGCCCTCCTCGGCAGCCAGGCGAGCTGCCACCAGCCCATGGGGTATGCCCTCAACCGTGAAGGCGGCGACCGGCAGGGTCTCTTGCCCGGAACTGGGCCCGAGCAGCCGCACCCCCGGGATGGATGCCAGGCCCCCGCGTAGCTGCCGGGCCAGTCTGCGGTCGTGGTCGGCTATGGCCTCCCAGCCGATGTCGCCCAGGACGTCCATGGCCCCGTGGAGGGCCACCGCCCCGACCACGTTGGGGGATCCGGCCTCCTCGCGCTCCGGGGGCTCGGTCCAGACCACCTCGCCCAGGTCGACCAGGTCGACGGCACCGCCCCCAGCAAGGAACGGGTCGCCATCGGCAAATGCGGCTCGGGGCCCGATGAGCACTCCGGCCCCGAACGGGGCGTACATCTTGTGACCACTGAACGCCACGAAGTCTGCGCCTTCGTATAGGCGTCGATGAGGTGCGAGCTGGGCGGCGTCGACCACTACCGGTACGCCCCGGCGGTGGGCGGCGGCGATGATCGTGTCGACAGGCGGAAGCCATCCGGTGATGTTCGAGGCACCGGTGACGGCCACGAGGGCCGGGCGGGGACGTTCGTCGAGGGCCGCCTCAACGTCCTCGAGGGAGAAGGTACCCTCGGGTCCGCACTCCACATGACGGCACGTGGCGACCCGGGCCCATGGCAGCAGGTTGGCGTGGTGCTCGACCACGGTAGTCACGACCACATCGGTGGGAGCCAGGCGCAGGCGGTAGGCGAGATGGTTGAGCGCCTCGGTGGTGTTGCGGCAGATGATGGCCACATCGTCGCCTCCGGCGCGCCCGGCAAAGGTCAGCGCCGCCTCGCGGGCCTCCTCGTAGGCGGCGGTGGAAAGGCGGGACTTGTAGCCCGCCCCTCGGTGGACGCTTGAGTACCAGGGTACGAACTCGTCCACCCTCTTCATGACCGAGGGCAGCGCAGCGGTGGAGGCGGCGGCGTCCAGGGACAGGTACGGTCGCCTCCTGCCGTCGAGGCAGGGCACCGGCGTGCCGTCTCCGACCAGCGGGAGCGGAGGAGCTCTCACGAGTCCCGGAGCGGGGCAGCCGAGGAAGAGGCCACCTCGACCCGACGAGGTTTGGCTCCCTCGGCCACTGGTACCCGGAGATGGAGCACCCCATCGACGTAGGACGCCTTGACCTCGTCTGCCTCCAGGCTCTCACCCAGCAGCAGCTGACGGGTGAAGATCCCCTGCGGCCGCTCGCACACGACGGTCTCGGTCCCCTCGTCGCTCCAGTACCGCTCGGCCTTGACCGTGAGCACGCTCCTCTCCACCGTCACCTCGATGGACTCCGGCCTCACGCCGGGCAGATCGAGGTCGAGGTGAAGCTGCTCGCCCTTGCGGTAGGCGTCGAGAGGCATCGCATAGGTGATCCTCTCATCACGCAGGGGTTCGAAGAGTCGCTCGAGCTCGTGGAAGGGATCGAATCGCACCAACATCTCTACCTCCTTGCTGGTTGGGACTTCTTCGTCACCGTTGAACACCATGAGCCGATCGGTCGGTGGGGCCGAAGGTCACAACCTCTCGGCCAGTGAGGCGCCAGGCAGCCTGGCTGGGGGCTGCGGGACCAGGACGGGCATGGGCCCCGGCCGCAACCGAGGATGCCTCCGCCACCCGCTCCGGGTTCATGGTGCGGACAGGGCCGGTCCCGTCGAGGTCCCGGAGGGTCACCAGCACCCTGTGCAGGGAGTGCAGAGCAGCTTCGAGGTTGACGGACGAGACGTTGTCGGGGCGCCTCCCGAGATGCTGGGCCAGCTCGCTGGCGAGCCCCTGGAGCCTGGCGACGAGCTCTGGGAGAGCCTCCGTCCGGCTGGTGGGGGCCTCTTCTGGAGCCCTGGGCCCAGGACCGCCTCTCTCTCCGGGGGCCGGCACAGGCAGGGCGCTACTCTGCTCGGCCGCCAGGTCGGCCCGCCCGTACGCCGGATGGCAGTTCCAGCTCCTGAGGAACCCTTGGGCCTGTCGGTAATCCCCGGCCCGAGGGCCGCCTTCTCGGGGGGCACAGAGAGCGATGACCCCCGTGTGCCCTGCGCCTCTCGGTTCGGCACCAGCCCCGCGGTGGTTCCGGTCGGCTGCTGTCTGTGCTGGGAGCTTGTCAGCCGTCATCTCGGTGCACCTCCTGGGCCCATCGTGCAAGAGCCAGGGGCGGGCCGTCAGGGCCGAAAGTCCCTACCGCACTGAGTTGCGCCGACTGGGAGAGGCGCTCCTGGCAGGTGGTCGGGAGGCTCAGCTCGGGGAGCCGCCGTCAGTGCCCAGCGTGCGACATCTGGTCTCGACCTCGCAAGGTGTCGAGCCGGCGGCGGTACTCCTCGGCGTCGATCTCCCCGGAGGCGAACCGCCGAGCGAGGATCCGCTCGGGATCCTCGGCGGCTCGAGCTGGCGTGGAGCCCGCCCCCCGGACCCTCGCGACCAGGGCCACGATCCCCCCGAGGACCAGGCCCCAGAAGACCACCATGCCAGCCGTCCCGAGGAGCCATCCCCACCAGTGCATCCCCGAACCCCAGTACCACATCATTGTCCTCGACCTCCTTCTGGTCACGGACTCAAGTTCGTCCTCTCCCACCATGAAGCTTTGGGCCAGTGGGGACCAGGGCCCTTTGTCCTCCCCGGCCACCGCCTCCCGGGGAGACCGGCCCTCAACAAGCCGAGGCAGCTGCGTGCTGCGGCGCCTGCCTACCCAGGGCGGCGCAGGCCGAGGTCAGAAAGGCACGGATGGTCGACTCTGCCAGGCGATGGAGCACCAAGCGGTCCAGACCTCGGCCTAGCGCTCCGCCCGGCGGCTCGTATCGGCCCCGCAGCACGAGCTGGGTCTGGCCCTCACCGAGGGGCGCCACTTCCAGGTCACCCTCCAGGGCCGGGAACAGCGAGGCGCCCCCCGAGGCGACCCAGCAGAAGGAGAGGAGAACGCAGTCGCCGTGCCTACGCAGGCGAGTGGAGCGGATCTCGACGGTCTTGGAAAGGACAGCCGGCCACCCGGAAGGACCGACCTTGGACCGCAAACGTTCACCCTCGGCACGGGCCCCCTCGAGCGCCGTACCGAGCAGAGCCTTGGTTCCCGCGCCCAGGCAGGCCACCACCTCCTCGAAGGGCACGTCCATGACCTGGAAGTCCTGCACGAACATCGCTCACCCCCTCTGGCGCACGATCACGACGGGGCAGTGGGCGTGGTGAGCCACCTGGCTGCTGACCGACCCGAGCAGCAAGCCCGAGAACCCCCCCCTGCCCCGTGACCCCACTACGACCAGATCCGCCCCCTCGGCGGCATCCAGAATGGCCTTGGCCGCTGGGCCTTCTCTGACCTCGCGGACCACCGGCACCTGGGGGACCTCCCCGAGGACCGTGGCCACCTGCTCCTCGAGAGCGGCTGCTGCCTCCTTGCCCCAGTCCTCGAAGTCGTTCGGGAGGACCACGTAGGCGCCGTAACTGACCGAGGGGATGTGCCAGGCCCGGACCACCTTCAGCCTCGCCCCTCGCAGACGAGCCTCATCCGCCGCCCAGCGCAGGGCAGCCGACGACCCCCTGGATCCGTCCACGCCCACCACCACGGAGCGCTCCGTCCCCGTCGCCTCGCCTCGACCAAGCTCCTCCGTCCGGGCCATCACCCTCACCTCCTGCTCCCAGCATGGCGTCCCGATCAGGAGACGGGTTAGGGACCTTTGGCCTATCCTGCGACCTGGACCGGACAAACCGCTCCGGGCCGGCGTCCACCTGAGGGTCCGGGAAGACGAGCTCCCGCCGACGCCATCCCGTGATCAGCCACCGGGGACCAGCACGAGGCGGACGCCTCGAGCTTCCCCCGCCTCGAGGCGCCGGTGCGCTTCGGCGGCTGCCGACAGGGGCATCGCTTCCACACGTCGGGGCAGGAGTGCCCCCATGCCGAGGAGCTGGTTCACCCGGGCTGCTGCCTCGGCGAGCTCGGCGGTGGTGGCGGTGCTGATGGCAAACCCCACCACCGTCAGGTCCTGGGTGTAGATGCGCCCGATGGGGACCTGCGGGCGCTCCCCCATCCCGGCCATCACGACGATGCGCCCCCTGGGCGCCGCCAGGTCGACGGCCAGGTCGAGGTTCTGATGACCCGACGTGTCGAGTTGGACGTCTACCCGGTGACCGGCAGCATCCCGGAGCGTGTCGACGAGGTCCCCGTCCCGGTAGTCGAAAGCCGCCTCGGCTCCTAGGCGGCGGCACTCGTCGAGGTCACCAGCAGCGGCGGTGGCGAGGACCCGGGCCCCGGCGTGGACGGCGATCACGATCGCAGCCCGCCCGACGTGGCCGGCACCACCGCCGATGAGCACGGTCTGGCCCGCCCGCAGCGCTCCATGGGTGACGAGGCCTAGGTAAGCGGAGGCCGCCGGGTGCAGGACGGCCACGGCTGGCACCGGGCTCGCCCCCTCGGGGAGGTGGTAGAGACGATCGACGGGGACCACAGCGAACTCGGCGCTCGGTCCCTGGCGGCCGGCGTGGCCGAGGCTGTTGGACCAGACCACCTCCCCCGGGGCAAACCCGGTCACTCCGGGCCCGCAGGCCGCCACCGTGCCGACCACGTCGCGGCCGACGACGAACGGGAATGGAAGTGCGGTGTCGTAGCGGCCGGAGCGAACCAGGACGTCGACCGGATCGACGGCCACGGCCTGAACGCGCACCAGCACGTCCGTGGGTCCCGGCCGGGGGATCGGTAGCTTCCCGTAGCGGATCGCCTCGGCAGGGCCGCGCTCGGCGATCCAGGCGGCGTACATCGCTTCGGACAAGGGGGTATCAGCCACCATCAAGTGCTCCAGCCTCCCGGGTCCGACGAGTCCTTCGGTCCGCAGGCAGGGAGTCGGGGACCGAGGTTCGCCGGGGTGGACGGCGTGAGGACCTGCGCCGTGGCTCCGGCGCAGCCGCTTCCAGGTAGCCGGCGTCAGCCAGCGCGCCGAGGAGGAGGTGGAAGTAGACCAAGCCGCCGTAGGGCCACCAGTCCTTGGCGAGAGCCATGACCTCGTCATAGCCGGCAGAAGCTGACAGCTGGAAGCGCCGCCGCAGGTTATTGCGGGCACCGACATCATCCCCCGGGAGGATCCCCGTGCGCCCGAGGCCCCGTAGGAGGACATATTCTGCGCTCCAGCGCCCGATCCCCGGTAGGCCCACGAGGGTGGCGGCGGCTTGCTCGTCGCCGGCTTGCTCCAAGCCCTCGAGGTCGAGAACCCCAGCAGCCGCCCGGCCAGATGCCTCGGTGAGCGTTCTGGCCTTCGCCATGCTGAAGCCGATACGGCGCAAGTCGGACGGATCGGCTGCGGCGAGGCGCTCGGGGGTCGGGAAGCCGGGGGGAGCACCCCGGAACGGGACCTGCGGCCCGTACCGGGCGGCCAAGCGGTTGAGGAGGTGGATGCCCACCGTCAGGGACAGCTGCTGGCAGGCGACAGCATTGACGAGCGCCTCGAAGATGCTGGCGAACCGGGGTGGACGCACGCCCAGGAAGCGCCTGACGAGCCCGGCGATGCGGCCATCGGCCGCGGCCAGCTCGTAGAAGCCCGTGAGGTCGGCCCCCAGCCCGAGCATCCTCTCCAGGGTGTGACGAACCTCGGCGGTGGCAGCCTCGCTCGGGGCTTCCCCACGCCAGCGCACCTCGACGCCAAGCTGCTCCCGCCCGGCCTTCCGGCCCGGCTCTTGGCGCACGGCCACCAGCAGGGTCCTCCGGCCGGCCAGGAGCGTCCTCGTGTAGGTGGTGCCGTCCCAAGCGTCGACGCTGTTGTGCGGCCGTCGCCGCAGCGCCCAGATGGTGAGGTCCAGACGGAAGGGTGGGTGGACGTCGAAGACGAAGTGCGCCATCCCCCCGCCCTCACCGGTCATCGCGCTCGGAAGCCGAGGGCCACCGCTGCGTCCTGGTCGATCATGGCCGGGCTCCACGGGGGGTCCCACACGACCCGCACCTCCACGGCGACGGCGCCGTCCACGGCCTCGACGATGGCGGCCCGGGCCATCTCGGGGAGCACCTCGGATGCCGGGCAACCCGGTGTCGTCATGGTCATCTCCACGACCAGGTTGCCAGCTTCGGCGCGCACGTCATAGACGAGCCCGAGCGACACGACGTCGAGGCACAGCTCAGGGTCGTAGACGCCCCGCAGCGCGTCCCACGCCGCGTCGAGCGCATCAGAGGCCGAGAGCCGGGGCCAGCTGCCGGCCTCCGGGCCGCCGGGACCCGTCACACCGTCTGCTACCCGGTCCATCACGACAGCCGCCGGAAGGTCACTCGCCAGTCGCCGCCGCCAAGGTCCTCTGCCTCGTAGGTAAAGCCCTGCGACGACAGCACCCCCTCGAGGGGCACCGGCTCGAAGGGGGCCAGGACCACCAGCTCCTCGCCATCTTCGAGGGCCCCGGCCGCGGCCATGATCGTCTCGAACGGCTCGCCCCCTGACGCGATGATCGGGCGAGCGTCCACGGTAGCCATCACCTTCTCCCTTCTGGGCGCCGCTGTCCTCCGGGTGGCCCATTTCTTCTGCTTGCAGCTAGAACTTAGCAGCATGCGGCAGCTACCGGAAGGCCCCTTGGACGATCAACCCGGTGGCCCTCCCCCCGAAAGCAGGCCACCACGGCCCAACGCCCGAACCCGTCCGGGGCTGACCAGCGCCGGCTGCCCCGACGAAGCCGGCGCCGGCCCACCAGGCGGCACCCGGAGGGGGTTGCGTACGGGGTGGACGACCGGAACCTGCGCCTCGGCAGCCGCCAAGGCCGCCTATCTCGCCGTCGTATCCGACCGGCGCCCTGAGCGAGTGGAGGTGGCACTACCTTCGGGTCGGCGGGTGGGCTTCCCTGTCGGATGGGACAGCGCCGGCCGGGCTGTGGTCGTCAAGGATGCCGGTGACGACCCGGACTGCACCAACGGCGCCCGTTTGACGGCCGAGGTGCGTGTGGGGGGGCACGACGGCGAGACTGTCCTGCGGGCCGGCGAGGGGATCGGGACCATCACCAAGCCCGGCCTCGGCCTGGCGGTGGGCGAACCGGCCATCAACCCGGTGCCGAGGCGCATGATCCTGGCCGCCCTCGCCGAGATCCGGATTGAGCCGGTCGAGGTCACCTTCTCGGTCCCCGACGGCGAGGCGATGGCCGCAGAGACCACCAATGCTCGCCTAGGAATCTTGGGGGGTATCTCCATCCTCGGGACCTCGGGCATCGTGCGTCCCTTCTCCACCTCCTCCTACCGGGCGTCAGTGGTCCAGCAGATCGACGTGGCCGCCGCCCAAGGCGAGCGGACTGTGGTGCTCGCGACCGGCGCCCGCTCGGAGGCGGCGGCCGCCGGCCTCTACCCGGCTCTCGACCCGGTGTGCCTCGTGGAGGTGGGCGACTTCACCGGGATAGCCCTGCGGCGCGCCGCGCACGCCGGGATGCACAAGGTCGTCTTCGTCGGGATGGCGGGCAAGCTGACCAAGCTCGCCGCCGGGGTGATGATGACGCACTTCCACCACTCGGAGGTCGACACATCACTGCTGGCCTCATTGGCCATCGAGGCAGGCGCCCCCCAGGCGGTGGTGAAGGCGGCGACCGCCACGGCAACGGCTCGGCACTTCTTCGACGCCTGCATGGCCCACGATTGCCTGGATCCACTCGCCCTCCTGTGTGAACGGGCTCGAGCCGCCTGTCTCGCCTATGCCGGCTCACGCTTCGAGCTGGAGGTGGTCCTTGCCGGCTACGACGGTTCCATCCTCTGGCGTGCCGGCGCACCGGGAATATCACCCGCGGGATGATGGCTTGCCCTAAAAATCAGCTTGCTACTAGATATATACTGAGGGTCGTGGAGAGCTCCTCTTGGAGTCGCCGGCCGCCCGGGGTGCCCGGCGCGGTGCCGCCGCCGTCAGTGCCGCTGTCATTCCTGGCCGCCGCCTCAGCTGGACTCATCGCCTGCGGTGTGGCCTGGATCTGGGCGCGTTCCGCGGCTGCCGCCCACCCCAGCAGCGATCCCACCATCGCCGCCGTCCACTTCGGCGTGCTCGCCGCCTTGACCATGGGCGTGCTCGGGGCCACGCACCAGTTCACCCCGGTCGTCACGGGCCGTCCGCTGCGCTCGGTCCCGTTGGCCCGAGCTACCTTCCTGGCCTGGCTGGCAGCATCGTGGCTCCTGCCGCTCGGCATCGGCTTCGAACTGGTCGCCGTGACCGCCGCCAGCGGGGCTCTTGCCCTGACGGGCCTCGTCCTTCTCACCTGGAACCTGGCCTCGCCGCTGTCCGTGCGAGGCAAGGGCGCCCCCGTCACCTCCCTCCGGCTCGCCCTCCTCGGCGCAGCGGGAACCACGCTCCTCGGTGCCACCTTCGTCGGGGACCGACAAGGGGGCTGGTTCGTCCTCTCCCCACACGTCGACCTGGCGATGGGGGTGCTCGGGCTGTTCGCCTGGCTCGGGGTCACCTACGTCGGCGTGGCACAGAAGCTATGGCCCATGTTCATGCTCGCCCACCGGCGGGGGGGCCACCGCACCGGGCAGGTGGCGGTCTGGGGAACCTGGCTCGGCGCCGCCGTGCTCGCCGGGGGACTGGCCCATGGGTCCCCTGTGGCCGAATGGAGCGGTGCCGCTGTTCTCGCCATCGGCCTCGGCGCCCACCTGGTCTCGCTGGGGGCCCATCTCCAGCGCCGGCGCAGGAAGGCCGACCTGCACCTCCTGTTCGTGACCACGGCGGCGGCATGGCTGGTCGCCGGCGCCGGGTTGGCGCTCGCCGGCAGTCTCCTGCTCCCGCACCACTACCGACTGGGGGTGGCCCTCGTCGCCGCGGCCATGGTGGCTGCCGGGGGCTGGCTGCTCGAAGCGCTGGTGGGCCACGCCCACAAGGTGGTGCCCTTCATCGTGTGGTCGCTCTTGCGATCCGAAGGGGCGCGTAGCGGACCCTCAGGCAAGCCGCTCCTGTTCGCCGACCTCTACCACCACGGCTGGGCCACGGCTACCTACGGGACCGTCACGGCGGGCATTGCCGGGCTGTGCGCAGGTCTTGGGGCATCGTGGGCGCCGGCGATAGCGGCCGGTGGGGTCCTCTTGGTGGCGACGGGGGCCATGGTGGCGGCGAACCTCTCGGTGCGCCCGCTGCACCTGCTCACGGCCGCACGAACGGGGCACCCTCGCCCCGCGGTGGCGGCCATCCAACGGCACGAGCCAGTCGAGTGATCGAGCCGGCCTGGGCACGTACCTGGGGCCCGGGCCGGGCAGGCCCAGCGTTCAAGCCGTTCAGTCCTCGATGAAGATGCACTCGCCGGGGCACTCCTCGGCGGCCTCGCGGACCGCCTCCTCGTAGCCGTCGGGCACGGTGGCCACACCTTCGGAGCCTCCCGGGTCGCTCAACACCCGGCCATCCTCCTGGACGTAGGCCAGGCCGTCCTCCAACAGGGTGAAGACCTGCGGGCAGATCTCCTCGCACAGGCCGTCTCCGGTACAGAGGTCCTGGTCGATCCACACCTTCAAGACGGCGCTCCTTTCCTGGTCCTCCCATCCCTGCCTGTCGAGAGGCCCCTCCAGACGAAGCCGGTGTCGAGGTCGTCCGGGGAGCGGTGGGCCTGCTCCCGGCCGGCCGGCTCGGTCAGCGCCACCCCGGCGGCGCTCATGCCAGGCTCCGGGCTGGCCGGCCGATCCGCACCCGCCACACCGCCGGGCCTGCTTCGAGCACGTCCCAGCTGAAGTCACCCCTGTGCTCGGCCTCGAACTGGTAGCGAAGCGGCTTGGGGTCGTGGTCGTTCACGAGGACGAAGGCCGTTCCCGGACCAAGGTCCCCGTAAGTGGCGAATATCCTCTCGTGGCGCTGGGCCGGAGCAAGTGCCCTCACGTCGAGCACGGCCTCGGTGCCTGCACCTGCCGTTGCCGACAGCCGGGTTCCCGTGCGCAGGCCAGCCCCTTCGCCCCTCAGGGGACCTACCAAGCCGTGCAAGGCAGCGGTTGCTCGCACGGCGAGGTCAGGCCGAGGGGCGCGAACCGTCGCCCAGGCCTCGGCTGCCAACCTGCAGGCCGCGTCGCCCTGCTCCCCGTTTGCGAGGAGACGGGCCCCGTCGAGCAAGAGCTGGAGGAGAGTTGCCTCGGTGTCAGGGGCCGTAGCCTCCCCGGGCTCCGGGAGGACTCCCTGGGCGGCCTCGATGAGCCGGTGCATCTGGTCTGCCAGGCCAGCCAGGTCCACCGCCTGGTCGGCTGCCAGGGGAAGAAGGATGAGCTCATCCTCCTTGCCGACATGAGCGGCGAAGAGGGTGCCGATCGCCCGGGCCGCCGCTGCTGCCGAGACGCCGTCTCCGGCCGTGGCCAGCCGTCGGGCCAGGGACAGGAGGGTGCGATGCTCGTCTACTAGCCCCTCCACCGTCTCGGCCAGCTCTTCCTTGGCCGCCGCCGCCCGATAGGTAGCGTCCTCCTCCGCCGTGGCATGGGGCAGCACCTCCTTCGCCAGGTACGCCACCAGCTCAGCCGTGGCCATCCCATGGTGGTCGCCGCGCTCAACGGTGGTGCAAACGGCGTCGACACGCCGCCTCACGCCCTCGGCCAGCGCCACATGGTGGGCCAGCATCGCCCCCAGAGCGCCCGCCGCCGTATCGGTGTCGGCTGTCGTCATCTGCACTCCCCTTCGCTCACCCGCTCCAGCTACTATATCTCTAGTTGCAACTAGATCAACAGTCCGCTTGCCGTAGTAGGCCACGATGAGGAGCTCCTGCCGGCTGCGGCCGCGACCGGAGCCGCCCGGGTCCCCCCAAAGAGGCGGGAACCCCGGTATGGTCCTGGGCTTGTACGGCCTGCCACGGGCACGGCGTGGCCTCGGGTTGGGAGAGGTAGGGGAGCGCATGGAGGAAGCAGGGTTCTTCGGTATCGGCCACCTCGACCTGTCGGTCTCCGACGTCGAGGCGAGCGCCACGTGGTACGCCAATGTGCTCGGCCTGCGGCGCCTGCGACGGGCGGAGTTCCCCCAGCGCACCATGGTCGTGCTACGCCACGAAACCTCGGGCCTGATAATCGGGCTCAACCAGCACCGGGACTTTCCAGGGGAGCCCTTCGACGAGCGGCGCGCCGGGCTCGACCATGTCGGGTTCGCCGTCGTCCAGCGCCGGGACCTCGATGCCTGGCAGGAACGTCTGGCGGCGCTCGGTGTCGAGCACTCGCCGGTGACGGACACCGAAGTGGGCTCGGCCCTCGTCTTCAGGGATCCCGACCACATCCAGCTCGAGCTGTGGTGGTCCAAGCCGGCGGCGTCCAGTGGCTAAGAGGAGGCTGCGTGCGGCAAGGTCGTGGGGGGCGCGGCTGTGCCCCATGGCGATGGCGAGGCGGCCCTCCTGATCGCGGTCGGAGGCGGGCCGGCGGCACCAGAGCGGCCCGACGACCCGAGCACACCGGAGGGTTGACAGCTCGGGCACGGACCAGCGCAGAATTCAGTCGAAGGAGGAGCCAATGTCACAACCCACCCAGACCTTCGTGATCGTAGGAGCGAGCCTCGCCGGCGCCAAGGCGGCCGAGACGTTGCGGACGGAAGGCTTCGACGGCCGGGTGGTGCTGATCGGCAACGAGGCCCACCGCCCGTACGAGCGCCCACCCCTGTCCAAGGAGTACCTGCGAGCCGAGAAGGACTTCGACGCCGCCGCGGTGCATCCCGCCGGTTTCTACGACGAGCACGACATCGAGCTGCGCACGTCGACCTTGGTCACCTCGATAGACCTGGCCACGGCATCCGTGATGCTCTCCTCGGGAGAGCGAATCGCCTATGACCGGCTCTTGCTCTCTACGGGTGCCACCCCCCGGCTCCTCTCCGTCCCCGGCTCCGACCGGGAAGGCGTGTTCTACCTGCGCAGCGTCGACGACGCGGACACGCTCCGGCAGGTCATCGGCCCCTCGGCGCAGGTGGTGGTGATCGGGGCCGGCTGGATCGGCACGGAGGTCGCCGCCTCGGCCCGCCAGCTCGGGGCCGAGGTCGCCATGGTCGACCTCGTCACCGTCCCCCTGGAACGAGTTCTCGGGCCCGAGGTAGGCGCCGTGTACCGCGACCTTCACCAGCGCCACGGCGTCCAGCTTCACTTCGGCGTCGGCGTCGAGGCCATCCAGGGACCCAAGAAGACAGTGGAGTCCGTCCGCCTCTCCGATGGCACGGTGCTGCCGGCCACGACCGTGGTGGTGGGCATCGGTGTGGGCCCGAGGACCGAGCTCGCCGAGGCAGCCGGTCTGGCGGTCGACAACGGGGTCGTGACCGACGAGCACCTCCGGGCGAGCGCCCCGGGAGTCTTCGCCGCTGGCGATGTGGCCAATGCCTTCCATCCCCGCTACGGGACGCCCATCCGCCTCGAGCACTGGTCGGCGGCCCTCAACCAGGGCCCGGCAGCGGCCCGCGCCATGCTCGGCCATGAGGTCGTGTACGACCGCACCCCGTACTTCTTCTCGGACCAGTACGACCTGGGCATGGAGTATCGCGGCTGGGCACCGGACTTCGACCAGGTCGTCTTCAGGGGTGACCCCGCTGGCGCGGAGTTCCTGTGCTTCTGGCTCCGCCACGGCCGGGTCACAGCCGCCATGAACGCCAACATCTGGGACGCCGGCGACGCCATCGAGGAGCTCCTCCGGGCAGGGCGGCCGGTCGATCCTGGACGCCTGGCTGACCCCGATGTGGACCTCACCGAACTGGCGAGCCGGTAGGACAGCCTCGGGCCACTAGGGGCCGCAAGCGGGAAGAGCTCGCCGGGCCACGAGGAGGCCAACCGGAACCGCGATCACGACCGGGTGGCCGCCAATCTGCCGTGGTACCGGACGCTGAGCCGGCACCCGGCCCTGCGGGGGTCCTTGGGCTCCAGCCCCTCGACGTCCAGGCCGCCAAGGCCCTCGGCCAAGCCCTCGGCCAAGCCGAGGTGCAGCTGGCACACGATATCGGGGTCAGAGCCCGCCACCTCGGCGAACGGACAGCGTCCGAGCACCAGCTCGACCCGGCGGCCGCGCTCCGTCCGCGTCGGCCTGAAGCCCCGCCGCTCGATCTCGGTCTCGAAGAGATCGACGGGCTCTCCGCTCCCGGCCAGCTCTGCCCCCCGCCGGTGCCCCTCCTGGCGACCGACCTGACGCGGGTCGAGTTGCCGGCGCAGGGCCTCGGAGAGCAGCCTCGCCAGCCAGGCGTATGGTCCGGGGGTGCCCCACCGGCCAGCGGCCTCGGGGGCCAGCCGGTAGAGCAGACGGGGCCGCCCCGGCCGGGAGCGCTCCTCCACCTCCTCTGTGACCAGGCCGGCGTCCTTCAGCACGGCCAGGTGCTGGCGCACCGCGTTGTGGTTCAGCCTGACGAAGTCGGTCAGCTCGGCCACGCCAACGGGACCCGGCGCCTCGGCCACGTAGCGGAACAGGCGGTGGCGCGTCGGGTCGCCGAGGGCCCGGGCCTCCTTCTGCAACTCCTCGTCCACCGTCTCGCCCCTTCCTCGGTCGATGTTCTAGTCTATACCGGAACAACATCAGGGACAGGGCCCCGGGCCCCTCATAGGCACGACGCTCGAGTGACTGAGACATGAGCCGCACCGGGAAGTGGGACCTGGCGCGGGGGACCAACGGCCCTACTGGCCGGGCCCGGCCGGGGCGAGGCTGGGTGAGGAGGTGATGACCATGGGAGTGATCAGGCACGAACCACACGAGTCGACGGACATAGAGTCGACCCGGGAGCGGCCCGACCGGATGCTGGACCGGATGTGGGACGACTGGTTCACAGCCTTCCCGTTCCGCCGCCCGAGCCTGTGGACCCGCTGGATGGCCGAAGATGTCATACGTGTGGACGAGTTCCGGGAGGGCGACACGTTGGTGGTGAGGGCTGAGCTGCCCGGCATCGACCCGGACAGAGACGTGGAGCTGACCGTCTCGGACGGGATGCTGCACTTCAAGGCCCAACGCCGGGAGGAGGAGGAGACCGAGGAGAGGGGCTACATGCGCAAGGAGCTTCGCTACGGCAGCTTCTCCCGCACCCTGCCGTTGCCACCGGGTGCCTCCGAGGGCGACGTCAGGGCCAGCTACCGCGACGGGATCCTCGAGGTGCGCATGCCCAACCCGGCACTGTCCGAGGCCAAGAAGGTGCCCGTCACGAGAAGCTGAGCCCCGACTGGCACCGGATGGGCCAGGCGACCGTGGCCCCCGTCGAGGCGATCGGCGTGCCTCAACCAGGATGCGGCGACCAGGTGCTACGGGCTTGCGCCTGTGGGCCCGACCCCTGGCGCCTTATAGTCGTTATCCAATGGGAGAGCCGAGCCCCTCCGAAGAGTTGCCCGACTGGGAGCTCGCCTTTCGCTTCGCCTCCGGCCGCCTCTGCTTGGCCTTCTGCGCAACCGTCGGCGAGCGCTGGCGGAGGAGCTTCGAGCGCCTCCGCTCGCCCGCCGACCTCGGGCGCTGGACGGTCGAATCGGGTCTGCTGGCAAAGGCGCCCGAGCTCAGCCAGGCTGACCTGGAGGCGGCTCGCCAGCTCCGTGAGTCCATCTACCGCTCGGTGCGGGCCTCGATGGAAGAGCGGCCTCCCCGGGCTGACGATGTTGAGATCATCAACTCCTGGGCCGCTCGACCCGATCTGGCGCCACGCCTTGGCCCCGACTGGACCAAGCACATGAGCCCGTCGGCCAACCCGATAGAGCCAGTGCTATCGGCCATAGCCCGCGACACGGTGGACCTGTTGGGCGGGACAGAGCGACGGCGCGTGCGTGAATGCGCGGCACCGGACTGCTCGCTGCTGTTCGTGGACCGGTCCCGCCCAGGCAGGCGCCGCTGGTGCGCTGACGGTGCCTGCGGCAATCGCAACCGCGCCGTGACCTACCGTCGGCACCACGGTCCGTCGCGCCCCAGGAGTCGCCGGGACCCGGGTGCGCCCGGGCGGTAGCCGGCCGGCCCCGGCGGCAGTGATCGCTTGACCTACCCGCCGTCAAACGAGTATAACTCGTTATGTGGTTGCCCCTGGCTCCGCCGACGTGCGCGAGACCTTTCACTGCGCCGTCGCCGGCTTCGTCTCCCTCGTCGATGCCGTTCCCCCTTCCAGGCTCTCCGAGGCGGCCCTGGGCAGCTGGAACGTCCGCGATCTCATCGGGCACGCCAGCCGGGCCCTGTCGACGATCGAGAGCTATTGCGGACGGACGACCGATGCCTCGTCGCTGGCGGGCCCTGCGGAATACTTCGCCCGCATTGGGAGCGCCCCGCCGGGGAGTGACGCCCGCCGGCAGCGCGATGCCGGCATCGCCCGACGGGGAAGGCAGGCCGGGGAGGGCCTCGGGGACTGCCCCGCGGCCGCGGTTCGCAGTCTCGCCGAGCGTGTCCTGGCGTTCGTGGATGCCACGGCCGACGACACGCTCGTGGCCAGCCCGGCCGGGCAGATGACTCTGGCCGGCTATCTGCCGACGAGAACCTTCGAGCTGGTCGTGCACGCTCTCGACCTGGCCACGGCACTCGCCCTGCCGGTCCCGGAGGCTCTCCGGCCAGCCATCGCCGCATCGACCATGCTCGCCGCCGAGATAGCAGCCGCCCTGCCGACCGCCCCGGACGTCCTGCTCGCCCTCTGCGGGCGCCGCGGCCTGCCCCAGGCGTTCAGCGTGGTGTAAGTCCGTTTACTTGGGCTCCGGCTCGGGCCAGGGGCCGCCATGGCTGCCGGGGGGAACAGAGCCTCCTCGTGGCCCCGCGGACCCGGGCGGAGCTACAGCAGGCCGGGGATGCTACGGGCCAGCACGTAGCCGGCCAGGGCAATGAGCAGCGCCACGAAGGCATTCGTGAGGACGACCGGTCGGACCCGGTCGGCGATGCCCTTACCGACAAAGGTTCCGGCAATGGCTGCCCCCGTGAAGACCGCTATGAGCGTCCAGTCCAGGTGAAGGCCCGTGCCGGCGCGTGCGGCGAAGGCAACGGCACTGTTGATGGCGATCACCAAGAGGGACGTTCCCACCGCTGTGGGCATGTCGAAGCCGAGAGCCAGGACGAGCGCCGGCACGATGACGAACCCGCCGCCGACACCGAAGAAGCCGGTGAGCATGCCCACGACAGTGGCGGTGGCGGCGATCTTGACATAGGCCCTGCGGCGGTCCGTCGAGAGCGGGCGGGCCGCCCTGGTCGGCGGGGCGAGGAGGGCTGTCCCTCCCCCACCAGCGCCTGAAGGGCTGTTGCTCACGGGCTCGGCCGAAGAGGCCATCCTGCTGGCAGCAGGTCGCCGCCGGCGGGCCATCGCCACAGCCGCCACGATCATCAGGCCGGCGAAGGCGACGAGCAGCACGTGTTGGTCTACCGCTGCACTGGCCTGCGTGCCCGCGTAGGAGCCGGCCACACCGAGGAGGCCGAAGACGGTGCCGGCACCGAGACGCACTCGGCCCGAGCGGTGGTGGCCGGCGGCCCCGGCTGCGGCGGTGAGGCCCACGATGATGAGTGACCCGGCGGTGGCGGCGTGGGCGTCCTGGTGTAGCAGGTAGACGAGCGCTGGGACGGTGAGGATGGATCCCCCGCCGCCCAAGGCCCCGAGACTGATCCCGATGGCCACTCCGGCGGCGATGGCCTCGGCGAACATCACCCCAGCCGGGCGGCCGGGGCCCTCCGACCCCGACCGCCCATGCCCCCCCCAATCCGCCCCTCAAGGCGAGGTGGCTGGGAGGAGGTGCCCAACCAGCGGAAGCGCCCCCCGCCGCCGGCCAGGACTGCCCGCGCCCTCGAACCCGGCTGATCGGTCACGCTGCGTCCTCCCTCTCTCCGACGACCAGCGGCTGGCCGCTGTCAGCCCAGGCCTTGGTTCCCCCGGCCACCGACACGGCGTCGTAGCCAGCCGACGCCGACCACCGTGCCGCCTGCAGCGAGCGGTTCCCCGTGGCACAGATCACATACACCCGCCGGTGACGTGGCACCTCGGCTGCCCTGCGGGTCAGCTCGCCCAAGGGGATGAGGCGTGCGCCGGGCACGTGCCCAGTCAGGTACTCGTCGGGCTCCCGTACGTCGACCACCGTGGCCCCATCGGCCCTGAAGGCCGCAAACGTCGGGATGTCCACCTCGTTGACCATGCTCAACCTCCTCTATATACCCCCCTGGGTATAGAGCATACAGCCGTCGGTCTCGTCCCCCCAACTCCCGGCACCTCCTTGAGGCGGGTGATTCTGCCCGGACCGGGAGGGGCTGCTGGGTGGCACGAGGCTCCTGCTGTGGTGCTTGGACGGGCTGGCGGGTTCCCCTCCCCCGACGGGGAGATGCCCTTGGCGGCGAGCGGTCGACTGGTGGCCGAGCGATGCTCAGCTGAGAGTGCCGCCGACGGTGGTGGAGAACCACTCGGAGGCGAAGAGCGACTTGGCCCGGCGCAGCCACGGCATGAACGGCAGCATGGTGCAATCCGGCGGCCCGGTGCCGGCGGCCGGGCCGGTGAAGTCACAGAGCAGCAGCGAGCCTGTCTCCCCGGGATCGATGAAGCAGAGCGCCGACATGCGAGGCCTCTTGTCCGTCATCACCCCCGTGGGCCCGGTGGCGATGCGATCGGCCGCAAAGCCCCCTTCAAACACGGCCAAGGTGCCCGCCATGCCGACCCGCAGCCCCGGGGCGCCCAGATCACCGATGATGGTCACATTGGGGTACTGCGGGTGGCACAGGGACGGGAAGGTGAGCGGCGGCCAGCCGTCGGGACCGGCCAGGGCGGACCCGGCCACGAGGGGCGGGGCCCGATGCGGTGGCACGATGAACCCGAAGTCGTAGTCGGTGGTGTCCCCCGAGGCTGCCACCAGCCGGTCCTCGGTGATCTCGGCCAGTTGGAAGCCGCCCCGGAAGGAGACCCCCGCCGCGCCCAGCATGGCCTCGAAGGCGCGCGCCGGGGCGTCACCGAACGGAGCCAGCGGACGGCCCCAGGGGTGGAAGACCTCCACGTGGGCTCCGGTTCGCTGCCGCAGCCGGACCGCCAGGTCGAACACCGCGGGCGGGCACCGGTAGGAGGCTTGGGCTGGCCCTACCACCACCCGCGACCGGGGACCCATCCGGGCCAGCGCATCCCGGCCGGCCAGGGCTCCCCCGAGAGTCCACGGCGCCAGCTCTCCGCACGCCGGGGGGCCGTCGGGCCAGCCAACCTCCACCCCGGTGGCGACCACCAGCTCGTCATACCCCAGCTCCCCGAAGGAGCCAGCCACCGTGGACTCAGCGACCCGAAGCTCGCTCGCCTCGCCGGTCACCACCCGCACCCCGGGCACCGTGAGTTCCCGCAGGGGCTTCCGGAACTGGGCCGGCTCGGCCTCCCCGAAGAGTACTGCCACCAGTCCGGGCAGGAACACGTGCTCGCCCGAGCGCTCAACCAGGGACACCTCGATCTCGGCGCCCTGACCGCGGTGCCGGGCCAGGCGGTTCGCCACCGCCAAACCCCCAGGGCCGCCACCCACGACGACCACCCGCCGGAGCATCACCGCACCGTCCGCTTCACCCCGGGGGGCGGCGAGCCCGGAGGAGGACGTCGACCGCCTCACGCATCTGCCCGTCCTCGGTGACCACCGACCGGCGGACCCGTTCCGCCCTCTCCACGGAGATGCCGGGCAGGCCGTCGAGGTCGGCAACCAGGTCCTCGGGGCCGAAGAGCAGCTCGGGGTCCTGCGGGCCGCCTACGCCCTCTGTGAGGTTGGTGGTGTCGTGGCCCACCACCACCATCACCCCCCCCGGAGCCAAGGTCTGGGCCGCCTTCCGCATGACCTTCCTCCGGTCGATGGCAGGAAGCTGCAGGTAGGCGATGACGACGGCGTCGAAGGGACCTTCTGGCAGTGGGTCGGCCACCACGTCCCCTGCCACCAGCTCGACCCGCTCGGCAACGCCGGCCTCCTCGGCCAGGGCGGCCGCCCGGGCCAGGCCGGCAGCCGAGAAGTCGACCCCGACCGCCTGCCAGCCCCGAGACGCCAACCAGACGGCGTTGCGACCCTCACCACAGGCAACATCAAGCGCCTTCCCCGCCGGCAGGGTCTCCAGCTCGGCAGCGACGAACCGGTTCGGCTCCGCTCCCCACACCAGGTCGCTGCCGCTGTAGCGGGCGTCCCAACCAGCTGCATCCATCCCGACCTCCGTCCTGCTCGTCTTCCCCGCCCCAAACGTACCCGGCCAGGTATCGGGTGCGGCCACCCCGGGCCGAAGGCGGGGCCGGCGGGACAGGCCTTGGCACCCCCCCCGCCTGGCGACTCCAGGAAGGGCACCCCGGCTCCTTGTGTCTGCTGCGGAAGGGCTGGGGGCCACTGGCACCGGCCTGACCGGTCAAAGCCGGCCTCAGCTCCTCAGGAGGACAGCAATACCCGCGGGGGTAGAGAATGGTGCTCGGAAGGAAGAGTGAGGAGGGCGACGATGAGGTATGCCAAGACGGTCAAGCTCCGGCTCAGCTACGACGAAGCGGTCCCCAAGGTCAAGGAGGCGTTCAGGGCCAGGGGCTTCGGGACCCTCACCGAGATCGACGTGCGAGCCACGCTCAAGGAGAAGCTCGGTGAGCACATGGAGCCGTACCTGATCATCGGGGCATGCAACCCCGCCCTGGCGAACAGGGCCCTCCGGGTTGAACGCCAGGTGGGGCTGCTCCTGCCCTGCAACGTGGTGGTCCGCCAGGGAGATGACGGGGTGATCGTCGAGGCCGTCGACGCCTCCATGATCGCCACGGTGCCTGCCAACCCGGACCTCGAGCCCATAGCCGACGAGGCCGGGCGGCTCATCGAAGAGGCTCTTGAGGACCTGGCCGCCAGTGCGGGCACCGGCGCATGACTCCGGTGGAGACGGTCGCGTGCCCCGCTTGTGGGACGGTCAACCGGCTGCCCGCCGCGGCCCGCGGCAAGCCGCGGTGCGGCCGCTGCAAGGCACCGTTGCCATGGATCGTGGATGCCACCGACGCCGACTTCGACGTGCTCGCCGAGGCGCCGGTCCCGGTGCTGGTCGACCTGTGGGCCCCGTGGTGCGGGCCGTGCCGGCTGGTCGGCCCGGCCGTCGGGGCCCTGGCCACCGATCTGGCCGGCCGACTCAAGGTGCTCAAGGTCAATGTCGATGAGGCCCCGGCAGTGGCGGCTCGGTACCAGGTCCAGGGCATACCTACCCTCTTGCTCCTACGGGACGGCCACGTAGCTTCCCGTCAGGTCGGGGCGCTGCCTCCTGCAGCTCTGTCAGATTGGGTGCGGTCCCAGCTCGGCGGCGACGCCGCCTAGTTAGAAGTTTCCCCGGGCGATCTCCTTCAGCATGTCGATGTCGAGCGCCTGGTCGGCTACGATCTTCTTCAGCCGGCGGTTCTCCTTCCTGAGCTCGCGCAGCTCC